>NZ_JNZY01000018.1 GCF_000717655.1 Streptomyces katrae
GCCCCAGCCCCAGCCCCAGCCCCAGCCTGAGCCGCAGCCGCCCGTCGGCGACTACACCTTTCCGCCGGCGCAGCCCGCACCGGCCCCGGCCCCCGCGCCCGTACCGCAGCAGCACCAGCAGCCGCAGCAACACCAGCAGCCGCAGTACGACCCCGGTACCGGCGGCGCCCAGTGGTCCGCCGGGCCCCAGCCGGGCCCGCAGCCGCACGATCCCCGCTACCAGCCCGGCCCGGCCGGCGGCGGGGCACCCCTCGGCTACACCGCCGCCGTCGAACTGTCCTCCGACCGGCTCCTGCGCGGCAAGCAGAAGCCCAAGCCCCAGCGCTCCGGGTTCCGTTTCGGCGGCAAGGCCGCCGAGGCCGAGCGCCTGCGCAAGCTCGAGCTCATCCGCACCCCGGTCATGTCCTGCTACCGCATCGCCGTCATCAGCCTCAAGGGCGGCGTCGGCAAGACCACGACCACCACCGCCCTCGGCGCGACCCTCGCCACCGAGCGCCAGGACAAGATCCTGGCCATCGACGCGAACCCCGACGCCGGCACCCTCGGCCGCCGTGTCCGCCGCGAGACCGGGGCCACCATCCGGGACCTGGTCCAGGCGATCCCGTACCTGAACTCGTACATGGACATCCGGCGGTTCACCTCCCAGGCCCCCTCCGGCCTGGAGATCATCGCCAACGACGTCGACCCGGCCGTCTCGACGACGTTCAACGACGAGGACTACCGCCGGGTCATCGACACGCTGGGCCGCCAGTACCCGATCATCCTCACCGACTCGGGCACCGGCCTCCTCTACTCCGCCATGCGCGGCGTCCTGGACCTGGCCGATCAGCTGATCATCATCTCGACCCCGTCGGTGGACGGCGCCAGCAGCGCGAGCACGACGCTCGACTGGCTCTCCGCGCACGGGTACGCCGACCTGGTCTCCCGCTCGCTCACCGTCATCTCGGGGGTCCGCGAGACCAGCAAGATGATCAAGATCGAGGACATCGTGCAGCACTTCGAGACCCGCTGCCGCGGCGTCGTCGTCGTGCCGTTCGACGAGCACCTCGCGGCCGGTGCCGAGGTCGACCTCGACCTGATGCGGCCGAAGACCCGGGAGGCGTACTTCAACCTCTCCGCGCTCGTGGCCGAGGACTTCGTCCGTGCCGCCCAGCAAGCCCCCCAGGGCCACTGGGGAGCTCCTCAGCAGGCCCAGCAGCCTCAACCGCAACAGCCCCAGCCGCACCAGTCACCGCACCAGTCACCGCAGCAGCCGCAGCCGCAGCCGCAGCCGCAGGGCCAGCCGCAGGGCCAGCCGTACGGCCAGCCCCAAGGCCCGTCCCCGTACCAGCAGCCGCCGCCGCAGCCGTACGCCCAGCCGTACCCGCAGCCCGGCCAGCCCTGGCAGCCCCAGCAGCAGCCGCCTCAGCAGCCCCAGCACCCGCAGCAGCCCCCGCGCGACCCGCGCCTCGGCTGACGCCGGCGACGGCAGCAGGAAGGGCCCGTACCTCCCCGGGGAGGTACGGGCCCTTCTCGTGCGCGCCGGGGCAGCCGCCCGCGGCTCAGTGCTCCGCGTCGTACGCCTCGGTGAGCGTCCGCGCCCGCTTCACGTCGTCGGCGATGGCCTCGAGCAGGCCGTCCAGCGACTCGAACTTCGCCATGCCGCGCACGTACGCGAGGAAGTCCACGGTCACGTGCAGGCCGTAGAGGTCCAGGCCGATCCGGTCGATCGCGTACGCCTCCACGGTCCGCTCGGTGGCGTCGAACTGCAGGTTCGTGCCGACCGAGATCGCCGCCGGCATCCGCTCGCCGTTGGCCGTGAGCCAGCCCGCGTACACGCCGTCCGCCGGGATGGCGGTGTGCGGGGCGGTCTCGACGTTGGCCGTCGGGTAGCCGAGCTCGCGCCCGCGCTGGGCGCCGCGTACGACGACGCCCTCGACCCGGTGCGGCCGTCCGAGGATCTCGGCCGCACCCGCCATGTCTCCCTCAGCGACCAGCTTTCGAGCCAAGGTCGAGGAGAACGGCACGCCGCCGCCCGCCGCGCCGCGCTCGACGAGGTCCACGACGTCGACCTCGTAGTCGTACGTGCCGCCCAGCTCGCGGAGGAAGTCGACGTTTCCGGCGGCCCGGTGGCCGAAGCGGAAGTTCGGGCCCTCGATGACGGCCCGCGCGTGCAGCTTGTCGACGAGCACCTTGACGATGAAGTCGGCCGGGGAGAGCTGCGAGAACTCCGCTGTGAACGGCAGGATCAGCAGCGCGTCCACTCCCAGCCCGGCCATCAGTTCGGCACGGCGGTCGTACGGGGCCAGGATCGGCGGATGGCTGCCGGGGCGCACGACTTCGCTGGGGTGCGGATCGAAGGTGACGACGACGGACGGGACGCCGAGCGCGCGGGCCTTGGCCACGGCCCGCCCGATGATCAGCTGATGGCCCCGGTGCACACCGTCGTACGAGCCGATGGTGACGACGCTGCGTCCCCAGTCCTGGGGGATGTCCTCCAAGCCACGCCAGCGCTGCACTGTGACCGCTCCTCGCCCGAACCGTGTAGGCCCTGTCCTGGTTGCCGATTGCAGGTCTAAGACTGCCATGCCCGTGCCCGGGGCCCCGCATCGGCATCTGGCTGGGGGCGCTCTGTGTCATCTCGGCAGGGCGGGGCCCCGGCTCGCGGATGTAACGGTGGGGGCGGCTGCGGCCAAGTAAGGGGTAGAGGGGCCGGTACGGGTCCCGGACACCAGGGAGGGGGCCCGGTGGGCAGCACCGAGCAGGAGACCGTGCCGACGGGAATCGGACCGCCGGATCTGAGCACACCCGAAGGATTCGGGGCGTTCTACCAGGAGCACATAGAGGCGGTTCTGGGGTTCGTCACGCGCCGCGTCGCCGACCCGCATCTGGCGGCGGACCTGACGGCCGACATCTTCCTGGCGGCGTTGAAGGCCGCGCCGGGCTACCGGCCCGACCGAGGCGTCCCGGTCGCCTGGCTGTACGGCATCGCGCGGCATGTCCTGGCGGGTCATGCCCGCGGCCGTGCCCGCGAGCGCGGCGCACTGGAGCGGCTCAGCGGCCGTCGGCTGCTCGACGACGAGGACGTCGCCGCGCTGGAGGAGCGGATCGACGCCCAGCGGGCGTTCCGGGCGATGGCGGAGAGACATGCCGCCCTCTCCGAGCCGCTTCGAGCCGTCCTCGACCTCGTCGTCGTGGACGGGCTCAGCCCGGCCGAGGCCGCGCAGGCCCTCGGCGTCACCCAGGCCACCGTCCGGGTCCGCCTGCACCGCGCCCGGCGCCTTCTGCGGAACGCGTCCACACCTTCCGAACACGCCGTCCCTGTACACCTGTTGGAGGCAGCACGATGAACAGCAGGCCCACCCGGTTCGAGGAGCGTCTCAAGGAGGAGCTCCTGGCGATCGCCGCCGACCGGAGCAGGATCGAGGGGCAGACCGACTTCACCGTCCGCTCCCCCGCCCGCCGGTTCAGGATGCCGCTCGCCCTCGGTGTGGCAGCAGCGGCGGCCGCCGGCCTTCTGGTCGCCCTGCCGGTCGTCGGCGACGACGGGGGCAGCGCTCCCGCGTACGCCCTGACGAAGAGCAGCGACGGCACCATCACGGTCAAGCTGTTCAATCCCGGGGGACTGCCCGGCCTGGAGCGCGAGCTCCGCGCGCTGGGGGTCAGCTTCACGAGGATCCCCGTGAAGCCGGCGAACGAGTGCTCCGAATGGCCGCCCGGCGGTTTCGACGAGGCGAACGGGCTCCTCACGAGCGAGGGCGACGGACCTCGGTTGAAGATCAGCTCAACGACGCTCCCGGCGGGACACACCCTCGTCTTCACGATGCACGAGAAGGGCCCCTGGCGAGGTTCCTTCGGCTCACTGCGCACCTCGCTGGTGCCGTCCTGCATCCCCGACATCTTCAGCTGGGGCACCGACGAGCCCCTGGTGAACCCCACGCGAACCTACGCGCCCCCTGGCGGCCCCGGCGCGCCCGAGAGCCTGCCGAGCGAGGCGCTCGTCAAGCTGCGGGAGGCAGCGAAAGGACAGTCGGGGGCACAAGGCCGGCCTCGTGCCCCCGACTAACGGGCGCCGACAGGAGCCTGCGCGACGGAAAGCGCCCCCTTGTGCTCCCCCAGTCACCCCGCGCGCCTGCTCGGACGGGTGAATTCGGGGGCCCGGCTGGATAGACACCTATCCGAGGGGGGTCGTGGAGCGGTGAGCAGCAGGCGATGTGCGCTCACCGCTCCACGTCAAAGCGGATCAGACGAAGACGGCCAGCGACTTCGCCTTGCCGCCCTTGCTCTCCACGAGGCCGAGCAGCTGGCCCTCCGGCCCGTAGACCGCCACCGTCTTCCCGGCGGGGTAGGCGTCCGGCATCTCGATCCGCACGCCGTTGGTGAGCAGCGAGGCCCGCCGGGCGTCCAGGTCCCAGCGCGGGAAGGCGGCGGCCGCCGCCTCGCCGATCGGCATGACGGTCAGCTCCTCCTGGAGCTGGTCCAGGGTCCTCGCCCGGTCGATCTTGTACGGGCCCACCCGGGTGCGCCGCAGCGCGGTGAGGTGCCCGCCGACGCCGAGGTCGGCGCCCAGGTCACGGGCCAGGGCGCGGATGTACGTACCGCTGGAGCAGACCACGGAAACGACGAGGTCGACGACCTTGGTGCCGTCCTCGGCCTCTGCGTCCCGCATGTCGTACACCTGGAACGAGGAGATGGTCACCGGCCGGGCCGGGATCTCGAAGTCCTCGCCGTCCCGCGCGCGCTTGTAGGAGCGCACGCCCTTGATCTTGATGGCGCTGACCTTCGACGGGATCTGCATGATCTCGCCGGACAGCTTGGCGATGCCCTTGTCCACGGCCTCGCGGGTCACCGCGGAGGCGTCCGTCGAGGAGGTGATCTCACCCTCCGCGTCGTCCGTCAGGGTGTTCTGGCCGAGGCGGATCGTCCCGAGGTATTCCTTCTCGGTGAGCGCAAGGTGGCCGAGGAGCTTGGTGGCCTTCTCCACGCCCAGGACGAGGACGCCCGTCGCCATCGGGTCAAGCGTGCCGGCATGGCCGACGCGGCGGGTCCTGGCGATCCCGCGCATCTTGGCGACCACGTCGTGCGAAGTGAAGCCGGACGGCTTGTCGACGATGACAAGGCCGTCCGGAGTCTTCCCTGCGTTGCTGCTCATTCCGCGGCTGCGTCCTCGTCGTCGTCCTCGCCCGGCTTCTTGTACGGGTCGGCGTCGCCGGCGTACTGGGCGCCGGACGAGACCTCGCGTACCTGGGCGTCGGAGGAGCGTGCCTTGTCGAGGAGGTCCTCGATGGTCTTGGCGTTCTCCGGGAGGGCGTCCGCCACGAAGGTCAGGGTGGGCGTGAACTTGGTGCCCGCCGCCCGGCCGACCGCGGAGCGCAGCACGCCCTTGGCGCTCTCCAGGCCCGCTGCCGCGCTGGCCCGGTCCTCGTCGTCGCCGTAGACCGTGTAGAAGACCGTGGCCTCCCGCAGATCGCCGGTGACCCGGGTGTCCGTGATGGTCACGTGCGTACCGAGGCGGGGGTCCTTGACACCGCGCAGCAGCTTCTCGGCCACCACCTCCCGGATGAGGTCCGCCAGCTTCTTCGCCCGCGCATTGTCGGCCACTGGTCCGTCTCCTTCTTTGTCTTGCAATCAGTCTTCATCACCGTGCAGCCGCCGTCTCACCGACAGCAGCTCCACTTCCGGACGTGCCGCGACCAGCCGCTCACAGCGGTCCAGTACATCCGAGAGGAACCCCGCGTCCCCACTGACCAGCGCGACCCCGAGTCGGGCCCTGCGGTGCAGATCCTGGTCCCCCACCTCGGCCGCGCTGACCGAGAACTTGCGTTGGAGCTCGGCCACGATGGGCCGGACGACGGAGCGTTTTTCCTTCAGCGAGTGGACGTCGCCGAGGAGCAGATCGAAGGACAGAGTCCCCACGTACATTCAGTTCCGGATATCCCGCCGGTGCGGGTTCGGTGGCCTGCCGGCCGTCGCGCGGCAGGCTCACCAGAACCGTACACGCAACGGCCGGGGCCGATCGACGGATATTCCGCCGACCGGCCCCGGTGTTACGACACGGTACGAACCGCCTCGCGCTTACGCGCGGGGCTTCTCGCGCATCTCGTACGTCGCGATGACGTCGTCGATCTTGATGTCGTTGAAGGAACCGAGGTTGATACCACCCTCGAAGCCCTCGCGGATCTCGGTGACGTCGTCCTTGAAGCGGCGCAGACCGGAGATGGTGAGGTTCTCGGCGATGACCTTGCCATCGCGCAGGAGCCGCGCCTTGGTGTTGCGCTTGACCTCGCCGGAGCGGATGAGAACACCCGCGATGTTGCCCAGCTTGGACGAGCGGAAGATCTCGCGGACCTCCGCCGTACCGAGCTCGACCTCTTCGTACTCCGGCTTGAGCAGACCCTTGAGGGCCGCCTCGATCTCCTCGATGGCCTGGTAGATCACCGAGTAGTAGCGGACGTCGACACCCTCGCGGTCCGCCATCTGCGCGGCACGGCCGGCCGCACGGACGTTGTAACCGATGACGATGGCGTCGGAGCCCATCGCCAGCGCGATGTCGGACTCGGTGACCGCACCCACACCGCGGTGCAGGACGCGGATGTCGACCTCTTCGCCGACGTCGAGCTGGAGCAGCGAGGACTCGAGGGCCTCGACCGCACCGGACGCGTCGCCCTTGATGATGAGGTTGAGTTCCTGGACCAGACCGGCCTTGAGGACCGAGTCGAGGTCTTCCAGGGACACCCGGCGGACGCGCTTGGCGAAGTTGGCGTTGCGCTCACGCGCAGCACGCTTCTCGGCGATCTGACGGGCGGTGCGGTCCTCGTCGACGACGAGGAAGTTGTCGCCGGCGCCGGGGACGTTGGTGAGACCCAGGACCAGGACGGGGGTCGACGGACCCGCTTCCTCGACGTTGTTGCCCTTGTCGTCGAGCATGGCGCGCACTCGGCCGTAGGCGTCGCCCACGACCATCGTGTCGCCGACGCGGAGGGTACCGCGCTGGACGAGGACGGTGGCGACGGCACCGCGGCCGCGGTCGAGGTGGGACTCGATCGCAATACCCTGAGCGTCCTGCTCCGGGTTGGCGCGCAGGTCGAGCGAGGCGTCGGCGGTGAGGACGACGGCCTCGAGCAGGGAGTCGATGTGCAGACCCTGCTTGGCGGAGATGTCGACGAACATCGTGTCGCCGCCGTACTCCTCGGCGACCAGACCGAACTCGGTGAGCTGACCGCGCACCTTGACCGGGTCGGCACCCTCGACGTCGATCTTGTTGACCGCGACGACGATCGGGACGCCGGCGGCCTTGGCGTGGTTCAGCGCCTCGATCGTCTGCGGCATGACGCCGTCGTTGGCCGCGACCACGAGGATCGCGATGTCGGTCGACTTGGCACCACGGGCACGCATGGCGGTGAACGCCTCGTGACCGGGGGTGTCGATGAAGGTGATCTTGCGGTCTTCACCGTTGACGTTGGTACCCACCTGGTAGGCACCGATGTGCTGGGTGATGCCGCCGGCCTCGCCCGCAACGACGTTCGTCTTGCGGATGGCGTCGAGCAGTCGGGTCTTACCGTGGTCGACGTGACCCATGACGGTGACGACCGGCGGACGCGGCATGAGGTATTCCTCGCCGCCCTCGTCCTCGCCGAACTCGATGTCGAAGGTCTCGAGGAGCTCGCGGTCCTCCTCCTCCGGGCTGACGATCTGAACCTGGTAGTTCATCTCGCCCGCGAGGAGCTGGAGGGTCTCGTCGGAGACGGACTGCGTGGCAGTGACCATCTCGCCGAGGTTCATCATGACCGCGACCAGCGACGCCGGGTTGGCGTTGATCTTCTCCGCGAAGTCGGTGAGGGACGCACCGCGCGACAGGCGAACGGTCTCGCCGTTGCCGCGGGGCAGCATCACGCCGCCGACGGACGGGGCCTGCATGGCCTCGTACTCCTGGCGCCTCTGACGCTTCGACTTGCGACCGCGACGGGCGGGCCCGCCGGGACGGCCGAAGGCACCCTGCGTGCCACCACGGGCACCGGGACCGCCGGGACGGCCACCGAAGCCGGGACGACCGCCGCCACCGGCGCCGGCCGGGCCGCCGCCGAAGCCGCCGCCACCCGGACGCGGGCCACCGAAGCCGCCGCCGCCCGCGGGACGCGAGCCCGGACCGGCCGGACGGCCGGCGAAGCCGCCGCCACCGGGACGACCGGCGCCACCGGGACGCGGGCCACCGGCACCGGGACCACGGCCACCGGGGCCGCCACCGGGACGGGGACCGGGACCACCGGCAGCGGGACGCTGCGGCATCATGCCCGGGTTCGGACGGTTACCACCGGGAGCACCACCGGGACGCGGGGCGCCGCCCTGCGGACGGGGCATGCCGCCCGGGGTCGGACGGCCTGCACCGGGACCCTGCGGACGCGGAGCGCCACCGGGACCGCCCTGCGGGCGGGGAGCACCCTGGCCGCCACCGGCGCCGGGGGCACCGGGACGGGGAGCGCCGGCCGGACGGGGCGCCTGCGGGCGCGCCATGCCGGTGGAGCCACCAGAAGTGAACGGGTTGTTGCCCGGACGGGGACCGGCCGGACGGGCGCCCTGCGGACGCGGGGCCTGGCCACCGGGACCGGCGGGACGCTGTCCCTGGCCGCCGGGGGCGGAGCCGGCCGGACGCGGGGCGCCGGGACGGGCACCGGCCTGGCCACCCTGGGCCGCGGGACGCTGCTGCGCCGGACGCGGGCCGGGGGTCGCACCGGGACCGGCGGGACGCTCGGTGCGCGCCGGGGCGGCCGGGGCCGCCGGAGGCGCGGAGAACTCGGTCGCCACGGGAGCCGCCGGAGCGGGCTTCGGGGCGGCCGGAGCCTTGGGGCCGGGACGCGGGCCGGAAGCGGCCGGAGTCACCGGGGCGGACGCGCTGGGAGCCGGAGCCTCGGCAGCGGCCGGCTTGGGGGCCGGGGCGCCGGGCTTGGGGGCAGCGGGACGTGCAACAGCACCCGGGGTGGGAACCCCGGGCTTGGCGGGCGCAGCCTTGCGGGGCGCACCCGGCTTCGCAGCGGACTTGCCGGCGCTGCCGCCGGGCCCCTGCAGTGCGTCAGTCAACTTGCGTACAACCGGCGCCTCGATCGTCGAGGACGCCGAACGGACGAACTCACCGAGTTCCTGGAGCTTGGCCATGACGACCTTGCTCTCAACTCCGAACTCCTTGGCGAGTTCGTATACCCGGACCTTAGCCACTTCGCTCCTTTTAGGTCCGGGTTACGCCGGACCGTCGCTACTTCATGGGCGTACTCATCGCGTACTCATCGAGTGCTCATCGCAATCTCGACCTACTTCCAACTCGCGAGGTACCTGACCGCACGGGGTATCCGTGCCGTACTACTTCTTACGGTGTCGCCTCGGCCATGACGGCCACGGCTTTGCTCAGTCCGGTCGTGTCGAGTGCTCCCGGGGACCGAAGGGCCCGGGGGAACGCTCTGCGACGGACCGCCTTGTCCAGACAGACCACGGCAGGGTGCACATAGGCGCCCCGGCCGGGCAGCGTACCGCTTGGATCAGGGACGCATTCGTCCCCGACCGCCACGATGCGCAGCAGATCGCTCTTGGCCGCTCGCTCCCGGCACCCCACACAGGTGCGTTCGGGGCATGCGCGGGCTTGCGTCCGGCCAGACACGCCTAAGTCTACCTCCCCGCACCGACCTCACCCCTTCGGGCGAAAAATCGAACGGATGTTGTCGAGATCTGCTGTCTTGATCCTGTCTACCCGCCGGACAGCTCCGGCGGGTACCGGATTTATTCCCCGTCCCGGGCCCGGTCGGCGTCCGGGGACACCTCGGTGTCGGGGCGGATGTCGATGCGCCAGCCGGTGAGCCGCGCGGCGAGGCGGGCGTTCTGGCCCTCCTTGCCGATGGCCAGCGACAGCTGGTAGTCGGGCACGGTCACCCGGGCGGAGCGCGAGTCCCAGTCGACGACCTCGACCTTGCTCACCCGGGCGGGTGACAGCGCGTTCGCGACCATCTCCGCCGGGTCGTCCGACCAGTCGACGATGTCGATCTTCTCGCCGTGCAGTTCGGCCATGACATTGCGCACACGGGCGCCCATCGGGCCGATGCAGGCGCCCTTCGGGTTGAGGCCCGAGCGGGTGGACCGTACGGCGATCTTGGTGCGGTGGCCGGCCTCACGGGCGATCGCCGAGATCTCGACGCTGCCGTCCGCGATCTCCGGGACCTCCAGCGCGAAGAGCTTCTTCACCAGGTTGGGGTGGGTGCGCGACAGGGTCACGGACGGACCGCGGACACCCTTCGCCACCCGTACGACGTACGCCTTGATCCGCAGACCGTGCGTGTACTCCTCGCCGGGGACCTGCTCCTGCACCGGCAGGATGGCCTCGAGCTTGCCGATGTCCACGAGGACGTTCTTGGGGTCCTTGCCCTGCTGGACGACACCGGTGATGACGTCGCCCTCACGGCCGGCGAACTCGCCGAAGGTCAGGTCGTCCTCGGCGTCGCGCAGACGCTGCAGAATCACCTGCTTGGCGGTCGTCGCGGCGATCCGGCCGAAGTCCGACGGGGTGTCGTCGAACTCCTTGGCCTCCTGCCCCTCCTCCAGGTCCCGCGGGTCCTCCGTCGCCCATACGACGACGTGGCCGTTGGTCCGGTCCAGCTCCACGCGCGCGCGCCGGAAGCTGCCCTCGGTGCGGTGGTACGCGATGAGGAGGGCCGACTCGATCGCCTCGACGAGCAGGTCGAAGGAGATCTCCTTCTCCCGGACCAGACCCCGCAGGGCACTCATGTCGATGTCCACGGCTACGCCTCCTCTTCCTTCTTGTCCTTGCGGTTGAACTCGATCTCGACCCGCGCCTTGGCGATGTCGGTGAAAGCAATACGACGGGCGGTCGCCTTGCGGCCCTTCACGCCCGGAACCTCGAGGTCCATTCCCTCGTCGTCCACGTCGAGGATGCGGGCGATCAGTTCCTCGCCCTCCACCTGCTGGAACTTCACGAGGCGGCCGATCGCCCGTACGTAGTGACGGTGCTCGGTCAGCGGGCGGTCGGCGCCCGGCGAGCTCACTTCGAGGACGTACTCGTCCTCACCCATCACATCGGATTCGTCGAGCTTGTCGGAGACCTCGCGGCTCAGCTCGGCACACGCGTCCAGTTCCACGCCCTCGTCGGAGTCCACGATGATGCGCAGCATCCGGCGCTTGCCGGCCTTGGACATCTCGATGTCCTCGAGGTCCAGGCCCTTGGCGGCGACGAGCGGCTCCAGCAATCCGCGCAGCCTGTCGCTCTGGGTGGTGCTCATCCGGGTGACTCCTCGGCCGCGTGTGCTGTTGTGGTTTACGTCGCGTGTCAGGTCAAAGGGTATCCGGTCGCGGAGGGTGTTGCCGTCCTCCGTGGGGACAGGGCCCCGGGTACGGTGATCACACCCTGCCCCGTCACCACCTTCGAGGACGTCGCCGTGCCCTGGACTTCGCCTTTGCGGCTCTCCCGCAGGAGCCTGCTCGCCGGCGCCGCCGGTGTGGCCGGCACCGCGCTGCTCACCGGGTGTTCCGACGGAGACGGCTCGTCGGACACCGCCGCCGGGGTTTCACTCGAACGGCGGATGCGCGAGACGGCCGTTCGGGACAGCGCGCGGCTGCTGGAACGTTACGACGCCACCGCGGCCGCCCATCCGGCCCTGGCCGCGCGCCTCGCACCGCTGCGGGCGTCGGTCGCCGCGCACACCGGGGCACTGGACTCCGCGGGCTCCGCGAGCGGCAAGCCCTCGGGCGCCGCCTCGCCCTCCGGCTCTGCCGGCTCGTCCGCGCCGGCCGGCGCCCCCGTGCCGAGCCGCGAGCCCGTGCCGCCGAAGCCCGAGGAGGCCCTGACCGCCCTCGCGGACGCCGAGCGGAGCCTCGCCGAGGCCCGGACCATCGCCCTGGCCGGGGCGCCCGGGGAACTGGCCCGGCTGCTGGCCTCGGTGGCCGCGTGCGGCGCCGTACACGCCTACCTGCTGACCTCGCCCCAGGGAGACAAGCCGTGAAGACCGACCCCTCCCCCGCGAGCCGCGCCCTCGAGGCCGCGCAGTCGGCGCTCGCCGCCGAGCACGCGGCCGCGTACGGCTACGGGGTCATCGGCGCACGCGCCTCCTCCGCGCGCTCCGCCGAGGCCCGCGAGGCGCACGGCGGCCACCTGTCCCGGAGGGACGCACTCGCCCGGACGGTGCGCGAGATGGGCGGTTCGCCGCGGCCCGCGGAGGCGGCCTACACCCTGCCCTTCGAGGTGCGCACCCCGGCCGATGCCGAGCGGCTGGCCGCCGAGATCGAGGACCGCGTGGCGGGTGCGTACTCCGATCTGGTGCGGGCCGCGGACGGCCGGCTGCGCCGCGAGGCGGCCGACGCGCTGAGCGCCGCGGCCGTGCGCGCGGCACGCTGGCGTGGTGTCGGCGTAGCCTTCCCTGGGCTCACGGAACGTGGAGAACGAGCCCGGACCAGCTGAAAGGGATCACGCACGCATGGCTTTCGAACCGCCGCAGCGGCTTGTACGGGCGCTCGGCGAGACGCCGGATCCGGCGCAGAACGCGGACTGGCTGGGGCAGTTGCCCCAGCTCGCCGAGGAGGCGCTGGCCCGGCGTGGGGTGCGGGCCCAGCGGGTGCAGGCTCCGGGCGGCCGGAGCAGTCTGGTCGTCCTCGTCCACTACGCCGACGGGACTCCCGCCGCGGTGAAGCTGGCTCCCCCGTCCGCGCGGCCCGACCGGGAACTGGCCGCGCTGGCGCACTGGGGCGGGTTCGGCGCCGTACGGGTCCTCGACACCCGGCACCACGCGGAGGACGGGGCGCTGCTGCTGGAGCGGCTCCACCCCGAGGTGTCGCTACGGTCGCTGCCGGAGGCGAAGGCCCTGCTGGAGGCGAGCGGGACGCTGCGCAGGCTGTGGGTGGCCCCACCGGTTGGGCACCCGTTCGAGACGGTGGCCGAGCGCACCGCGCAGCAGGCGGAGGTGCTGCGCAAGACCCCTCCGGAGACCGAGGCGCTGGCGTCCGCCGCGCTCGCGGTCCGCGAGGAGCTGACGGCGTTGCCCGGCGAAGAGCTGCTGCTGCACGGGAACTTCCGGCAGGGCAAGGTATTGGCGGGCGAGCGGGCGCCGTGGCTGGCGGTCGGCCCGGACCCGCTGGTCGGGGACCGTGCGTACGACCTGGCCCGGCTGGTCCGGGACCGGCTGGAGGACCAGGTCGCGTCGTCGGCGGGGGCGTCGGGCGCCCGGCGCCGGGTGAACAAGCTGGCCGACTCCCTGGAGGTGGACCGGGACCGGCTGCGCGGCTGGACTCTGTTCCGCGCGGTGGAGTCCGGGAACCGGGCGCTGGCCGCGGGACGGCGCCGGGACGCGGAGCTGCTGCTGGAGTTCGCGGCCTGGTTGTAGGGCATACCGTAGATACGGGTAGGTGCCCCGCAGGAGGCCGTCATGGTCCAGGAACTGCTGACAGCGGGAATCGCAGCGGCCGTGGGAGTCGCGGCGTACGCGGGCGTGGCCGCGCGGGTGGTGCGGCAGTACGAGCGGGGCCTGGTCTTCCGCTTCGGCCGCCTGAGGGAGGGCGTCCGCGGGCCGGGCTTCACCATGATCCTTCCGTTCGTGGACCGCCTTCACAAGGTGAACATGCAGATCGTGACGCTGCCGGTGCCCGCGCAGGAGGGCATCACACGGGACAACGTCACCGTGCGGGTGGACGCGGTCGTCTACTTCAAGGTCGTGGACCCGGCGAACGCGATCGTCGAGGTGGAGGACTACCGCTTCGCGGTCTTGCAGATGGCGCAGACCTCGCTGCGTTCGATCATCGGCAAGTCGGACCTGGACGATCTGCTGTCCAACCGCGAGAAGCTGAACCAGGGCCTGGAGCTGATGATCGACAGCCCGGCGGTGGGGTGGGGCGTGCAGATCGACCGGGTCGAGATCAAGGACGTCTCGCTGCCGGAGACGATGAAGCGGTCGATGGCACGGCAGGCGGAGGCGGACCGCGAGCGGCGGGCGCGGGTCATCAACGCGGATGCGGAGCTTCAGGCTTCGAAGAAGCTGGCCGAGGCGGCGGCGGTGATGTCGGAGCAGCCGGCGGCGCTTCAGCTGCGGCTGCTGCAGACGGTGGTGGCGGTGGCTGCGGAGAAGAACTCCACGCTGGTCCTCCCGTTCCCGGTGGAACTCCTCCGCTTCCTGGAGCGCGCGGCCCCGCCGGCCCCCGGCGCCGCACCCCCCGGCCCGGCACTCACCACCGCGCCGCCCCCCGCCCCCGAGCTGAACGGCGACGCGGGCCCCGGACCGGCGCTGGACGCCGCGCGGGACACCGGCCCTGCGCTGAACGGCTCGCCGGACACCGGCCCCGCCTTGAACGGCTCTCCGGACCCCGGCCCGTCACTGACCGCCTCCGCGGGTCCCGGCTCCACGGTGGACGGCTCGCGCGGCCGAGTCCCGGGCGCCGTCACCCGGGACTCCGGCGCACCCGGCACGGACGAAGCGCAGGCCGGCTGACTGTCGGCGCAGCCCTCGGCGGGTGGCCGTCAGGCCGTCAGGCCGTCAGGCCGTCAGGCCGTCAGGCCGTCAGGCCGTCAGGCCGTCAGGCCGTCAGGCCGTCAGGCCGTCAGCTGTCGCGCGGTGCTGGAGTTCGACCACCTCGTCCGCCGAGCGGCGGCCCGCGACCAGGATCCACGGGACCCCGATCAGCTCCGCGTCCGTGAGCTTCACGCCCGGTGACAGGCCCGGCCGGTCGTCCAGCAGGACCCGCAGCCCGGACCCCGCCAAGGCCTCGGCCGCCCGCTCCGCCAGCGCCAGCGGAACCGCCTTGCCCGCCGCCACCACGTGGACGTCCGCCGGGGCCACCGCAGCCGGCCAGGCCAGCCCCCGCTCGTCGGCGGTCTGTTCGGCGAGCGCGGCCACCGCCCGCGAGACGCCGATCCCGTACGAGCCCATCGTGACCCGCACCGGCTTGCCCTCCCGGCCCAGCACGTCCAGCCCGAACGCGTCCGCGTACTTGCGGCCCAGCTGGAAGATGTGCCCGATCTCGATCGCGCGGTCCAGCCGGAGCCCGCTACCGCAGCGCGGGCAGGGGTCGCCGGGCTCGACGACGACCACGTCGAGGTACTGGTCCACCTCGAAGTCGCGCCCGCAGACCACGTTCCGGGCGTGCGTGTGCTCGCGGTTGGCCCCCGTCACCCACGAAGTGCCGGGCGCGACACGGGGGTCGGCCAGGTAGCGGACCTTGCCCAGGCCCTGCGGGCCCACGTAGCCGCGTACCAGGTCGGGGCGGTCGACGAAGTCCTCGGCCGTCACCAACTCCACCACCGCCGGGGCCAGATGCTCACCCAGCTTGCCGAGGTCGACCTCCCGGTCACCGGGAACGCCCACGGCGACGATCTCGCCGTCGACCTTCACCAGGAGGTTCTTCAGCGTCGCCGACGCCGGCACGCCCAGGTGCGCCGCGAGCGTCTCGATCGTCGGGGTGTCGGGGGTGTCCACCTCCTCGAGCGCGGGGTGCTCGGCGTCCACCGGGGTCAGCGCGAAGGTCACCGCCTCCGTGTTCGCCGCGTAGTCGCACGACGGGCAGTCCACGAACGTGTCCTCGCCCGCCGGCGCGGGCGCCAGGAACTCCTCCGACGCCGAGCCGCCCATCGCTCCCGACACCGCCGACACGATGCGGTGGTCCAGGCCGAGGCGCTCGAAGATCCGCTGGTACGCGGCCCGGTGCAGGGCGTAGGACTCCGCGAGGCCCTCGTCGCTCACGTCGAAGGAGTACGAGTCCTTCATCTGGAACTCGCGCCCGCGCAGCACGCCGGACCGCGGCCGGGCCTCGTCGCGGTACTTGGTCTGGATCTGGTAGAGCATGACCGGCAGGTCCTTGTAGGACGTGCACTGGTCCTTCACCACGAGGGTGAAGATCTCCTCGTGGGTGGGGCCGAGCAGGTAGTCCGCGCCCTTGCGGTCCTTGAGCCGGAAGAGCAGGTCCCCGTACTCCGACCAGCGCCCGCTGACCTCGTACGGCTCCTTCGGCAGCAGCGCCGGGAGCAGCACCTCCTGGGCCCCGATGGCGTCCATCTCCTCGCGGACGATGCGCGAGACGTTGTCGAGGACCTTCTTGCCGAGCGGCAGCCAGGTCCACACGCCCGCGGAGCTGCGGCGGACGTATCCGGCGCGGACGAGGAGCCGGTGGCTGAGGGTCTCCGCGTCGGCCGGGTCCTCGCGGAGGGTCTTGGCCATGAGGCGGGACATGCGCTGCACGTGTTGCGATGACATGACGGGAGGCTACCCGGGGCACCCGGCCCCCCGGAAACCCGTTTCAGGGGCGGCGCAGCGGCAGCGGGGCCCCCATCACGGCGTACGGGAGGCTAGCGCTCGGGAAGTGCACCTGTCGGGCCAGGTCCGTGTAGCCGAGGGCCCGGTAGAGCCCCCGGGCCGGGCTCTCGGTGTCGATGGCGGAGAGGATGGACCGGGGCTCCTCGGCGGCGTCGGTGAGCCGGGTGATGAGGGTGCGGCCGACGCCGTGGCCCTGGAAGCCGGGGTGGACGTGCAGCTCGGTGATGACGAAGGCACCGTCGAGCCAGCCGTCGTGCCCCTCGGCCCGCAGGTACGGCTCTACGACCGAGGACCACCAGTAGGCCCGGTCGTTCGGCATCCCGTACACGAACCCGGCGAGGGCGCCGTCCTCGGTGAACGCGCCGAGGGCGCGGGCTCCGCGGCAGGTCATGTGGCGCTGCACGATGTAGCGCCGGATGCCGACCTCCTCCTCGCTGAGCCCGAAGGCCACGGCCTGCACGCGCAGCGCCTCGTCCACGCGGTCGGCGAGGTCGAGGGGACCGATGCGGAGTCCGGCGGGCCGGTCGGGGTCGTCGCCCCCGGGGGTAGGCAGCATGCGGCCGACCTTACTGGGCACTCCCCGCCCTCGTCCGTACGGCCCCCAACCCCTGCCCACAAACCGGCCCCGGCGGCGTGTGAGGCGCAAGGCGGCGCGGAGCCCACCCTCGGCCCCGCGGGGCCGACCCGCCCACCCGCCCACCGGCCCGCGGGCCGAGCCGCGCGAGCGGCGCGTTCAGAAGAGCACGCTCATGAACGTGCCCACCTCGCGGAAGCCGACGCGCCGGTAGGCGGCACGTGCCGCGGTGTTGAAGTCGTTGACGTACAGGCTGACCACGGGCGCGACATCGCGCAGCGCGAACTCGACGACGGCCGCCATCCCGGTCTCGGAATGCCCTCGGCCGCGGAACTCGGGGTCCACCCACACGCCCTGGATCTGGCAGGCCCTGGCGGTCGCGGCGCCGATCTCCGCCTTGAAGACGACCTTGCCGTCCTCGATGCGGGCGAAGGATCGGCCGGTGCCGACCAGCTCGGCGACCCGGGCCTGGTAGAGCAGCCCGCCGTCGCCCGCCAGCGGCGAGACGCCGACCTCCTCGGTGAACATGGCCACGCAGGCGGGCATGATCAGGTCCATCTCTTCCTTGCGGATGCGCCGCACCAGCGGGTCGGGACGCACGTCCGCGGACGCCTGCTCGGTGACCATGAGCGGCTGATGGGAGCGGATGTCGCGGGCGGGTCCCCAGCTGGGCTCCAGGAGCCGCCACAGCAGCCGGGTGGCCTCGGCGGGGCCGACGATGGAGGAGCAGCGGCGGCCGGTGCGGCGGGCCCGGTCGGCGAAGGCGCGGACGGCGTCGGAGTCGGCGCAGACGGGGACGAGGTTGGCGCCCGCGTAGCAGAGGGAGCGCAGCTCCCCGTCGGCGTAGTAGCCCCACATCTCGCCGCCCAGGCGCCAGGGGTCGAGGCCGGCGACCTGGACCCGGGAGGTGACGAAGGCGTTCTCGACCGGCTCGCGTCCGAGGACTTCGAGGGCGGCGTCGAGATCACTGGGCTCAAGGACCCGGGTGGTGGTCTGGGTCAACACTGGGGCCTCACCATACAAGTCTGCTGATCTCCGCACTGTACCCGCCGCCACCGGAGGATGCCCGGTCCCACGGGTCACGAAAGAGCCCCGGCCCCGCCCGCGAGCTGCGGGAACGGGGCCGGGGCCGGTGCGTGCGGGGCGCCGCCGGGGCGCCCGGGATGCTCAGACGCCGATGGCGACGGTGGGCTCGCCGGACATCACGCCGTCCTTCTCCATCTGCTCGGCGATCTTCATCGCCTCTTCGATGAGGGTCTCCACGATCTTCGACTCGGGGACGGTCTTGATGACCTCGCCCTTCACGAAGATCTGGCCCTTGCCGTTGCCGGAGGCGACACCGAGGTCGGCCTCGCGGGCCTCGCCCGGGCCGTTGACGACGCAGCCCATGACGGCGACGCGCAGCGGGACCTCCATACCGGTGAGGCCCGCCGTGACCTCCTCGGCCAGCTTGTAGACGTCCACCTGGGCGCGGCCGCAGGACGGGCAGGAGACGATCTCCAGGCGGCGCGGCTTGAGGTTCAGCGACTCCAGGATCTGGATGCCGACCTTGACCTCCTCGACCGGCGGGGCCGAGAGGGAGACGCGGATGGTGTCGCCGATGCCCTCGGAGAGCAGCGCACCGAAGGCGACGGCGGACTTGATGGTGCCCTGGAAGGCGGGGCCGGCCTCGGTGACGCCGAGGTGCAGCGGGTACGTGCACTGGGCGGCGAGCTGGCGGTAGGCGTTGACCATGACGACCGGGTCGTTGTGCTTGACCGAGATCTTGATGTCGCTGAAGCCGTGCTCCTCGAAGAGGGAGGCCTCCCAGAGCGCGGACTCGACCAGCGCCTCGGGGGTGGCCTTGCCGTACTTCTTGAGCAGCCGGGCGTCGAGGGAACCGGCGTTGACGCCGATGCGGATCGGAGTGCGCGCGTCGTTGGCGGCCTTCGCGATCTCCTTGACCTTGTCGTCGAACTGCTTGATGTTGCCCGGGTTCACGCGGACGGCGGCGCAGCCGGCGTCGATCGCGGCGAAGACGTACTTGGGCTGGAAGTGGATGTCGGCGATGACCGGGATCTGCGACTTCTTCGCGATGACGGCGAGGGCGTCGGCGTCGTCCTGGGTCGGGCAGGCCACGCGGACGATCTCGCAGCCGGAGGCGGTCAGCTCGGCGATCTGCTGGAGCGTGGCGCCGATGTCGGAGGTACGGGTGGTGGTCATCGACTGCACCGAAACGGGTGCGTCGCCACCGACGGCCACCGAACCGACCTGGATCTTGCGGCTGACCCTGCGGTCGGCAAGCTTCGTCGGCACGGCCGGCATTCCGAGAGAGATGGCAGTCATCTGCTGTGCAACCCCAAGGTGTGGATCAAGGTCCCGAGATCGGCGGGCTCCAGGCTTCGAGATTACGCCAACCACGGGGCGGCCCCTGCATCCGAGGGCCCGGAACACCCGAACGTAGGGAGCCGGGCACGAAGCGTGCCCGGCTCTCCGTACGGCTGACGCACATGCGGACGTACTAGGTGATCTTGATCGGGTTCACTACGTCGGCCACGAGCACGAGCAGCGTGAAGCAGACGAACACGCCGGCCACCACGTACGCGGCGGGCATCAGCTTCGCCACGTCGAACGGGCCGGGGTCGGGGCGCCGGAAGACCCGGGCCACGGTCCGCCGGACCGACTCCCACAGGGCGCCCGCGATGTGCCCGCCGTCGAGCGGGAGCAGGGGGAGCATGTTGAACAGGAACAGCGAGAGGTTGAAGAACCCGACGAGCTGGAGGAAGAACACCAGCCGCTGCTCGGCCGGGATGTCCAGGGTGGCGATCTCGCCGCTGATCCGGGCCGCGCCGACGATGCCCATCGGGGAGTCGGGCTCGCGCTCGGCTCCGCTGAACGCCGCGTCCCACAGGGCCGGGATCTTGGCGGGCAGCTTGAGCAGCCCCTGGACGCTGTTGTCGACGACCTCGCCCATGTGGTCCACGGACTGGCCGAAGGACAGCGGGGCGATCTCGCTCTTCGGGCTGAAGCCGAGCCAGCCGGCCGTCACGTACTCGCCCTTGACGTACCCGCCGTGGCCGTCCGTCTTGGCGACCTTGTTCTCGATGAGACTGACCGGGAGGGACTGCTGCTTCCCGTCCCGGACGACCGTGACGGTGGCGGGGCCGACGGTGTCGCGGATCTTCTTCTGCAGGGCGGCCCAGTCGGCCACCTTGTGGCCGTTGAACGCCACGATCCGGTCCCCGGCGAGCAGGCCGGCGGCCTTGGCAGGGGCGACCGGGTCGCCGGCCTTGCAGATCTCGCGCTTCTCGCTCTGCTGGATGACGCACGGCGAGACGCTCGCGACCTGCGTGGTCGTCTGGTTGATCCCGAAGCTCATCCAGACGCCGAAGAAGATCGCCAGCGCCAGCACCAGGTTCATGAACGGGCCCGCGAACATCACGATCACGCGCTTCCACGGCCTGCGCGTGTAGAACAGCCGCGTCTCGTCGCCGGGCCGGAGCTCCTCGTACGCCGCCGACCGCGCGTCCTCGATCATCGAGCGGAACGGCGAGGTCGACCGGGCGGTCACCTTGCCGTCCTCGCCGGGCGGGAACATCCCGATCATGCGGATGTAGCCGCCCATCGGGATGGCCTTGATCCCGTACTCGGTCTCGCCCTTGTGGCGCGACCAGATGGTCGGGCCGAAGCCGACCATGTACTGCGGCACGCGGATGCCGAAGAGCTTGGCCGTCGAGAGGTGGCCGAGCTCGTGCCAGGCGATGGAGACGAGCAGCCCGAATACGAAGATGAGTATTCCGAGCACCGTCATGAGTGCTGTCATGCGCGCGCCTCCACGGCGGCCCGGGCCGCCATCTCCTGTGCCCGGGCCCTGGCCCAGGTCTCCGCTTCGAGGACGTCTGCGACGGTGAGAGAAGTTCCCGCGTCCGGCGTCCCGTGCTCATCGACCACGGCAGAGACCGTATCCATGATTGCTGTGAACGGCAGCCGACCGGCCAGGAACGCCTCGACGCACTCCTCGTTCGCCGCATTGAACACCGCGGGGGCGGTGGAGCCCAGGGTGCCCACGTGCCGGGCCAGTCCCACCGACGGGAAGGCCTCGGTGTCCAGCGGGAAGAACTCCCAGGTCGACGCCTTGGTCCAGTCGAAGGCGGGAGCCGCGTCCGGGACGCGCCCGGGCCAGCCGAGGCCGATCGCGATCGGGCCGCGCATGTCCGGCGGGGTGGCCTGGGCGAGCGTGGAGCCGTCGGAGAACTCCACCATCGAGTGGACGTACGACTGCGGATGGACCACGACCTCGATGCGGTCGAAGGGGATGTCGTAGAGCAGGTGCGCCTCGATGACCTCCAGCCCCTTGTTGACCAGGGTCGCCGAGTTGATGGTGATCACCGGGCCCATGGCCCAGGTGGGGTGCGCGAGGGCGTCCTTGACGGTGACGCCCGCCAGCTCGGCGCGGGTGCGGCCACGGAAGGGCCCGCCGGAGGCGGTGACCACGAGCTTGCGGACATCGGCCCGGGTGCCGGCGGCGAGGGCCTGGAACAGAGCCGCGTGCTCGGAGTCGACCGGGATGATCTGGCCGGGCTTCGCGAGGGCCTTGACCAGCGGGCCGCCGACGATCAGCGACTCCTTGTTGGCCAGGGCCAGGGTGCGGCCCGCCCGCAGCGCGGCGAGGGTCGGCGCGAGACCGATGGAACCGGTGATGCCGTTGAGGACGGTGTGGCACTCGGAGGCGGCGAGCTCGGTTGCCGCGTCGGGCCCGGCCAGGATCTCGGGCAGCGGCTCCGAGGCGCCGTACTGGGCGTCCAGCGCCTCCTTCAGGGCCGGTACGGCGTCCTCGCGGGCGACGGCCACGGTGTTCACCCGCAGCTGCCGGGCCTGCTCGGCCAGCAGCCCGACGCGCCCGCCGGCGGCGGACAGCGCGGTCACCCGGAACCGGTCGGGATTGCGCAGGGCGAGGTCGATGGCCTGGGTCCCGATGGACCCGGTGGACCCGAGGATGACGATGTCCCGCCGGCCGGCCGCGGGGTCGAAGAGGAGGTGCGGATCGGCGAGGGGGGCTGGGCGGTCGCTCATGCCCCCATTGTTGCCGCAACTCAGGAGCGGTTGGACACGGAGTCCCCGTGAACGGCGCCGGAGAGCAGTTCGGGCAGCGTCCCGGCGAAGTCCGGTAGCGCGCGGGCGGCCCGCCACCAGGCGTCGGCGTCGCCGCCGAGGGCGGCTTCGAACAGCCGGTCCGCCTCGGCGCGGGCGGCGAGCACCGCCGGGTGGTGGTCGTGGCGGTCGGGGTGGTCCATCTCGCCCAGCCAGTGGCCCTCGTCCAGGGCCCACGCGGCGGGGGCCTTGTGCCGGATCACGTCGGCGCCGGCCAGGATCCCGTCGTCGAGGCAGGCGCGGACCCACCGGATGTCCTCGCGCAGATCGCCCATGGCGTTGGGCACCCCGAGGCTCGCGAGGGCCAGCTCGCGGTTCACGCTGTCGTCCGGCTCCCACGCGGTTCCCGGCGCGAGGGCGTCCACCGCCTCGGCGAGCCCGGGTATCGCGGCCTCCGGCTGCGGCGGCGGTGCGGCCCCGGCGGCGACCGCGGCCGCCAGCTCGGGGAGGGTCCCCGCGAACCCGGGGGCGTTCCGCTGCAGCTCGGCCCACAGCCGGGGGTCGTCGCCGAGCGCCGGGCGCAGCACCCGCAGCAGGGCGGAGCGCATCCCGGCCCACTCGGCCAGGTTCCAGCCGAGGCCTCCGGCGGCGTGGGCCTGCCCGAGGAGCAGCGCCCGGTGGGCCGGGGCGACGGCCGCCGCGAGCTCGTCGAAGGTCAGGGTGCCGGTCCGGACGGCGCGGACCGCCGGCCGGTGCCATCCCGGGCCGTACGAGGCCTGGGCGCGGGTGTCGAGCAGCGCGAGCCGGACCCGCCGGTCCAGATCGGCGACCAGCAGCAGGGCCTCCACGGAGCCGGGCGGCAGCGGGGCGCGGGCGTGCTCGCGCAGCAGGGTCGCGGGGTCGAGCTCGTACGGGAGGGCCAGCACGTCGAGCGGGATCCGCGGGCGGCGGCTGCCGTGCCGGCGCAGCAGCCCGATGAGCTCGGGGCCGGTCAGCGGCGGCCTGCCGGGCTCCCCGTCGGTCGCCGGCGGCCCGATCGGGCGGCCGAGCTCGGCGCCGAGGGTGGCGAGCAGCTCCGGCGAGGGGCCGGGGCGGGCCGCGTACCGCGCGGGGCCGGGCAGGCCGGGCAGGGGGCGGCCGTGCACCTGGGGGCTGCGGGCGATGGTGCGGCGGTCCTCGTCGGTGCCCTCGCGCAGCAGCAGGGTGACGGCGGAGGCCGGCAGATACTCGTCCCGGCACAGGAACCGGCGGGTGGGCGCGTCGAGCCGCCCGAGGAGGTCGGAGGCGACGGCGTCCGGTGCGTGGCGCAGCAGGAGCGCCACGCACCAGGCGAGCCGTCGGCTCTCCCTGTCCACGTTCACATGCATCCGCTTCCCCGGGTTCCCTGTCGCCAGTGTCGTACGCCTGACAGGCACCCGGCGATGATCGCAGGTCAGCGGATGGGGCGGTGGACGTTCTTCTGAGTCGACGGACCGGGGGTGGCGTCGGCGATCCAGGGGCCGTCGCCGGAGGGGTCGAGCACGCCCTCCTCGAGCCAGGTGTAGGTGCCGGAGAGCACCCCGGCGACGACCTTGCGGTCCAGGTCGTCGGTGTTGGACCAGAGCCGGCCGAAGAGCTCCTCGACGCGGATCCGGGACTGCCGGCAGAAGACGTCGGCCAGCTGGTAGGCCTCGCGGCCGTGTTCCCCGGAGGCGCGCAGGTGCTCGGCGCGCACGCAGGCCGCGCTCATCGCGAAGAGTTCGGCGCCGATGTCGACGATCCGGCCGAGGAAGCCCTGCTTGGTCTCCATGCGGCCCTGCCAGCGGGACATCGCGTAGAACGTGGACCGGGCGAGTTTGCGGGCGCTGCGCTCGACGTAGCGCAGGTGGACGGAGAGGTCGGGGTGGCCGCCCGGGTGGAAGGCGCGGTACGCGCCGGGGACGTGGCCGGGGCCGGTGGCGAGCTTGGGCAGCCAGCGGGCGTAGAACCCGGCGGCGCGGGCTCCGGCCCTGGCCTTGTCGCCGAGCGCCTTCTCGGGGTCGATGAGGTCGCCGGCGACCGAGAGGTGGGCGTCGACGGCCTCACGCGCGATCAGCAGGTGCATGATCTCGGTGGAGCCCTCGAAGATCCGGTTGATGCGCAGGTCGCGCAGCATCTGCTCGGCGGGGACGGCGCGCTCGCCGCGGGCGGCCAGCGACTCGGCGGTCTCGAAGCCGCGTCCGCCGCGGATCTGGACGAGCTCGTCGGCCATCAGGCAGGCCATCTCGCTGCCGTAGAGCTTGGCGAGGGCGGCCTCGATGCGGATGTCGTTGCGGTCCTCGTCGGCCATCTGGGAGGCGAGGTCGACGACGGCTTCGAGGGCGAAGGTGGTGGCGGCGATGAAGGAGATCTTGGCGCCCACGGCCTCGTGCTTGGCGACCGGGCGGCCCCACTGCTCGCGGACGGCGGACCATTCGCGGGCGATCTTCAGGCACCACTTCCCGGCGCCGACGCACATGGCGGGCAGGGACAGCCGGCCGGTGTTCAGGGTGGTCAGCGCGATCTTCAGCCCGGCGCCCTCGGCGCCGATGCGCTGCGAGGCGGGCACCCGGACCCGGTGGAAGCGGGTGACGCCGTTCTCCAGGCCGCGCAGGCCCATGAAGGCGTTGCGGTGCTCGACGGTGATCCCCGGGGAATCGGCCTCGACGACGAACGCGGTGATGCCACCGCGGTGGTTCTCCGACTTCGGGACGCGGGCCATCACCACCAGCAGGTCCGCGACGACCCCGTTGGTGGTCCAGAG
The DNA here is from genome assembly GCF_000717655.1 of Streptomyces katrae. Classification (GTDB taxonomy): domain Bacteria; phylum Actinomycetota; class Actinomycetes; order Streptomycetales; family Streptomycetaceae; genus Streptomyces; species Streptomyces katrae_B. The sequence continues at coordinate 24,671 of NZ_JNZY01000018.1, forward strand.
CTTCACCCCGTCGAGGACGTAGGCGTCCTCGCCCTCGGGGACGGCGGTGGTGGCCAGGCGCGCCGGGTCGGAGCCGACGTCCGGCTCGGTGAGCAGGAAGGCGCTGATGGCGGTGGTCGCGCAGCGCGGCAGGAAGGTTTCCTTCTGCTCCTGCGTGCCGAACATCTTCAGCGGCTGCGGGACGCCGATCGACTGGTGCGCGGAGAGCAGGGCTCCGATGGCAGGGCTGACCGACCCGACGAGGGCCAGCGCCTTGTTGTAGTACACCTGGGTGAGGCCCAGGCCGCCGTATTTGGGATCGATCTTCATGCCGAGGGCGCCGAGCTCCTTGAGCCCGCGCACGGTCTCGTCGGGGATCTTGGCTTCGCGCTCGATGCGCGCACCGTCGATCTCGGTCTCGCAGAACGCCCGCAGCCGGGCCAGGAAGGCCTCGCCGCGCCGGACGTCTTCGTCCGCCGGCATCGGGTGCGGGTGGATCAGGTCGAGCCGGAAATGCCCCAGGAAGAGTTCCTTGGCGAAGCTGGGCTTGCGCCAGTCCTGCTCCCGGGCCGCTTCCGCGACCTGCCGTGCCTCGCGCTCGGTCACCTTGGGCTGTGCGGGCTGTGTTGCGGACATGAGGGGACTCACCTCGCCGCCGGAGTCGGTGGTACCGGCCTACTGGCCGGTGCTACCTGTGAGTCGTACCCGGTCCGGCCCTCCGGGAAAAGCCGGGACGGTCCGAGTGAGGGAAATCCAGCCCGCCCGGGCGGCTACCGCCTCGCGAGTGATCCGAACGGCGCGCGCCGCCCGAGCCGAGGCGAGTGAGCCGAAGGGGCGCGCCGGCGAAGCAGGGCGAGCGCCCGGGGAAACCGCGACGAAAGGAGCGGTTTCGAGGACGCACGCCCTCCTGGAGCCGGCAAGAGCGCCCCGGAGGCAAACCGAGCCCAAAGAACGAAGGGGACGGCCGGAGCCCCCGCACAGTGGGCTCCGGCCGTCGGCTTTCGGGCCGTAGCGAGAATCAGATGTCGAGGCCGGTCAGGACCAGGACCCGCTCGTACGTGTAGTCGTCCATCGCGTAGCGGACGCCCTCGCGGCCGACACCCGACTGCTTGACGCCGCCGTACGGCATCTGGTCGGCGCGGTAGGACGGCGCGTCGCCGACGATCACACCGCCGACCTCGAGCTCGCGGTGGGCGCGGAACGCGGTCTGGATGTTCCGGGTGAAGACGCCGGTCTGCAGGCCGAACTTCGAGTCGTTGACGGCGGCGAAGGCCTCGTCGGTGTTCTCGACCTTCGTCAGCGTCAGCACCGGCCCGAAGACCTCCTCGACGGCGAGGGTGGTGTCGGCGGGCAGGTCGGCGATGACGGTCGGCTCGTACGAGGCGCCCTCGCGCTTGCCACCGGTGAGGAGCTTGGCTCCGGCGGAGATCGCCTCGTCGACCCAGGACTCGACCCGCTTGGCGGCGTCCTCGGAGACGAGGGGGCCGACGTCGGTCGCGGAGTCGGACGGGTCGCCGGTGACCTGGGCCTGGACCTTCGCGACGACCTTCTCGACGAGGCGGTCGTAGACGGCGGCGTCGGCGATCACGCGCTGCACGGAGATGCAGGACTGGCCGGCCTGGTAGTTCGAGAAGGTCGCGATACGGGTCGCGGCCCAGTCGAGGTCGGCCTCGGAGGACCAGTCGTCCAGGACCACGGCGGCGGCGTTGCCGCCGAGCTCCAGGGTGCAGTGCTTGTGGGGCACCGACTGCTGGATGGCGTAGCCGACCTTGTCGGAGCCGGTGAAGGAGATGACGGGCAGGCGCTCGTCCTTCACCAGGGCCGGCATCTTGTCGTTGGCGACCGGCAGGACCGACCAGGAACCGGCCGGGAGGTCGGTCTCGGCGAGCAGCTCGCCCAGGATCAGGCCGGAGAGCGGGGTGGCCGGGGCCGGCTTCAGGATGATCGGTGCGCCGACGGCGATGGCCGGGGCCACCTTGTGGGCGCACAGGTTCAGCGGGAAGTTGAACGGCGCGATGCCGAGGACCGGGCCCTTGACGAAGCGGCGGGTCAGGGCGAGACGGCCGACGCCACCGGCGTCGGTGTCGAGGCGCTGGGCCTCTCCGCCGTTGAAGCGGCGGGCCTCTTCGGCGGCGAAACGGAACACGGACACCGCACGGCCGACCTCACCGCGGGCCCACTTGATGGGCTTGCCGTTCTCGGCGGAGATCAGCTGGGCGATCTCCTCGGTGCGCTCGACGAGCCGCTTGGACACGTGGTCCAGGGCGGCGGCACGGACATGGGCGGGAGTCGCGGAGAACTCGGCCGTCACGGCGTACGCCGCGGCCACGGCCTCTTCGACCTGGGCGTCGGTGGGCACGCTGACCGTGCCGACGAGCCGGTTGTCCCACGGGGAGTGGACGTCGAAGCTGTCCTCGCCGGTGGCCTGGCGGCCGGCGAGCCAGAAGGCGTGGGTGGAAGTCATGCGAATCCCGGCCCTTCGAGTGTGTGCGGGGTCCTTGTCCCCTCCACCGTAGGACTCCGTCCGGGTTTCGGCGTTTAGCCTGGGTGGAGTGTGCGGAGCCTTGCCCGCGCCGCTTTGTCAGTGTCGGCGCACCGGTGATGCTGCACGGGGCCTTCTCCCCGCCCCGCCCTTCCACCGTTCACCGCTCCGCCCGGACCCGGTCCTCAAGCGCCGGACGGCCTGGAAAATCCAGCCCCGCCGGCGTTTGGAGCGCGGGGTCCGCGGCGGAGCCCCAGTCCGGGAAGGGGCGGGGCGGGGCGGAAACCTCCGCGCAGCGGCAGCCCGCAGCGGCAGCCCGCGGCTACGCCGTAGGCGAGGTGGCCTTGAGGGCGAGCCACAGCTCCATGCGGACGTCCGGGTCGTCCAGGGAGCGGCCCAGGATCTCCTCGACCCGCCGCATCCGGTACCGCAGCGTGTGCCGGTGCACGCCCAGGTCAGCGGCAGCCGCATCCCACTGCCCGTGCCGCGAAAGCCACGCCTGCAGTGAAGCCACCAGATCCCCCCGCCCCTTCTCGTCGTGCTCGCGCAGCGCCCGCAGGGTGCCGTCGGCGAACGCCCGTACCGCCTCGTCCGCCAGCAGCGGGAGCACCGACCCCGCCGCCAGGTCCTCGTGTTCCACCATCGGCCGCCCGCGCCGCCGGGCCACGGCCAGCGCCTGGTCGGCCTGCTTGAACGCCGCCGCCACCCCCGCAGGCACCGCGGCGGCGGACAGGCCGACCACCAGCTCGTCCGGCTCCGGACCCGTAGCCTCCCGTCCGCGCCGCGACTCCAGGGCCTCCGCGTGCTCCGCGCATGCCTGCACCGCCGAGCCCCCGTCGGCCGCCAGCACCACCAGCCTTCCCGGCTCCGGCACCACCAGCAGTGCCTCACCCGCACGGGCCGCCGCCGACTCGACGGCATCGGCCAGCAGCGCCAGGCCCTCCGGCTGCGCCGTCCCGGGCAGCGCCGGCTCCGCCACGATCAGCCGGAACGGCGCCTCCAGCAACGCCCCGTACAAGTCCCCGGCCACCGCCCGGGCGTGCTCGGCCTCCCCGTCCAGCAGCATCCGCAGCACCGCCGCCCCCAGCCGGGACTCCGCGTCGTGCAGCGATCTCGAGCGCTCGGTGGTCAGGGTCAGCAGCGCCACCGCCGAGTGCACGGCGTACCGCTCGGCCGTGCCCAGCGGGGCCCCGGTGCCGACGGCGAGCGCGCCGCGGGCCCGCCGGCCCGTCCCCAGCGACTGGAGCTCGACCCGGTCCTCCGAGCCGCCCACCACCGCGCTCGCCGGCGCCGGCCGCTCCCGCAGCCGCTCCACGTCGGGGGTCAGCCGGGCGGCCCGGCGCGCGGCCCATTCCGGGGCGGCCGCGACCACCGCGCCCGAGGTGTCGTACAGGGCGGCCCAGCCGTGCACGTGCGCCGCCAGCTTCGCCAGCAGCTCCGCGGGGCCGTCGGCGGACAGCGCGGCCCGGGTCAGCTCCCGCTGGGCCTCGAAGCCGGCGGTCACGGCGCGGTACTGGTCCGCGGCGAGGGCCGCGGAGACGGCCTTGCTGATCGCGAGGAAAGGGGTCCTGCGCGGCACCTCCAGCAGCGGCAGGTCCTCGGCGCGGGCGGCCTCGACCAAGGCCTCCGGGACCGCCTCGTAGTTCACGCCGACGGCGAAGCCGATGCCGACGACCCCGGCCGCGGCGAGGCGGCGTACGTACCGGCGCATCTCCTGCGGATCCTCCGCGTCCAGCTTCATCGCGGTGATCAGGAGCAGTTCCCCGCCCTCCATATAGGGGACGGGGTCGGCGAGCTCGCTGACGTGGGCCCAGCGGACGGGGGTGTCCAGGCGGCTCTGCCCCGCCCGGACGCTCAGCTTGAGCGCCGAGTGCTGGACGAGCGAGGCGAGGGTGAGCGGCATCGGGTACCAGGGGCCTTAGAGGGAGGAGGGGCGCGGCGCGGAATTTCGCCTTGTCGTATGAACGACTCCCCTCGATTCTGCCACCTCGTACGGGTCGGCTCAGCCCGTCGCGGCCAGCCGGACCAGCAGCGGAGCCGCCCGCTCGCCGCGGACCGAGGTCAGCGAGAGCACCGCGTGCCCGGGCGGTACGGCGTGCGCCAGCTCGGAGGCCGACCACCGCTCCCGCTCCACCTGGCGCACGGTCACCGCGTCCGTGGTCACGGCCTTGCCGGTGACCAGCTTGCGGAAGGCGTGGATGGCCCGGGTCAGCGGCTGGTCGGCGAAGACGGTCCGGTGGGTGACGTCGCGCGTCTCCACCCACTCGGTGCCCCAGGCCTCGGCGAAGCGCTTGCCGTCCCAGGTGGTGACCCCGGAGAAGGCCATCCGGCAGCCGACCGCCCCGAGCAGCGGGGTGCGCAGCGCCTCCGGTACGTCGTCCAGCGTGCGCAGCGTCAGCAGTACGCCCGCGTTCGCCGAGCGCAGCCGCTGCAGGCCCCGCACGGTCTGCGGGGTCAGGGTGTGGGAGGCGTCGTCGAAGGCGAGGAACGCGAACAGGGACCGGTCGGCGCGGGCCTCGGCGGAGGCGGTGAACTGCGCGAGCAGCAGCCGGGCCAGGATCCGGGAGGCGTCGGCGTGCCCGCGCTCGGGCAGGTCGATGCGGACGCGGAGCGGGTGTTCCAGGGCGCGCAGCGAGAAGGGCCGCCCTTGGCCGGTGGTGTCGAAGAAGCCGGCGAAGGCGGGCCGGTCGAGGAGGGCTACCCGGTCCGCGAGGGCGGGGCCCGGGTCGCCCTGAGCCGCGTACTGCCGTTCGCGTGCGTCGAGTTCGCGGAGCATCACCTGCTGTCCGGCGGCTTCGAGGACGGTGCGCAGTCCGCCGAGGGCCTCGGGCACCCGGTCGAGCAGTTCGCGCAGTTCGGGCACGGCGGGGAAGCGGCCGTACGCCGCCCGGAACGGGCCGAGCAGCTGGGCGAGGACCGTCGCGGCCCGGCGTACCTCCAGGCCGGGGACGTCGCCGACGAAGGCCTCGGCGAGCAGGGTGGCCGCCTCGTCGGCGTCGGTGGTGCCGCCGTACAGGTCGAGGTCGTAGACGGAGTCAGGGTCGCCGACGCGGACCACGACGTCGTACGCGGTGTCCGGCCCGAGCTGGGCGCCGGCCGAGGCGACGGCGATGACGGCGGCCTGTCCGGCCAGCGCCTGGAGGGCGAGCGATTCGACGACGGGCCGCACCAGCTGCCGGGTCTTGCCCGCGCCGGACGGGCCGACGGCGAGCAGCGAGGTGCCGAGCACGGCGGGGTCGAGGGCCAGGCGCGTGCCGCGCCGGCCGTACGGGTTGCGCTCGCTGTCGTCGACCGTGCCGAGCAGCACCTGCCGGGCCAGCAGGTCGTGCCGCGCGGCCCGGACGGGCAGGTCCCGGGCCCCTGACGGGTGGACGCAGGCGCCCGCGCCCTTGTCGCGCACGGCGTCGGCGAAGGCGGCGGCCCGCGCGGGCTCGGCCCGTACGGACTCCCAGGCGCGCCGGATCCGCGCGTAGTCGACGTCGTTCATCCGCCCGGCCCCGACCTCGGCCCCGAGCCGGTCGGCGGTCTCCCCCAACCCGGCCCCCCGCACCTGCGGCCACCCCACGGGATCGTCGGGACCGCCCTCCTCGGGCCGGGCCGGGACGGCCGCCTGAACCGCCTGCACGGCACAGCTGCGGAGCATGCGGCGGGCCAGTTCGGGCCAGCGGCCGAGCCGCCCGAAGCCGACGGCCAGGATGGCGATGACAAGGCCGTACCAGATGTACGAGGCCACCACGGAGGGCAGCTTCCCGGCCCAGGAGTCGGGCGTGAACATGTAGAGCGGCCAGAGCCAGAAGCCGCCCAGGTAGCCGTTCCAGAGCAGGGACCACAGCAGCAGCCCGGCGAGCAGGGCGATCAGCGCACCGCTGATCAGCTGCCGGGTCGGGGTCCGCTCGGGCTCCTCGGCGGCGCGCGGCACGTGTCCGTACGTCCACACGCCGGGCCCGTCGGAACTGCGCGGGGTGCGCAGCCAGTCGGCGAGGGACGGGGCGGAATCGGCGGGGGCGTGGGCGGGCTTCGGGGGGAGTGGGGGCGGCGGGCCGGCGGGGCGCGGGACGTGCCCGGCGCGCGGCGGCCGCTTCTCGTCCGTGCCGTACGTGCCGTCGGTGTCCATGAAACCCCTGCCCCCTGCCCGTGCCTGCGCTGCGTCGCTCAATGTAGTTGCCCGGAGGCGGCCGTGGGCCCCGTACGAGACCCCTGTCTCCGCAGCGTCCACAAGACAGGCGGCGGGTCCTTCCTATGGCCGCCACGGACAAGGACACGCGGGCACCACTCCCGAACGGAGCATGCCGTACCCCCTCCCCCGGGCCTAGCCTGCGGACAAAGACACAAGTGCGTCCGAAAACACCCCCCAGGAGCCCTCCATGACCGCTGTCCCGCAGGAGCGCAAGATCGTCACCGCGATCCCCGGCCCCAAGTCGCAGGAGCTGCAGGCCCGCCGTCTCGAGACGGTCGCCGGCGGCGTGGGCTCCGTGCTCCCCGTCTTCACGGCCCGCGCCGGCGGCGGCATCATCGAGGACGTCGACGGCAACCGCCTGATCGACTTCGGTTCCGGCATCGCCGTGACCTCCGTCGGCGCCTCCGCCGAGGCCGTCGTGCGCCGCGCCTCCGCCCAGCTCGCAGACTTCACCCACACCTGCTTCATGGTCACGCCGTACGAGGGCTACGTCGAGGTCTGCGAGGCGCTGGCCGAGCTGACCCCGGGTGACCACGCGAAGAAGTCGGCGCTGTTCAACTCCGGCGCCGAGGCCGTCGAGAACGCCGTCAAGATCGCCCGTGCGTACACCAAGCGCCAGGCCGTCGTCGTCTTCGACCACGGCTACCACGGCCGCACCAACCTCACGATGGCGCTGACGGCGAAGAACATGCCGTACAAGAACGGCTTCGGCCCGTTCGCCCCCGAGGTCTACCGCGTCCCGGTCGCCTACGGCTACCGCTGGCCCACCGGCGCCGAGAACTGCGGCCCCGAGGCCGCCGCCCAGGCGATCGACCAGATCACCAAGCAGATCGGCGCCGACAACGTCGCCGCGATCATCATCGAGCCGGTCCTCGGCGAGGGCGGCTTCATCGAGCCGGCCAAGGGCTTCCTGCCGGCGATCGTGAAGTTCGCCAACGAGAACGGCATCGTCTTCGTCGCCGACGAGATCCAGTCCGGCTTCTGCCGCACCGGCCAGTGGTTCGCGTGCGAGGACGAGGGCATCGTCCCGGACCTGATCACCACCGCCAAGGGCATCGCGGGCGGTCTGCCCCTCGCCGCCGTGACCGGCCGCGCCGAGATCATGGACGCCGCGCACGCGGGCGGCCTGGGCGGCACGTACGGCGGCAACCCGGTGGCCTGCGCCGGTGCGCTGGGCTCCATCGAGACCATGAAGGAGCTCGACCTCAACGCCGCGGCGAAGAAGATCGAGTCCGTCATGAAGACCCGCCTGACGGCCATGCAGGAGAAGTACGACATCATCGGCGACATCCGCGGCCGCGGCGCCATGATCGCGATCGAGCTGGTCAAGGACCCGGTGTCCAAGACCCCGTTCCCGGAGGCGGCCGGCGCGCTCGCCAAGGCCTGCCACGCCGAGGGCCTGCTCGTCCTCACCTGTGGCACCTACGGCAACGTGCTCCGTTTCCTCCCCCCGATCGTCATCGGCGAGGACCTGCTGAACGAGGGCCTGGACCTCATCGAGGCGGCGTTCGCGGCCATCGGCACGGACGTCTGAGCGACCTTCCGAACACGGGAGCCCGCCGGTACCCCCGGTAACGGGCGGACGCTGTGAAGAAGATGTGGGGGGCCGATGGCAGGAGCGCGATCCTGCTGTCGGTCCCCTTTCCGCTGCCGTACGGTTTCTGCAGATGAGTGAGACACCCCGCTCCCGGGAAACCGGGGGCGACACCAGTACCGGGCTTCCCCAGCGCCGCACTGGGCCTGCGTTCGCGCACACTCCTCACCGATCGGACGGCCGTTCGCCCCAAACCCCCCGGGGCGCTCGGCAACCCGATCCGGGCGGCCGTCCCGGAACCATCCCCCCTGTTCCGGGACGGCCGGCCATCCTCCTCCTTCTCTCCCTGCTGGGGCTCGCCCTGACGACCTGGCAGGTCCTGGTCTCGGGTCCGCTGCTCACGCCGGACGAGAGCCTCAGCCGCGCCCTGGTCCGTACGGTCCCCGACTCCGTCACCGAGCGCCTCTCCGACCTCGGCAACGTCCCGGTCGCCGTGCCGGTCCTGCTGCTGGCGATGGCGTACTCCGTCCGGCGCTCCCGCGCCTGGGTCCCGGCGCTGACCGCAGGGCTGGCGATGGCCCTGGTCCCGGCCGTGATCGTGCCGCTGAAGGAGTGGACCGCCCGCCCGGGGCCCCTGGAGCCCTGGGCCGCCGGCTACTACCCCTCGGGCCACACGGCCACCTCCGCCGTCGCGTACGTCGGCGCGGCCCTGCTGATCGGCCCGTATGCGCGCCGCGCGTGGCCGATGGCCGCCTCGCTCGTCCTGACCGCCGCCACGGCCACCGGCCTGATCCTGCGCGGCTGGCACTGGCCCCTGGACGTACTGGCCAGCTGCTTCCTGTGCGCGCCCCTGCTGCTGGCCGTGGCCCACACCGTACGCCGCGCTGTCAGACCCTCCGCCGGCGAGGGGGGCGCGACCACTCATGGGAAGTAGGCGTCGAAGTTCTTCGAGAACTCCCAGCCGCCGAAGCGGTCCCAGTTGATCGACCAGGTCATCAGGCCGCGCAGGGCGGGCCAGGTGCCGTGCGTCCGGTAGGTCCCGCAGTCGGTCTTCTTCGTCAGGCAGTCCAGCGCCTTGTTCACCTCGGCGGGCGAGGTGTGGCCGTTGCCCGCGTTGGTCGTGGCCGGGAGGCCGATCGCCACCTGGTCCGGCCGCAGCGGCGGGAAGACGCGCGCGGTGTCGCCCGCCACCGGGAAGCCGGTGAGCAGCATGTCGGTCATGGCGATGTGGAAGTCCGCGCCGCCCATGGAGTGGTACTGGTTGTCGAGGCCCATGATCGAGCCCGAGTTGTAGTCCTGGACGTGGAGCAGGGTGAGGTCGTCGCGCAGGGCGTGGATGACCGGGAGGTAGGCGCCGGCGCGCGGGTCCTGGCCGCCCCAGGGGCCGGAGCCGTAGTACTGGTGGCCGAGCTGGACGAAGAAGGTCTCCGGGGCCATGGTCAGGACGAAGTCCGGGCCGTACTTGGCCTTCAGCGTCTTGACGGCGGAGATCAGGTTGACGATCACCGGGGTGGTCGGGGCGCGGAAGTCGGTGTCGCCCGTCGCGAGCGAGAGCGAGTGGCCCTCGAAGTCGATGTCGAGCCCGTTGAGCCCGTACTCGTCGATGATCTTGCTGACGGAGGACACGAAGGTGTCGCGGGCGGCCGTGGTGGCGAGCTGGACCTGGCCGTTCTGGCCGCCGATCGAGATCAGGACCTTCTTGCCCGCGGCCTGCTTGGCCTTGATGGCGGCCTTGAACTCGGCGGGGGACTCCACGCCCGGGCATTCGTTCACCGGGCAGAGCGAGAAGCGGATGTCCCCCGAGGTCACCGACGTCGGCTCGCCGAAGGCGAGGTTGATGACGTCCCAGGAGGCGGGGACGTCGGCCATCCTGACGTAGCCGGAGCCGTTGGCGAAGCTCGCGTGCAGGTACCCGACCAGGGCGTGGGCCGGCAGGCCCGGGTCGCCCGGGTTGCCGCCGCCGCTCGTCGTGGAGGCGGAGACGGGGGCGCTCCTCGCGGACTCGCCGGCCGCGTTCACCGCGCTGACCTGGAAGGTGTACGAGGTGGACGTGGCAAGTCCGGTGACGGTCGCCGAGGTCCCGGTGACGCTCACGGGCGCGGCGCCGTCCCGGTGGAGCTTGTACGAGGTGGCGCCGGATGCGGCCGACCAGGAAAGGTTCAGGCTGCTCGGGGTGGCGCCGGAAGCGGTCAGGCCGGTGGGGGCGGCCGGGGGCTGGGGCTGGCCGGGTCCGGAGCCGCCCGGGTAGGGGCCGACGAGCGTGACGTCGTCCGTGAGGTGGGCGGGCTGGCCGTACCAGCCGTGCGTGTAGATCGTCACCGAGGTGGTGGCCGCGCCCGTACGGAACGTCGTGCTCAGCTGCTTCCAGGCGCCCGGGGTCTGCGTCCAGGCGGACACGTCGGTGGTACCGGTCCCTGCCGCGCCGAGGTAGACGTACGCGCCCTGCACCCAGGCGCCGAGCGTGTACGTCGAGTCCGGCTTGACGGCGACGGTCTGGGAGCAGCGGGCGTTGTCCTGGCCGGCCGGGGTGGCCCTGAGGGCGGAACTGCCGCCGTGGACGGGGGCGTTGACGACGGCGCCGCTGCCGGCCGAACAGCTCCAGCCGTCGAGTCCGGCTTCGAAGCCGCCGTTGCGGGCGAGGTCGGCGTCGGCCGCGGCGGCGGGCCGGCCCGCGGCGAGGAACCCGGCCACCGCGAGGGCGGCCGCGGTGAAGAGGGACACAGGTCTGCGCACAACTGCCTCCGGAACATGGGGGGATGGAGCCAGGCCGCCGGTGAAACGGCAGCGGCGCCCAACATGGTCCAGACCAATGCACTTGTCAAGGTTTCCGGCCCTCCTCCCCCACCGCCCGCGCCGCGGCCTCGTGCATCGCGAGTTCCAGCAGCACCGGATCGGTGAGCGTCCCGCGGCCGTCCGGGACCACCAGCCAGCGCACCCCGCCCGTATGCCGGCCGGGGTAGGGGACCACGATCCAGGTCCCGCGCCCGGCTCCCCGTACGCCGGTGCCGATCCAGCGGGACGCCGTACCCGGGGGCACGAAGAAGCCCAGCCGCGAGTCGGCGGGATCGGCGAGCACCGGGCCGGGCCGGTGGAGGAACTGCGTCAGGACGTCGAGGGCGGCCTGCCCCAGCTCCCCGGGCAGGATCAGCACGTCCCAGTGCCGGCCGGCGGGCAGCAGGGCGACCCCGAGGGGGTTGCGCTCCCACTCCCACCGGCAGGTGTCGGGGTCCGGCGCCACCGACACGAGCCATTCCACCGCGGTCCTGATCTCCGAGCCCTGCATCGCCCGGCCTCCGTTCCCTGGGGTGAGGTGTCCTCACCGGGAGAGAGCGGGGCCGGGCCCTGCGATGACGCGGGTTTCAGCCCTCCGTCGGGGTGAAGCGGCTCACGGCATGAACCGCGCGCGCCGGGGGCGTACGGGGAGTCGTGCGGTCGTGGGCTCCGGTCAGCTGTCGAAGCCCAGGCCGAGCCTGTCCAGCGCCTTCAGCCACAGGTTGCGGCGCCCGCCGCGGGCGTCCGCCCGGGCCAGGGACCACTTGGTGAGGGTGATCCCGGTCCAGGCGAAGGGTTCCGGGGGGAACGGCATGGGCCGGGACTTCACCATCTCCAGCTCGGTCCGCTCGGTGCGGGCCCCGTCGAGCAGGTCCAGCATCACGTCGGCGCCGAAGCGGGTGGCACCGACCCCGAGCCCGGTGTAGCCGGCCGCGTAGGCGACCCTGCCGCCGTGCGCCGTACCGAAGAAGGCGGAGAAGCGCGAGCAGGTGTCGATGGCCCCGCCCCAGGCGTGGCTGAACTTGATGCCCTCCAGCTGCGGGAACGCGCTGAAGAAGTGCTGCGCGAGCTTCAGGTACGTCTCGGGGCGGTGGTCGTACTCGGAGTCGAGCTTGCCGCGGTAGGGGTAGATGGCGTCGTAGCCGCCCCACAGGATGCGGTTCTCCGGGGTGATGCGGAAGTAGTGGAACTGGTTGGCGCTGTCGCCCAGGCCCTGGCGGTTCCGCCAGCCGATGGCCCCCAGCTGTTCGGCGGTCAACGGCTCGGTCATGAGCGCGTAGTCGTAGACCGGGACCGTGAACGGGCGGATCCGCTTGACCAGCGACGGGAAGATGTTCGTGCCGAGCGCCACCCGCCGGGCGAAGATCCGCCCGTACGGGGTGCGTACGGCCATCCCGGCGCCCGAGGAGGCCAGGGACAGCCCGCGGGTGTTCTCGTAGATCCGCACGCCCATCGACAGGCAGGCCTCCTTCAGGCCCCAGGCGAGCTTGGCGGGGTTGAGCATGGCGACGCCGTCGGTGTCCCACAGGCCCGCGAGGAACGTCGGCGAGTCGACCTCGGCGCGCAGCTCCTCGCGGTCCAGCCAGCGCGAGCCGCCCCCGAGGCCCAGCTTCTCGGCCTCCTCGTACAGCTCGCGCAGCTCCTCGACCTGGTGGGGCTCGGTGGCCACGTCGATCTCGCCGGTGCGCTCGAAGTCGCAGTCGATGCCGTAGCGGGCGATGGCCGCCTCGATCTCATCGAGGTTGCGCGCGCCCAGCTCCTCCAGCCTGGCGAGCTCGCCCGGCCATCGGGCCATGCCGTTGGCGAGGCCGTGCGTGAGGGAGGCGGCGCAGAAGCCTCCGTTGCGTCCGGAGGCGGCCCAGCCCGCCTCCTTGGACTCGATCAGGACGACGTCCCGGGCGGGGTCGCGCTCCTTGGCGATCAGCGCGGTCCACAGTCCGCTGTACCCGGCGCCGATGACGAGCAGGTCGCAGGCCTCGTCCGAGGTCAGCGCCGGCTGTGCGGCGGGCTTGCCGGGGTCGTCCAGCCAGTACGAGACCGGCAGTGCTTCGGAAAGGGATTGAGCAACACTTCGCATGGCGACTGGGGCCATGGCTTCCAACTCCCTACAGAGCTACTTGGGTTGTGCGTTCTTGCGGCGGTTCCCGACCATCTGGCCGGCGAGCACCACCAGCACCGCGATGACGAACATCGCCGTACCGATGACGTTGATCTGGACAGGCGTACCGCGCTGGGCCGAACCCCACACGAACATGGGGAAGGTGACGGTGTTGCCCGAGTTGAAGTTGGTGATGATGAAGTCGTCGAACGAGAGCGCGAACGAGAGCAGCGCGCCCGCGGCGATACCGGGTGCCGCGATCGGCAGGGTGACCCGTACGAAGGTCTGTACCGGGCCCGCGTAGAGGTCGCGGGCGGCCTCCTCCAGCCGCGGGTCCATCGACAGGACGCGTGCCTTGACGGCGGCGACGACGAAGCTGAGGCAGAACATGACGTGGGCGATCAGGATCGTCCAGAAGCCCAGCTGGATGCCCATGTTGAGGAAGAGGGCGAGCAGCGAGGCCGCCATCACGATCTCGGGCATGGCCATCGGCAGGAAGATCAGCGAGTTGACCGCGCCGCGCGCCCGGAAGCGGTAGCGGACGAGCGCGAAGGCGATGGCCGTGCCGAGGACGGTGGCGCCGATGGTGGCCCACACGGCGATCTGGAGCGACAGGGACAGGGAGCCGCACAGGTCGGCGACCCCGCAGGGGTCCTTCCAGGCGTCGAGCGAGAACTCCTGCCAGGCGTAGTTGAACCGCCCGGTGGGGTTGTTGAAGGAGAAGACCGTCACGACGACGTTCGGCAGGATCAGGTAGGTGAGCGTGCCGAGTCCGAAGATGACGACGAGATTGCGCCGGAGCCAACGCATCAGACCAGGTCCTCCGTCCCCGCTCGGCGGATGTAGATGGTGACCATGATCAGCACGATGGCCATGAGGATGAAGGACAGCGCGGCGGCCGTCGGGTAGTCGAGGATGCGCAGGTACTGCGACTGGATGACGTTGCCGATCATCCGGGTGTCCGTGGAGCCGAGCAGTTCGGCGTTCACGTAGTCGCCGCTCGCCGGGATGAAGGTGAGCAGGGTCCCGGAGACCACGCCCGGCATGGAGAGCGGGAAGGTCACCTTCCGGAAGGTGGTGGAGGGGCGGGCGTACAGGTCCCCGGCCGCCTCGTGGAGGCGGGTGTCGATGCGCTCCAGGGAGGTGTAGAGCGGCAGGATCATGAACGGGAGGAAGTTGTACGTCAGGCCGCAGACGACCGCGAGCGGCGTGGCGAGCACCCGCTCCCCCTCGGTCATCCCGAGCCAGCTGGTCACGTCCAGGACGTGCAGGGTGTTGAGGACCTCCACCACCGGGCCGCCGTCGGCCAGGATCGTCTTCCAGGCCAGTGTGCGGATCAGGAAGCTGGTGAAGAAGGGGGCGATGACCAGTACCAGCAAAAGGTTTCTCCAGCGGCCCGCCTTGAAGGCGATCAGGTAGGCCAGCGGGTACCCGAGCAGCAGGCACAGCACGGTCGCGGTGCCGGCGTACAGCAGGGAGCGCAGGAACTGCGGGTAGTACTCGGTGAGGGCGTCCCAGTACGTCTGGAAGTGCCAGGTGACCTGGAAGCCCTCCTCGAGGGAGCCGGTCTGCACCGAGGTGGAGGCCTGGTAGATCATCGGAAGGACGAAGAAGACCAGCAGCCACAGGATGCCGGGGAGCAGCAGCCAGTACGGGACCAGCCGCTTGCGCAGGGACGGCTTGTGTACCGGGGGTTCGGCCGCGACGGCGACCTCCGGCAGTGTGGCCGGGGCGGTCATGCGCCCTCCTCGACCGTCTCGATGCCCGCGTCGATGTCCTGGGCCGCGTCGAGGCCGAAGGTGTGCTCGGCGTTCCAGTGAAGGACGACGTCGGCGCCGGCGACCAGGCGGGCATCGCGTTCGATGTTCTGGACGTACACCTCCAGCTCCGGGCAGACGGGGCTGTCGATGACGAACTGGGTGGAGACGCCGATGAAGGACGAGGCGGCTATCGTGCCGCGGACCTTGTTGCGGCCGGCCGCAACGGTGTCCTCCTCGTCCGCGTGGACCAGGGAGATCTTCTCGGGACGCACCCCCACCAGCAGCTTTCCGCCGGCCTTGGGGGTCGTCGAACACCGGGCAGCGGGCAGCCGCAGCCTGGAGCCGGCCGAGCTGACCAAGACATCGGCGCCGCCGGCCTCCAGGACCTCGGCCTCGATGAGGTTCGAGGTGCCCAGGAAGTTGGCGACGAAGGTGGTCTTCGGGTTCTCGTACAGCTCGGCGGGGGCGCCCAGCTGCTCGACGCGGCCGCCGTTCATCACGGCGACCGTGTCGGCCATGGTCATGGCCTCCTCCTGGTCGTGCGTGACGTGCACGAAGGTGATGCCGACCTCGGTCTGGATCCTTTTCAGCTCCAGCTGCATCTGGCGGCGCAGCTTGAGGTCGAGGGCGCCGAGGGGCTCGTCGAGGAGCAGCACCTGCGGGTGGTTGATCAGCGCGCGGGCCACGGCCACGCGCTGCTGCTGGCCGCCGGAGAGCTGGTGCGGCTTGCGCTGGGCGAACTGGCCCAGCTCGACCAGCTCGAGCATGTCCTCGACCTGCTTCTTGACGGACTTGATGCCGCGGCGGCGCAGGCCGAAGGCCACGTTCTCGTAGATGTTCAGGTGCGGGAACAGCGCATAGCTCTGGAACACCGTGTTGACGGGGCGCTTGTACGGCGGCAGCTGGGTGACCTCCCGGTCCCCGAGGTGGACCGTACCGGTGGAGGGCTCCTCCAGGCCGGCGATCATGCGCAGGGTGGTGGTCTTCCCGCAGCCCGAGGCGCCGAGCAGGGCGAAGAAGGAGCCCTGGGGGATGGTGAGATCCAGCGGGTGCACGGCGGTGAACGAGCCGTAGTGCTTGCTGATCCCGGCGAGGCGGACGTCGCCGCCCGCGGTCTTGTCAGTCATGGGTCGCGGCCTTCGGTGGTGGTGTCGTCGGAAGGGTGCGGGGCGCGGGTGCCGGCACGGGAGGGGGTTCGTCAGGCTCCGATGAGCTTGGCGAACTTCTCTTCGTACGCGGTCTCTTCCTCACTGGTGAGGGAGCGGAAGGCGTGGGCCTTGGCCGCCATCGCCTTGTCCGGAATGATCAAGGGGTTGTCCGCGAGCTCGGGGTCGATCTTCGCAAGGTCTTCCCTGACGCCTTCGACCGGGCAGACGTAGCTGATGAACGCGGCCAGTTGGGCGGCGATCGGCGGCTCGTAGTAGAAGTCGATGAGCTTCTCGGCGTTGGCCTTGTGCCGGGCGTGGGCGGGGACCAGCAGGTTGTCGCTGGAGGTGATGTAACCGGGCGCCGGGATCGCGTACTTGATGTCCGGGTTGCCCGCCTGGAGCTGGATGATGTCGCCGGCCCAGGCCAGGCAGGCGGCGAGGTCGCCCTTGTCGAGGTCCGACGTGTAGTCGTTGCCCGTGAAGCGGCGGATCTGCTGGGTGTCCACACCCTTCTGGAGCCGGCCGATGGCCGTGTCGAAGTCGGCGGTGGTGAAGTTCGCCGGGTCCTTGCCCTGGTCGAGCAGGGTCATGCCGACGCTGTCGCGCATCTCGGTGAGGAAGCCGACGCGGCCCTTGAGGGAGGGGTCGTCGAGCAGCTGGGTGACGGAGTCGACCTTCTTGCCGCCGGTCGCCTTCGCGTTGTAGGCGATGACGGTGTCGATGCCGGTCCAGGGGTAGCTGTACGAGCGGCCCGGGTCCCAGTCGGGAGTGCGGAACTGCGGGATCAGGTTGGCGTAAGCGTGCGGGAGGTGGGAGGGGTCCAGCTTCTGCGCCCAGCCGAGCCGGATGATGCGGGCGGCGAGCCAGTCGGTGACGACGATCAGGTCGCGGCCGGTGTCCTGGCCGGCCGCCAGCTGCGGGCGGACCTTGCCGAAGAACTCGACGTTGTCGTTGATGTCCTCGGTGTACTTGACCTTGATCCCGGTGCGCTTGGTGAACTCCTCCAGCGTGGGGTGGGTCTTCTCGTCCTCGCTGGTGTCCATGTACTCGGTCCAGTTGGAGAAGTTGATCTCCTTCTCCTGGTCCGAGTGGTCGTCGGAGGCCACGGCCGTGTCGCCCGCGCGCTTGGCGGGCGGGATGCCGCACGCGGACAGGGAGGCCA
Organism: Streptomyces katrae; assembly: GCF_000717655.1. GTDB lineage: Bacteria > Actinomycetota > Actinomycetes > Streptomycetales > Streptomycetaceae > Streptomyces > Streptomyces katrae_B. The sequence continues at coordinate 41,783 of NZ_JNZY01000018.1, forward strand.
GACCGCCGAGGGTGAGCGCACCGACCCCGGAGGCGCGCAGCAGTGAGCGGCGGGTGAGGGCGCCCCGCCCACTGGTGAGGCTGCGCCGCATCGCGGCGAGTTGCGCCGCCGAGAGGCGGTCGGGCTCGAACTGCTCCATGAGCTGCCCTTTCGGGAGGGGTGGCGCCGCTGGTCAGGCGGCCGGCTGCCACTCGGCAAAAGCCGTGAACGGTTAGATGCGGTCCCCGAAAATGGTGCGGTGCCAGTCCTTGGCGGCCACCGCGGTGTTGTCGTACATCACGTGTTTGACCTGTGTGTACTCCTCGAAGGAGTAGGCGCTCATGTCCTTTCCGAAGCCACTCGCCTTGTAGCCGCCGTGGGGCATCTCGCTGATGATCGGAATGTGGTCGTTGACCCAGACGCAGCCCGCCTTGATCTCGCGGGTGGCCCGGCCGGCCCGGTAGACGTCGCGGCTCCAGGCGGAGGCCGCGAGGCCGTACGGGGTGTCGTTGGCCAGCTCGATGCCCTCGTCGTCGGTGTCGAAGGGCAGGACGACGAGGACCGGCCCGAAGATCTCGGACTGGACGACCTCACTGTCCTGCGCGGCGCCGGAGACGAGGGTGGGCCGGTAGTACGCGCCCTCGGCGAGCTCGCCGCCCGGGATCTCGCCGCCGGTGACGACGGTGGCGTAGCCACGGGCGCGCTCCACGAAGCCGGCGACCCGGTCGCGCTGGGCGTGCGAGACCAGCGGGCCGAGGTCGGTGGCCGGGTCGAAGGGGTCGCCGAGGCGGACGCTCTCCATCAGCTCGGCCACGCGGGCGACGAAGGCGTCGTGCAGGGGGCGCTGGACGTACGCGCGGGTGGCGGCGGTGCAGTCCTGGCCGGTGTTGATCAGGGACGCGGCGACGGCGCCGTGCGCGGCGGCCTCCAGGTCGGCGTCGTCGAAGACCAGGAAGGGCGCCTTGCCGCCGAGCTCCAGGTGGAGCCGCTTGACGGTGGCGGTGGCGATCTCGGCGACCCGCTTGCCGACGGCGGTGGAGCCGGTGAAGGAGGTCATGACCACGTCCGGGTGGCCGACCAGGTGCTCGCCCGCGTCACGGCCGGCGCCGGTGACGATGTTGACCACGCCGTCGGGCAGGCCCGCGTCCTTGGCCGCCTGGGCGAACATCAGGGAGGTGAGCGGGGTGAGCTCGGCGGGCTTCAGGACGATCGTGTTGCCCGCGGCGATCGCCGGGAGGATCTTCCAGGCGGCCATCTGGAGCGGGTAGTTCCAGGGCGCGATGGAGCCCACGACCCCGATGGCCTCGCGGCGTACGTAGGAGGTGTGGTCCCCTGAGTATTCAGCTGCCGCCTGGCCCTGCAGCTGGCGGGCGGCGCCCGCGAAGAAGGCGGTGTTGTCGATGGTCCCCGGTACGTCGAACCCGGTGGACAGCTTGATCGGCTTGCCGCACTGCAGGGACTCGGCGTACGCGAAGTCCTCCGCCTGCTCGGCCAGCACGGCGGCCAGCCGGTGCAGGGCGTCCGAACGCTCACCGGGAGTGGCCGCGGCCCAGGCCGGGAAGGCCCGCTTGGCGGCGGCCACGGCCGCGTCGACGTCGGCGGGGGAGGCGAGCTCGTACGTGAGCACGTCCTCGCCCGTCGCAGGGTTCACGATGGTCTGCGACCGGCCGGAGGTACCGGACCTGAGCTGCCCGTCGATGTACTGCGCGCCGTCTGCGAAGCGGTCCTTGACCTGGAAGCGATTACCCATGACGCTCTCACGCTCTCCGTAGCTTCAGCTCGAATTGAGTGCCGATCCTGGCAGAGGTGTTCCCCACCGCCAAGTGATTCCGTTGTTGCCTTTTGATTACGCGACGGAATCGGTCGACCATGTGTCGAGGCACGTCCCAAATCCCGTACGAAGTGTCCGTGGCGACTGCCAGACTCGCGTGCATGGAGATGATCGACAAGTTGATCGAGCAGGTCAGCCGCGGTGAGCGGGTGAAGTACCTGCCGTTCTGGGGGCACCGGCCGCGTCCGGACGGGACCCTCGGGCCCAGCTGCATGAGCCAGTGGTGGCCCTCGGAGTTCACCGTGGGTGATGTCCGTTATGCCACGGCCGAGCACTGGATGATGGCCGGCAAGGCCCGGCTGTTCGGGGACGCCGAAGCGGAGCGCGCGGCCCTGGAGGCGAAGACCCCGGCGGAGGCCAAGAAGATCGGCCGGCTGGTGCGCGGCTTCGACGCGGCGATATGGGAGCGGGAGCGGTTCGCGCTCGTGGTGGAGGGCAGCGTGCACAAGTTCGCGTCCACCCCCCAGCTGCGCGCCTACCTGCTGTCCACCGGGAACCGGGTGCTGGTGGAGGCGAGCCCGATGGACCGCATCTGGGGCATCGGGCTGGCGGCGGACGACGAGCGCGCCCTGGACCCGTCGCGCTGGCGCGGCCTGAACCTGCTGGGCTTCGCCCTGATGGAGGCCCGCGACCGGCTGCGCACGAACGCCGTCTGACCTCGGCCGGGCGCGCTCCTAAATGCGTGGCGGGCGGCCGGGCGGGCCGCCTAACGTAGGACTCGTCCAGGTGCGCAGGCGAGACCTACTTCCACTGTTAATGGGGCGGCCGCGGGTTCGAGTCCCGTCACCGGCTTCGTGCCGGTGTAGCTCAGTTGGTAGAGCACCACGTGGTTTCGCCGACCTCGAACTCTGGACACCTGCGTCACGCACCTCCCGGTGCGCCGTGCTGCGGCTCCTTCTTTTGCAGAGAATTCCAGGCCGCCGCCACCTTGATCTCGGGAGGCACGCGTGCGGGACGCCCGGTGCGCAGGCGACGGTTACTTCGGGGACCAGGAGGTCGCGGGTTCGAATCCCGCCCGGCTGCGGCCGGTGGAGCAGCTTGGCAGCTCGCCTGGTAATAAGTCCGTCGCCGACTCCGATCTCGGGCATCCCGCACGTCACGCCCTCCCCCACGTTCCACTGAATTCGGGGGGATTCACCATGGCTCGCTTCAACCTGCGCGCGCCCAAGAGGGCTTCCGCGGCCGCGGGGCCCGCCTCGCCCGTGCGCTCCACCGGCCGCACCGCCAACCACCAGGGCAGCCGCGGCTTCGCCCGCGACCCGCGCTCCGAGCTGTTCCTGCTCGCCGTCGCCAACTTCGTGACGCAGCGGACGTTCTACGAGAGCGGCGGGGCCCGTGACGACCGGTTCTCCGCACTCGTGCGCCGCCTCGCCGTCGAGGACCCCGCGTGGACCGCCGGCCTGCTCGGCTGGCTGCGCACGGACGCGAACATGCGGACCGCCTCGCTGGTCGGAGCGGCCGAGTACGTCAAGGCGCGGCTCGACGCCGGAGCCACGGACGGGCCTTCGAACCGCCGGGTCGTGGACTCCGTACTGCGGCGCGCGGACGAGCCCGGGGAGCTGTTGGCCTACTGGACGGCGACGTACGGGCGGAACGTGCCCAAGCCGGTCAAGCGCGGTGTCGCGGATGCCGTCCGCCGGCTCTACTCCGGCAGCTCGCTGCTGAAGTACGACACCGCTTCCAAGGGCTTCCGCTTCGGCGACGTGCTGAACCTCGTGCACGCCTCCCCGGATCCCGCCAAGGCCTGGCAGGGCGAGCTGTTCCGGTACGCCCTCGACCGCCGGCACCACCCGGAGACGGCGCAGGTGCCGGCCGACAACCGCACCCTGCTCGCCCACCGGGAGCTCATGGAGCTGCCGGTCGAGGAGCGCCGGGCCGTGGTCACCGCGCCGGACGGGGCCGAGCGGCTCGCCGCCGCGGGCATGACCTGGGAGGCGCTGGCCGGCTGGCTCCAGGGGCCGATGGACGCGGCCGCCTGGGAGGCGGTCATCCCGTCCATGGGCGCGATGGCGCTGCTGCGGAACCTGCGCAACTTCGACCAGGCCGGCGTCTCGGACGCGGTGGCCGCGCAGGTCGCGGCGAAGGTCTCCGACCCGGAGGTCGTCGCCCGGTCCCGGCAGTTCCCCTTCCGCTACCTGGCCGCCTATCAGCACGCGCCCTCGCTGCGCTGGGCGTACCCGCTGGAGCAGGCGCTCGGGCACTCGCTGGCCAACGTACCGGCCCTGCCCGGCCGGACGCTGGTCCTCGTGGACCGCTCGGGGTCGATGTGGGCACCGTTGTCGGACCGCTCGCAGCTCAACCGGGCCGACGCGGCGGCCGTGTTCGGCACCGCGCTGGCGCTGCGCGCCGAGGACGCGGACCTGGTGCAGTTCGGGACGGACAGCAAGCAGGTCCCGTACGGCCGGGGCGAGTCCGTGCTGAAGGTGCTGGAGCGGTTCGAGGACCTCGGCGGTACCTACACGGCCGAGGCGGTGCGGCGGTACTACAAGGGGCACGACCGGGTCCTGATCGTCACGGACGAGCAGGCGACGTACCACTACGGCGGTGACCCGACGGCCCTCGTGCCGGACGAAGTCCCGGTGTACACCTGGAATCTGGCCGGGTACCGGGCGGGCCACGCGCCCTCCGGGTCCGGGAACCGGCACACCTTCGGCGGGCTCACCGATGCGGCCTTCCGCATGGTGTCCCTGATCGAAGGGGGCCGGGACGCCGACTGGCCGTGGGTGGCGTAGGCCCGGTAAGGGGGACGGACAGGCAGCCAGACGGAACAGGGCCGGGAGCGGGCGGCGTATGCCCGGTCCCGGCCCTGCGCGTCGTTGCCGTGTGCTGGGCTGCGCAGCCTGCGCGTCAGACGTTCTCGCGGATCCGCGTCCGCGAGGCCGGGCTGTCGAAGTCGGAGTCGCCGTCCGGGTCACCGAGCAGGACCCCGGCGATCACGAGCGCGATCATCAGAATGCTGATCAGGATGCTGACCGAGCCCAGGATGATCCCGGCCAGTGCCATCGGGCCGTTGTCGGCCTCGCCGCGCCTGGCCTTGCCGCGGCCCAGGGCGCCGAAGATGACCGCCGGGACTCCGAACAGGACACCCAGGTAGCAGGTGACCACGCCGATGATGCCGAGGACGAGGGCGGTGACCCCGAAGCCGTTGCTCTTCTGCTGGTAGGCGGGGTACCCGGGGTACCCCTGATAGCCCGGGTAGCCGTACGCCGGCTGCGCCGGCGGGGGGCCGGGATACGCGTAGCCCCCGGGATCCGGCTGCGCCGGGTACCCGTACGCGGGAGGCAGCGTCGGGGCGGGCTCGGGCGTGGGCGCCGTAGCCTGCACCGGCGCCGGCCCCGGTATCTGCGCCGGCGGGAAGTCGGCCCCCGGCATCCCCGCGATCGTGGGCTGGTCGTGCACGGACGGCGAACCCGGCACGCCCGGTGTGGCCTGTGGTTTGCCGAGTTCCACGGCCGGCCGCTCCGGCGGCGCCCACGGGTCCCTCGGCTCGGGGCTCTGATCGGTCATGCGGCGCCCCCCTCTCGTACGGCCATGCTAAGCGCTGCCGCCGACAGTCCCGGAGCTGCCTACGATGAAGCCCGATCTGTCCGCACCCGCGTCCTCCCGGAGGCTCCCTCATGCCCGACCTGAACCCCTTCATCGCAGGGCTGCCCAAGGCGGAACTCCACGTCCACCACGTCGGTTCGGCCTCCCCGCGCATCGTCGCCGAACTCGCCTCCCGCCACCCCGACTCCAAGGTCCCGACCGACCCCGACGCACTCGCCGACTACTTCACGTTCACCGACTTCGCGCACTTCATCGAGGTCTACCTCTCCGTCGTCGACCTGGTCCGCACTCCCGACGACGTACGCACCCTGACCTTCGAAGTCGCCCGCGACATGGCCCGGCAGAACATCCGCTACGCCGAGCTGACCATCACCCCGTACTCCTCCACCCGTCGGGGCATCGACGAGAAGGCCTTCATGGAGGCCATCGAGGACGCCCGCAAGGCCGCCGAGACCGAGCTCGGCGTCATCCTGCGCTGGTGCTTCGACATCCCCGGCGAGGCCGGCCTGGAGGCCGCCGCCGAGACCGCGCGCCTCGCCGTCGAACTGCGCCCGGAGGGCCTGGTCTCCTTCGGCCTCGGCGGCCCCGAGATCGGCGTCCCCCGGCCCCAGTTCAAGCCGTACTTCGACGCCGCCCGGGCCGCGGGCCTGCACAGCGTGCCGCACGCCGGCGAGACCACCGGCCCGGAGACCATCTGGGACTCGATCCGCGACCTCGGCGCCGAGCGCATCGGCCACGGCACCAGCGCCACCCAGGACCCGGAGCTCCTCGCGTACCTCGCCGAGCACCGGATCGCGCTCGAGGTCTGCCCGACCTCCAACATCGCCACGCGCGCCGTCACCGACCTGGACCGGCACCCCGTCAAGGAGATGGTGCAGGCGGGCGTGCTCGTCACCATCAACAGCGACGACCCGCCGATGTTCGGCTCGGACCTCAACAACGAGTACGCGGTCGCCGCGCGGCTGCTCGACCTCGACGAGCACGGGCTCGCACAGCTGGCCAAGAACGCCGTCGAGGCCTCCTTCCTGGACGAGGCCGGCAAGGCGAAGATCAGCGCGGAGATCGACACGTACACCGCCGCCTGGCTGGCGCGCTGACGCCTGCGGAGAATGGGGTCCATGCGCACCCTGACTGTCGTAGGCCACCGCGGCGATCCCTACCGTGTCCGTGAGAACACCCTGCCCTCGATCCGCTCGGCCTTCGCACGCGGAGCGGACGCCGTCGAGATCGACGTACGGCTGACCCGCGACGGGGAGGCGGTGCTGCTCCACGACGAGACGCTCCAGCGGCTGTGGGGCCATGACGTGCGGCTCGACGCCGTCACGGCCCCGCAGCTGAAAGAGTTGACGGGCGGTGGGATCCCGACCCTGCGCCAGGCCCTGATGGCGGCGGGTGCGGGCCGCGTGATGATCGACCTGCCGGGTGCGACACCCGAATCCGTAAGGACGGTCGTCGGCCAGGTCCGGGAGTGCGGGGCGCGCGACCGTACGTACTACAGCGCGGGGCCGCACTCCATGCTGGCCGTACGCGCCGCCGATCCGGGTGCCGAGATCGCGCTGACGTGGACCACGCTGGCGCCGCCGCGCCGGGTGCTCATCGACGCGGTGGCGCCGACCTGGCTCAACTACCGCTTCGGGCTGGTCAGCCGGGAACTGACGGACGCCCTGCACCGGGACGGCCTGCTCGTCTCGGCCTGGACGGCGGACACCAGGCGGACGATGCGCAGACTGGTCGCTGCCGGGGTGGACTCCGTCACCACCAACCGGGTGGACGCGCTGGCCGGCGTACGGGCCGAGTCCGGGCTGCCCGGGCGGTGATACGCGCCTGGGGGGAGCGGATCCGGCGGGCGGATCCGCGGTGGCAGGACCTGGGACTGACGCTGCTCGTGCAGGTGGCGACGACGATTCCGTTCGTCGTGCCCCGCGATCCGCTGGATTCGCCGGCGACCTGGCCGGCGTACTTGCTGACCACGCTGGGCAACGTGCCGCTGGTGTGGCGGCGGCGTGCTCCCGTGTGGGTGATCCTCGGGATGGTCGCCGCCGGCTCGGTGTACACGCTGGCGCTGGACGGCCCCGGGCAGCCTCTGCCGTACGCCCCGCTGATCGGCGTGTACACGATGGCGCTCCTGTGCCCGGCCCGGGTGCGGATCACGATGGGCGTGACCCTGACCGGGCTGATCCTCGCCTCCGTGGCGCTCAACACCGGGACGGCCAGGGAGCTGCTGTTCGCGCTGTTCGTCTTCGCGGCGGCGTACGCGCTGGGGCGGCTCCAGCACACCCGGCAGGCCTACACGGCGGCGGTCGAGGCACGGGCCGCCGAGCTGGAGCGGGCGAACCGGATCGAGGCGGAGCAGGCCGCGGCGCGCGAACGGGCCCGGATCGCACGGGAGATGCACGACATCCTCTCGCACGCCGTCAGCATCATGATCGTGCAGGCGGAGGCCGGTCCGGTGGCGGTGCGGCGGGCTCCGGAGCGGGCGGAGGCCGCCTTCGACGCGATCGCCGAGACGGGGCGGGACGCGATGGCGCAGCTGCGGACGATGCTGGGGGTGCTGCGGGCGGACGGCACGGCGCAGGCCGCGCCGCGCACGCCGCAGCCGGGGATCGAGGAGCTGCCCGGGCTGCTGGAGCGGGTCCGCGGCAGCGGGCCGCAGGTGGCGTACGAGCGGACGGGCGCGGTGCGCACGCTGCCCGCGGCGCTGGAGGCGACGGTGCACCGGGTGGTGCAGGAGGCACTGACGAACGTGGTGAAGCACGCCGGGGCCTCGACGGTGTCCGTACGGCTGGACTACGGGCCGCAGGCGCTCACGGTGACGGTGACGGACGACGGGCGGGGCCCGGATCCGGGAGCCGCTGCGGGCGGGCACGGCGGCGGGCACGGGCTGATCGGGATCCGGGAGCGGGCGGCGGCGCACGGTGGTACGGCGGAGTACGGACCCGGGCCCGATGGCCTGGGGTTCTCGGTCCGTGTCACCCTTGTAACCTCGCCGCTGGAGGTGGGGCGTTGACGATCCGTGTGGTGGTGGCCGACGACCAGGAGCTGGTGCGCAGCGGTTTCGCGATGATCCTGGACGCGCAGGAGGACGTCGAGGTCGTCGCGGAGGCCGGGGACGGCGCGGCGGCGGTGGCGGCGGTGCGGGAGCTGAAGCCGGACGTGGCACTGCTGGACATCCGGATGCCGGTGCTCGACGGGATCGAGGCGTGCCGGGCGATCTCGGCCGGGACCCCGTGCCGGACGGTGATGCTGACGACCTTCGATTCGGACGAGTACGTGTACGAGGCACTGCACGCGGGGGCGAGCGGGTTCCTGCTGAAGGACGTGCGGCGGGACGACCTGGTGCATGCCGTACGGGTTGTGGCGGCGGGCGAGTCGCTGCTGGCGCCTTCGGTGGCGCGGCGGCTGATCGAGGAGTACACGGCGGCGACGGCGCGGCCGGCGGCGGCCGGGGCGCTCCCCGCGCAGCGGCTGGAGGTGCTGACCGCGCGGGAGCGGGAGACGCTGCTGCATCTTGGGCGGGGGCTGTCGAATGCGGAGATCGCTGCCGCGCTGGTGGTGAGTGAGCACACGGTGAAGTCGCATGTGGGTCATGTGCTGGCGAAGCTGGGGCTGCGGGACCGGATCCAGGCGGTGATCTGCGCGTACGAGACGGGTCTGATCTCGGCCGGGAGCGGGGCCGGGAGCGGGGCCGGAGCCGCGGCTGGCTCTGGGGTATCTCCCTCTGGGGAGTGAGAAGGCGGTGGTCGGATCCCTCCCGCCGGTGAGTTGTCGTACCGGTGAAGACCCCTCTCGGTGGTGATCCGCGAACACCCCTCTGACCTGCAGCATTGAGTCATCGGGGCCACTGGGGCCCGGATGGTTCACAGGGGGGTTCCACCATGAAGGTCCGTACGCGCACACTGATCGCCGCTGCTCTGGTCCTGGGCGTTGCAGCCGGACCGGCCGTCGCCCGGGCGGCCCCGGCGCCCGGGCCGGTGACTCCGCCGGTGGCAGCGCAGGCGTCCCCGGGCGTCACGGCGACGCCCGTCTACACGACCCCGCCCGACGCGGCGGCGCTGCGGAAGGCGATCTCCGGCGTCGGGCCGGACAGCAAGGATGCGACGGCCGCCCTGGTCCGGGTGGGCGGTACGAGCGGCCGCTGGGCGGGCAGTTCCGGCGTCGCCGATGTCCGCACCGGACGCAGGGCCGACGACGGCGCCCGGTTCCGGGCGGGCTCCGTGACCAAGACCTTCACCGCGGCGGTGGTGCTCCAACTGGCCGCCGAGGGCAAGGTCGATCTGGACAAGCCGGTGCAGCATTACCTGCCGGGGCTGCTGCCGGCCGGCCCGAAGGGCTTCGAGCCCGTCAGCGTGCGGCAGTTGTTGAACTACACGAGCGGCATCCAGCCCGCCGAGGGCCCCGGGGACTCGTTCGAGGCGCAGTACGCCCACCGGTTCGACGTGGTCGACCCGCATGCGCTGATCGCCGAAGCGGCGGCGAAGGGGCCCGAGTTCCGGCCGGGCGAGAAGCAGCACTACCTCAACATCGACTACACGGTCCTGGGCGTGCTGATCGAGAAGCTGACGGGGACGACGTACGAGCAGGCCGTGTCCGCCCGGATCCTCGAACCGCTGGGTCTGCACCACACTTCGGTTCCCTCGCGTCGGGAGAACCGGATACCGGGCCCGCACCACCATGGCTACCAGGCGGTGCAGAAGGCCGGCGGCGTGACCTCGCTGGTCGACGTGACCGAGTGGAACTCCTCGTCCAACTGGGCCGCCGGGGACCTGATATCGACCACGGCGGACCTGGAGAAGTTCACCGAGGCCCTGTTCGGCGGCCGGGTGGTGCCGACGGCGCACCTGGAGGAGATGTTCACAGTGCCTGCGGTGCCGGACTTCGAGTCCGGGGAGGAGGCCGTGCAGACGGCGGGGATGAAGCGGTTCGTGCTGCCGGACGGCACCGTGGTCTACGGCAAGACGGGCTCCCGGTACGGCTACAGCACCGTGATCGGCGCGGCGCGCGATCTCTCGCGCACCCTCGTCTACTCCGTCAACTCCACCGACGCCAAGGGCCGGGACATGAACGAGGTGGCCTACGGGATCGTCGCGGCGGCCTTCGCCCGGTAGCCGTCGGGCGACAGGCCCTCGAGGCGCTTGATCATGCGGCGGAGCACCAGCAGGGGTACGACCCCGAAAACGCCGAACGACATGTCGATGACGCTCCACCCGAAGGGGATGCCCCGGATCGGGCCGCAGATCAGGGCCAGGGGGATCACGCCGACGCAGGCGATCATGCCGGCTTCGACGATCCAGATGTTGCGGACGGGGTCGCGGTGGACTCCGTAGAAGAAGACCGCGATCACCAGGTGGGCGAAGGCGAGCCAGTCGGTGCCGTAGAGGAGGAAGGGGTGGTCCGCGTCGGCCCGGTCCAGCCCTTCTCCCACCCGCCGCAGCCAGGTGTGGGACACGAGGGAGTTGGCCCAGTGCAATTCGCTGACCAGGGGGAAGGCGGTGAGGCCACTGAGCACGAGGCAGACGATGAACAGGACCAGCCAGGCACGGATCCGCCGCTGAAGGGCGCTTCTCTCGCTCATGGAAGGAAGCGTACGCCCGTTTCTGAACACGTTCAGCCAAATCTCTGAACGTGTTCAGTTCTGTGGCAGGACCGTGATCATTCGGCTCCGCCCGGCCCTCAGAGACCGACGATGGCGTTCCAGCGCTGGGCGAGGGAGCGGCGCTCGGCCGACGAGATGTCCCGGGCCACGACGAGCCGCTTGCGCATCTCCCCGTCCGGGAAGATCAGCGGGTTCTCGGCGAGTGCGGCGGTCTCCTTGTCCTCGGAACCGGCCAGCACCTCTCGGGCGGCCGGGACGGGGCAGACGTAGTTGACGGCGGCGGCGAGCTCGGCGGCCACCTCGGGGGCGTAGTAATAGTCGACCAGCGCCTCGGCGTTGACCTTGTGGCGGGCCAGGTTGGGGACGAGCAGGCTCTCCGCCCAGAGCTCGGCGCCCTCCTCCGGAACCACGAACTCGATGTCGGGGTTGTCCGCTTGGAGCTGGATGGCGTCGCCGGAGTACGCCTGGCAGGCCAGGACGTCGCCCTTGCTCAGATCGGAGGTGTAGTCGTTGCCGGTGAAGCGGCGGACGTGCTTCTTCTTCACCATGCTCTCCACCTGGTCGCACATCCGGTGGAAGTCGGACTCGGTCCACCGGGTGACGTCCACGCCGTCGCCCTGCATCAGCAGGGCGAAGGACTCGTCCAGACCCGAGAAGAGGGTGACCTTGCCCGCCAGGTCCGGGTGCCACAGGTCCTTGACGGACTTGATCTCCCGGCCGAGCGCCTTGCGGTTGTAGGCGATGCCGGTGATTCCCGACTGCCACGGGACGGTGTGCAGGCGGCCCTCGTCGAAGGCGGGGGACCGCAGCTGCGGGTCCAGATGGGCGGCCACGTTGGGCTGCGCCGACCGGTCCATCTTCTGGGCCCAGCCCAGGTGGACGAAGCGGGCGGCCATCCAGTCGCTGACCACCACCAGGTCGTGACCGGTCTCCTGGCGGTTCATCAGGGCCGGGCTGACCTTGCCGAAGAACTCGTCGTTGTCGTTGATCTCCTCGGTGTACCGGACCTCGATGCCGGTCTTCTCCGAGAAGGCGTCCAGCGTGGGACGGCGCTCCTCGTCCTCGTCATCGGTGTCGATGTACAGCGGCCAGTTGGAGAAGGCGACCTTCTTGTCCCGGTCGGAGCGGTCCGTGCCTCCCCGGCGGTCCTCCGGAACGTAGGCGGCGGGCACACCGCAGCCGGCGAGGGCCGCGAACAGGCCGGCGGCACCGAGGCCGCGCAGGGCCGCGCGGCGGGAGAAGGCGAGTTCAGGCATGGGCAAAGCCTCGGGGAACAGAAGGGGGCGGGCAATAGACACATTGTCTACTGCCCGCCCTCTCAAGCTCCTTCGGTGATCGACGCGATCTCCGTGGAGACCGATCAGCCGTCGAGCGAGGTCATCACGTGCTTGATGCGGGTGTAGTCCTCGAAGCCGTAGGCGGAGAGGTCCTTGCCGTAGCCGGACTTCTTGAAGCCGCCGTGGGGCATCTCGGCCACGAGCGGGATGTGGGTGTTGATCCACACACAGCCGAAGTCGAGGTTCTTGGACATCCGCATCGCGCGGCCGTGGTCCTTGGTCCACACGGAGGAGGCGAGGGCGAACTCGACGCCGTTCGCGAACTGCAGGGCCTGGGCCTCGTCCGTGAACGACTGGACGGTGATGACGGGGCCGAAGACCTCGTTCTGGATGATCTCGTCGTCCTGCTTGAGGCCCGAGACCACGGTCGGGGCGTAGAAGTAGCCCTTCTCGCCGACCTGGTGGCCGCCCGCCTCGACCTTGGCGTGCGCCGGGAGACGCTCGATGAAGCCTGCGACCTGCTTGAGCTGGTTCGGGTTGTTCAGCGGGCCGTAGAGCACGTCCTCGTCGTCCGGCTGGCCGGTCTTGGTGTCGGCCGCGGCCTTGGCGAGGGCGCTCACGAACTCGTCGTGGATGGACTCGTGGACGAGCACGCGGGTCGCGGCGGTGCAGTCCTGGCCGGCGTTGAAGTAGCCGGCGACGGCGATGTCCTCGACGGCCTTCGGGATGTCGGCGTCCTCGAAGACCACGACCGGGGCCTTGCCGCCGAGCTCCAGGTGGACGCGCTTGACGTCCTTCGAGGCGCTCTCGGCTACCTGCATGCCCGCGCGCACCGAGCCGGTGATGGAGGCCATCGCCGGGATGGAGTGCTCGACCATGGCCTTCCCGGTCTCACGGTCGCCGCAGACGACGTTGAAGACGCCCTTGGGCAGGATCGAGTCGATGATCTCGGCCATCAGGACGGTGGAGGCCGGGGTGGTGTCCGAGGGCTTGAGGACCACGGTGTTGCCCGCGGCGATGGCGGGGGCGAACTTCCACACGGCCATCATCATCGGGTAGTTCCAGGGCGCGACCTGGGCGCATACGCCGACCGGCTCACGGCGGATGATCGAGGTCATCCCGTCCATGTACTCGCCGGCCGAGCGGCCCTCGAGCAGGCGGGCCGCACCCGCGAAGAAGCGGATCTGGTCCACCATCGGCGGCAGCTCCTCGCTGGCCGTCAGGCCCAGCGGCTTGCCGGTGTTCTGCGACTCGGCGGCCACGAGCTCCTCCGCGCGCGCCTCGAAGGCGTCCGCGATCTTGAGCAGGGCCTTCTGCCGCTCGGAGGGGGTGGTGTCCCGCCAGCCCGGGAAGGCGGCCGCGGCAGCGGCCATGGCGGCGTCGACGTCAGCCTGGCCGGAGAGCGGGGCGGTGGCGTACACCTCGCCGGTGGCGGGGTTGACCACCTCGGTGGTCCGCCCGTCGGCGGCGTCCTTGAACTCTCCGCCGATGTAGTTGCGCAGACGACGCAGTTCGGTGGTCACTCCAGCCACACTCCTGATCACATGTCCAACGATTGAGACGATTCCCAATCTTAGCCCCTAGGCGGACGCTTTCGGCAGGGCCAGACGCCACGACCTACGAAATCAGTGAGATCCAAGTCCCCAGACAACGGATTTCATCGATTCCGTCTTGCGGAACAGACGACTCCTCGTGCACAGTGAGGTCGTGGTCAGTCGAAGCGCAGATTCCAGGAACAGACAACCGTCCCCTTCGGTCGATGCTGTGTCCCTGGCGATCATCGAGCAACTGCAGGAGGACGGGCGCCGTCCCTACGCAGCGATCGGCAAGGCCGTCGGCCTGTCGGAGGCAGCCGTTCGCCAGCGCGTGCAGAAGCTGCTCGACCAGGGCGTCATGCAGATCGTCGCCGTCACCGACCCGCTCACCGTGGGCCTGCGACGCCAGGCCATGGTCGGCATCAACGTCGAGGGCGACCTCGACCCGGTGGCCGACGCACTGACCCAGATGGCCGAGTGCGAGTACGTGGTCATGACCGCGGGCTCGTTCGACCTGATGGTGGAGATCGTCTGCGAGGACGACGACCACCTGCTGGAGACGATCAACAAGAAGATCCGCGCGCTCCCCGGCGTGCGATCAACCGAAAGCTTCGTTTATCTGAAGCTGAAGAAGCAGACCTACATGTGGGGAACTCGATAGCCCGTGAGCCAGGACCTCTCCAAGACCGCGTACGACCACCTGTGGATGCACTTCACCCGCATGTCGTCGTACGAGAACTCCCCCGTCCCCACCATCGTGCGGGGTGAGGGCACCTACATCTTCGACGACAAGGGCAAGCGCTACCTGGACGGTCTCGCCGGACTGTTCGTGGTCAACGCCGGTCACGGCCGCAAGGAACTGGCCGAGGTAGCCTACAAGCAGGCCCAGGAACTCGCCTTCTTCCCCATCTGGTCCTACGCGCACCCGCAGGCCGTCGAGCTGGCCGAGCGCCTCGCCGGCTACGCTCCCGGCGACCTGAACAAGGTCTTCTTCACCACCGGCGGCGGCGAGGCCGTCGAGACCGCGTGGAAGCTCGCCAAGCAGTACTTCAAGCTGCAGGGCAAGCACACCAAGTACAAGGTCATCTCCCGCGCGGTCGCCTACCACGGCACCCCACAGGGCGCGTTGTCCATCACCGGCCTGCCGGCCCTGAAGGCCCCCTTCGAGCCGCTGGTGCCCGGCGCGCACAAGGTCCCGAACACCAACATCTACCGCGCCCCGATCTACGGCGACGACCCCGAGGCCTTCGGCCGCTGGTGCGCCGACCAGATCGAGCAGGAGATCCTGTTCGAAGGCGCCGACACCGTCGCCGCCGTCTTCCTCGAGCCGGTGCAGAACGCCGGCGGCTGCTTCCCGCCGCCGCCCGGGTACTTCCAGCGGGTCCGCGAGATCTGCGACGAGTACGACGTGCTCCTCGTCTCCGACGAGACGATCTGCGCCTTCGGCCGCCTCGGCACGATGTTCGCCTGTGACAAGTTCGACTACGTCCCGGACATGATCACCTGCGCCAAGGGCATGACCTCGGGCTACTCCCCGATCGGTGCCTGCATCGTCTCGGACCGCATCGCCGAACCGTTCTACAAGGGCGGCAACACCTTCCTGCACGGCTACACCTTCGGCGGGCACCCGGTGTCCTCCGCGGTGGCGCTCGCCAACCTCGACATCTTCGACAAGGAAGGCCTCAACCAGCACGTGCTGGACAACGAGGACGCCTTCTTCTCGACGCTGAAGAAGCTGCACGACCTGCCGATCGTCGGCGACGTCCGCGGCAACGGATTCTTCTACGGCATCGAGCTCGTCAAGGACAAGGTCACCAAGGAGTCCTTCACGGACGAGGAGACCGAGCGCGTGCTCTACGGCTTCCTCTCCAAGGCGCTCTTCGAGAACGGCCTGTACTGCCGTGCCGACGACCGTGGCGACCCGGTCATCCAGCTGGCCCCGCCGCTGATCGCGGACCAGGGCACCTTCGACGAGATCGAAGGCATCCTGCGCTCGGTGCTCACCGAGGCGTGGACCAAGCTGTAAAGAGCAGCACGGCGCGAAGAGCAGTAAAGCGCGGCGAAGAGCAGTAAACAGTCCGAAACCACACGGCCCGGATCCCCCGTTCGAGTGAGAACGCGGGGGTCCGGGCCGTGTGCTGTCACCATCCAAGACGTTCATCTCTTTACATCTCAGTACGGCGCCAGTGACCGAACCGGTTCCGCTTCGTTCCCCGGACGGAGGTGTACGCCATGGTGGCTCCACCGGACAACGCCCCACCGGACAATGACGTCCTCTGGGCACGGTCCGTTCACTACTCCCACTGGGGTTCCCCCCGGACGAAGTCCGGGGGAGGTTCACCCGCCCTCATCGGGGTCTCGGTCGGCGTCCGCGCGGGCGAGATCCTGGCGCTGACCGGCCCGCGCGGCAGTGGGAAGACCACGCTGCTGCGCTGCCTGGCCGGACACGTGGTGCCCGAGCAGGGCGAGATCTGGTTCAACAGCGTGCCCGTCCACACCATGGGTGCGCAGGCCCGCGAACGGCTGCGCCGTGACCGGTTCGGCTGGATCGGCCCCGATCCCCTGCTGCTGCCCGAGCTCAAGGTCTGGGAGAACGCCGCCCTGCCCCTGCTGATCGCCGGCGCCTCCCACCGCACGGCCAAGGCCGCCGCCTGCGAATGGCTGGACCGCCTCGACATCGGCGGCTTCGCCCGCAAGCGCCCCCGCGCCCTGACCCGCGCCGAATCCCAGCGGGTCGCCCTCGCCCGGGCCCTGGTCAACGAGCCCGACGTGGTCTTCGCCGACGAACCCACCGCCCCGCTGCACCGCACGGAGCGCGCCCTGCTGCTCCGTACGCTCACCACCGCGGCACGCTCGCACGAGATCACCGTGGTGCTGGCCACGCACGACGAGGAGTCCGCAGCCGTCGCCGACCGCCGGGTCGCGCTGCTCGACGGCCGCCCCGCCGCGGCCGCCGTCGGCGGTCCGTCCGACGAGACCCCGGAGGGCCAGGCCGCGTGCTCGCTCTCCGCCTAGCCCGCGGCTCCGGCCCGCTCGTCCAGCTGCGCCGGCTGCTGGTCGCCGCAGCCTGCGCCGGCACCGGTTTCCTCCTGCTGTACGTGCTGACCGAGGCCACTGCCCGGCCTGCCGGATCGTTCCCGCGCCTGCTGTGGGCCCTGGTCCCGCTCGCGGTCACCGTGCAGCTCGCCATCGCCGTCGCACGGACCGACCCCGCGACCCGGCCCCGCGAGGGGATGGACGCCGTCGGGCTGGGCCCCGTACGGCGCACCCTCGTCGCGGCGGTCTCCACCGCCGTCTCGTGCACCCTGGGCAGCGCCATGGCCCTGGCCGCCTTCCTCCACCTGCGGGGCGACCTCACCGGCCTGCCCTTCGACGGGGCCGGGGCCCGGCTGCTGCACGCCGACCGGCCGCTGCCCGTGGCGGCCGCCCTCACCCTGCTGGCCCTGGTGCCGCTGGCCGCCTCGGCCGCCACGGCCCTCGCCCTGCGCCCGCACCCCCCGCTGGCCCCGCAGACCGGCCTGCCCTGGGGCATCGCGCTCACCGCCTGCGCACTGGCGGTCGAGGCGTACACCGGCCTCGGCGGAGTCGGCATGCCGGCCGGCTGGGCACTCACCGCCATCGGGCTCTCGCTCGCCGGCCCGGGCCTCGCCTACGCCTGCGGAGCCCTAGTACAGGCGGTCCGCCCGGGCGCCGTGCGGCTGCTGGCCGGGCGGACCCTCCAGGAGGAGGCGCCCCGACTGGGCCGCCCGCTCGGCCTGTTGTGCGCGGTCGGCGCGGGCGCCCTCACCACCGCTGCCCTGCGCGACCGGGGCGGCTTCCCCGTCCCGCTGGGTCCCCTGACCGGGCCGGCCTGCGCCCTGGTCGCGCTGTGCGTGACCGCGACCCTGCTCACCTGCGCCGTCGAGGTCCGCCAGAACCGCTCCGACGCCCGCGCGAGCCTGCGCGACCTGGGCACTCCGGGCACGGTCCTGCGTACGGCCGCGACCCTGCGGGCCACCGCGCTGACAGCCGTGTGCGTACCGGTCGTATGGGGTGTGGCGGAGCTGACGTCGCTTGCGTTGACCCGCTGACACGGGCAGCCCTTAGGGTGGGCTGAATGGTCAACGCAGACATCGAGATCGAGACGCTCGCCGAATTCGACCAGGTCGTCGCGCGCGGCTCGCTCAGCGGCTACCGCATCCAGTCGGTCAACCTGCTGGAGCGCACGTTCGCCCTGCTGTCCGCCGACACCTCCGCAGCCGTCTTCCTGGGCTGCGCGATGGAGCCCGACGCGGCGGCCAAGGTGCGCGCGGACGGTGCGCTCGTCTTCCCACCGGTGCCGGACCTGCCCTTCAACCCGTACCGCGGTCTGCTGTACACCGCCGACGAGCTGTTCGCGGGGCTGTCCGACGGTTACGAGGGTACTGCTGACGCCCAGTCGTACGCCTGGTTCCAGGAGTCCAAGGCGGACGGCGACGTCTTCTCCTCGATGCTCCGCTCCCTCCACGACGACGCGATCTCCGACGCCCTCGACGAACACCTCGCCGGCGCCCGGGTGGTCGGCGTCATGGGCGGCCATGCGATGGCCCGCGGCGGTCTGGACTACCAGGGCGCGGCCGAACTCGGCCGGGAGCTGGCCCGGTCCGGGCTGACGGTCGCCACCGGCGGCGGCCCCGGCGCGATGGAGGCGGCCAACCTCGGCGCCTACCTGGCTCCGGTCCCCGACCACGCCCTTGCGGAGGCCCTCGAGATCCTGGCCAAGGCCCCGTCCTTCGCGCCCTCGGTGTCCGACTGGGCGCAGGCGGCGTTCGCCGTACGGGACCGCTGGCCCGCGGGCGGCGACTCGGTGGGGATCCCGACCTGGTTCTACGGGCACGAGCCGCCGAACGCCTTCGCTGGCCACATCGCCAAATACTTCGCGAACTCCACCCGGGAGGACGGGCTGCTCGCCCGCTCCACCGCGGGCGTCGTCTTCCTGCCGGGCGCCGCGGGCACCCTGCAGGAGATATTCGACAACGCCACGCCGAACTACTACGGGTCGCGGGGCGAGCCGACCCCGATGGTGCTGGTCGGGCGTAAGCACTGGACCGAGCACCTGCCGGCGTGGCCGCTGCTCCGGGCGCTGGCGCGCGGCCGTGCGATGGAGTCCCGGATCGCGCTGGTCGACTCGGTGGCCGAGGTCCCCGCCGTACTCGCTTCGATGAAGTGAGTGACGGACCGAGGCAACTTCGCGGCCCGATCGCACGTCTGCCATAGGTAATCAAAGTGCAAAACCCTGCCAGACGTGAACGGAGCCCTCGGTGCTCATAGGCCTGCTGACCGCGATCGCGGCATCCATCTGCTACGGCACGGGATCCGTCCTGCAAGCCGTCGGCTCGCGCCGGGCGGCCCGGATGTCGCCGGCCGCCGCCGGGGTGACCGCGCACGGCGGCCCGAACCTCTCGTCCACCGCGAAGGCAGCGATGACGTGGGAGTTCATCGTCGGCACCATCCTGGACTTCGTCGGCTTCGGGCTGGGCGCGCTCGCCGCCCGGCTGCTGCCCCTGTTCCTCTCCCAGACGGTGATCAGCGCCAACCTGGTGATCACCGCCGTCCTCAGCGTGAAGATGCTGGGCATCCGGCTGACCCGGAAGGAATGGACCTCCATCGGGGTGGTCTGCGCGGCGCTGGTGCTGCTGGCGACGGCGGCGGGCCACGAGGGCGGCCACCACGCCCCGATGTCCACGCACTGGTGGCTGTTCGCCGTGACCCTGCTGATCATCGCGGGCGGCACGGTGGCCGTACGGCTCCTGGGCGCCCGGGCCGCGATCCTGGCGGGCCTGCTGTCGGGCCTCGCCTTCGGCGCGCTCGGCGTCGGCGTCCGGATCCTCGACGGGATCGACCCGTTCGACCTGGGCAAGCTGCTCGCCGACCCGGCCCTCTACGCCATCCTGCTGGCCGGCGTGGGCGGCATGTACCTGCACACGGTCGCCCTCCAGATCGGCTCGGTGAACGGCGCGACGGCCGCGCTCGTCGTCGGCGAAACCGTCCTGCCGGGTGCGATCGGCGTCCTGTGGCTGGGCGACGCATCGCGGCCGGGCCTGGCCTGGCTGGCGGCCCTCGGCTTCGTGCTGGCCGTCGCGGGCGCGGTGGCCGTCGCCTGGTACGGCAACCACGACGGCGCAGAACCCCCCACCGCCCGCGAATCCGAACCCGAATCCAGCCCCGCCGGCGTCTGAGGCGCGGGGGCATGGGGGCATGGCCCCCAACGGTTCGGCCCGTCCGGCGCTTGAGGACCGGGTGCGGAGCCCGGGGAACGGGGGAAGGGCCGGTAGTAGGGGACGAGCCCCGTGCAGCGGCTACGCAGCCGGCAGCACGACCACCTCGGCCGGGGCGAAGGACACCGCAACCCGGTCCCCCACGGCCGGGGCCCCGGCCAGCCCGCACTCCGCCTCCAGCTCCGGCCCGGCCTCCGGCCGCAGCCGCAGCGCCACGTGCGTCCCGCGGAACGTCCGCGCGAGCACCTCACACCGCAGCCCCGCCGCCACGAGCACCACGCCCGCCGGCCGGATCAGGATCCGCCTCTCGCCCTCCGGGGACCCGGCCGGCACCAGGACCTTGCCCCACTCCGTCATCGCGGCCTCTCCCGACACCAGCGCCGGCACCACGTTCTCGAACCCGAGGAACCGCGCCACGAACTCCGAGGCCGGCCGCTGCCACACCTCCAGCGGGGTCCCGGCCTGCGCGATCCGCCCGTCCCGCATCACCACCACCCGGTCGGCCAGGGCGAAGGCCTCCCCCTGGTCGTGGGTGACGGCCAGCACCGTGGTCCCGAGCCGGGAGAACAGCCCGCGCAGCTCCACGACCAGCCGCTCGCGCAGCCCCCGGTCGAGCTGTCCCAGCGGTTCGTCCAGCATCAGCAGCCGCGGCGAGGGGGCCAGCGCCCTCGCGAGGGCGACCCGCTGCTGCTCGCCACCCGACAGGGAGGACACGGACCGGCCCTCGGCCCCGGGCAGCCCGACCAGCTCCAGCAGTTCCGCGACCCGGCCCTCGCAGGCCCCCCGGCCGGAGCCCCGCATGCGCAGCCCGAACGCGACGTTCCCGCCCACGTCCCGGTGCGGGAACAGCTGGTGGTCCTGGAACATCAGGCCCACCCCGCGCCGGTGCACGGGTACCCGCTCCTGGTCCGCACCGCCGAGCAGGACCCGCCCGGCGGAGACCGGCTGGAGCCCGGCGACGACCCGCAGCAGCGTGGACTTGCCGCTCCCGCTCGGCCCGAGCACGCACACGATCTCGTGCTCGGCGACCGCGAGATCCACGCAGTCCAGTGCGTCGACGACGGCGCGCTCGCCGAAGCGGACCGACACCCCGGCCAGTTCGAGCAACGTCATCAGAACTCTCCCGAGGTCTTGTCGGGGCGCAGCCGCTCCAGCACCAGCAGGGAGACCGCGCACACCAGCATCAGAATCGTGCTCAGGGCCATCGCCTGCCCGTAGTTGAGCTCACCGGCGCGCCCCAGCAGCCGCGCCACGGCCACCGGCAGCGTGGGACGGTCGGGCCGCGCGATGAAGACGGTCGCCCCGAACTCCCCCAGCGAGACGGCGAAGGCGAACCCGGCCGCGATCAGCAGCGCCCGCCGCACCAGCGGCAGGTCCACCTCCCGCCAGGCCCTCAGCGGGGACGCCCCGAGCACCGCGGCGGCCTCCCGCAGCCGTGCGTCCACCGCGCGCAGCACCGGCAGCATGGTCCGTACGACGAACGGCACGCCCACCAGCGCCTGGGCCAGCGGCACCAGGATCCACGAGGTCCGCAGATCCAGCGGCGGCTCGTCCAGGGTGATCAGGAAGCCGAAGCCGACCGTCACCGCCGACACCCCCAGCGGAAGCATCAGCAGCGCATCGAACCCGCGCACGAACCGCCCCCCGCGCCGGGTCAGTGCCGCGGCCGCGAGCCCCCCGATCAGCAGGGCGATGGCGGTGGCGGCGAGGGCGTACTGCAGGGAGTTCCCGATCGCCTCCAGCGGTGGCACGAGGAACGTTCCGCCGCCGGCGCCCGCATCCTGGAGCGCCCGGTAGAAGCCGAGCCCGTACCCGCCGGGGGCGTCGAAGGACCGCTCCACCAGCACCAGCAGCGGAGCCACGATCAGCAGCGCCACCGTCAGCAGCACCCCGCCGAGCAGGGCGCGCTGCCCCGGTCCGCTCGGCCGGTGTGCGGTCCGCGCCGGGTCCACCAGCCGCAGGGCGGTCTCCCGCCGGCGCACGGTCCAGGCGTGGACGGCGAGGATCAGGCCGATCGCCACGAACTGCACCATCGTGAGGACGGCGGCCGTCGGCAGGTCCAGCAGCTGTGCGGTCTGCCGGTAGACCTCCACCTCGAGGGTGGCGTACGAGGGCCCGCCCAGGATCTGCACGACGCCGAAGGAGGTGAAGGTGAAGAGGAACACCATCAGCGAGGCGGCGGCCACGGCCGGTCCGAGCGCGGGCAGCGTCACCCGCCGCCAGGCGGCGAACCGCCCGGCGCCGAGCACGCGGGCGGCCTCCTCCTGGCGCGGGTCGAGCTGCGCCCAGAGCCCGCCGACCGTCCGTACGACGACGGCGTAGTTGAAGAAGACGTGGGCGAGCAGGATCGCCCACACGGTGGTGTCCAGCCGGACGCCCCACAGCTCGTCGAGCAGGCCGCCGCGCCCGACCAGCGCCAGGAAGGCCGTGCCGACCACCACGGTCGGCAGCACGAACGGGACCGTGACCACCGCCCGCAGCAGTTGTTTGCCGGGGAACTCGAAGCGCGCGAAGACGTACGCGCCGGGGAGTGCGATCAGGAGCGTGAGCGCCGTGGACGCGCACGCCTGCCAGGTGGTGAACCAGAGCACGTCGGCGATGTCGGGCCGGGTCAGCACCTCACCGATCCGGCCGAACTGCCAGCCGTCCTCGGTCTTGATCCCGCGGCCGACGATCGCGGCGACGGGGTAGGCGAAGAACAGCCCGAAGAAGGCGAGCGGTACGGCCATCAGGGCGAGCCTGACGGCCGTACCGCGTACGCCCTCCTTCGCGGGAGTGCTTTCGCGTGCGCTCTCGCGTCCTACTTCACGACGAGCGAGGACCATGTCTTGACCCACTGCTCACGGTTCTTGGCGATGGTCTCCGGAGCGACGCTCCAAGGCTTCTCGATGACCACGCCGTGCTTCGTGAACAGCTCCGGCAGCTGCGCGTCCTTGACCACCGGGTTCACGAACATCTGCAGCGGCATGTCCTCCTGGAACTTCTTGCTGACGAGGAAGTCCAGGAGCGCCTTGCCGCCCTCCTCGTTCTTCGCGCCCTTGAGCAGGCCCGCGAACTCGACCTGGCGGAAGCAGGTGCCGGTGGAGACGCCCGTGGGGGCCTCGGCCGGCTGCGGCTCGCCGTACAGGACCTCGACCGGCGGGCTGGAGGCGTAGGAGACCACCAGCGGGCGGTCGCCCTTGGCCTTCTTGCCGCCCGCGGAGCCCGAGAAGCGCTCGTTGTAGGCCTGCTCCCAGCCGTCGACGACCTCGACGCCGTTGGCCTTGAGCTTGGTCCAGTAGTCCTTCCACCCTCCCCCAGAGGCTTCGCCCTGGGAGGTACCCCCATCGCCGTACTGGCCGACGGAGGCGAGGAGGAAGCCGAGGCCCGGCGAGGAGGTCGCCGCGTTCTCGGTGACCAGCAGGTTCTTGTACTCCGGCTTGACCAGGTCGTCCAGCGTCTGCGGCGGGGCGAGCTTCTTGTCGGCGAAGTACGCCTTGTCGTAGTTGACGCAGATGTCGCCGGAGTCGATCGGGGTGACCCGGTGCTCCTTGTCGAGCACGTACTCGGGCTTCACGTCGGCCAGGCCCTTGGCCTCGTACGGCTTGAAGATCCCGTTGTCGAGGGCGCGCGAGAGGAGCGTGTTGTCGACACCGAAGAAGACGTCGCCGCGCGGGGAGCCCTTGGTGAGGATCTCCTGGTTGAGTGCGGCGCCCGCGTCCCCGGACTTCAGGACCTTGACGGTGTAGCCGCTCTGCTGCTCGAACTCCTTGAGGACCGTGTCGGTCACGTTGAAGGAGTCGTGGGAGACGAGCGTGACCGTCTTGGGCTTCGGCGACCCGCTCGCGCCGCCCTCGGACGTGTCCTTGGCGTCGCCGCCGCCGCAGGCGCTGAGCGTGGCGACGCCGAGCGCGGCCGCGAGCGCTGCGCCCGCGAACTTCTTGGTGGTGCTCACTGGTGAATTCCTCCTGGGATGACCAGGAGAAGACGCGGCCCTGCCGGGCGCTCAGTGCGAGCGGTCGCCGGGCAGGGCGCAACAGCTTGAGTGATGACCGAACTTCCTACCCCGAATGACCGGGGCGAGGTTCAGAGGGTCTGCGGATGACGGTTACCGCACTCTCAGCGCTGTGGCGCTCCCCTGTCGGAATATGCAATTGGTTCGGCCACAGGGTACCCCGTGGCCGAACCGGGGCGGAGGAAACCGCAGGCTAGCGCTCCGAGGCCGCCAGCTGGCCGCAGGCGCCGTCGATCTCCTGACCGCGGGTGTCGCGGACGGTCACCGGCACGCCGTGGCGGGCGATGGCCTCCACGAAGGCCTTCTCGTCCTCGGGACGCGAGGCCGTCCACTTCGAGCCCGGCGTCGGGTTCAGCGGGATCAGGTTGACGTGGACACGCTTGCCCTTGAGCAGCCGGCCGAGGAGGTCGCCGCGCCAGGCCTGGTCATTGATGTCACGGATCAGCGCGTACTCGATGGAGATCCGGCGGCCGGACTTCTCGGCGTACTCCCAGGCCGCGTCGAGTACCTCGCGGACCTTCCAGCGGGTGTTCACGGGGACCAGGGTGTCGCGCAGCTCGTCGTCCGGCGCGTGCAGCGAGACCGCGAGGCGGCACTTGAAGCCCTCGTCGGCGAACCGCAGCATCGCCGGGACCAAGCCCACGGTGGAGACGGTGATGCCGCGCTGCGACAGGCCCAGGCCGTCGGGCTCGGGGTCGGTGAGGCGGCGGATCGCGCCGACGACCCGCTTGTAGTTCGCCAGCGGCTCGCCCATGCCCATGAAGACGATGTTGGACAGCCGGGCCGGGCCGCCGGGGACCTCGCCGTCGCGCAGCGCGCGCATGCCGTCGACGATCTGGTGGACGATCTCGGCGGTGGACAGGTTGCGGTCCAGGCCCGCCTGGCCGGTGGCGCAGAACGGGCAGTTCATACCGCAGCCGGCCTGCGAGGAGATGCACATGGTGACCCGGTCGGGGTAGCGCATCAGCACGGACTCGACGAGCGTGCCGTCGTGCAGCTTCCACAGGGTCTTGCGGGTGGTGTCGTCGTCGCACGAGATGTGCCGGACGACGTTCATCAGCTCGGGCAGCAGCTCCTGCTGGAGCTTCTCGCGGGAGCCCGCCGGGATGTCGGTCCACTCGGCCGGGTCGTGCGCGTACCGGGCGAAGTAGTGCTGCGAGAGCTGCTTGGCCCGGAAGGGCTTCTCACCGATCGCGGCGACCGCCTCGCGCCGCTCCTCGGGCGTGAGGTCGGCGAGGTGCCGGGGCGGCTTCTTGGCTCCGCGAGGGGCGACGAAGGTGAGCTCTCCCGGGACGGGGCGGGCCATGGCAGGTACTCCTCGTAAGACGAAAGGCGCGCCGCAGAAGCAGCGCGCCTTTCAAGAGTAACCGCCCGGACCCACCCGAAGCCTTCGGACGTACGTCGCCCCGGCTCAGCGGGGTCCCCCTGGTGAACCGCCCGCCGGCCGGAACCCGCGGAACCCGGTTTCAGCCGGTGCCGACGAAGGCCGCCAGCAGCAGCCACACCACCGGGGCGGTCGGCAGCAGGGAGTCGAGCCGGTCCATGATGCCGCCGTGGCCCGGCAGCAGCGTGCCCATGTCCTTGATGCCCAGGTCCCGCTTGATCATCGACTCGCCGAGGTCGCCCAGCGTGGCGCTGACCGCGACGGCGAGACCGAGCAGCAGGCCCTGCCACCAGGCGCCCCCGTCGATCAGGAACTCCATGCACAGCGCGCCGGCCCCCATTGCGAAGGCCACCGCGCCGAACAGCCCCTCGCGGGTCTTGCCGGGGCTGATGCGCGGCGCCAGCTTGTGCTTGCCGAAGCGCCAGCCCACCGCGTAGGCCCCGGTGTCGCTGACCACGGTCAGGACCAGGAACGTGACCACCCGCTGCGGGCCGTCGTCGGCGGTGAGCAGCATCGCGACGAAGGTGGCCAGGAAGGGCACGTAGAACGCCGCGAAGACGCCTGCGGTGACGTCCTTGAGGTAGTCCTCGGGCGGTTCGGTCATCCGCCAGACCAGGACCGCCAGCGCGGTCAGGGCCATGGCCACCCAGGCGCCCTCGGCCCCGCGGACGTATCCGGCGATGACCATGGCGGCGCCGCCGACCGCGAGCGGGACGAGCGGCGCCTTGATGCCCTTCTTCTCCTGGAGCCGGGAGGTGAGCTCCCACAGGCCCACGACGACCGCGACGACGATGACGCCGACGAAGACCGCCTTCACGATGAACAGCGAAGCGAAGATCACCGCACCGAGGCCGACGCCGACCCCTATGGCGGCACGCAGGTCGCGCCCCGCCCGCTTCTTCTGCGGCGGGGGCGAGGCGTCCTGCGGTGCCTGCGAGGGCGGAGGCGGGGGGCTGGGCATGGGCTCCTGCGGCGGCGTCTCGGCGCGGAACGGGGGGCCGCCGCCGTCGGCGGCGGCCCCCCGATCGCGTGCTTCCCGGTCGTCGAAGTCACGGCCGGCGGCATCGGGCACGATGGGCATGGGCCGAGTGTGCGGGCCCACCAGCGCATCGTATGCGGGACCCGCCGGAACCTGCTCCGTGGCCCAGGGAGAGTCGTTCATCAGACCTCGAGGAGCTCGGCTTCCTTGTGCTTGAGCAGCTCGTCGACCTGCGCGACGTACTTCGCGGTGGTGTCGTCGAGCTCCTTCTCCGCGCGGCGCACCTCGTCCTCGCCGGACTCCTTGTCCTTGACGAGCTTGTCGAGGGCGTCCTTCGCCTTACGGCGGATGGAGCGGATCGAGACCTTGGAGTCCTCGGCCTTGGTGCGCGCGACCTTGATGTACTCCTTGCGGCGGTCCTGCGTCAGCTCGGGGAAGGTCACCCGGATGATATTGCCGTCGTTGCTGGGGTTGACGCCCAGGTCGGAGTCGCGGATGGCCTGCTCGATGTTGCGCAGGGCGCTCTTGTCGAACGGGGTCACGATCGCCATGCGCGGCTCGGGCACCGAGAAGGACGCGAGCTGGTTGATGGGCGTGATGGCGCCGTAGTAGTCGGCCACGATCTTGTTGAACATCGCCGGGTGCGCACGACCGGTGCGGATCGCGGCAAAGTCTTCCTTGGCGACGACGACGGCCTTCTCCATCTTCTCCTCGGCCTCGAGGAGGATTTCTTCGATCACCACGTGCTCCTGCATGTCAGATTTGGATGGTTCAGGCGGGCGGGGCGGGCTCGGCCGGGTGGGGCCGGGCCCGGCGTCGGGACGCTCAGGCCCGGGTGCCCTGGTCGCTCACGAGCGTGCCGATCTTCTCACCCTTGACGGCGCGGGCGATATTGCCCTCGGCCAGCAGCTCGAAGACCAGGATCGGCAGCTTGTTGTCGCGGCACAGCGTGATGGCGGTGGCATCGGCGACCTTGAGGTCGCGCGAGAGCACCTCGCTGTACTCCAGCGCGTCGAACTTCACCGCGTCGGGGTTCTTCTTCGGGTCGGAGTCGTAGACCCCGTCGACGCCGTTCTTGCCCATGAGCAGGGCCTCGGCGTCGATCTCCAGGGCACGCTGGGCGGCCGTGGTGTCGGTGGAGAAGTACGGCATGCCCATGCCGGCGCCGAAGATGACGACGCGGCCCTTCTCCAGGTGGCGTACGGCGCGCAGCGGGATGTACGGCTCCGCGACCTGGCCCATGGTGATGGCGGTCTGCACGCGCGAGTCGATGCCTTCCTTCTCCAGGAAGTCCTGGAGGGCGAGGCAGTTCATGACGGTGCCGAGCATGCCCATGTAGTCGGACCGCGCACGGTCCATGCCCCGCTGCTGCAGTTCGGCGCCGCGGAAGAAGTTTCCGCCGCCGATCACGACGGCGATCTCCGCGCCGTCACGGACCACCGCGGCGATTTCGCGCGCGATGGCATGGACGACGTCGGGGTCGACGCCCAGTCCTCCACCACCGGAGAAGGCTTCGCCCGACAGCTTCAGCATGAAGCGGCGGCCCTTCTTGTCGTGGTCGCTCTTGTCGTCGGAAGCGGTGTGGGGGTCCACGCCCTGATTCATGGAGATCTCCTCGTGCACATACGAAGAAGGCCATTGCCGGTGGGTCCTCGCGGTTCCCTCTACGGCAATGGCCTCCTCGTCAGATCTGCGGTCGTTCCGCGCGCGGGCGGACGACTGCTTCAGACCCTACCGGGGTCCGGTGTCCGTCGTGTACGGACGGACTCAGATGCCGACCTTGATGCGCGAGAAGCGCTTCAGGGTGACACCGGCCTCGTCCAGGACCTTCTGGACGGACTTCTTGTTGTCCAGCGCGTACGGCTGGCCGAGGAGGGTGGCCTCCTTGAAGAAGCCGTTGACGCGACCCTCGACGATCTTGGCGATGGCAGCCTCGGGCTTGCCCTCCGCGCGGGTGACCTCTTCGGCGATGCGGCGCTCGGACTCGACCTTGTCGGCCGGGACGTCCTCGGCGGAGAGCCACTGCGGGGCGAACGCGGCGATGTGCTGCGCGACGCCGCGGGCGACCTCGGCGTTCTCCTTGTCGAGCTCGACCAGGACGCCGATCTGGAACGGCAGGTCGGGCATGGTGCGGTGCATGTACGCGGTGACGTAACCGTCGGCGAACTGCGCGAAGCGGTCCAGGACGATCTTCTCGCCGAGGTTCGCGTTCGCCTCGTCCACGAAGGCGGTGACGGTCTTGCCGGGCTCGATCTCGGACGCGAGCAGCGCCTCGATGTCGGCCGGGGAGGTGGCGGCGACGTGCGCGGCCAGCTGATTGGCGACGGCCAGGAACTTCTCGCCCTTGGCGACGAAGTCCGTCTCGCACTTCAGCTCGACGATGACACCGGAGGTGTTGTCGTCGGCGATGAGGGAGACGACGGCACCGTTCTCGGCAGAACGGCCCTCGCGCTTGGCGACGCCCTTCTGACCCTTGATACGGAGGGCCTCCATGGCCTTGTCGACGTCGCCGTCGGCCTCGACCAGCGCGTTCTTGCAGTCCAGCATGCCGGCGCCGGTGAGCTCGCGGAGCTTCTTGACGTCAGCGGCGGTGTAGTTCGCCATGAGTCTGTGATTCTCTCTCGAAGTCGTAGATCTACGGGTGAACGGCGGAGGCGCCGCGCTTTTGGCGCGGCTCCCCCGCCGTCATCGTCCGTGCTGCGAGTGCCCGGCGCATGAACGCCGGGCGCTCTCAGTGGGTCAGGCCTGCTCGGCGTCGGCGGCCGGGGCCTCTGCGGCCGGGGCCTCTGCGGCCGGGGCCTCTGCGGCCGGGGCCTCGACAGCCTCGGCGGCCGGGGCCTCGACAGCGGCCTCGGCCGGAGCGGCCTCGGCGTCGTCGGCCTTCTTCTCGCCCTCGAGCAGGTCGCGCTCCCACTCGGCGAGCGGCTCGGCGGCGGCCTTCTCGCCCGGCTTCGAGTCACCGGTCGCAGCGCCGGAGCGGGCGATGAGGCCCTCGGCGACGGCGTCGGCGATCACGCGGGTGAGCAGGGTGACGGAACGGATCGCGTCGTCGTTGCCCGGGATCTTGTAGTCGACCTCGTCGGGGTCGCAGTTGGTGTCGAGGATCGCGACGACCGGGATGTGGAGCTTGCGCGCCTCACCGACGGCGATGTGCTCCTTCTTGGTGTCGACGATCCAGACGGCGCTGGGAACCTTCGACATCTCGCGGATACCACCGAGGGTCTTCTCCAGCTTGGTCTTCTCGCGGGAGAGGACCAGGAGCTCCTTCTTGGTGAGACCCGAGGCGGCGACGTCCTCGAAGTCGATCGCCTCAAGCTCCTTCAGACGCTGGAGGCGCTTGTAGACGGTGGAGAAGTTGGTGAGCATGCCACCCAGCCAGCGCTGGTTGACGTACGGCATACCAACGCGCGTCGCCTGCTCGGCGATGGCCTCCTGGGCCTGCTTCTTGGTACCGACGAACATGATGGAGCCGCCGTGGGCAACGGTCTCCTTGACGAACTCGTAGGCGCGGTCGATGTACGACAGCGACTGGAGCAGGTCGATGATGTAGATGCCGTTGCGCTCCGTGAAGATGAAGCGCTTCATCTTCGGGTTCCAGCGACGGGTCTGGTGACCGAAGTGGACGCCGCTTTCCAGCAGCTCCCGCATCGTAACGACGGCCATGGCCATCTCCTTGGTTTCTCGGTTTGGTTCCTGACGCCCCACCGCGCCCTGCCCCCGAGAAGGGGACCGAGAGACGCTTCCACCCGGCCTGAGCGGCTGGTGCTGGGGCGTGCGAAGTCGACCCGGTGACCCGGATCGCCGTAAGAAGTGTACGGGACCGGGCGGTATGCCAGGTGACGCCGTTGTCCACACCCGGCCGCTCGTCCACAGGCGCGGTCACGCTGTGCGAGCCGGCGGCAACCTGGACGGCATGACGACACTGCTGCTCACGCTGCTGCTGACCTTGACCCAGGCGCTCGCCCCGGGGATCCGGCCGCTGCCGCCCCCACTGGTGGTGGCCCGCTGGTGGGACCCGCCCCCGACCCCGTACGCGGCGGGGCACCGAGGGGTGGACCTGGCCGCCCCCGTGGGCGCGGAGCTCCGCGCGGTCGGACCGGGCCGGGTGCACTACGCGGGCCTGGTGGCCGGCCGCGGCGTCCTCTCCCTCACGCTCCCGGGCGGCCTGCGCACCACGTACGAACCGGTGCGGCCGCTGGTCGCGGAGGGCGAGGAGGTCACGGCGGGCCAGTTGGTCGCCGTCCTCACGGAAGGCACGCACTGCGGAAAGCCCTGTCTCCACTGGGGCCTCCTCTCAGGCACCACGTACCTGAACCCCCTGGCCCTGCTCCCCCACCCGACCCCGAGACTCCTGCCCCACTCCGGCCTGGCCGGCGCTTGAGGCGAATCCGGCCCCGGGCGGCGCCCGGGGCAATTCCGGCCCCGCCGGCGTGTGAGGCGCGGGGGTCCGGGGAGAGGGGCCCCCGGGGGGGCCTCAGCCCCGTACGCCCCGCAGGGCCATGGCCACGGCCGCCTCCGTCACGACGGTGGGGTCCTCGGCAGCACCGAGCTCGATGCGCCGGACCGCAGCGTCCACCACACCCTGCAGCAGCATCGCGGCAAGCCGGGGCTGCTCATGCCCCAGGGCCCCGAGCGCCTCCACGATCATCGCCACGAGCCCCCCGTGCGCAGCACGGATCTTCTCCCGCGCCCCCGCGTCCAGCTCACTGGCCGAGATCGCCACCACCGCCCGGTGCCGCCGGTCCCCGACTAGCCCCAGCTGGCTCCGCACGTAGGCCTCGACCTTCGCCTCCGGCGACTGCGCCTGCTCCATCGCCGCCTCGATCTCGGCGGCCCAGACGGGGAAGTCCACGGCGCACAGCTCTTCGACCACGGCCGCGCGGGAGCGGAAGTACTCGTACACGGAGGACCGGGCGAGGCCCGTGCGCTCCGCCAGGGCGGGGAAGGTCAGCGCTTCCGTCCCGCCTTCGGACAACAGGGAGCGCGCAGCGTCCAGCAGGGCGCCGCGCTGCATCGACCGGTGCTCGGCCACGGAGGCCGCTCGAATCCTGGGCACGCATCCACTCTACGGAGGTGCCGCAAGCTCACCGGCCGACATCCGCCAGCTTGGCCCGCAGTTGGAGCACCGACTTGGTGTGGATCTGGCTGACCCTGCTCTCCGTGACGCCCAGGACGTTGCCGATCTCGGCCAGCGTGAGGCCCTCGTAGTAGTAGAGCGTCACCACGGTCTTCTCCCGCTCCGGCAGGGTGTTGATGGCCCGGGCAAGGAGCCTGCGCAGCTCGCGGTCCTCGGCCACCTCGACCGGGTTGTCGGCGGCGGTGTCCTCCAGGGTGTCCATCAGCGAGAGGCGGTCGCCGCCCTCGCCGCCGACGTGCAGCAGCTCCTCCAGGGCGACCACGTTGGCGAGCGACAACTGGCTGAACACGGCGTGGAGTTCCTCCACGCCGATGCCCATCTCGCCGGCGACCTCGTGCTCGGTCGGGGTGCGGCGCAGCTGGGCTTCGAGCGTGGCGTAGGCCCGCTCCACGGCCCGCGCCTTCTGCCGGACCGAGCGCGGGATCCAGTCCAGCGCCCGCAGCTCGTCGATCATCGCGCCCCGGATCCGGGTGATCGCGTACGTCTCGAACTTGATGGACCGGTCGATGTCGAACTTCTCGATGGCGTCGATCAGCCCGAAGACCCCGGAGGAGACGAAGTCGGCCTGTTCGACATTGGGCGGCAGGCCCACGCTGACCCGGCCGGCCACGTACTTCACCAGGGGCGAGTAGTGCAGGATCAGCTGCTCCCGCAGCCGCTCGTCACCGCTTTCCTTGTACGAGCGCCACAGCACCTCGAGGGACGAGGGTGCGGTGGTCCGCACGCTGCCGCGGGCAGCGGGGGGCACCGCAGCGCGGTCAGACCCTGAGGTGTGCTGGGGCATGCTTCGCCTTTGCCGGAGCCGGATTCCTTGGGAGCGTAGCGTGACGGAAGTGTCGCGGTGCGCGAAGAGTACGGGATCGCGCGTGGGCACCGGGGCGTCGTGACTCGCGCGGGAGACCCGGGACCGGCGCCTGGCGCTCGGTCCCGGCAGCTGCCACCGGGAAGACCGCGTCTCTCATCGGCTTCACTCTTTCACCGGAACACCCCAGGTCAACGACCGCCTCGCCGGGTACCGCCGGTTTGTGTGCCTCCTTCAGGTGATTGTGTGGTCAACTGCCAGCCCTCGCCCTGCCGTTCGACGAACCCCAGAGAGTGAAGTTCGTACAGTCTGCCGATGACTTCATCGGTGCCGGTGCCTGCTGCGAGGGCGACTTCGCCGGCGTGCACGAGCCGGCCGGCCGGGAGTGCTTCGAGCACGCGGGCGGTGTCCGGGTGCAGAAGGTCGCGGGCGAGCACCGGGCCGCGCCGCTCGGGAGCCAGCTCCCCCATGCCGCCGACCAGCTCGACGACCTCCGCGGCGTCCGTGACGAGCACCGCCTCGCCGCGCAGCAGTTCGTGCACTCCGCCGGAGAGCCCGCTGGTGGCCGGTCCGGGGATGCCCATGGTGAACCGCCCGAGCTGCTGGGCCCGCCGGGCCGTGACCAGGGAGCCGCTTCGGTGGGCCGCCTCGACCACGACGGTGCCCCGGGTGAGGGCGGCGATGACCCGGTTGCGCAGGACGAACCGGCTGGGGGTCGGGTGGCTGCCGGGCGGCAGCTCGCCCAGCACCAGCCCTTGGTCGGCGATCCGCCCGAGCAGCCCGGCATGACCGCGGGGGTAGGCGACGTCCACCCCGCAGGCGAGCACCGCGGCCGTGGCGCCGCCCGAGGCGAGGGCGCCGCGATGGGCGGCGGCATCGACCCCGTACGCCGCCCCGGAGACCACCACCCAGCCCCGCTCGGCGAGCCCGGCGGCCAGGATCTGGGCCATGTGCGCGCCGTACGGGGTGCAGGCCCGGGCGCCGACCACGGCGACGGAACGCAGCGCCCACGTCCGCAGGTCCGGGCTGCCGCGGAGCCAGAGCCCGAGGGGCCGGGCGTCGCCAAGGTCGTCCAGCTGGGTCGGCCACTGCGCCGAGCCGGGGCAGACGAACCGGCCGCCGCTGCGGGCGGCGGTCGCCAGGTCCCGCCGCGGGTCGGCGAGCGCCGCCCGTCTGCGGTATCCGGCGAGCCGCTGCTCCCCCACCCCGGCCAGGGCCGCCGCCTCGGTGTCCGGCCCGGTCAGCAGCCGTATCAGCCCGACGGCGCCGTGCTCGCGCAGCCACCGTCCGCCGTGCTCGTCGCCGGGCTCCAGCACCCGGGTCAGCGCAGCCCGCGCCAACAGCTCCGCATCGAACCCCCCGGGCCCGGCGGATGTGCTCATGAGCCGGCTCCCATCGCCAGGGCTGCGCCGCGGGCGATGCCGGTCCGCAGTTCCAGGGCCACGGCCACGTCGAGTGCCTCCGGGCGGTCCCGGGCCCGCAGGTCGGCCACGGTCCAGGCGACCCGCAGCACCCGGTCCAGCCCGCGGGCGGTGAGCAGCCCGCGCTCCAGATCCCGCTCGGCCTGCGCCAGAGCCCCGGGGGCCGCCTGCCAGCGCGTGCGCAGCTCGTGCCCGGGCACCTCGGCGTTGAGTCGCCAAGGGGTGTCGGCGAGCCGGGCCGCGGCGCGGTCCCGGGCCTCGCGCACCCGGTCGGCGACGGCCACCGTGGCCTCCCCGCGGCCGCCGCGCCCCAGCAGGTCGGAGCGGGTGACCGGCTCGACCTCCACCCGCAGGTCCACCCGGTCCAGCAGCGGCCCGGACAGCCGCGCCTGGTAACGGCGGATCACCGATGCCGGGCATTCGCAGCCGGCGCCGTGCAGGGTGTGCCGCCCGCAGGGGCAGGGGTTCGCCGCGAGCACCATCAGGAATCTGGCCGGGAGCCGCACCACCCCGGCGGCCCGGGCGATGACCACGTGCCCCGATTCGAGCGGCTGGCGCAGCGCGTCCAGCGCCTTGGTGCTGAACTCGGCCGCCTCGTCCAGAAACAGCACACCCCGGTGGGCCAAGGAGACGGCCCCGGGCCGGGGCACCCCCGCTCCGCCGCCGACCAGGGACTGCATGGTCGCGGAATGGTGGGGCGCGCAGTACGGGGGCCGGGCGACGAGCGGTTCGCCGGGCGGCAGGATCCCGGCGACCGAGTGGACGGCGGTGACCTCCAGCGAGTCCTGCCGGGAGAGCGGCGGCAGGATCCAGGGGATCCGCTCTGCCAGCATCGTCTTGCCCGCTCCCGGCGGCCCGCTGAGGAAGAGGTGGTGGCCCCCGGAGGCCGCCACTTCCAGGGCCCGGCGGGCGCCGTGCTGCCCGGCGACATCGGAGAGGTCGGGGAAGTCCGCGGCCTCGCCCTCCCCGGGCCGGCGCTGGGAGATCCCGGTGCCCAGCCCGGCACCGGGGACCACCAGCCCGGCGAGCATCGGGTCCGGCCGCCCCTGTGGGCCCGGTGCTTCCTCCTCGGGGACCTCTCCGTCGGTTAGGACGGCGATCAGCTGGCGCAGGCTGCGGACGCCGAGCACGCAGGCGTCGGGGACGAGCATGGCCTCGGCGGCGCACTGCTGCGGCACCACCACGTTCCGGTACCCGGCATCCGCTGCGGCGAGGACCGCCGGCAAGATGCCCCGCACCGGCCGTACCCGGCCGTCCAGTCCCAGTTCCCCGATGAGCACCAGGTCGGCGATCGCAGCCGGATCGACCACCTCGGCGGCGCCCAGCACGGCCGCCGCGACGGCCAGGTCGAAGCCGGCGCCGGATTTCGGTACGGAGGCCGGGCTGAGCCCGACGGTGAGCTTCTTCTGCGGCCATGCGGCGCCCGAGTTCACCACGGCGGCCCGCACCCGGTCCCGGCTCTCGACCAGGGTCTTGTCGGGCAGCCCCACCAGGGTGAAGGCGGCGAGCCCGGGCTCCAGGTCGGCCTGGACCTCCACCACCACGCCGTCGACGCCCACCAGGGCGACCGAACAGGCTCGTGCGAAGCCCATCACGCCACCCCCCGGACGTGCTCCACCACGGGCGCACCGCGCCGCGGCAGCAGGACTCCCACGAGGTCGATGCGCACCCCGCCCGGGGGCGGTCCGCCGTGGTCGGCGAGCCATCGGCCGGCGAGCCGGCGCAATCCCTCGGCCTTGCCGGGGCGGACGGCGGCCATGGGATGTTCGAACTCACCCGACCGGCGGGTCTTGACCTCGCACACGACGAGGGCGTCCCCGTCCCGCGCGACGATGTCGATCTCCCCGCTGCGGCACCGCCAGTTCCGCGCGATCACGGTCATCCCGGCCTCGGCCAGCCGCCGCGCCGCGAGCTCCTCGCCGTACCGCCCCAATGCCTGCTGTGCCACGCCCTTCGCGTTCATCCGGCACCACCTCCGGCACCGACGGTCCCGCGCCCCCGCCCACCTTGTGGATCTTGGTGGACAACCCGGCCGTTGTGGACAACCCCGTCACCCTCCCGGGTGAGGGGAATCAGCTGCCGGGCAGTTCGAGGTCGCTCTTGTTGAGCTCCTCGATGTTCACGTCCTTGAAGGTCAGCACCCGCACCTGCTTGACGAAACGCGCAGGCCGGTACATGTCCCACACCCAGGCGTCGGCCATCGTGACCTCGAAGAACACCTCCCCCTGGACCGAGTGCACCTGCATCTCGTAGTCGTTCGTGAGGTAGAACCGACGTTCGGTCTCGATCACGTACTTGAACAGCCCGACGACGTCGCGGTACTCGCGATAGAGCTTCAGCTCCATCTCGGTCTCGTACTTCTCGAGGTCCTCGGCGCTCATGGCATGTTCCCCTTCAGCCGTGCGTCCCCCTATTGTGCGCCAGGCCCGTGCGCCCCTAAACGATTTCCGGGGCCAGGGCCACCGGCGCACCCGGAGGACCGTCGTCGAGCAGCGTACGGAGCAGCTCGGCGAGTCTGGTCGGGTACACCGTCTCATGGGCCGCGAGAAGTTCCTCGGAGGTCCACCACCTGGCACCGGCGACGCTGCGCCGCTCCAGCTCGGTGAGCCCGCCCATTTCGGTCCGCGTCTGGGCGGTCCGGGCCAGGTAGTACCACTCGTCCTGCTCCCAGCGCCGCCCGTCGAACGGGAAGGAGCAGTACCGGTGCCACAGCACCGGCCCCAGTTCCACCTCGGTGATGCCGGTCTCCTCGGCGAGCTCCCGCAGCGCGGCCTGCTCCCGGGTCTCGGCGCCCTCGAGCCCGCCGCCCGGGGTGAACCACCACTGGTCGGCCGGGTCGTCCGGCTCGAAGCCGTGCAGCAGCAGGATCCGGTCCGCGGGGTCCAGCAGGATCACCCGTGACACCTTGCGGGGGCCGTGTCCGGCGGCCGCGTCAGCGGGCACCGGCCGGCTCCCGCCGCCGCCCGCGCCCCAGGACCCGTACGACGGGTCCGTACGCGGCCCCCAGCACCACCAGGGCGGCTCCGGCCAGCACCGCGGCCAGCTGGAGGCGCAGCGGCCCCGGCTGCGAGGTTCCGCCGGGCAGCGAGGCGTACGTGCCGGGCCGCTCGAGCATCGTCATCGAGGGCCAGGCGAGGGCGTCGACCCGGGCGTGGACCGCCGAGCGGGCCACGGTGCCCTGGCCGGCCTCCTGGAGGTGGGCGCGGGAGTCGAGCGAGGCGGACCGCCGGTCGCCCAGCAGGAAGAGGTTGCCCTCGGGCACGGTCACCTCGAACGGCGTGTCGGAGGCCACGCCCAAGCCGGTGCCGGTGCCCGTGCCCGCGGCAGCGCCCGCCTCTGGCTTGGTGTGCTCGATGTAGGGCTCGTCGAGCTCCTTGCCGTTCACCGTGAGCCGCCCGCCCTCGCCGCAGCACTTCACGGTGTCGCCGCCGATGCCGACGACCCGCTTGACCATGGGCGAGTCACTCCACATGGAATCAGTGAACACGACCACGTCTCCGCGCCGCACCTCACCGCCGTCGATCCGCTGTGCGAGCACCCGGTCGCCCGGGTTCACCGTCGGCATCATCGAGTCGGTCGGCACCGTGTACGGCTGGTAGACGAGCGCCCCCCACACGAAGGCGCCCAGGAAGAGCACAAAGCCGACGGCCACGGCGACTCCCGACAGCACATGGCCGAGACCGCCGCGGCCGTCCTTGCCACCGCGTATTCCTTCGGTACCGCTTTCCTGCGTTCCGCCCATTGCAGCGCCCCCACACTTCCGGGATCGACGACCTGGGCGGCACCCTACCTGCCGGTAGTCCCGCTGGTCAGCCTCCGCCGGCGCCACATCACGACGGGAACCGCACCGACGAGGCCCAGCGCGGCCGGGCCGAGCCCGACCGGCGCGAGACCGGCGGCCCCGAGACCCAGCGCGGTCGCCTTGGTCTGGTTCCCGATGCCCGGCTGGTCGAACGTGTCCGGGATGGGCAGGGTCGCCCAGCGGGTGATCGGCCACGCCACCACCACGGCCCGCCCGACGACCTTGTCGACCGGTACGAAGCCCTGGGTGGAGTCCTGCATGTGGTAGCGGGAGTCCTGCGAGTTCTGCCGGTGGTCGCCCATCACCCAGATCTTGCCCTTGGGCACGGTGAGCGGGCCGAACGGGGCATCGTCGCACGCGCTGTTGCCGGGGTAGATGTACGGCTCGTCCAGCGCCTTGCCGTTGACGACTACCGGCCCCCCCTTCTTGCACTCGACCGTGTCACCGCCGATGGCGATGGTCCGCTTGATCAGGTCCTTCTCGGCCGCGTCCGGCATCAGGCCGATCTTGCTGAGGACCTGCTGCGCGAAGTTGGGCTCCGGGGTGGGCTCGCCGGCCAGCCAGCTCGCGGGGTCGTGGAAGACCACGACCTCCCCGCGCTCGGGCTCGGAACCGAACCACGGGGTCAGCTTGTCGACGAGCACCCGGTCGCCGCGCTGCAGGGTGTTCTGCATCGAGTCGGACGGGATCGAGAACGCCTGCACCAGGAAGGTCTTGATCAGCAGGGCCAGCAGCAGGGCGATGCCGATGAGGAGCGGGAGCTCCTTCCAGAACGAGCGGTGCGGGCGCGCCTCGGCACCACCGTCCTCGGCCTCGCGCTCGGCTTCGTCCGGCCGCTCCTCGCCTTCGTCGCGTCCGGATCGCGCGCCTACTGCCACATCCCCCACATCCACTCCTCACTCGCAAGTCGCCGCCCGCGCCGAATCGGTGACGGGCCCTCCCCTCCCTTAACGAGCGGGAGTTCCCTAAGGCGCGGGAGACCGAGGACACACTATGCGAACGGCGGCGGACGACGGCGCCCCCGGCGGCCGCGTCGCCCGCTCGGTGCCGGATCGGGCACCGAGCGGAAGGTCGCGGGCTGTTCGAGCTTGCGCCAGTGGTCGAACGGCCACGCGATGACGACGGCCCGCCCCACGACGCCCTCCTCGCCGATGGTGCCGTCGAAGGCCTCGTCGAGGTGGTAGCGGGAGTCGGCGGAATTCGCCCGGTGATCGCCCATGACGAAGAGCCGCCCCGGGGGCACCTGCACCTCGAACCTGATTTCGGACGGGGCGTTGCCCGGGCTCACGTACGGCTCATCGAGCGCCGCGCCGTTGACGGTGACGCGTCCCTTGGCGTCGCAGCACACGACGGTGTCGCCGCCGACGCCGATGACCCGCTTGATCAGGTCCTGTTCGTCGGCGGACGGCAGCAGGCCGATGAAGGTCAGCGTCTCCTTGATCTGCTTGACGCCGACCGGGTCCTCGGGCGGGAGCGCGGCTTCGCCCTTGAGCCACCCGCCGGGGTCCTTGAAGACCACGACGTCGCCGCGCTCGACCTTGGAGCCGAACCACGGGGTCAGCTTGTCGACCAGCACCCGGTCCCCGATCCGGATCGTCTGCTCCATGGACCCGGACGGGATGAAGAAGGCCTGCACGAGGAAGGTCTTGAGGACGAGCGCTATGCACAGCGCCACGATGATCAGCACCGGCACCTCGCCCACCCGGCGGGTCCGTCTGCGCCGCTTGACCCGGCGGGCCAGCCGGCGCCGTTCGGCTCGGCCGCCGCCCCCGGCCGCCGCGGGGACCGGCTCGGGCTCCGGATCCGGCTCCGGCTCGGGGACCCGGCCGCCTCTGGGGCGCCCCCGGCTACCCATGACCGCCGCCGGAGGACGGTGTCGCCGCAGGCGGCGATCCCCAGCGCGAAACCGGCCAGCCGATCCAGTCGGCCCGTCCGATCACCTTCTCCACCGGCACCATCCCCCCGCCCGGCTCCCCCAGGTGGTCCCGGGAGTCCCGGGACTGGGAACGATGATCACCCATGACCCACAGGGTCCCAAGGGGCACGACGATCCGGAAGGGCACCCTCGAGGGCGTCTCGCCGGGATACAGGTACGGCTCCTGCAGCGGGACGCCGTTCACCTTGATCCGCCCGCCTGCGTCGCAGCACACCACGTCGTCGCCGCCGACGCCCACGACCCGCTTCACGAAGTCGGTCTCGGACGGCTCGCCGATCCCGAGTGCGGAGGCCGCGCCGTGCAGGGCCTCGCCGATCGGGTTGCCATCGGCGCGCTCCTGAACGAAAGAACCCGTGCCGTCGAAAACCACCACGTCCCCTCGCTTCGGCCGGTCGCCGAAACGGTACGCCAGCTTGTTGACCAGCACCCGGTCCCCGACCTGGAGCGTCGGCTCCATCGACCGGCTCGGGATCAGGAACGGCTGCACGACGAAGTTGCTGATCAGCAGCAGGAACGTCGTGCAGAGCACGCCGAGCACCCCGGCCCGCGGCCAGGTCAGGAAAGCGCGCCACCCGGGACGCGCACGGCGCCCCCGCCACGCAAAACGCGGCCGCCCCTCCCCCGTTTCGGGGGAGGAGTGGCCGCGCTGTGTGAGCTCTGCTTCGGTGTCCATCGGTGGCGAGCCTATCCGGCCGCCCCGGGGACCCGGAGAGGAGATCAGCGGTCGCGCTTCTCCTTGATCTTCGCGGCCTTGCCGCGGAGCTCACGGAGGAAGTACAGCTTGGCGCGACGCACGTCACCGCGGGTGACGAGCTCGATCTTCTCGAAGATCGGGGAGTTCACCGGGAAGGTGCGCTCCACGCCGACGCTGAAGGAGACCTTGCGAACGGTGAAGGTCTCGGAGACGCCAGAGCCCTGGCGACGGATGACAACGCCCTTGAACTGCTGGATACGGGAGCGGTTGCCCTCGATGACGCGGACGTGCACGTTGATCGTGTCACCCGGGCGGAAGGCCGGGACGTCGGAGCGGATCGAGGCGGCGTTGACGCCATCGAGCAGGTGAGACATGTTCTTCGTCTGCTTTCTTCGCACGACGCCACAGGCCGCCGGTGCGGATTTCCGTAGAGAATTCGGGAGCCGGGTCACTCGGCGGACGACTGTCCCCCTGTGGCAGGGGCGCTCGCGAGCACACAGCAGCCGCCTATTCTTCCACGGCCTGCGGCCTACGCCAAAATCGGCCGTCGGCGTCCGGCCGCCAGCCCAGGATGCTCAGTGTCTCGCGGTCCTTCTTGTCGAAGGCGGAGGCCTCGCAGCGCTCGATCAGGTCGGGGCGGTTCTGCGCGGTCCTGCGGAACGCCTCGTCCCGGCGCCAGCGGGCGATCTTCCCGTGGTGGCCGCTGAGCAGCACGTCGGGGATGCCCCGGCCGCGCCACTGCGGGGGCTTCGTGTAGACCGGCCCCTCCAGCAGGTTCTCCATCTCGCCGGGCGCGAAGGAGTCGTCGCGGTGCGATTCGGCGTTGCCGAGCACCCCGGGGAGCAGTCGGGCCACGGCCTCGGTGACCACCAGGACGGCTGCCTCGCCGCCCGCCAGCACGTAGTCGCCGATGGAGACCTCGTAGACCGGCATCCGCGTGGCGTACTCGTCCATGACCCGGCGGTCGATGCCCTCGTACCGGGCCGGCGTGAAGATCAGCCAGGGCCGCTCGGAGAGCTCGACGGCCAGTTCCTGGGTGAACGGGCGGCCGCTGGGAGTGGGGACGACCATGACCGGCCCGCGCGCACCGGACTCGTACCCGTCGGCCAGCGCCTCGTCGAGGGCCTCGCCCCACGGCTCGGTCTTCATGACCATGCCGGGACCGCCGCCGTACGGGGTGTCGTCGACGGTGTTGTGCCGGTCGTACGTCCAGTCCCGCAGGTCGTGGACGTGTACGTCGAGCTGCCCGCGGGCCCGCGCCTTGCCGACGAGGGAGACGTTCAGCGGCTCCAGGTACTCGGGGAAGATCGTGACGACGTCGAGGCGCATCAGGCTTCTTCCCCGGCCTCGGCCCCGTTGTCGCGCGCGGAGACGATTTCGGCGCGGTCGTCGATCAGTCCGGGCGGCGGGGTGATGACACAGCGCTGCTCCTCGAGGTCGATCTCGGCGACGATCTCCTCGACGAAGGGGATCATCACCTCGGTGCCGTCGGGGCGCTCGACGATGAAGAGGTCCTGCGAGGGCAGGTGGGAGATCTCGGTGATCCGGCCGATCTCGGTACCGTCCTCCAGCACCACGTCCAGGTCCATCAGCTGGTGGTCGTAGTACTCGTCTTCTTCCTCGGGGAGCTCCGCCGGGTCCACCTCGGCGATGAGCAGGATGTTGCGCAGCGCCTCGGCGCCGGTGCGGTCCTTGACACCGGCGAAGCGGAGCAGCAGCCTCCCGCTGTGCACGCGGCCCGTCTCGATGGTCAGCGGACCCGCCGTCGCCGGCTCGGTCCGCAGAACGGCACCGGGCGAGAGCCGCAGCTCCGGCTCGTCGGTCCGCACCTCGACGGTGACCTCACCCTTGATCCCGTGGGCGCGGCCGATCCGCGCAACAACCAGCTCCACTGTCTCTCTCCTGTTCAGACGACGACGGGCCGGGGTGGGCACGAATGCCCTCCCCGGCCCGTGCCGGTGATTCACGTTCTCAATGAACCAAGTCTCAGCGGACCTGGTCCACGTCGACGAGGTCGACGCGGATCCCCCGGCCGCCGATGGCGCCCACGACGGTACGCAGGGCACGCGCGGTGCGGCCGTTGCGGCCGATCACCTTCCCGAGGTCGTCCGGGTGAACCCGGACCTCGAGCACCTGCCCGCGACGCAGGTTGCGCGAGGCGACCTGCACTTCGTCGGGGTTGTCCACAATGCCCTTTACGAGGTGCTCAAGAGCCTCCTCGAGCATGCTCAGGCCTCGGTCGACTCGGCGGCGGCCTCAGCCTCGTCCGCCTTCTTGTCGGCCTTCTTCGCCTTCTGCGTGATGGCCTCGCCCTTGGTCTCGCCGATGCCCTCGAGGGCCTTGGCGAACTCGTCGAAGGAGCGGCGCTTGCTCTCCTTCGTCTCCGGCTGCAGCAGCGGCGCGGGGGCCGGGAGGCCCTTGTGCGCCTGCCAGTCACCGGTCAGCTTCAGGATGGCGAGCACAGCCTCGGTGGGCTGGGCGCCGACGGACAGCCAGTACTGCGCACGCTCGGCGTTGACCTCGATGCGCGACGGGTTGTACGTCGGGTGGTACAGACCGATCTCCTCGATCGCACGACCATCGCGGCGGGTGCGCGAGTCGGCGACGACGATGCGGTAGTGCGGCTGGCGAATCTTGCCGAGGCGCTTGAGCTTGATCTTGACTGCCACTGGAGTGGTGTCTCCTGAACTTGACGTGGTTGGGCACATGAGATGCCACGTGGGGTTGCGGTACTCGGGTGCCCGATGGACGCGTCAGCCGGAGGAGAGAGGGGTCCTATGCGACTGTCGAGTACAGCTAGCCATTGTGCCACATGCCTGCGGCGCTTCTCGCGGGGAGCTGCGATCAGAGGCACGCGGCCGCCCACCAGCTCAGGAGGCGGCGGCCGAGACGGCGACCTCGGGGATGCGGAACGGCTTCATGCAGCCGCCGCACACGATCGGCGCCTGCGCCAGCACGGAGGGGACCACCCGCACGTTGCGCCCGCAGTCGCAGACCGCCTTGACGCGGACACCGCCACCGGAGGAGCCGTGCCGGGCGGCCGGCCCGCGGAAGCTGCGCTTGGTGTCGGCGGCCGTCGCGGCCGTGTGCGCCTTCAGTGCGCGCTGCAGCCGCTCCATGGTGGGCCGGTAGCGCTTCTTCGCCTCGGGATTGAGCGAGACCAGCGAGAAGCCGCTGCTGGCATGCGGCTCGTCGGAGTGGTCCAGCCCCATCTCCTCGGCGATCGCGAGGAATCTGCGGTTGTGGTAGCGGCCCGCCCGCGAGGTGTCGCGCACTCCGCGGGCGGCGGCGATGCCGTGGACTGCCTCGTGCAGCAGTCGCTCGAAGGAGAGCTCGGCGCCGCAGGCGGACGAGGACTCTCCGATCAGGGACTCGGGCGCGGCAAGGTCAGGCAGCTCGGGGTGGTACCGCTGAATGTCGGCCCACGCCTGCGCCAGCTCTGCGGCGAGAACAGGTGGTGTCGTGCTCACGTCGTGACAACGAGCCGGGGTGCCCCGGTGTTCCGATTCCGGGCCATTCCAAATTTTTTGCACGTACCAGTCAGTTCAGTCTCATGCGTCCTGACGAGGACGGGTGCGCCGATCCCAGGAGGAGTCGGTACGTAACGACGACCAGACCGACACGAACCCGCCCCGGCGCGCGGCTCGTGCCGTGCGCCGGGGCGGGTTCGAGGGTCAGACAGGGGTGGTCAGTACGAGCGCGCGACGATCGCGAGCGTACCGGGGGCGTCGTCCGCCTCCGGAACCGACCCGTCCTCGGCGATCAGGCAGCGGACGGACACGGCCTGCTCGCCCAGCTTGGCTTCGCCCTCGGGGCCGAGGTCGGCCCACGGGATCCGCGCCCAGCCGCCCGCGACGGCGGCCTCGGCGGCCTCCTCGATGGTGGAGACGTCGGAGGTGCGGGCCAGGCGGCGCTCGCGCGACTCGCGCAGCAGCTGCGCCTGGTCCTCGTCGAGCACCTTGGGCAGCAGGTCGGCGAGCGCGTCGATCTGCACGGGCTCCTTGCCGCCCGGGATCCGGCGGGCCAGCATCGCGGTGCCGGCCTCCAGGTCGCGGGGGCCGATCTCGATGCGGACAGGTACGCCCTTGAGCTCCCAGTCCACCGCGCGGCGGCCGAACGGGGTGTCGACGCGGTCGTCGACCTGCACGCGCAGGCCCGCGGCCTTCAGCTGCGCACCGAGCTCG
This sequence comes from Streptomyces katrae, assembly GCF_000717655.1. Lineage (GTDB taxonomy): Bacteria > Actinomycetota > Actinomycetes > Streptomycetales > Streptomycetaceae > Streptomyces > Streptomyces katrae_B. The sequence continues at coordinate 86,113 of NZ_JNZY01000018.1, forward strand.
CGGACCTTCGCGACGGCCTCGTCGCCCTTGATCGCCATGACGACGACCTGGACGTGCGCGAGGCGCGGCGGGACACGGAGGCCGTTGTCGTCACCGTGGGACATGATCAGACCGCCGACCATGCGGGTCGAGACGCCCCACGAGGTCTGCCAGACGAGCTCCTGCTTGCCTTCCTTCGACAGGTACTGCGTGTTGAAGGCCTTGGCGAAGTTGGTGCCGAGCTCGTGGCTGGTGCCCAGCTGCAGCGCCTTGCCGTCGCCCATCATGCCCTCGAGGGTGAGGGTGTTGATGGCTCCGGCGAAGCGCTCCTTGGCGGTCTTGCGGCCGAGCACGACGTCGATGCCGAGCACGTTCGTCATGAAGTCGCCGTAGACGTCCGTGTGGATGCGGGCGGCGTAGTCGCGGGCGTCCTCGTACGTGGCGTGGGCCGTGTGGCCCTCCTGCCAGAGGAACTCACTCGTACGGAGGAACACGCGCGGGCGCATCTCCCAGCGGACGACGTTGGCCCACTGGTTGATCAGCAGGGGCAGGTCGCGGTAGCTCTGGACCCACTTGGAGAAGTAGTCGTTGATGATCGTCTCGGAGGTGGGCCGGACGACGACCGGCTCGTCCAGCTCCTTGCCGCCGCCGTGCGTGACGACGGCGAGCTCGGGGGCGAAGCCCTCGACGTGCTCGGCCTCGCGCGTCAGGTACGACTGCGGGATGAACAGCGGGAAGTACGCGTTCTGGGCGCCCGCGTCCTTGATGCGCGCGTCCATCTCCTGCTGCATCCGCTCCCACAGGCCGTAGCCGTACGGCCGGATGACCATGGTGCCGCGTACCGGACCGTTGTCGGCCAGCTCGGCCTTGTTGATCAGATCCTGGTACCAGCGGGGGAAATCCTCCGCCTGGGGGGTGAGAACGGGTGCCTTTGCCATGGCGCGAATGGTACGGCGCCGGGCCCGCCGAGCGTGAATCGGGTGGCGCACTCCTCTGGACGCGGGGGCGAATGGGGAGTTCTCTGGCAACGGGGGCAAGGGGGCGACAAGGAATCAGGAGCGCTCTTTCGATGACACCGACGCCGACGGCGACGCTCGTCGCCCGGGACTGGGCGGAGATCCAGGAACGGATGCTGGTACCGCTGTACGAGGCGGTCTACGACCGGCTGGAGGTCGGGCCGGGCGACCGGCTGCTCGGCCTGGACTGCGGGTCCGGGCTGGCCCTGCTGCTGGCTGCGGGGCGGGGAGCCGTCACCACGGGGGTGGAGGCCGATCCGGCGCGCCGTGCCCTGGCGCGCGAGCGGCTGCTGGAGGTGATCGCGGCCCCGCCGGGCGCCGGGCGGCCCTACGACGTGCTGCTGGCCTTCTCGCCGTCCGAGGCGGCCCTGGCCGCGGCCCTGCCGGCGGTCCGGCGGGGCGGGGCGGTGATCCTGGCCGACTGGGGCCCGGCGGAGCGGTGCACGGTGCCCGCGGTGCTGGGCGGCGGACCCGCGCCGCAGGACCTGGACGCGGCGGTGGCGCGGGCAGGGCTCTCGCCCGACGGATCGGGCCGGGTGTTCTGCCCCTTCGGGTACGCGGACGTGGACAGCGCGGTACGGGGGCTGCTGTCGGCGGGACTGTACGAGTCCACGTCGGATCCGGCGCAGGTCGAGAAGGAGCTCACGGAGGCCCTTCACCCGTACGAGCGGCCGGACGGCACCGTCTGGCTGCCGAACATCTTCCGCTACGTGATCGCCCGCGTGCCGTAGCCGCAATCGGAGCCGCGGGCACGGCCGCGGGGGGCCTGCGCCGCTACTTCGCCTCCTTGGAGAGGCGGGGGATGCCCGCGGCCTCGTAGGCGGCCGGTTCGTCGAGGGTCTCGTTCGCCAGCAGTGCCTCGGTCAGGGCGTCGAGTTTCGGACGGTGTTCGCGCAGCAGCCGGCAGGCCTCCACGTAGCACTCGTCGACGATCCGCCGCATCTCGTGGTCCACCGCGTCCAGGGTGGCGGGGGCCGCCAGGAGCCCGTACGGGCTCTGCGCGTCCGCCGGGATGGCGGTGAGGCGGCCGATGCGCTCGCTCATGCCCCAGCGGCCGACCATGCCGCGGGCGAGGTTGGTGACCTGTTCCAGGTCGTTCTCCGCGCCCGTGGTGATGACGTCGAACACGACGTGCTCGGCCGCCATGCCGCCGAGCGCGCCGATGATGCGGCCGCGGAGGTAGTCCTCCGTGTAGGAGTAGCGGTCCGCGTCGGGGGTCGAGAGGGTGACGCCGAGCGCCCGGCCGCGCGGCACGATCGTGATCTTGCGGACGGGGTCGGCGCCCGGCTGGAGCATGCCCAGCAGGGCGTGGCCGCTCTCGTGGTAGGCCGTGCGGCGGCGCTCCTCCTCGGGCATGACCAGCGCACGGGCCGCGCCCAGCTGGACCTTCTCGAGGGCGTCCATGAAGTCCGCCTGGGTGACCTGGCCCTGCTTGCGCTTCACCGCGAGGAGGGCGGCTTCGTTGGCCAGGTTGGCGAGGTCCGCGCCCGTCATGCCGGGGGTGGTGCGGGCCACCTGGTCGAGGTCCACGTCGGCGGCGAGCGGGATGTCCCGGGTGTGGATCCGCAGGATGGCCTCGCGGCCGGCCCGGTCGGGCGGGGAGACCGACACCGTGCGGTCGAAGCGGCCGGGGCGGGTGAGCGCGGGGTCCAGGACATCGGGCCGGTTGGTCGCGGCGATGACGACGACGCCCTCCGAGCCGGAGAACCCGTCCATCTCGGTCAGGATCTGGTTGAGGGTCTGTTCTCGCTCGTCGTGGCCGCCCATGGCGGCGCCGCCGCCGCGGGCCCGGCCGATGGTGTCGATCTCGTCGATGAAGACGATCGAGGGGGCCACCTTGCGCGCCTCGGAGAAGAGTTCGCGGACCCGGGAGGCGCCCACGCCGACGATCATCTCGATGAACTCGGAGGCGGAGGCGGAGAAGAACGGAACCCCCGCCTCGCCCGCCACCGCGCGCGCCAGCAGGGTCTTGCCCGTGCCGGGCGGTCCGGCCAGCAGCACCCCGCCGGGCATCCGGGCGCCCAGGGCCCGGTACTGCTGCGGGTTCTTGAGGAAGTCCACGACGTCGTGGAGCTCGCCCTTGACCTCGTCGATCCCGGCCACGTCGGCGAACGTGGTGCGCCTGCCGCCCTCCAGCTCCACGGGCTTGGGCGGCTGCTTGCGGCCCAGCCCGCCGACGCCGCCCATGGCCGAGCCCATGCGCCGGGCGATGACCACCCACAGGAGGACCAGCAGCAGCATCGGTGCCAGCGAGATCAGCAGATTGGCCAGGAAGCTGCGCTGCACGACGACCGGGGAGGCCGTGACGACGACGTTGTGCTTGGTGAGGTTCGTCCACAGCTGGTCGTCGGCGAAGGCCGGGCGCTGGGTGACGAACTTCTTGTAGTCGCCCTTGCCGCCGTCGGGCAGCGGCCGTTCGTTCTTCAGCTCGCCCTGGATGGCGTCGCCCTTGGAGTAGATCTTCGAGACGTTGCCGTCGGCGACCTGCTTGCTGAACTCCGTGTACGAGACGGTCGGCTCGTCGCCCTCGTTGAAGAACGACAGGACCACGTTGGTGATCAGGAAGACGATCAGGGCGGCGAGGATCAGCCCGCGCCAGCCCCCGGGCATCTTCCTCTTGGGCGGCGGTGCGGGCGGCGCGCCCTCGGAGCGCCAGGGCGTGTCGGCGCGCTCGCGAGGCGGTACGGGGGTGGGGCTGGGCACGTGGCCTCCTTACTGCCGTCCTCGTGGCCGACCATAAGGGATATGACGCACCATTGCGCCCGCGGAGCGTACGCGAACGGGCCCTGGCCGGAAGCTCCGGCCAGGGCCCGTTCGCGCACGGACGCGGTTACTTCATGAACTTCTTGAACTCGTCCGGGAGGTCGAAGTCCTGGCCGGACTGGCCCGCGGCGGGAAGGCCGAACGGGCTGCCGGTGGCGGGCGGGGCGGTCTGCGGGCCCTGCTCGCGGCGGGCAGCTGCCGCTGCCTCCTCTTCCTTGCGCTTCATCGGGTTGCCGCTCTTGCGCTTGCCCTTGGCCTGCTTGACCTGCTTCTTCTGCCGGCCGGGGCCGCCGCCCATGCCCGGGATGCCGGGCATGCCGGGCATCCCGCCGCCCTGGGCCATGCGGGACATCATCTTGCGGGCCTCGAAGAAGCGCTCGACGAGGTTCTTGACGGCGCTGACCTCGACGCCGGAGCCCTTGGCGATACGGGCGCGGCGCGAGCCGTTGATGATGTGCGGGTCGTGGCGCTCGGCCGGGGTCATCGACTTGATGATCGCGGCCGTGCGGTCGACGTCACGCTCGTCGATGTTGTTGATCTGGTCCTTGATCTGGCCCATGCCGGGGAGCATGCCGAGCAGCTTGGAGATGGAGCCCATCTTCCGGACCTGCTCCATCTGGGCCAGGAAGTCGTCGAGCGTGAACTCCTTCGGCCCCTTCTGGAGCTTGGCCGCCATCTTCTCGGCCTCGGCCTGGCTGAAGGTCTTCTCGGCCTGCTCGATGAGGGTGAGCATGTCACCCATGTCGAGGATCCGGCCCGCCATGCGGTCCGGGTGGAACGCGTCGAACTCGTCGAGCTTCTCGCCGTTCGAGGCGAACATGATCTGCTTGCCGGTGACGTGCGCGATGGAGAGCGCGGCACCGCCTCGGGCGTCGCCGTCGAGCTTGGAGAGCACGACGCCGTCGAAGCCGACGCCGTCACGGAAGGCCTCGGCGGTGTTGACCGCGTCCTGGCCGATCATGGCGTCGACGACGAAGAGGATCTCGTCGGGGCTGACGGCGTCGCGGATGTCCGCGGCCTGCTGCATCAGCTCCGAGTCGATGCCCAGGCGGCCGGCGGTGTCGACGATGACGATGTCGTACTGCTTGGTGCGGGCGTACTCGATGGAGTCCTTGGCCACCTGCACCGGGTCGCCGATGCCGTTGCCGGGGGCGGGCGCGTAGACCGCGACGCCGGCGCGCTCGGCGACGACGCTGAGCTGGTTGACGGCGTTGGGGCGCTGGAGGTCGCAGGCCACGAGCAGCGGGGAGTGGCCCTGGCCCTTGAGCCAGAGGCCGAGCTTTCCGGCGAGGGTCGTCTTACCCGCACCCTGGAGACCGGCGAGCATGATCACGGTGGGCGCGGTCTTGGCGAAGCGCAGGCGCCGGGTCTCGCCGCCGAGGATCGAGACGAGCTCGTCGTTGACGATCTTGAGGACCTGCTGGCCCGGGTTCAGGGCCTTGGAGACCTCTTCGCCGCGGGCGCGCTCCTTGACGTTCGCGATGAAGGAGCGGACGACGGGGAGGGCGACGTCGGCCTCGAGGAGGGCGATACGGATTTCCCGCGCCGCAGCGTCGATGTCCTGCTCGGAGAGGCGGCCCTTGCCCCGGAGGGACTTGAAGGTCGCGCTGAGGCGGTCGGAAAGCGTATCGAACACGGTGGTCGCGATTCCTCGGGTCGGGGGCGTGTGGTCGCCCCCCAGGGTATCCGCCCCTCCCCCTGTCCGGGGACCCGCCCGTTTCGGCGCCGTGCTCCGCCCAGCGCCCCGCGCTCCGTCCGGCCGCCGGCCCGCCTCCCGGCCCGGAACCGGGGCCGGGGGTCGCCGCTGCGCGCGGGGCTCTCTCCCCGCCCCGCCCTTCCTCCGTTTCCCCGGCTCCGCCCGGACCCGGTCCTCACACGCCGGCCGGGCTGGATCTGCCCTGCGCGTGCCGGATGGCGCGCAGCGCCATCCGGCCCCGCCCGGCGTGTGGGTCACTGGAGGGCGGCCTCCAGGGTGGTGGCCAGGGACGCGGCCGCGGGCGGCGGCAGCGGTTTGCCGTCGGGGTCGACGACGTACAGGGAATCCACCGCGTTGGCGCCGAGGGTCGAGACGTGGGCGCTGCGGACCCGCACCCCGGAGGATTCCAGCGCGCGCCCGATCCGGTGCAGCAGACCCACCGCGTCCGGGGCCCGGACCTCCAGGACCGTGGCCAGGGACGAGACGTCCGGGACCACCGTCACCCGCGGGGGCGGCGGGACCACCCCGCGACGCCGCGGGTACGCCGCCTCGCGGTCCGCCAGCTTCGCCGGGACGTCCAGCGAGCCGTCCAGCGCCCGGATCAGGTCCGTGCGCAGGCGGGACACCTCCGGTAGCGAGCCGTACTCGGCGGCCACCCGCCAGCGCAGCACCAGTACCTCGCCCGCCAGATCCGGCAGCTCCAGCGAGCGCAGGTCCGCGGCGCGGACCGTGAGCCGGTGCAGGGCCAGTACACCGGCCACCGCCGGGAGGACCCCCGGCTGGTCCGGGACCGCCACCACCAGTTCGACCCCGACCGCGTCGTCCTCCTCCTGGCGCGCGTGCAGCGCCAGCACCGGCTCCCGGGTGCGCAGCGCCTCCACCGCGAGGCGTTCCTGCTCCGTCGTCGGGATGGCCAGGTCCGCCGTGACGGGCGCAGCCCCGCCCAGCACCGAGGCGACCCGCGCCACCAGGTCCGCCACCAGCGAGCCCCGCCACGTGCTCCACGCCGCAGGCCCCGTGGCCAGGGCGTCCGCCTCGGTCAGCGCGTGCAGGACCTCCAGCGTCCCGAGCGACCCCACGGCCTCCGCGACCGACCGGACCGTCGCCGGGTCGTCCAGGTCGCGCCGCGTCGCGGTGTCGATCAGCAGCAGGTGGTGCCGTACGAGCACCCCCAGCACGGCGGCGTCGTCCGCGTCGAAGCCCACCCGGACGGCCACGTCGCGGGCGATCGTCTCGCCCGCCACCGAGTGGTCCCCCGGCCAGCCCTTGCCGATGTCGTGCAGCAGGGCGGCCATGAGCAGCAGGTCCGGACGGCTCACCCGGCGGGTCAGGGCCGAGGCGCGCACCGCCGTCTCGACCAGGTGCCGGTCCACCGTCCAGGTGTGCACGGGATTGCGCTGCGGACGGCACCGCACCCGTTCCCAGTCGGGCAGCAGCCGCGTGATCAGCCCCTCGGCCTCCAGGGCCTCCCAGACCGCCACCGTCGGCTCCCCCGCCCCCAGCAGGGTGAGCAGCTGCTCCCGTGCCTCCGCGGGCCACGGCACGGGCAGCGGCTTCGCCTGGGCCGCGAGCCGGCGTACGGCGTGCAGCGACACCGGGAGTCCCGCCTGCGCGGCCGCGGCCCCGAACCGCAGTGCCAGCACCGGGTCCCGGTCGGGCCGGGCCGCCAGGGCGAGCACGGCCTCGCCGTCGGACTCCACGACCCCCTCGGCGAGCGGCGCCCGCTCGGCTGCCGCGGCCCCCCGCGTCCCCAGCAGCCCGCGCAGCCTCGGCCGGGCCGCCCGGGCCCGCAGGACCCGCCCGACCTCGCGCCAGGTCACGTCCCCCGCGTACGCGACGACCCGAGCGGCCTCGTACACCTCGCGCAGCAGCGCGTCCGCGTCGAGCAGGCCCAGCTGGGCGGCGACCTGGTCCTGCTCCTGGAGCGCGAGCCGGTCGGTCGCCCGGCCCGTCACCAGGTGCAGCGCGTCCCGCGCGTCCAGCAGCCGCCGCCGGGCCTCGGCCAGCCCCTCGCGCGGGGCGTCGGCCAGCCAGGACGCGGCGACCGCCCGCAGTGCGGTGGCGTCGCGGAGCCCGCCGCGGGCCTCCTTGAGGTCGGGTTCCAGCAGGAAGCGGAGCTCCCCGGACCGCTCGGCCCGCTCCCGGCACAGGGAGTGCAGCTGCGGGAGCCGCTTGGCGGCCTGGTTGCGCCAGTCGGCCAGTACGGAGGTGCGCAGGCCCGCGAGCAGGCCGACGTCGCCCGCGACCGGCCGGGCGTCCAGCAGCCCCAGGTGCACCTTGAGGTCCTCGGCGGCGGTCCTGCGCGCCTCGGCCGGGGTCCGCACCGAGTGGTCGAGGGCCACGCCCAGGTCCCACACGGGGTACCAGATCCGGTCGGCCAGCGCGCCGAGCGCCCGCGGCTCGGCCTTGCCGTCGTGGAGCAGCAGCAGGTCGAGGTCGCTGCGGGGGGAGAGTTCGGCGCGGCCGTAGCCGCCGACGGCGACGAGGGTGGCGCCGCGCACTCCGGTCTCCCGCTGGGCCGTGGTGAACAGGGCGTTCAGCCAGTCGTCGGTCAGCCCGGCCAGCGCGGAACGCCGCGAAGGCCCGGACCGCGACTCCTCCTGGAGGAGTCGCAGCCGGGCCGCGGCGTACGCGCTGGGTCCCGAGCCGGACGGATCGCCGGAATCACCCGTCGTGGTCTGCTTGACGCTCGTCACCCAGGAGCTCCCGTCAGTTAGGACCTGTCCGGTCGGTCGTGCCAGGCTCGCGTGCCCTGGTGCGCACGCTCGCCGCGTTGTCGTCGGTCACCGACGCTCCGCGTCGATTCCCTCCTCCGCCTTGCGAGCGCACGCACCAGGCCCCGCTCGCTCATCCGGCCGGACCGGCCGGACAGGTCCTACAGCGCTTCAGCGCCGCGCTCGCCGGTGCGGACCCGGATGACCGAGTCCACGGGGACGCTCCACACCTTGCCGTCACCGATCTTGCCGGTGCGGGCGCTCTTGACGAGGACCTCCATCACCGCTTCGGCGTCGTCGTCCTCGACGACCACCTCGATGCGGATCTTCGGTACGAGGTCCACGGTGTACTCGGCGCCGCGGTAGACCTCGGTGTGGCCGCGCTGGCGGCCGTAGCCGCTGGCCTCGGAGACGGTGAGCCCCTGGACTCCGAAGCGCTGGAGGGCGTCCTTGATCTCATCCAGCCGGTGCGGCTTGACGATCGCGGTGATCAGCTTCATGCGTCAACCTTCTTGCTCGCGGCGGCAACGGGGACGGGGGTGGCGGTGCTCCGGGAGGAGGCGCCGCCGCCGGCTCCGCTGAAGTCGTAGGCGGTCTCGGCGTGCTCGACCTGGTCGATGCCGGAGACCTCGTCGTCCTCGGTGACCCGCATCCCGATCGTCTTGTCGAGGAGGAAGGCGAGGACCGCGGACACGACGAGAGAGTAGGCGAGGACCGAGAAGACCCCGATGGCCTGCTTGCCGAGCTGCTCCAGGCCGCCGCCGTAGAAGAGGCCGGCCGCGTCGGACTGGACCCCGCCGGTGGCGAAGAAGCCGACGAGCAGCGAGCCGATCACACCGCCGACGAGGTGGACGCCGACCACGTCGAGGGAGTCGTCGAAGTTGAACTTGTACTTGAGGCCGACGGCCATGGCGCAGACGACACCGGCGATGGCGCCGATGGCGATCGCGCCGAGCGGGGAGCAGGAACCGCCGGAGGGGGTGATGGCGACCAGGCCCGCGACCGCGCCGGAGGCGGCGCCGAGGGTGGTGAAGGAGCCGTGGCGCAGCTTCTCGTAGCCGAGCCAGGCGAGCATGGCGGCGGCGGTGGCGACCTGGGTGTTGACGAACATGACCGCGCCCACGCCGTCGTCGTTGCCGAGCCAGGATCCGGCGTTGAAGCCGAACCAGCCGAACCAGAGCAGACCGGCGCCGAGCATCACGAGCGGGAGGCTGTGCGGGCGCATGGGGTCCTTCTTGAAGCCGACGCGCTTGCCGATGACCAGGATGACGCCGAGGGCCGCGGCGCCTGCGTTGATGTGGACGGCGGTGCCGCCCGCGAAGTCGATCACGCCGAGCTCGAAGAGCCAGCCGCCGGCGCCCCAGACCCAGTGGGCGACGGGGAAGTAGACGACGGTGACCCACAGGGCGGTGAACAGGGCCCAGGCGCTGAACTTCACGCGGTCGGCCAGGGCGCCGCTGATCAGGGCGGGGGTGATGACGGCGAACATCAGCTGGAAGACGGCGAAGACGTAGACCGGGATGGTGTACCCGTCCCACAGCTCGGTGATGCCGATGCCGCTGAGGCCGACGTAGTCGGAGGACCAGCCGATGAGGCTGCCGGAGTCCGTGCCGAAGGCGAGGCTGAAGCCGTAGAGGACCCAGAGGATCGTGACGATCCCGAGGCTGATGAAGCTCATCATCAGCATGTTGAGGCTGCTCTTGACGCGGACCATGCCTCCGTAGAAGAAGGCGAGTCCCGGGGTCATGAGCATGACCAGGGCGGAGCAGATGAGCATGAACCCGGTGTTCGCAGCAGACAGCGTCGGGGCGTCTGCGGCGAGGGTCGTGATGGCTGATGCCATCGGCGTCTCCTCGTCGTCGGTACGTTCGCGTGCGGGCGATCGTGAAAACCTGAGCGGCGCAAGGCGTAAGGCCGGGGGGTGGGGCCTGGGGGCTGGCCGGTTATTGACCCTGAGATTCGCGCAGGCCGGTTTCCGGCGGCGCCGCTCGGTGTTTCGCGCCGATGACGAAGGCGTCCGGGCTGTTACGGGGTGATGAACTGCGACGGGCGGCCGCAGCCGTCAATCGAGGAACCACGACGGCGAGCAACCACGTCCGCGGGAGCGGCGGCGGTTCAGCCGCAGGGATGCAAACCGGCCGCGGCAGTACCCGGGGGGACCTGGCTGGGGGAGCCTGATCGGGCTTCACGGGGTGACTGCCGCGGCCGGGGCCTTCGGGGGGCGGCCGCTCGGGCCGTCAGACGGCCTCCGCCGCTTCGGGGAGCCGGGAGGCGAGCTGGTCGGTCAGCCGGACCACGTCGGCCACGTCGCCGTACTCACGGGCGGCGGTGTCGACGGTCTTGCGCAGCCGCGTGTTCACCCTTTCGGACCGCACCTTTCCGGCCACGTCAAGGGCCCGGCCGACGAGGACGGTGGCTTGCTCGGGCTCGCGCTGGATCAGGTGCACGGTGGCCATGCCGATGAGGTTGAGGGCGTACGAGCGCTGGTGCTCGTCGTCCTTCTCGAACAGCTCCACGGCCCGCTGCATCACGGGCTCGGCGAGGGAGGCGTACATGGGGCTGCGCCCGGCCACGTAGGCCAGGTCGCGGTACGAGTGGGAGTTCTCGCCGTTGAGCTCGGCCTCGGAGAAGAAGCGGATCCAGTCGGGTTCGGGCTCGCCGCCGAAGGCGACGTCGGAGAAGGTGTCCTCGGCCATCCGGACGGCCCGCTTGCAGCGGCTCGGCTGGCCCATGTTGGCGTAGGCGCGGGCCTCCATCGCATACAGCATGGCCTGGGTGCGCGGGCCCGCGCAGTCGCGGCTGCCGTACTGCGCGAGGTGGATGAGCTCCAGGGCGTCCTCGGGGCGGCCCAGGTGGATCATCTGGCGGCTCATGCTGGAGAGGATGTACGAGCCCAGCGGCTTGTCCCCGCCCTCCTTGGCGGCGTGCAGCGCGAGGACGAAGTACTTCTGCGCGGTGGGGTGCAGGCCGATGTCGTAGCTCATCCAGCCGGCCAGTTCGGCGAGTTCCGCGGCGACCTTGAAGAGCCGCTTCATGACGGGCGCCGGGTGGTTCTCCTGGAGCAGGTCGGTGACCTCGTGCAGCTGGCCCACGACGGCCTTGCGGCGCAGTCCGCCACCGCACTGGGCGTCCCACTGGCGGAACATCACGGTGGTGGCTTCGAGGAGACCGAGTTCCGGTTCGGACAGGCGCGGCGGGCGGTGGCCGCTGAGGGCTCCGGCCGCCCCCGCCTCGCGGGGGCCCGGGTCGGCGGCGGGGACCGGGACGAGCCAGCGCTGCATGGGCTCGATGAGGGCGGGGCCGGCGGAGAGGGCGAGCGAGGTCCCCAGGAAGCCGCGGCGGGCCAGCATCAGGTCGCTGCGGGAGAACTCCCCGAGCAGCTCGACGGTCTGCGGGCCGGCCCAGGGCAGGTCGACGCCGGAGACGGACGGCGTCTGGTGTGCGGTGCGCAGCCCGAGCTGCTCGATGGCGACGACGGAGCCGAACCGCTCGGAGAACAGCTCGGACAGGATCCGCGGGACGGGCTCGCGGGGCTGCTCGCCGTCGAGCCAGCGGCGTACCCGGGAGGTGTCCGTGCTGATGTGGTGGGCGCCCATCTGACGGGCACGCCGGTTCACCTGGCGGGCGAGTTCGCCCTTCGACCAGCCGCTGCGGACGAACCAGGAAGTCAGTTGCTCATTGCGGGCGGCAGAGCCCGGGACCTCCGGCTCCTCGCTCGTTCCGCTTGCGCCGTTGCCGCTCACAGGAACGCCCCCATCCACTCAGCCTCTTCATACGAAACCCTGGCTGGAGCGGCGAGCGCCGCCACGGACCTTCACAGGTCCTCCACAAGTTGCCTCCGGCATAACCACGGACGGCACGCCTTCGGGGTTTAGTGCACTGAAAGTAATCCTACGATCACCCCTGCGGCGAGGTTGATTGCAGAAACGCCACCATTCGCCACCCCTTCGAATGAACTGGCCACTGGCCAGGCGCGATTCACTTGACACCGAGGCGAAAGCGATCGGTTGGACGGGAGCGCACCAGGGGCGCACGCGGCGAGGAGTGCGCCGGGTGGCCCTCGGGACACCGGGCTCGTACCCGGCCCCGCATCCCGTCCCGCCGACGTCGTAACCACCGGCGCATCCGACCCGTTGGAGGGGGCATGGGCATGGGCTTCACGATCGGCGGCAGCCGCAGCACCAAGGAGTTCCGTTCCGGCTCGCGGCGCCGCGGCCGGACGTCGGAGTGCACGGCGGTCGCGGAGTACACCGGGCTGTGGGGCTGGGACGTGGTCCCCGGTGCCCGCGCCGCGGCCCCCGCCCGCGACTGCTCCTGCGGTCATACGAATTGCAGCACGCCCGGGGCGCATCCGCTGCCCCTCGCTCCGACCGTCGCAGCCGGCGCCACCCTCGACGAGGTCACCGAGACCTGGAGCGGCTACCCGGGCGCGGCGGTCCTGCTCCCGCTGGGCCGCGCCTTCGACGTCATCGAGGTCTCGGAGGAGGCCGGGCGCCGCGCGCTGGTCCGCCTCGAGCGGATGGGCCTGCCGCTCGGACCGGTCACCGCGACCCCGGACGGCCGCGCCCAGTTCTTCGTCGCCCCGGGCGCTGCCGCCGAGCTGCCGCAGCTGCTGTACCGGATGGGCTGGGACGACGCCGACCTCGATCTGCGCGCCCTGGGCGTGGGCGCCTTCCTGACCGCCCCGCCCTCCGACCACGCGGGCCTCGGCCCGGTCGGCTGGCTGCGGCCGCCCGCGCTCGACTCCGCGGGCGGCCCGCCGCAGGCCCGGCTGCTGCTCGGCACCCTCGCGTACATCTGCCACCGCCTGCGGCGCTAGTACGCGTGCCTACGGCGGCGCCCCCGCATTCCGGCCGGAATGCGGGGGCGCCGCCGTGCGTACGGTCTGCGTGCGCTGCGTACGGTCCCGCTCAGTCGCCGATCAGGGCGTCCACGAACGCCTCCGGCTCGAAGGGCGCGAGGTCGTCCGGACCCTCGCCGAGGCCGATGAGCTTGACCGGGACGCCGAGCTCGCGCTGGACGGCGACGACGATGCCGCCCTTGGCGGTGCCGTCGAGCTTGGTCAGCACGATGCCGGTGATGTCCACGACCTCGGCGAAGACGCGGGCCTGGGCCAGGCCGTTCTGCCCGGTGGTGGCGTCCAGGACCAGCAGGATCTCGTCGAGCGGGCCGTGCTTCTCCACGACGCGCTTGACCTTGCCGAGCTCGTCCATGAGGCCGGTCTTGGTGTGCAGGCGGCCGGCGGTGTCGATGAGCACCACGTCGGCGCCCTCGGCGATGCCCTCCTTGACCGCGTCGTAGGCGATCGAGGCCGGGTCGCCGCCCTCGGGGCCGCGCACGGTGCGCGCGCCGACCCGCTCGCCCCAGGTCTGGAGCTGGTCCGCGGCAGCGGCGCGGAAGGTGTCGGCGGCGCCGAGCACCACGGAGCGGCCGTCGGCGACCAGCACGCGGGCCAGCTTGCCGGTGGTGGTGGTCTTGCCGGTGCCGTTGACCCCCACGACCATCACGACGCCCGGGGTGTCCACGCCGCTCTCGGTCTTCACCGCGCGGTCGAAGCCGGTGCCGACCAGGGTCAGCAGCTCCTCCTTGAGCAGGGCGCGCAGGTCCGCGGGGGTGCGGGTGCCGAGCACCTTGACCCGCTCGCGGAGCCGGTCCACGAGCTCCTGCGTCGGCACGACACCGACGTCGGCGATCAGGAGGGTCTCCTCGATCTCCTCCCAGGTGTCCTCGTCGAGGTGCTCGCGCGAGAGCAGCGTGAGCAGCCCCTTGCCGAGCGAGTTCTGCGACCGGGCGAGGCGGGCGCGCAGCCGGACCAGGCGGCCGGCGGTGGGCTCGGGCACCTCGATCTCGGGGGCGGCCGGAGCCTCGGGTTCGGCGACGGCGGGCGCCTCGGGAGCCGCAGCCTCCGCTTCGGGGAGGACGACCTCCTCAATGGTGCGGCGGGGCTCTTCCGCCGTCTCTACGGCGTCCTCCCCCACCTGCGGTTCGGCGGGCGGGGCAGTGATGGTCGGTGTGCTGGGCGGCGCCGGGGGCGGCAGCTGCTTCTTCTTGCGGCTGCCGACCACGAGCCCGCTGATCACGCCGACCGCGACCAGGGCGATGACTACAGCAAGGATGAGGATGTCCATAACGGATCCAGTATCGGCCACGGCCGCCCAAGCCCCCGGTTCCCGCAGTTCCGGCCGGGCCGTAAGCCTCCATTTGCGGCGTTAGCGGCATATCCACGATGATGGGCGACTTACCCGCATGCCTGCCGAGCCCGCCGACGGCGCGATACAGCAGCCGGCCGAGATCCCGGCCGACACCTCGGTCGAGACCCGCGGCCTCGAGCCCGTCCCGGACGGCGAGCGCAGGGGCCGGGTCCGCGAGCTCGTGCCCACCTGGGTGGCCGCCAACATCAGCGTGCTGCTGCTGACCATGGGCGCCGGTCTGGTGATCTTCAACAAGCTCAACATCTGGCAGGTGCTCGTCGTCGCCGTCGCCGCGCCCGTCGTCTCGTACGGGCTCGTCGGCCTGATCTCGATCGCCGGGAAGCGCGGCGGCGCCCCCGGGATGGCCCTCTCGCGGGCCGTGTTCGGCCAGCGCGGCAACCTCTTCCCCGGCGCCCTGATCTGGGTCGCCCGCTGGGGCTGGGAGACCATCAACGCGGTCAGCGGCGCGTTCGCCGTGCTCACGGTGCTGGACCTGCTGTTCGGCGTGCAGAAGAACACCGTGCTGATCGTGGTCACGCTGGTGCTCTTCGTCGGCTCCACCTTCCTGGTCTCCGGACTCGGCATCAGCGCGCTGCGCGTCTGCTCGACCTGGTCGACGTACCTCTTCGGCGCCTTCAGCGTGCTCGTGCTCGGCTACCTGGTCGTGGAGAGCGACTGGTCCGCCGTGTTCGACAAGCCGGCCGGCTCGACGGCGATGATGATCGCCGGCATCGGCACGATCGCCGCGGGCGGCATCAGCTGGGTCCCCTCGGGCCCGGACTTCACCCGCTACCTGCCGCGTACGGCCTCCGCCAAGGGCATGGTCGGCGCGACGATCGGCGGCGCGGCCGTCGTGGTGATCCCGATGGTGCTGATGGGCGCGGTCATGGCGGTCGGCACCCCGGACCTGGCCACGGCGCAGGACCCGGTCTCCTTCATCGGCAATCTGCTGCCCGCCTGGATCGCGGTGCCGTACCTGCTGATCGCGCTGGTCGGCATGCTGCTGATCAACTCGATGTCCATGTACTCGGCCGGCTTCACGGCGCAGACCCTCGGCATCAGGGTCCCGCGCGCGGCGGCCGTCAGCGTCAACGCCGTCATCAGCCTGGTCTTCGGCTTCCTGCTGATGGTGGTCGCGACCAGCTTCTTCGGCTCGTTCATCTCCTTCCTGACGCTCCTCGCCGTGGCCTTCTCCGCGTGGATCGGCGTCTTCGGCGTCGACATGCTGCGCCGGACCTCGTACGACGGCGAGGCGCTGCTGGACACCACCCGCAGCAGCGCCTACTGGTACCGGGCCGGGTTCGCCTGGCAGGCCATGACCGCCTGGGGCGCGGCCCTGGTCGTGGGGCTGCTCTTCACCAAGGTCGACTGGTTCGGCGGGCCGCTCGCCGACACCTGGACCGGGCAGAACGGCCTGGGCTGGGCGGCCGGCATCGTCACCTCCGGCGTGCTGTACGCCGTACTGCCGCGCACCCCGGCTCCGGCGGCCGGCGCGGCCGGGGCCGAGGAGCCCGCGCTCGCCGGATCCCTGTCCAACTGACGCCACGTCAGCTAACGTCCCCCTTCGCCCGCCCACCCACCTCCGGCGAAGGGGGACTCCTCCATGCCCATCACCGTGGCCCGGTTCAATCTCGTCGACCCGAACGGGACCCCCGAGACCCTCTCCGCCCGCTACAAGACCGCGCTGGAGATGGCGAAGTACGCGGACGACCGCGGGATCGACACGATCCAGACCGAGGAGCACCACGGCACCACCAACAACTGGCTGCCTTCCCCGTTCGCCTTCGCGGGCGCGGTCTTCGGCGCCACGCGCCGGATCGCGGTCACCGTCTCGGCGATCATCGGCCCGCTGTACGACCCGCTGAAGGTGGCCGAGGACATCGCGGTCCTCGACCTGCTGAGCGGCGGCCGCCTCGTCACGGTCGCGGGCATCGGCTACCGGCCCGAGGAGTACGAGCAGCACGGCGTCGAGTGGGGCCGCCGCGGCAGGCTCCAGGACGAACTGCTCGAAACCCTGCTGCAGGCGTGGACCGGCGAGCCGTTCTCGTTCCGCGGCCGCACGGTACGGGTGACCCCGGCGCCGTTCACGCAGCCGCACCCGCTGCTCCTGGTCGGCGGCAGCTCCCGGGCGGCGGCCCGGCGCGCGGCCCGGCTCGGGCTGCCGTTCTTCCCCAGCGCGCACCTGCCGGAGCTGGAGGCGTACTACCACGCGCAGCTCGCGGAGCACGGGACGGAGGGGTTCTGCATGATGCCGGCGGCCGAGACCCCGCTGCTGCACATCGCGGAGGACCCGGACCGGGTCTGGGCCGAGTACGGCGACCGCTTCCTGCACGAGGCGGGCATGTACGCGTCCTGGCAGTCCAAGGACATCCGCAGCGCCGTACGTTCGGCCGCACGCTCGGTGGCGGAGCTGCGCGCGGAGGGCGTGTACCGGGTCCTGACTCCCGACGAGGCGGTCGCGTACGCGCGGGGCGCGGGCGAGGCGGGGAACCTGGTGCTGCACCCGCTGTGCGGCGGGATGCCGCTGGACGAGGGCTGGCGCAGCCTGCACCTGCTGTGCGAACAGGTGCTGCCCCGGCTCAAGGACTGAGCGGGGGCAGCACCTGCCGTAGAGGAGAGGGAGTGTTGGCGGGGGTGGTTACCCCATCTCCTCCAACGCCTTGCCCTTGGTCTCCGGCACCCATTTGAGGATGAACGGGATCGAGAGCAGGGCGAAGAACGTGTAGATCATGTAGGCGCCCGACAGGTTCCAGTCGGACAGCGTCGGGAACGTGACGGTGATGAGCCAGTTGGCGATCCACTGGGCGGCGGCCGCCACACCGAGGGCGGCGGCGCGGATGCGGCCGGGGAACATCTCGCCGAGCAGCACCCAGACCACCACGCCCCAGGACAGGGCGAAGAAGAGCACGAAGAAGTTGGCGGCGACCAGGGCCACGATGCCCTGCGCATGCGGCAGGGAGATGTCGTCGCCGGTTCCGGACTTGAAGGAGAACGCCCAGGCCGCCGTTCCGAGCGACAGCGCCATGCCGACGGAGCCGATGAGCGCCAGGGGCTTGCGGCCGATCCGGTCCACGAAGACCATCGCGATCACCGTACCGATGATGTTCACGACCGACGTCTCGAAGGAGTACAGGAACGAGGAGCTCGGGTCGATGCCGACCGACTGCCACAGCGAGGAGCTGTAGTAGAAGATCACGTTGATGCCGACGAGCTGCTGGAAGACCGAGAGTCCGATGCCGACCCACACGATGGGCAGGAAACCGAAGCGGCCGCCGAGCAGGTCCCTGAAGGTGGACTTGTGCTCGGACCGCATGGCGTGGTCGATCTCGCGGACGCGGGCGTCGGCGTCGATGCCCTTGCCCTCGACGTCCCGCAGGACCTCCTTGGCCTTCTCCGTGCGGCCGACCGAGACCAGGAAGCGCGGGGACTCGGGAATGGCGAAGGACAGCACCCCGTAGAGCACGGCCGGGACGACCATCACGCCGAGCATCCACTGCCAGGCTTCCAGGCCGCCGATCTCGCCGCGCTGTTCGCCGTCGGCGAGGTTGAGGATGCCCCAGTTGACCAGCTGCGAGACGGCGATGCCGATGACGATGGCCGCCTGCTGGAAGGAAGCCAGCCGGCCGCGGTAGGCGGGCGGGGAGACCTCTGCGATGTAGGCGGGGCCGATGACCGAGGCCATGCCGATGCCGAAGCCGCCGATCACGCGCCAGGTGGCGAGGTCCCAGAGGGCGAACGGGAGGGCCGAGCCGATGGCGCTCGCGGTGAACAGGACGGAGGCGATCTGCATGCAGCGGATACGGCCGATCCGGTCGGCGATGCGCCCGGCGGTGGCCGCGCCGAAGGCACAGCCGATCAGTGCGGCGGCGATCACCTGGGCGAGGGCGCCCGAGCCGACGTCGAAGCGGTCGCGGATGGCCTCCACGGCGCCGTTGATGACGGAGCTGTCGTAGCCGAAGAGGAAGCCACCCATGGCAGCGGCCGCGGTGATGAAGATGACGTGGCCGAGGTGGTCGGGCTGGGCCGCGCTTCCACCGCCCGACGCGGGTGCGTTCGCTGTGCTGGTCAAGGTGCGCTCCTGGGCCCGGCGGCGACGGCGGGCTGTGTGGGGTCTCGTTGTTGCTTGCTCGTGTTCCTCTAGTGGCGCACAGCAAACTGCTTGCCACCACCTGAACGTCAACACGGCACAGCAGAGCCTATGACTTCACTTCCTGAAGTCAATAGGGGGGATGAACCCGATTCCTCACAGAGCTCACTCAAGTGCTCCGACACATGTGTTCATTAAGTGAAGCGAAGGTCAACGAAGTCGCTGGCTGATGACCTTGGAGACACCGTCGCCCTGCATGGAGACGCCGTACAGCGCGTCGGCGACCTCCATCGTCCGCTTCTGGTGGGTGATGACGATCAGCTGGGAGCTCTCCTGGAGCTCCTCCATGATCCGGATCAGCCGCTGCAGATTGGTGTCGTCGAGCGCGGCCTCGACCTCGTCCATCACGTAGAACGGGCTGGGCCGGGCCTTGAAGATGGACACCAGCAGGGCGACGGCCGTCAGCGACCGCTCGCCGCCGGAGAGCAGGGAGAGCCGCTTGACCTTCTTGCCGGGCGGCCGGGCCTCGACGTCCACCCCGGTGGTCAGCATGTTGTCGGGGTCGGTGAGGATCAGCCGGCCCTCGCCGCCGGGGAACAGCCGCGAGAACACGCCTTCGAACTGCCGGGCCGTGTCCCGGTAGGCCTCCGTGAACACCTGCTCGACGCGCTCGTCGACCTCCTTCACGACCTGAAGGAGATCGGCCCGGGTCTTGCGCAGGTCCTCGAGCTGCTCGCTCAGGAACCGGTGGCGCTCCTCCAGCGCCGCGAACTCCTCCAGGGCGAGCGGGTTGACCTTGCCGAGCTGCTGGTACGCCCGCTCGGCCGCCTTGAGCCGCTTCTCCTGCCGGGCGCGTACGAAGGGTCCCGGCTCGGCGTCCTCGTCCGGCTCCTCGCCCTCGGCGGGCGGGCTCGGCGGCACGGGCTGGTCCGGCCCGTACTCGGCGACGAGACCGGCGGCCTCGATCCCGAACTCCTCCAGCGCCCGCGTCTCCACCTGCTCGATGCGCAGCCGCTTCTCGGCGCCGAGCACCTCGCCGCGGTGCACGGAGTCGGTGAGCTTGTCGAGCTCGCCCTTGAGGTCGCGGCCGCGGGTCCGGGCGTCGCCGAGCTCCCGCTCCCGCAGCCCCTTGGCGTGCTCGGCGGCGGCGCGCTCCTGTTCGGCCCGGCGCAGCGAGACCTCCAGGTGTGCGAGCAGCTGCCGGGCTCCGTCGGCGACGGCGCGGGCCACCTCGGACTCGTGGCGCAGCCGGGCGCGGCGCCGCTCGGCGCGGGCCCGGGCTTCCCGCTCGGCGCGTGCGCCGCGATCCAGGGAATCGGCCCGCCCGGCCAGCCCCTTGACCCGTTCCTCATGGGTCCTGAGCTGCAGCCGGGCCTCCATCTCGGTCTGCCGGGCGTTGGCCCCGTCGGCGGCGAGCCGGTCCCGCACGGCGGTGTCGGGCTCCTCCGCACCACCATCCCCGACGGGGTCATCCTCCTCGGCGATCGCCAGTCGTTCGGCGCACTCCTCGACCTCGGCCAGCGCCTGCTCCAGCGCGTCCTGGGCCTTGGCCGCGGCGGCGGCGCTGCGCTCGGCCTCGCCGGCTGCACCCTTCGCCTGCCCGGCGAGCCGCCCCAGCTGC
Source organism: Streptomyces katrae (assembly GCF_000717655.1). Taxonomy (GTDB): domain Bacteria; phylum Actinomycetota; class Actinomycetes; order Streptomycetales; family Streptomycetaceae; genus Streptomyces; species Streptomyces katrae_B. Next base: position 106,180 of record NZ_JNZY01000018.1, read on the forward strand.
TGCGCCACCCCGGCCCGGGCCTGCTCCCCGGCCCGTCGGCGCTCGCCGATCTCCTCCACCCGCGCGACGAGTTCCCGCCGCAGGGCCTGGGCGGCATCCCGGCGTGCACCGAGCTCCACGCACTGCGTGTCGAGCCGTACGAGCTCTGCCTCCGCCTCGTCGACGGCGGCCTGCACCTCGATCAGACTGGGCACCCCGGCGGAACCCCCGTGCGCGAGGTGCGCGCCGAGCACGTCCCCGTCGAGGGTCACGGCAACGAGGTCGGGCCGCGTCCCGACCACCCCTTCGGCCTCGTCGAGCGTCCGGACGACGACGTACTCCCGCAGCACCCAGCCCACGGCCCGTACGACCTCCGCGTCCCCCTGCACCAACCCCACGGCGGGCAACGCCGCCACGCTCGGCGCGGCTCCCTGCCCGCCCGCGCCAGGCCACCCCGGCCCAGCCGGCGCGGGTTCCGGGGCGGAGCCCCGGTTTCGGGAGGGGGCGGGGTGGGGGAACGCTCCCCCCGGCCCGATGCGGTCGCCGGCAGACTCCCCGGGGACCGGGGACGCAGCCGAGGGGCCGCCCACGCCGACGGCGGCCTGGCCCGGCACGCCGGTGGCCACGGCCCCGGGAAACGGGGGCCCGGCCGAAGAGCCCGCCGGGTACGCGGCATCCGCGCCCGCGGCGGCCTCACCCATCGGGCCGCCCGTGGCCGACGCCCGGCTCGGGAACGGGATCCCGCCCTCCGGAGCCCGGGCACCCGCGCCCGCGGCGGCCTCGCCCACCGGGTACGCGGCATCCGCGCCCGCGAGCGCCTGGCCCGGGATCGGGATACCGGGCGACGGGTCCGGCCGGGGCGCGATGAGGAGGGTGGCTCGGCCCGCGTCCGCGTCCCGCAGGTGGCGGATGGCGTCGGCCGCCGCCCCCGGGGAGGTCACCGCCAGCGCGTCCGCCGCCGCGCCCAGTGCCGCCGCCACCGCGACCTCGTACCCCGGGGTCACCGTCAGCCGTTCCGCGGCCGGCCCCAGCAGCCCGGCCAGCCGCTCCCGCGCCGCGAGCAGCGCCCCCGTGCCGTCCTTCCTCCGCAGCCCCAGCGCCAGCGCATCCCGCCGCGCCGACACCGCCGCCCGCGACTTCTCCGCGGCCGTCACCGCCTCCCGCGCCGCCGTCTGCGCGGCCTCCGCCGCCGCGAGCTCCGCCCGCGCCGCGGCGTACTCCTCGTCCACCGCCGGGTCCTCGAGCCCGCCGACCTCCTCGGCCAGCGCTTCGTACTCCGCCTGCGCGGCCCCGGCCCGGGACTCGGCCGCGTCCCGCGCCGCCACCAGCCGGTCGATCTCCGCCTGTGCGGCCCCCGCCCGGGACCGGGCAGCGCCCAGCCGCCCCGTCAGCCGCGCCAGCGCTTCGCGCCGTTCGGCGATGGCCCGCGCCGCGTCCCGCAGCCGCCGTTCTTCCCCGGCCAGCGACCGCTCCAGTTCCGCCCGGTGCTCGACGGTGTCCTCCAGCGCCCGCGAGGCCGCCTCCAGCGCGGCCGTCAGCTCCGCCTCCTGCTCGCGGATCCGCGCGGCCTCCCGCTCCATGTCCTCCGGATCGCGGCCGCGCCGCTCGTCCTCCGCCGGAGCCGAGGCCGACTTGACCCGCGCGTCGGCCAGGGACGCGGTCCCCCGTACCCGCTCGGCCAGCTGCGACAGCTCGTACCAGGTCTGCTGGGCCCGCTGGAGCCGCGGCGTCAGCTGCCGCACCGTTTCCTCGAGCTGCGCCTCGTGCCGCAACGCCTCAGCGAGCTGGGCCTCGGCCGCCTCCTTGCGCTCCTTCAGCGCCGCCTCGTCCGCGATCTCCGCGTCCAGCGCCCCCCGCAGCGTGACCAGGTCGTCGGCGAGCAGCCGCAGCCGTGCGTCGCGCAGGTCGGCCTGGATGACGGCGGCCCGCCGGGCCACGGCGGCCTGCCGCCCCAGCGGCTTCAGCTGCCGCCGCAGTTCGTCGTTGAGGTCCTGCACGCGCGCGAGATTGGCCTGCATCGCGTCCAGCTTCCGCAGCGCCTTCTCTTTGCGCTTGCGGTGCTTGAGTACGCCGGCCGCCTCCTCGATGAAGGCGCGGCGGCCCATCGGATCGGCGTGCAAGACGGAGTCGAGCTGGCCCTGGCCGACGATGACGTGCATCTCGCGGCCGATGCCGGAGTCGGAGAGCAGTTCCTGGATGTCGAGCAGCCGGCAGGTGTCGCCGTTGATCTGGTACTCGCTGCTGCCGCCGCGGAACATGATCCGCGTGATGGTGACCTCGGCGTACTCGATCGGCAGGGCGCCGTCGGAGTTGTCGATGGTCAGCGAGACCTCGGCGCGCCCGAGCGGCGGCCGCCCGGTGGTCCCGGCGAAGATGACGTCCTCCATCTTGCCGCCGCGCAGGGACTTGGCCCCCTGCTCCCCCATGACCCAGGACAGCGCGTCCACCACGTTGGACTTGCCCGAGCCGTTCGGGCCCACGACGCAGGTGATGCCGGGCTCGAAGCGCAGGGTGGTTGCAGAGGCGAAGGACTTGAAGCCACGCAGGGTCAGGGACTTGAGGTGCACGCCGCCGGACTCTACCTTTCGCGTTCGGTTTCACCCATGAAGGTGCAGGGCACAACTGACGCTAAAGGAATCGGCCGCCCCACCTGGCCCAACGCTCTCGCGCTCGCCTGGCGCGGTGGTCGACCACGCGGTGGTCAAAGAAAGAAGGGACGCCGGAGCGTCCCTTGCAGATCATGCGGGGCTGTAGTCGTGCGACGAGTTGAGCGCGGATCAGGTGAGCGTCAGGTGAGCGCAGGCTCCGCCTGGGGTACGTCGATGTCGATGCGGTCCAGCAGCGAGTCTCCGTGCTGAGCGGCGGCCGCGTTCAGCGCGTCGTTTTCGGACTGAATCCGTACGAGCTCGGACTCGAGGTCCTGGACGCGCTGCTGAAGCCGTCGCATCTCGGCGAGGAGTCGCGGATCGGAACCGCCGACGTAACCGAGAAGCGCCTTTGCCATGATGGATGGTCCTCCACACTGAGTGACCGACCGAAGCGGTGTGGGTCGTGAGGGAATCGCACCCGCGGATGTCCGGCAGCGACTGTGAGTCACTGCGCTTACTAGTACCAGCACTGCCAAACAGCTCAGGTGCGCGGGGCTTCCAGCGTCTCACCAAAAAGTTTGACGGTCAACACGATCACGCCCCGTATCGGCGGGCAGCCCGGCTCTCCCAAGGGTTGTGGAGATCGTCCGCTCCTTCGAGCCTTCCACGGTTCGGGCCGGCCGGCAACGCGTCGACGGCGAACGTGCAGATCCGACCGGGTACGGACCACCGGGAGATGTGATCAGTACATGATCAGTCGATCGGTCACCGCATGGCGAAACCGTCGTAGCCACCGCGCGGTGTGCCCCAGATCTCTGTCACTCCGTCCACCCTCCCGGGCGTGTCGGCGGAGCGCAGCCAGTCGAGCAGCCGGTGGCAATTCTCACGTTGACCTTCGGCCACCACCTGCACTCGTCCGTCGTCGAGGTTGAGCGCGAACCCGACGACTCCGCCGATCTCCAGCGCATTGGCCCTGGTGAACCAGCGGAAGCCCACTCCCTGTACACGGCCGCGCACCCAGGCGGTCAGGCGGACATCTTCGTTCATGCGTGAACGCTAACCGGGCGAAGAGTTTCGGCCCACATCGCCCCCGCGCCCCATGGCGTACAGTCGCGCAGCAATGAACTCACCCATTTGGGTGAGTAAGGGATGATCTTGAGCTGCAAGGAAGGTACGCGCCGATGGGACGCCACCGACTCCCCGCCGCACCGGACCGCGGCGACAGGCGCCGCACCCTCGTACGGGGCGGCCTGCTGGGCGTCTCCGTGGCCGTGGCCCTCGGCACGGCGGCGGTGACCACCGGCATGGTGCCGGTCAGCACCTCCTTCCCCTATGTCGGCGTCAGCGCCGACAGCCCGGCCGCCGCGACGCGGCCCGAGGCAGCGGCCTCGCCGAGCCCCCGCACCGCGCCCGAGCAGCAGAGCGGCCTGGCCAACCTGTCCGGCCGCGCCTCCTCGGGCCCCGACACGAGCAGCCCGTCCCCCTCGGCCTCCCCCTCGCCGTCGACCTCTCCTTCCCCGTCGGCCTCGCCGAGTCCCTCCGCCTCGCCCACCCCGTCCGCCTCCGCCTCCACTTCGGCCCCTGCCAAGCAGGCGCCGAAGCCGGCGCCGAAGCCGGAGAAGAAGCCGGACCCGGTTCCGGTGCCGCCGAAGCCCAAGCCGGCCGCACCCAAGCCGCCGGCCCCGCCCGCCCCGACGCCCGACGACGGCCACTCCGCGGAGGAGTCCGCCGTACTCGCCCTGGTCAACCAGGAGCGCGCGCAGGCAGGCTGCGGTCCGGTCCGGGCGAACCCGCCGCTCGCGGCGCTGGCCGGAGCCTTCAGCAAGGACATGGCCACCCGCGGCTTCTTCGACCACACCGACCCCGACGGGAACACCCCCTGGGACCGCGCCACCCAAGCGGGTCTCTCCGGCCTCGGCGGCGAGAACATCGCCCGCGGCCAGGGCGACGCCCAGGCGGTCATGAACGCGTGGATGAACAGTCCGGGCCACAAGGCGAACATCCTCAACTGCGAGTTCCGCACCCTGGGCGTCGGCGCCCACTTCGCGGCCGGCGGCCCCTGGTGGACCCAGGACTTCGGCTTCTAGCCGCGGCACCGCGGCGAGCACTTACCAACCGAAAGCGCACGCTTCTGGCGAGCGCTGTGCGGAGTTAAGCTGGTCGCCATGGAGACACAGCTTCCGTTCGACGCCTTCGCGCGCGCGTGCCCGTCCCGGGAGACGCTGGAGCACGTCACGGGCCGCTGGGGCAGCCTCACCGTGGGCGCCCTGCGGGACGGCTCGTGCCGCTTCAACGAACTGCGCCGCAAGGTCGACGGCGTGAGCGAGAAGATGCTCTCCCAGACCCTGCAGGCGCTGGAGCGCGACGGCATCGTCCACCGCGAGGCGCAGCCGACGAACCCGCCGCGCGTCGACTACGAGCTGACCCCGCTCGGCATCGAGGTCGCCGACCGGCTGCTCGCCCTCATCCACTTCCTCGAGGGCAGCATGCCCCGGGTACTGACCGCCCGGGAGTCCTACGACGCGACGCGCGGCGGCCGCTGACAGCGCGGGCAGAAGTAGCTGGACCGGTTCATCCACGGGCGGCGCCGCATCGGGGTGCCGCAGCGCCGGCAGGGCTCGTCCTCACGCCCGTAGGCGTCGAGCGAACGGTCGAAGTAGCCGGACTCGCCGTTCACGTTGACGTAGAGACTGTCGAAGCTGGTGCCGCCGACTTCGAGGGCCGCGTTCATCACGTCCCGCACATGCCCGAGGAGTTCCGCGCTCCGGGGGCGCGTCAGCGTGGCGGTGGGGCGCTCGTAGTGCAGCCTGGCCCGCCACAGCGCCTCGTCTGCGTAGATGTTGCCGACCCCGCTGATCAGGGACTGGTCCAGCAGGGCCCGCTTGACGGTGGTCCGCCTGGCGCGCAGGGCCGCGTGGTACGCCGCCTCGTCGAAGAGGGGGTCCAGCGGGTCCCGGGCGATGTGCGCGATGACGTCGGGCAGCCCGTCGGCCGTGTTCTCGTGGAGCGAGAGACCGCCGAAGGTGCGCTGGTCGACGAAGCGGAGCTCGGTCCCGGCGGTGTCCCGGAAGCGCACCCGGATGCGCAGGTGCTTCTCGTCGGCCGCCTCCTCGGGCTGCACGAGGAGCTGTCCGCTCATGCCGAGGTGCCCGAGCACGGAGAGGTCCCGCCCCTCCAGGGGCAGCCACAGGTACTTGCCGCGCCGCTGCGCGACCCCGATCGTCTCGCCCGTCAGCCGCGCCGCGAAATCGGCCCCGCCGGCGGGGTGTCGGCGTACCGCGCGCGGGTGCAGCACCTCGACGGCCTCGACGGTCCGGCCGGCCACCCAACGCTCCAAGCCCCGCCGTACGACTTCGACTTCGGGCAGCTCGGGCACGGCGGTCCTCCGGATGGGGTGCGTTCTGGTCGCTCCCGGCGAGCGTACCGGCCTGCCCCGCCGGGCCCGGAAACGGGTCCGCCCGCCCCTGCGCGGCAGGGACGGGCGGGAGATCCCGAAGGAAGGGCTCAGCCGTTAGGCGTCGGTTTCGGCGGGCGTCGGCGACCCGCCGTCCTCGGCCGGGGCCTCGGTGTCGGCCGGGGCCGCCACCGTGACCTTTGCGGCCGCGGAGGCAGCGGCTTCCGCCGCGATCCGCTCGTCCGCCTTGGCACGGATACCGCGCCAAGCGGATTCCGCAGCCTGCTGTTCCGCTTCCTTCTTGCTGCGGCCGGTGCCGGTGCCGTACGAGACACCACCGACGCGGGCGGCAGCGGTGAAGGTCTTCTCGTGGTCCGGACCGGTCTCGGTGACCAGGTATTCCGGCACGCCGAGGCCTTCGGCCGCCGTGAGCTCCTGGAGACTGGTCTTCCAGTCCAGGCCGGCCCCGAGGTTCGAGGACTTCTCGATGAGCGGGTCGAAGAGCCGGTGGACCAGCTCCGAGGCCGCTTCGAGGCCCTGGTCGAGGTAGACCGCGCCGATCACCGCTTCAAGGGTGTCGGCGAGGATGGAGGCCTTGTCCCGGCCACCCGTGCCCTCTTCACCCCGGCCGAGCCGGATGAAGGAGCCGAGGTCGAGGCCGCGCCCGACCTCCGCCAGTGCGCGCGAGTTGACCACCGCGGCCCGCAGTTTGGCCAGCTGGCCTTCGGGCAGGTCGGGGTGGGTCGTGTACAGCGTGTCCGTGACCACCAGGCCGAGCACGGAGTCCCCGAGGAACTCCAGACGCTCGTTGGTGGGCAGACCGCCGTTCTCGTACGCGTACGAGCGGTGGGTCAGTGCACGCACCAGAAGGGCGGACTCGAGTCGATACCCGAGCCGCCCTTCCAGAAGCGTGTGGGACGAGGCCGCGTTGTTACTGTCTGCCTGCTTCTCAGCGTTGGACAGCTCAGACATTGCGCCTCTCACCAGCCGCTCAGACCTCGAGGACCTGGCGCTTGTTGTAGGTGCCGCAGCTCGGGCACGCGATGTGCTGGAGCTTCGGCTCCTGGCAACGCTCACACGAAACCAGGGTGGGGACCGCAGCCTTCCACTGCGACCGGCGGTGGCGCGTGTTGCTGCGCGACATCTTCCGCTTCGGAACAGCCACGGCTACTTCTCCTGCTTCTCGGCGGCGCTCTGAACGTCGTCAGATGCAGTGCCGCTCATGTTGTCCTTCTCGCCGTCCTGATCGGTCACGACGAGTTCCTGCAATGCCGCCCAACGGATGTCGACGGCGTCATGGTGGTGGTCCGGGTCGTCGTTCAGGCTGAGCCCGCAATCGGGGCACAGTCCGAGACAGTCCTCCCGGCACACCGGCTGCATGGGCAGTGCGAGCACCACCACATCCCGCAGCACGGGTTCGAGGTCGAACAAACCGTCCTCGAGGAAGAGCGTGTCCTCGTCGTCCTCGGCGTCGTCGGCCGGCTCCGCCTTGGTGCGGCTCCGGTCGTCGGCGTCAGGGTACGAGAACATCTCCTGGAAGTCCGCCTTGAGCTCGCGCTCGACGGGCTCCAGACACCTTACGCACTCCCCTACGGCCGATGCACGGGCGGTGCCTGTGACAAGCACCCCCTCCATGACCGACTCGAGGCGGAGACTGAGCTTCAGCGGGGCGCCTTCCGGTACCCCGATGACGCCGACGAGACCGAGGTCCGCCGGTGCCGCGATCTCACGGGACAGCCGCTGCATGGCACCAGGACGCCGACCCAGCTCGTGCGTGTCGAACACGAGAGGGTTGCGGTGGTCGAGGCGGGTATTCAGGGCCGTTCCTGCTTTCACAGATCGCTGAAGATCAAGATTTCCGCCACTTGCGGGCAGCATGGATCGCGGTGCATACGCGCGACCGAAGAGCCAGGATACCCGGCGCTTCGCTCTGAGCCCAATCCGGCCCTAGCGTCCCTGTTCGTACTGGCGCAGCTGGTCCAGGTTGATCATGCTCGTGTCGAAGAAGCTGGTCTCGTCGAGGGCGGGCTGCTGGGGCTGCTGCTGCGGGGCCTGCGGCTGCTGCGGGTAGGCCGCATAGGGGTCCGGCTGCTGCTCGTAGCCCATCGTCGCGTACGGATCCGGCTGCTGGACCTGCTGCTGGTAGCCGTAGGGGTCCTGGTAGCCGTAGGCGTCGTGCTGCTGGGACTGCTGGTGCTGCGGGTAGCCGTACGCGTCGTACGCGGGCTCCTGCTGGGCCTGCGCCGGGATCGCGGGACCCATGGGGGCCGCCGGCTCCGCCAGGCCCGCCAGGAAGTCCGCGTCGCTCGCCGAGCGGGACTGCTGCGCGCCGGCGGCGTCCTGGGCGGCCATGTGCGCGCCGAGGTCGTCCGTGGGCACCCGGCCCAGCAGCTTCTGGCGGCCCCGGCCGACCGCCTCGAGGGTCTTGGAGAGCACCGCCTCGAAGGTCGCCAGCTTGGTGTCCACGTACGCGTCCGCCTGCTGCCGCTGCGTCTGCGGATCGTGGCTGCGCTCGGGCGCGTCCGCGTCGGGGTAACCCTGGTCGTCCAGGCCCGGGCCGCGGCCCAGCAGCTTCTCGCGGCCGCGGTCGACCGAGCCGATGGTCTTGGTGAGCACGACCTCGAAGTTCGCGAGCTTGCTGTCGACGTAGTCGTCGGCCTCGGCCCGGATCTCCTCGGCCTCCCTGCGGGCGTCCGCCAGGATCCGGTCCGCCTCCGCCTGGGAGCGGCGCGCGACCTCGGTGTCGGAGATCAGCGAACCGCGCTGGGCGTGCGCGGACTCGATGATGCGCTCCGCCTCGCGGCGGGCGTCCTCGACCATCTGCTCCCGGCCGCCGATGAGCTCCTGCGCCTGCGCGAGCGAGCCGGGGAGCGCCTGGCGGACCTCCTCGAGCTGGGCGAGCAGCTCGGCGCGGTTGATCACGCAGGAGGCCGACATGGGCATGGACCGGGCGCCGCCGACGGCCGCGACGATCTCGTCGAGCTTCTTCTGCACGTCCATGGGGGCTCGCACTCTCTCGGCCTCGGGCGGTTCCTGAGACGGACGGGACGACTGTAAGGCCACCGGGCGAAGGCCCGACACCGACTGACGGCCCGTCAGCCGGTCAGCGGCCGGCGAGCCGCTCGGTCAGCGCCGCGTGCACGTGCGGCGGCAGCAGGTGGGCGACGTCGCCGCCCCAGGTCGCGACCTCCTTGACCAGGGAGGAGGACAGGAAGCTGTAGGTGGGGTTGGTCGGCACGAACAGCGTTTCGACGCCCGAGAGCCCCATGTTCATCTGGGCCATCTGGAGCTCGTAGTCGAAGTCGCTGACGGCGCGCAGGCCCTTGACGATGGCCGGGATGTCGCGCTGCTTGCAGAAGTCGACGAGGAGGCCGTGGAAGGACTCCACCTCGACGTTGCCGTAGTCGGCGGTCGCCTCGCGGATCAGCTCGATCCGCTCCTCGACGGTGAACAGCCCCTGCTTCGACTGGTTGATCATCACGGCGACGTGGACGACGTCGTAGAGCCGGGAGGCCCGGCCGATGATGTCGAGGTGTCCGTTGGTGATGGGGTCGAACGACCCGGGACAGACGGCTCGGCGCAACTTGGGTCCCTCGCTCTTCGGTGCGGGCATCATGAGTCTTCGCTGGTGAAGGCGGCGCGGCCGTACCAAAGGGTGCCTTCGCCGTACTTGCGGGAGCGCAGCGGCTCGAACCCCTCGGGCCATGGGAACGCACCGCTCCTCGTACCGCGCTCCACGGTGACGAGCGCATCGTCCGTGAGCCAGCCATTGGCGCGGAGTGTGAGGAGGATCTCGCCAAGATCGCCGTGCTCGACGGCGTACGGCGGGTCCAGGAAGACGACGTCGTACGGGTCCCCGCCCGCCGCGGCCGCCACGATCTGCTCCGCCTTGCCGGCCCGGAACTCGGCGCCGGGCAGGCCCAGCGCCTTGATGTTGTCCCGGATCGCCTTGGCGGCCTTGGCCTCGGGCTCGACCAGCAGCGCGTGCGAGGCGCCGCGGGAGAGGGCCTCCAGGCCGACGGCGCCGGAGCCGGCGTACAGGTCGAGCACCCGGGCCCCCTCGACGCCGTGCAGCGACTCCCAGGTCGAGAACAGGCCTTCGCGCATCCGGTCCGAGGTCGGCCGGGTGCCGGTGCCCGGGGGCACGGTCAGCCGTCGCCCGCCGGCGCTGCCGGCGATCACGCGGGTCATCTGGGGTCCTTCGGTACGACGGTGATGGCTACTGCGGAGTTCCACGATAGGTCGTACCGCGCGGGGCGGCCCCGGGCGGTACCGGGCGGCGGCGGCTCAGCCCTTCTCCAGGTACTGCTCCCGCTCGGTGTCCAGCAGGGCCTCCAAGGCGCTGCGCAGCCCCGGCAGCCCCGCCAGCTCGGGGTCTTCGGCGACCACGCGGGTGGCTTCCTCCCGGGCCTGGGCGATGACCTCCTCGTCCTCGATGACCGCGAGCATGCGCAGCGAGGTCCGCACGCCCGACTGGGCCTGGCCCAGGACGTCGCCCTCCCGGCGCTGCTCGAGGTCGATCCGGGAGAGCTCGAAACCGTCCAGGGTGGCGGCGACGGCCGCGAGCCGGGCCCGGGCGGGGCTCGCCTCGTGCATCTCGCTGACCAGCAGGCACAGACCCGGCGCGGAGCCGCGGCCGACGCGGCCGCGCAGCTGGTGGAGCTGGGAGACGCCGAACCGGTCCGCGTCCATGATCACCATGACCGTGGAGTTCGGGACGTTCACGCCGACCTCGATGACGGTGGTGGCGACGAGCACCTTGACCTCGCCGGCGGCGAAGCGGCGCATGACGTCGTCCTTGTCGGCCGGGTCCATCCGGCCGTGCAGCACCTCCACCGACAGCCCGGCGAGCGGCCCGCGGGTGAGCTGCTCGGCGATCTCCAGGACGGCCAGCGGCGGCCGCTTCTCGCCGTCGTCCTCGGCGGACTTCTTCTTCTGGTTCTTCGGGTCGTCCTCGCCGTCGCCGATGCGCGGGCACACCACGTAAGCCTGGTGCCCGTTCTCGACCTCCTCCCGCACCCGCTCCCAGGCCCGGGTCAGGAAGTGCGGCTTGTCCTTGGCCGGTACGACGTGGGTGGCGATCGGGGAGCGGCCGGCGGGCAGCTGGTCGAGGACGGAGGTCTCCAGGTCCCCGAAGACGGTCATCGCGACGGTGCGCGGGATCGGGGTCGCGGTCATCACCAGCAGGTGCGGGGGCTGCTTCCCCTTGGACCGCAGCGCGTCGCGCTGCTCCACCCCGAAGCGGTGCTGTTCGTCGACCACGACCAGGCCGAGATCGTGGAACTGCACCTTGTCCTCGATGAGCGCGTGCGTGCCGATCACGATGCCGGCCTCGCCGGTGACCAGGTCGAGCAGGGCCTGGCGGCGCGCGGGCATCCCCATGGAGCCGGTGAGCAGCACGACCTTGGTGCCCCGGCCGGAGCCGCCGAGCATCCCCCCTTCGGCGAGCTCGCCCATCATCTCGGTGATGGACCGGTGGTGCTGCTGGGCGAGCACCTCGGTGGGCGCGAGCATGGCGGCCTGCCCCCCGCAGTCCACGACGCCGAGCATGGCCCGCAGCGCCACCATCGTGTTGTGCGTCACCGTGAAGTTGTCGGTCACATAGGCGCGGCTCGGATGCTCGACGCTGATGCACTGGACCGGCTTGGGCCCGACGTGTTCCACAGCCCGGATGCCACGCCGGAAGGTGTCGTACTCCGGCCTCGGCCGCACGCGTGCCGCCTTGCGCGGCAGCCGGAACGGCTCGAACTCCCCGGGCAGCGCAACGGACACGCTGAAGGCCGCGTTCTCGGGCAGCACACGAGCCCGCCCGCCGAGAGAGCGCACGAGCCAGGCCACGTCCTGCGCCAACCGGAGGGAGGCGGAGCAGAACGACATGCCCGTTCCGTTCGCCTGAAGCGTCCCCTCCGTGTCCATGAGCCCTTGCAGGACCGCCAAGCGGTCCTTGACGGGTGCGTTCTTGTAGACGTCCGGGACGAACTTGTCAGGTGAGGTCGCACCCCACAGCCCCAGATCACGAACCGCCTGGATGACGGGATGGGGCCGGGCGCCGCTCCCCGGCCCGCTCATCCGGATCGTGTAGTCGCAGGCGGATCCGGGCACACCGGTCACCTCGCAGTGCGGGGCGACCGCCGCCTCGACCGCAGCCAGAACCTCGTCGTCCGTCGTGCACAGTCTCAGGTCGTGCCGGAAGGAGCCGTCACCGAGGAGCACGCCCATCAGGTAGGGATCAAGCGGGGGGTGGTCGCCGTCACCGAGGTCCACGGGGACGGCTACCGGCAGGTACCACTTGCTGGATCCGTTGGCCTCGTGCAGGTCCGAGCGGATCTCCCTTGTGGTCATCACCTCGGGCTCTTGGCCGCGGTGCCATCCACAGCTCGTGCCGACGATCCACAGGTGCTCGTCATCGCACTCGACAGCGCTCCCGTCCGAGAGGACCACCCGCCACACATCGCGTTCTCCCTGCGGGAAGACACCGCCCACGAGTGCGATCTCGCCGGAGGGCACCACCACCTCGTCCCCGACCTCGATGTCTCCCATGGGGCGGAAACCCGTGGGTGTCAGGACCAGGGAGTCGAGGGGCTGGGCCTTGCCCGAGCCGACCTCCCCTTGGAGGAGGCGGTGCATGGGGTGGTTCGTGGCGAGGTCTTCGAAGATTTCGCGGGAGACGGTCTGCTGGCCGTCGGTGAGGGTGAAGGGGAGTTTGGCGTCGAAGGCGTCGAGCAGGCCGTCCGGGGCGGGGCGGCGGGGGACGGCCGGGAGCTGGGAGTCGGCGTGCCGGCGGCGGGCCAGGGCGACCTGGAGGACGAAGGCCTCGTCCCACTTCAGCCGCTGCCGGGCGTCGTCGATGTCGGCCTTGGTGGCCGGTCGGTGGATCTTCAGCAGGGCCTCGGTCAGGGGGACCAGCCCGCGGCCCTCGCGCAGTGCGTCCGGCAGCGGGTCCACGGCCTCCCGGGCGCTGGGCAGCACGGCGTCCACGCACTTGGCGATCTTCCAGGACTCCAGCTTGGCGCAGGCCGGGTAGATCGGGATGAGCTGGTTGGCGAACGCGGTGGCGGCGTCCCGGTCGGAGGCCTCCGCGCCGAGCGGCTCGTACGCGGGGTGGGCCAGCTGGAGCTTGCGGTTGAACATCGAGACCTTGCCCGCGAACATCGCGCGGCTGCCCGGCAGCAGCTCCTTGTGCGGCTTGTGGACGCCCGCCCCGAAGAAGACCAGCTGGAGGCGGCCGCTGCCGTCGGTGATGGTCACCTCCAGGCGCTTGCCGCGGCCCCCGTTGAACGTCAGGATCCGGGCGTCGGCGACCTGGGCGACCACCGTCACGTGCTCGTCGATCTGGTCGGCGAGCTCCGCCAGCGAGGTCAGCTCGCCGCGCTCGGCGTACCGCCGCGGGTAGTGGTGGAGCAGGTCCAGGGCCGTGTGCAGGCCGAGCTGCTCGGCCAGCACCTTGGCGGTGGCGGGGCCGAGCGTCTTCTTGAGGTCTTCGTCGAGCGCGGGCACGTGTTCATTGCACACCATCGCGCTGACAAGCCGGCTATTCGACCCCGATGAGGAGGGGCGCCGAGTACCGGCCGCCGCGGTAGGTGACGGTGTCCACCGCCAGGTGCCCGTGCTGTACGTACGCCTCCAGGCGCTCGGCGAGGGCGTCCGGGACCTCAGGTCCCAGGACCAGGGTGACGAGTTCGCCGCCGGAGCCCAGCATCCGCTCCAGGACCGCCTCGGCGGTCTCGGTGAGGCCGGAGCCGATGACGGCGACGTCTCCGTCGATGAGCCCGAGCACGTCCCCGGCCTGGCAGATGCCGGCGGAGGTGAAGGACTGCCGTTCGGCGACGGCGAGTTCCGCGTAGCGGGTGGCGCCGGCCGCCGCGGTCATGGCGACGACGTCCTCGTCGAAGCTGCCGTCCGGGTCGTGCACGGCGAGGGCGGCCAGGCCCTGCACCGCGGACCGGGTGGGGATCACCGCCACCCGTACGCCGTCGGCGCGGACGCGCTCGGCCGCGGCGGCCGCCGCCGCGCGCTGGTCGGCGCCGCCGGGCAGCAGCACCACCTCGCGGGCGTGCGCGCGCCGGATGGCATCGACGAGTGCGGCGGCGTCCGGGGCCTCTCCGGGGCGGGCGAGCACGGTGGTCGCGCCCGCCTCCCCGCACAGCCCGGCCAGCCCCTCGCCCGGGACCACGGCGACCACGGCCCGCTGGACCCGTTCCTCGCGCGCCCGGCGCCGCTCGTCGCCGAAGTGGGTGATGCGGATCCGGTACGGCCGCCCCGCGATCACGCCCGCCTCCACCGCGGCGCCGGGGTCGTCGACGTGGACGTGCACGTTCCACAGTCCGTCGCCGCCGACCACCACCAGGGAGTCCCCGAGCCCGTCGAGGCGCTCGCGCAGCTCCGCCACGGCCGGTTCGGCGGCCTCCAGCAGGTAGATCACCTCGTACGCGGGCCCGCCCCGCTCCTCCGCGTCGCAGGGCTGCGGCGGCTGCGGTACGGGGACGGCCCGGCCGCGGACCGCCTCGGCGGCGGGCTCCTGGCCGGACAGCGCCTGCCACAGTGCCCCGAGTACAGCGACCAGCCCGCAGCCCCCCGCGTCGACCACCCCGGCCCGGCCCAGCTCGGCCAGCTGCCCCGGGGTGTCCGCCAGGGCCGCGCGGGCCGCGTCGTAGGCCGCCCGGGCCACGTCGGCGGCGGTTCCGGCGGCCGCCCCGGCCGCCTCGCCGGCCCGTGCCGCCGCCGCGGCGACGGTGAGCATCGTGCCCTCCACCGGGTGTGCGACCGCCCGGTACGCCTCCTCGGCGGCCCGGGTCAGCGCCTGGGCCAGCAGCCGGCCCGGCCCGCGGTCCCCGGGCTCGTCCCCCAGTACGTCGGCCACGCCGCGCAGCAGCTGCGCCAGGATCGTCCCGGAGTTCCCCCGGGCGCCTATGAGGGCGCCGTGCGCGTAGGCCCGTACGGCCCGGGACAGGGAGGAGGGGGTCCGGGCCCCGGCGCCCGGCGCGGGCCCTGTGGTCTCGCTCACGTCCGCGGGCGCCGCCCCGAGTGCCTCGGCCAGTGCGCGGTCGGCCGACTCGGCGGTCAGGTAGAGGTTGGTGCCGGTGTCCGCGTCCGCGACCGGGTAGACGTTGATCGCGTCGATGTCCTCGCGGGCCCGGCCCAGTGCGGCCACGGCCAGCGAGCTCCAGGTCCGCACCGCTTCGGCGTCGAGCTCGTCAGGGTGCTGCGGCTGCGGCTCGTGCGGCACCGGGCGTTCCTCCTTGTGCGGGCCAGGGTTCACCGCAGGGTAGCCAAGGACTGCCGGGCGCCTCGGACCGCGGGGCGGGGTCGGCGGCAGCCATGGTAGTTTTCTTGGACGGACGCAGTCGTTGTATGCTGCTCCGGTTGCCCGATGAGAGTCGGGCCATTCCCCCGGCAAACCACTCAGACTTCTCAGACTTCTGATCCGGTGCGCCGGATTTCACTGTAAGTGCATCTGAAGTCTTTGGAGTGACCTGTGGCTGCCAACTGCGACGTTTGCGCCAAGGGGCCGAGCTTCGGCAACAACATCTCCCACTCGCACCGCCGCACCTCGCGTCGCTGGAACCCGAACATCCAGCGCGTTCGTGCCATGGTCAGTGGGACGCCGAAGCGCCTCAACGTCTGCACCTCGTGCATCAAGGCCGGCAAGGTCTCGCGCTGACGCCAACCGTCGTAGCGCAGCCCTTTCCGGTTGCCAAGAAGGCCGGTCCACCTCGTGGACCGGCCTTTTGCCTTGCCCGGACCGACCGGGCCTGAAGACCACCGCGTCACGTGACGCGGTGGTCTTCTGCGGTTCTAGCGGTGCCACTGCCAGGCGTGGTCCACCGGGCCGATGCCGCCGCCGAGCGCGAAGCCGGCCGCGATGGCGCCGGTCACGTACTCCTTGGCCTCCATGACGGCCTGCGGCACGTCCTGGCCCTTGGCGAGCCCGGCGGCCACCGCACTGGCGAGGGTGCAGCCGGTGCCGTGGGTGTGCCGGTTGTCGTGGCGCGGCGCCCGCAGCCACAGCCGGGTCTCGCCGTCGGTCAGCAGGTCGGCGGCCTCGTTCCCGTGGGCCGCCAGGTGCCCGCCCTTGATCAGCGCCCACTCGGGCCCGTACGAGAGGACCGCGTCGGCGGCCCGCCGCATGTCGTCCTCGCTCTCCACCACCACGCCCGTGAGCTGCGCCACTTCGTCCAGGTTCGGCGTGGCCACGGTGGCCCGCGGCAGCAGCTCCTTGCGCACGGCGTCCAGCGCCGAGTCGGCGAGCAGCGCGTCCCCGTGCTTGGAGACCCCGACGGGGTCCACGACGACGGGGGCGGAGGTGGCGGCGAGCAGCTCGGCCACCGTCTCCACCAGCGCGGCGGAGGACAGCATCCCGGTCTTGACCGCCTGCACGCCGATGTCGTCCACGACGGCCCGGTACTGGGCCTGCACGGCCTCGGCGGGCAGCTCCCAGACCCCCTGGACCCCGAGGGAGTTCTGCGCGGTCACGGCGGTCACCACGCTCATCCCGTGCACGCCGAGTGCCAGCATGGTCTTGAGGTCGGCCTGGATCCCGGCGCCACCGCCGGAGTCGGATCCGGCGACGGTCAGGCACCGGGGTGGCGTGTCGGTCATCTCGGGGTCTCCTCGGTGGACGGGTCGGAGCCGAAGTGGTCCCACCCGCCGGTGCTCGTCCAGGGGGCGCCGTCCACGGTCACCTGGGGCAGCGCGGACCGGTTCAGCACCTCCCCGATGACCTTCCAGCGGGCCGGCAGTTTCACGTCGGGCGGGAAGGTCGCCACGATGGCGTGATCTTCTCCTCCGGTCAGCACCCACTGCAAGGGGTCGACCCCGACGGCCTGCCCGATGTCGTGCATCTGGGTCGGGATGTCGACGGCCGCCGAGCGCAGGTCGATCCGCACCTTGCTGGCCTCCGCGATGTGCCCGAGGTCGGCGATCAGGCCGTCGCTGACGTCGGTCATGGCGGTGGCGCCGAGTCCGGCGGCCGCGGGGCCCGCGTGGTACGGGGGCTCCGGGCGCCGGTGCGCCTCGACGAAGGCCCGCGGGGAGCGGAAGCCGCGCGAGAGCACGGCGAACCCGGCCGCGGACCAGCCCAGCCAGCCCGTGACGGCCACGACGTCGCCGGGCTGGGCGCCGGAGCGCAGCACGGGCTCGTGGTTGCGCAGGTCGCCGAGGGCGGTGATGGCGACGGTGATGGTGTCCCCGCGGACGACGTCGCCGCCGACGACCGCCGCGCCGGCGACCTGGCACTCGTCGCGCAGCCCGTCCATCAGCTCGGTGGGCCAGGTGACCGGCAGCTCGGCCGGGACGACCAGGCCGAGCAGCAGTGCGGTCGGCACCGCGCCCATCGCGGCGATGTCGGCGAGGTTCTGTGCGGCGGCCTTGCGGCCGACGTCGTACGCCGTGGACCAGTCGCGCCGGAAGTGCCTGCCCTCGAGCAGGATGTCCGTGCTCGCCACGACCCGCCGGTCGGGGGCCGACACGACCGCGGCGTCGTCGCCCGGTCCGAGCCGGACCGCCGGGGTGGTGGTGAGCCGTGAGGTGAGCTCTCGAATGAGCCCGAACTCCCCCAGCTCGCCCACAGTGCCCTTCATCGCTGTGCCCCTTCTTGCCCAGTCCGCTTGCGGTCGCGAGCCGTCACAGCTCTGGGTACCGTCAACAGATACGTCAACTTCTGCCCTTCGTACGCCCCGCTGTGCGTGGCGCCGTGCCCCCGGGTCTCCCCGTGGTGCTCGGCAACGCGGTACCGTGGCGTCCCTTCTTCCCCGGGCCCACCCGAATCCCTGGGCCCACCCGAAGGTTAGGGGAATCGATCCTCGTGGCCGCCCTGGAGGTTCCGTGGTACAGGCGTACATCCTTATCCAGACCGAGGTGGGCAAGGCGTCGTTCGTCGCCGAGTCCATCAGCCAGATCGCGGGGGTGATCCAGGCCGAGGACGTGACGGGCCCGTACGACGTGATCGTGCGCGCCCAGGCCGACACCGTGGACGAGCTCGGCCGCATGGTCGTCGCCAAGGTCCAGCAGGTGGAGGGCATCACCCGCACCCTGACCTGCCCGGTGGTCCATCTGTAGCCCCCGTCTACTCTTGGCCGGTGATGTCCTTCCACCGCCGGCCCCTGCGTCTGCCCGCCCTGCCCGTACTGGTCGCGGTACTGGCCCTCGCGGGTTGCACCCCGGGTGGTTCCGAAGCCCGGGTGGACCCGCCGCCCACGCCGCCCGCCGACGTCGCGGGGTTCTGTGCAGCACTGCACAAGGAGCTCCCGGAGACGGTGGCCGGCCTGGCGCGGGCCAGGACCGCGCCGGAGTCGGATCTGACCGCCGCGTGGGGCGGCTCGGCGATCGTACTGCGGTGCGGTATCCCCAAGCCCCCCGAGATGACGGATGAAAAGCTGGGCGGCGTCGAGGTCGACGGCGTCCGGTGGCTGCTGAAGGAGGTCCCCGACAGCGCCGGCGGGGGGTTCCGGTTCATCACCGGGATGCGGCTGGCTTACACCGAGGTCCGGGTCGACAAGGAGCATGCCACGGATGCGGGCATGCTGGTCGGTCTGTCCGGCGTGGTGGCCAGGACCGTCCCCGAGGGCATCTCGTCGTATTGACGGCCGCCGGGCCCGACGCACCGGGAACCCCGCTTCGCACACCGACCGCCCGCCGGGAATCCCGGCGGGCGGTCGGCTTCGCGCTCTGCGGCTGCCTGCTAGCGCAGCCCGGTGGAGCGGCGCAGGGCCGCCTGGATCAGGCGGTCCACCAGCTCCGGGTACTCGATGCCCGACTCCTGCCACATCCGCGGGTACATGGAGATCGGGGTGAAGCCCGGCATGGTGTTGATCTCGTTGATGACGAACGTGCCGTCCTCGGTGAGGAAGAAGTCGGCGCGCACCAGGCCCTCGCAGGACGCGGCGTCGAACGCCTCGACCGCGAGCCGCTGCACCTCGGCGGTCTGCTCCGGGGTGAGCGGAGCGGGCACGATCCCGGAGGCGGAGTCGATGTACTTCGCCTCGAAGTCGTAGAAGTCGTGGCTGGAGACCGGCGGGATCTCGGCGGGCACGCTCGCGCGCGGCCCGTCCTCGAACTCCAGCACCCCGCACTCGATCTCGCGGCCGCGCAGCAGCGCCTCCACGAGGATCTTCGGGTCGTGGCGCCGGGCCTCGCGGATCGCCTCGTCCAGGCCGGAGACGTCGTCGACCTTGGTGATGCCGATGGAGGAGCCGGCCCGGGCGGGCTTGACGAAGAGCGGCCAGCCGTGTTCGCCGGCGAAGTCCAGGATCCGCGCCTTGGCGGCGTCCTGGTCCGCTTCCCACTCGCGGGGGCGGATCGTCACGTACGGGCCGACGGGGAGGCCGAAGGAGGTGAAGACCCGCTTCATGTACTCCTTGTCCTGGCCGACGGCCGAGGCGAGGACGCCCGAGCCGACGTACGGGATGCCGGAGAGCTCCAGGAGGCCCTGCAGGGTGCCGTCCTCGCCGTACGGGCCGTGCAGCATCGGGAAGACGACGTCGACCTCGCCCAGGGCCTTGGGAACGGCTCCCGGCTCGGTGTAGACGACCTCGCGGTTGGCCGGGTCGACGGAGAGCACCACGGCGCCGTCCTCGGAGTCCGCAAGCTCCTCGACGCTCGGGAGCTTGCGGTCGGCGATGGCCATCCGCGCGGGCTCGTCGGCGGTCAGCGCCCACCGGCCGTCCGTGGTGATGCCGATCGGCAGCACCTCGTACTTGGACCGGTCGATGGAGCGCAGCACGGCGCCCGCCGTGACGACCGAGATGGCGTGTTCCGAGCTGCGGCCGCCGAACACGACGGCCACGCGGGGCTTGCGGCCCTGCTGCTCAGGGGTCTGGGGGAGGTTCTCGCTGCTCATATCGCCACGACGATACCCGCTCGGACGTCCGGAAAGGAGTCAGCGGCGTTCCGGTTTGGCGCTGCGCCCCATGAGTTCCTTCAGTGCGACCAGCGGCGGCTTGCCGTGGTGGACGATGTCGACGACGGTGTCGGTGATCGGCATGTCCACCCCGTGGCGGCGGGCCAGATCGGCCACCGACTGGCAGGACTTGACGCCCTCGGCGGTCTGCTTGGTGACCGCGATGGTCTCCTCGAGGGTCATTCCGCGGCCGAGGTTGGTGCCGAAGGTGTGGTTGCGGGAGAGCGGCGAGGAGCAGGTGGCGACGAGGTCGCCGAGGCCCGCGAGACCGGAGAAGGTGAGCGGGTCGGCGCCCATCGCCAGGCCCAGCCGGGTCGCTTCGGCGAGGCCGCGGGTGATGAGCGAGCCCTTGGTGTTGTCGCCCAGGCCCATGCCGTCCGCGATGCCGACGGCGAGGCCGATGACGTTCTTGACGGCGCCGCCCAGCTCGCAGCCGATGACGTCGGTGCTCGTGTACGGGCGGAAGTACGGGGTGTGGCAAGCCGCCTGGAGGCGCTGCGCGACGGCTTCGTCGGAGCAGGCGACGACGGCGGCGGCCGGCTGCCGGGCAGCGATCTCACGGGCCAGGTTGGGGCCGGTGACGACGGCGACGCGCTCGGCGGGGACCTTGGCCACCTCCTCGATGACCTCGCTCATCCGCTTGGCGGTGCCGAGTTCGATGCCCTTCATCAGGGAGACGAGCACGGCGTCGGCGGGCAGCAGCGGGGCCCATTCGGCGAGGTTTCCGCGCAGGGTCTGGGAGGGGATGGCGAGGACCGCGAAATCGGCGCCGGCCGCGGCCTCGGCCGGGTCGGTGGTGGCGCGCATGTTGGCGGGGAGTTCGACGTCCGGGAAGTAGTCCGGGTTGGTCCGGCCGGTGTTGATGGCGTCGACGACCTCGCGGCGGCGGCCCCACAGGGTCACCTCGCAGCCTGCGTCGGCGAGCACGATGCCGAAGGCCGTGCCCCAGGAGCCGGTTCCGAAGACGGCCGCCTTCACGGGACGTGTCACTTCTGGTCCTCCCCCGCGGCCTTGCGCCGCTGTTCCGCCCTGGCCCTGCGATGGTCGTACGGCTGCTCGGGCGCCTTCTCGCCGCGCAGCTCCTCCAGCAGCTCGGTGATGGCCTCCATGATCGTCTCGGTGGCGGCCTTGAGCACGTCCGGGGTGGGCTCCCGGTCGTAGAACTCGGAGAGGTCCACGGGAGGTCCGGCGAGCACCTGGAGGGTCTTGCGCGGGAAGAGCCGCACCTTGTCCTCCTTGGCGTAGGGCGGCATCGCGAGGTTCGCGCCCCACTGGGCCACCGGAATCACCGGTGCCTTGGTCATCAGCGCGACCCGGGCCGCGCCGGTCTTGCCGGCCATCGGCCACATGTCCGGGTCGCGGGTGAGGGTGCCTTCCGGATAAAAGGCCACGCATTCACCGCGCTCGATCGCGTCCACGGCGGCCCGGAATGCGTCCAGGGCGTTGGTGGTCTCGCGGTAGACGGGGATCTGGCCGGAGCCCCGCAGGATCGCGCCGACAATGGGGACCTTGAAGAGGGCCGCCTTCGCGAGCAATCGGGGCACCCGGCCGGTGTTGTACTGGAAGTGCGCGTAGGAGAGCGGGTCCAGATACGAGTTGTGATTGACGGCCGTGATAAACCCGCCGTCGGCCGGAATGTGATCCATTCCCCGCCAGTCCCGCTTGAAGAGCACCACCAGCGGCGGTTTTGCGATGACCGCCGCCAGGCGGTACCAGAAGCCGATTCTGCGGCGGGACACTCGGACACCTTCCTCTAGGACCGGTGCGTGGCTTGGGCACCTCGTCGGCCGGACAAGTGTGGCCTCAGGTCCGGTCTCTGTCGAGGACACGGTACGCCCCGCCCGGAGCACCGGACCTCCGGGTCGACCGGGCAGAGGCGACAATGGGCCGACGCATGACCCGGCCATGACCCGGCCTTGGTCCACACATGTACGGACGCGCACCGGAGGGAAGGGGCCCGCCACGAAAGCGGTCTGGAGTCTGGTGGTCCCGCTGAAGCCTCTGGCGGTGGCCAAGAGCCGTCTCGCGGCGGCGGTGGGCGCCTCCCGTCCCGGGCTCGCGCTGGCATTCGCGCAGGACACCGTGGCAGGGGCGCTGGCCTGCGCGGCAGTCGTGGATGTGGTGGTCGTCACGGACGACGCCCTGGCCGGTGCGGAACTGGCCCGGCTCGGGGCGCGCATCGTGCCGGACGCCCCGGCCGCCGGGCTCAACGCGGCGCTGGCCCACGGGGCGCGGGAGATACGTGCGGGGCGGCCCGGAGCGGCGGTGGCCGCGATGAACGCGGATCTGCCCGCGCTGCGGCCACCGGAATTGCTACGCGTGCTCGAAGCCGCGTCCGCATTTCCGCGGGCATTTCTGGCGGATGCGGCGGGAATCGGTACGACCTTGCTTTCCGCTGCGCGGGACGTGGAATTGGCACCCTCGTTCGGAGGCCCGTCACGGGCCCGGCATTCGGCCTCGGGAGCTGCGGAAATAGCGCTCGCGGATGTCGAGAGCGTGCGCCGGGACGTGGACACGGCCGCGGACCTGCGGACGGCCCTCGCCCTCGGCGTGGGCCGTCACACGGCCCGATACAGTGCCGGTATGCAGGCGACCGCGTACACGTACGACTCCCAGACCCGCAGCGGCAGTGTGCTGCTGGACGACGGCACCCCGGTGCCCTTCGAGGCCCCGGCGTTCGACGCGGGCGGCCTGCGGCTGCTTCGTCCCGGGCAGCGGGTCCGGATCGAGACGGACGGCGAGGGGCCGGCGCTGCGGATCACCCTGATCACCCTGCAGACCTTCTGATCCTCGGCCGCTCCGGCCTTCTGACCTGCACGGACAGCACCGCGGGCCGGCTTCCCCAGGGAGGGGAAACCGGCCCGGCGTGTGTGACTCGTGGCCTTCTTACTTCTTGCGGGCCGTGGTCTTCTTCGCGGTGGTCTTGCGCGCCGTCGTCTTCTTGGCGGGCGCGGTGGTCTTCGCGGTGGCCTTCTTGGCCGCCGGAGCCGTCTTCTTGGCGGTGGCGGTGGTCTTCTTCGCCGCCGGCGCGGCCTTCTTGGCCGTGGGGGTGGTCTTCTTCGCCGTCGCCGTGGTCTTCTTCGCCGCGGCGGTCTTGGTGACCGCCTTCTTGGCGGTGGCGGCCTGCTTGGCGGTGGTCTTCTTGGCGACCGTGGTCTTCGCCGCCGCCTTCTTGGCGGTGGTGGCCTTCTTGGCCGCGGCCTTCTTGACCGTCGCGGAAGCGCCGCCGGAGAGGCTGCCCTTGGGCGCCTTCTTCACCGACACCTCACCGCCCTTGGGCAGCTTCTTGGTGCCTGCGACCAGGTCCTTGAAGCCCTGGCCCGCGCGGAAGCGGGGAACAGAGGTCTTCTTGACCCGGACGCGCTCACCCGTCTGCGGGTTGCGGGCGTAGCGGGCCGGGCGGTCGACCTTCTCGAACGAGCCGAAGCCCGTGACCGAGACCCGGTCGCCCGCGACCACAGCGCGGACCATCGCGTCCAGTACCGCGTCGACAGCGTCCGCGGCCTGCTGGCGGCCGCCCAGCTTGTCGGCAATCGCTTCTACGAGCTGCGCCTTGTTCACGTCTTCCCCTTCGGAGACTTCGCCAGAACGAATGTGTTCAAGCTTATTTCGCACGTTAGGCGGATATATACCGCAAATCAAACACGAAACGGGCTAATCACCCTAGTGCCGCAACGGTGTAGGTCGTTACGGAGTTCCTTCGCATCAGTCGCCTTCAGGGAATCGACCCTCGTCGAGGTCCTTCATCAACCTGTCCAGGCGCCTTGCCGCATCGGCGAGATCGTGCTTCGCCGCGGCCGTGACGACCAACAGCTTCCGGGACAGCGCCATCCTTACCGCCTCGGGGACTTGCAGTGTGCGCACCTTTGCGTGTGCTTCTTTCAGCCGGTCCGCGACGAGCTCGTAGAGCTCAAGTTGACTGTCGCGTTCCATGCACAGATTGTGCCATCTGGGGCGAGTTGTCGCCTCACGGGGCCTCAACACACGGCTGTGCCCCCCGCCGGAAGGCGGGGGGCACAGTGTTGTCGATGTGATCACCCAAGGGCGAATAAGCGCTGATCAGGCAGGAATCAGGCCTGAATCGTGCGCGGCTTGTGGTTGGGGCGGGTGCTTTCGTAGGTGGCGATGTCCGCTTCGTTCTGAAGGGTGAGGGAGATGTCGTCGAGGCCTTCGAGCAGGC
>NZ_JNZY01000019.1 GCF_000717655.1 Streptomyces katrae
GTGGAGCCCCCCCCGGCCGGCCTTTCCGCTGCCGCTCCCGCCCGGTGGAGCCCCCCCCCCCGGCCGGCCTTTCCGCTGCCGCTCCCGCCCGGTGGAGCCCAACTGCCCCGACGGTCCAACCGCCCCAACCGCCCCGACCGCCCCGACGGAAGCATGCGCGTGCGGGCCGGCTTCGCGTCGTCGAAGGCAGCACAGCACAGGAACGGCAGGGGCTCGCGATCCGGCGAATGCCGAAGCCGGGTCACATGGTTCGATGAGCGGCATGACCCGCGAGATCAGCAGCTCCGAGATGGATGACATCGAGGCGTTCCACGCCACCCTGCACTCCCTGCCCGTGTGGGACGGCCCACTGCCCGGATTCGACCCCGGGGCCGCGCCCGCCGAGCCGTTGGCGCTGTTCCGGGAGTGGTTCCTGCACGCCGCCCGGGCGGGGCAGCCGGAGCCGCACACGATGAGCCTCGCGACGGTGGACGCCGACGGGCGGCCCGACGTACGCACCCTGATGCTCCACGACGCCGACGGGCACGGCTGGCACTTCGCCTCGCACGCCACCAGCGCCAAGGGCCGGCAGCTGGCCGGCCAGCCGGACGCCGCGCTGGGGTTCTACTGGCCTGCCGTGGCCCGGCAGATCCGGATCCGCGGCCGGGTCACCGCCTGCGGGGCGGAAGAGAGCCGGGCGGATCTGGCGGTCCGGTCGCGGGGTGCGCTCGCGGCGGCGCTGACGGGCCGGCAGAGCGAGGTGCTGGGCTCGGTGCAGGAGCTGGCGGAGGCCTCGGCGGCCGCGTGGGAGCGGGCCGGCGCCGAGCCGGACGCCCCGGCCCCGACCTGGACCCGGTACGTGCTGGACGCCGCTGAGGTGGAGTTCTTCCAGGGTGACGCGGCCCGCCGCCACGTCCGGCTGCGCTACCGCCGCGACGACGACGGCACCGGCTGGTCCCGCGAGCTGCTCTGGCCCTAGCCGTCGGGCGGCACGACGGGGATCCGCCTCGGCCCCCTTGGGAGCCGTAGGCCCAAGGCGGTGTCTTCCCTCACGGCGACCTACTTCGTCGCGTCCGGGAACTCGTTGATTGCGATATCCGCACCCGCACCCGCACCCGCACCCGGCGGCCAAACCGGTGTGTCGCCCGGCCCCCCGTCCGGTCATCCGGAAGGTGTCGCACGGTCCGTCAGGAGTCCCCGGGGCGGAACACCGCCACGTGGACGCCCTCCGCCGCCTCGCGGAACGTCACCTGGAGCGGCATCCCGATGCGCAGCTCCCCCGGGGCGCAGTCCACCACCTCGGTCATCATCCGCGGGCCCTCGGCCAGGTCGACCACGGCCGCCGCGTACGGGACGCGCGTGCCGAACGGCGGGAGGTCGTTCCGGTGGATCACCGACCAGGTGTAGAGGGTGGCGCGGCCGCTCGCCGGTTCCCAGGCCACCCGGTCCTCGGCGGCCCAGCAGAAGGGGCAGAACTCCCGCGGGTAGTGGTGGGCCCGCCCGCAGTCCGCGCAGCGGCGCAGCAGGAGCCGGCCCTCGGCGGCCGCGACCCAGTAGGGGCGGGTGAACTCGTCGGTCTCGGGGAGGTCGTAGCGGGTGCTCACGGGAAGAGTCCCGTCGCCGCGTCCAGGGACCACGTCTGCCAGGCCATCGTGAAGAGCGCGACGAGCGAGATGAGGGCCATCATCGCGTTCTGGCCCTGCTCGGCCCAGTCGTGGATCATCAGGACGAGGTAGAGCAGGTTCAGGAGCAGGCCGCCGACCAGGGCGATCGGGGTCAGGAAGCCGAGGACCAGGCCGAGGCCCAGGGCGAGTTCCGCGTAGACGACGATGTACGCCATCAGCCGGGGGCGGGGCTGGACGACCTTCTCGAAGCCGCCCTTCACGAACGGCCAGCGGTGCTTGCCGGCGACGTCGGCGGCCCAGGCGATGCCGGTGCCGCGTTCGAACCAGCCCTTCTTGTCCTTGTGCCGCCAGCTCTCCAGCCACCACAGGCCGAGGCCTATCCGGAGCACGGCGAGCCATTCGGCCCCACTGAGCCAGACGGTCTGCATCGGGCCCTCCTCCCTTGATGCCCTTGATCTGACGGTACGTCAGTTCAGCGGATCCGCAGCGATCCCGCAAGGGTCCCGCCGGGGCCCGGAAGCCGGCCGTGATCGATCCGCAATCGATTCCCTCCCTGTCCGCGACCCATCAACGCTGTGTGTCGATACGCTCACTCCTCATGCCCGGAGTCCCCACACCCCCCGACTTGACCACCCAGCCCCGCCCGGTGTACGTGATCGGCGCCGGCCCCGGAGGCCTCGCCGCGGCCGCCGCGCTGCGCGCCCGCGGGGTCCGTGCGGTGGTCGTCGAGAAGTCCGACGAGGTCGGCACCTCCTGGCGGAACCACTACGACCGCCTCCACCTGCACACCACCCGGCGGCTCTCCGCCCTCCCCGGGCTGGCCATGCCGCGCCGGTTCGGCCGGTGGGTCTCGCGCGACGACGTGGTGCGGTACCTCGAGAAGTACGCCGAGTTCCACGAGCTGGAGCTCGTCACCGGCGTCGAGGTGACCCGGATCGACCCCGCACCCGGCGGGGACGGCTGGCTCCTGCACGCCACCGGCGGGCGGGTGCTCGACGCCCGGGCCGTCGTCGTCGCCACCGGGTTCAACCACACGCCCGCGCTGCCCGACTGGCCGGGCCGCGACGCGTACGCCGGGCAGCTGCTGCACGCCGCCGAGTACCGCAACGCCATGCCGTACGAGGGCCGCGACGTGCTCGTCGTCGGCACCGGCAACACCGGCGCCGAGATAGCCGCCGACCTGGCCGAGGGCGGGGCCGCGCGGGTGCGGCTCGCCGTGCGTACCGCCCCTCACATCGTGCGCCGTTCCACCGCGGGCTGGCCCGCACAGCGCACCGGGATCCTGGTGCGGCGGCTGCCCGTACGGCTCGTGGACCGGCTCGGCGCGCTCGTCGCCAAGGCGTCCGTCCCCGACCTGACGGCGTACGGCCTCCCCCGCCCCGGCACCGGCCTGTACAGCAGGGTCAAGGAGGGCGCGATCCCGGTCCAGGACGTCGGCCTGATCGATGCCGTGCGCACGGGCCGGGTCGAACCGGTCGCCGCCGTCGCCTCGTTCGAGGGCGCCGAGGTGGTGCTCGCGGACGGATCGCGGATCACCCCGGACGCGGTGGTCGCGGCCACGGGATACCGGCGCGGCCTGGAGGGCCTGGTCGGACACCTGGACGTACTCGACGGGCGCGGCAGGCCCCGTACCCACGGCACCCGTACACCCGCACAGGCCCCCGGCCTGTACTTCACCGGCTTCACCAACCCCATCAGCGGGATGTTCCGCGAGATGGCCCTGGACGCCGAGAAGATCGCCAAGGCCCTGTCCCGCCGGCTCGGGCCCCGAACCGGCCTCCCGCCGGCCGAGCCCCTCCCGGACACGGGCCTCCGCCCGGTCGACCCGCTCGCGTAGGCGCCGGTCCGGCGGGCCGTCGGCCCGCCGGGCCACCGGGCCGCCGAAGCCGCCCCTTTCCGGTCTCCCGCAGAACAGGCCGAATCCGGTCCTGGACCCGTCCCGGCGGGATCTGGGACCGTTCCACACATCACCTCCACCAGCTTTCCTACGCAGCACTGTTCCTGACGGCACGTCAGTTCAGTAATCTGACTACGCGTCAGTTATTGAGTTCATCGAGCAGGAGCGGGCGGAACGATGCTTGGATCTACTCACGGCACCCTCACCACCGACTTCCGCGCACGTGTCGAGGCCTGCGGGGAGTCCCCCAGGACGGCCGTCCACTCCACGGCGGCGCCGTCCGCCGCGGACACGGTCGCGGTGGACGTCAGCGGACGGCCCCTGCACGCCGATGTCCCCGACCTGGACCGGTTCTTCCGGCCCGAGTCCGTGGCCGTCATCGGCGCCTCCGACGCCGAGGGCAGACCGAACACCGGCATCACCCGCCAGCTCATCGCCTGGGCGGAGCGCGTCGGCGCCCGGATCCACCCCGTGCACCCCGCCCGCCCCACCGTCTTCGGCCTGCCCTGTCACGCCTCGGTGGCCGACCTGCCCGAGCAGGTGGACCTCGCCGTCCTCCTCGTCGGCGATCCGCTGCCGGTGATCGAGGAACTGGCCGAGGCCAAGGTGAAGTTCGCCGTCGCCTTCGCCTCCGGCTTCGCCGAGACCGGCGACGCGGGGGCCGCCGCCCAGGCCCGGCTCGCCGCCGCGGTCCGGCGCTCGGGCCTGCGTCTCCTCGGCCCCAACACCAACCTCAACGCCTTCGAGAAGTTCCGCGACGACCTCGACGGCCCGGCGATCGCGCTGATCACCCAGTCCGGCCACCAGGGCCGGCCCGTCTACACCCTCCAGGAGCTGGGCATCCGGCTCTCGCACTGGGCTCCCACGGGCAACGAGGCCGACCTCGAGACCTCCGACTTCATCTCCTACTTCGCCGAGCAGCCCGAGGTCGGCGCCATCGCCTGCTACGTGGAGGGCCTCAAGGACGGCCGGTCCTTCCTGCTGGCCGCCGACCGGGCCGCCCGCAACGGCGTCCCCGTCGTCGCCGTCAAGGTCGGCCGCACCGAGACCGGCGCCCGGATGGCCGCCTCCCACACCGGGAAGCTGACCGGCGCCGACACCGTCGTGGACGCCGCGATGCGGCAGTTCGGCGTCATCCGCGTCGACGGGCTGGACGAGCTCCAGGACACCGCCGCCCTGCTCGCGAGGGCCCGTAAACCGCTGGCCGACGGGGTCGTCGTGTACTCCATCTCCGGCGGCACCGGAGCCCACTTCTCCGATCTGGCGACCGAGGCCGGGCTCAGCCTCCCCACCCTCTCCCGGGCCAAGCAGGACGAGCTCCACCAATGGATCCCGGAGTACCTGAACGTCGCCAACCCCGTCGACAACGGCGGCCACCCGGTCGGCGACTGGCGCGGCCGGAAGATCATCGACGCGATCCTCGCCGATCCGGCCGTCGGTGTGCTGATCTGCCCGATCACCGGGCCCTTCCCGCCCATGAGCGACAAGCTCGCGCAGGACCTGGTGGACGCGGCCGAGCAGAGCGACAAGCTGATCTGCGTGATCTGGGGCTCCCCGGTCGGCACCGAGGAGGCCTACCGCACCACCCTGCTCGGCTCCTCGCGCGTGGCCACGTTCCGTACGTTCGGCAACTGCATCACCGCCGTCCGCGCCTACCTCGGCCACTACCGGTTCACGGCCGCCTACCGCTCCCCCTTCGAGGACGCTCCGCGGACCCCGTCCCCCTCGTACCGCAAGGCGCAGGCGCTCATGCGGCCGGGCCAGCAGCTCAGCGAGCACGCGGCGAAGCAGCTGCTGCGGGCCTACGGAATACGGGTCCCCCGCGAGCAGCTCGTGACCAGCGCGGCGGCTGCGGTACGGGCGGCCGGCCTGGTCGGCTACCCGGTGGTGATGAAGGCCTCGGGGCCGCAGCTCGGGCACAAGACGGAGCTGGGCCTGGTGAAGATCGGCCTGACCTCGGCGAGCCAGATCCGCGACGCCTACCGGGAGCTGACGGACATCGCCCGCTACGAGGACGTCCCGCTCGACGGCATCCTGGTCTGCCAGATGGTGGATCGGGGGGTCGAGATGGTCGTCGGCGTCACGCAGGACGACCTGTTCGGCCCGACGGTGACGGTGGGGCTGGGCGGAGTCCTGGTGGAGGTCCTCCACGACGCGGCGGTACGGGTCCCCCCGTTCGGGGAGGACCAGGCGCGGGCGATGCTGACCGAGCTGCGCGGGCATGCGCTGCTGGAGGGCGTGCGGGGAGCGCCGCCGGCGGACGTGGACGCGCTGGTGGAGGTCGTCCTCCGGGTCCAGCGGATGGCGCTGGAGCTGGGCGGTGTCCTGTCGGAGCTGGACATCAACCCGCTGATGGTCCTCCCGCGGGGCCAAGGTGCGGTGGCCCTGGACGCGCTGGCCATCTGCCGCTGACATCACCTGGCCCGCTGCGCGGAGCCCCTCCCCGCCCCGCCCCTTCCCGAACGGGGGCAAGCCCCCGGGCACCCGTCGGCGTTTGAGGCGCGGGGGTGCGGGAGGAGCGCCCCGCAACGGCGCCGCGCCCGGACGCGGGGTCCCGGGGGCAGGCCCCCGGTTTCGGAAAGGGGCGGGGCCGGGGAGACGGTTGCGCCCAGCGGCGACCTGCACCGGCGGGCCCGGATCAACCAGCAATCTCCGAACGGGAGTTCATCACATGACCGGCATCGCCGAGGACGAAGTCCTCCACCGCATCGAGAGCGGCGTCTCGTGGATCACCCTCAACCGTCCCGAGGCCATGAACGCCGTCACCTGGGAGCAACGCGAACGCGTCATCGCCCTGCTCGCCGAGGCATCCGCCGACCCCACCCTCCGAGCCGTCGTCCTCACCGCCACCGGCAAGGGCTTCTGCGCGGGCGCCGACCTACGGGGATCCCCCGCCGCAGCAGGCGAAAGGGTCGCCGGCGACGTCGCCCGCATGATCCGGCTCGGCGCGCAGCGCCTGATCACCGCCGTGCTCGACTGCGAGAAGCCGGTCCTCGCCGCCGTCAACGGCACGGCCGCCGGCATCGGCGCCCACCTCGCCCTGGCCTGCGACCTCGTCATCGCCGCCGAATCGGCCCGTTTCATCGAGGTGTTCGTCCGCCGCGGTCTGGTCCCCGACGGCGGCGGCGCGTACCTGCTCCCGCGTCTGGTCGGCCCGCAGAAGGCCAAGGAGCTGATGTTCTTCGGCGACGCCGTCCCGGCGGCCGAGGCCGAGCGGCTCGGCCTGGTCAACCGGGTGGTCCCGGCGGAGGAGTTGGAGGCCACCGCCCGCGAGTGGGCGGAGCGCCTCGCGCAGGGCCCGACCCGCGCCCTCGCGCTGACGAAGCAGCTGGTCAACGCCTCCCTGGACGGTGACCGGGCAGCCGCACTGGCCGCCGAGGCCACCGCTCAGGAGATCAACATGACCACCGCCGACGCCAACGAGGGCGTCGCGAGCTTCGTGGAGCGCCGCTCCCCCAAGTACGTCGGGCGGTAGCCGTCAACGGCATCTCACATCTGCGGGTTCGGCTTCAGCAGGGCGAACACCGCGCCGTACGGGTCCGCCACCCACGCGATCCGGCCGACGTCGGGCACGTCCGCCGCGGGCATGAGCACCGACCCGCCGTTCCCGCTCGCCGCCGAGGCGGTGGCGTCGACGTCCGCGACGTTGAAGTACGGCACCCAACGCGGCTTCTCCACGCCGCCGCCCGCGCCCTCGTCCATCGGCGCGATGCCGCCGAACGAGGTCTGCTGCTGGTCGCCGTCCTTGAGGCTCAGCACGCGGTAGGTCATCCCGGGTGCCTCCATGTCCTGGCTGCGCCAGCCGAAGACCCCGTCGTAGAAGGTGAGGGCCGCGGCGGGGTCGGGTACGTGCAGCTCCGCCCAGATCAGGGTGTTCTCCTCGGAGACCTTCCCCAGCCCGCCGGTCTTCCCGGGCTGCCAGATGGCGAACTCGGCGCCCTGCGGGTCGGTGGCCTGCGCGAGCCAGCCCTCGCCCATGACGTCCATGGGCTCCATCCGGATCTTCCCTCCGCCGGACTGGACGGCCTTGACGGTGGCCTGCACGTCCGGGCTCATGAAGTGCACCATCCAGGCGGACTTCGCCCCGTCCTCGGTGAGCGGCCCGAGCGCGGCGACCGTCTTGCCGTCCACCTGGAAGAACCCGTACCCGCCGGCCTCGGGACCCAGGGCGGTGAAGGACCAGCCGAAGACCGAGCCGTAGAAGGCGGCGGCGCCGTCGGTGTCGGGGCTGCCGAGGTCGAGCCAGACGGGCGATCCGATACGGAAGTCGGTGCCGAGCATGGGAGTCCTCCTGGGGAACGGGTGGATCGGGATCGGGCCGGGGGCCACGATGCCGACCTCCCGCGGGGCTGTCCGCCGTACGGGTCCCGGCAGGGCAGTGGATTCACCCGTACGGGCGAACGGCGGGCCCGCACTACACGCGGTGCAGGGTGGTCACGTCCGGGCCGCCCGGGCCGTCCGGATCGCGGACCACGTAGAACAGCTCGGGCCGGTCCGCCGTGCCCGCCACCTGCCAGTCGCCGAAGCTGCAGCCCGCGATCGAGAGCGAGACGCGGTCCCGCGGCCCCCGGTGGAAGATGCCGCCGGACTCGCTCTTCGGCTCGAAGTTCCAGCTCCCGGTCCCCGAGCACGCGTCCCACGGACCGGAGTTCCTCTTCGCCGGCGGCAGATTGCCGGCCTCCGCCTCGCCGTTCTCACGCAGGCTCAGCCGGTACGCACCGCCGGCGCCGACCCACTCCCCGACGTACTGGCTCCGCTCCAGCCGCGGCGGCTCGTACGCGTGGAAGCCTGTCCGCGCCTGGAGGAAGCCGCCGAGCGCGGTGACGAGCAGGGCGATCCCGGTGAGGGCGCCGACCCGGGCCAGCATGCCGCCCCACCCCAGCCACCGGTGCCGCGCGTACCAGGCTGCCGTCACCGGGAGCACCCCGGCGCCCGCGATCCAGGCCGCCGCCCGGATGAACGGGACGTCCCAGAGGGAGGTGACCCACCAGGCGTGGGCGGCGGTGAGCGCTGCGGCGCCGGCCACCGCGCAGAGCGCCCCCCGCGCCGCCTCCCATCGCGGGCCGCCCAGGAGCCGGGCCAGGGCCATCGCCGGGACGGTGAACAGCAGCCAGTGCAGGTATGCGGCCAGGACCACCAGGAGGATCAGCTGGGGAACCACGGCGGCGAGACCGGCTCCGAAGGTGACCCCGTGGTCATCGCGCATGCCGGTGGTGGCGATGAAGGCCGCTCCCGCGACGACGGGTTGCGCGATGGAGGGCAGTTCCGCCCCGGTCGCGAGGCGCGACCATCTGCCGCCCCGTTCGGCCGGATCCGGCGCCGGCCCGGGCTCCTCTGGCATCACCATGACCCCCACCCCCCAGTAATTGAACACGTTCAATCGATGGGGACGATACACCTTTCCGATTTCCGAGTCACCCGCCCACACCCCTTCCCATCTGACGGACCGTCAGCTTCAATCGTTGACGTGATGGGACACGCAGGGATGGCGGCCACCGTCGTCCGATACCTCAGGTCAGTCGGCTCCCCCACCTCCGCCCCGTCGGAACAGGACCCGGATGCCGGCCACATCGATGCGCTGCCGCGCCCCGATCTGCGGGCCGTCGGCGACGACGAGCGCGCGCCCGTCAGCCCCGCCGAGTTCCGGGCCGTACTGGGGAACTTCGCGAGCGGGGTCACCGTCATCACCGCGCCGCCGGCGGACGGTGAGGACGGGCCGGCCGGTTTCGCCTGCCAGTCCTTCGCGTCGCTGTCCCTGGACCCGCCCCTGGTGACGTTCATGGTGGCCCGTACGTCGACCACCTGGCCGCGGATCGCCCGCGCCGGGGTGTTCTGCGTCAACATCCTGGGCGCCGAGCAGGGCGAGCTGTGCCGGGCCTTCGCCGTCAGCGGCGCCGACAAGTTCGCGGGGATCGCCCACACGCCCGCCCCGGTGACCGGGTCACCGCAGCTCGAGTCCGTGCCCGCCTGGATCGACTGCCGCATCCACGCCGTCCACACCGGCGGGGACCACCTGATCGTGGTCGGGCGGGTCGAAGCCATGGGCGCCGCCGGCGAGGACGGCCCGCTCCTCTTCCACAAGGGCCGCTTCGGCCGCCTCGCCGCCGAGTAGCCCCGGAGCTCAGGAGCCCCGGAGGTCAGGAGCCCCGGAGCCCCGGAGCCCCGGAGCTAGATTGAGCGCCCCCGCGATCTCCGGATTCCCGACGAGCAGGCGGCGCACGCGCTCCTGCCACTCCGCGCGCAGCTCGGCTTCGGACAACTCGTCGCTTCCGGCGCGGGCAGCGAGCAGATCGTCCCGGCAGGCATCGAGGTCGGCGCCGACCGCATCCGCCCGCTCGGGATGCACACGCCTCCACACCGTGACGACCCCGTCCCGCAGGCGCGGCCCCGCATCCGTGGCGATGGAACCGATGATGGCCGCGGAAGCCGATTGCGCCAGCTCGTTCAACACGCCCCTCCATCGCACGTCCAGAGGGTAGGACAACTCGTCCCAGAACGAGGCGCGTTGGTGCCACGGGCGGCCGAGAACCGAGATCAGCGGCCCCGTCTCAGAACGTGAGCACGCCGCGCGCCACCCGCCCGTGCCGGGCATCGTCCACGGCCTTCGCGAAGTCCTCGATCGGGTAGGTCTCCGTGACGAGTTCGTCGAGCAACAGCTTCCCCTGCCGGTAGAGCTCGGCGTACAGGGCGATGTCCCGCTGCGGGCGGGAGGAGCCGTAGCGGCAGCCCATGATGGTCTTGTCCAGGTACATGGACGAGACCTGGAACGAGGCCTCCTCCTTGAAGCCGGGGACACCGAGCAGGACCGCCCGTCCCTGCCGGTCCAGCAGGTCGATGGCCTGGCGGATCAGCTTGACGTTGCCCACGCACTCGAAGGCGTGGTCGGCGCCCGTCGGGAGGATCTCGCGGACCGCCGCAGAGGAGTCGGGGACGGCCGAGGCATCGATGAAGTGCGTGGCCCCGAACTGCCGGGCCACCGCCTCCTTCGCCGGGTTCGCGTCCACCGCCACGATGGTGGTCGCGCCCGCGATCCGGGCGCCCTGCAGCACGTTGAGCCCGATGCCGCCCGTGCCGATGACGACCACCGATTCGCCGTGGTCGACCCGGGCCCGGTTCAGTACGGCCCCCACGCCGGTCAGGACACCGCAGCCGATGAGCGCCGCCGAGGTCAGCGGGATGTCGGCCGGGATCTCCACCGCCTGGACGGCCTTGACGATCGTCCGCTCGGCGAACGCCGAATTGGAGGCGAACTGGAACAGCGGCTTCCCGCCCCGCGAGAACGGCTGGCCCGGCATCCCGATCGCCTTGCGGCACATCGTCGGCCGTCCCCGGTCGCAGTCCGCGCAGGCCCCGCAGTTCGCCAGGGTCGACAGGGAAACGTGATCGCCCGGCGCCACATGCGTCACTCCGGCCCCGACGGCCTCCACCACCCCCGCGCCCTCGTGCCCCAGCACCACCGGCGGCGGGAACGGTATCGTCCCGTCGATCACCGACAGGTCGCTGTGGCACAGCCCGGCCGCTGCGATCGCGACCAGCACCTCCCCCGGCCCCGGGTCGCGGATCTCGAGGTCCTCGACCACCTGGGCCTGCTTGCCGTCGAACACGACGCCTCTCACCTGGGCTCCTTAGGCAGGCCGAGCACACGCTCGGCGATGATGTTCCGCTGGATCTCGTCCGAGCCGCCGTAGATCGTGTCGGCACGGGTGAACAGGAACAGGCGCTGCTCCTCGTCGAGTCCGCGTTCGTACGGGATGCCGGGCGCCCACGCCGCCGGCCCGGCGGAGGCCGCGGCTCCGCGGACCGCCACGGCCAGCTCGCCGAGCCGCCGGTGCCAGCCGCCCCACAGCAGCTTGGCCACGCTCGGCGCGCCCGGATCGTCGGTGGCGCCCAGCGTCCGCAGGGCGTTCCAGCGCATCGTGCGCAGCTCGGCCCACTGCTGTACGAGGCGCTCGCGCAGTACGGGGTCCCCCGTGCCCGCCGCCACGTACGCCCCCAGCACCCGCTCCAGTTCCGCCGCGAACCCGATCTGCTGGACCAGCGTGGAGACGCCGCGTTCCAGGGCGAGCAGGCCCATGGCCACGGTCCAGCCGTTGCCCTCCCCGCCGACGACCTCCGCCGCCACCGCGCCGTCGAAGAACACCTCGTTGAACTCGCTCGTCCCCGACATCTGGCGGATCGGCCGGACGTCGACCCGCCCCGGCTGGTCCATCCGTACGAGCAGGAAGGACAGCCCGTGGTGGCGCCGCGAGCCGGGCTCGGTCCGGGCCAGCACGAAGCACCAGTCGGCGTCCCGGGCCAGGGAGGTCCAGATCTTCTGCCCGGTGACGCGGAACGGGCCGTCGGTTCCAGGACGGTGTTCGCGTACCGCCGCCGTGCGGATCCCCGCGAGGTCCGATCCGGCGCCCGGCTCGCTGTACCCCTGGCACCACAGCTCCTCGCCGCGCGCGATGCCGGGCAGGAAACGGTCCCGCTGCTCCGGCGACCCGTACGCGATCAGGGTCGGTGCGAGGAGGTTCTCCCCGATGTGGCCGACCCGGCCGGGGGCGCGCAGCGCCGCGTACTCCTCGGCCCAGACGACCTGGCCGGTCAGGGAGAGCCGCCGGTTGCCGTACCCCTCGGCCTCCCAGCCCTGGCCGATCCAGCCGCCGCGGCCGAGTTCGCGCTCCCACGCGCGCCGGGCGTCGACCCCCTCGTGCTCGCTGCCGGGCCCGCCGAGGCCGAGGGCATCCGCGTACGGGCCCACGAGGTGCTCGGTGAGCCAGGCCCGGGCGCGGGTGCGCAGTTCCTCGTCCTCGGCCCCGAAGCTGAAGTCCATGTCGTCGGGGCTCCCCTACGCGTTGGGGCGGTCCTTGGCGGCCGCCGCCTTGGCCATGGCCTCGAGCTGCGCGAGCATCGGCATCGGGTCGGTGCCCACCGTCCCGGGCAGGAAGTCGGCGATCTTCTGCGGTGTCCAGGAGCCCTCGGCGTACCCGGCGCGTAGCTCGCGCGGCTGCGCCCAGACGGCGATCTTCGGGCCGGCGATCGTGTAGACCTGCCCGGTGATCTTCTCGCCGCCGGTGGCGACGGCCTTGTCGGAGAGCAGGTAGGTGACGAGCGCCGCGACGTCCTCGGGCTCGCCGATCTCCTTGAGCTCCATGGGGACGTTCGCCGACATGCGGGTGCGGGCGACGGGTGCGACGGCGTTGGCGGTGACCCCGTACTTGGCCAGCCCGAGCGCGGCGGAGCGGACGAGGGAGATGATCCCGCCCTTGGCGGCGCTGTAGTTGGCCTGGGCGACGGAGCCCTGGTGGTTGCCGCTGGTGAAGCCGATGAGGGTGCCGGAGCCCTGGCGGCGCATGACGGCGGAGGCGGCGCGGAACACGGTGAAGGTTCCCTTGAGGTGGGTGGCGACGACCGGGTCCCACTCCTCCTCGGACATGTTGAACAGCATCCGCTCGCGCAGGATGCCGGCGACGCACACGACGCCGTCGATCCGGCCGAACCGGGCGAGGGCGGTGTCGACGATGCGCTGGCCGCCCGCCATGGTGGAGATGTCGTCGGCGACGGCGACGGCCTCGCCGCCGGCGGCCTGGATCTCCTTCACCACGCCGTCGGCGATCTCGCTCGTCGGCTCCCCGCCCTCGATGCCCACCCCGTAGTCGTTGACGACGACCTTGGCGCCCTCGGCGGCCGCGGCGAGTGCCACGGCCCGCCCGATGCCCCGGCCCGCGCCGGTGACGGCCACGACCTTGCCTGCCAAGAAGTTCCCCACGCCCGACCCCTTCCCGCGTTTTCTGACGGTCCGTTAGATTCTATGGGCAGTCAGACACGAGAACACAAGCCCCAGTCCGTCTCGCATCCGTCCGCCAACAGGGAGCTGATGAGATCCATGGGCATGCCCCCCGAGTTCCACGACATCGCCAAACGCGTCAACAACTGGGGCCGCTGGGGCGCCGGCGACGAGATCGGCACCCTGAACCTGATCACCGACGAGGTCGTGCGGGCGGCCGCGGCCGAGGTCCGCTCGGGCCGCCGGATCCCGCTCGCGCTCCCGCTCAAGGAGGACGGGGTCCAGGCCGGCCTGATCCCCGGCCGGATCAACCCGCTGCACACCATGGTGCAGATCAACCAGGAGCTGTTCGGGCCGGGCACGGTGGCGTGCAGCGACGACGCCGTGACCATGGGACTCCAGGCGGGCACCCACTGGGACGCGCTCACGCACGTCTCGCACTCCGGGAAGATCTACAACGGCCGCCCGGCCGGGACGGTGACGGCGCACGGGCGGGCCGAGTTCAGCGGCATCGACAAGGCCGGGCACATCGTCTCGCGGGGCGTCCTGCTCGACGTGGCCCGCGCGAAGGGCCTGGACCGGCTGCCCGGGGGCCACGCGGTGACGCCCGAGGACCTGGCGGAGGCGGAGGAGTTCGGCGGGGTCACGGTCCGGGCGGGCGACGTCGTCCTGGTCCGCACCGGCCAGATCCAGGTCTACCTGGCGGGCGACAAGCACGGCTACGGTTTCCCGTCGCCGGGCCTGTCCGTCCGTACACCGGAGTGGTTCCACGCGCGGGACGTGGCGGCCGTCGCCAATGACACCCTGACCTTCGAGATCTTCCCGCCGGAGATCGACAACCTGTGGCTGCCGGTGCACGCGCTGGACCTGGTCGAGATGGGCATGCACCAGGGCCAGAACTGGAACCTCGAAAAGTTGTCCACAGCCTGTGCAGAAGAGAACCGGTACGGCTTCCTGCTCTCGGCCATGCCGGAGCCCTTCGTCGGAGGCGTCGGCACCCCGGTCGCCCCGGTGGCCGTCCTCTGAGTCCGCCGCCCGGCCTCACGTCAGCGAGCCGTAAGGGGCCGGTCCCCGCCTGGCCGCAAGACCCCGTGTTCAGCTGCTCGGCGCCTCGCCCCGGCCGCATCGGGCCTCCAGCGGGTGGACGCAGAGGCCCGCACCCACCGACGGGTGCGGGCCTCGGGCTTTTCTCCGTCAGCGGTAGCGGGCTGCGGCGGAGGCGAAGGCGGGGGCCTCGGCGGGGGTCACCGCTTCGACGGCGACCCAGGAGAGGTCGGAGAACTCGATGTTCATGCGGCCCTTCTGGAGCAGACCCGTCGCGTTCGCGCGGACGACGGTGATCGCCGATCGCGGGACCTCCCAGTACTGCTTCATCTCGGGCGTCGACTGCCACAGCGGCGAGACGTCCGTCAGGGCGAACCAGCGCCGGTCCGTCACCACGAGGACGTCCGTCGCCGCGCCGCGCGCGTTGGCGCGGCTGATCAGGAAGCGGCCGGCAGTGCTCTGCCAGCCGCCCTCCATCCCCTTGCCGTCCGCCGGGTCGGGGATCCGGTCGGCCTCGTCCCGGCGGGGGTCGTGCGTGCGGGCCTTGAAGAGCTGCTGGAGGGAGCGCGGGAGCTTCTCCTCGATCCGCCGGCCGAGCGCCGCCGGCTCCGGCGGCGCGAGCAGGTCCTCTGGAGGACTCGGCACGCCCGGC
The DNA here is from genome assembly GCF_000717655.1 of Streptomyces katrae. Lineage (GTDB taxonomy): Bacteria > Actinomycetota > Actinomycetes > Streptomycetales > Streptomycetaceae > Streptomyces > Streptomyces katrae_B. The sequence continues at coordinate 14,967 of NZ_JNZY01000019.1, forward strand.
CCCGGCTCACAGGCACATACGGCGATCAACTGCTCGTCAGGCTGCAGAAATTCCTCGGCCTGGCGACGCCTGTCCTGGTTCACGCGCTTCGCTCCTACTGCTGAGTAACATCGGTGCGTCCCCAATTGTCCTCGAAGCGGAATGCCTCGTTACCACCGGGTCCGACACCCCCCTGCGGGATGCATCCCGCAGGCCGATGCCGGGGCCGCGTACGGTCGTTAGGGTCACGGCATGGACACCTCATCAGGGCATACGGGCGGGGGCCGGCCCGCGTTCCGGTGGCAGACCGCCGCCCTCTGGACGGGAGCCGGGCTGGGCACCCTCGCGCTCTCGAACCTCGCGTTCCGCGTACCCCTCGGCATCGGGGACCGGATCTTCGAAGTGGGACCGCTGCTCGCGATCACCGGTGTGCTGACCGGCGTCCTCCTGGTGCGGCGGGCGCCGCTCACCACCCTCGGCCTGATGCTCCTCGGCACCTACCTGATGCTCTTCCTCGCCCGCGCCCCCGGACTCACGATCGCCCTGGTGGTGCCCGCCGCGGTGGCGCTCGGCGTGGTCGCGGCCACCCGGTCGCGCCGGGTGACCCTGCCGGCCGCGAGCATCACCGTCCTGCTGCTGCTCACCGCCCAGTTCGCCCTGCCCGTGACCGGCTCCGCCCGCGTCCTCGCCCAGAGCCAGCTGCCGATCGTTATCCTCGCCTGGCTGATGGGGGACTCCGTACGGCGCGGCCGTGAGGCCGCCGCGCAGGCGCAGGCGCGGGCCACCGAGCAGGCCCTCACCGACGAGCGGCTGCGCATCGCCCGAGAGCTGCACGACATGGTCGCCCACAGCATCGGCGTGATCGCCATCCAGGCCGGGGTCGGCAGCCGGGTCATCGAGACGCAGCCCGCGCAGGCCCGCGAGGCGCTGCAGGTCATCGAGGGAACCAGCCGCGAGACCCTCGCGGCCCTGCGCCGTACGCTCGTCGCCCTGCGCCGCAGTGATCCGGTGCCGGCGGCACCCGCACCAGGCCTGGACGGCATCGAACGGCTGGCCGCGGCCACCGCGAGCGATACGGGCGTACGCGTGGACGTGGTGTGGACCGGGGAGCGGCGGCCGCTGCCGGCCGACATCGAGCTGGCAGCGTTCCGCATCGTGCAGGAGGCGCTGACCAACGTGGTCCGGCACGCGCACGCCGACGGCTGCCGCGTGGGCATCACGTACGGGCGGGAGGAACTCGCCGTGGAGATCACCGACGACGGGCGGGGCGTCCCGGAGGCCGGACCGGCCGGCGCCGGATTCGGCATCACCGGCATGCGGGAGCGCGCCGCCCTGCTGAACGGCCGTTTCCGGGCCGGGCCGCGGGCCGCCGGCGGCTTCCGGGTGGCGGCGGCCCTGCCCCTCGAACAGCCGGATCAGCCGGAACGGCCGGAAGAGCCCGTGGTACGGGAACGGGAGGAGAAGCGATGAGCGCCAGCAGCAGCGTCCGCGTCCTGCTCGCCGACGACCAGCCGCTGGTGCGGTCGGGACTGCGCGTCCTGATGGCCGACACCCCGGACCTCGAGGTCGTGGGCGAGGCCCGGAACGGCGCCGAGGCGGTCCGGCTGGCCGCCGAGCTCGCCCCCGACGTCGTGGTGATGGACATCCGGATGCCGGAGATGGACGGCATCGAGGCCACCCGCCGGCTCACGGCCGGCCCGGGCGCCGCCCGCGTGCTGATCCTGACCACCTTCGACGAGGACGACCACGTGTACGGGGCGCTGCGCGCCGGCGCGAGCGGTTTCGCCGTGAAGGACATGGCCCTGGACGACATCCTCGCGGCGGTGCGCGTGGTCGCCGCCGGCGACGCCCTCATCGCGCCGGGCGTGACGCGCCGCCTGATAGCCGACTTCGTCGCGGGCCCGGCGCCGGCCCCCGTCCGCGCTCCGGCGATCACCGGCCGGGAGCAGGAGGTGCTGACCCTGGTGGGGCGGGGCCGGTCGAACAGCGAGATCGCGCAGGACCTGTTCATCACGGTGGCGACGACGAAATCGCACGTGGCACGGCTGCTGACGAAGCTCGACGCCCGGGACCGGGTGCAACTGGTGATCAAGGCGTACGAGATGGGGCTGGTCACGCCGCCCCAGTGAAGGCGGCGCGGTCCAGCGGGTGGCGGCGCGCGGTCGTGCACGCCCCGAGCGCGGCACGGCAGCCGCCACCCCACGACCCGCACTCGTCAAGGTCTGCCCTTGGCGTCCCCTCGCGACGAATCGCTCAGTACAAGGGTGATCAACAGTTGACGAACCGTCAACACCTCGTTAGAGGTACACGCGCGGTTCCCGCGGCGACCCGCATACTCTGTTCGAGCCTTCACCCCGCTCGGGTGCGCGGTCCGCGGGCTTGTCGGCGCGGTCGATCTCGCACCAGATCCGCTTGCCCGCGCCCTCGCGCTGCCAGCCCCAGCGGTCGGCCAGCCCGTCCACCAGCTCCAGCCCGCGCCCACCCGTGTCGTCCCCGGCGGCCTGCCGCCGGGCCGGGCCGCGGGAGCTGGCGTCGGCCACCTCGACGCGCACCCCCGGCTCCCCGAACAGCATCCGCAGGACGGCCGGACAGCCCGTGTGCACGACGGCGTTGGTGACCAGCTCGGAGATCAGCAGGATCAGCGTCTCGGCGAGCGGTTCGTCCTCTCCTATGCCCGACCCGGCCAGCCGGGACCTCGCCCAGCGGCGGGCCCGGCCGACCTCGGCGGGATCCGGTCCTACCTCCAGCTGAACCTGAAGCACCTGCACCGCTCACACCATCCGAACCGGCGGACACTTCGCCTCGCGACAGGATGGGATCACCGAGTGTGATCCCCATGCGGAGCAGCATGGTTGACATACAGTCACCACAACAAGCGCTTCGGGCATATTCCAGCGCGAAGGAGTAGGCGTGGTGCATACTGTGCGACGCTCGCGCCGCTCAACCGCTCGCATTCCCGGGAGCGTACCGGAGCAGGCCCCCGACTCCGGGCCGCAATGAGGCGGGCCTAGGACACAAACCGATATCAACTCTCTGTAATCGGACATGCGTCCCGCTCCGTCCCGACCGTGCCCCGTTCCGTGACAGCGAGCTACCTCGCGGCGGTCAGCAGCTCCGCCGCGAGGGCTTCCTCGGCCTCCCCCGCCGTCCGCCACTGCCGGGCCCGCACCCAGGCGCGCTTGAGGTGCAGATGGACGTCGGCCTCCCATGTGAAGCCCATCCCGCCGTACACCTGCAGGCAGTCCCTGGCATTGCGTACGGCGGCCTCGTCGGCCAGCAGCTTGGCCCCGGCCACCTCCGCCGGGTCCGCGGTCACCGCCGCCGCGTAGACCGCCGTACGGGCCACCTCGCCCCGCACCAGCATCTGCGCGCACAGGTGCTTGACCGCCTGGAACGCCCCGATCGGCTGCCCGAACTGCTCGCGCTCCTGCGCGTACCGCACCGCCAGCTCCACCGTCCGCAGCGCGCTGCCCGTCTGGAGGGCGGCCGTCAGCAGCGCGCCCTCGTCGCGGTACGTCGCCACCGCCCCGCCCGGCGCCGCCACCCGGTGCAGCGGGGTGAGGGGGTCCGCCGAGCGCACCGGCTCGCCCGAAGGGAGCAACGGCACACCGAGCACCGCGTCCGCGTCCGCGAGGTGGGCCACCAGCGGCCCACCCCTGCCGTCCGGGCCGTCCGGGCCCTCCGGCACGCCCGGCACGCCCGGCACGCCCAGGTCTCCCAGGTCGAACGCGGTGACCACCGCGGTCCCCGCCGCCGCCCCCGGGACCGTCCCGGCCGCCAGGTGCGTGGCCACCAGCGGCCCCGGCAGCAGCGCCCGCCCGGCCTCCTCGAAGACGAGGACCGCCTCCGGCAGCCCGAGCCCGACCCCGCCGTCCGACTCCGGGAGCCGCAGCGCGAAGAACCCGGCCTCGCCGAGCTCCCGCCACAGCCCCCGGTCCAGGGCTCCGCCCGAGTCCACCGAGGCCCGCAGCGCCTCGCGGCCGTACCGGCCCGCCAGCAGGTCCCGTACGCCGGCCCGCAGGTCCTGCTGCTCCTCGGTCAAGCGGAAGTCCACGGCCCTCACCGGCCCTTCGGGAGGCCGAGGATCCGCTCGGCGACGATGTTCTGCTGGATCTGCGAGGTGCCCGCCGCGATGGTGTACGAGAGGGAGGAGAGCCGGTCGAGCACCCATTCCTCGTCCAGCGCGAGGGAGTCCGCGCCGAGCACCTCGGCGGCGGTGTCGTACAGCTCCTGCCGCGCGTGCGAGTAGGCGAGCTTGAAGACGGAGCCGCCGGTGCCGGGGACCCCGCCGGTCCTCTCGGACTCGCTGACGTTCCACTGGGTGAGCCGCCACAGGGCGCCGAACTCCCCGTACAGCCGCCCGAGCCGGCGCCGCAGCACCGGATCGTCCCACCGGCCGTTCGCCTTCGCCGTGCGCGCGAGCTCGCCCAGAGTGCGGCGGCAGGCCACGACCTCGCCGACGAAGGCCGTCCCCCGCTCGAAGGAGAGGGTGACCATGGTGACGCGCCAGCCGTCGTTCTCCGCCCCGACCCGGTTCGCGACGGGCACCCGGACCTCGTCGAGGAACATCTCCGCGAACTCCGTGGACCCCGCGAGGGTGCGCAGGGGCCGGACCGTCACCCCGGGGGCGTCCATGGGCATGGCGAGCCAGGAGATCCCGCGGTGTTTCGGGACGGCCTCGCTGATGGGGTCGGTGCGTACGAGCAGTTCGCACCAGTCGGCGACCTCCGCGTGCGAGGTCCAGATCTTCGAGCCGGTGATCACGTAGTCGTCGCCGTCGCGCACGGCGCGCGTGCGCAGCGAGGCCAGGTCGGAGCCCGCGCCGGGCTCGCTGAACCCCTGGCACCACACCTCGTCCCCGCGCAGTACGGGCGGCAGCCAGCGCGCCCGCTGCGCGGCGGTGCCCTCGGCGGCGATGGTCGGGCCGGCGTGCAGGAGGCCGACGAAGTTGGCGCCGACGTACGGGGCGCCGGCGCGCTCGGTCTCCTCCAGGAAGATCAGGTGCTGGGTCGGGGTGGCCCCGCGCCCGCCCGCGTCGGCCGGCCAGTGCAGCCCGGCGTACCCGGCGTCGTACAGCCTGCGCTGCCAGCCCGCGTCGTACGCGCGGCGGCCGGGCCAGTCGTCGGGCGACGGCTTCGCGGGCAGCTCGGGCAGCGTTTTGCCGAGCCACACGCGCAGCCGGGCGCGGAAGTCCTGTTCCTCCTCGGTGTACGTCAAATCCATCAGACGAGGTCCAGCCCGAGCATCCGGATGGCGTTGCCGCGCATCAGCTTGTGGACCGTCTCGTCGTCCAGCCCCTTGACGTGGTCGAGGGCGACCTCCTTGGTGTGCGGGAAGGTCGAGTCCACGTGCGGGTAGTCGGTCTCGAAGGTGGCGTTGTCGCGGCCGACGACGTCGAGCGAGGCGATGCCGTGCTTGTCGCGGAAGAAGCAGCAGAACATCTGCCGGTAGTAGTACGTGGACGGCGGCTCGGGGACCAGGTCGCGGACCCCGCCCCAGGCGCGGTGTTCCTGCCACACGTCGTCGGCGCGCTCGAGGGCGTACGGGATCCAGCCCATCTGGCCCTCGCTGTACGCCAGCTTCAGCGTCGGGAACTTCACCAGCACCCCGCTGAACAGGAAGTCCATCATCGAGGCCATGGCGTTGTTGAAGCTGAGCGAGGCCTGGACGGCGGGCGGCGCGTCGGGGGAGGCGGCCGGCATCTGGGAGCTGGACCCGATGTGCATGTTGACGACGGTGCCGGTCTCCTGGCAGACGGCGAAGAAGGGGTCCCAGTAGCCGGAGTGGATGGAGGGGAGCCCGAGGTAGGTGGGGATCTCCGAGAACGTCACGGCGCGCACCCCGCGGGCGGCGTTGCGGCGGATCTCGGCGACGGCGAGGTCGATGTCCCAGAGCGGGATGATGCACAGCGGGATCAGCCGGCCGCCGCTGTCGCCGCACCACTCCTCGACCATCCAGTCGTTGTAGGCGCGCACGCAGGCGAGGGCGACCTCCTTGTCGTGGGCCTCCGCGAAGGTCTGCCCGCAGAAGCGCGGGAAGGTCGGGAAGCACAGGGACGCCTCGACGTGGTTGAGGTCCATGTCGGCGAGGCGCGCCTTCGGATCCCAGCACCCCCGCCGCATCTCCTCCCTCGTGATCCCCTCCAGGGTCATGTCGTCGCGGTCGAAGCCGACGGCGGCGATGTTGCGCTTGTACGGGAACTTCAGGTCCTCGTAGATCCACCAGTCGGTCGGCGGGCCGTCGGGGTCCATGGAGATCACGTACTTGCCGCCCGTGTACTCGAGCTCGCCGATGCCCGCGGTGAGCGCCTTGGGCCCGCGGTCGCGGTACTTGGCCGGCAGCCAGACGTCGAAGAGGTGCGCGGGTTCGATGACGTGGTCGTCGACGCTGATGATCCGAGGCAGTTCCATGGTGTCCCCTCGCCGCAAGCCGGATGAGTGCCTGAGTGAATCTGCGGATCCGCGAATCTGATGGATCGTCAGAAACAAGCTAGCTCCGCCACCCCTGGACCGACAAGCGGCCGAGCCCTACGCTCTCCGCGTGATCTGACGAACCGTCAGCGAAGGGGAGGCTGCGATGCCGGACAGCAGGGACACGAAGGACACCGCGATACGGCTCGGCCAGTCCCCCACCCTCTGGGAGCTGGTCGTACGGCGGGCCGGGCTGAGCCCCGGCGCCACCGTGCTGATCGAGGCGGCCGAGGACCCCGCCGACGACCGGACGCTCACCTTCGCCGAACTCCGCGACCGCGCCGAGCAGGTCGCGGCGGGCCTGTACGGGAAGGGCGTACGGCCGGGCACGGTCGTCGCCTGGCAGCTGCCCACCCGGATCGAGACGGTCCTGCTCTCCCTCGCCCTCGCCCGGATCGGCGCCGTCCAGACGCCGGTGATCCCCTTCTACCGGGACCGCGAGGTGGGCTTCGCGCTGCGCGAGTCCAAGGCCGAGTTCTTCGCCGTCCCGGGCGTCTGGCGGGGCTTCGACCACACGGCCATGGCCGAGCGGCTCGGCGCGCGCGGCGTCTTCGAGGCGTACGAGGCCCTGCCGACGGGCGATCCGGCCGTACTCCCCCCGCCGCCCGGCAACGGGACGGACGTCCGGTGGATCTACTGGACCTCCGGGACCACCTCGGACCCCAAGGGCGTCCTGCACACCGACCGCTCACTCATCGCGGGCGGCTCCTGCCTGGCCCACGCCCTGCACCTGAGCCCGGCCGACGTCGGCTCGATGGCCTTCCCCTTCGCGCACATCGCGGGCCCCGACTACACGGTGATGCTGCTGCTGTACGGCTTCCCCGCCGTCCTCTTCGAGAAGTTCGCGATGCCGGACGCGCTGGCCGGCTACCGGCGCCACGGGGTCACGGTGGCCGGCGGCTCCACAGCCTTCTACTCGATGTTCCTCACGGAGCAACGCAAGGACCCGGGGTCGAAACTCATCCCCACCCTGCGCCTGCTCGCGGGCGGCGGCGCCCCGAAGCCGCCGGAGATCTACCACGCGGTCGTCCGCGAACTGGGCTGCCAGCTGACCCACGGCTACGGCATGACCGAGGTCCCGATGATCACCATGGGCGCCCCCGACGACACCCCGGAGCACCTCGCCACGACGGAGGGCCGCCCCCCGGCCGGCATGTCGATCCGCATCACGACGCCGGACGGCGCGCCCCTGCCCCCGGACACCGACGGCGAGGTCCGGCTGCGCGGCGAGGCGGTCTGCCGGGGCTACCTCAACCGGGACACCCCGGCGGACGCCTTCGACGCCGACGGCTACCTGATCACCGGCGACCTCGGCCACCTGACGCGGGACGGCTACCTCGTCCTCACCGGCCGCAGCAAGGACGTGATCATCCGCAAGGGCGAGAACATCTCCGCGAAGGAGATCGAGGACCTCCTGCACCTGCTCCCGGGGGTCGGCGACGTGGCCGTGATCGGCCTCCCCGACCCGGAACGCGGCGAACGCGTCTGCGCGGTGGTGGAACAGCCGGCGGGCGCGGCCCCCCTGACCCTGCCGCAACTGACGGCCCATCTCCGCGCCCAGGGCCTGTCCCCCCACAAACTCCCCGAACAACTGGAACTGGTGGAGGCCCTCCCCCGCAACGACGCCCTCCGCAAGGTCCTGAAGTACAAACTCCGCGAACGCTTCGCCTAGGGCTGCCTGACACCGCTGCCGTCCGGAAACCGGCCCGGCAGTGGCGGATATCTCAATCCGGAAGGCCCACCGGCGCGCACACGGGCCGCGTGTCACAATTATCTGTCCTTTTCACACAAGCAGAGCGCCCCTCCGGGTCCCGTTCGCGAGAGGCGTCATGCGAGTCCGCGATACCCCCCTGAGCCGTGTCCGGTGGTCTCACGGCACCGTCGCCGAACTGTTCTCCGGACGGGACAACAGCCTGGGGTTGCTGCGGCTGCTCCTCGCGTCCGCCGTCGTCGTCTCCCACGCGCGCATCCTCGGATTCGGGTCCCGCGAGTTCGGCTACAGCTTCGCCTCCGGGCAGACCGACCTGGGCAAGATGTCCGTCTTCGGCTTCTTCATCCTGTCCGGCATCCTCGTGACCCGCAGCGGCAACCGGCTCCCCGTGGGGCGCTTCCTGTGGCACCGGGCACTGCGACTGCTGCCGGGCCTGTGGGTGTGCCTGCTGGTGACGGCCTTCGCCGTGGCGCCGTTCCTGTACTGGCGCCAGCACGGCGGCCTGACGGGCTTCTGGAACCAGGGCGAGAGCCCGTTCGACTACGTCCGGGCCAACTTCGCCATCCGGGTGCACCAATGGGGCATCTCGGGCGTACTGGACGGCGCCCTGCACAAGGGGCTGACCTACAACCGCAGCTTCGACGGCGCGCTGTGGTCTCTGGAGTACGAGGTCCTCTGCTAACTCGGCGTCGCCCTGCTCGTCCTCGCCGGGGCGCGGGCCGGCGGCGTGGCCCGCGCACGGCGCGCCATCCTCGCCGTTGCGGCGGTCCTGGGCTGGTTCGTCCTGAGCGAGGCCCTCGCGGACCCCCTGACCAACGCGACGGAGATTCCGATGCGCGACGGAATGCCCGCCGTGCCGATCGTCGGCGGCTTCGTCGTCAACTGGGTCTTCTACCTCGGCTTCGCCTTCGTCCTCGGGGCGCTCGTCGAGGTGTACAAGGAGCGGATCCCGGTCAGCGACCCGCTGGGCGTGCTCGCCGGGGTGACCCTGCTCGCCACCCTGCACTACGGCTGGTTCTACGTCGCCGGAGTTCCGGCGTTCGCCTATCTGCTGCTGTGGCTCGCGATCCGGCTGCCCAAGCCGTTCCGGCGGGTGGGCAGCAAGCACGACTACTCGTACGGGATCTACATCTACGGCTTCGTCGTGGAGCAGGCGGTGGCCGCGCTCGGCGGTGCCCGCTGGGGCTTCGGCGTCTACCTCGCGCTGGCCGCGGGCGGCACGCTGATCGCGGCGGTGCTCTCCTGGCACCTGGTCGAGCGCCCGGCCATGCGGCTGAAGGACCTCGGCCGCACCCGCCCGGCCGCGCCGGGGCACGCGGGCGGAGCCGTGGGCTCCCCGGCCCCGGCCGTGGACCAGGGCCTGGCCCGCGCGGGCACGGCGGCCCCGTAGCGCGGCCCAGCAGCGCGCGGCCCCGTTCCGCCGGGGCCGCTGCCACGGATCCGGCTACGCGTCCGGGGCTTCGACGCCGCAGTAGCCCGCGAAGGCCGAGAGGATCTCCTCCTCCGCGATGCGGCCGTCGCCGTCGCCGTCCAGGGCCGTGGCCACCTGGCCGGCCAGTTCGGGCGGGGTGCCCAGGGCGCACAGGACGCGGACCGCCGCCGCCGGGGTCGGGCCGCGGCCGTCCTCGTCCGCCACCGCGATCACCGCGTGCAGGAACGGCCGCGCGATCTCCGCGAACCGCTGGGGGTTGTCCCGCAGCCGCTTCGCGGCCCCGGTGATGAACTCCTCGCGGGTCACGCGCTGGTCCCCGTCGACGTCCGCGATCCCGGCCATCCCCTGCCAGAAGGCCTCCGCACCTGCGAAGACGGCCTGGCCCTTGTCCGACCGCGCGGTCGTGCCGAATTCGGCCAGCACCGCCTTCGCGGCCGCGCTGAAGTCCTCCCGGTCGATATATCCGTTTCCGTCCTGGTCGAAGGTGGCGAATCGGGCGGCGATCTTGCGCTCGTATTCTGCGCTGTCCATATTCGGCGTTCCGCCTTCACATGTGCGGTGGGGTGCAGTTCAAGACAAGCCAGGAGCGTAAGGCCTACGTGGCCTGCCCGTTAAGCGAAGTCGTCAAGGAGGTGGCCGCATCGAACCCGCGCACGGGAAGCGCGGTGGGGCGCGTACACCTGTGCCCATGTGCCGTGACCCGCCCCAGGGTTCACACCCCGCGACCCGCCTATCACCCAGGGCACACTTCCAGGGTCCGGTTCCCCCAAAACGGGCGCGAAGCCGCCCGTGGCCATTACATTCGATGCGTCGACACACGGCTGGGGGCAGTTATGCCGAAGGACGTACCACCGCGCTGGGACCGCCGCATGCAGCAGCGCCTCGCCCGCGGCGAGGCCGCCGCGCTCGGAGAGCTGTACGACCGCTTCGCCTCGCTCGTGCACAGCCTGGCGCACCGGGTCCTCGGCGACGAGAAGGCCGCGGACCGGATCACCCGCGAAGTGTTCGGCTACATCTGGGAGAACCCGGACGCGTACGACCCCAAGCAGGGCTCCATGCGGTCCTGGGTCGCCCGGATCACCCAGGGCCAGGCCGTGGCCCGGCTGCGCCAGGCCGAACTGGGCCGCGGCTCGCGCGAGGAGCTCGAGCAGAAGGTCCGCAGCGCCCGCGCCGCCGCCCGCGCGGACTACATCGTCACGTCCATGCCCGCGCCGCTGCGGGCCGCGCTGGAACTCGCGTACTTCAAGCGCCGCGACTACCGGCAGGCCGCCGCCGACCTGCAGATCAGCGAGGACGAGGCCCGGCGCCGGCTGCGCCTCGGGCTGCAGCTGCTGTCGACCGCCAACGCCCTCCCGCAGGAGGACGCCGCACTGCCCGGATACGGCCCGCCCGGATATGGAACGCCCCGATGAACGGCCCCGCCGACCCGCCCGCCGACGGACACGACGAGCAGCGCCCCGCCGGTCCGCCGCGCATACCGGGTCCGCGCGGGGCCGCCGACGACCTCGACCCCCGGCACGCACCGGAGCCGCTGCCCCAGCCGCAGCCGACGGCTGCGCCCCAGCCGCCGCGGTCGCACGCCGTACTGAAGTCCCTGCTCGGTGCGTGGGCGCTCGCGGCGTGCTCCGCCGAGGAGACCCAGGCGGTGGAGGACCACCTCACCGAGTGCGCGCCCTGCGCGGAGGAGGCGCTGCGGCTGCGCGACGCGGTGGGCCTGCTGCACCCGGAGGAGAGCCTCGACCTCAAGCCGCTGCTGCGCTCGCGCGTCCTGGAGGACTGCCTGGGCAAGCGGCCGGCCCGGATCCCGGTCCCGGCGTGGGCGAGCCCGTACGACACGGAGACGGCGCGGCTCGACGCGCTGCTGCGGGACTTCGGCGACTCGGAGTGGCAGACCCCGGTACGGCTGAAGTGGTTCGAGGAGGAGCGGCGCCAGTACCGCCGGACGACGGTGGCCGGGGTGATCGGTCACCTGCTCACGGTGGACGGGATGGTCGCGACGGCGCTGGGCCTGGACGATCCGCTGGGCCCGGAGGCGCCGTCGGACGCGACGGGCCGTACGGAGCACTACTGGGACTCCGCCGTGCAAGCCCCTCACCCGGCAGATCCGCGAGCCGTGGCGGGAGCAGGGGCACACGCTGGTGCGGACGGTGTCGTTCGCGGGGCGGGGCGTGGGGCAGCTGTCGGTGGACTACGGGGCCTTCGCGCTGCCGCTCGGGGACGCGTTCCTGGAGCGGGCCTTCGAATGCTGGGTGCATGCGTGGGACATCGCGGAGGCGGTGGACTACCCGTACGACCCTCCGTCGGGGCCGCACCTGAACCGGATGATCGACCTGGCGGCCCGGCTGCTGCCGAGCGCGCTGGCCCACCGGCGCCGGGCGGGGCTGGCGGCCCCGGCCCGCCGCCTGGTCGCGGCGGGCGCACCGGGCCGGACGCTGCACCTGGAGATCGAGGGCGCGGGCGGCGGCAGCTGGGACATCGCGCTGGACTCCCCGGCGGCGAAGCCGTCGCCGGAGCACACGGTGGCGCAGATCGCACTGGACGGCGCCGAGTTCTGCCAGCTGGCCGCGGGCCACATCTCCCCGGAGGAGGCCGCGGTGGGCCAACACGGCGACCGCGAAGCCATCCGCGACGTCCTCTTCGCGGCGGCCTCCCTGAGCCGCCTCTAGGGGGTGTCGTCGATCGGGCACCGCGGCCCCGCCGGCGTTCGAGGCGCGGGCGGGGCCGGCTCCGGCTACGCGAAGACGACCGTGCGGGTGCCGTTCAGGAGTACGCGGTGTTCGCTGTGCCACTTCACGGCCCGCGCCAGCGCCTGGCATTCGACGTCGCGCCCGATCGCCACCAGCTGGTCCGGCGTCACCTCGTGGCCCACCCGCTCGACCTCCTGCTCGATGATCGGGCCCTCGTCCAGGTCGGCCGTCACGTAGTGCGCGGTGGCGCCGATCAGCTTCACACCGCGCGCATGCGCCTGGTGGTACGGCTTCGCGCCCTTGAAGCTCGGCAGGAACGAGTGGTGGATGTTGATGATCCGCCCGCTCAGCTCCTTGCACAGGGTGTCCGACAGCACCTGCATGTACCGCGCCAGCACCACGAGCTCCACGTTCTCGGCCCGCACCAGCTCCAGCAGCTGCGCCTCCGCGGCCGCCTTCGTGTCCTTCGTCACCGGGATGTGGTGGAAGGGGACGTCGTACGAGCGGACCAGCTCGGCGAAGTCGGTGTGGTTGGAGACCACCGCCGCGATCTCGACCGGCAGCGCGCCGATGCTCGTACGGAACAGCAGGTCGTTCAGGCAGTGCCCGAACTTCGACACCATCAGCACGATCCGCATGCGGTCGTCGGAGCGGTGGAGCTCCCAGTCCATCCGGAACGAGTCCCCGATGGCGGCGAAGCTGGCCCGCAGCTTGTCCAGCGTCACCGGAGCGTCGGCCGAGAAGTGGACCCGCATGAAGAAGAGGCCGGTGTCGTGGTCGCCGAACTGACGGCTGTCCTCGATGTTGCATCCGGTCATGAACAGGTAACTGGACACGGCGTGCACGATGCCCTGCTTGTCCGGGCAGGACAGGGTCAGTACGTACTGCTGGGGGGCCTGGGGCTGCGGGTCGTCGCTCATGACCCCACAGCCTTTCACACCGCGCGGGTCACGATCCTCAGCAGTTCCAGCGACTGCGGCGCTGCGTCCGGTTCGTCCCCGTCCGCGGTCGCGAGCCGTACGTGCGCCTCGCGCGCGGCGCGTACCGCCTCGGGCCAGGCGTGGTGCTCGAGGTAGGCGGAGACGGGGGCGTCGGGCCCGACCTGGTGCAGGATCCGCAGCACCCGCAGCACCGCGAGGTCCACGAGCGTGGCCTCCTGGGAGTCGCGGAAGATCGTGCCGACGTACTTCTCGGCGGACCAGCTGTCGAGCCAGGTGTCCTCGACGAGCCGGTACACGGCGTCGGTGACGTCCCCGTACCCCTCGACGCCGGCGAGCCAGGTCTCCTCGTGGAAGACCGGGTCGGAGAGCATGTGAAGCGCCGAGCGCACGTTGCTGCGCCAGCGCCACCACGGCATGTCGTTCAAGGGCATGCCGCCCATGGTGGAGGAGCGGCCGCCGCGGCGGGAAGAGTTCTTCGAACCTTGGGCGAATGTCACGCTTTCGATCGTACGTTCACGGCCGGCGCGATCTTGAAGCGCCTGCGGGCAACCCCTCCCCTGCAATTCACCTTCGCGTCACCCTTTGTTGTGTCCCCCTCACTTTCCAGTTACCCGTGAGGCGGAAGGGTGCATGGACATGACCGATTGGCGACGCACGGCATCCCTCTCCCGCACTCTGGTGGCAACGGCGATGGGCGCGTGCCTCGCCGCCGGTTGCGGGATACTCCCCGGAGGCCCGGGGGGCTCCGGGGACACCATCACGGTCATGACCTTCGCACCGGAGGGCACGCAGGCGACCAACATGCCCGGAATGCCCGGAATGGCCAAGGCCTATGAGGCCTGGGTCAACTCCAGGGGCGGTATCAACGGGCACAAACTGCGCGTACTGACCTGCAACGAGAAGAACACCGCGAACGGCGCCGCCGACTGCGCCCGCAAGGCCATCAGCGAGAAGGCCGTCGCGGTCGTCGGCTCGTACAGCCAGCACGGGCGCGCCTTCATGGCCCCGCTGGAGGCCGAGGGCATCCCCTTCATCGGCGGGTACGGGGTCTCCTCCGAGGAGTTCCAGAGCCCCTTCTCCTACCCCGTCAACGGCGGCCAGCCCGTGCTCCTCGCCGGCGCCGGGCACCAGCTGGGCCGGGCCTGCAGCCAGGTCGCCGTCGTCCGCCCGGACACCCTCGCGGGCGACTCCATGCCGCTCCTGCTCAACGCCGGGCTCAAGGCCAACAAAATGCCCGACGCCAACGACATCCGGGCCGCCGAGGACTCCGCGGACTACACGCCGCAGGCCCGCGAGGCGCTCGCCGACTCCTCCGGCGGCAAGGACAAGGGCTGCGTCACGGCCGTCCTCGGCGAGCGCACGGAGACGTTCTTCGACGCCTTCCGCCGCGTCGACGACAAGCACAAGAACCCGCAGATCTCCTCGGTGCTGGGCAGTGTCAGCCAGGCCGTGGTCGACCGCACCGGCGGCAAGGAGAGCCCCTTCGAGGGCGCGTACCTCACCAGCTGGTACCCGGTGTCGACCGATCCGCTGTGGGAACAGATGCGGAACGTGATCTCCGAGCACGCGTTCGGCAACGACACCGTGGACGCGGATGACAGCGGGACGCAGACCACCTGGATCGCGTACACCGTGCTCAGCGAGACCATAAAGCGGTTCAAGTCCGGCGAGGCCGTCACGGCGCGCAAGGTGGCCCGCGCGCTGAACCAGTCGGAGCCGGTGAAGACCGGCGGGCTGACCCCGGACCTGAGCTGGCGCTACAAGGACATGCGCGCCGTCGCCGGCTTCCCGCGCATGGTGAACGGGCGGGTCAACTTCCAGGTCGTCCAGGCGGGCCGGCTCGTCGCCCAGCAGGGCGAGCAGTCGATGGACATGACCCAGACCCTGGAGCAGGCGCCCCGCGCGGCATAGGCGCTCCGCTCCTCCTTCCTGGCCTCCGTCTAGAGCTGGGACTTGTCCCGCTTGGTGAGACCGTACTTGGCCGCGATCGTGTTCCACAGGGTCGCGGCCGACTCCTTCGCCTTCGTCGCCTCGCCGCTCGCTTTGTCGCCGTCGGAGCTGTTGTCGCTGTTCTTGGCCTTCCCGTCCTTGCAGCCCTTCTTGTCGCCGGCGGCGTCGTCCGCCCAGGCCGCGTAGCTCTTGTCGGCGGCTGCGGAGGACTGCCAGGCCTTGGTGAGCGAGGCGGCCAGCCTGGTGTTGTCGGGGAGCTGGTCCAGCTTCAGGTCCTGGAGACGGGTGACGAGCTCCTCGCGCTGGCGGGCGGCGTCGCGCAGGTCGGTCGCCGCCTGGCCGAGGTTGCGGCAGCCCTTGATGTCGTCGACGGACCGGATGACGGCGGCCCGGCTGTCGTTGCTGTCCGCGAGGAGCTTGTCCAGCTGGACGGCCTGCGCCCGGGCCGGGTCCACGGGCGCCTCGCCGGCGGACGCTGCCGAGCTTCCGGCGCTCGGGGTCGCGGCTGCCGCTGCGGGGTCGTTGTTCTGCGCCTTGTCGTCGCTGAGCAGCGCGCCGACGCCGAGCCCGACGACGGCCAGGCCGATGACGACGGCGGCGATCACGCCGGCGGGCACCCGCCGGGGCGCCTCCGGCGGGGGCGGGGGCGGCGCGTACTGCGGGTGCTGCTGGAACTGCTGGGGATGGGCCTGCGCCTGGGGCGGTACGGGCCGCTGGCCGCGCGGCGGATAGCCCCGCGGCGGCGGCTGCCGCAGCACCGGCTCCTGTACCGGCGGCAGATGCTGGGTGTGCCCGGCGTCGGCGCCGTCCCCGCGGAACAGCGCGTCGAACCCGTCGGTGACGGGCGGGATGTACTGGGTCGCGGCCTCGGCGTGCGCCGGCCCGGCCGGAACCGGCGGGATGTACTGCGTCGCCGCCTCACCGTGCGCGGAGGCAGACGGGACCGGCGGGATGTACTGCGTGGCGCCTTCGTCGGCCGCGGGCCCGGCCGGAACCGGCGGGATGTACTGGGTGGCGCCTTCGTCGGGCGCGGGCCCGGCCGGAACCGACGGGATGTACTGCGTGACCGCCTCGGGCAGCGGCGGGTAGCCGTACCCGTGCGGGTCCCCGGGACCCTCGTAACCGGGCCCCACCACATGCCCGGGCGCCGGCTCCCCCGACACGGGCGGGTAGCCGTAGGCAGGCCCGCCCGGCTGCTGCGCCGGCGGGTAGCCGTACGCGGGCTGCCCCGGGCCCTGCGGCTGCTGCTGCGGGTACGCCGGGTCGGGGCCCCACGGTGCACCGGCCTGCGGGGCCGCCTGCCGGCCGCCGCCCTGTCCGCTCTCCGTCACCGGGACTCCTTCGCCGACTACGCCGGTATTCCGAATCGTCGGCTCACGCTACCCGGTCACCCCCCGCTCACGGCAGGCCCACCCGCCCCACCGCCGCCGGGCCGGCTACGCCACCACCTCCAGGCGGGCCGTGAACTCGCGGGCCGCCGGCTCGTCGCGGTACGGGGCGAGGCGGGTGCGGAAGTCGTCCAGGTACTCCGCGCCCCGGTTCGAGCGGAGCCCCGACAGCAGGTCCGCCGCCTTCGCGGCGGTCTGGCAGGCCTGCTCCACCTCACGCTGCTGCACCTGCGCCGACGCCAGCAGCAGCAGCCCGATCGCCCGGCGCCGCGCCTTGCCCGCCGGGAGGCCCCGCAGCGCCTCCTCAGCCTGCCGGGCCGCCGCGTCCGCCTGGCCCAGGTCCCGGTGGCAGTGCGCCAGCTCGTCCGCGAGGTACGCCGCGTCGAAGTGCCGGATCCAGACCGGGTCGTCGCCCGACTCCGGCTCCGCCCGCTCCAGCGCCGTCACGGCCCGCGAGGACAGCACCGCCGTCGCCCGGGTGTCGCCCAGCAGCGCGTGCCCGCGCGCCTCGGCGGCGTAGAACATCGCCTCCACCCGCGGCGTGACCTGCCCGCGGGTCCCCTCCTGCGCGGCTCGCGCGAGCTGCGCGATCTCCCGCGGGTTGCCCAGTTCCGCCGCGAGGTGGCTCATGGACGCCGCGAGCACGTAGCCCCCGTACGCCCGGTCCCCGGCCGCCTGCGCCAGCCGCAGCGCCTGGATGTAGTAGCGCTGCGCCAGGCCCGGCTGCCCGGTGTCCACCGCCATGTAGCCGGCCAGCTCCGTCAGCCGGGCCACGGCCGCGAACAGCGCCCGCCCGACCGGCTCCCGGTAGGAGCCGCCGATCAGCCCGGAGACCACGGAGTTGAGGTAGTGCACGACGACGGGCCGGACATGGCCGCTGCCGAAGCGGTGGTCGAGGTCCTTGAGGGCCTCGGTGGTCGCCCGTACGGCCTCCACGTCCGGCATCCCGACGCGCGAGCCTCCACTGCGCGCCACCTGCGCGTCGGCGCCGGTGATCAGCCAGTCGCGGCTCGGCTCGACGAGCGCCGAGGCGGCCACGCTCGACCCGGACAGGAAGTCGCGGCGGCCGACGTCGCTCCGCCACAGTTCACTGACCTGCTCGATGGCGCCGATGACGGTCGGGGAGAACTGCAGGCCGATGCCGGAGGCGAGGTTCTTGCCGTTGGCCATGCCGATCTCGTCGATCGTGACGGTCCGGCCGAGTTTGCGCCCCAGCGCCTCGGCGATGATGCCCGGCGCCCGGCCGCGCGGCTGCTGGCCGCGCAGCCACCGGGCCACGGAGGTCTTGTCGTAGCGGAGATCGAGGCCGTGTTCGGCCCCGCACATGTTGACGCGCCGGGCGAGCCCGGCGTTCGAGCACCCGGCTTCCTGGATGAGCGCCTGTAGCCGTTCATTCGGCTGGCGCGCGACGAGAGGCCTGGCTGCCATGAAAACCCCCAGTAGCCGCGGGTGATCGTTGGAATGATCACTTCCCGCCTGAGTTGCGGAGAATCATCCGCTCTGCGTCGTGTCGCTACCCAACTCCGGCGCCCCGACCTCCTACGCGCCCCCACTCGTGCTCCAGTGCGCCCCGTATGCAGGATCGATGCTCCGCCCACCGGCCGGTTTACGCCCGTAACCCCGGGTGACGCCGGGAGTTGTGATGGGCGTGGAAGAGACCATCGGAGTCACGGAGACCGCACCCATCCCCAAGCAGCGCGGCGAGCAGCTGCTGGACCATGCCGTGCGGTACGCGGAAGAACGGCACTGGGACGTCTTCGCCGGCACCTGGCTGGAGTCCGCGGACGGGAGGGAGTTCTGCTCCTGCGGGGCGCAGGACTGCCCGGCGCCGGGCGCGCACGCCACGGTGAAGGACTGGGCGGCCCTGGCCACGGGCAGCGCGGTCCAGGTGCGGCGGATCTGGGCGAAGCGCCCCGAGGCCTCGATCCTGCTGCCGACGGGCCGGACGTTCGACGCGCTGGACGTGCCGGACTCCGCCGGGTTCCTGGCGCTGGCGCGCCTCGAGCGGATGGAGCGCACCCTGGGACCGGTCGCCCTCACGCCCGACCACCGGATGCTGTTCTTCGTGCTGCCGGGCGCCGGGGCGAAGGTGCCGGACCTGGTGCGCAAGCTCGGCTGGTCGCCGGCCTCGATCGATCTCGTCGCGCGGGGCGAGGGCGAGTACGTGGCCGCCCCGCCCACCCGCTTCGGCGGCCGGGGCTCGGTCCAGTGGGCGCGCCGGCCCACCCCGGCGAACCGCTGGCTGCCGGACACGGAGGAGCTGATCGCCGCGCTGGCGTACGCCTGCGGTCGCGAGGCCGCGGCGGACCGGGACCGCCGCAGCCCCTGACCTGCGCCCCGGAGATCTCCGGAAGACCGCAGGTCAGTACAGGGACATTCCTGTACGGAAACTCATGACATAAGTAACTGCCCCGCCTCACCCCGCCCTCCTATCGTGAAGAACGCAGGACCACGGGGAACACAGCGAGAGGCAGGCGCATGCCGGACCAGGCAGATGCGACGGGTGGGACGTACGGACCGGACGGCGCGCGAACCGCGCCGTCCGCCGGACGGGCGGCGGTACGGGTAGAGGGCCTGTGGAAGCGCTTCGGCGAACAGGTCGCGGTCGCGGGGGTCGACCTCGAGCTGCCCGCGGGGCAGTTCATAGGCCTGGTCGGGCCGAACGGCGCGGGCAAGACGACGACGCTGTCGATGGTGACCGGGCTGCTGCGCCCCGACATGGGGCGGGTGTTCGTCGCCGGGCACGACGTGTGGAGCGACCCGGTCGAGGTGAAGTCGCGGATCGGCGTGCTGCCGGAGGGGCTGCGGCTGTTCGAGCGGCTCTCGGGGCGCGAACTGCTCGGCTACATGGGCCGGCTGCGCGGGCTGCCGGGCGAGGAGACCGACAAGCGGGCCACGCAGCTGCTGGACGTCCTGGACCTCGCGGGCTCGCAGCACAAGCTGGTCGTGGACTACTCGACGGGCATGCGGAAGAAGATCGGCCTGGCGGCCGCCCTGCTGCACAACCCCGAAGTGCTGTTCCTGGACGAGCCGTTCGAGGGCGTCGACCCGGTGTCGGCGCAGACCATCCGCGGGGTGCTGGAGCGGTACACCTCGTCCGGCGCCACGGTCGTCTTCTCCTCCCACGTCATGGAGCTGGTCGAGTCGCTGTGCGACTGGGTCGCCGTCATGGCCGCCGGCCGGATCCGCGCCGCGGGCCCGCTGGCCGACGTACGCGGTGACGCGCCGTCGCTGCAGGCCGCGTTCCTGGAGCTGGTCGGCGCGGGCGGCCGCGACGCGGGCGACTCGCTGGACTGGCTCGGCGGGCAGGCGGCCCGATGAGCGCCGCATCCGCCTCCGCTCCGGCGGCCGCCACGGCCACGGCACCGGCCGTGGCCGGGGCCGTCGACCTGACCTCGGTCTTCGTCCGCCTCAAGCTGTCGCTGATCCGCAACGGGCTCAAGGGCTCCTCGAAGCGCAAGGCCGCCTATTTCAGCTCGCTGGCGCTCGCGCTGGTCGTGGCCTGCTTCGCGATGCTCGGCCTGGCCGTACTGCACGGGAACGCGCACGCGGGCACGGTCGTCGTCCTGCTCGCCGCGGTCCTGGCGCTGGGCTGGACGTTCATGCCGCTGTTCTTCCCCAGCGGGGACGAGACGCTCGACCCGAGCCGGCTGGTCATGCTGCCGCTGCGGCCGCGGCCGCTCGTACGGGCCCTGCTGGCCTCCTCGCTGGTCGGCATCGGCCCGTTGTTCACGGTCTGCCTGGCGGTGGGCTCGGTGGTGGCCGTTGCGCGGGGCGCGGCGGGCATCGTGGCCGCCGTACCGGCCGTACCGCTGCTGGTGCTGGGCTGCGTCACGCTCGCCCGCGCGGTGGCCACGGCCAACGTCCGGCTGCTGACCAGCCGCAAGGGGCGTGACCTCGCGCTGCTCAGCGGGCTGCTGATCGCGGTGGGCGCGCAGCTGGCCAACTTCGCGAGCCAGCGCCTGTTCCAGTCGGGCGGCCTGGCCCAGCTGGAGCCGGTCGAGGCCGTGGTGCGGTGGCTGCCGCCCGCGACGGCCGTCGGCATGGTGGACTCGGCGAGCAAGGGCTCGTACGGCGTGGCGGCGGGCCAGCTGGCCGTGACCGTCCTGGCGCTGGTGCTGCTCCTGCGGTTCTGGGAGCGGAGCCTGACGACGCTGATGGTCACCCCGGACGGCTCGACGATCGCGGCCTCGCAGCCGTCGGCGAAGCGCGACTCCGCGGACGGCGCCGGGGTCTGGTCGTTCCTGCCGGGCGGTCGGACCGGCGCCGTCATGCAGCGCACGCTGCGGTACGTGGTCCGTGACCCGAAGACGAAGTCGGCGTGGGTGACGGCGCTGGCGGTCGGCCTGATCATCCCGGTCTTCAACGCCCTCCAGGGCACGGGTTCGGTGTACCTGGCCTGCTTCGGGGCGGGCATGCTCGGGATCCAGATGTACAACCAGTTCGGGCAGGACACCTCGGCGTTCTGGATGGTCGCGCAGACCATCTCGACCCCTCGGGAGGCCTTCGCGGAGCTGCGCGCCCGCGCCTACGCCCTGGCCCTGGTCACCGTCCCCTACACGGTCGCGGTCACGGCCGTCACGGCGGCGCTGGTCCACAACTGGGGCGGTTTCCCGGCGGCGCTCGGGGTGGGACTGGCCCTGCTGGGCTCGATGCTGTGCACGGGCGCACTGGCCTCGGCCCGGTTCCCGTACTCGATCCCGACGGACGGCGCCTTCAAGAACGTCGCTCCGGGGCAGGCCGGGCTCGCCTGGGCGGGCATCTTCGGCGGCATGCTCGCGTCGGCGGTGATCTGCTCGCCGGTGATCGTCCTGGCCATCTACCTCAGCGTGGCGGACCACCCGTCGCTCACCTGGATCCTGCTGCCGCTGGGGGCAGCCTGGGGCACGCTGGCCACTTGGGCGGGCCTGCGCCTGGCGGCGCCGACGGTGGCCCGGAAGCTGCCGGAGATCCTCCTGGCGGTCAGCAAGGGCTGAGCGCCGCCGGAACGGAACCGCCCTCCCGGGAGAGTCACGGCTCTCCGGGGAGGGCTGGTGGTTTCGGTACCGGGTGCGGCCCCGCGGCCGGGGGTGCGGCGGGTCTCGCCCAGCGGGCTCCCGGTACGCCCTGCCGGGCCGGCTCTGTCTGGACGGCGGCCTGGGCGCGCCCTCCGTAGCGGCTGCGCACGAGCGGAATGCTCAGGAACATGACCCGCCCCCCTGAGAGCACCTGAACAGCCCGCCGACAGCCTGCTGAAGCGCCTCACCTCGCCGCCGTCAGGGCGCGGCGGCCCTGACCTGGTCCAGGAAGGGTTCCAGGGCGGCGCGCCAGGCCGTCGGGTGGTCGTAGTGGAGGTAGTGACCCGCGTCGGGGATCTCGGCGTACTGGCCGGCGGGCAGGACGCGGACCATCTCCTGGGCCTCCGCGCGGCCGAGTTCACCGTCCAGGCCCCGGACGACGAGGGTCGGGCAGCGGACCTGGGCCAGTTCCTCCCAGTGCGCGTCATGGACCCAGGTCTCGCGGGCCCGGAGCATCTGGCGGCGGGAGAACAGGGGGCGCCAGCCGTCCGGCGCCTGGTGCATCACCTCGGCGAAGAAGGCGCCGCGGCCGGGGTCGGGGCGTTCCACCCGGGGGTCGTCCTCGCCGAACCAGCGGCGGGCGGCGTCCTGGGTGGGGAAGGGGAGGGGCCAGCGGTGGAACCACTCCTCCCACTCCTGCTGGGAGGCCTCGCCGAGGGCGGAGGCGCGCATGTCGCAGATGACCAGGGCCTCGACCAGGTCGGGGCGGCGGGCGGCCAGCTGCCAGCCGGTGAGGGCGCCCATGGAGTGGCCGATCAGGGTCACGGGGCCCGGGCCGAGCTGCTCGATGACGGCCTCGGCGTCGGCCACGAAGGCCTCGCGTGTGTACGGGCCGGCGGAGGGGCGGTCGCTCTGGCCGTGGCCGCGCTGGTCGAGGGCCACGACACGGCGGCTCTCGGCGAGCCAGCGGGCGGTGCCCGCCCAGTGGAAGGCGCGGCCCATCAGACCGTGGAGTAACAGCACCCGGGGCGCGTCGGGGTCCGGGGGCGCGGTGGCGGCGGATTCCCGGAACTCCCAGGCGGCCAGGCGCACACCGTCGGCTCCTGTCACATCGATGCGCTGTACCACGGCAGATGCACCCCCTTCGCTCGCGGCCAGACTATCGAACCCGTATTCGAAAACGGGGTTCTCGGCTCCAACACCGCTCTTTTGAGTGACCTTGCTCAAGGATTGGCCGCCGCTGCCGATGGAGATCCTTTCAGCAGGGAGGCGGGCCGCTCGGGGAAGACGGTCCGAAGGGGATGACCTTGAGAGCTCGGGGCTCCAGGTCAACAAAGGGGAGGACCGGTCCCGGCGCCGCAAGGCGCCGGGACCGCCCACTTCCACACCCTCGAACGTCGCGTGCGTACGGTCAGCGCCCGGCCACCGGTCAGCGCTTGGCCACGAACACGTGCGAGGCGATCTCCGCGTCCAGCTCTGCGGCCTCGCCGCCGCTGCCGACCAGCACCCCGCCCGGCGACTCGGTCACGCTGACCACCGAACCGGGCTGCACACCCGCCCGCCGCAGCGTGTACATCAGCTGGGCGTCCGTCTGGATCGGCTCCCCGATCCGGCGCACGACCACCGTCTTGCCGTCCGCACCCGGGTCCAGCTCCGACAGGCTGACCATGCCGTCCTCCAGGAACGGGTCCGCCTCGGCCTTCTCCCCCAGCTCCTCCAGCCCCGGGATCGGGTTCCCGTACGGCGACTCCGTCGGGTGGCGCAGCAGCTCCAGCACCCGCCGCTCCACCGCTTCGCTCATCACGTGCTCCCAGCGGCAGGCCTCGGCGTGCACCTGCTCCCACTCCAGGCCGATGACGTCGACGAGCAGGCATTCCGCGAGCCGGTGCTTGCGCATCACGCGCGTCGCCAGCCGCCTGCCCTCCTCCGTCAGCTCCAGGTGACGGTCGCTCGCCACGGCCACCAGGCCGTCCCGCTCCATGCGCGCCACCGTCTGGCTCACCGTCGGGCCGCTCTGGTCGAGCCGCTCGGCGATACGGGCGCGCATGGGGACCACGCCTTCCTCTTCCAGCTCGAGGATGGTGCGGAGATACATCTCCGTGGTATCGATCAGTCCGGACATTCGTGCCCCTCGGATATCGTGCGCTGGCCCTGCCCCCAATTCTGACGCATCGCGCGGACAACCGTCCCGTGCCTGACGCCAAGCCCCGCCCGGGACACACGTTGACGTTCGTATTGACACGCCCTTGGTCCAGACCGCACGGTGAGCGGCGGACACGGACGAACCCCACCTCTGGAAGGGCCATCGGCGTATGAGCGAGAGCAAGCTGGCCGGTCAGTTCCTCGACGCCGCGATCGGGCTCCTGCAGCGCGTGCGCGACGAGGAGGCCGCGCGCATCGCCGAGGCCGGCGCCGCCGTCGCCGACGCCGTCGCCGCCGGGAACCGGCTCTTCGTCTTCGGCGCGGGCCACTCCTCGCTCCCCGCCCAGGACGTGGTCTACCGGGCCGGCGGACTCGCCCTGGTGAACTTCCTCGCCGTCCCCGGCACCGTCGGCATCGACGTCATGCCGGCCACCCTCGGCAGCGCCCTGGAGCGGGTCGACGGCCTCGCCGGGGCCGTCCTCGACAGCAGCCCGGCCGCCCACGGCGACGTCCTCGTGATCATCTCCCTCTCCGGGCGCAACGCCCTGCCCGTCGAGATGGCCATGAACGCCCGCGCCCTCGGCCTGAAGGTCATCGGCGTGACCTCCGTGGCGTACGCGACGGAGACCAGGTCGCGGCACGTCTCGGGCACCTTCCTCAAGGACCACTGCGACATCGTCCTCGACAGCAAGATCGCGGTCGGCGACGCCGAACTGAGCCTTGACGGCATCGACGCGCCCTTCGCGCCCGCCTCCACCGTCGTGACCAGCGCGATCATGCAGGCCGTGATGGCGGCGGCCGCCGGCGAGCTCGCCGCCCGCGGCATGGAGCCCCCGCTGCTGCGCTCGGGCAACGTCGACGGCGGCCACGAATGGAACGGCCGCGTCCTCCAGGAGTACGGCGACAGGATCTTCTTCCGCCACTGAGCGACACCCCCTAGGAGCGCGTCAATCCGTCGTCGGGGGTGCGCGGCCAGGCGGCCAGGTCGAGATCGGCCGCGACCCGGGCCGCCACCTCCTCCGCGTACGCCGCGTCCGCCTGCTCGAAGGCGGCCCGCGAAGCGCCCCGTACGAACGTCAGCGCGCCCAGGGTCCGCCCGCGGCTGCGCAGCACCGTGCACAGCACGTGCGCCGCGTCCTGCGGCCACTGTCGCTCCCGCGCCCAGCCCGCGGCCGCCTCCCCGCGCGGGGCGCTCGTACGCACCGAGCCGATCCGGTCCAGCGCCTGCAGCGCCGGATGCCCCGGCTCGTACCGCGCCTGGCTCGCCCCCGCCCCGGGCAGCATCGGCGGCGAGGCCGCCACCCGTACGAGGCGCTGGCGGTCCGGGTCGGCCGCCTGCTCCAGTACGTCGAGCAGCGCGTGCTCCGCGAAGCCGGCCAGGGCGAAGTCCAGCCGTACGGCGGCCGCCTCGGCCGGGTCCTCGCACTCGGCGGCCGCCCGGCCCGAGCGGTGCAGCTGGCCGGCGCGGAACCGCAGCTGCGCCGTGTCCAGCGCCGTCTGCCGGGCCTCGGTGATGTCCTGGAACAGCCAGCCGACCCCGAGCGGCACCGGCTCCTCCGCGAGCGGCGACCCCAGCCGCAGGAACCCGGACCGCCAGCACCGCCGCCGCACCCCCTCCGGCGTACGCACGGACACCCACAGCTCCACGGGCGCCGACGGCGACCCGTCGGCGAGCACCTGCTGCAGCGCCCCCTCCAGCTCCTCGACGCCCTGGACCAGCAGCTCCCCCAGCGGCCGGCCGAGCAGCGCGGTGCGCCCCGATCCGAAGGCGCGGGCGGCGTGCGCGTTGACCACGGCGGGCCGCAGATCCACATCGACGAGGACGACACCCCACGAGGCGTCGTCCATCAGCGCCTCACTGAGCGCGATGGACCGCTCCAGGTCGATCTGTGCGTGCACCTCGCTGAAGGCGCAGTACACCCCGGCGGGCTTCCCGTCCGCCCCGGGCACCCCGGCGGACTGGGTCCGCACGAGCACCCGCCCGCCCTCCTTGGTCAGCAGCGCGAACTCGTGCACCTGCCGCCCGGGCACGTCCTGCGCGGCCATGAGCCGCTCCTCGACGTCCTGCGCGTCGGCTGCCCGCACGGCCCATCCGGCGAACCCCTTGCGCCCGACCGCCTCGGCGGCGGTCCAGCCGAGGATCCGCTCGGCCTCCCGGTTCCAGTGCGTGATCACGCCGTCGGAGTCGAACGCGCACAAGGCCGCGTCCATCCCGTCCAGCAGCGCTGCGAGCAGATCGTCGGTGGTCTCACTCCGTCCGGAAGCACTCACCTGGTACCCCCTGCAGGTGTTCGCGTGTGCGGCACGTCAGATCATTCAACTGGAACGTGACGCAGCCCACACCGCATTCCCTGAATCGCCCCGAAATAAATCACTTGATGACCTCGGAAAGCGGTTCTAGGCTCTGCCGTACACGAGAAGGGAGGTGGTTCCCGAAATGTACGGAAACCGGACGCGTGAGGTGGCTGCGGGCTAAGGGCCCGTCGTCGCACGCACCCAGTGCGGTGCCCGGCGGGTACGCCAGGCGCCAATCCCAAGCAGTCACCCGACCCGCGGGCTCGCCGGTACGTCCGGCCGGCTTCTCGCCTTTGCAGGCGAGAAACCCGAGCCCGCGGGTCGTCTGCGTTCTAGGGGCAGAGCCGTTCCAGGCGCCACTTGCCGTCCTCGAGGACGTAGCGCAGGCGGTCGTGGAGCCGGTTCTCGTGGCCCTGCCAGAACTCCATCGCGTCGGGGACGATCCGGATGCCGCCCCACTCGGGCGGGACGGGGACCTGCTCGCCCTCGGGGTAGCGCTCCGCGAGTTCCGCGTAGCGGCGGTCGAGCTCGGCGCGGGAGCCGATCACCCGGGACTGTTCGCTGGCCCAGGCGCCCAGCTGGGAGCCGTGCGGGCGGGAGCGGAAGTACGCCGCCGTCTCGTCGCGGCCGACCCGCGAGGCCGTGCCGGTGACGATGACCTGGCGTGCGATGGGGTGCCAGGGGAAGAGCAGCGCGACGTGCGGGTTCGCGTCGATCTCGCGGCCCTTGCGCGAGCCGTAGTTGGTGTAGAAGGCGAAGCCCCGCTCGTCGAACTGCTTCAGCAGCACCGTGCGGGAGCTGGGGCGGCCGTCGGGGGTCGCCGTCGAGACGACCATCGCGTTCGGTTCGAAGAGGTGCGAGTCGGCGGCCTGCTGGAACCACTCGGCGAACTGGCGCATGGGGTCCTCGGCGAGGCTGTCCTCCTGGACGATCTCCGAGCGGTACTGCTTGCGCATCGTGGCGGGGTCAATGTCCTGGTCGGTCACGCGAGCCATCCTGCCGCAGGAGTGCTTGCGGCAGTGTGCCGTATGTCACGCTTCCGCCTGCCATCCGGAACCGCCAAAATCTTGGGGCCGGTCCGGAGGTCCCCACACGGGTGACCGACGGCCGTGCCGGGCATCAACGGGGATGACCGCGCCGGACCGCGAGTCACGCCGGGAGCCGCGCGTGTTCGCACTATCTGAGGAGCCGCCTGATGTCCGACTTCGTACCCGGGCTCGAAGGGGTCGTCGCGTTCGAGACCGAGATCGCCGAACCGGATAAGGAGGGTGGGTCGCTCCGCTACCGCGGGGTCGACATCGAGGATCTCGTGGGGCACGTCTCGTTCGGCAACGTCTGGGGCCTGTTGGTCGACGGGGCGTTCAACCCGGGCCTGCCCGCCGCCGAGCCCTTCCCGATCCCGGTGCACTCCGGTGACATCCGTGTCGACGTGCAGTCCGCGCTCGCCATGCTCGCCCCCGTGTGGGGTCTGAAACCGCTGCTCGACATCGACGAGCAGACCGCCCGTGACGACCTCGCGCGCGCCGCCGTGATGGCGCTGTCGTACGTCGCCCAGTCCGCGCGCGGGCAGGGCCGGCCGATGGTGCCGCAGAGCGAGATCGACAAGGCCGAGTCCGTGGTCGAGCGGTTCATGATCCGCTGGCGGGGTGAGCCGGACCCGAAGCACGTCAAGGCCGTCGACGCGTACTGGACCTCGGCCGCCGAGCACGGGATGAACGCGTCGACGTTCACCGCGCGGGTGATCGCTTCGACCGGTGCGGACGTCGCCGCCGCCCTCTCGGGTGCCGTCGGCGCCATGTCCGGGCCGCTGCACGGCGGTGCGCCGTCCCGCGTCCTCGGCATGATCGAGGAGATCGAGCGCAGCGGCGACGCCGTGGCGTACGTCAAGAAGGCCCTGGACAAGGGCGAGCGGCTGATGGGATTCGGGCACCGCGTGTACCGGGCCGAGGACCCGCGCGCCCGTGTGCTGCGGCGTACCGCCAAGGAGCTGGACGCGCCGCGCTACGAGGTGGCCGCCGCGCTGGAGAAGGCCGCGCTGGAGGAGCTGCACGCGCGCCGCCCCGACCGGGTGCTCGCGACGAACGTGGAGTTCTGGGCCGCGATCATGCTGGACTTCGCGGAGGTCCCGGCGCACATGTTCACCTCGATGTTCACCTGCGCCCGTACCGCGGGCTGGTCGGCGCACATCCTGGAGCAGAAGCGCACGGGCCGCCTGGTGCGCCCGTCGGCGCGCTACATCGGCCCGGGTCAGCGCAACCCCCGCGAGATCGAAGGGTACGACGACATCGCCGCGACGGCCTGAGTCCCTCTTTCGTACGCCGGTCGCCGGTCAGGGCGCCGCCTCCCGTGAGTACGGGGGCGGCGCCCTCGGCGTTCCTCAGCCGAGGGTGTCGTCCAGGATCCGGGACCACTGGGCGACCACGCGGGCGCGGCGGGCCGTGTCGTCGGTGAGGACGTTGGCCAGGCCGAGGCCGCGGGCCATGTCGAGGAGGCCCTGCACGGTCTCGCGTACGCCGGGGACGGACTCGTCCGCGCCGAGGAGCTCCACGGCGATGCGGTGGGTCTCGCGGCCCACGCGGGCCTCCAGTTCCGTGACCTGGGGGCGCAGCTGCTCCTCGTTGGAGGCGGCGACCCACAGCTGGAGGGCGGCTCGGAAGAGGGCTCCGGTGTAGAGGTCGACGAGGGCTTCGACCACGGCGGGGCGGGCGGCGGGTCCGGCGTGGAAGAGGTCGAGCAGGGCGGCGGAGCGTTCCTCGGCGACGTAGGCGACGGCGGCGGTGAACAGGTCCTCGCGCGTCGGGAAGTGGTACTGGGCCGCCCCTCTGGAGACACCGGCGCGTTCGGCGACGACGGCGACGGTGGAGCCGGCCCAGCCCTGTTCGGCGAGGCAGGAGACGGCCGCTTCCAGGAGGTGGCGCCGGGTGACGCGGCTGCGGGCCTGCTTGGGGCCGGGCTGGGCGTCCTGCGCGGGGCCGGCGTCGGTCACAGGGCCCATGACGGGTCCCGGCGTGCGAAGCGGGCGCTGATGCCCTCTTGGGCCTCGGCGGAGCCGAAGTGGTGTGCGGACAGCTCGGTGAGCGCGGCGCCGTCCTGGGCGAGGACGGCCCGCACCGGGGCGGTGAGCAGTTCCTTGGTGGCGGCGAGGGCCTGCGGGCCGGCTTTGCGCAGGCCGGTGAGGACGGGGTCGAGGACTTGGTCCACGTCGTCGCCGTGCAGGGTGAGCAGGCCGATCCGGACGGCCTCGGCGGCGTCGAAGGCCTCGGCGGTCAGGAAGTACCGGGCGGCGGCGCGCGGGTCCAGGCGCGGCAGCAGCGGCGCGGAGATCAGGGCCGGGACCACGCCCAGGTGGGTCTCGGTGAAGGCGTACGTGGAGGCGGGGCCGGCGGCGGCGATGTCGCAGACGCCGAGGAGGCCGAGGCCGCCCGCCCGGACGTGGCCGGTGACGCGGGCGACGACCGGCTTGGGGAGTTCGGCGATCTCGCGGAGCAGGGCGAGGAAGTCGGCCGGGTCGCACGGGGACTTCAGGTCGGCGCCGGCGCAGAAGGTGCCGCCGGTGTGGGTGAGGACGACGGCCCGTGCCTCCGGGTCCGCCGCCGCGTCGGCGAGGGCTCCCCGCAGCTCGCCGACGAGGTCCGCGGAGAGTGCGTTGCGGTTGGCCGGGGAGTCGAGCGTGAGGGTGGTGACGCCGCGCGCTCGCGCGGCGCCGACTGGGCGGGTCATGCCATGTCCTCCGGAGGTTGTGCGGATCGTGGGGCGGACGGCGGCCCGTCGGCGTCCCGGCCGGACCGCCGGCCCGGCCGGGACGCCGGAGACCCCTCAGTACGACTTGGGCAGGCCCAGGGTCTGGTGCGAGACGAAGTTGAGGATCATCTCGCGGCTGACGGGGGCGATGCGGGACACCCGCGAGGCGGTGATGAGGGAGGCCAGTCCGTACTCGCGGGTGAGGCCGTTGCCGCCCAGGGTGTGGACGGACTGGTCCACCGCCTTCACGCAGGCCTCGGCGGCAGCGTACTTGGCCATGTTCGCGGCTTCACCGGCGGCCATGTCGTCGCCCGCGTCGTAGAGGTGGGCGGCCTTCTGCATCATCAGGCGGGCGAGTTCGAGGTCGATGTGGGCTGCGGCGAGGGGGTGGGCGATGGCCTGGTGGGCGCCGATCGCCTCCTTCCAGACCTGGCGGGTCTTCGCGTAGTCGACGGCCTTGGCGAGGGCGTGGCGGCCCATGCCGATGGCGAAGGCGGCGGTCATGATGCGCTCGGGGTTGAGGCCGGCGAAGAGCTGGAGCAGGCCCGCGTCCTCGTCGCCGACGAGGGCGTCGGCGGGCAGCCGTACCTCGTCCAGGACGAGTTCGAACTGCTTCTCCGCCGCCTGGAGTTCCATGTCGATGACGGAGCGGGAGAAGCCGGGGGCGTCGCGCGGCACGATGAACAGGCAGGGCTTGAGGCTCCCGGTGCGTGCGTCCTCGGTGCGTCCCACGATGAGGGTGGCGTCGGCGATGTCCACCCCGGAGATGAAGACCTTGCGCCCGGTCAGCACCCACTCCTCGCCGTCGCGGCGGGCCGTGGTGGTGATGCGGTGGGAGTTGGAGCCGGCGTCGGGTTCGGTGATGCCGAAGGCCATGGTGCGGCTGCCGTCGGCGAGGCCGGGGAGCCAGGCCTGCTTCTGGGCGTCGGTGCCGAAGCGGGAGATGACCGTGCCGCAGATGGCGGGCGAGACGACCATCATCAGCAGGGGGCAGCCTGCTGCCCCCAGCTCCTCGAGGACGATGGAGAGTTCGGCGATGCCGCCGCCTCCGCCGCCGTACTCCTCGGGGAGGTTGACCCCGAGGTAACCGAGCTTGGCGGCGTCGGCCCACAGCTCGTCGGGGTGGCCGCCCTCGCGGGCGACGCGGGCGAGGTACTCGCGTCCGTAGCGCTGCCCGAGGGCGGCGACGGCAGTGCGCAGGGCCTGGTGTTCTTCGGTCTCGACGACGGCGCTGGCGGCAGGGCTCATGCTGGCGTTTCCTCCTGGACTACGGCGAGCAGGGCGCCGAACTCGACCGTGTGGCCGAGGGTGGCGTGGAGCGCGGTGAGCGTGCCGGAGGCGGGCGAGACGATGCGGTGCTCCATCTTCATGGCCTCCAGCCAGAGCAGGGGCTGCCCGGCCGTGACGGCGGCGCCGGGGGCGAGGCCTTCGGCGACGCGGACGACGGTGCCGGGCATGGGGGCGAGCAGGGAGCCGGGTTCGGTGCGGTCCTGGGGATCGGCGAACCGGGGGACGGGCGTGAGGGTGTGCGCGCCCAGCGTGGGGGTCCCCCCGCCGAAGGCAGGGGGAGAGTCGACGTAGGTCTCGGCGGCTTCGGGTCCGGCTCCGGCACCCCCGGTGTTCGATTTGTGTTTCACGTGGAACATCCGGCGGACGCCCTCGACTTCGAGGGTGACGCGGTCGGGCTCTGCGGCCAGGACTCGAACACCGGGATGGTCGAGGAGCTCCGGGGGCCCGCTGCGGGTGGGCCGGTAGCGGACCTCGTACGCGGTGCCGGCCGCGCTGTAGCGGCGGATCTGCGGCTGGGAGCGGAGGTTGCGCCAGCCTCCGACGCGGGCGGCGAGCGGGGCGTCCGGGGCCGGTGCGGCGGCCGCGAGGGCGGCTGCGACCGCGGCCAGGGTGGCGTCCGGGCTGCCTTCGGTGAGGGCTCCGAGGTGGCGCTCGTAGAACCCGGTGTCGAGCCGTGCCGCGGCGAACTCCGGGTGCAGCAGGGAGCGTACGAGGAGCTCGCGGTTGGTGGTGAGCCCGTGGATGCGGGCTCCGGCGAGGGCATGGGCGAGAGCGCGGACGGCCTCGGCCCGGGTGGGGGCGTGGGCGACGACCTTGGCGAGCATCGGGTCGTAGTGGACGCCGACGGTGTCCCCGTCGGCGAAGCCGGTGTCGACGCGGACCTCACCGGGGACGGCGAGGGTGTGCAGGACTCCGGTCTGGGGGCGCCAGCCCCGGGCGGGGTCCTCGGCGTACAGACGGGCCTCGACGGCGTGGCCGGCGGGCTCCGGAGGCGTCAGCGGCAGGGCGGCGCCCTCGGCGATGCGCAGCTGCAGGGCGACGAGGTCGAGGCCGAAGACGGCCTCGGTGACGGGGTGTTCCACCTGGAGGCGGGTGTTCATCTCCAGGAAGTAGGGGCGTCCGTCGGCGGTGACGAGGAACTCGACCGTGCCCGCACCCTGGTAGGAGACCGCGCGGGCGGCGGCCACGGCGGCCTCGTGGAGGGTGGTGCGCAGCACCTCGGGCAGGGCCGGGGCCGGGGCCTCCTCGATGACCTTCTGGTGGCGCCGCTGGAGGGAGCAGTCGCGGGTGCCGAGGGCCCAGACGGTGCCGTGGGAGTCGGCGAGGATCTGGACCTCGACGTGACGGCCGCGTTCGACGTAGGGCTCGGCGAAGACCTCGCCGTCGCCGAAGGCGGAGCGGGCCTCGGCGGAGGCGGCCTCCAGCTCCTCCTTGAGGGTGTCGAGGTCGCGTACGACGCGCATGCCGCGGCCGCCGCCGCCCGCGGCGGCCTTGAGCAGGAGGGGCAGGTCGGCGGCGGTGGCGTCCGCCGGGTCGACGGGGTCCAGGAGCGGGACCCCGGCGGCGCGCATCAGCTCCTTGGCCCGGGTCTTGGAGGCCATGGCCTCGATGGCCTCGGGTGGCGGGCCGATCCAGGTGAGTCCGGCCGCGACGACCTCGCGGGCGAAGCCGGCGTTCTCGGAGAGGAACCCGTAGCCGGGGTGGACGGCGTCCGCGCCGGCGGCGAGGGCGGCCTTGATGACCAGGTCGCCGCGCAGGTAGGTGTCGGCGGGGGCGGCGCCGGGGAGGCGCACGGCCGTGTCGGCCTCCCGTACGTGCAGGGCTTCGGCGTCGGGGTCGGAGTGGACGGCGACGGTGGCGAGGCCGAGGGCGCGGGCGGTGCGGAAGACGCGGACCGCGATCTCGCCGCGGTTGGCGACCAGGAGGGAGGTCAGGGGCTGCTGGGTCATGTGCGGGCTCACATCCGGAAGACGCCGAAGCCGCCGCGGGCGCCCTCGACGGGGGCGTTGTGGACGGCCGACAGGCACAGGCCGAGGACGGTACGGGTGTCGCGCGGGTCGATGACCCCGTCGTCGTACAGCCGCCCGGACAGGAACATTGGCAGGGACTCGGACTCGATCTGCGCCTCCACGAAGGCGCGCATCCCGGCGTCGGCCTCCTCGTCGTACGGCTGTCCCTTCGCGGCGGCGGACTGGCGGGCCACGATGGACAGCACGCCGGCGAGCTGCTGGGGGCCCATGACGGCGGACTTGGCGCTGGGCCAGGCGAAGAGGAACCGCGGCTCGAAGGCGCGGCCGCACATGCCGTAGTGGCCGGCTCCGTAGCTGGCGCCGATGAGGACGGAGAGGTGCGGGACGCGGGAGTTGGAGACCGCGTTGATCATCATCGAGCCGTGTTTGACGATGCCGCCCTGCTCGTACTCCTTGCCGACCATGTAACCGGTGGTGTTGTGGAGGAAGAGGAGCGGGATGTCGCGCTGGTTGGCGAGCTGGATGAACTGGGCGGCCTTCTGCGACTCGGCGCTGAACAGCACGCCCTGGGCGTTGGCGAGGATGCCGACCGGGTGGCCGTGGAGGGTGGCCCAGCCGGTGACCAGGCTGGTGCCGTAGAGGGGCTTGAACTCGTCGAAGTCGGAGGCGTCGACGATGCGGGCGATGACCTCGCGGGGGTCGAAGGGGGTCTTCAGGTCGGCCGGGACGATGCCGAGGAGTTCCTCGGGGTCGTACTTGGGCTCCTCGGCGGGCTGTGGATCGGGGTGGGGCTTGCGGTGGTTCAGGCGGGCGACGACGCGGCGGGCCTGGCGGATGGCGTCGTGCTCGTCGAGGGCGTAGTGGTCGGCGAGGCCGGAGGTGCGGGCGTGCATGTCGGCTCCGCCGAGGGACTCGTCGTCGCTCTCCTCGCCGGTGGCCATCTTGACGAGCGGCGGACCGCCGAGGAACACCTTGGACCGGTCCTTGATCATGATGGTGTGGTCGGACATCCCCGGGATGTACGCGCCTCCGGCGGTGGAGTTGCCGAAGACGACGGCGACGGTGGGGATGCCGGCGGCCGAGAGCCGGGTCAGGTCGCGGAAGATGGCGCCGCCCGGGATGAAGATCTCCTTCTGGGAGGGGAGGTCGGCGCCGCCGGACTCGACGAGGCTGATGCAGGGGAGTCGGTTCTGGCGGGCGATCTCGTTGGCCCGGAGGGCCTTCTTGAGCGTCCAGGGGTTGGAGGCGCCGCCGCGGACGGTGGGGTCGTTGGCGGTGACCAGGCATTCGACGCCCTCGACCGTGCCGATGCCGGTGACGATGGAGGCGCCGACGGGGTAGTCGCTGCCCCAGCCGGCGAGCGGGGACAGCTCCAGGAAGGGCGTGTCCGGGTCGAGGAGCAGCTCGATGCGCTCGCGGGCGAGGAGCTTGCCGCGGTCCTTGTGGCGGGCCGTGTACTTCTCGCCGCCGCCGAGGAGGGCCTTGGCGTGCTCGGCGTCGACCTCGGCGAGGCGTTCCCGTGCGGCGGCGCGGGCGGCGGCGAACTCGGGGGCGTGGGGGTCGACGGTGGTGGTGAGTCGGGTCATGGGCCGGTCCCCTCCGGGGCGGGCAGCAGGTGGGTGGGGATGTCGAGGTGACGGGCGCGCAGCCATTCGCCGAGGGCCTTGGCCTGGGGGTCGAAGCGGTGGGCGGAGGCGACGCCGGCGCCGAGGATGCCGGGGATGGTGAAGTTCAGGGCGCGGAGGTTGGGGAGGGGGTGGCGGGTGACGGGGAGACCTGCGGTCTCGGGGAGCAGGGTCTGGAGGGTCTCGACGGTGAGGGTGCGGTGGAGCCAGTCCCAGGCCTCGTCGGATTCCGCCCACACCCCGATGTTGGCGTCGCCTCCCTTGTCGCCGCTGCGGGCGCCGATCACTCTGCCGAGGGGGGCGCGCGTCATGGGCCCTGCGGGGCTCTCCCCCATCCCGTCCCTTCCCGCAGCACCGATCAGCGGCTTCGCCGCGGGCATGACTCCGCCCCGGCCCCCTCCGGGGGCTCCGCCCGCCGGACCCCCGTCCCGGGGCTCCGCGCCGGGCCCGGCGGTGCCCGGCGGCACGTCCGGGATGCGGGGGGCCGGGTGGCGGGTGCCGTCGGGGAGGACGGCCACGTGGGGGACCGAGCTTGCCGGGATCGTCGACGCCGTGAAGACGCCGTACGGCTGGGCCGGGCCCGGCGGTGTCGTGACGTGGAAGCCCGGATAGCTGGCCAGGGCCAGTTCGATGGCCTCCGAGGTCAGCACGCGGCCCACCCGGTCCGCTGAAGGGTCCCGCACCACCAGGCGGAGAAGTGCGCTGGCCGTCTCCTCCGTCTCGGCGTCCTCGTGGTCCGTACGGGCCAAGGTCCAGTCGGCCGTGGCCACCTGGGACAGCGCACCGGCCAACTGCGCCCGCACCAGCGCCGCCTTCGCCTCGATGTCCAGCCCGGTCAGGACGAAGACCACCTCGTTGCGCCAGCCGCCGATGCCGGTCACGCCCACCTTGAGGGTGGGTGGCGGGGCCTCGCCCACGACTCCCGTGATCGCCACCCGGTCCGCACCCACCTGCGACAGGCGGACCGTGTCCAGGCGGGCCGTGACGTCCGGGCCGAGGTAGCGGGGGCCCTGGGTCTCGTACAGGAGTTGGGCCGTGACCGTGCCCGTCGAGACGACGCCGCCCGTGCCCGGGTGCTTCGTGATCACCGACGAGCCGTCCTCGGAGATCTCCGCCAGCGGGAACCCGGGCCGGCGGACGTCGTGCGCCGTGAAGAAGGCGTAGTTGCCGCCGGTGGCCTGGGTTCCGCACTCCAGGACATGGCCCGCCACCACCGCCCCCGCCAGCCGGTCGTAGTCGTCCGGCGCCCAGTCGAACCACCAGGCCGCCGGCCCGCTGACCAGGGCCGCATCGGTGACCCGGCCCGTGACGACCACGTCCGCGCCCGCCCGCAGGCAGGCCGCGATGCCCGCGCCGCCGAGGTAGGCGTTCGCGGTCAGCGCGCCCTCCGCGAACGGCATCAGGTCGTCGCCCTCGACATGGGCGACCGACACCGGGACCCCGACCTTGGCGGCGAGCGCGCGGATCGCGCCGGCCAGTCCCGCCGGGTTGAGGCCGCCCGCGTTGGCGACGATCCGTACGCCCCGCTCGTGCGCGAGGCCGAGGCCCTCCTCCAGCTGGCGCAGGAAGGTCTTGGCGTAGCCGAGGTCCGGGGTCTTCAGCCGGTCGCGGCCGAGGATCAGCATGGTCAGCTCGGCGAGGTAGTCGCCGGTCAGCACGTCCAGCGGCCCACCGGTCAGCATCTCCTCGAACGCGCTGAAGCGGTCCCCGTAGAACCCGGAGGCATTGCCGATGCGCAGCGGCCGCCGGCCGGTCATCGCGTGGCCCCCGGGGCGCGGCCGGGGCCCGCCGGGCCCGCGAAGGCCTGGGCGATGTCCAGCCAGCGGTCGGCGTCGGGGCCGGTCGCGGTCACGGCCAGGTCCGCACGGTGGGCCCGCTGGGTCACCAGCAGGCAGAAGTCGAGGGCCGGGCCGGTGATCCGCTCGGCCGCGTCCGGCGGGCCGTAGGCCCAGGGCTCACCGCCGTCCGGGGGTACGAGCTCCACCCTGAACTCCCCGGCGGGCGCGGGCAGTCCCCGCACGGCGAACGCGTAGTCGCGGGCCCGTACGCCGATCCGGGCCACGTGCCGCAGCCGCGCGGTCGGGGTCCGGCGTACTCCGAGGGCGTCCGCGACGTCCTGGCCGTGCGCCCAGGTCTCCATCAGGCGGGCGCTCGCCATGGAGGCTGCCTTCATCGGCGGCCCGTACCAGGGGAACTTGGCTTCGGGCGAGGCCGCGGCCAGCGCCGCGTCGAGGGCGGCGCGCCCGGCCCGCCAGCGGTCCAGCAGCTCGGCGGGCGGCAGCGCGGCGCCCTGGGCCGCGCCCTCGTCCACGAAGGAGTCGGGGGCCTTCACCGCCTCCTCGACCATGAGGGCGAAGCCTTCCGGGTCGGTGAGGGAGACCAGCGCGGCACGGTCGGTCCAGTGCAGGTGGGCGATCTGGTGGGCGACGGTCCAGCCGGGCGCGGGGGTGGGCCCGGCCCATGCGGCGTCGGACAGGTCCCGCACCAGGGTTTCGAGTTCGAGGCCTTCCTCGCGCAGATCGGCGAAGACGGCAACAGCTGACGGATCGAGCACGGCGGGCTCCCCTTTCGGCGCGAGGGGAAGACTGGCAGCCGTCAGCAAAACAATCAAGCATGCTTGCATGATTTGGCCACCGGGCGCCGCCTTCGCGCCATCGCCCCCAACTGGCCCGGGCCACCGCGGATTTCGCAGTCGACACCGACCCCGGGCAGGTCCGGGGCCCCGGCCGCCGCGAGCCCGGAGGGGGCGATTCAGGCCGTACGTCGGAAAGCCCCGAAAGATCACCGGATGTCGCATCGATACTGAACGCTTCGTCCCCCGCCCCGCGAAGAATTCACTCGACGAAGAGGATGAACCGACGTGATTCCAGCCGCTTTCTCCCTCTATCCCGAACTCGACGCGACCACCCTCACCGCCTTCGTCACCGCCCTCGAGACGGGTGACGTCACCGGCCTCGCCCCCGCCCGCGCCGCCGAGGTCGCCGACACCCGCTCCGTCGCCGTCTTCAGCCGTGCCAAGGTCGCCGGCGCCGACGGGGACCTGCTCGACGCCGCGCTGTGGCGGCACAACGGGGTCCAGCCGCGGCCGGTGATCGTGATGCCCTCGCCGTGGACGAACCACGGCTGGCTCCCGTACGCCGTCCAGGCCAGCGTCTTCGCGGCGCGCGGCTACAACGTCCTCGCCTACAGCACCCGCGGCTTCGCCGGCTCCGAAGGCCAGGTCGACGTGGCCGGCCCGCTCGACGTCGCCGACGGCAGCCGGGCCCTGGACCACCTCATCGAGCGCACCGCGGGCCCGGTCACGAGGATCGGCTTCCTGGGGGACTCGTACGGCTCGGGCATCAGCCAGCTCGTCGCCGCGCACGACACCCGCGTCGACGCGGTGGTGGCGCTCAGCACCTGGGGCGACCTCGGCGAGGCCTTCTACGAGAACCGGACCCGGCACGTGGCTGCCGTCGAGGCGCTGCTCAAGGCCGCGTCCAAGGCCCGGCTGAGCCCGCAGACGCAGAGCGCGTTCGAGAACGTCCTCGCCAACCGCGACATCCAGGGCACCCTGCGCTGGGCCGAGCCGCGTTCGCCGTTCGGCCACATCAAGGAGCTCAACCGCCGCCAGGTCCCGGTGTACTTCTCGCACGCCTGGCACGAGACGCTCTTCCCCGGCAACCAGACCCTGAAGATGTTCAACGAGCTCACCGGCCCCAAGCGCCTCGACCTCTCCATCGGCGACCACTCGGGGCCCGAGATGACGGGCATGATCGGCCTGCCCAACCGGATCTGGACGAACGCCCACCGCTGGTTCGACCAGCACCTCAAGGGGATCGACAACGGGATCGCCGACGAGGGCCAGATACTCAGCGAGGTCATGTGGGGCCAGGCCCTGGAACCCCGCCCCACCTGGCATTCCGTCACCGAAGAGGTGCGCCGGCTGCACCTGGTGAGCGGCGGGGAGCTCGCCGAGCGGCCCGAGGCCGGCTGGAGCGCGGGCGTCCTGTGCGGGGTGGACACCCCGGCGACCGTCGCCGACGAGATCGTACGGTCGGGGTACGACGAGATCGCGGGTCGTCCGAAGGCGTACCGGACCGGCGACATCGACCGCACCGTCGCCGCGGTGTGGGCGGCGGACCCGGAGGCGGAGACGACCCGGCTGCGCGGCACGCCCCGCCTGCGCGTCACGTACCGGGCCGCGAACTCCAAGTCGTCGTTCGTCGCCTACCTGCTCGCCGTGGCGCCCGACGGGACGGCGCACATCGTCACGCACGCCCCGTACTCCGACCTCGACTCGCCGCCGGACAGCCTGGTCAGCGCCGACATCGAGCTGCAGGCGACGGCGTACGACGTCCCGCGCGGGCACCGGCTGATGCTGGTGATCGACGCCCGCGACCCGTTCTACGGGGACGCCAACCTGCCGCGCGCGACGCTGGCCTTCACCTCCCCGGAGGCCACGCCGTCGTACCTGGACCTGCCGCTGGGATGACGGCCGGATGAGGACTGCGCCCGCGCCACCAGGCACCCCCGTGGCCGGCGGGGCGGGCGCAGTCCGGGACCCGACGGGCTCAGGAGGACTGCGCGGTGCGGCGCGTCAGGTCCATCGTCCAGTTGAGGAGCCAGGTCGCGCCCTCGTCGAGGGAGAAGTACTGCTCCCAGCGGGCGGAGTCGGCCCGGACGTCCTTCCACACGAACCGCGCCCGGACGGCCTTTCCGGCGTGGGTGTCCTCGCCCTCGAAGACGCCGGTGCCGTCCGTGAACCGGCCGGTGACCGGCGGGAAGAGGGTGCCGGTGCGGCGGCTCGCCCAGTACAGCGACCACTGCCCGCGCTCCGGGTCGTACAGGCGCAGGGTCAGGCCGGCGAAGCCCTTCGTCGGGAACTCGATCTCGTCGAAGCTCGCGGCGCCGTCGAAGTGGCGGGAGGCCTTGGACAGGGCCGGGAACTCCTCCCAGTCGCTGTCCGGGTCGAGGAAGTCGGTGCGCCGGCGGTTGGTGACGTCCCAGGTGCCGAGGAGAAAGTCGAAGTCGTTCATGCAGCGCACCGTAGGAGGATCCCACTGACATCCTGTGTCAGTGAAGTCCAGCCGATTGCTGTCGATCCTGCTGCTGCTCCAGACCCGGGGCCGGATGACCGCCGCCGAGCTCGCGCAGGAGCTCGAGGTGTCCGTACGTACGGTCTACCGCGACGCGGAGGCGCTGGCCGCGGCGGGCGTCCCGCTGTACGGGGACGCCGGGCACAGCGGCGGCTACCAGCTGCTCGCCGGCTACCGGACCCGGCTGACCGGGCTGAGCACGGGCGAGGCGGAGGCGCTGTTCCTGACCGGGATGCCGGGTCCGGCGGCGGAACTCGGCCTCGGCCCGGCCCTGTCGGCGGCCCAGCTGAAGCTTCGGGCGGCCCTGCCGGCGGAGCTGGGGGAGCAGGCCGACCGGATGCGGCTGCGGTTCCACCTGGATGCGCCGGGGTGGTACGCGGAGCACGAGGAGACCCCGTACCTGGCACAGGTCGCGGACGCGGTGTGGCGGGGGCGGGTGATCGAGGTCCGCTACCGGCGGTGGAAGGATCCGCAGGAGGTGGACCGGCGGCTCGAGCCGTACGGGCTGGTGCTGAAGGCGGGCCGCTGGTACCTGGTGGCCGCCCCGGCGGAGCCCTCCGGGCGGGCCGGGGCGACGGGCTCGGCGGGGCCGCGGACGTACCGGGTGGACCAGATCCTGTCGGTCCGCGAGACGACCGAGGAGTGCCTGCTGCCGGAGGGCTTCGAGCTGGCGGCGCACTGGCGCAGGACCCAGGAGGAGTTCCATGCGCGGCTCCATCCCGAAGAGGCGGTGGTACGGCTCTCCCCGCGGGGCGCCGCGCGGCTGACGGGCGCCCAGGCGCGGGCGCTGGCCGCCGGGGGCGCCCCGGACCCGGAGGTGGCGGGCTGGACCCGGGCGGTCCTGCCGATCGAGTCGGAAGAGCAGGCGCAGGCGCAGTTCCTGGCCCTGGGCCCCGACGCGGAGGTCCTTTCCCCATCGCCCCTGCGGGCCCGGATCCGGGACGCGCTGGGGGCGATGTCGGCCCGGTACGGGGACGGAGACGGAGACGGAGCACATGACGGATCCGGCCCCGTCACCTGAGGGGGCGGGGCGGGCTCGCCGCCGGCCGGCCCGCCCGTCAGGTGCAGACGGGGCCCGGGCCGGCCGCTGCCGTGGCGCGGAGGAGGTCGCGGAGCAGCGTGAAGTCCACCGCCGACGGGCGGCGGAAGCGGAGGCAGGCCTTGCCCATGTCGTGTCCGGACAGGCGGTCCGCGAAGGCGTCCCGGACGTCCGTCCGCATCAGGTAGAAGGAGATGTACTGCTTCTGGTTCGCCCAGGCGATCTCCCCCGCCTCCGCCCCGGCCCGTACGTACGCCGGCATGCCGTACGCCATGACCTCCTCGAAGCCCGTCAGCTCCGCCAGGCACAGCTCGCGCAGCCGCGTCAGGGCCTCGCGGCGGGCCTCCGGGGCCCCGGCCAGGTACGCATCGACCTCGTCCGTGCCCGGCATCAGGCGACCGCCTTGCGGCTCTGGGAGCGGACCGCGCCCATGCTCGCCGCGATGACCAGCGCGATCGCCAGTGCGTCCAGCGCCGACATCGCCTGGTTCAGGAGCAGGAACCCGGCCGTGGCCGCGATCGCCGGCTCCAGGCTCATCAGGACCGCGAACGTCGGTGCGGGCAGGCGGCGCAGCGCCAGGAGCTCCAGGGTGTACGGCAGGACGGAGGACAGGACGGCGACACCGACCCCGAGGGCCAGGGTGCCCGGGACCAGGAGGTCGGAGCCCGCTTCGACGACGCCCAGCGGGAGGGACAGCACCGCCGCCACCGCCATGGCGAGGGCCAGCCCGTCCGCCTGCGGGAAGCGGCGGCCCGTACGCGCGCTGAACACGATGTACGCCGCCCACATCGCGCCCGCTCCGAGTGCGAAGGCGGCGCCCGGGAGGTCGAGGCCGCCGAAGCCGCTGCCGCCGCCGTGGGTGGCCAGCAGGGCGACACCGGTCAGGGCCAGGCCTGCCCACAGCAGGTTCACCAGGCGGCGCGAGACGACGACCGAGAGGACGAGCGGGCCGAGCACCTCGAGGGTGACGGCCGGGCCGAGCGGGATCCGGTCGATGGACTGGTAGAAGAGCCCGTTCATGCCGGCCATCGCGACGCCGAAGGCGACGACGGTGACCCAGTCCCCACGCGAGTACCCGCGTACCTTCGGGCGGCACAGGGCCAGCAGCACCAGCGCGGCGGCCGCCAGCCGCAGCGTGACCACGCCCGCGGCGCCCGCCCGCGGCATGATCATGACCGCGAGCGCGGCGCCGAACTGCACCGAGACCCCCGCCGCGATCACCAGGGCGACCGGGCCGAAGCGCGACGGGCCGGCGGCCGGCGGGAGGGCCGGAGCCGCGGTGCCGACGGCCACCGGGGTGGGGGCGGGGGCGGATTTGGGGGAGGGTGCGGGCATTCATCCAGACTAAGGGGTACGTAAGGGCCATCGGGGCTTGCGTTGCCTTACAGGCCCTCCGCCAGCAGCTCCGCCAGGTGGCGGGCCGCCCGGGTCCCGCCGTCGGAGAGCTGGGCGATCTGGGTACGGCACGAGAACCCGTCCGCCAGGATCGCGGCGCCGGGCGGGGCTGCGCGCAGGGCGGGGAGCAGTTGTTCCTCCGCGCAGGCGACGGAGACCTCGTGGTGGCCCGGTTCGAAGCCGAAGTTCCCGGCGAGGCCGCAGCAGCCGCCGCTGAGCTCGCCGCTCAGCCCGGCCCGCTCGCGCAGCCGGCGGTCGGCGGAGTCGCCGAGGACGGCGTGCTGGTGGCAGTGGGTCTGGCCGACGGCCGGGCGGTCGAGGCGGGGCGGCTGCCAGTGGGGGGCGTACTCCTCGAGGGTCTCCGCGAAGGTCCGGACGGCGCGGGCGAGGTGCTCCGCGCGGGGGTCGTCGGGGAGGAGGGCGGGGAGGTCGGTGCGCAGGGCTGCGGCGCAGCTGGGTTCGAGGACGAGGACGGGCTCATGCACGTGTGCGTCGCCCACGGCGTCGAGAGTGCGGCGGAGGACTTTGCGGGCGCGGTCGAGGCGGCCGGTGGAGATGTAGGTCAGGCCGCAGCAGACTCCCGCCGGGGGGAGATCCACGGCGAGGCCGGCGGCTTGGAGGACGCGGACGGCCGCCTGGCCGGTCTGCGGGGACAGGTACTCGGTGAACGTGTCGGGCCAGAGCGTGACGCGGGGCCGGTCGGGGCCCTGGGGGCGGCATCCTTCCCCGCCCCGCCCCTTCCCGCAGCATCGACCAGCGGCTTCGCCGCGGGCGGGGCCCCGCTCCGGACCCCGTTCCTCAAGTGCACCGGGCGATCCAGCCCCGTCGGCGTTCGAGGCGCGGGGGTTCACGGGCAGGGCCCCCGAGGGCGCCGGACCCGGGC
Source organism: Streptomyces katrae (assembly GCF_000717655.1). Classification (GTDB taxonomy): domain Bacteria; phylum Actinomycetota; class Actinomycetes; order Streptomycetales; family Streptomycetaceae; genus Streptomyces; species Streptomyces katrae_B. The sequence goes on from NZ_JNZY01000019.1 coordinate 57,980, forward strand.
TGCCGGGGGCGAGCCCGGCAGAACGGCCGAAGGGCTGCGCGTCGCGGCCCGCGCGGTGCCACCAGCGGGTGAACGGCTCGCGGGCCAGTGGGGGGAGGGTGCGCTGCGGCGTCAGGCCCGGCAGGCGGAAGTGCCGGGCCACCGCGTTCGCGGGGGCCGCGGCGCGGAGGGCTGCGATCAGGCGGAGCCAGGCCGGCAGGCCGCCCAGGGTGTAGTGGGACAGCGGGCGGATGCGGCCCGCCCAGTGGTGGTGCAGGAACTCCGCCTTGTACGCGGCCATGTCCACGCCCACCGGGCAGTCGCTGCGGCAGCCCTTGCAGGCCAGGCAGAGGTCGAGCGCCTCGGCGACCTCCGTCGAGCGCCAGCCGTCGGTCACGATCTCCCCCGCCAGCATCTCGTGCAGCAGACGCGCCCTGCCCCGTGTGGAGTGCTGCTCCTGCCCCGTCACCCGGAACGACGGGCACATCACCCCTGGCCCGGGCACGTCCGTCGAGCGGCATTTCGCCACGCCCACGCAGCGGCCCACCCCATCCGACAGGCCCCCACCCGGCAGGACCGCGAAGCGCAGGTTCTCGTCCAGACGGGCCGGGCGGACCAGGATGTCCGGGTTCATGCCGCCCGCCGGGTCCCACACGTCCTTGTACGCGCCGAAGAGCCGGACGACCTCCTCCCCGTACATCCTCGGCAGGAGCTCGGCCCGCGCCTGCCCGTCCCCGTGCTCCCCGGAGAGCGAGCCGCCGTGGGAGACCACCAGGTCCGCCAGGTCCGAGGAGAACGCCCTGAAGCGGGCGATCCCCGCCTCCGATGCCAGGTCGAAGTCGATCCGTACGTGGACGCAGCCCTCGCCGAAGTGCCCGTACGGGGTCCCGCGCAGCCCGTGCGCCGCCAGCAGGGCGCGGAACTCCCGCAGGTACGCGCCCAGCCGGGCCGGCGGCACCGCGCAGTCCTCCCACCCCGGCCAGGCCATGCTCCCTCCCCCGGACTCCGTCCGGGAGGTGCCCCCGGGCATCCGCGTCGCCGTACCCGCCGCGTCCTCCCGGATCCGCCACAGCGCCCGCTGCCCCGCCGGGTCCGTGACCACCGCCGAGTCCACCGCGTCGGCGGCCCGTACGAGGGACCGGGCGGCGCCCTCGTCCCGCATCTCGACGAACAGCCAGGCCGCCCCGCGCGGGAGCCCGGCCGCGCCGCGGACCAGGTCGGCCGCCATGCCCTCCACCGTCAGCGGCCCGAACCGGAGCAGCCCCGCCGCCGCGTCCGCCGCCGCGCTCTCGTCCGCGTACCCGAGGACCGCGAGCGCCGGCGCGCGCGGCGCCTCCACCAGGCGTACGACCGCCTCGGTCACCACCCCGAGCGTGCCCTCGCTCCCGCAGAACGCCCGGGCCACCTGCACGCCCCGCTCGGGCAGCAGCGCGTCCAGCCCGCCGTATCCGGAGATCCGCCGCGAGAAACCCCCGCCCCCGGCCATGCCCGTGCGCAGCACCGCCAGGTTCTGCGCCACCAGTTCGCGCAGGCCCGCCGGGGCTCCCGGCCAGCCCGTGCCGAGCCGGTACGAGGAACCTCCGTACGCCGTGACCGCCAGCTCCGCCACGTTGTCCGCGGTGGTCCCCCAGGCCACCGAATGGGCCCCGCACGCGTTGTTGCCGATCATGCCGCCGAGCGTGCAGCGGGAGTGGGTGGAGGGGTCCGGGCCGAAGGTCAGCCCGTACGGGCGCGCCGCGTCGCGCAGCCGGTCGAGCACGAGGCCCGGCTGGACCACGGCCATACGGGCGTCCGGGTCCAGCGACACGAGGGCGTTCATGTGCCGGGTCAGGTCCAGCACCACGCCGACGCCCGTGGCCTGCCCGGCGATCGACGTGCCGCCGCCGCGCGGGACGACCGGTACACCGGCGTCCGCGCAGATCCGCAGCGCGGCCGCGACGTCCTCGGCGTCGCGCGGCGCGACCACGCCGGCCGGGACGCGCCGGTAGTTCGAGGCGTCCATCGTCGCGAGGGCGCGCGCCGCGGCCCCGAAGTCCACCTCCCCGCGCAGGTTCTCCCGCAATGTCCGTTCGAGTTCCCCGGGTGACGTCACGGCCCCACCCTCCCACCGGACGGACTCGTCTCACCGGGTGGACGCGCCTCCAAGGCGTGGACCAGGACCCGATACGCTCCACTGGTGGCCGAGATCCAGATTCCCGCTGACATCAAGCCCGCCGACGGACGCTTCGGCGCGGGCCCCTCCAAGGTGCGGACCGAGGCGCTGGACGCCCTCGCCGCCACCGGTACCTCCCTGCTCGGAACCTCGCACCGCCAGGCCCCGGTCAAGAACCTGGTCGGCTCGGTGCGTCAGGGCCTGCGGGACCTCTTCTCCCTCCCCGAGGGCTACGAGGTGATCCTGGGCAACGGCGGCTCCACCGCCTTCTGGGACATCGCGACGCACGGGCTGATCGAGCAGAAGTCCCAGCACCTGACCTTCGGCGAGTTCTCCTCCAAGTTCGCCAAGGCCGCGAAGCTCGCGCCGTGGCTGGACGAGCCGACCGTGATCTCCTCCGAGCCGGGCACGCACCCCGAGCCGGCGGCCGAAGCGGGCGTCGACGTGTACGCGTACACGCACAACGAGACCTCGACGGGTGTGGCCGCGCCGGTCAAGCGCGTCGCGGGCGCCGACGCCGGGTCACTCGTTCTGGTGGACGCGACCTCGGGTGCCGGCGGCCTGCCGGTGGACATCACCGAGTCCGACGTCTACTACTTCGCCCCGCAGAAGTCCTTCGCCTCCGACGGCGGTCTGTGGCTGGCGGCGTTCTCCCCGGCGGCCCTGGAGCGCGCGGCGCGCGTCCACGCGTCCGGCCGGCACGTCCCGGAGTTCTTCTCCCTGCCGACGGCGATCGACAACTCGCTGAAGAACCAGACGTACAACACCCCGGCGCTGTCCACCCTCTTCCTGCTGAACCAGCAGCTGGAGTGGATGAACGGCCAGGGCGGCCTGGAGTTCACGACCGGCCGTACGGCGGCCAGCGCCCGCAACCTGTACGGCTGGGCCGAGGCGTCGAAGTACGCCACCCCGTTCGTCGCGGACGCCGACAAGCGCTCCGCCGTCATCGGCACGATCGACTTCTCGGACGACATCGACGCGGCCGCCGTCGCCAAGGTGCTGCGCGCCAACGGCATCGTGGACACCGAGCCGTACCGCAAGCTCGGCCGCAACCAGCTGCGCATCGCGATGTTCCCGGCGATCGACCCGGCGGACGTGCAGGCGCTGACCGCGTGCATCGACTACGTGATCGAGAAGCTCTGACCGCACCCCGCGTCCGGTACCCGTACGGAGCCCCCGGTGACCTCGCGTCGCCGGGGGCTCCGTCGTTCCCCGGCACGGGCCCGGCCGCCCCGACCGCCGGGGGCCGCACGCGATACCTTCATGGCCTCGGCATTCGGTGAATGCAGTGCAGTGCAGGACAGCTTGGAGGCAGCGGCGTGAGCGTGCGAGTGACGGCGGCCCAGGGTGGCGTGGACCCCTTCGGCACGGCCCGGCTGCGGCGCGGGGTGCTCGACGCCTGGGGCGCGGGCCCGGCCCGCTTCCGGGAGGACGCCAACGCCGAGGAGGACCTGGCCCTCGGCGGCTACCGCGACCGGCTCGTCGTCGAGCTGGCGCAGAACGCGGCCGACGCCGCGGCCCGGGCCCGCGTGCCCGGCCGGCTCCGGCTCACCCTGCACCCCGGCGAGGGCGGGCACGCGGTGCTGGCCGTCGCCAACACCGGTGCCCCGCTGGACGCGACGGGCGTGGAGTCGCTGAGCACCCTGCGTGCCTCCGCGAAGCGGGAGTCCACCGGTTCGGGAGACACCGTGGGCCGCTTCGGCGTCGGCTTCGCGGCCGTCCTCGCGGTCTCCGACGAGCCCGCCGTACTCGGCCGCCACGGCGGTGTCCGGTGGTCCCTGGCCGAGGCCCGCGAACTGGCCCGCGACGCCGCCAACGGCAGCCCCGGCCTCGGCGACGAACTGCGCCGCCGGGACGGGCACGTCCCGCTGCTGCGGCTGCCGCTGCCCGCCGAGGGCACCGCCCCCGAGGGCTACGACACCGTGGTCGTCCTCCCGCTGCGCGACGCCGCCGCCGGGGACCTGGTGCAGCGGCTGCTGGCCGGCATCGACGACGCGCTGCTGCTCACCCTGCCCGGGCTGGCCGAGATCCTCGTGGAGACCCCGGAGGAGGGCACCCGTACGCTGCGCCGCCGCGACGAGGGCGCGTACACCGTCATCGAGGACTCGGCCGGCGGCGCCGGCGGCGAGACCCGGCGCTGGCGCACCGTCCGCCACAGCGGCCCCATCGAGCGGGCGCTGCTCGCCGACCGGCCGGTCGAGGAGCGGCTGCGGCCGACCTGGACGGTGTCCTGGGCCGTGCCCGTCGACACCGACGGCGCTCCCGTACGCCCGGCCACCGCGCCCGTGGTGCACGCGCCGACCCCGACCGACGAGCCCCTGGGCATCCCCGCCCTGCTCATCGCGACGCTGCCGTTGGACACCGCCCGCCGGCACCCCGCGCCGGGGCCGCTGACCGACTTCCTCGTGGAGCGCGCGGCCGACGCGTACGCCGAACTGCTGGGCGCCTGGGACCCGGTGACCACCGCGCTCGTGGACCTCGTACCCGGGCCGCTGGGCAAGGGCGTCCTGGACGGGGCGCTGCGCGCCGCCGTGCTGCAGCGGCTGCCCCGTACGGCCTTCCTCGCCCCGGCGGCGCCGGCCGAGCACGCCGAGCACGCCGAGGAGCGGGCCGCCCTGCGCCCCTTCGAGGCCGAGGTGGTGGAGGGCGCCGGCGCCGAGACCGTACGGGTCCTCTCCGAGGTGCTGCCGACCCTGCTCCCCGCCGGGCTGGAGCGCCGGCCCGAGCTGCGCACGCTGGGCGTGGGCCGGCTGCCGCTGGGCGACGCCATCGAGCGGATCGCGGGCATCGAGCGCGGCCCGGAGTGGTGGCACCGGCTGTACGACACCCTGGCCGGGGTGGACCCGGACCGGCTCTCGGGCCTGCCGGTGCCGCTGGCCGACGGGCGGACCACGATCGGCCCGCGCCACGTGCTGCTGCCCGACGCCGAAACCCCGAAGGACCTGGCCCGGATGGGCCTGAAGGTGGCCCACCCGGACGCGGCGCACCCGCTGCTGGAGCGCCTCGGCGCGCTCCCGGCGACGCCCCGCGCGGTCCTGACGACCCCGCAGGTACGGGCCGCGGTGGCCGCATCCCTCGACGCCGGGGAGATCTGGGACGAGGACGCCCTCGACGCGGACGAGCTGGCCGAGGTGGTCCTGGGCCTGGTCCGGGACGCCGACCTCGCGCCGGGCGACGAGCCGTGGCTGGGCGCGCTGGCCCTCCCGGACGAGGACGGCGAGCTCACGCCCGCGGGCGAGCTCCTGCTGCCGGGCTCCCCGCTGGCCTCGGTGATCCGCGAGGACGAAGTTCCTTACGTGGACGCCGAACTGGCCGACCGCTGGGGTGCGCAGCCGCTGACCGCCTGCGGGGTGCTGGCCGAGTTCCAGCTGGTCCGCGCCACCGACGTGGTCCTCGACCCGGACGAACTGGAGCCTCGCGAGGGCGACTTCGCCGAGCCCGACGACGCGGGCCTGCTGGACGCGGTGGACGTGTGGTGCGAGGACGTCCTCGACCAGCTCCCGGACACGCCGCTGCCGCCCGTGGCCACCGAACTCGTCGCCGTCCGGGACCTCGACCTGGTCGACGACGACTGCTGGCCCCAGGCCCTGGCGATGCTGGCCCGGCCGCCGCTCCGGGACGCCCTGACCCAGCCCGTCAGGATCCTCCTCCCGGACGGCACCACGCAGTCGGTGCGCCCGTACACCGCCTGGTGGCTGCGCGACCACCCGGTCCTCGACGGCCGCCGCCCGGCGGGTCTGCGCGCGGCGGGCGGTGACCCGCTGCTGGCGGGCCTGTACACGTCGGCGGACGCCACGGGCTTCGAGGACGAGCAGGTCCTGCGGGCGCTGGGCGTACGTACGACCGTGCCGGCGCTCTTGGACGAGCCCGGCGGCGCCGCCGAGCTCCTCGGCCGGCTCGCCGACCCGGACCGCGAGGTGTCGGACCGCCAACTGCACGTCCTGTACGGGGCCCTGGCCGATCTGGACCCCGAGCAGGTCACGCTCCCGGACGAGCTGCGGGCGGTGGTGGACGGCGAGGTCGTCGTGGTCGACGCGGCGGACGCGCTCATCGCGGACGCCCCGGACCTGCTGCCGCTCACGGCGGGCCTCCCCCTGCTGCCGGTGGCCCCGGCCCGCGCGGCCGACCTGGCGGAGCTGCTCCAGGTCCGCCGCGTCTCGGAGACGGTCCCTGCGGCGGTGACGACCCCGGGCGAGGAGCACGAGGTGCCGGAGTCGGTCCGGATCCTCCTGGGCCCCTCGACGCCGGAGACCTACCTGGAGCACGAGGAGCTCATCGCGGGCGGCGTGGAACTCGACTGGCGGCGCACCCCCGACGGCACCCTGCACGCCTCCACCCTCGAGGGCGTGGCGGCGGGCCTGGCCTGGTCGGCGGGCCAGTGGCCCCGCCGCTTCGAGGTGGCAGCCCTCCTGGAGGACCCCTCCCGCACGGCAGAACTCGCCCGCGACCGCTGGTTCGACTGAGTCGGCCGGACCGGCTGTCCCCCTCCCCCTCTCCCGCCCCCCTCCCCGAAACGGGGCGCACTCCGAGCCGGAAACCACGACGGATGCCTCGTGACTGACCGCAGAGCCCGTCGCCGACGGGGACGAGGTCAGGGTGAAGGCGAAGTGGCCGTCAGCAGCGGCGGGTCTGGTACGGGACGGGCGTGGGGGTCGGGGGCGGTTCGGGTGGGGTCGGGCAGCGGGTCAGGGCCGTGAGGAAGGTCAGGGCGATGCCGCCCGCCACGACGAAGAGGGCGGTGCTGATCCCCTCGGCGGTGGCGGCGCGGAGCCGTTCACCGGAGAGGTCGTCGAGACCGGCGGTCGCGATCAGGACGAGGACGGCGAGGCCGACCGCCGCGCCCACGCCCGAGCCGGTGGAGGCGATGCCCGAGGCCGTGCCCTGGTCCCGGTCCGGGACGCCGGTGGCGGCGGTGATGAACATGGTGGTGAAGACGATGCCGTCGCCGATGCTGAGCGCCACCAGGCCGGGGATCAGGTCGGTGTACGAGCCGTCCGGCGCGACGGCGAAGCCGAGGGCGACGGCACCGAGTGCGCCGACGGCGAGGGCTGCGGTCAACGTGGTTCTGAGGCCGAACCGCGTCACCAGCCGGCCGGCCGTCGTCGAGCCGGCGACCACCACCGCCGTGGGGATGAGGAAGCCGGCGCCGGTCTGCAGGGCGTCGTAGCCGAGGACTTCCTGGAAGTAGAGGGACAGGAAGTAGAGCACCGAGCCGAACGTCGCCATGAACATGAACGCGATGACGACGCCGGTGACGAGGTGGGGGTTGGCGAGCAGCCGGGGCGGCATGAGCGGGTCGTGGCTGCGCCGCTCGATGACGGCGAAGGCGGCGATCAGCAGCAGGCCCGCCGCCGCGCTGCCGAGGAAGCCCGGCGAGAGCCAGCCGAGGGCAGGTCCCTGGACCAGGGCGAACACGATCAGCGTGACGCCCACGGTGACGCTGAGCGCGCCGGGCAGGTCGAAGGTGCGGCCCCTCTCGCGCGGGCCGTCCGGCGGGATCACCACGAAGGTGAGCAGCAGCGCGGGTCCCGCCAGGGCGACGTTGACCAGGAACACCGCCTCCCAGCCGAAGGCCTGCGTCAGGAGGCCGCCGAGCAGCACCCCGATCACGAGTCCCGCCGCTCCGGCACCGCCCCAGATGCCCAGGGCGCGATTGCGCATCCGGCCTTCGGCGAAGGTGGTGTTGACGAGGGCCAGGGTGGTCGGGAAGACGAGTGCGCCGCCGAGACCCTGGACCGCGCGGGCGGCGAGCAGCATCCCGGGCCCGGTCGCGAGGCCGCCCGCGAGCGCCGCGGCGGTGTACAGCCCGAGGCCGGCGGCCAGCACGCGTCGCCGTCCGAGCAGGTCGGCGGCTCGGCCGCCGAACAGGAGGAAGCCGGCGGAGGTCACCGCGTAGGCGCTGATGACGGACTGCAGCGTCTGCGCGGAGTAGCCCAGGTCCCGGGCGATGTCGGGGAGCGCCACCACCACGATGTACTGGTCGAGCGACACGACCAGCATGGCGAAGGACAGCAGCGCCAGGGTCGCTGTCGCTCGGTCCCGGCCCATGTCGGCCTCCGGACTAGGCCGGGAACTTCCGGTCGACCCAGCGGAACGTGAACTCGATCAGGACCGATGCCGCCGCCGCGATGGCCACCGCCGTCCAGGGGAGCTGCGTGCCCACCAGTTTCAGCTGGAAGAAGTCCTGGAGCCACGGGACGACGAGGACGATCAGGAACGCCCCGCCCATCGCGCCGACCAGGGCGACCCGCCACCACGTGTACGGGCGGGCGATGATCGCCAGGACCCACATCGAGGTCAGGAACAGCGTCAGCGTCGCCGCGCTGGTCTCGGCGTTCAGGGCTTCCGGGCCCGTGTAGTGGTGGCGGGCGACCACGTACGTCACGAAGGTGGCCACTGCCGCGATCACTCCGCCCGGGATCGCGTACCGCATCACCCGTTTCACGAAGTGCGGCCTCGCGCGCTCCTTGTTCGGGGCCAGGGCGAGGAAGAACGCCGGGATGCCGATGGTGAGGGTGGACAGCAGCGTCAGGTGACGCGGCAGGAAGGGGTATTCGACCTGGAAGCAGACCACCAGGATCGCGAGGAGGACCGAGTAGACGGTCTTCGTGAGGAAGAGGGTGGCGACCCGGGTGATGTTGCCGATGACCCGGCGGCCCTCGGCGACCACCGAGGGGAGGGTGGAGAAGCTGTTGTTCAGGAGGACGATCTGCGCGACCGCGCGGGTGGCCTCCGAGCCGGAGCCCATCGACACGCCGATGTCCGCGTCCTTGAGGGCCAGGACGTCGTTGACGCCGTCGCCCGTCATGGCGACCGTGTGGCCCTTGGACTGCAGTGCGCCGACCATGTCGCGCTTCTGCTGCGGGGTGACCCGCCCGAAGACGGCGTTCTCGTCGAGGATCCTGGCCATGTCGGCCTGCTCGGCCGGCAGCTTGCGCGCGTCGACCGTGTTCTCGGCGCCCGGCAGGCCGAGCTTGCCGGCCACCGCGCCGACGGAGACCGCGTTGTCGCCGGAGATGACCTTCGCGTGGACCTTCTGGTCGTCGAAGTAGCGCAGGGTGTCGGCGGCGTCGGGGCGCAGCCGCTGTTCCAGGACGATCAGGGCGGTCGGCCGGGCCCCGGCCCCGACGGCCGGGTCGTCGAGCTCGCGCGCGGCCTTGGCGAGCAGCAGGACGCGCAGGCCCTGTTCGTTGAGCTCGTTGACCTCGTCGAGGGCCGGGTCGCCGACCGGGAGGAGGACGTCGGGGGCGCCGAGCAGCCAGGTGTTGTTCTCGCCGTCGCCCTCGCTGAAGCTGGCGCCGCTGTACTTGCGGGCGGAGGAGAAGGGCAGCGACTCGGTGCAGCGCCACTCGGCGCTGACGGGGTAGGCGTCGATGATCGCCTGGAGGCTGGCGTTGGGGCGCGGGTCGGACTCGCCGAGCGAGCCGAGCACCTTCTTGACGTACGTGTCCTCCGCGCCGCCGAGCGGGCGGAGCTCGGTGACGTCCATGCCGCCCTCGGTGAGGGTGCCGGTCTTGTCGAGGCAGACCACGTCGACGCGGGCGAGGCCCTCGATGGCCGGCAGTTCCTGCACCAGGCACTGCTTGCGGCCGAGCCGGATGACGCCGATCGCGAAGGCGACGGAGGTCAGCAGGACCAGGCCCTCGGGGATCATCGGGACGATGCCGCCGACGGTGCGGGCGATGGCGTCCTTGAGGTTGTCGTCCTTGACGACGAGCTGGCTGATGATCAGGCCGATCGAGGTCGGGATCATCATCCAGGTGACGTACTTGAGGATGGTGGAGATGCCGGAGCGCAGCTCGGAGTGGACGAGCGTGAAGCGGGTGGCCTCTTCGGCCAACTGGGCGGCGTAGGCCTCGCGGCCGACCTTGGTGGCGGTGAACGCACCGCCGCCGGCGACGACGAACGACCCGGACATGACCGGGTCGCCGGGCTTCTTCAGGACGGGGTCGGCCTCGCCGGTGAGCAGGGACTCGTCGATCTCCAGGCCGTCGGCCTCGCCGACGGCTCCGTCGACGACGACCTTGTCCCCCGGCCCGAGCTCGATGACGTCGTCGAGGACGATCTCGGAGGTGGAGATCTCGGCGGTCCGGCCGTCGCGGCGGACGCTGGGTCTGGCCTCGCCGATGACGGCGAGGCTGTCCAGGGTCTTCTTGGCCCGCATCTCCTGGATGATGCCGATGCCGGTGTTCGCGAGGATCACGTAGCCGAAGAGGCTGTCCTGGATCGGCGCGACGATGAGCATGATCACCCAGAGCACGCCGATGATGGCGTTGAACCGGGTGAAGACGTTGGCGCGGACGATGTCGGCGGTGGAGCGGCTGCTGCGGACGGGCACGTCGTTGACGGCTCCGCGCGCGACGCGTTCGGCGACTTCGGCGGTGGTCAGACCGTCGGGCTTGAACCGGGGCGCGGGCGGCCGGACCGGGTGCACCGGGTCGAGCTCGGCTCCGGCGTCGATGGCCGCGCCGCCGGGTCCCCTGCTGCCCGCCGGCTCGGAGCCGTCGGGTTCGATGTCTGCCCGCTGCGTCATGCTTTCGACGGTAAAGGGGGTTCTACGGCTTCACCCGCCGAGAAGTCCGAAGATCCGACTTCGGGATGACCCGGATCGTCCCCCGGTCGGGCACGTACCGGACGCCCGGCCACCGGAGCGGGGGCTCGCATGCCGGCGCTGGCGACCCGGCTGCCGTCAGCCGGTGCGCGGCGCCGGGCCCGCGCCGCTTTCCCCGTCCCCCGCGGCCCGCGCAGCTGCGTGCCGCTTCAGCGCCGCGTCCCGGCCCCGGACGTACCAGAGGCCGATCAGGCCGAGCACGCCGCCGGCTGCGCAGCACCAGACCCACCACAGCAGGTCCCGGTCGGCGAACCAGCCGTAGAAGGGGAGCTGGACCAGGAACAGGGCGAACCAGATGATCGTGCCGCCGGTGACGGTCGCGACGATCGGGCCCTCGAGGGGCTCGGGCGCCTCGTGCTTCGCAGTCCATTTCGCCATGCCCTCAAGTCTAGGTGCGCGGAAACGGGGTCTACGCGCGGAGATGGACGGGCTTTCGTTCATGTGTTCATACTGAAACGGTGTGGGCATGGCCCATTTTCTTCGTATGAATCCCCCACTGCCCCCGCGATGAGGACCCAGAGGACCGCATGAGCACGTCGGCCCCCGCCCCCGCGCCCACCCTCCCGGAACCCGCCCCCCACGGCACTTCCGGCCTGGACCGCTACTTCAAGATCTCCGAGCGCGGCTCGACGATCGCCCGCGAGGTGCGCGGCGGTTTCGCCACCTTCTTCGCGATGGCCTACATCATCGTGCTGAACCCGATCATCCTGGGCAGCGCGAAGGACATGTACGGGCACCAGCTCGACGGCGGCCAGCTCGTGACCGCCACCGTCCTGACGGCGGCCTTCACCACGCTCCTCATGGGCGTCATCGGCAACGTCCCGATCGCGCTCGCGGCCGGCCTCGGCGTGAACACCGTCGTCGCCCTCCAGCTCGCCCCGCGCATGAGCTGGCCCGACGCCATGGGCATGGTGGTCCTGGCCGGCTTCGTCGTGATGCTGCTGGTCGCCACCGGCCTGCGCGAGCGGGTCATGAACGCCGTCCCGCTGGGCCTGCGCAAGGGCATCGCGATCGGCATCGGCCTGTTCATCATGCTGATCGGCCTGGTCGACTCGGGCTTCGTCACCCGCATCCCGGACGCCGCGCACACCACCGTGCCGCTCCAGCTCGGCACGGCCGGCCACCTGCACGGCTGGCCGGTGCTGATCTTCGTCGTCGGCGTCCTGCTGACCCTCGCCCTGCTGATCCGCAAGACGCCCGGCGCGATCCTGATCTCCATCGTGGTCATGACCGTGATCGCCGTCGCCGTCCAGCTGATCGCCGGCCTGCCCGACTCGGGCTGGGGCCTGACCGTGCCCGAGTGGCCGGGCAACCCGGTGGCCGCGCCAGACTTCGGGCTCGTCGGCCAGGTCAGCCTGTTCGGCGGCTTCGGCAAGGTCGGCATGCTGACCGGCATCCTCTTCGTCTTCACCGTGCTGCTGTCCTGCTTCTTCGACGCGATGGGGACGATCCTCGGCGTCGGCGACGAGGCCAAGCTGATCGACAAGAAGACCGGCGAGTTCCCCGGCATCAACCGGGTCCTGCTGGTCGACGGCCTGGCCGTCGCGTCCGGCGGCGCCACCTCGTCCTCCGCCACCACTTGCTTCGTGGAGTCCACGGCCGGCGTCGGGGAAGGCGCCCGTACCGGTCTGGCGAACGTCGTGACCGGCGGACTCTTCGCGGTGGCGCTGTTCCTGACCCCGCTCGCCACCATGGTCCCGTCCCAGGCGGCCACCCCCGCGCTCGTGGCGGTCGGCTTCCTGATCCTGGCGGGCTCGGTCAAGGACATCGACTGGAGCGACTTCACCATCGCCGTCCCGGCCTTCCTGGCCATGGTGATGATGCCGTTCACGTACTCGATCACCAACGGCATCGGCTTCGGCTTCATCAGCTTCTGCGTGCTGCGGCTGGCGACCGGCCGGGGCCGCGAGGTCCCGGCGGCCATGTACGTCGTGTCGGCGGTGTTCGTCTTCTACTACGCGATGCCGGCCCTCGGCCTCACGTAAGGCCGCCCACCCCTTCCGGTCGGCCCACGGCCCCGCCCTCCCCGGAGGACGGGGCCGTGGCCGTCGCCGGGGGGAAGACCTTCAACCTCCTCGACGGGCCGGACGAGTCGGCTGCGGCGTGACCCGGGAGCGCTACCTGATCGACAAGTCGGCTCTGGCCCGCTGGGGCAAGCCGACGGTGCGGCCCCACACCTCGCCCTGTTCCGGGGCAACCACCGAGCCCTGTCCATGGCGGACACGGTGATCGCCGCCACCGCGGAGCGGCATGGAGTCACCGTCCTGCACCACGACGGCGACTACGACATGATCGCGGCCATCACCGGGCAGGCCGCCCGCCGGGTCGTCCCGTCGGGCACCGCCGACTGAGCGCGAGGCGGGCGGAACGGACGCCGGAGCCGGGCTACCGGCCCGGCCGTGAGGGTCCCGGCCGGTCGGCGCGCCTCACGTGAGCCCGTAGAACTTCTCCGTCTCGTCGACCGCCGCCTTGAAGCGCTCGTCGAAGTCATCGCGAATGAGCGTCCGGACGACATAGTCCTGGACGCTCATTCCGCGTTTGGCGGCATGAGTCCGGAGGCGGTCGAGCAGCTCCCCGTCTATGCGCATGCTCAGCACGTGTGTCCCCATGCCGAAAGAGTCGTGGCACGGGCCGTGGACGCGTGTCACTTTCCGCTGCCGACTCACCCGTACGAGTGACTCACTCAAGTGGCATTCCTTAGCCAGAGTAATGAGGTAGTCTAAAGAGATGCTCGACCTTACCCATGGCGACGACGCTGCCGCCGTGAACGACCTCCGCTCCGCCGTCATGCGGCTGGGCCGGCGCCTCAAGCACCAGCGCGTCGACGAATCGCTGAGCCCGACCGAGATGTCGGTCCTCGGCACCCTCGCCCGGTGCGGCCAGGCCACCCCCGGTGAGCTGGCCCGGCGCGAACACGTCCAGCCGCCGTCGATGACGCGCATCGTCGCGCTGCTGGAGGCCAAGGGACTGGTCAGGCTGCAGCCGCACCCGGACGACCGCCGCCAGAAGGTGGTCACCCAGACCGAGGAGGCCGAAGCGATGCTCGAGGAGAGCCGTCGCAAGCGGAACGCCTTCCTGGCCGGGCTCGCGGCCGAGCTCACCGAGGACGAATGGGCCAAGCTGCGCGAGGCAGCGCCCGTCCTGGAGAAGCTCGCGCACCTGTAGGAGACGACGCCAGGAGGCGAAGCTTTTGAGTACGGGAAACGGAGCAGACTCCGCACCCGGCCATACATCCACCACTAGCACCGCGCGCACGACGCGCACCGCGGGCACGGACAACTCGATGTTCAGCTCGCTGAAGATCCGGAACTACCGGCTCTTCGCCACGGGACAGGCCGTTTCCAACACCGGCACCTGGATGCAGCGCATCGCCCAGGACTGGCTGGTCCTGTCCCTGACCGGCTCGGCTTCCGCCGTCGGCATCACGATCGCGCTGCAGTTCCTGCCGATGATGGTGTTCGGCCTCTACGGAGGCGTACTCGCGGACCGGCTGCCCAAGCGCCCGCTGCTGATCGCCACGCAATCCCTGATGGGCCTGACCGGTATCGCACTCGCCGTGCTCACCCTGGCCGGACACGTCCAGGTCTGGCACGTGTACCTCGCGGCCTTCCTGCTCGGACTCGTCACCGTCGTGGACAACCCCGCACGGCAGACGTTCGTCTCCGAGATGGTCGGTCCGCAGCAGCTCGCCAACGCCGTCAGCCTGAACTCCGCCAACTTCCAGTCCGCGCGGCTGATCGGCCCGGCGGTCGCCGGTGTGCTGATCACTGCCGTCGGCTCCGGCTGGGCCTTCCTGCTGAACGGACTGTCCTTCGCCGCGCCCGTCGCCGGTCTGCTGCTGATGCGGACGCGCGAACTGCACCCGATCGAGCCGCAGCCCCGCGCCAAGGGGCAGCTGCGGGAGGGTCTGCGCTACGTCGCCGGGCGCCCGGAGCTGATCTGGCCGATCGTTCTGGTCGGCTTCATCGGCACCTTCGGGTTCAACTTCCCGATCTGGCTGTCGGCGTTCGTCAGCGACGTGTTCCACGGGGACGCGGGCACGTACGGGCTCTTCAACACGCTGATCGCCGCGGGCTCCCTGGCGGGTGCCCTGCTGGCGGCGCGGCGGGGCAACTCGCGGCTGCGGCTGCTGGTCGCGGCGGCCCTGCTGTTCTCCGCACTGGAGATCGTGACGGCCTTCGCGCCCGGGTTCTGGCTGTTCGCGGCGCTGCTCGTGCCGATCGGGATGTTCGGGCTGACGGTCAACGTGACCGCCAACGCGAGCGTCCAGATGGCCACCGACCCCGAGATGCGGGGGCGGGTGATGGCCCTGTTCATGATGGTGTTCACGGGCGGCACCCCGATCGGTGCACCCCTCGTCGGCTGGGTGACGGACACGTACGGGGCCCGGATCGGCATGGCCGCGGGCGGACTCGTCTCGCTGGCCGCGGCCGTGACGATCGCGGTGATCCTCTCCCGCGTGGGCAACCTCCGCCTGAGCGTGACCCGCCGCGGAGTCACGTTCGTCCCGACGCCCCGCCCCCGCGAGCTGGTCGCGGCGGCGTGAGCAGCAATCCGGCGGGGCCGGCACATCCGGCCCCGCCGGCGTTCGAGGCGCCGGCGGTACCCCCAGCGCGGTGAGGGGGAGGGGCCGGGGGCGGAGCCCCCGCCGACGCTGCGGCACCCGGACTGCGCCGGACGCCGGTCAGGAGTCCCCTCGGGGCCGGCGACGGAAGAGCCGCTTGGCCCCCAGCACCAGCACCGTGCCCACGGCCAGCACGGCCGCGCCCTTCGTGAAGCTGCCCCCGCCCTGCTCGTCCGCAGGGCCGGGGGCCCCGGCGGCCGGAGTCGTGCCCGGCTTCGCGGGGGTGGGGGAGCCACCGGACGCCGGTTTCACCGGAACCGCCACCACCCGGCTCGACTCACCCTCCGAGCCGAACATCAGCGTCGACCCGTCCGCCGCATACGTCACCGACTCCGCCTGCCCCTGCCACGGCGCGTCCACCCGCTCGCCCTCGCCCTCCGGCTTCCCGTCCTTCCACGGGTAGGTCCGCGCGAAGAAGTAGCCGCGCAGCGTCAGGCGGCCGCCGTCCGGCGAGAACGCCCCGTCGGTGACCCACGGCAGGTCCGCCACCCGCCGGAACACGTTCGGCCCCGACGCGGACAGCTTCTCCGGCCCCTCGTACAGCCCGCCCTTGTCCTCGCTCTTGCTCGCGATGTACACCCGGCCGGTCACCGGATGCACCATCAGCGCCTCCGCGTTGCGCGCCCCGTCCGCGTACTTCACCGTGAACTGCTCGGCCTTGACCGTGACATCGGCCAGCTGCTTGGGCTCCGGGAAGCGGTAGACCCAGACGTGGTCCCAGCTCCCGTTCAGGTTGTCTCCGATGTCCCCGACGTACAGCTGCCCGTCCGGGCCCAGCGAGATCGCCTCGACGTCCCGCGGGGTCCCTACCCCGGTCAGCGTCACCCGGGCCACGGTCCTGCCGGTCGCCGAGTCCACCGCGTACACGTACGGGCCGTCGTCGCTGTCGTTGTGCGTCCAGTACACGCCCGGATGGATCCGGCTCGCCGCCAGCCCGCTCGACTCCTTGATCCGCGGATCGGCGATCGTGAACCCCGACGGCCCGGAGGCCGGGGTCTGGGCGGCCGCGGCGGCCGAACACGGCAGCACGGCAAGGGCAATGACGGCGGTCAACGGCAGCAGGCGCATACCCCAAGCGTGCCAGCCCGCCCCGCGTGTCCGGCATCACAGGGGCTCCCGGCGCGTGATCCGCGATGATGACCGGATGCGTTTCATGTTCGTCGGCGACTCCATGACCATCGGACGCGCCGGCGACTACACCTGGCGCTACCGGATGTGGCAGCACCTCGATGCCGCCCTCGGCGGCCCGTACGAGATCGTCGGCCCGCGCTGCGAGCTGTTCGACACCTCCGCGAACGAGCCGACCAGCCACGCGTACGCGGACCCCGGCTTCCCTGAGCCCGCCCGCCGCCACCTCGCCGGCTGGGGCGAGGGCTGGCAGCACATGGCCCCGCTCATCGGCTCCGCCGTGCGCTCCGGCGGGGCCGACATACTCCTCGTCTCCCTCGGCCTGATCGACCTCGGCTTCTACACCGGCGCCGAGGAGACCGCGGCCAATGCCCGCCGCTTCGTCGCGGAGGCCCGTGCCGCCCGGCCCGGCATCCGGATGATCCTGCTCCCGGTCATCCCGAACGTCCGGGCCGAGTCCGACGCACCCTTCGCGGCCGAGGTCGCCCGGTTCAACGAGCTCCTCGCGAAGGCCGTCGCCGACCTGTCGACCGAGGCCTCGCCGATCCTGCTGGCCGCGCGCCCGGCCTCGTACGAGATCCACCAGGACACCTACGACGGCACCCACCCCAACGCCTCGGGCGAGCACCGGCTGGCCGGGGAGTTCGCGGCGGTCCTGCACCAGGCCTGGGGCATCGGCGGCCCCTACCGCCCCGCCACGGACCGCTGACACCCGTTCCCCCGGCGGCACTTGCCCCGCGCCGCGCGGCGCGGCCGCCGCATCACCGGGATGCGGCGGCCGTACACCGTGTTGCTACCGGATCACCAGGCGAAGGCCTCGGGCGAGGGGCCGGGGCCGGGGAAGATCTCGTCCAGGCCGGTGAGCACCTCCTCGGACAGCTCCAGCTCGAGCGCGCGCAGCGCGCTCTCCAGCTGCTCCGCCGTACGGGGACCCACGATCGGGCCCGTCACCCCGGGCCGGGTCAGCAGCCACGCCAGGGCCGTCTCGCCGGGCTCCAGGCCGTGCTTGTCGAGCAGGTCCTCGTACGCCTGCACCTGCGCCCGCACCGCGGTGTTGGCCAGCGCGTCCGCCGAGCGGCCCTCGGCGCGGCGGCCGCCCGCGACCTCCTTCTTGATGACGCCGCCGAGCAGCCCGCCGTGCAGCGGGGACCACGGGATCACCCCGAGCCCGTACTCCTGCGCCGCCGGGATGACCTCCATCTCGGCGCGCCGCTCGGCGAGGTTGTACAGGCACTGCTCGCTGACCAGCCCGACCGAGCCGCGCCGGGCGGCCGTCTCGTTGGCCTGGGCGATCTTGTACCCGGGGAAGTTCGACGACCCGGCGTACAGCACCTTGCCCTGCTGGATCAGCACGTCGACGGCCTGCCAGATCTCCTCGAAGGGGGTCCGGCGGTCGACGTGGTGGAACTGGTAGACGTCGATGTAGTCCGTCTGCAGCCGCTTGAGGCTGGCCTCGACGGCCCGGCGGATGTTCAGCGCCGAGAGCTTGTCGTGGTTGGGCCACGGGTCGCCGTCGCCGGCCATGTTCCCGTACACCTTGGTGGCCAGCACGGTCTTGTCCCGCCGGCCGCCGCCCTGGGCGAACCAGGTGCCGATGATCTCCTCGGTGCGGCCCTTGTTCTCACCCCACCCGTAGACGTTGGCCGTGTCGACGAAGTTCAGACCCGAGGCGAGCGCCGTGTCCAGGATCGAGTGGCTGGTGGGTTCGTCTGTCTGCGGACCGAAGTTCATCGTGCCGAGTACAAGTCGGCTGACCTTGAGTCCGGTGCGTCCCAGCTGTGTGTACTTCATGGCCCCCAAGCCAACTGCTTGGAGCCCACTCCAGGCAAGGGGGCCCGCGCGGGCCGGAGCTACTGGCCTACGGCGGCCGCCACTGCCACGACGACGAACATCAGCACGAGTACACCGGCCATTACGCGGTTTCGGGTCTTGGGATCCACCCGTCGAGCGTAACGCGGTCCTCCGCCGTTCCCGTACCGAGGGTCAAGCGCCCAGCGGCCAGGCCTCGAGGACCTCGTAGCGGGGCTGCTCTCCCGGGGCTCCGCCGGGCGGGAGGTTGCTGCGGACCAGGCTGAGCTCCCCGACCTGCCAGGGCGTGCCCTCGAAACCCGCGAGGGCCTCCAGGAACGGGTGCAGGTCGGTGCCGCCGTGGCTGCGGGCCAGGGTGAGGTGGGCGCTGTACCGGCGGTGCTGGTCCATCGGGATCCCGGCCCGGCGGGCGGCGGCGTCCGCGCGCTCGGCGAGCATCCGCATCTGGTCGAGCCCGCCGGCGGCGCCGACCCACAGGGCGCGCTCGCCGAAGTGCCCGGAGCCGTGGATGCGGAGGGAGAAGGGGTCGGTGCGGTGCGCGGCGCGGGCCAGGCGGGCGTACAGGTCGGGCAGGAGCTCGTCCCGGACCTCGCCCATGAAGGCGAGCGTGAAGTGCCAGCCCGCTTCCCCGGTCCAGCGCAGCCGGTCGCGCCCGCCGGGCCGGCCGTGGCCGGGGGCCGGGCCGTCCCCGGGGGCCGGGCCGTCCCCGGGGGCCGGGCCGTCCCCGAGGGCCGGGCCGTCCCCGAGGGCCGGGCCGTCCCCGACGGGCGGGGCGTCCCGGACGGCCTCGACGGCCTCGCGGAGCTCGTCGACGGCCTCCCGGGGCGGCATCACCGCGGCGAACAGCCTCATGACAGCCTCATGGCGCGAGCCTAACCCGTGTGGGTCAGACTCGCGCCGGGCAACGGGTTACGCCTCCGCGATCGGGATCTGGTGGGACGAGGATGCCGCGCTGCCGTTCACCGGCGTGGTGCCCGGGGCGGCCCCCGGGGCGGCCGGCGGGGACATCGACGCGAGCAGCTGGCGGGCCAGGCCCAGCCCGGTGCCGCCCATGGTCAGCGCCTTCGCGAACATCTCCGACATACCCTCCGCGCCGTTCAGGAGGACCATGTGCTCCACGTTGCCGAAGGCACCCGCGCCCGCCTCCACGATCGCCGGCCAGTTCTCGGCGAGCTGCTGCGCGACCACCGCCTCCTGGTTCTCGGCCAGTGCGGCGGCCCGCGCCTTGATCGCGTCGGCCTCGGCGAGTCCCTTCGCCTTCGCCGACGCCGCCACCGCGAGGCCCTTCGCCTGGGTGGCCGCGGCCTCGGCCTCACCGGTCGCCCGGGTGGCCTTCGCGGCCGCGAGCCCCCTGGCCTCGGTGGCCGCCGCGTCCGCGGTCGCCGCCGTCGTCACGCGCGTGGCCTCGGCTGCGGCCGCCAGCTCCGTCTCCTTGGCCTTGGCCTGCGCCGCCGAGATGCGGGCGTCACGCTCGGCCTCGGCCCGGGTGCGGGTCTCGTACGCCGCCGCGTCCGCGGGCTTGCGTACATCGGCCTGGAGCTGCTGCTCGCGCCGGTGCGCCTCGAGCTCGGCGACCCGGGTCTCCTGGACGACGACCTCCTGGCGGGCCGCCGCCTCCGAGAGCGGGCCCGCCTGGCGGGCGGTCGCGGCGGCCTTGTCGCGCTCGGCCTGGTAGCCGGCCTGGAGGATCTCGCTGTCGCGGGTGGCCTCCGCCATCCGCGCGAACGCGGTCTGCTCGGCCTCGGTGGCCAAACGGTTCGCCTCGGCCTGCGCGATGCGCGCGTCCCGCTGGACGGCGGCCGCGTGCGGCATCGCCAGGTTCTTGATGTATCCGGTCGGGTCCTCGATCTCGTGGATCTGCAGCGAGTCGACGATGAGGCCGAGCTTCTCCATCTCCGTGCCGCAGGCCGCCCGGGTCTGCCCGGTGAGCTTCTCGCGGTCGCGGATCATGTCCTCGACCGTCAACCCGCCCACGATGGACCGCAGATGGCCCGCGAAGACGATGTGCACCCGCTCGGGCATCATCTTCTGCTGGTCCAGGAAGCGGCGCGCCGCGTTCGCGATGGACACGAGGTCGTCGCCGATCTTGAAGATCACGACGCCCTTCACGCGCAGCGGGATGCCCTGGTGGGTCACGCAGTCCACGTTCAGCTGGGTCTCGTTGAGGTCCAGCGACAGCTTCCGTACCGCCTGGACGCCGGGGACCACGAGGGTTCCGCGCCCGGTGACGATCCGGAACCCCATGCCCTCGCCGATGCCCTCGGTGCGGTGCGTGGAGCCGGAGATGACGAGTGCCTCGTTCGGTTCGGCCACCCGCCACATGAGCTTGAACAGCCCGATCAAAGCCAGGATTGCGGCGAGAACGATTCCCGCCACGACGCCGATGGCCATCGGCAACGCCCCCTTATCGCAGTGCCGTTCGACACTGACGAGGGCGAGTGTGCTCCTGTCCCGGGCCGTTAAGAAGACGCTCGCGCCTTCTTGTCGCCATCTTGATACGAACCACATCCGCGCAGGTGACGCCGGGGCTCAGTTGTCGTACGCCGCCATCACGTACACCGTGCGCGGCGGCAGGTACTCGACGACGGTCACGACCGTGCCGACCGGCAGCCGGCCCGTCCCGGGCGCCGGGTGCGCGAGGAAGTGCTCCGCGCCGCCCCGGATGCGGACGATGACCTCGCCCACCAGGCCCGGACCCACCGTCCCGGTCACCCGGCCGTCCCGCCCCACCATGCCGTCTTCCCCCATGTGGCGAGGGTACGCCGCCCTGCTGGGGCCGGTGCGGCTTTACGAGTGCCCGAGGTCCGCGGCCGGGAGGTCCGTCGAGGGGACCGAGCCCGTGTCGGGGGCCGGGCGCAGCAGGAACTCGTCCGAGGCCATCGAGTCGAGCACCGGCGGCGCCGGGCGCAGCGGCTTCGGCATGACCGCGGCCTCGGAGTGGCCGCCGCAGCCGTACGAGAGGGAGACGAGGCGTCCGTCGGCCGGGCCGAACTCGTTGGCGCAGACGCCGAAGGCCTGGCCGAGCGAGCCGCCGATGGCGACGAGGAAGCCGCAGGAGACGCAGGAGGCGGGCGCCGCCTGCGCCATCGGCGTCTTGGCCCCGAAGCCCTCGTCCCAGCGGTCGGCGGCGCTGTGCAGGCCGTAGCGGGACAGGACGCGGGCGCGCCGCATGCCGAGTTCCTCGGCGACGGAGGTGATGGAACCCCGTAGGGGTACCACGGTGCGGTCGGTGACGTCGGCGTCCTCGGCCTCGACCAGTTCCGCCATCTCGGGGGAGACCACCGAGTTCGGCGGCGGTACGTCGTCGCCCGACCAGCCCGGCTCCAGCCGCAGGTCCTCGGCGTCGGTGGGCAGCAGGTCGCCGGGACCCATGTCGCCGGGGCGCAGTCGCTCGCTCCACGGCACCCACTCGGGGGCCAGGAGGGCGTCGTCGCCGGGAAGGAGCACCGTTTCGTCGAGGGTGACGTTCTTGGCGCGGGAGGCGCGCGTCACGGTGACGGCCCAGCGCCAGCCCCGGTAGCCGGGGTCCTTGCACTCGAAGAAGTGCGTGACGACCCGGTCGCCCTCCGCGATGGCGGAGACGTGCTCGCCCACCACTCCGGGAGCGGCGGCTTCCTCGGCCGCCGCGCGGGCGAGGTCTACCGCCTCGGCGCACAGGCGGTCGGGGGTACGGCTTCGCGTCGTCGCAGCACTCACAGGTCTCGTTCTCTCCTACGCCGTCTCACGAGTGCGCCGTCCGTCCTGTCGTCCACAACGACCCGTCGGTCCTGTCCGTACGTGGCGCGGGCGGAGCGGACCAGAGGGCCGCGTCGACGTCCGCACCCGATCGGCCTCGGGCGCACCTACCTGCTATCCATTCTGCGGGATCGCGAAGAGGCGCGCGGCCGAGAGCAACCGCCGGTGGCGCGCTACGCACGCTACCTCCTTCGAAGCCTTGGGCCCACATGCAAGGTCCGATTCGCGGACAAGCCCGCGCGCCGACATCGCTCCTGCACCCTCCGGACCACGCCCGGACAGCGGCCCGACGGCGACCTGACGGGCGCCCGTAACGCGCCGGGACGGGACCCGGCGGGGTCCGTGGGGCACTATGTCGAGTGTGGCACCCCTACGGTCGTCCCGTGACGGCCCGGGACCGGCCGGACGGGCCGGCCGGGCCGTCGGGCGTGCCCTGCGGCGCCCTTTCACCGGTACGGCCCGCGGGATCCGGCGGGCCACGCACGCGCACGGGGCCGGCGAATCGGGCCTCGGCAAGCTGATCGAGCTGCACGCCATCAACGGCGCCGGCGATGTGATGATCACCGTGGCGCTGGCCTCGACGGTGTTCTTCTCGGTCCCCACGGACGAGGCACGCGGCCGCGTCGCCCTGTACCTGGCGATCACGATGGCCCCCTTCACCCTGCTGGCCCCGGTGATCGGCCCGGCGCTGGACCGGCTGCCGCACGGGCGGCGGGCCGCGATGGCCGTCGCGATGCTCGCGCGGGCGCTCCTCGCGGTGATGATGTCCGGCGCGGTGGCCACGGGCGGGCTGGAGCTCTATCCGGCGGCGCTGGGCGTGCTCGTCGCGTCCAAGGCGTACGGGGTGGTCCGCAGTGCGGTGGTGCCGCGGCTGCTCCCGCCGAACTTCTCACTCGTCAAGGCGAACTCCCGGGTCACCCTGGCGGGCCTGCTGGCCACGGCGGCGGCGGCGCCGGTCGCGGCGGGGCTGCACACCATCGGGCCGCCGTGGCCGCTGTACGGGGCCTGCGCCATCTTCATCGGGGGCACGTTCGCGGCGTTCACGCTGCCGCACAAGGTGGACGAGGCGAAGGGCGAGCGGCGGGCCCGGCTGTCCACGCACGAGCCGCACTCGCGCAGACCGGGGCTGCGCACGGTCAGCCCGTCGGTGCTGTGCGGGCTGCTGGCGAACGCGGCGATGCGCGGACTGTCCGGGTTCCTGATCTTCTTCCTGGCGTTCCTGCTGCGGGAGCACCCCCTCGCCGGGCAGAGCGCGGCGGTGTCGCTGGGCATCGTGGGCGTCTCGGCGGGAGTCGGGAACGCGTGCGGGACGGCGGTGGGCGCCTGGCTGCGGGCCCGGGCGCCGGAGACGATCATCGCGGCGGTGCTGTCGGTGACCCTGGGGGTCGCGGTCCTGGCGGCGGTGTTCTTCAGCGGGCTGTTCATGGCGGTACTGGGGGCCACGGCCGGGTTCTGCCAGGCCCTGGCGAAGCTGTCGCTGGACGCGATGATCCAGCGGGACGTGCCGGAGGCGGTACGGACGTCCGCGTTCGCCCGGTCGGAGACGCTGCTCCAGGTGGCGTGGGTGCTGGGCGGCGCGATCGGCATCGCGCTGCCGCTGAACGGGGTACTGGGGATGGCCGTGGCCGCGGCGATCGTCGCCGCGGGCACCGCGATGGCCTTCCGCGGCCTCCTCGCCTCGCCCCGCCACCACCATCCGGGCTCCCCCCGCCCCCGAGTGGCGTAAGGCCGGGCCGGGCGCTGATCCGGCCCCGCCCGGAGGGCGCCACGCCGCGCCGCAGGCCACGCGGGACCCCCGTGCGGCGGCGGAGCTGGGTGGCCCGATAGCCTTCGGCTCATGACCGCACCGCTTTTCTCGGGTAGGGGCCGCCGCAGCGTCGCGGCCCTCGGAGCCGTGTCCGCCGGCCTCCTCCTCCTCTCCGCCTGCGACAAGCCGACGCCGCTGGCGACCGTGACGGTCGGCACGTCGTCGGTGTCCACCGAGGCCGCCTGCTCCGACGACAAGGAGCTCTCCATGGACAAGGTCCAGGAGTGCCTCACCGACATGAAGGACGCCAAGACCATCGAGTACGGGCGCGGGGACACCCTGCGCCTCGGTGTCGAGCCGGAAGTCGTCGAGGACGGCAAGCGGTGGCAGGCGGTCCTGGACGGCCAGCCGATCACCGAGCCCTCCTCCAACACCTACCGCAGCTTCCCCGGCGCCGACATCTTCGCCACCGGCGGCCAGGGCGAGGCCCCGTCCTCCAAGAAGCTGAACATCGTCCAGGTCGGCGAGGACGGCAAGCCGCTCGCCGTCTGGGCCTACAACGTCAAGCTCAAGTAGCCCCGTACCGACGGTGCGCGCGCTCATCGTGACCGCGGTGGCGGCGGAGGCAGACTCCGTCGCCGCCGGTCTCACCCCTCATCCGGACCCGGTGACACCGCAGCCGCGCGCCCTTCCCGGCGGATACCTGCTCTCCCGGCGGGATCTGCCCGGCCTCGCCGCCGACGTGCTCGTCGGCGGGGTGGGGCCGGCCGCCGCCGCGGCCGCCACGGCCACCGCGCTCGCGCTGGCCGACTACTCCCTCGTCGTCTCCGCCGGCGTCGGCGGCGGGTTCGCGCCCGCCGCCCCCGTCGGCTCCCTCGTGGTCGCCGACGCACTCGTCGCGGCCGACCTCGGGGCCGAGACCCCCGACGGCTTCCTCGACGTACAGGAGCTCGGCTTCGGGCACAGCGTGCACCTGCCGCCCGCCGAGCTCGCCGCCCGCGCCGCCGAGGCCACCGGGGCGCTGCTCGCGCCCGTGCTGACCGTGTCCACCGTCACCGGCACCGCCGGCCGCGCGACCCTGCTCGCCGCCCGGCATCCGCTCGCCGGGGCCGAGGCCATGGAGGGCTTCGGGGTCGCGGAGGCGGCCGCCGCGCACGGGCTGCCCGTGCTGGAGATCCGCGCCGTGTCCAACGCCGTCGGCCCCCGCGACCGCGACGCCTGGCGGATCGGGGACGCGCTGGCCGCGCTCACCGCCGGATTCCGCGCCCTGGGGCCCGTACTCGTCCATTGGGGAGAGCACCGACATGAGTCGTGAGCCGGACCAGGCGGTCAAGATCGCCTATTCGCCCTGTCCGAACGACACCTTCGTCTTCGACGCCTGGGCCCACGGGCGCGTCCCGGGCGCGCCCGGCCTCGACGTCACCTTCGCCGACATCGACATCACCAACGGCATGGCCGAGCGCGGCGAGCTGGACGTGCTGAAGGTGTCGTACGCCGTGCTGCCGTGGGTGCTGGAGGAGTACGCGCTGCTGCCCTGCGGCGGGGCACTGGGACGCGGGTGCGGGCCACTCGTCCTGACGCGGGAGCCGGGCGTGGACCTGGCCGGGAAGACCGTCGCCGTGCCGAGCGAACGCTCCACCGCCTACCTGCTGTTCCGGCTGTGGGCGGCGGACGTGCTCCCGCAGGGCGTCGGCAAGGTCGTCGTCCTGCCGTTCCACGAGATCATGCCGGCCGTCCGCGACGGCCGGGTGGACGCCGGACTGGTCATCCACGAGGCCCGGTTCACCTATCAGGACTACGGGCTGCACCGCCTCGCCGACATGGGCGAGCACTGGGAGTCCACGACCGGGCTGCCGATCCCGCTCGGCGCGATCATCGCCAAGCGCTCGCTGGGCGCCGAGACCCTGCACGCGCTGGCCGAGTCGGCCCGTACCTCGGTGCGGATGGCCTGGGACGACCCGGAGGCCTCGCGCCCGTACGTCCGCGCCCACGCGCAGGAGCTGGACCCGGCCGTCGCCGACCAGCACATCGGGCTGTACGTCAACGAGTTCACCGCCGACCTCGGCGATGCCGGGTACGCGGCGGTGCGCGGGCTGTTGACGCGGGCCGCGGCCGAGGGTCTGGTACCGGCCATCGCACCGGATGCGCTGGCCTTCCCCTGAGGCCCTTTCAGGCGGGTACGAGGGTGCCCCGGCCCTCTTGAGAAGGCCGGGGCACCGTCGTGCGCACGGGCTCAGACGTCGAGCTGGTCGGCCACCGCGCGCAGCAGGCCGGCGATCTTCGTGCCGTGCACCTTGTCGGGGTAGCGGCCGCGCTCCAGCATCGGAGTGATGTTCTCCAGCAGGGTCGTGAGGTCCTGCACGATCGAGGCCAGCTCGTCGGGCTTGCGGCGCTGCGCGGCCGCGACGGAGGGCGCCGGGTCCAGCACCGTCACGGAAAGCGCCTGGTCACCGCGCTGTCCGGCGACGACGCCGAACTCGACGCGCTGGCCGGGCTTGAGTGCGTCGACCCCGGCCGGGAGCACCGACGAGTGGACGAAGACGTCACCGCCGTCGTCGCGGGAGAGAAAGCCGAAGCCCTTCTCACTGTTGAACCACTTGACCTTGCCGGTAGGCACGTCCGTCCTCTGTCCTTGTGCTCGTCGGGGTCCGGAACGCCGCACAGCGGCTCCGGACAACAGCGCAGCGGGTCATGGTGACCCGCCGTATCCAGGCTAGTGGGCGATCGACAGGTGACAAGACGTTCCCCGGTCCTTCGCCGGCTCTTCGCTGTCGGCTGTGCTGTCGGCTGCTTCGGCCAGGGAACTACCCTGGTGGAGTGACTGTTACTCCTCATTGCGACGAAGCGCGGCCCGGCGACGGCCTGGTGCGCGCCGGCGGCATCGTGTTCATCGTCGGCGCCGTGGCCACCCTCGTGACGATGGCCCCGCTGTTCCTGCACACGGACCCGTTCCCGTCGTACGCGTGGGCCGTGTGCATGCTGATGGGCGTCGGCTTCGCCATCTCGGCGGCGGGTGTGCTGCGCTCGGCGGCGGCCCAGCGCCGGGCCGCCCGCGCCTCCCAGGCCTAAGGGCTGTCCCCGACCCGGCCCCGGATCAGACCTGCTGCGTGCGGACGAACTCCGCGAGCCACTGCGGCAGCGCCGTGAGGTCCGGCAGCACCACGTCCGCGCCCGCCTCGCGCAGTTCCGGCTCGGGGCACGGGCCGGTCGGGACCGCCACCGACAGCGCGCCGGCCGTACGGGCGCCGCGTACGTCGCCCACGTGGTCGCCGACGTAGACCTGCGCCCCGTACTCGCGCAGCGCACCCGCCTTGGCCTCGGCCCACAGCCAGCCGATGACCGCGTCCGGCTCGATGCCGAGGTGCGCGAGGTGGAGCCGGGCATTGGGCTCGTGCTTGGCCGTGACGACGATCGCGCGGCCGCCGAGCGCCTGGACGGCCTCGATCGCCTCGCGGGCGCCGGGCATCGCGGGCGTCGGCCCGATGGCGTATGTGGGATAGATCTCCCGGTACCGGTCGGCCATGGCGGGGATCTCCGCCTGCGGGAACCAGTACGCGAGCTCCTCGTCCAGCGGCGGACCGAGCCGCGTGACCGCCTCGTCCGCATCGATGAACGTGCCCGTCTCGGCGGAAAGCGCCTGGTAGGCGGCCTTGATTCCGGGGCGCGAATCGATGAGGGTCATGTCGAGGTCGAAGCCGACGGTCAGCTGGGCGGACGCGGCGGGCACGGTGGGGATCTCGGAGCTCATACGGCCATTGTGCCGAGCCGGGGCGGACGGCCGGGAACGTGGACTTGGCCTCGCCTTACCAGACAGTGAAATTTGGTGACATGTCAGCGCCCGTCCCCGTGGAGCCCGCCCGCGCAGCGTCTCAGCGGCGACGGCCGCGCCAGGCCAGGTACAGCGCGGAGGCGACGGCCGCGGCCCTGGCCAGCCAGGGCCACATGTCCTGGTACACCCCGCCGAGGCCCTCGTCCGTGAGCGGCGCCCCCCAGCGCCCCTCGAGCCGGCCCCACAGCCACACCACCGCGCCCGCGAACACGGCCCCCGGCAGCCCGAACACGACGACCTTGCGCTCCGTCGGCCCGAGCACCCGCGAGGCGTACGCCAGCAGCCAGCCGCCGATCAGCAGCAGCCAGGACCCCGTGACGGCGCCCGCCACGAGCACGACCGCGGCCAGCAGCAGGAAGGCGTGCGGCTTCGGGCGCGGGGCGGCGGCCGCCGCGGACGCCTTCTCCGGGGCCGCCGCGGCCGACTTGGCCTGCCGGCGCTGCTTCAGGAACCGTACGAGGCCCCGGACGCCGGACGTCCGTTCGGCGGCCGGCGCCCCGGCCGGACCCGCCGCGGGCTCCGGCTTCTCCTCTTCCGGCTTCCTGAACAGCTCCGGGATCTCCACCCCGCCCGCGAAGCCCTCCACCTGCGGCCCGGTGCCGTACGGCCCCGGGGCGACCCGCCACCAGTCGGGCTCCGCCCCGCCGTCGGAGCCGAGTTCGTCGAGCCCGGCCAGGTGCGGCGGCGCGGGCGCGCTCTGCGCCGGGCGCGGCGGCGGGACCGTCTTGCGGCGCAGCCGGCCGGGCCCCCGCTGGGTCGGCACCGCCGGTACGCGGTCGGGGGTGGCGGCGGGCGTCGCCGGGGCCGGGGACGCGCCCACGCCGTCGAGGACCTCCTCCGGCGTACCGATCCGCTCCAGGATGCGGCGTACGGCCGCCGGGGTCTCCGGCTCGTACTTGGCGCGCCGACGGTCGATCTCGTCCCGCAGCCCCGCCACCAGGCGCATCCGGTCCCCGGAGGACAGCTGCCGCCGCTGCGCCAAGTCCCCGACCCGGCTCAGATATTCGTAGACCAGATGGTCGCTCTCGATCCCCACGCCCGGCTCCTCCCGTACCACCACTCGAAAAGGTAGCGCGTGCGCCCGTGGAGCGGCCGAGGGCGCAGCGGATACCGTTGGCCGGATGGGGACCGGCCGACGCGACCATGGAGGCGACCGTGCCTGAGCCAAGCAGCGCTGCGGGAAGCGCCACTGCGAGCAGCGCACCGCGCTCCCTCGCGGAGGCGCTGCGCGCCCGCGACGACGCATCCCTCGCCGCCCTGCTCCACGCACGCCCGGACCTGCTCGGCCCGGTGCCCGGCGACATGACCCAGCTGGCGACCCGGGCCGGCACCCGCGCCTCGGTGGTCCGCGCGCTGGACCGGCTCGACCGTTTCGCCCTGCAGACCGCGGAGGCCCTCGCGGTGGCCCCGGACCCGTGCCCGTACCCGGTGCTGGAGTCGCTGCTGGCCGGCGAACAGGGCTCCACGGGCGAGGACAACGGGGCCCGCGCCGAACTCCCGCGCGCCCTGGCCACCCTCCGCGACCAGGCGCTGGTCTGGGGCGACGACGAGCGGCTCCGGCTGGTCCGCACCGCCCGCGAACTGCTCGCGCCGTCCGCCGGCCGGCCCTCTCCCACCGGCCTCGGCCCGACCGTCGCCGAGGCCACCTCCGGGATGTCGCCGACCCGGGTCCAGGAGATCGTGGCCGCCGCCGGGCTGCCCGCCACGCACGACCCGGTGTCCGCCGTGACCGCGCTGACCGGCCTGTTCGCCGACCCGGAGCGGATGTCGGCGCTGCTGGACGAGGCCCCGGCGGAGGCCCACCAGGTGCTCGGCCGGCTCGTGTGGGGGCCGCCGTACGGGGAGGTCACGCCGAACCCGACCGCGCCCGTTCGCTGGCTGCGCGACCGCGGGCTGCTGCTGCCGGCGTCGGCGCGGACCGTCGTACTGCCCCGCGAGGTGGCGCTGCACCTGCGCGGCGGCCTCGCACACCGGGTGACGGAACCGGTGGCCCCGGCGGTGCCCGCGGACCGTCAGCACCGTCCACAGCTTGTGGACGCCAATGCGGCCGGGCAGGCACTGGCGGCGCTGTCCACCGTCGAGGAACTGGTGAAGTCCTGGGAGCACACCGGGCCGCCGGTGCTGCGGGCCGGCGGGCTGTCCGTACGCGACCTGAAGCGGACCGCGGCCACCCTGGACGCCACCGAGGCGACGGCCGCGTTCTGGATCGAACTCGCCTACGCGGCCGGGCTGCTGGCCAGCGACGGGGAGGCGGACGAGCGGTACGCGCCCACCCCCGCGTTCGACGACTGGCTCGAACTCCCGCCCGCCGAGCGCTGGTCGGCCCTCGCCGTGGCCTGGCTGCCGGCCACCCGCACCGCAGGCCTGGTCGGCGATCAGGACTCCAAGGGCCGCACCCTGTCCGCGCTGGGTCCCGAACTCGACCGCTCCGCCGCCCCCGAGGTGCGCCGACGCGTCCTCGAGCTGCTCGCCGCCCTGCCCGAGGGGGGCTCCGCCGCCCCGGACGCCCTCCTCGCCCGGCTCGCCTGGGAGCGCCCCGTACGCGGGACGAGCGCGCTGCGCGCCCGCCTCGCCCAGTGGACGCTGACCGAGGCCGAGGTGCTCGGCGTCACCGGCCGCGGCGCGCTCGCCGCCCACGGGCGCGCGCTCCTTGAGCACCGCGACCCGGCGCCGCTGCTGGCACCGCTGCTCCCGGAGCCCGTGGACCACGTACTGCTCCAGGCCGACCTGACGGCGGTGGCGCCCGGGCCGCTGCGCCGGGCCCTCGGGGATGTGCTGGCCGTGCTCGCGGACGTGGAGTCCAAGGGCGGGGCGACCGTCTACCGCTTCACGCCCGGCTCCGTACGCCGCGCCCTGGACTCCGGGCGGACGGCCTCCGACCTGCACGCCTTCCTCGCCGAGCACAGCATCACGCCGGTCCCGCAGCCGCTGGCGTACCTGATCGACGACGTGGCCCGGCGGCACGGGCACCTGCGGGTCGGGGCGGCGTCCTCGTACGTGCGCTGCGACGACGACGGCATGCTGAACGAGATCCTGGCCGACAAGCGGTCCGCCGGACTGGGGCTGCGGCGCCTCGCGCCGACCGTGCTGGCGGCGCAGGCCGAACCGGGAGCCCTGCTCGACGGGTTGCGGGCGATGGGCTACGCGCCGGCCGCGGAGTCCC
Source organism: Streptomyces katrae (assembly GCF_000717655.1). Taxonomy (GTDB): domain Bacteria; phylum Actinomycetota; class Actinomycetes; order Streptomycetales; family Streptomycetaceae; genus Streptomyces; species Streptomyces katrae_B. Next base: position 88,757 of record NZ_JNZY01000019.1, read on the forward strand.
GTACCGGCGACGTACTGGTCGCGCGGGCCGACGCCCACCGCACCCCGGCGCGTTCGGCGCCGGTCCCGGTGCCGGACGGTCCGCCGGTGCCGGACGCGACGCTGCTGGCGGCGGCCGTACGGGCCATCCGCGCGGGCGACCTGGCGGCGACGGCGGTGCGCAAGGAGCCGGCGACGGCACCCGTGGTGGCGGGCGAACTCCCCCGCACGAGCGCGGCGGAGACCCTGGCCACGGTGCAGGCGGCCGCGCTGACCGGGTCGGCGGTGTGGATCGGGTACGTGAACGCGGACGGCGCGGCGAGCCAGCGGGTCATCGACCCGGTCCGGGTCGAGGGCGGCTTCGTCACCGGGTACGACCACACGGCGGACGAGGTCAGGACGTACGCACTGCACCGGATCACGGGGGTCGCGGAACTGGCGGAGGAGCACTTGTAAAACCGCTCGCGGCGCGGCGTCCCCACCGAGCACCCTGGCCGCATGCAAGAAGCACGCAACCACCGGCAGATCAGGGCCGCCCACACCGACACCACGGTGACGGTCTACCAGGCGTACGCACCCGCTCTGGGGCTGCCCGCGGCCCGCGAAGGCCGGTTCCCGCCCGCCTGGAAGCGGGAGCGGATGACATGGATCAAGCCGTCGTTCCTGTGGATGATGTACCGCTGCGGCTGGGCCGCCAAGGCCGACCAGGAGACGGTGCTGGCCGTCGAGATCACCCGCGAGGGCTTCGACCACGCCCTGCGCCACGCCTGCCTGTCCCACTACGAACCCGGCACGCACACCGACCGGGAGGCCTGGCAGCAGGCCCTGCGCGACTCCCCCGCCCGCGTCCAGTGGGACCCGGAGCGCGACCTGCACCTGAACCCGCTGGCCCACCGCTCGCTCCAGCTGGGCCTGTCCGGGCCGGCCTCGCGCGCGTACGCCGACGAATGGACGGTCTCGATCCGCGACGTGACCGCGCTGGCCCGCGAGATCCACGGCCTGGTCCGCTCCGGCGACGAGGCCGCGGCGCGGACGCTGCTGCCGCTGGAGACGCCGTATCCGGCGCCCCCGCTGGGGCACTTGGGCGCGTAGCGGATCCGCACCGCGAAAGCGGAATGCGAACCATCGTTTTCCCAGTTCAGAAGGGGTGCGAGCGTCTCCGGTTCCTGTTGCAGAGCGGTGACAGACGGGCGATGGATCGGTGATCCACAATGTGTGAAGATCAGTTCATCGCAGCAAGCGGCCGAGGAAGCAGAACCGGCGCCGGAGCGAAAACCCGCACCACCCGCCACCGGCGCTCTGCCGCGGCACCTCGCACGTCCTCTTCCGTCTGCCCTGCCGGCTGCCACCGCTCTGCGCTGCTCGCCTGCCTTCGTGATTCCTTGGGGGGAGTCCACCATGTCCGCTCGCACCGCCACCCGCCGCACCCTCCGCTCCGCGGCCGCCACCGCTGTCGTCGCCGCCGTCGCCGGTACCGTCCTCATGCCGCTGTCGGCGTACGCCGCTCCGGCCGAGGACAACCACCACGCACTGAAGATCACGATGGGCGCCCCGGTGCCGAGCGGCCCGCTGACCCGCGGCGGTGCGACGGAGACCTTCGAGCTGACGGCCACCAACACCACGGACAAGCCCAGCTCGTTCCACCCCTGGATCCTGGGCACCCCGACCGGTTCCAAGCCGCTCGAGAAGGCTGACGTGATCTTCAAGGTCGAGGGCGTGACGGCGCCGGCGACCGACTCCTTCATTGGTCAGCAGGACGGCGAGTGGCAGGGCATGTTCCACCCGGCGGGCAAGAGCGGGGAGGGCTTCGAGATCCCGGCGGGCGCCAAGCTCACCTGGAAGGTCACGATCGGCCTCACCAAGAGCTACCCGTCCATCGACGGTGACTTCGCACTGCGCGCCACGAGCTACCAGGGCGAGGTCGCGCAGGGCGGCGACGCCACCCTGGTCTTCAAGGCCGAGCAGACGGTCAAGACCCCCACCCTGGAGACCTGGTTCGACCAGATCAACCCCTGCCAGGACAAGACGCCCGAGTACCAGTGCCGCGAGATGGACCTGCGCTACCGCGCCACCGGTGACGGCGAGTTCGGCACGGCCCTGGCCACCTACCTGGAGAACCAGGTCAAGGGGGGCGCCCCCGAGGACGCCGACCTCCGCTACCAGCTGCAGGTCGACGGCCAGTGGAAGGACCTGTCGCAGAAGGACGGCTACCGTCTGCCCGACATCGCGAAGGGCTTCGGCAAGGCCTCCGGCGAGCGCAAGGTGCACCTGCGCGTCAAGGTCGGCCCCAACGCGAAGCTGGCGAAGGAGACCACCGCCATCCTGTACGCGCCGGTCCGTCCGGCCGACGACAACACCTTCGCGTTCGCGACCGCCGAGGCCAGGTTCCAGATCGCCCCGGCCACCGCGACCACGTCGCCCTCGCCGACCCCGAGCAAGTCCGCCACGACGCAGCCGTCCACGAGCCCGTCCCCGTCGGCCTCGTCCTCCGCCACCGCGGTCGCCGCGGCGACCACCAACACCAAGGCCACCGGCGCCTCGGGCACCCTGGCCCAGACCGGCGCCGACACGAACACCGGCCTGTACTCCGGCCTGGCCGCCGTCCTCGTCGCTCTCGGCGGCGGCGCAGCCTGGCTCGGCGCCCGCCGCCGCCGCGCGACGCGCGCCTGATCACCCGCACCACGGAAGGGGCCCGGCACACCACGTGCCGGGCCCCTTCGCCGTGCTCACCGGGCGGCGTAATCGACGAGTTCCGCGTCGAACGGCCACACGTCACGGAGCCATCGCGTCACGGCCTCGTACAGCACCTTGTCGAGCGGCGCCCGGTCCGCCCGTACCCAGGAGCTGACGCTCACCCGCTCCGGCGCCTCTTTCCCCGGGTAGACGTAGAGACAGCCGATGACTTCGTCCCCCTCCAGGACGCTGTACGTGAACCCCTTCCGGTCCGCGAAGTCCCGCGCGTGCCGTGCCAGATCGGCCCGGTTCGCCTCGGCGGACATCCCCTCGACCGGCGGCCACCCCCGCCCCTGGAACCCGGGCGTGGCCCGCACGTGCGCGATGCTCCCGCTCCAGGCGGCGAGGTCCCGCTCGTTGTGCGCCTCCCCGAGCGGCTCGAGCCGGAACCCGTCCCCCTCGAACCCGAGCGGTACCTCGAACGTGTCGGCCCCCGGTACGAACAGCTGCTGATCATCACTCATGCGCCGACCCTACGCAGCCCCTCCGCGGGCGCGCACCGGACATCCGGCCGCCAGCACCCGCCCGTCCGGCCCGATCAGCAAGCCGGCGGGCAGCTGGGGGCTGGGTCCCCGGGATCCCGGTGGACGCCGCCGCCGTTGCGGAGGGCAAGCCCTCACCCGTCCCGTACCTGGCGGGCGCAGCCCTCCTCGGCGCCGCCCCCGAAGACTGCCTGGTGATCGAGGACGCCCCGTCCGGAGTCCGGTCCGGGCTGCGGGCCGGCATGACGGTCCGGACCGTCAACACCCCCGCCCCGGAGCCCGGCGCCCACCGCCACTTCCCCACCCTGCGCGAGGCCGCCCCCGCCATCCTCGCCTTCGTCGACAACGCTGCCTGACCCGCTCCCCGAACGGCGGAGGCGAAGCTGCAGGACGTGAGCCAGTGGTCCCCGCCCTCCGCAAGCGCCTCGACGACCGGCGGGCGGGCCTCGGCCCCGTCGTGCGGTGAGCGGCGGCTCCCGTGGCGGCTCGTGCGCGGCCGGGGGCGATGGCTGTCCCCCTGCCAGGCGGATACGGCAGACTGGAGGTTTGGCCGTCCGCGCCCGGGCAGCCACCCCACGCAGGAAAGGGACGTTTGTGAACGGGCCTCTCATCGTCCAGAGCGACAAGACACTCCTCCTCGAGGTCGACCACGAGCTCGCCGGCGCCGCGCGCCGCGCCATCGCCCCCTTCGCCGAGCTCGAGCGGGCCCCCGAGCACATCCACACGTACCGGATCACCCCGCTCGGCCTGTGGAACGCCCGGGCCGCGGGGCACGACGCCGAGCAGGTCGTCGACGCGCTCGTCGAGTTCTCCCGGTACCCCGTCCCGCACGCGCTGCTCGTCGACGTCGCCGAGACCATGGCGCGCTACGGCCGCCTCACCCTCTCCAAGCACCCCGTCCACGGGCTGGTCCTGACCAGCACCGACCGGCCGGTGCTCGAGGAGATCCTGCGGTCCAAGCGGATCACCCCGCTGGTCGGGGCCCGGCTCGACCCCGACACCGTGGCCGTGCACCCCTCCGAGCGCGGGCAGATCAAGCAGACCCTGCTGAAGCTGGGCTGGCCGGCCGAGGACCTCGCCGGTTACGTCGACGGCGAGGCGCACGCCATCGACCTCGTCGAGGACGGCTGGGCGCTGCGGCCGTACCAGCAGCAGGCCGTAGAGGGCTTCTGGCACGGCGGCTCGGGCGTGGTCGTGCTCCCCTGCGGCGCGGGAAAGACGCTGGTCGGCGCCGGGGCCATGGCGAAGGCCAAGGCGACGACGCTGATCCTGGTCACGAACACCGTCTCGGCGCGGCAGTGGAAGCACGAGTTGGTCAAGCGGACCTCGCTGACGGAGGAGGAGATCGGCGAGTACTCCGGCACCCGCAAGGAGATCCGGCCGGTCACCATCGCCACGTACCAGGTCCTGACGACGAAGCGGAAGGGCGTCTACCCGCACCTGGAGCTGTTCGACTCCCGCGACTGGGGGCTGATCCTCTACGACGAGGTGCACCTGCTGCCGGCGCCGGTGTTCAAGTTCACCGCGGACCTGCAGGCGCGGCGGCGGCTCGGCCTGACCGCGACGCTGGTGCGCGAGGACGGCCGCGAGTCGGACGTGTTCTCGCTCATCGGCCCGAAGCGGTTCGACGCGCCGTGGAAGGAGATCGAGGCGCAGGGATACATCGCCCCGGCGGACTGTGTCGAGGTCCGGGTGAACCTCACCGAGTCGGAGCGGCTCGCGTACGCGACCGCCGAGACGGAGGAGAAGTACCGCTTCTGCGCGACGACGGCGACGAAGCGGAAGGTCACCGAGGCGCTCGTCGCCAAGCACCGGGGCGAGCAGACGCTGGTCATCGGGCAGTACATCGACCAGCTCGACGAGCTCGGCGAGCACCTGGACGCGCCCGTCATCAAGGGCGAGACCTCGAACGCGCAGCGGGAGAAGCTCTTCGACGCCTTCCGGCAGGGCGAGATCAGCGTGCTGGTGGTGTCGAAGGTCGCGAACTTCTCCATCGACCTGCCCGAGGCCACGGTCGCGATCCAGGTGTCCGGCACCTTCGGCTCCCGCCAGGAGGAGGCCCAGCGCCTGGGCCGCGTGCTGCGCCCGAAGGCGGACGGCCACGAGGCGCGGTTCTATTCGGTCGTCGCGCGCGACACGATCGACCAGGACTTCGCGGCGCACCGCCAGCGCTTCCTCGCCGAACAGGGCTACGCCTACCGGATCATGGACGCCGACGAACTCCTGACGACCGACTGACCGACCGACCGACCGACTGGCCGACTCCGGGCGTGGTGCCGGGCGCGAGCACTACGCTGGCAGGGACGTACGTCCGGCAAGGAGGGGCGCATGCCGCACCAGGAGATCTACGAGGTCCTCTACACGGAGTCGGCGGGCCAGGCCCGGGACCTTCTGGACCCTGCGCGCCGTGCGTCCTTCGACAAGGCCGTCGACATCCTGGCCCGCGACCCCTACACCGAGCTGTCCCAGTCGATAGGGCCCGGCGAGCAGGATCGCGAGATCCGGCTGACCTCACAGATCGTGGCCGAGTACATGGTGTCGCGCGGGCGCCTGCTGCTCGTGGTGCTGCGGATCTTCGACGACGCGGACATCCTGCTGCCCGAGGGGTGACCTTCGTACGGGGACCAGGACGAGGCCGGGCTTCGGGTCCGGGCGGCGGGCCGTCGCCGACCGGGCCAGGAGGGCGAGCAGGGGGACGGACCAGACCCACAGGTGCGGCCAGTCCAGCAGCAGGGCCCGGCCGGAGGCGGGCAGGTGCCGGGCCCAGAAGTCGGCGGACGCCTGCGGGAGGACGAGCAGCCCGAGCAGGGCGGTCCCGGCGAAGGCGCCCAGCGCCGTCAGCCCGGCCCGGATCCGGCCGGTCAGCAGCAGGTACGGGACGAACAGCGCCGGGGTCAGGGTGATGCCGGCGGCCGTGCCCAGCGCGAAGCCCTTGCCGAGCGCGGCGCGGGGCCGGCGCAGGTCCCACAGGACCAGGCAGGCGAGCGCCAGGTTGACCTGTCCGGCGAGCAGGCTCTGGAACAGCGGTTCCGCCCACAGCCCGGCGATGGTCGCGGCCAGGACGGGCCCGGGCCGGGCCCGCAGTCCCGCGAGGCGGCAGGACATCAGGATCAGCAGGGCGAGCAGGCCGGCGTTGCCGAGGACGAAGACGGTCTTCAGGACGCCGACGGGCAGCCAGGCGGCCGGCGTGAACAGGATCGCCGCGAACGGCGGGTACGCGGCGGGAGGGCGCCACTCGGCGGCGCAGAACCCGTCGACGAGGCCATCGGCGATCGGGATGCGCAGCGCAATGCCGAGCACGCCGAGCACGAGGAGCGGGCCCGTGACCAGCACGTCGGCCAGGGGCGACGGCGGGGGGCTGGGATGGTGGCTCCGGGTCACGCGCGTGACCCTAGTGGATCACCGCGCCCCCTCCGCCGCTATCCGGCCAGCCCGCTGCGCGGCGCAGCCGGGCCGCTGGTCAGCGGCGTATGACGCCGGCGTCCTCGCCGTATTCGCCCAGGACGATGACGCTCACCGCCGCCGCGGCGAACACCTTCGCGGCGCGCAGGGCGTTGCCCACCACGTGGCGGGGAGGGGAGTCGGAGGTGGCGGTGGCGCCGCTAGGGCGGCCGCCCCGGATCGGGGTGAAGGTTGCGGTGCTCATGTATCCATGGTGCGCTTCCGCCCCGGTTGGCACATCGCCCTGGGGGCGGAACCGCAGGCCCTCCCGCCTACTCCTGCGGGCCCATGCCACCCCCTAGTGGTCCTGCCCAAGGTCTGACACTCCCAGGTATGACACCCGTACGGACGTCCCGCCCCGGAGGGACTTCCGCCCCCGTATTCCGTTCGCGCCCCGCCTGCACGGTGACTACAATCTCCGCTCTTGCCGCCTCCCGCCGCCGTTTCGGGGAGAGCCGCCCGCCGGCCGGAAACCGGCGGGCATCGTTCCGTACCGAGCAGCAGCTGGAGGCATTTCCGTGTCCGCGCACGCCCCCGAGACCGGCATCGACAACGACGGCGCCGGCGACTCCGCCGCCCACCCCCTCGCCCGCGAGCAGGCCCACCTCACCGCCTCCCGCGCCGCTCTCCGCGCCATGCGCGAGGACGTCGAGGCCCTCGACATCCGCGACGTCACCGCGAACTGGGTCAACGCGATCGTCCTCCAGGCCCAGATCGACGACCGGATCAAGGCGCTGGCCGACCTCGCCCACACCCCGCTCTTCTTCGGCCGCCTCAACTACCTGCACGCACCCGGCGCCGAGCTCGCCGAAGGCGCGGAGGGCGAGCAGTTCTACATCGGCCGCCGCCACGTCCACGACGCCGACGGCGACCCGATGGTCATCGACTGGCGCGCGCCCGTCTCCCAGCCGTTCTACCGGGCCTCCAAGAACGACCCTCAGGACATCGCCTTGCGCCGCCGCTTCGGCTACACGGGCGGCGAGCTCACCGCGTACGAGGACGAGCACCTCTCCGACCCCGCCGAGGCGGCCGCCGTCAGCAAGCTGCTCCAGCGGGAGATCGAGCGACCGCGCGTCGGCCCCATGCGTGACATCGTCGCGACGATCCAGCCCGAGCAGGACGAGATCGTCCGCTCCGGCCTGTCCGGCTCCGTCTGCGTGCAGGGCGGCCCCGGCACCGGCAAGACCGCGGTCGGTCTGCACCGCGTCGCGTACCTGCTGTACGCCCACCGCGAGCGGCTCGCCCGTACCGGCACGCTCGTCATCGGGCCGAACCGTTCCTTCCTGCACTACATCGAGCAGGTCCTCCCGGCCCTGGGCGAGCTCGAGGTCAAGCAGGCCACCGTCGAGGACCTGGTGGCCCGCGACGCCCTGGAGATCCGCGGCACCGACGCCGCCGCGACCGCCGTCGTCAAGGGCGACGCCCGCATGGCGGAGGTGCTGCGCCGTGCGGTCCGCTCGCACGTCAGCATGCCCGCCGAGCCGCTGATGGTGGTCCGCGGTTCGCGCCGCTGGCGGGTACCGGCGTACGAGATCGAGGAGATCGTGGCGGAGCTCCTCGACCGGGACATCCGCTACGGCGCCGCCCGCGACGCACTGCCGCAGCGGATCGCGCACACCGTGCTCGTACGGATGGAACAGGCGGGCGAGGCGCCCGACGACCGCGTCCAGGACTCGGTGGCACGGGGCGCGGCCGTGAAGGCGGCGGTCAAGGCGATCTGGCCGGCAGTGGAACCGGCGAAGCTGGTGCTGCGCCTGCTGTCGGAGCCGGAGTTCCTGGCGGAGCACGCGGAGGGCGTCCTGTCGGACGAGGAGCAGCAGCTCCTGCTGTGGGCCAAGCCGTTCCGGAGCGTGAAGTCGGCGAAGTGGTCGGCGGCGGACCTGGTCCTGATCGACGAGGCGGCGGACCTGGTGGAGCGCACGCACTCGCTGGGCCATGTCGTCCTCGACGAGGCGCAGGACCTGTCGCCGATGCAGTACCGGGCGGTGGGCCGGCGCTGCACGACGGGCTCGGCGACGGTCCTGGGCGACCTCGCGCAGGGCACGACCCCGTGGGCGACGCGCAGCTGGGACGAGGCCCTGGCGCACCTGGGCAAGCCGGGGGCGGCGCTGGAGGAGCTGACGGCGGGCTTCCGCGTGCCGCGCGAGGTGATCGCGTACGCCTCGCGCCTGCTGCCGTCGATCTCCCCGGGGCTGGCCGCGGTCTCCTCGGTCCGTGAGACGCCGGGGTCGCTGGTCGTCACGCCGACGCCGGACCTGACGGCGTCGGTCCTGGACGCCTGCCGCGCCGCGCTGGCCCACGAGGGCTCGATCGGCCTGATCGCGGCCGACGCCCGGATCCCGGAGCTGGCCGAGGCCCTGCGCGCGGCGGAACTGCCGTATCTGGCACCGGGCGAGGAGACGACGGCGCAGGCGCGGCTGACGCTGGTGCCGGCGTCGCTGGCGAAGGGTCTCGAGTACGACTACGTGGTGCTGGACGAGCCCGCCGCGATCGTCTCCGGCGAACCCGACGAACGCACCGGCCTGCGCCGCCTCTACGTGTGCCTCACCCGTGCCGTCTCGGGCCTGCACGTCCTGCACGCCGCCGCGTTGCCGGCGGCCCTCGGACCTGCCCTTCCGTAGCTCCGGTGGACACGGCCGGTCGGCGGCAGGACGATGGACGTGTTCACACCTCCCCGGGCCCGGTTCTTCCATGTTCCATCCGAGGGAAGGACGAACGATGAACCCCCGTATTCGACTGGCCGTGCTGGCGCCCGTGGTCGTGTCCTCGCTGGCACTCGGGTCGGCACCGCTCCTGGCGGCTTCCGCGCAGGCAGCAGCGGTGCCTTCCCTGACGTGCAGCGTGAAGCAGACCCCCAATGCCGCGGGCAAGTACGACGTCACCGCCACAGGAGCGCAGCCGGGAACGGCCGTGACCTTCCGCGGCGGTACCGCGACCGACCAGTTCAGCTCCCAAGTCAGCGCCAACGACGACGGGACGGCCACCACCAGCGGATTCATCCCGGTCGGCAAGGTGACGGCCTCCAACCAGGACGACAAGGCCAGCTGCGGCACCGTCAAGGAGGCCGAACAGAAGGACGCCCAGGAGCAGTACTCCAAGGGCTTCAGGAAGGGCCTCGCCGAAACGCGGGAAGACTGCAAGAAGAAGCCCCAGAACCAGAACAAGAGCCTCACGCAGCTGGACCCGAACTACGAGAAGGGCTACAACGCGGGCGCGGCGGCCGCGCTCAACAGCAAGGCCTGCCAGGGAGGCTGAGCGCCCGTCACCGAAGCGGCTGCGAAAGGGCCGTACGCCACTGGGCGACGGCCGACGCCGAGACCGGGGCGCCCCACCCCTGCGGCCGGGCCGCCCCGCCGATGTGGAAGGCGTCGATGCCCGCGGCCCTCAGCCGCGGCAGGTGCGCCAGGGTGAGGCCGCCGCCGACCAGGATCCGTGCCGCGTACCCCGGCTCGCCGCGCCGCGCCGCCTCGGAGAGCAGGACGGGAAGGCCCGCGTCGACCCCGTCGGCCGAGCCCGCCGTCAGGTAGGCGTCGAGCCCCGGCAGGTCGGCGAGGGCCTTGCGCGCCTGGTCGCGGTCCGCCGCCCGGTCCAGCGCCCGGTGGAAGGTCCAGCGGCAGCCTTCCAGCTCCGCCAGGACGGCCTCCACGGCGGCCAGGTCGGGGCTTCCGTCCCGGGTCAGGAACCCGAGGACGAACTCCTGCGCCCCCTCCGCCCGCAGCGCCCGCGCCTGCTCCACCAGCAGGTCGACCGGCCCGGCGGCGAACCCGTCCGTCCGGCGGATCATCACGCGGAGCGGGATGTCGACCGCCGCGCGGATGGCCGCGAAGGTCTCGCGCGGCGGGGTGAGCCCGTCGGCCGCCATGTCGGTGACCAGCTCCAGCCGGTCCGCCCCGCCGGCCTGGGCCGCGACCGCGTCCCGGGCATCGAGGGCGATCACCTCCAGCAGCGCTTGGTTGCTCATTCGATGCCATCCTTCGCATACGGAAAATAGGTCTAGTCCAATATGAAGGGTACGGGCCCGCGCCCGCGCATCACCAGCACAAACACGCCACCCCCACAATGTGCCCATGACCTCCGACCTCCGCGACCGCTGGCACGCCACCACCACCGCCGCAGGCGCCGGCCCCGACCGCGACCCCGGCCCCTACGCCGACCGGCTCCTCGCCGCCTGGGCGGAGCCCCAGCGCCGGTACCACACCACCGCGCACCTGGCCGACGTGCTCGCGCGGCTCGACGTACTCGCCCCGCACGCCGCCGACCCGGCCGCCGTCGAGCTCGCCGCCTGGTTCCACGACGCCGTCTACCGCCCCGACCGCTCCGAGAACGAGGAGCGCAGCGCGGCCCTCGCCGAGCGCGCCCTGCCCGAGCTCGGCATCGACGCCGCCCGCACCGCCGAGGTGGCCCGCCTGGTCCGGCTCACCGTCACCCACGACCCCGCCCCGGGCGACACCAACGGGGAGGCGCTCTGCGATGCGGACCTGGCCGTCCTGGCGGGCGGCCCGGACGCGTACGCCGCGTACGTCGCCGCCGTCCGCGCCGAGTACGGGTTCGTCCCCGACGACGCCTTCCGCGCCGGCCGGGCCGCCGTACTGCGCCAGCTGCTCGCACTGCCCCGCCTCTTCCGCACCCCGTACGGCACCACGCACTGGGAGGCCCCGGCCCGCCGCAACCTGGCCGCCGAGCTCGCCGTCCTGAGTGCCGGGGAATGAGATCCGCGGCGCGCAGGTTCGTACGGAACGTGCCCCCAGCCACCGCCACCGCCCGCATGCCCGTCGCCGTCTACGTACTCGGCCTGGCCGTCTTCTCGCTCGGAACCAGCGAGTTCATGCTGTCCGGACTGCTGCCGCCCATCGCCGAGGACCTGGGCGTCACCATCCCGCAGGCGGGCCTGCTGATATCGGCCTTCGCGATCGGCATGGTCGTCGGGGCGCCGCTGCTGGCGGTGGCCACGCTGCGGCTCCCGCGCCGCACCACCCTCATCGCGCTCATCAGCCTCTTCGGCCTCGGGCAGGTGGCGGGTGCGCTGGCCCCCTCGTACGAGCTCCTCTTCGCGTCCCGCATCCTCGCCGCGCTCGCCTGCGCCGGCTTCTGGGCGGTCGGCGCGGCCGTCGCCATCGCGATGGTGGAGAAGGACCAGCGGGCCCGCGCCATGGCCGTCATGATCGGCGGCCTGTCCATCGCCAACGTCCTCGGCGTCCCCGCCGGCGCCTTCCTCGGGGAACACCTGGGCTGGCGTTCCGCGTTCTGGTCGGTCGGCGCGGCCTCGGCGGTGGCCCTCGCCGGCATCCTGGCGCTGATCCCGGACATCCCGCTGCCCGCCGTACGGCCCACCCTGGCGCGGGAGCTGCGCATCTACCGCGACCGGCAGGTGTGGCTGTCCATCGGCGTCACGGCCCTGGCCGCGGGCGGGGTCTTCTGCGCGTTCAGCTACCTGTCGCCGCTGCTGACGGAGGTCGCCGGGCTGGATGCCGGCCGGGTGCCGTGGGTGCTGGCGCTGTTCGGGGTCGGTGCGCTCGTCGGCACGACGATCGGCGGGCGGGTCGCGGATGCGCACCTGTTCGGGGTGATGCTGTGGGGCATCGCAGCATCCACGGCCTTCCTCGTCGCCCTGGCCCTGCTGGCGTCGGCGGCGGTGGCGGCGGTGGGGCTGTCGTTCCTGCTCGGCGTCTCGGCGTTCTTCACGGCGCCGGCGCTCAACGCCCGCATGTTCAACGTCGCGGGCGCGGCCCCGACGCTGGCCGGGGCCACCACGACGGCGGCGTTCAACCTGGGCAACACGGGCGGTCCCTGGCTCGGCGGCACGGTGATCGACGCCGGCCACGGCTTCGCCGCCACCGCCTGGGCGGGCGCCGCGATGACGGTCACGGCCATGGCCCTGACCGCGATCGCCCTGCGCCTCCACCACCGCACCCCACCCGCCCCGACCCGGGTGATCGCCTCGTCGGGAGCAACCGCACCGGCCCCGGCCGCACAACCCGCCGCGCACTGACCCCGGCTGCCCCCGGTCCCGGCAGGCGCCGCTATGCCGGGCGGCCCTTCGGTCGGCGCAGGCCCGCGGACGTCAGGCGGCGGACCAGTTCCTTGCTGCCCACCTCCACGGCGCCCGCGGCCACCGCATCCGCGTAGCGGTGCGACGGCACGTCGTAGTGGTCGCGCTCGAAGGCCCTCGGCGGGCAGCCGATCGACGCCGCGAAGGCGTGCAGCTCCTCGTACGAGACGTCGCTGACCAGGTGCGACCACATGCGGCCATGGCCCGGCCAGGTCGGCGGGTCGATGTAGAGCGTCACCGGCGGCTCACCGGCCGACGCCGAAGACGGGGGCGAGGCCGCCGACCGCGGCGACCTTCACCCCTGCCTTGGCGCACACCCAGTGCGGATCGGGCCCCAACTCCGGCTCCACGTCCAGCGCGTGCGGATCTCCGTGCGAACAGACCGGGCACAGCGGCCAGCGCCCGTACTTCTCCAGCAGCGCGTCCTGCACGTCCTGGGCGACGAGTCCGGGAAGGTAGTCCACCCCCTCCGGCCACTGCTCCACCCACCACCGGCGGTGCGTGACCGAGTCCTCGACGAGGGAGACGACATCGGCCTCGGCGACCTCGCCCGCGACGAGATCGGCGAGGACGAGGGCGCGGGCGGTGTGCAGCGCCTGTTCCAGGGGGGTCGCGTGGTCCATGCGCCCATTGTGAACCCGTACGGGCCAACTGGTGAAGGTCCTTCCGAGTGGGGCCGAATGGTGCCTTGACCGCCACCCCCTCCGAAAATAGATTTCAGGAATGAGCGACGATCCGAAAGTAATTTTCAGCGAGGGGGACGGGCAGAACGAGGACACCGGCTCCGGTGTGCCGCTGCGGGCCCGCGTCCGCAGTCTCGGCCCCTCCATGACCCGCTCCGTGCGGGCCGTCGCCGAAACCGTCGCCGCCGACCCCGCCGGCTGTTCGCGCCTCACCGTCACCGCGCTCGCCGCGCGCACCGGCACCAGCGAGGCCACCGTCGTCCGCACCGCCCGCCTCCTCGGCTACCCCGGCTACCGCGACCTGCGCCTCGCCCTCGCCGCGCTCGCCGCACAGCAGGAATCCGGGGCGGCCCCCGCCGTCACCGCCGGCATAGCCGTCGACGACCCCCTCGCCGACGTCGTCGCCAAGCTGGCCCACGAGGAGGCCCAGACCCTCGCCGACACCGCCGCCGGACTCGACCTCGCCGCCCTCGCCGCCGCCGTCACCGCGCTCGCGACGGCCCGCCGGATCGACATCTACGGCGTCGGCGCCTCCGCCCTCGTCGGCCAGGACCTGGCCCAGAAGCTGCTGCGCATCGGCCTCGTCGCCCACGCCCACAGCGACCCCCACCTGGCCGTCACGGGCGCCGTGCAGCTGCGCCCCGGCGACGCGGCCGTCGCGATCACCCACTCCGGCGCCACCGGCGACGTGATCGACCCCCTCCGCACGGCCTTCGAGCGCGGCGCCACCACCATCGCGCTCACCGGACGCCCGAACGCCCCCGTCTCCCACTACGCCGACCTCGTACTGGCCACCTCCGCCGCCCGCGAGACCCGGCTGCGCCCGGCCGCCATGTCCAGCCGGACCAGCCAGCTCCTCGTCGTCGACTGCCTGTTCGTGGCCGTCGCGCAGCAGACGTACGAAACCGCCGCGCCCGCCCTCGCCGCCTCGTACGAGGCGCTCGCCCCCCGCCGAACCGCCAGGAGCCCCCGCCCATGACCGCGTCGTACGCCGCACTGCGCGCCCAGCTCGACACGCTGACCACCGAGGCCTTCCGCCCCGAACTGGCCGGGATCGACCGGCTGTCCACCCTCGAGATCGCCCGCACCATGAACGCCGAGGACGCCGGCGTGCCGACCGCCGTCGCCGCGCAGCTGCCGCGGATCGCCGCCGCGATCGACGCGATCGCGCCGCGGATGGCCCGGGGCGGGCGGCTCGTCTACGCGGGCGCCGGCACCGCCGGGCGGATGGGCGTCCTCGACGCCAGCGAGTGCCCGCCCACCTTCAACACCGACCCGGCCCAGGTCGTCGGCCTCATCGCGGGCGGGCCCGGTGCCATGGTCCGGTCCGTCGAAGGCGCCGAGGACTCCGCCGAGCTGGCCGCCTCGGACCTGGCGGCCCTGCAGCTGACCGCCGACGACACCGTCATCGGGATCTCCGCCTCCGGCCGCACCCCGTACGCGATCGGCGCCGTCGCGTACGCCCGTACGCGCGGCGCGCTCACCGTCGGCCTCTCCTGCAACGCCGGCTCGGCGCTCGCCGCGGCCGCCGAGCACGGCATCGAGGTCGTCGTGGGGCCCGAGCTGCTGACCGGATCCACCCGCCTGAAGGCCGGTACCGCGCAGAAGCTCGTCCTGAACCTCGTCTCGACCATCACGATGATCCGGCTCGGGAAGACGTACGGGAACCTGATGGTCGACCTGCGCGCCTCCAACGAAAAGCTGCGCGCCCGCTCCCGCCGGATCCTGGCGCTGGCCACCGGCGCGGGGGACGAGGAGATCGAGGCGGCGCTCGACGCCACCGGCGGCGAGGTCAAGCAGGCCGTGCTCGTGCTCCTCGCGGGCGTGGACGGCCCGGCCGCGGCCGGGCTGCTCACCGCCTCGCAGGGGCACCTGCGCGAGGCGCTCGCCCGTACGGCCGCCGCCCCCCAGTGACGCCACCGGCCCTCCGGCCCATCCGACCCCGCTGACCTGCTGACCTGCTGACTGCCCCGTTTCCCCCGACGCAAGGCGATCACCACATGTCCACTGACAAGAACCGCGCCACAGCCGCCGCGATCCTCCCCCTGGTCGGCGGCCCGGACAACATCAGCTCGATCGCGCACTGCATGACCCGCCTGCGCATCGCGCTGCACGACCGCTCGCTGGTCGACGACGCGGCCCTCAGGGCGCTGCCCGCGGTGCTGGGCGTCGTCGAGGACGCCGACACGTACCAGATCGTGCTGGGGCCGGGGACCGTCGCCCGGGTGACCCCGGAGTTCGAGTCGCTGGTCGAGCAGGGCCGCCCGGCCGGGAACCCGCCGCGTACGGCCGGTACGGCGGTCACGGCCGAGGAACTCGCCGCCCAGGGCGCGGCGTTGAAGCAGGCGCAGAAGACCCGCAACAGCACCCCGGTGAAGCTGTTCCTGCGCCGGATCGCGAACGTCTTCGTCCCGCTGATCCCGGCGCTCATCGGCTGCGGCATCATCGCCGGCCTGAACGGCGTGCTGCTGAACACCGGTTGGCTGCCGGCAGTCGTCCCGGCTCTCGCCGCGATCGCCTCGGGGTTCATGTCGCTGATCGCGGTGTTCGTCGGCTACAACACGGCCAAGGAGTTCGGCGGCACCCCGATCCTCGGCGGCGCCGTCGCCGCGATCATCGTCTTCCCGGGCGTCGCGAAGGTCGACGCGTTCGGCCAGCACCTGTCCCCCGGGCAGGGCGGCGTACTCGGCGCCCTGGCGGCCGCGTTCCTCGCCGTACGGGTGGAGAAGCTGTGTCGCAGGTGGGTCCCCGAGTCGGTGGACGCGCTGGTCACCCCCACCGTCACCGTGCTGGCCTCCGGGCTGGTGACGATTTTCGGCCTTATGTTCCTCGCGGGCGAGGTCTCCACCGCCATCGGCTCCTTCGCGACCTGGCTGCTCGCCAGCGGCGGTGCCTTCGCCGGGCTGGTCCTGGGCGGCCTGTTCCTGCCGCTGGTGATGCTGGGCCTGCACCAGGCCCTGATCCCGATCCACACCACCCTCATCGAGCAGACCGGCCACACCGCCCTCCTGCCGGTCCTCGCCATGGCGGGCGCGGGCCAGGTCGGCGCGGCGCTCGCGGTCTACTGCCGGCTGCCGCGCAACCGGTCGCTGCGGACGACCATCAGGTCCGCGCTCCCGGCGGGCTTCCTGGGCGTCGGCGAACCGCTGATCTACGGGGTCTCGCTCCCGCTGGGCCGCCCCTTCGTCACCGCCTGCGTGGGCGGGGCGGCGGGCGGGGCGTTCGTCGGGCTCTGCAACCAGCTGGGGGTCGCGTTCGGCGCCACGGCCATCGGCCCGTCGGGGTGGGCGCTGTTCCCGCTGCTGGACGGCCCGTCGGGGATGGGCCTGAACCTCGCGATCTATGCGGGCGGCCTGCTCGTCGGCTACCTGGTGGGCTTCGCCGCGACGTACTTCTTCGGATTCACGCGGCGGATGCTGACCGAGCTCAACGCCGATCAGGAGCCAATTCCGGCCACCGCCCCACCGGCCACCGAGCCCGCTATGGCGTAAATAGAGGTCGGCCGGGGAGACTGCGCCAATGCAGCTCCCCGCCGAAGCCGTTGCCGCCACCGCTGTCGTCGAGGTCGTACGCCTCTCCGCGCGCCCCGAGCGCTACGGCGACCCCATGACCGGCCCGGTCGTCTCCCGCTGGACGGGCAGAGAGGCCGCCGACTCGCTCGCGCTGATCTCGTCGATGGCGCCGGGTGAGCCGCGCATCTGCTTCGCGCCGGGCTGGGGCCTGCGGGCGTACGACGCCCGGGACGAGCCCCTGTTCGAGCTGATCTTCTGCTTCAGCTGTCACCACAGCTGGCTGTGGGGGCAAGCCGTCCCGCCCGGCATGGGCTTCGACACCATCTCGGGCAGCACCGCCGACGCCGAGGCCCTGCTGGCCCACTTCCGGGACGCGGCATGACCCTTGCCCCCGCGGTCCCGCCGGGACGGATGGCAGCCCTCCCCCAGCCGGTCCTCGACCTCCCGGGCGCGCTCCACCTGCGCCCGTGGACCCCGGACGACGCCCCCGCGCTGGTCGAGTCCTGCCACGATGCGGAGATCCGCCACTGGAACCGCCCCGCCCTGCTGTCACCGGCGCAGGCCGTGGCCCGGATCGAGCGCTGGCAGGAGCGCTGGCACGCCGAGAAGGCCGCGATCTGGGCGGTGGCCCCCGCCTCCGGCGGCCTGCCCGTGGGCCTGATCGGCCTGGGCGACCTCGATCTCCCGGGCGGGAGCGGCGAGTTCCTGTACTGGCTCCTGCCCGCGGGCCGCGGTGGCGGTGTCATGGTGAAGGCCACGGCCCGGGTCACCCGCTGGGCCTTCGAGGAGCTGGGCCTGCACCGACTGCGCATCACCCACTCCGTGGCCAACCCGGCCTCCTGCCGCATCGCGACGAAGGCCGGCTTCCCCCTGGAGGGCACCATGCGCGGCGCCCTCCTCCACGCGGACGGCTGGCACGACGAACACCTCCACGCCCGCCTCCGCACGGACTGACGTGAGCGCCGCCCGAGGCTTCTCACCCCTTTGGGCTGACCCGTCGGCTACGGCGAGAGGGTCGAGATCCCGGCCCCGGTCGGCATCCCCCCGGCACCGGGGCCCTGAAGGAGTTCGCGACGTGACTCACCAGCCGATCGCCGGGGCCACGTCGAAGATCGGCGGGAGCCGGCCGTCGTCGTCGAGATTGACGAACGTCCTGCCGTAGAGGGCGAACGACTCGCCCAGCCGGAGGCCTCGCAGGACCGTCGACTCGCCACCCGGCTTCCCGGTGGCCGGGGCAAGGTGCCAGAGGTGGGTGTACGCGCCGTCCGTGACCACGGCGATCCGGCCGGCCCGGTCCGCGGCCAAGGCGCGGATCCGCCAGTCGTGGTCGAAGGCGCGGGTCCACAGGTGCCGGCCGTCCTTCAGGGAGAACGCCGCCAGGACCTCCCGCTTCTCCCGTTCCGGGACCGCCGCGTAGAACACGTCGCCTGCCACCAGCCACTCCGCCTCGCCCGAGGTCGGGACGTACGGAGCCTGCGACTCGGCGGGCGGGCGGCCCGCGTCGTCGAACACCAGCAGGCGCCCGTCCCCGACGGCGGCGGCCGGGGAGGCGGACACGATGCGGGGGGGCTCGTACCCGACCGGCATCGGGAACTGCCAGGCGACGGCACCGGTGCGGGCGTCGAGCGCGAACAGCTCGACGCCCCGGCCCGTGCGGGCCAGGAGCAGGACCCGGCCGGGTCCGGCGGCGACCTCGGTGGCGACGGCGCCCGCGGGCAGCGCAGAGCGCCACCGCTCGGCACCGGTGACCAGGTCGTGGGCGAGCACGGCGTCCGCGGTCGCGGTCACGGCAAGGGAGCCTCCCGCGGACGGCTTGCCCACGAGCCCGGGGATGTCCTTGCTCCAGCGCTGGTCGCCGGACGTGACGTCCACCGCCGTCAGGCGGTTGCCACACGTGCTCTCCGCGGTGGACACGGTGAGCAGGCCGGTGCCGGAGGGGGTGTCGCCGCTCATCGCGCACACCGCGCCGCCGGGCGGGGCGGGGATGCTCCAGCCGCGGCGGCCCTCCCCGTCGTAGCCGATCACGCGGTCCGCGCGGCCCCGGACCACGAACCCCGTGGCCGGGTCCCCCGCCCAGGAGCCGAGCGGCTTGTCCGCGCCGGGGCCGTCCGGGACCTGGTACGAGAAGAGGTCCATGTGCGGGCCGCGCAGCCACGAGAAGCCGAGCCAGCCCGGCCACAGCGCGACGAGCGCAACGGCGACGGCCACCGTCCAGCCGACGGCGGAGCGGTACCCGCGGCCCTTCAGGGCCCACCACCACAGGCCACCCGCGGCGAGCCCGGCGACCAGCGTCCAGAGCACCAGCGGGCCCAGCCCGCGCGGGCAGCCGCCGGAACTGCACACGACCTCGGACATGTCCTCGGCGGTCAACTTCAGGCACAGGACGGCGTACAGCAGCGTGACGGCGCTGAACGCGCAGGCCGCGGCCACGACGGTGCCCTGCCCGAGCCGCTCCACGAGCGACGGTCCCTCGTTCATGATCCCCCCTGGCCGCAGCGTAGCCGCGGTCGGGGCGAACTAGCGCCGGGCGGCCTCGATGAAGGCGCGGATCAGGTCGGGGGACTTCACCCCGCGCTCCCGCTCCACCCCGCTCGACACGTCCACGCCCCAGGCGCCCGTGGTCTCCACGGCCTCCCGTACGTTCCCCGGGTTCAGCCCGCCGGCCAGCAGCCAGCGCCCCTCGGGCGCGGTGAACTCCTGCGACGCCCAGTTCCACGGCTTGCCGGAGCCGGGGTCGGGCGCGTCGATCAGCAGCAGGTCCTCTCCGTACTCCCCGCAGCGCCCGACGTGCAGGGCGGTGGCCCGCAGCAGGGTCCGGCCGGGGGCTCGCAGCGCCTCGTAGTACTCCGGACCCTCGTCCCCGTGCAGCTGCACGCCGCGTACGCCGCTCTCCTCGGCGAGCCGCCGGACCTCCTCGGCCGGCTGCCCCCGGAACACCCCGACGGTCAGCACCGAGTCCGGCACTTCGGCGGCCAGCGCCCGCGCGGTGGCGGCGTCGATCGTACGCGGGCTGCCCGGCGCGAAGACGAACCCGACGGCATCGGCCCCAGCGGCCACGGCCACGCCGACGTCCGGCCCGGTCTTCAGCCCACAGATCTTGACGAAGAGCTCGCTCATACCCCCAGTCAACCAAAAGCCACCCGATGCACGGTGATCCGTCCCGACAGCCGGGCATGTGCTCCGCCCCGCCACTAGCCTGGAGGCAAGGCTTACACCCACGACGCAGCACGCAGGCGGAGGACTACGGTGACGATCATGATCGAGCGGGCCACACCCATAGAAACGCAGGCGTCACCAGCGTTCGAGAGCCTCCTGCGCACCGTCGCGGAGATGGACACGCCACACGGCTTCAAGGCCGAGCTCATCCGGGGGAAGATCATCGTGTCGCCGTTTTCGAAGCTGCGCTACTCCAGGCGCATGCGCCTACTGCGCGAGCAGCTCCAGGCACACGTCCCCGAGGGGCAGTTCGCTGACACCTCACCGTTCCTGTTCCGGTTCCCGGCAGCGGAGCGCGGCTACGGGCCGGACCTGTACGTCGCAGACGAAGCGGCCTTCGAGGAAGACGGGCTGCACGCGGACGCAGCGGCGCTGTCGCTGGTCGGAGAGTTCACGTCCACCTCCACCAGGGACGCCGACTGGAACGAGAAGCTGGACGTGTACGGCTCGCTCGTTCCCGTCTATTTGGTCATCGACATGCAGGACTCGGAGATCACCTGCTTCTGGGACCCCTCGCCGCACGGATACCGCTCCCGTACGACGGTGTCCTTCGGCAAGCCCCTGCAGATCCCTGAGCCCTTCGACTTCTCCCTCGACACCACCGGCTTCTAGGGGCTGTCGTCAAAGTCCCTCCCCCAGCTACCGCTGGGAGGTGCCCCCAGGCCGGCGGGGTCCGGCACGCGCGCTCGCCGCGTTGTCGTCGGTCGACGACGCGAGCGTCGCCTCCTCCCCCTGCCTTCGGCGGGGGGACCCCCACCTCCGCCTTGCGATCACGCCAGGGGCCGATCAGAAGTCCATGTCACCGCCCGGCATGCCGCCGCCCGCGGGGGCACCGGCCTTCTCCGGCTTGTCGGCGATGACGGCCTCGGTCGTCAGGAACAGCGCGGCGATGGACGCGGCGTTCTGCAGGGCAGAGCGCGTGACCTTCGCCGGGTCGATGATGCCCTCGGCGATCATGTCCACGTACTCGCCGGTCGCGGCGTTCAGGCCCCAGCCGACGGTCAGGTTGCGGACCTTCTCCACGACGACGCCACCCTCGAGGCCACCGTTGACGGCGATCTGCTTGAGCGGGGCCTCCAGGGCGAGCTTCACGGCGTTGGCGCCGGTCGCCTCGTCACCCGACAGGTCGAGCTTCTCGAAGACCGCGGAGGCCTGGAGCAGGGCCACGCCACCACCGGCGACGATGCCCTCCTCGACGGCCGCCTTCGCGTTGCGGACGGCGTCCTCGATGCGGTGCTTGCGCTCCTTGAGCTCCACCTCGGTCGCGGCGCCGGCCTTGATGACGGCCACGCCGCCGGCCAGCTTCGCGAGGCGCTCCTGGAGCTTCTCGCGGTCGTAGTCCGAGTCGGAGTTCTCGATCTCGGCGCGGATCTGGTTGACGCGACCCTGGACCTGGTCGCTGTCACCGGCACCGTCGACGATCGTGGTCTCGTCCTTGGAGATGACGACCTTGCGGGCGCGGCCGAGCAGGTCGAGGCCCGCGTTCTCGAGCTTGAGGCCGACCTCCTCGGAGATGACCGTGCCGCCCGTGAGGATGGCGATGTCGCCGAGCATGGCCTTGCGGCGGTCGCCGAAGCCCGGGGCCTTGACGGCGACGGACTTGAAGGTGCCGCGGATCTTGTTGACGACCAGGGTCGACAGGGCCTCGCCCTCGACGTCCTCGGCGATGATCAGCAGCGGCTTGCCGGACTGCATGACCTTCTCGAGCAGCGGAAGGAGGTCCTTCACGTTGCCGATCTTGGAGTTGACGATCAGGATGTACGGGTCGTCCAGGGACGCCTCCATACGCTCCATGTCGGTGGCGAAGTACGCCGAGATGTAGCCCTTGTCGAAGCGCATGCCCTCGGTGAGCTCGAGCTCCAGACCGAAGGTCTGCGACTCCTCGACGGTGATGACGCCTTCCTTGCCGACCTTGTCCATGGCCTCGGCGATGAGCTCGCCGATCTGGGTGTCGGCGGCGGAGATGGAGGCCGTCGAAGCGATCTGCTCCTTGGTCTCGACATCCTTCGCCTGCTCGAGCAGGGCGCCCGAGACGGCCTCGACGGCCTTCTCGATACCGCGCTTGAGGGCCATCGGGTTGGCGCCGGCGGCCACGTTGCGCAGGCCCTCGCGGACGAGCGCCTGGGCGAGCACGGTGGCGGTGGTCGTACCGTCGCCGGCGACGTCGTCCGTCTTCTTGGCGACTTCCTTGACCAGCTCGGCGCCGATCTTCTCGTACGGGTCCTCGAGCTCGATCTCCTTGGCGATGGAGACACCATCGTTGGTGATCGTGGGGGCGCCCCACTTCTTCTCAAGGACGACGTTGCGACCCTTGGGGCCAAGGGTGACCTTGACGGCGTCAGCGAGCTGGTTCATCCCGCGCTCGAGACCGCGCCGGGCCTCCTCGTCGAACGCAATGATCTTGGCCATCTGAAGTGGTCCTCCAGGACTGGGGTTCCCCCTGCACCGTCGGTACGAGGGGAGGGTTGGATTGCTCCGGACCGCGCCCGCGCCCGCGACGGACGGCCTGCGTGCCCGGCGGTTCCTTCCCGCCGGACCCTGCGGGCCTCACCGACCCGGTCCTGTGTAGTAGCACTCTCGACAGGAGAGTGCTAACGCCAATGATTAGCACTCGACCCCCTCGAGTGCAAGCGGCTTGGGGAACGCCGGGCCGATGTACGGGCCCGGCAGGCAGGCGGCACGGGGGCAGCACGCGGGCGGCACGAAGGGCCCGCATCCCTCCTCAAGGATGCGGGCCCTTCGTGTGTATGCGTCGGTGGTCGATCGCGCCGGGGCTAGACGGCGAGCTTGACCATGTCCGCCTGCGGACCCTTCTGGCCCTGCGAGATCTCGAACTCGACCCGCTGACCCTCTTCAAGGGTGCGGTACCCGTCCATCTGGATGGCGCTGTAGTGGACGAACACATCCGCACCACCGTCGACCGCGATGAAGCCGTAGCCCTTCTCCGCGTTGAACCACTTGACGGTGCCCTGAGCCATGCCTAACTCCCCTATTACTGGCCCTTGCGCAGGACCGCACTTCGCGGTCCCGGGTCAGAACTTGCGCCGGAACGCCTCGACCGGGGCTGAATGTATCTGCACCGCTGCTGTCTGCAACAGGTCAATCCGACGAGAAATCTGGACACGGGGATACATTGAAATAGAGTGAAAATTTGGCATATTGCCGGGCAACTCGGACCCGGCATATCTCGCCAAAGCCCCATACCGCACTTGCATATTGACTCAATGTCAACCCTCACTCGGCCCGCTCATATGCGGGTGGCAAGAACAGCGGAGGGGACTTCCCCAACTCTACCGCGCCCAACCAAGCAGAATTGCCCCCTCCGCTTTTAGCGGAAGGAGCAATTCTGGGCTTTCCCGTGTCAGCAGCCGCCGGCGACGGCGGGGATGATCGAGACGCCCGCGCCATCCGGCGTCACCGCGTCCAGGCCGCCCTCGAAGCGCACGTCGTCGTCGTTGACGTAGACGTTCACGAAGCGGCGCAGCTTGCCCTGGTCGTCCAGGACGCGCGCGGCGATGCCCGGGTGGTTCGCCTCCAGGGACGCGATGACCTCGGAGAGGGTCGCGCCCTCGGCGGCGACCTCGGCCTGGCCGCCGGTGTAGGTGCGCAGGATGGTGGGGATGCGGACGTTGACGCTCATGGCGCTACTGCCTTCCGGGAGCAGGGGGTGGGGGTCAGGCCAGGCCGGCGGCGCGGAACGCGTCCAGGCTCGGGCGGATGGTGGCGGTCTGCCCGCTGTCGGCGGCCACCGCCTCCAGGGTCTTGAGGCCGTCGCCGGTGTTCAGGACCACCGTGGTCAGCGCCGGGTCGAGCTGCCCGTTCTCGATGAGCTTCCTGGTCACGCCGACGGTCACGCCGCCCGCGGTCTCGGCGAAGATGCCCTCGGTCTGCGCGAGGATCTTGATCGCCTCGACGACCTGCTCGTCGGTCACGTCCTCGACGTAGCCGCCGGTGCGGCGCGCGATGTCCAGGACGTACGGGCCGTCGGCCGGGTTGCCGATGGCCAGCGACTTGGCGATGGTCTTCGGCTTCTGGGGGCGGACCACGTCGTGGCCGGCCTTGAAGGCGGTCGAGACCGGGGAGCAGCCCTCGGCCTGGGCGCCGAAGATCTTGTACGGCTTGTCCTCGACCAGGCCGATCTTGATCAGCTCCTGCAGACCCTTGTCGATCTTCGTCAGCTGCGAGCCGGACGCGATCGGGATCACGATCTGGTCGGGCAGCTGCCAGCCGAGCTGCTCGCAGATCTCGTACGCGAGCGTCTTGGAGCCCTCGCCGTAGTACGGACGCAGGTTGACGTTGACGAAGCCCCATCCCTCGCCCAGCGGGTCGCCGATGAGCTCGGAGCAGAAGCGGTTGACGTCGTCGTAGTTGCCCTCGATGCCGACCAGGTCGCCGCCGTACACACCGGCCATGACGACCTTGCCCTGCTCCAGGTCGTGCGGGATGAACACGCAGGAGCGGAAGCCGGCCCGGGCGGCCGCGGCGCCGACGGCGCCGGCCAGGTTGCCGGTGGAGGAGCAGGAAAGAGTGGTGAAGCCGAAGGCGCGGGCGGCCTCGACGGCGATGGCCACGACACGGTCCTTGAAGGAGTGCGTCGGGTTGCCGGAGTCGTCCTTGACGTACAGCTTGCCGGTGACGCCGAGCTCCTTGGCCAGGTTGGCCGCGTCCACGAGCTTGGTGAAGCCGGGGTTCAGGCTGGGCTTGGAGGCCACGTCCGCGGGGACGGGCAGCAGCGGGGCGTAGCGCCAGATGTTGTTCGGGCCGGCCTCGATCGCGGCGCGCAGGGCGTCCGGGTCTCCGGTGGGAAGGTCGTAGGCGACTTCCAGAGGTCCGAAGCACTCGACGCAGGCGAAAATGGGTCCGAGCTCGAAGCGGGTACCGCACTCACGACACGAGAGGCCGGTGGCAGATCCGAGATCGACAGAGGTGGCAACAGTCTGTGCAGCCATGATGGCGAGGCCCTTTCTCCTCATCTTCCCCATGGCGCACTTCGCCATGAGACGGAATTGGCACCTTCCCTAGCCGGGGACCTCGCTGCTGCAAGCAAGCGCGAGAACCGACTGGAGGGTTGCCGGGGCTTCAACGGGCCGTGTCCCTCTGCCCCTCTGGATGAGCGGTATGGCACCGGGCCGCGCGCTCCATGGCGCGTCCGGGCGTTTGTACGCGGGGACCCCCGGCATGCGGTGGTCCTTCGCGTTGTTCAAGACTGTAACGGAAGGTCCGGGTGGTTGAGACAGCCGTCCGAACCGCGAGATGGATCACTTTTCGGCTGAAACCCGCCGAGGGCGAACGAGGAAACAGGGAGTGCCGAACGTGCTGGAAGAGGTGGAGCGCTGGTTTGCGGACCGCTCCTGGTCCGCGGCCGACCGACCGCTCGACCAGCTGCTTTCCGCCAAGCGGGCGGCAGGCACCACGGTCAGCGTCGTCCTGCCCGCGCTCGACGAGGAGGAGACGGTCGGTGCCATCGTCGAGGTGATCCGCCGCGATCTGATCGACGGGCTGCCGGTGCCGCTGGTCGACGAACTGGTCGTCGTCGACTCGGGTTCCACCGACCGGACCGCCGAGGTGGCCGCGAAGGCCGGCGCCCACGTGGTGCACCGCGACGACATCCTGCCGCGGATCCCGGCCGTGCACGGCAAGGGCGAGGTGCTGTGGCGCTCGCTCCTGGTGACCACCGGCGACATCGTCTGCTTCGTGGACGCCGACCTGCGGGACTTCTCCTCCGACTTCGTGTCCGGGATCGTCGGCCCGCTGCTGACCGAGCCGGACGTGCAGTTCGTCAAGGCGATGTACGACCGCCCGCTGGGGGACTCCCCCGGCCAGGGGGGCCGGGTGACCGAGCTCGTCGCCCGGCCGCTCCTCAACCTCCACTGGCCGCAGCTGGCCGGCTTCGTCCAGCCGCTGGGCGGCGAGTACGCCGTGCGCCGCGCCCTGCTGGAACGTCTGCCCTTCCCCGTCGGGTACGGGGTCGAGCTGGGCCTGCTGGTGGATGCGCTGCACACCGTCGGGCTGGACGCGCTGGCCCAGGTGGACGTCGGCGTACGGCTCCACCGCCATCAGGGCGGCCAGGCGCTGGGCCGGATGGCCGCGGCGATCTACCGCACGGCGCAGCTGCGGCTCTCGCGGGGGCATCTCGTACGGCCGGAACTGACCCAGTTCGAGCGCGGGCCGAACGGGTTCGTGCCGCGGACGTACGCCGTGGACACCGAGGAGCGGCCGCCGATGGCCGGGGTCAAGGAGTACTCCGGCCGCAGGGTGGCGTGAGGGAACTGACGTTTGAGCAGGCAGGCCCCGGGCTAGGTTCGCGGCATGGCTTCCCAGGTACTCGTTGCAGCGAACCGCGGCCCGCTCTCCTACCAGCTCGGCGACGACGGCACCCTCACGGCCCGGCGCGGCGGGGGCGGTCTCGTCTCCGGCCTCTCCGCCGCCCTCGCCCGCCAGCCGGAGGCGCTGTGGATCTGCGCCGCGCTGTCGGAAGCGGACCGGGAGGCGGTCCGCCGAGGCGTATCCGAACCCGGCGTCCGGATGCTGGACATCGATCCCACGACGTACGACGACGCGTACAACGGCATCGCGAACTCGGTGCTGTGGTTCACGCACCACCATCTGTACGACATCCCGCGCGAGCCGGTCTTCGACGCGGAGTTCCGGCGGCGGTGGGATTCGTACGTCGCCTACAACCACGCCTTCGCGCTGGCGCTGGCGCAGGAGGCCGGCGAAGGCGCGGCGGTGCTCGTGCAGGACTACCACCTGGCACTGGTCCCGGGTGAGCTGCGGGAACTGCGGCCTGACCTGAAGATCAGCCACTTCACGCACACCCCGTGGGCCTCGCGCGAGTTCCTGGACATGCTCCCCGACGACGTCCGGGCGCAGCTGGTGTGGGGCATGCTCGGGGCGGACGAGGTGGGCTTCCACACGTGGGCGTGGGCGCACAGCTTCATGACCGCGGCGCAGCTGGACGACGAGCGGGGCATCGCGGAGCCGAAGATGGCGGCAGGGGTGGACCCGAGGGACGCGCCGTACGTCGAGAAGATGACGAGGGGCCCGGTGCGGCACCGGCGGACGAACGTGGCCGTGTACCCGCTGGGCGTGGACGGCGACGAGCTGCGGGCCCTGGCGCACCGGCCGGAGGTGAACGACAAGCTGGCGGCGCTGCGGGCGGAGGTCGGGGACCGCAGGACGATCGTCCGGGTGGACCGGACCGAGCTGTCGAAGAACATCGTGCGGGGCCTGCTGGCGTACCGGGAGCTGCTGGCGGTGCACCCCGAGTGGCGGGGCCGGGTGGTGCACCTGGCGTCGGCGTACCCGTCCCGGCAGGACCTGGCGGTGTACCGGTCGTACACGGAGGCGGTGCGGGAGCTGGCCGAGCAGATCAACGAGGAGTTCGGCACGGAGGACTGGCAGCCGGTGCTGGTGTCGGTGAAGGACGACTTCCCGCGCTCCCTGGCGGCGTACCGGCTGGCGGACGTGGCGCTGGTGAACCCGGTGCGGGACGGGATGAACCTGGTGGCGAAGGAGATCCCGGTGGTCTCGGACGCGGGGTGCGTGCTGGTGCTGTCGACCGGGGCGGGGGCGTACGGGGAGCTCCGCGAGGACGCGCTGACGGTGAACCCGTACGACGTGTCGGCGACGGCCGATGCGCTGCACGCTGCCCTGGCGATGCCGGCCGAGGAGCGGCTGGAGCGTACGAAGCGACTGGCTTCGGCAGCCACCGCCCTCCCGCCGACCGACTGGTTCACGGCCCAGCTGTCGGCTCTGCGAGAGGCGTAGCCCCTACCGCTGCGCGGGCCTGTCGTCCCCTGCCGGCCCCGCCGGGGTTTGAGGCGCGGGGGCGGGTGACGGGAGAGGAGCCCGCGCAGCGGTCACGGTGTCGGGCTCGCGGAGCGGATGGCCTCGGCCAGGGTGGCCAGGAAGGCGACGACCTCGGCCGGGCCGTTCACGACGAGGTCGGCCCGGGAGGCCAGCTCGGGAACCTCGGCCGAGCCACTGGCCACCAGCAGTCCCGGCATGCCGTCCGTACGGAGCTTCTCGACGGCGGCATACGCCGCGAGGTCGCCCAGATCATCCCCCGCGTACAGCACCGCCTCCGCGCCCGTCTCCGCCAGGTACTCGGTCAGGGCCACGCCCTTGTCCATCCCCGGCGGGCGCAGCTCCAGCACCGCCCGCCCCGGCTCCACCATCAGCCCGTGCCGCGCCGCCAGCTCGGCCAGCGGCTCGCGCAGCGCGGCGAAGGCCGCTTCCGGGTCCTCGGCGCGCCGGGTGTGGACGGCCAGCGCCCGGCCCTTCTCCTCGATCCACGTACCGCGCCAGGCGCCGATGGCGTCCAGGAACCCGGGCAGCTCCGCCCGTACGGCGGCGACTCCCGGGTGCTCGGCCGGCGTGTGCACGATGCCGCTCACCGCGTCCCAGCGCTCGGCCCCGTAGTGGCCGAGGACCACCAGGTGTTCCAGGCCGGCGGCACCGGCGAAGCCCCCGTAGCGGACCGCGACCCCCGCCGGCCGGCCGGTGATCACGGCCACAGAGGCGACCTCCGGGGCCAGGGCGGCCAGCGCCCCGACGGCTCCCGCGTGGGCGCGCGCCTGGTCCGGGTCCGCGACGATCTCGGCGAGGGTGCCGTCGAAGTCGAGCGCGACCACGGAACGGCGGGGTGCGCGGAGGAGGGCTTCGAGTCCCTCCCGACCGGCGGCGGTGACGGGCATCGGCATGCTGTGCGGACGGCTCCCCATACGGATGACCCTAACGGCCCCGCCGGGCCACGGCTATGGCGCGCGGCGGGCCCGTGGGCGCCGATGCGTCAGCGCCGGGCCCGCTGGGCCTCGCGCATGCGGCGCAGCCGGTTGACGGTGCCGGGCGCGTGGGCCAGCGCCCGCGGGTCGTCCATCAGCACGTTGAGCAGCTGGTAGTAGCGGACCGGGGTCATCCCCAGCCCTTCCCGTATGGCCCGCTCCTTGGCCCCGGGCCCGGGCCAGGTGCGTCCCTCGTACGCGAGCACCGCGGCCTCGGTGGCCGTCAGCCCCACGTCGTCCGTCATACCGCCAGATTAACGCCGCCCTCCGACAGCCGGCGGGCGGCGTAAGCCAGGCCGGTTCAGTGGGCGTCCGCCTTGCGCGCCGCCTCCGCGATGTCCTCGAGGACCTTCGCCGGCTGCCCGCCCGGCTGCACGCTCTTGCCGATGTTCTGCTTGACGTCCTCGCTCACCCCGGCCCAGGACTTCTTGCCGACCGGGTAGAGCCGGGCGTTCGGCAGCGCCTGCAGGAACGTCTTGAGCTGCACGGCCGACCCGCCCGTACTGGCGTCCATCGCCCGGTAGCCGCTCGTCGTGACCGGCAGCAGGTCGTACTTGGTGGTGAAGGCCGTCACGTTCTTCGCCTCGTACAGGTAGTCCAGGAACTTCCCGGACTCCTTGCGGTGGCCGTTCTTGAAGGCCATCACCCAGTCCGCGACGCCCATCGCCGGGTGCTCGGTCCCGTCGGCGGTCGGCATGGCCACCATGCCGAACTTCACGCCCTTCTCCCCCGCCTGCTTGATCAGCGTGGGGTGGCCGTTGAGCATGCCGACCTCGCCCCGCGCGAAGGCGTCGAACGCGGCCTGCCGGTCCGTCTTCGCCGGTTCCGCGGCCCCGGTCAGACCCTGGCCGACCATCTTGTCGCGCAGGAACTCGAACGTCTTGACGTTCTCCGGGGAGTCGATCGAGTACGCCTCCTCGTTGTCGGTGTAGCCGCCACCGCCGGAGAGCATCCACATCATCGATTCGGCCTGTGCCTCCTCGCGGCCCAGCGGCAGCGCGAAGGGGGTCGCCACGCCCGCGGCCTTGAGCTTCTTCGCGGCGGCCTCCAGGTCGGCCCAGCTCTTGGGCTGCCAGCCGCCCTTGGCGTCCTTCGGGATGACCCCGGCGTCGCTCAGCAGCTTCTCGTTGTAGAAGAGCAGGCGGGTGCTGGCCACGAACGGCATGCCGTACTGGATGCGCCTGACCTTGCCCGCGTCCGCGAGCGGCGCCAGGAAGTCGGCCTCGGTGGTGACGGAGAGCAGCTCGTCCGCCGTGTACAGCTTGCCGGCGGCCGCGTAGTCCGCGTAGGCGCCGATCTGGGCGACGTCGGGGGCCTTGCCCGCCTTGACCATCTCCGCGACCTTGGCGTCGACCTCGGACCAGGAGTAGACGCTGACCTCGACCTTGACGCCGGGGTGCTCCTTCTCGAAGCCGGCGGCGAGGTCCTTCCAGTACCCCGACGAGGAGTTCTGCGGATTGTCCCCGTAGTCGGCCGCCACGACCCGCAGGGTCACCTCGTTGTCCCCGGTGAGGCTTCCCACGGCTCCGCAGCCGCTCAGCGCCACGGCGGTCAGGCCCAGCGCGGCGCCGGTCGCGGCCAGGCTCAGGTAACGGCCCTTCACAGTTCTCGATCCACCCCTTGTTGTACGTACGATCCACGTAAGGTCTACACCACTTTGGCGGCTCGTCCACATCCGGGAGCGCGCCGCGACGGTTCGCGGCCCGGCCGAGGCCGTGAATTTGTATGGCAGCTCAACAATCCCTTCCAATGGACTAGACCTTTCCCCGACGAGCACGCGAGACTGTCACCTGTGAAACCCGTGAAACACGCCGTGAAGCACGTCATCGCCCTCGATGTGGGCGGCACCGGGATGAAGGCCGCCCTCATCGCCGACGACGGCACCCTGCTCCACGAAGCACGCCGCGCCACCGGTCGCGACCGGGGCCCCGACGCCGTCGTCGAGACGATCCTGGAGTTCGCCGCCGAGCTGTCCGGGCTCGGCCGCGAGCGCTTCGGCGTGCCCGCTTCCGCGGCCGGCGTCGCCGTCCCCGGCATCGTCGACGCCGAGAACGGGATCGCCGTCTACGCCGCGAACCTGGGCTGGCGCGACGTACCGATGCGCGAGCTGCTCAGCAGACGGCTCGGCTCCCTCCCGGTGGCCCTGGGCCACGACGTGCGCACGGGCGGACTCGCCGAAGGCCGCATCGGCGCGGGCCGCGGCGCCGACCGCTTCCTGTTCGTCCCCCTCGGCACCGGCATCGCCGGCGCCATCGGCATCGCCGGCCGCATCGAGGCCGGCGCCCACGGCTACGCGGGCGAGATCGGCCACATCGTGGTCCGGCCCGGCGGCCCCGCCTGCGGCTGCGGCCAGTACGGGTGCCTGGAGACGCTCGCCTCCGCGTCCGCCGTCAGCCGCGCCTGGGCGAGCGCCTCCGGCGACCCCGCCGCGGACGCCGCGGACTGCGCCAAGGCCGTCGAGTCCGGCGACGCGCGCGCCGGCGAGGTGTGGCAGGCAGCCGTCGACGCCCTCGCCGACGGCCTGGTCACCGCGATCACCCTGCTGGACCCGCGCACGCTGATCATCGGTGGCGGGCTCGCCGAGGCGGGAGAAACCTTGTTCACACCACTACGGAAGGCCGTCGAGGAGCGCGTGACGTTCCAGCGGCTCCCCGACATCGTTCCGGCGGCCCTCGGGGACACCGCCGGATGCCTGGGCGCAGGGCTGCTCGCCTGGGACCTACTCGCCACGGAGGTACCTGCCTGATGTCCGGAAGCGCACACAGCACCGTTCTCTCCGGCGCCAGGGTGGTGCTGCCCACCGGGACCGTGGCGGACGGCCGCGTCATCGTCGACGGCGAGCGCATCGCCGGCAGCGCAGGCGAGGGCGCGAGGACCGTCGACCTCTCCGGGCACTGGATCGTCCCCGGCTTCGTGGACATGCACAACCACGGCGGAGGCGGCGCCTCCTTCACCTCCGGCACCGCCGAGGAGGTCCTCAAGGGCGTACGGACCCACCGCGAGCACGGCACCACCACGCTCGTCGCCTCCACCGTCACCGGTGACCTGGACGAACTGGCCCGCCGCGCAGGGCTGCTCGCCGAGCTGACCCAGCAGGGCGAGATCGCGGGCATCCACTTCGAGGGCCCGTTCATCAACGCCTGCCGCAAGGGCGCGCACAAGGAGGAGCTGCTGCGCGACCCCGACCCGGCCGAGGTCCGCAAACTGATCGACGCCGCGCACGGCGCCGCCCGCATGTTCACCCTCGCCACCGAACTCCCGGGCGGGCTGGACTCCGTACGGCTGCTGGCCGAGCACGGGGTCATCGCCGCGATCGGCCACACCGACTCCACGTACGACCAGACGTGCCAGGCCATCGACGCGGGCGCGACCGTGGCCACCCACCTGTACAACGCGATGCCCGGCATGGAGCACCGCGCCCCCGGCCCGATCGCCGCGCTGCTCGAGGACGAGCGCGTCACCGTCGAGCTGATCAACGACGGCACCCACCTGCACCCGGCGATGCTGGAGCTGGCCTTCCACCACGCGGGCGCGCACCGCGTGGCACTGATCACCGACGCGATGGACGCGGCGGGCTTCGGCGACGGGATCTACCACCTCGGGCCGCTGGAGGTCGAGGTCAAGGAGGGCGTGGCCCGCCTCGTCGAGGGCGGTTCGATCGCCGGCTCCACGCTGACCCTGGACACCGCGTTCAAGCGGTCGGTGACCCTGGACAAGCTGCCCGTCGAGTCCGTGGTCCAGGCGATCTCCGTGAACCCCGCCAAGCTGATCGGCCTGTACGACGAGGTCGGCTCGCTGGAGCCGGGCAAGTACGCCGACCTCGTCGTCCTGGACGCGGAGTTCGCCCTCAAGGGCGTCATGCGGCGCGGCGAATGGATCGTGGATCCGCTGGTCTGAGCGGGTATGGGAGGCAGCGGGCGGCCCGCGGGACTGGGCCGCCCGTACTGCTGTTTGGCATGATCCCGGCACACACCGAGACCGGGGCCTGCCATGATCCTGACCGTGACGCTCAACACCGCACTCGACGTCACCCACCACGTGCCGAAGCTGATCGCGCACACCACGCACCGGGTCACCGCCGTGACCGAGAGACCCGGCGGCAAGGGCCTCAACGTCGCGCGCGTGCTCGCCGCACTCGGCCACGAGGTCACCGCGACCGGCTTCGCGGGTGGCCGCACCGGCGCCGTCGTACGCGAACTGCTTGCCGCTTCGCCGCAGGTGACGGACGCTCTGGTGCCCTGCGCGGGCACCACCCGGCGCACCCTGGCCGTCGTCGACGAGGCCTCGGGCGACACCACGCAGTTCAACGAGCCGGGTCCGCTGATCAGTTCCGCGGAGTGGGCGGAGTTCCTCGCCCGCTACGAGGCCCTGCTGGCCGGTGCCGGCGCGGTCGCCCTGTGCGGCAGCCTCCCGCCGGGCGTACCGGTGGGTGCGTACGCGGTGCTCGTACGGGCCGCCCGTGCGGCCGGGGTCCCGGTCCTCCTGGACACCAGCGGCGAGGCCCTGCGCCGCGGGATCGCCGCCCGCCCGGAGATGATCAAGCCGAACGCCGCCGAACTCGCCGAGCTGACCGGCTCCCGCGAGCCGCTGCAGGCCACCCGCGACGCCCGCCGCCGCGGCGCGCACGCCGTGGTCACCTCGCTCGGCCCGGGCGGGCTGCTGGCGGCCACCGCCCAGGGCACCTGGCAGGCGGCCCCGCCCCGCGCCCTGTCGGGCAACCCGACGGGAGCCGGCGACTCCGCGGTGGCGGGGCTCCTGTCGGCCCTCACGGAAGGCCTGGACTGGCCGGCCCGCCTGACCCGGGCGGTGGCCCTCTCGGCAGCCACGGTCCACGCCCCGACGGCAGGCGACTTCGACCCCCACACGTACGAGGAGCTCCGGCACGCCATCCGCGTCACCGCCGGCAACTGACCGCACGCCCCGCGCTCCTGACGGAGCTTCCGGCGGTGCAAGCCCGGGATCGGGCCCGGTTAAGATCATCTTTCTAGTTGATCTTGATCACGATGCGAGGCCGCACCACATGAAGCGAATCGTCCGCAACACGCTCGCCACCGTCACCGGGGTGGTGGCCGTGTCCACTCTGGCCGCGGCCCCCGCCCAGGCCCAGACGGTCTCCGGCGGCTCCTGCGGCGCGGGCTACTACCAGCAGGACGCCTACCCGCTCGGCGACCACGCGGGCGCCACCGGCTCCGGCGTCCTGTTCCTCTACTACAACAAGTCCACCGGCAAGAACTGCGCGATCCTGCGCCGCGACGCCGAGTTCATCATCACCGACGGCATGGGCATCACCCTGAGGGCCAGCAACGGCGCGGTCGACTCCGACGGCCAGCGGGCCTACGAGCAGTACGCGGGCCCGGTCTACGTCAACGCCCGCGGCGCGTGCGTCAAGGTCGACGGCTTCGTGACGGGCGTGTGGAGCGGCTCCTTCGCGGCGGGCACGCAGCGCGGCGACAGCGGCTGGGTCCACTGCGGCTAGAAGGTCGCCCAGAACGACGAAGTCCGGCCTGCCGCCCGCGCGGTGGGCCGGACTCGTCTCCTGCCGAGGGTGGCGACCGGTGGCCGGACCGCCGGGCACCGGAGGCCGACCGGCGGTCAGCGCTTGATGTGCCCCTGGCCCAGGTCGAGCTGGTCGAAGACCGCCTCGCACTGGTTGCCGGGCTCGCACGAGATCTTCATCGTGTTCGTGCCCTTCTTGAGGGTGATCCACGCGTACGTGCGCTGCCAGCCCTTGTCCCAGGCTCCGGGTTCGGCCTTGGCGAAGTTCGCCAGGTTCAGGGACTGGTTCGGGCTCTGCCCGTTGACCGTGAGGGTCGCCTTCGCGTCCTTGCCGGGAACCCCGTAGTTCACGAACAGCGTGTAGTCCCCGGCCGCCGGAACGTCCACCGTCCAGGTCAGCGCCGCACCGGGGGTGTTGAAGCCGCCCACGTACTGGCCGCCCGCGCTCTTCGCGCCCGGGATGGCGGCCTCCAGATGCGCGCCGCCCGTGAGGGACATGCCTGCGCCGGAGGCGTCCGCCTTGGGCAGCGGGGCCTGCGGGGAGTCCGAGGGGCTCGGCTGCGCCGACGGCGAGTTCTGCGGCTGCGCGGACTGCTGGCCGCCCGCCGTGTTGCCCTTGCCGTTCTTGTCCTTGTCCTTGTCGCCGAAGGCCACGGCCGCACCGATGCCGATCGCGACCGCCGCGACCACCGCGACCGCTGCGATGAGCATGCCCTTGCGGCTGGAACCGCCGCCTCCGCCGTGGCCCCCGTGGCCGCCCGGCGCGGGGATCGACGCCGTGGCCTGCCCCTGCTGCGGCGGAACCCCGTAGCCGCCCGCCTGGAGGGCTTCCGGGGCCTGGTACTGCGCCTGGTAGGCCGGCGGCTGCTGCTGCGGCGGAACCTGGGCGCCGCGCTGGCCGCCGTACGTCCGCTCACCGACCGTGCGCACCTGGTTGTACGAGGTACGGGGGACACCGGGCTGTACGCCGGGCTGACCACCGACCGTCGGGCCGGGGTAACCGTATCCACCGCCCTGCGCGGGCGGGGTGGCTCCGGCGGCCTGGCCGTCCGCGTAGAGATAGCCGAACGGGTCGTCGTCCTCGGGCTGGTTCGCCCCACTGTTCGAGCCGTGGTTCGCGGGCGTCGTCATCGCAGGTCACTCCTTTCAACCCACGGGAGCCTACCCCGAACACGTGCACCCACGGGCGGCCGATCGCCTCATCCGGCCCGGCGGTGCGCCTTGGAACGGGACCTTTTCTCGATGTACATCCGCTGGTCGGCCGAGCGCAGCACCTCGTCCGCCGACATGCCGCAGCTGGCCCAGCCGATGCCGAAACTCGCGCCCACACGGACCGCACGGCCGTCCACCCGGATCGGCGGGATGATCGCGTTGCGCAGCCGGACGGCCAGGTCGGCTGCGTCGGCGGCGCCCAGTCCGTCCGCGAGGACGACGAATTCGTCACCACCCAGCCGAGCGACGGTGTCACCGTCCCTGACGCCCGTCGTCAACCGCCTGGCCACCTCGATCAGGACCGCGTCGCCCGTGTGGTGCCCGAACCGGTCGTTGATCGACTTGAACCCGTCGAGGTCGCAGAAGAGCACCGCGAGCCCCTTCGTCCCGTCGTCGATGTCCGTCGCGGGCGCCACCGTGTGCACGTGGTGGTCGTACGGGCCCGCCCCCGCGCCGGGTGTGCCGGGGGCGCCAGGGGCCCCCGGCGCCGCGGGCGCGCCGGGGAACTCGAAGGGCTCGGGAAAGGCGTCGGGCTGAAAGCCGTGCTCACCGCCGCCACCACCCGCCGGGAGCCCCCCGCCGACACCGTGCCCCTCGTAGGCCGCGTCGAGCGCCTCCACGGCGGTGGCCCGGACCGACTGGGGCCTGCGGCACAGCCGCGCGCCGAGGCGGGCGCGCAGCTCGGCGCTGTTCGGGAGGCCCGTCAGCGAGTCGTGGCTGGCCCGGTGGGCGAGCTGGAGCTCGTGGCGCTTGCGCTCCTCGATGTCCTCGACGTGCGTGAGCAGGAACCGCGGCCCGTCGGCGGCGTCCGCGACGACGGAGTTGCGCAGCGACACCCATACGTACGTGCCGTCGCGCCGCCCGAGCCGCAGCTCGGCCCGGCCGCCCTCGGCGGAGGTGCGCAGCAGGGTCCCGATGTCCTCGGGGTGGACCAGGTCTGAGAAGGAGTACCGGCGCAGTACGGAGGCGGGCCGGCCCAGCAGCCGGCACAGCGCGTCGTTGGTCCGCAGCAGCCGCCCGTGCTGGTCACCGCCCATCTCGGCGATCGCCATGCCGCTGGGGGCGTACTCGAAGGCCTGCCGGAACGACTCCTCGCTCGCGCGCAGCGCCTGCTGTTCACGCTCCAGCCGGACCAGGGCCCGCTGCATGTTCGCCCGCAGCCGTGCGTTGCTGATCGCAATCGCGGCTTGGAAGGCGTACATCTGGAGCGCTTCGCGCCCCCACGCGCCGGGGCGGCGCCCATTGCGCGGTCTGTCCACCGAAATGACACCCAGAAGTTCCCCGCCGGACGCATACATGGGCGCGTAGAGCCGGTCCTCGGGGTGCCACTCGTCCTCGAAGCGCGGATCGGGGCCGTCCGTGTGCCACTGGGGCACGTCGTCCTCGAGCAGGACCCAGCCCTCGGTGTGCGGGATGAAGCGGAGCCCGTCCCAGCTCTCCCCCATCGTCAGACGGCGCTCCCAGGAGGCGCGGGAGCCGACGCGGCCGGTGATGAGGGCTTCTGCGGCGGGGTCGCCGGCGAACGCGGCGACGACGAGATCCCCGTCAGGGCGTACGAGGTTGACACAGGCGAGCTGGTAGCCGAGGCCCACGACGATGCCGTCCACGACGGTCTGCAGGGTGTCCGCCAGGCTCCTGGCCGTATTGAGCTCGGCCACCACCTGGTGAAGCTGCCGCAGGGTCGCAAGACGGACGTACGGCTCCGACTCGGTCTCCATTGCTCGCTCTCCCCGAGACCTCGACAGCAACTCCAGGTTTGTCATCGGCGTTTCGTTGCGGTGTCCCGTCCACTGAATCACAGTGAGCTGTGCGCCAGGTACACAGGGTCAACAAATCTTGCCCTCTGTGACTCAAGTCACATGAGATGAATAAAGGTGAGCGGTGGGGCGGGCGTCGCCTGGAAGCGCTCCCCTGCATTCCCGGGAGCAAACGATACGCCCGGGCCTAGGCCAAGGGGCGGGGACGCGGCTCGGACTCGGGCCCGATGTGCGGCACGGGAGGGCGAGACTAGCGTTCTGGGCGTGCCGAAGACGACCCCCGTACCCATGCCGATCGCCTCCACCCTTCATCCTGAGGGCGTGAGCAACGACGAGTTCCGGGCCGCGATGTCCCGCCTGGCGGCGGGCGTGTGCCTGATCACCGCACACGAGAACCCGCTGACGCCGGACGGCCCGGGCGGCGAGGACGTCGGCATGACGGCCACCGCCTTCATGTCCGTGTCCCTGGACCCGCCGCTGGTCCTCGTGAGCCTGCGCGAGGGCTCCCGGATGGACGACCTGCTGGCGGAGCAGCCCCTGTGGGCCGTCTCGGTCCTCGCCGACCACCAGGTGCAGGTCGCGAGCCGCTTCTCGATGAAGAACCGCATCAGCGACCGGCTGCTCTTCGCGGACCTGCCCTACGGGCGCGGCGAGGTCTCGGGGGCGCCGCTGCTGACGGGCGCCCTGGCCACCCTCGAATGCCGTACGGAGAACCGCGTCGAGGCCGGCGACCACACCCTGGTCATCGGCCGCGTCCTCACCTCTGCGCTCCCGTCCCCCGACTCCCCGCCGCTGACCTACTTCCGCGGCCGCTACCGGCACCTGGCGGGCTGAGGCTCCGGCAGCGTTACCAGTCGCGGCCGGTGCGGCCGCGCTTGGTCTGCGCCCGGGCCTTCTTCTCCCGGAGGCGGCGTTCGTTGATCCCCCGCGGGATCTTCGTCGCGCGGCGCGCCTTGGGCGGCGGGGCGGTGGCCTCCGCGAGCACGGACGCCATCCGGACCAGCGCCATCTCCCGGTTGCGGAACTGCGACCGGTGCTCGGAGGCCCGTACGGTCAGCACCCCGTCCACCAGCCGGGCCGCGAGCCGCTCCAGCGCCCGCTCCTTCCACACGTCCGGCAGCGCCTTCGTGGCCGCCACGTCGAACAGCAGCTCCACGCGCGAGTCCGAGGTGTTGACGTGCTGCCCACCCGGCCCGGAGGATCGCGAGAAGCGCCAGGCGAGCTCCGCCTCGGGGAGCACGACCGAACCGCGAATGACATAGGGACCAGGCATGCCCCCTATGATCCCGTCCCGCACGGTGCCCGTCACCCGTATTTCCGCGGCTGAATGGTGGGGGATTCCGCGGGGAAATCCCGGAGTGGAACCTACGGCCCCCCTCCCCGCGTTATGAAGGTCAGCGGTACCTTGGCCACAATCTCGCGGCCATGCGACGAGGAAGGGACACCAGTCAAAATGGCAGTAAGCCTGTCCAAGGGCGGCAACGTCTCGCTCACGAAGGAGGCCCCCGGCCTCAGCGCCGTCACGGTCGGCCTCGGCTGGGACGTCCGTACGACGACCGGTGTCGACTTCGACCTGGACGCCTCCGCCATCGCGGTCAATGCGATGGGCAAGGTCGTCTCCGACGGTCACTTCGTCTTCTTCAACAACAAGTCCACCCCGGACCAGAGCATCGTCCACACCGGTGACAACCGGACCGGCGAGGGCTCCGGCGACGACGAGTCCATCAACGTCAACCTCGCCGCGCTCGTGGCCGACGTGGACAAGATCGTCTTCCCGGTCTCCATCTACGACGCCGACGCCCGCAGCCAGAACTTCGGCCAGGTCCGCAACGCGTACATCCGCGTCGTGAACCAGGCCGGCGGCGCCGAGATCGCCCGCTACGACCTCTCCGAGGACGCGGCCACCGAGACCGCCATGGTCTTCGGCGAGCTCTACCGCAACGGCGCCGAGTGGAAGTTCCGCGCGGTCGGCCAGGGTTACGCCTCCGGCCTGACCGGCATCGCCCAGGACTTCGGCGTCAACGTCTGATCCGGAGCCCGAGCGGCCTGCCGGCCGTGGCGCGGCCGGCCCCGGCTCGCGCCTGACCGGCTGACACCGTCGCAGCCGAAGCCCCCTCCCCGGCCGGCCGGGGAGGGGGCTTCGCTACGGTTCGGCGGGTGATCCTCCAACCGCTCGCCGCCGTGGACGGCGCCCTGCCCGGCCCGCTCCTCACCGAGACCGCCGCGCTCTACGCGACCAACCACGCCTTCTTCGAGCTCAGCGGCGATTTCCCCGACCCGGGCCGCATCACCGTCGAGCAGGTCGCCGCGGCCCTCGCGGATGAACTCGCCCACGACGGCGCCGAGGTGCTCCTGGCCCGCTCCGCCGGCCGGCTGGTCGGCCTGGCCGCCACCCTCGCCCGCCACCCTGATCCGGCCTCCGGCGACCCGGACCCGTGGATCGGCCTGCTGCTCGTCGACGCCACCGCGCACCGCCAGGGGTACGGGCGCAGCATCGCCGGCCTCGTCGAGGACCGCTTCCGCGCCGCGGGACGCACCGGCGTACGGCTCGCCGTGCTGGACGACAACCCGGCCGGCCTGGCGTTCTGGCGGGCCCAGGGCTACACGCCCCTGCGCCGCGCCAAGGACCGCGAGCAGGGCCGGGACTGCACGGTGCTGCGCAAGGCCCTGTAGGACGTCCGCGCAAGGCCTACTTGGGCCGGCCCTCCCCGTACAGCCAGACGTCCCAGACCTTCTTCAGGTCGTGCCCCGTCGTCCGCTCCGCGTACGCGGTGAACTCGGCCGTACTCGCGTTCCCGTACCGGTGGTCCTGGGCCCAGCCGCGCAGCAGGGCGAAGAACTTCTCGTCGCCGACCTCCTGGCGGATCCGCTGCAGCACCATCGCGCCCCGGTAGTACACCGGATTCTCGGAGATGTCCTTCGCCTTGGGCGGGTCGGCGGGCGGGAAGGCGTCCCAGTCGGTGGCGGCGTCCTTGTCGACCGCGGTGTCGCCCGCGAGGAACGCGTCGAAGTACTGCTGCGCGGTCGTCCCGCCGTGGTCCTCGGACCACAGCCACTCGGCGTAGGTCGCGAAGCCCTCGTTGAGCCACATGTCCTTCCAGGACTTCGGCGACACCGAGTCGCCGAACCACTGGTGGGCCGTCTCGTGCAGGACCAGCTTCTCGTCGGGTGCGCCGGAGAAAACGGGCTTGGTCTGCGTCTCCAGCGCGTACGTGAGGGTCTCGGCCGGCAGCACGATCGCCCCCGCGGTGCCGAAGGGGTACGGGCCGAACCGGCGGCTGCCCCACTCCACGATCTCCGGCAGCCGGGCCAGCGCCGGCGCGCCGGCGGCGGCTTCCTCGGGCGCGACGGCCTCGTAGAGGGCGACCCCCGACGGGGTCCGCCCGGTGGTCACCTTGAACTTGCCGATCGCGGCGGTGGCCAGGTAGCTCGCCATCGGCTCCGGGCTGTGCCACGCGAATTCGGTCCGCCCGTCGGCGGTGTCGGTGCGGGACTTCAACTCGCCGTTGGACACCGCCTCGTAGCCCTTGGGGACGGTGAGGGTGATGTCGTACGTGGCCTTGTCGCTGGGGTGGTGGTTCCCGGGGAACCAGGCCATCGACCCGATCGGCTCGCCGACCCCGACGGCGCCGTCCGCGGTGGTGATCCAGCCCTCCTCGGCGCCGTCCGCATCGGTGATGGGCTTCGGCTTGCCGCGGTAGTCGATCTCCGTGCGGAAGACCTCGCCCTCCTTGAGGTCCTCGGCCGGACGCACCGTCAGCTCCCGGCCGGTCCGGTTGAACCGCGCGCCCTCGCCCTGCACGGTGACGCCCTCGACCTCCAGGCCGCTCAGGTCGAGGTTGAAGGAGCTGAGCCCCTGCTCCGCGCGGGCGGTGATGACGGCGGTGGCGTTCAACTCCCCGTCGGCGGGGTCGTAGTCGAGGTCCAGGTCGTAGTGCTCGATCTGGTAGCCGCCGTTGCCGGCCTTGGGGAAGTACGGGTCGCGCAGCCCGGACGCACCCGGCCGCCCCTGCACCGTGCCGGCCGTACACGCCGTGGTGAGGGCGAGCAGGACGGCAGCGGCGGCGGCAGGGGCGGCGAGGCGGGGGAGAGCGCGACGGTGTTCCACCCGCCGATCCTAGATCGGGAGGGTGGCACCGAGGCCTACTCGGCCAGGGCGTCGGCGCCGGCCTTGGCGAACTTCTCGTCCAGGTCGCCGCTCGGGGCGCCGGCCACGCCGATGCCCGCGACCGGGGCGCCGTTCGCCTGGACCGGGGTACCGCCGCCGAGGAAGAGGGTGCCGGGGATGTCCTTCAGGTTCGGGGCCTGGGCGAGACGGCCCGCGAGCACCGAGGTCGGGGCGTTCCAGGACACGGCGGTGTAGGCCTTGCGCTGCGCCGACTCGTAGGACTGCGGGCCCGCGCCGTCGCCGCGCAGGGTGACGATGGTGTTGCCGTTTCGGTCCACGACCGCGACCGTCACCTTCTGGTTCTCCTTCTGCGCGGCCTCGAGCGCGGCCTGGGCGGCGCGGGTGGCGGCGTCGATGGTGAGGTGGGTCGTGGTGGTGAAGTTCTTGTCGGCCGGCTGGCCGTCCTTCTTGGCGGCTGCGACGGCCGGGACGGTCCCGGTCTGCGCGGCGCTGGCGCTGACCGCGCCGAAGGTACCGGCGCCGAGCGCGACGGCGAGGGCGGTACCGGTGAGAACGCGGGTGCGGGTGTTCATGTCTGCTGCTCC
This sequence comes from Streptomyces katrae, assembly GCF_000717655.1. GTDB lineage: Bacteria > Actinomycetota > Actinomycetes > Streptomycetales > Streptomycetaceae > Streptomyces > Streptomyces katrae_B. The sequence continues at coordinate 130,815 of NZ_JNZY01000019.1, forward strand.
TGGGTGCATCGGCCGGGTGCGTCGGCGTCGGGCATCGGTGTGGGGCATCGGCGCCGACCGGGTGCGTCGGCTCGTTCTGCTGCTCCAAGCCTGGGCCCGCACCCGGTGCCCACCGGTCCCCGTACCGGCTCGCGACGGCTGCCGCACCGGTTGACCCCGGGGTCAGCCGATCGGTCGATGCGGACCCGGTACGAGTACGGATTGGCTGGTCGGCGCCATCGCGTACGACCAGGCACGATGGAGGAGCCAGACACCGACCCGGGAGCCCGCCGTGAGCCACGTCAGCCGCACCCCGCCACCGGCGCCGGGGACGCCCGGCGGGCCCTGCACGCCGGGCAAGGCCGACACGCGCGCCCTGGCGACCGTCATGCACACGGCGTTCTTCCTGCTCCTCGGCGCCTCCGTGGCCCGCTTCCTGCTGCGCCACCCCGGCTCGCCCAGCACCCCGTGGATCATCGCGCTCAGCATCGTGCTGGCCCTGCTGTACGTACTCGGCCCCGCGCTCGGGGCCGCGCCCACCGTGCGGCGGCTGATCTGGCTCGGGCTGGTGGTGGCGACCTGGGTGGTCCTGGTCGTCCTCGCGCCCAGTTTCGCCTGGTGCGCCGTCCCCCTCTTCTTCACCGCCTTGCGCACCCTGCCGCCCCGCGCGGCGATCGTCCTCGTGGCCCTGCTGACCGTGTTCGTGGTGGCGGCCCAGCTCAAGCTCTCCAAGGAGTTCGACCCGAACCTCCTGCTGGCCCCGCCCGCGATCGCCGCCCTCGCCACCGCCGTCTTCGTCCACATGGAGCGCCAGGCCGAGTCCCAGCGTGCGCTGATCGGCGACCTGATCCGCACCCGCCGCGAACTGGCCGCCACCGAGCGCCGCGAGGGCACACTCGCCGAGCGGCAGCGGCTGTCGATGGAGATCCACGACACGCTCGCACAGCACCTGTCCAGCCAGCAGATGCTGCTCCAGGCCGCGGACCGCACCTGGGACAGCGACCCGGCCGCCGCCCGCGCGCACGTCCGTACCGCCACCGGCATCGCGGCGCGCGGGCTGGCGGAGGCGCGGCGGCTGGTCCACGACCTGGCCCCGCCGGAGCTCGAAGGGGGCGGCGGCCTCGCGGACGCGCTGCGCGTGCTCGACGCGGGCCCGGACATCGAGGTCCGCTTCCACCTGGAGGGCACGCCCGCCCCGCTCCCCGACCGCGTCCAGTCGGCGCTGCTGCGGATAGCGCAGGGGGCGCTGGCGAACGTCCGCGAGCACGCGCACGCCCGGACCGCGGCCCTGACCTTGAGCTTCCTCGGCGACCAGGTGGTCCTGGACGTCGCGGACGACGGCGAGGGCTTCGCCGAGCAGCGGCCGGGTACGCGCGGGGCGGCCGGCGACCGCGGCCACGGGCTCCCCGCGATGCGCGCCCGCGTCCGCCAGCTCGGCGGCACCCTGACCCTCGAATCCACCCCCGGCGAGGGCACGGTCCTCTCCGCGGCCATCCCCCTGGAGCCCACCGGATGACGACTGGAACCGGCCCGACGACGATCCTGCTCTGCGACGACCACGCGGTGGTCCGCGCCGGCCTGCTGGCGCTGCTGGGCAGCGCGCCGGACATCGAGGTCCTGGGCGAGGCAGGCAGCGGCGAGGAGGCGGTGGCCCTGGCGGCGAAGCTGCGCCCCGACGTGGTGCTGATGGACCTCCAGCTGGGCGAGGGCATCGACGGGGTGGAGGCCACCCGCCGCATCACGGCGGTGACCGACCCCCCGCACGTCCTGGTCCTCACGACGTACGACACGGACGCGGACGTCACCCGCGCCATCGCGGCGGGCGCCACGGGCTACCTGCTGAAGGCGGAGCGCCCGGAGGAGCTGTTCTCCGCGATCCACTCGGCGGCGGCGGGCCGCACGACGCTCTCCCCGCCGGTGGCGAGCCGCGTGATGGCCGCGATGCGGGGCTCCCGCCCGACGCTGACCGACCGCGAGCTGGACATCCTGGGCCAGCTGGCGCGGGGGCTGGGCAACCGCGACATCGCCCGGGCCCTGTTCATCAGCGAGGCCACGGTGAAGACCCACCTGGGCCGCATCTACGACAAGCTCGGCGTGGACACGCGCGCGGGAGCGGTCTCGGTGGCCAAGGAGCAGCGCCTGCTGCCGTGACGGGGCTCGGTCCCTGACGGCGCCCCCGCTCCGTACCGTGGCGGCGTCGGGTTCCGGACACCCGGCGGGGGCGGTTCGGACAACCCGGCCGGGAACCCCTGTCACGCTCACTCGCGCCGCCATCCCGGCCACCGCGAAGGAGCCTCGCACCGCCACCCTCATGGCCGCCGCCGGCCTCTACGGCCCGGGCAGCATCGAGTACGGCCGCGTCGCCGCCGCCTGGACGGCCGTCAACGTCCGCTGACGGCGCACCGCCGACCGCCGGGGGGGACGGCCGCGCACGCACCGATAACACCATCGGGCCGCACCCGTGACACCATCGGGTACGTGCTCGACATCGGCTACTCCCTCTCCCGGCGCTTCCCGGACCCCCCGCAGACCGACTACCGCTCGGCGGATGTCCACTCCCTGCGCCACGACCTGTTCTGCGGGGACGTCTACCTCGCCGACACCGCCAAGGACCGGGAAGTGTCCACAGCCTGGGGATGGGTGCCCGTACTGGACTTCGCCTGGGCGCTCTGCGACATCGTCGAGCAGCTCGACCAGGACCCGCGCGGCAGCCGCTCCTCCAACCGCCAGTACGCCGAGCTCGACTTCACCGAGTCCACCGACCGGATGCTGTTCGAACGCCGCTTCGGCTGGGTCGACATCGAGGCCGACTGGATGCCGTCGGAGGAGGAACCCCTGACCTTCAGCCACCGCCTCCTGCGCCGCGAGGCCCGCGACTTCCTGCACGACCTGATCGCGGACCTGACCGACATGCACGACACCCTGGCCGACAACCCCACCATCTGGACCCTCCAGTCCCGCTTCCCCCGCGTCCCGGCCTAGAGGGCGCAGCCCGGGCTCCGGCGGGTCCGGGCGGAGCCGGGGAAGGGGAAGGGCGGGCAGGGAACGGCCCCGCACAGCGGCACACCCGCAGCCCCGCCCAGCCCGCAGCCGCACCTGGCAGGCCGTGCCCCGCCGCATCCGGCCGCCGGCCGACGGCAGCCGCGGGCTACGACACGACCCGCAGGCCCAGCTGCGCAGCCAGCGCCGGGGCCAGGTCGAGGAGCTGGGACGGGCTGATCACCGCCCCGGACAGCGCATCCACCCCCCGCGCAATGTCCAGCTCCGCGGCCCCCCGCAGATCCACGTCCGCCATCCGCGCCCCCGTGAAATCCACCGCCCGCAGCGCACACCCGCGGAACTCCACCCGCTCCAGCACCGCGCCCCCGAAGTCCGCCTCCACCAGCACGCACCCGTCGAACACCACGTCCTTGAGCCGCGCCTTCCGCAGGTTCAGGTAGTCGATCTTGCCCCCGCGGACCACCACCCGCTCCAGCACCGCACCATGCAGCTGCACTCCACCCAGACGCGCCTCCACCAGCTCCACGTCCCGCAGCGAGGCCCCCGACAGGTCCGTCCCCACCCCCCGGACGCCGTCCAGCACCGAGTCCAGGATCCGCGCCTTCGCCAGCCCCGTCTCGTCCAGCGCGCACCGCCGCACCGCGCAGTCCATGAACCGGGCCCCGACGCCCTCCTGTCCGCCCAGGTCCAGGTCCGCGAACTCCAGCCCGTCGTAGTCCCCGTCCGGCTCCAGCTCACCGCCCGCCCATGCACTCAGCTCCGGCAGCCGCACCTCCGGCCGCCGCGCCGCCATCACCGTCTCCCGCTGCCCCTGCTGCCCCTTGCGCGCCATCCCCCCATCGTCCCCCGCCCCACTGACAACGGCTGCCGCCGGCCGCCGGTACCTCGAAACCCGCGCCACCACCGGCAACGTCCTCCTCGTTCCAACCCTGAAGGAGCCCCCGACCCGCCGGTAATATCGGATGACAGCAGTCCGTACCCCCACGTACCGTCCCCCGACGTGGACCCGCTCACCGAGAAACAGATCCGTTCGTCCTTCGTGAATTGCACCAAGGGCGAGGCAGCACGCCTCAAACTCCCCCTGGACTTCGGCGAACTCCCCTGGGAAGACCTCGACTTCCTCGGCTGGGTGGACCCCGGCGCCCCGCTCCGCGCCCACCTCGTGCGCCAGGACAGCGACGGCTCCCCCGTCGGCATCACCCTGCGCGTCCCCGGCACCAGCCGCACGAGCGCCCTCAAGTCCAGCGTCTGCCAGATCTGCCTCACCGGCCACGCCGCCTCCGGCGTCTCCCTCCTCGTCGCCCCCCTCGCCGGGGCCCGCGGCCGCGAGGGCAACACGGTCGGCATCTACGTCTGCGCCGACCTCGCCTGCTCCCTCTACATCCGGGGCAAGCGACAGCCCAAGCTGCGCGCCGGCCGCTACGAGGAGACCCTCACCCTCCCCGAGAAGATCGACCGCGCCCGCACCAACCTCGACGCCTTCACCGCCAAGATCACCGGCTGACGGCGCACGCGCGCACCCACACGCACACCACCGGCTCGGCGCAGCCGCCTCAGCCCTGCGCCGAGCCCAGCTTCGTCAACGCCTCGTCCGTCAGCCGGTACACCGACCACTCGTCCTGCGGCCGCGCACCCAAGGCCTCGTAGAACGCGATCGTCGGCTCGTTCCACTTCAACACCGCCCACTCGAGCCGCTCGTACCCGCGCTCCACACAGATCCGCGCCAGCTCCGCCAGCAGCGCCTTCCCGTGGCCGCCACCGCGCACGCCCGGCCGCACGTACAGGTCCTCCAGGTAGATCCCGTGCACCCCGCGCCACGTCGAGAAGTTCAGGAACCACACCGCGAACCCGACGGCCTCCCCGTCCTGCGTCTCCGCGATGTGCGCGAACGCCGCGGGCCGCGCCCCGAACAGCGCCTCCCGCAACTGCTCCTGCGTGGCCCGCGCCTCGTGCGGCACCTTCTCGTACTCCGCCAGCTCCCGGATCATGGCGTGGATGACGGGGACGTCTTCGACAACAGCGCTACGGATCATGCCGTCAGCCTAGAAGGCCCGAACCACCCGTCACCGCCGGCCCAGCAGAACCTCCGCCACCGCCAGTTGCCCCTCGCCGACCCGTCCGCCCGCTCGACACCGGCAACACCCATGCGGTCACCCCGTGCATCCCCGGCCCGGTGCGCCGCAGCTCCCACCGCTCCAGGAAGTCCGCCGCCCGCGCGGGCAGCCCGGCGACGAACTCCCGCCCCGCGTCACCGTTGTACGCGGTCTGCGCCCGGACCGGCCCCTCCGCGATCCCCACCACGGGCCCCTGCTGCGGCGCCGCAGATCCCGACGCCCTTCAGCGCCTCCGCGATCGCCGCCGCGTCGAACAGCGCCCCGTCCTTCGCCCCGACCGCCCCGCCCGTCCACCAGCACCGCGTCCCCTGCGCCCCCGTCGTCTCGAAGGCCTTCTCCGCCTCGCCGGCCCACCCCTTGTACGCCTGCTCCGCCACCGTCCGGTCGAACGGCTCCCCGCGCAGCCCCGGCACCGCGTCCGCGGTCGCCGGCGGATACTCCACACTCACCTCCACCAGCCAAACCTCTCAGAACCGGGATAGCCCCCCGGCACCCTACGAACCCCCCCCCCCCCCCCACACCAACCA
>NZ_JNZY01000020.1 GCF_000717655.1 Streptomyces katrae
AGATGTGTATAAGAGACAGCCCCCTGACCGGCGACAGGGACAGGGGGAGCCAGGCCAGGGCCATGATCGTGGCTCCTGTCCAGAGGGTGGTGTGGAGGGTCGTGAGGTCCGTCAGGAGGCCCGACAGGGCTGCGCCCAGGGCCAGGGCGCCGGTCAGCATGAAGCGGAAGGTGGCGTTCATGCGGCCCAGCAGGGCGTGCGGGGTCAGGTGCTGGCGGAGGCTGACGGCCAGGACGTTGTTCGAGCCGATCTTCATCATGGCCAGCAGCCACCCCGCGCCCGCCACCCAGAGCCAGACCCCACGGTCCAGCAGCGGTACCAGCAGGGTCGCCGGGGTCAGGCTCAGGACCAGCGCACGGCCGTAGCCCACCCGGGCCGCGAACGGCCGGGCCAGCCGGGCGCCCAGGAGCAGCCCCACGCCGCCCGTGGCCCAGAAGAGGCCGAGAGTGGCCGGGGACAGCCCGAGCTCCCGTACGAACAGCACCGGCAGCATGGTGTTGATGATCGCGCCGCCGAGGTTGCTGAGGGCGGCGTTGAGTGCCAGGGCCCGCAGCTCGGGGTGGCCCAGTACGTGCCGCAGCCCCTCGCGGATCTGGGCCCGCAGCGGTGTCCGGTCGGAGGCCGGCGGGGCCGGGGTGGCATCTATGCGGGTCAGGCGGAGCGCGGAGGCGAGGTACGCGGCCGAGGCGAAAGCCAGTGCGAGGGGGGCCGAGAGGATGGCGACCAGGGCTCCGCCCGCCCCGCGGCCGGCGATGTTGGCGACGGCCATCAGGGTGACGATGGCCGCATTGGCCCGGACCAGCCCCGCGCGGCCGATCAGCCGGGGCAGCACGCTCTGGGCGCCGACCTCCGAGAAGACCGTGGCGCAGCCGCCGAGCAGCACGACCGCGTACAGCTGCGCGAGCGTGAGCCCGTCCAGCCACCAGGCGACGGGGAGGGAGGCGAACAGCGCCGAGCGGGCGAGGTCCGCGGCGATCAGGACCCGGCGGGTGCGCAGGCGGTCCACCCAGGCTCCGGCCGGCAGCCCGATGAGGAGGAACGCGGTGGTGGACAGCGCGGCGAGGGTGCCGACCTGGCCGGCGGTGGCATCGAGGGCGGTGAGGGCGAGCAGCGGGACGGCAACGTGGCCGGTGTTGGAGCCGAGCTGGCTGAGTGTGGTGGCGGAGAAGAGGGTGCGGAAGTCCTTCGTGCGCCAGGGCGAGGGGTCGGCGGTCCCGGACCCGGTCTCGGTCTCTGTCTCGATGGCGGGTGTCATGCGGAGAACCGTGCCGGAAAACGATCTCTAAGGACAAGTTAATTGTTCTCCGGAATTGATTAAGCGTCGCTACGTCCGTCTCGAGTTCCGGGGTCGTGGCCGGAACTGCGCGGAGGCATGGCAGGCTTGGGGCATGGCCGCTCAGATTTATCCCAGCATCCTGTCCGCCGACTTCGCGCGCCTCGCCGACGAGGTGAAGGCCGTGGAAGGGGCCGACTGGCTGCATGTCGACGTCATGGACAACCACTTCGTCCCCAACCTCACCCTCGGTATGCCCGTCGTGGAGTCCCTGAGCCGCGCCACGGACATCCCGCTGGACCTGCACCTGATGATCGAGGACCCGGACCGCTGGGCCCCGCAGTACGTCGAGGCCGGAGCGGGGTCGGTCACCTTCCACGCCGAGGCCGCCGCCGCGCCCGTGCGGCTCGCCCGGGAGATCCGGGCCAAGGGGGCGCGGGCGTCGATGGCGCTCAAGCCCGCCACGCCGATCGAGCAGTACGAGGACATCCTCCCCGAGCTCGACATGCTGCTGATCATGACGGTCGAGCCGGGCTTCGGCGGCCAGCCCTTTCTCGACATCATGCTCCCCAAGATCCGCCGTACTCGGGAGCTGATCGCCAAGCACGGTCTGGAGCTGTGGCTCCAGGTCGACGGCGGGGTCTCGGCCTCGACGATCGAGCGGTGCGCCGAGGCCGGCGCCGACGTGTTCGTCGCGGGGAGCGCGGTCTACGGGGCGGTCGACCCCGCCGCCGCCGTGCGTACCCTGCGGGAGCAGGCGGACGTCGCGATCGCCGCGGCGCCCTGGGCCTGCGACCACTGAGACAAGGGTTGGTGAACAGCTCGGTGAACGGAAGCTGTCCAGGCTGATCAACGGCCGCCGGATCTGACAGGATGAACGGCGAGTCGAGAGTGTGAACAGCAGTGAGGAGAACGCGGTGTCTGCAATGTCGGCGGGACGGTCAGCCCTGCGGATGGGACCCGCGGAGCTGGTGCAGGCGGCGGCCATGGCCCGCCGCTTCTACCTGGAGGGCAAGTCCAAGATCCAGATCGCCGAGGAGTTCGGCGTGAGCCGCTTCAAGGTGGCCCGGGTCCTGGAGACCGCCCTCGAGCGCGACCTCGTACGGATCGAGATCCGGGTGCCCGCCGAGCTCGATGCGGAGCGGTCCGACGCGCTGCGGGCCCGGTACGGGCTCCGGCACGCCGTGGTGGTCGAGTCCCCGGCCGATGCGACCGAGGACGCGCCGGATCCGGAGAACCTGGGCGCGGTCGCCGCCGACCTGCTCGGCGAGCTGGTCAACGAGGGCGACGTACTGGGCCTGGCCTGGGGGCGGTCGACCATCCACATGGCCGCCTCCCTGCACCGGCTCCCGCAGTGCACCGTGGTGCAGCTGACGGGCGTGTACGACGCCGGTACGGCCGAGCGCGGGTCCGTGGAGGCCGTACGGCGGGCCGCCCAGGTCTCGGGCGGCGACGCGCACCCGATCTACGCGCCGATGCTGCTCCCCGACCCGGCGACCGCGGCCGCGCTGCGGAACCAGACGGGAATCGCCCGGGCCTTCGAGTACTTCGACAAGGTGACCGTCGCGGCGGTCTCGATCGGGTCCTGGGAGCCGGGGATCTCGACCGTCCACGACATGCTCACGGACGAGGAGCGGGCGCACTACGCCTCCCTGGGTGTCGCCGCCGAAATGTCCGCCCACCTGTTCGACTCCGAGGGTCGGCGCGTCGGACGGGACCTGGGTGAGCGCTGCATCACCGTCGAGGCGGACCGGCTGCGCCGGATCCCCGAGGTCGTGGCGATCGCCGGCGGGCTGCGCAAGGCCTCGGCGATCGGGGCGGTGCTCCGGTCCGGCCTGGTGACCAGCCTGGTCACGGACACGGCGGTCGCGGACTACCTGCTCACCGAGTCGGCCCCTGGGCTGAGGCCGGCGCTGGAGCGGGCCGACCCGGACGACTGATCCGGGGCGGCGGGTCCCGCGGCGGGCGTCGTGGGACGCCGTGAGGCGGATGGTGCCGCAATTGAGATCCGAACAGCGGGCCGTGCGGCGGCCTGCGGGGCGCATACTGGTCTCAATGACAAAGTCAGCAGTACCTCGCCGCCATTTGCCGTCCAGCCCGTTCAAGGCCCCCGTGGAACCGCCGCTCCGGCAGTTCAGCGTCGGCGACCGGGTCTCTCACGATGAGCACGGCCTCGGCCGTGTCGTCGGTATCGAGGAGGGGATCGCTGTCCTGGTCGACTTCGGGTCGGTCCAGAAGAGAATTCTGAGCCCTTACACCAAGATGTCCGCACTCTGAGGGTGCCGCCGTCGCGGAGACCGTTACCACGCGATTCGCGGGCGAATCGGATATTTGGCACGATCGGTGCATGATCTTCAGGGACGTGCCCCGGTCGTTGCTGCGTTGCGTCGTGGGGGCGGTGTTCCTTTGCGTCGCGCTGGTCGGCGTGGCGGGGTGCGGTGGGGAGAAGGCCGCGCCGTCCGCCGCGGCCGGGGTGAGTTCGGGGGCTGATGCCCCTGCGCCCGTTTGGGCCAAGGGGATGACCACCGTACGGGCCGATGCGCTGCCTTCGCAGGCGCGGGACGTGCTCGTGCTCATCGACAAGGGCGGCCCCTATCCGTACCGGCAGGACGGGACCGTCTTCGGGAACTTCGAGAAGGTCCTGCCGCAGCAGAAGCGCGGCTACTACCACGAGTTCACGGTGAAGACCCCGGGTGAGCGCGACCGCGGGGCCCGGCGGATCGTGACCGGTGAGGGTGGGGAGTTCTTCTACACGGACGACCACTACGACACCTTCAAGGCGGTTCTGCGATGACCCTGGACCCGCAGCCGCCCGCCCCGGCGGTGGCTGCCGCCGAGAAGGCGGGCTGGACGACCCTCCGGGTGGACCTGGCCGGCGTACGCAGCAAGGCCGAGCTGATGCGGCGGTGGGGAGCGGCGTTGGCCGTGCCGGCGTGGTTCGGCGGGAACTGGGATGCGCTGGCCGATGCGCTGATCGACTTGTCGTGGCTGCCGCAGGTGCCGGGGCGGCTGGTGGTGGTGACGTCGTGGTCCTCGTACGCGGGGGCGCGGCCGGGGGACTGGGAGACGCTGCAGGAAGTCCTGGAGGGGGCGCTGGAGTACTGGCGCGACGCCGAGGACGGGGCGTTGGCCGTGCTTCTGGCCGAGCCGCCGCCCGCGGGGTGAGGACCGGAGATGACCGTGGGGGCGGAGGCTTGGCCTCCGCCCCCACAGGGCACTAGCCCTTCGGGATCCACGGGGGTGTTTGGCCCCAGGACCAGACCGGGATCTTCGCCGCGTCCACCGGTGGGGGGTTGGGGCCCGAGTAGATCAGGGCCATGCGGGTGCCCCATTCGATGTAGTACGCGAACACCGCTCGGAACTCCGGGTCCGTCGGCAGGCCGACCTCGTCGGCCGTGTCCATCAGCAGGTCCACCCAGCGGCGGCGCTGCTTCTCGGTGATGCCGCGGCCCAGGTGCTTGGTGGCCATGTGCTGGTGGCCGCCGTGGTGGGCCGTGTACTGCGCCGGGCCGCCGAAGACCTCCGACAGCCAGACGGCGACGTGCCGGGGGTGCTCGGAGTCCATGCCCGCGAAGACGGGGGCCAGGATCTCGTCCTGCAGGGCGTGCGCGTAGAAGGCGTCCGTGAGGCGGTTCATCGCCTCCGCTCCGCCCATCCACTCGTAGATGGTGGGAGTGGTGCCGGGCGTGGTGCTCATGACTGGGGTGCGGCCTTTCCGGGGCCGGCCACGTCGGTGACGCGGTAGTGCTGCATCTCCTCGATGGCCTTCACGTACGGGCGGATCGCGCTGAAGAACGCCGGGAAGTGCTCGCCCTTGCGGAATCCGTTGAGGTGGGCGTCGACCGACGTCCAGCGGATGCGGAGGATGTAGCGCTCCCGGTCGTTCTCCTCCTCGCAGCGGGCCAGCTCGTAGTCGATGCACTCGGGTGACGCGGCCAGGGCCTCAGCGGCCTGGCGGTACGAGTCCTCGAAGGCCTGCTGGTCGTCCAATGCGATCCGGTAGCGGATGTATTCGACGGTGGTGGTCATGGGGCGTGCCTCTCCCTGCGATCGAGTGCCTGATGCCGGTTGCCGGCCGGCTCGCTGTCAGACTTGCGTGATCATGCCCGGGTGGGGAGGGCTTTCGTCATTCCGACCCAGACTTCTGGGAGTCCGGGATATCGGGGCCGGCCGCGCGGACCTGCTGGACCTTCGCCAGCGAGTCGCGGAGCTCGGTCAGCCACTCGTCCGTGTTGCGGCCGACGAGGCGGACGCACCAGGCGAGGGCGTCGGCCCGGCTGCGGGCGACGCCGCCCGCGACCAGCGTGTCGAGGACCTGGCGCTCCGGCTGGCGCAGGCGCGTCATCACAGGGACCGCCAGGTGCGTGAACAGGACGCGGTCGTCGCCGGACTGGACGGCCCAGGCGACCTTGCGGCGGTAGAGCTCCTCCGCCTCCCGTGCGACCTCGATGCGCTGCTCGCGGGTGCGCTCGCGGAACTCCTTGACCGACTCGGTCGCCGGGATGGCTCCGACGACCGTGATCTCCTCGCGGTCGACCGCCACGTCGACCAGGGACTCGTACACGTCCACCGGAAGGCGGTCCGCGAACCACTTGCGAAGCTGCTCGCTCTGCTCGGGTGTAATCATGTAATCAACGTTGCATCCGGCAGCCGCTTGATCGCAAGGGATTCGCGTTCGCTCTCAGCCCAGCCCCTCGGCCCAGCGCCCCCCGCCCGGCGCCCTCAGCCCATCGACCGGTAGCGGTGGATCAGCGAGACCGCCATCGCGCCCTCGCCCACGCCCGAGGCCACGCGCTTGACCGAGTGAGCCCGGACGTCACCGGCCGCGAAGACGCCCGGGACGCTGGTCTCCAGCGGGTAAGGGGCGCGCTCCAGGCTCCACTCCGCAGGGAGTTCGCCGCCGTTCGCGATCAGGTCGGACCCGGTGAGCACGAAGCCGTACTCGTCGCGTTCGACCACGCCCGACAGCCAGTCTGTGTGCGGCCGGGCGCCGATGAAGGTGAACATGAAGCGGGCCGGGACCTCCGTGTCCTCACCCGTCGTCGAGTCGTGGAGGGTCAGCTTCTCCAGGTGCTCGTCGCCGTCCAGCCGGACCACCGTCGTACGGACCCTGACCTCGATGTTGGGGGTGCGGTCGATCTCGTCGATCAGATAGCGGGACATGCTCGCGTCCAGGGAATCCGCCCGGACCAGGATGGTCACCTTGGCGGCGTACTTGGCGAAGTGCACCGCCGCCTGGCCGGCCGAGTTCGCGCCGCCCACGATGAACACGTGCTGCGAGATGCACGCCGAGCTCTCGGTGGTCGCCGCGCCGTAGTAGAGCCCGGCGCCTTCGAAGCGGTCCGCGCCGGGGGCCTCCAGGCGGTTGTACGAGACCCCGGTGGCCAGCAGCACCGTCTCGGCGCTGATCTCCGTGCCGTCGGCCAGGATCAGGATCTTCGCCGGGTCGTCCCGGGTCAGCGAGACCACCTCCACCGGGTGCAGGATCTCGGCGCCGAAGCGGGAGGCCTGGATGGTGGCCCGGCGGGTCAGGTCACCACCGGAGAGGCCCGAGGGAAAGCCGAGGTAGTTCTCGATCAGGCTGGAGGTGCCGGCCTGGCCGCCCGGGGCGCGGGAGTCCAGCATCAGCGTCGAGAGGCCCTCCGAAGCCGCGTACACGCCGGCCGCCAGGCCCGCGGGGCCCGCGCCGACGATGACGCACTCGTAGTGCGGGCGGGAGGCGGTGGTGGCCAGCCCCAGCCGCTGGGCGAGCGCGGTGTCGGACGGCGCGGAGAGCACCGTTCCGTCCGGGAAGCGGACGAGGGGGAGCGCCGCGTCGGGCTGGGCCGCGATCAGGGTCAGGGCCTCCGGGTCCCGCTCGACGTTGAGGAAGCGGAACGGCTGGCCGTTGCGGGTGAAGAAGTCCCGGACGGCGTGGGTGCCGGGGGAGACGAGGTGGCCGGCGACGATGATGCCGTCGTACGCGGGGCGGTAGGTGGCCAGCCAGTCGGAGAGCAGGTCGTCCAGGACCGGGAAGAGCCGTTCGTGCGGCGGGTCCCACGGCTTGAGCAGGTAGTAGTCCAGCCGGACCCGGTTGATGGCGGTGATCGCCGCGTCGGTCTCCGCGTACGCCGTGAGCAGGACCCGGCGGGCGTCGGGGAAGCGGCTGACGGCCTCGAGGAGGAACTCGACACCGGTCACGTCGGGCATCCGCTGGTCCACGAGGAACAGCGCCGGGTCGTGGCCCCGCTCGTCGAGGGAGTCCAGGATCTTGAGGGCGTCGGCGGCAGAGGACGCGCCGAGCACCCGGTAGCGGTCGCCGTAGGCGCTGCGCAGGTCGCGGCGCACGGCCCGCAGCACCTGCGGATCGTCGTCCACGGCCAGGATGACGGGCTTCCTGCTCTCCGCGCGCTCCGCCGCGGCCCCGGTGGCGGGGGTGGCGGCGTGGACGGTGGCGCTCTCCGGGGCCGCACTCATGCCGCGTCCAGCATCAGCTTGTCGGCGTAGCACCAGGCCCAGGTCTCACCGGGCTCGTGCGACGCGGCGATGGGGTGCTCGCTGCTGCGGTAGTGCTTGGTGGCGTGGCGGTTCTTGGAGGAGTCGCAGCATCCGACGTGCCCGCAGCTGAGGCACATCCTCAGGTGCACCCAGGTGTCGCCGAGGGCGAGGCACTCCTCGCAGCCCTCGGTGCCTGGCTTCACCGGACGTATCTGATCGATGTGTGTGCACAACAGGTCCGTCGTCATCGTCCCCGTCCCTCTCCTCGGTCCTTCGCGCACCCGTGATTCACGGAGCGTCCAGACCATAGGGCGGTGCCCCGGTAATGGTTCACTGATTCGGCCGAAGTCAGGAAGTCCCGCGGCTACTTCATGACCTCCGGCAGCGACTACGTGAGGTGCCCGTGCGACCTGCCTTCCTACCTCACGAAGTCGCATACGGGCGCTTTGACGCAGGCTCCGGGCGCAAGCAGTGTGGGTCACGCCAACGACAACAGGCGGCGCCTGGAGGAATCCGTGAGCAGAAAGATTCTGGTCATTGTCTCCGAACACGGTTACTGGGCCGAAGAACTGATAGGCCCCGTATCGAAGTTCGATGAGCGGGGCTACGAAGTCGTATTCGCCACGCCGACCGGAAAGCGTGCCCACGCTCTTCCGCCGAGCCTCGACGCGAACTTCATCGATCCTCCACTGGGACGGTCGGTCACCACCGAGGAGAACGCCCGACTGGGCCGGGAGTTCGAGCAGTCGAGCCGGCTGGACTCCCCGCTCGACATCGAGGCGTGGGTCCCCGAGCGCCCGTACACGAGCGAAGGGGGCTATCTGCGCAAGCTCGAGCAGTACCACCGCGACCTGGACAAGCTCGAGGCCGACATCGCCGGCTACGACGCGGTCCTCATCGTCGGCGGCAGCGGGCCCATCGTCGACCTCGCCAACAACGAGCGCGTGCACGCCCTGATCCTGGCCTTCAAGAAGGCCGGCAAGGTCGTGGCGGCCGAGTGCTACGGCGTGGCCTGCCTGGCCTTCGCCCGGGACTGGGGCGACCGCAAGAGCATCATCTGGGGCAAGCACGTCACCGGCCACTGCAAGGAGTACGACTACAAGGACGGAACCGGATTCCTCGGTACCGACTTCAACATGGGCCCCCCGCCGTACCCGCTGGAGTACATCCTGCGCGACGCGACCGGCCCGCGCGGGGCGTACCACGGGAACTTCGGCCACCCGCTCTCGGTGATTGTCGACTACCCGTTCGTGACCGGCCGTTCCACACCCGACTCGTATCTCACGGGGCAGAAGATCGTGGAAGTCCTGGAGGAAGGCCTCACCCGCTACGGGTGGTGATCCGGAAACCCGTGATCCGGAAACCCGTGATCCGGAAACCCGTGATCCGGAGACCGTGAGAATGAGGGGGAATTCATGGAAGCCACTCCCGGACGGGAAAGGCTGATCGAGCAGTTCAAGGCCGACGGCCTGAATGTGATGTTCGGAAATCCGGGGACGGTGGAACAGGGATTCCTCGACGCGGTGGACGCGGCGGAGGACTTCTCGTACGTCCTCGCCCTCCAGGAGACCGTGGCCGCCGGCATCGCCGACGGCTACGCCCGGGCCACCGGCGGCGCGGCCCTGCTCCAGCTGCACTCCGGAGTGGGGCTGGGCAACGGCATCGGGATGCTCTACCAGTCGCTGCGCGGCCACACCCCGCTCGTCGTGGTCGCCGGCGACGCCGGGGTCCGCTACGACGCGATGGACGCGCAGATGGCGTCCGACCTGGTGGCGATGGCGAAGCCGGTGACGAAGTACGCGACGCGGGTCACCGACCGGCACTCCGTACTGCGCACCATCCGCCGGGCGGTCAAGATCGCCCTGACCCCGCCGCGCGGCCCGGTGTTCGTGGCGCTGCCGATGGACGTGCTGGACGAGCTGAACTCCGAGCCCGTCCTGCCCGCCGCGGTGCCCCTCACGGACGTTGCGCCCTCGTCCGCCTCGGTGGGACGGGCGGCCGAGCTGCTCGCCTCCGCGGAGCGGCCCGTGGTCCTCGTCGGTGACGGGGTCTCGCTCTCCGGGGCCCAGCGCGAACTGGTCGCCGTCGCCGAGCTGCTGGGCGCCGACGTGTACGAGGTGGACTCGTCCGAGGTGAACATCGCGGCCTCGCACCCGCTGCGCCGCGGCCAGACGGGCCACATGTTCGGCCCGCACAGCAAGGAGCTCGTCGCCGACGCGGACGGGGTGCTGATCGTCGGCACCTATGTCTTCCCGGAGGTGTTCCCCGAGCTGGAGAGCCCCTTCCGGGCCGGCGCGAAGGTCGTCCACATCGACCTGAACGCGTACGAGATCGCCAAGAACCACCCGGTGGACCTCGGCCTGGCCGCCGACCCCCGGCAGGCGCTGCGCGCGCTGGCCGGCGTGCTCGAACGCCTGCTGACCCCGCAGCGGCGGGCGGCCGCGGCCGCCCGGCTCGACACCCGCACCCGTGAGCGGGCACTGTCCGCCCGGTCGGGGGAGGCCGAGCAGGACGGCACGCCGATGGCCGTCTTCCTGCGGACCCTGGCCGAGCGGACCGGCGGGGACCTGATCGTCTTCGACGAGGCACTGACCACCTCGCCGCTGGTCACCCGGTACCTGCCGCCGGAGCGGCCCGGCGACTACCACCTCACCCGGGGCGGTTCGCTCGGCGTGGGCTTCCCGGGGGCGGTCGGCGCCAAGCTGGCCCGTCCGGACCGCCTCGTCGTCGGGTTCGCGGGCGACGGCGGGTCGATGTACACGTACCAGGCGCTGTGGACCGCGGTCCGGCACGGCATCGACGCCAAGTTCGTGGTCTGCAACAACCGCAAGTACCGGCTGCTCGACGACAACATCGCCCAGTACTGGCGGGAGCGGGACATCCCGGAGCACGGCTTCCCGGGCTCCTTCGACCTCTCCCACCCCGAGATCGACTTCGCCGGGCTGGCGCGGGCGCTCGGCGCCGAGGGGATGCGGGTGGAGAAGCCGGACGAGGCGGTCGCCGCCGTGGCCCGGATGCTCGACCACCCCGGTCCCTTCCTCGTCGACGTACAGATCTGACGCACCGCTGCGCCCCAGACCCAGCGCACAGCACACCACCACGGACAGAAGGAGACCGCATGCCCGCCGAGCGGCTGACCGAGGAAGCGATCCGCACCTTCGCGGAGAACTGGTACGTGGCCCTGGACCAGCACCTTCCGCTGGACCGGGTGCTCCCGCTCATCACCGAGGACCTGGAGTTCAAGGTCCCCGAGGACACCTTCCTCGGACACCAGGGCTTCGGCCGCTGGTACGCGGCGGTCACGAACCGCTTCTTCGACGAGGTCCACACCGTCACCAAGGTGGAGCCCGTCATCGAGGGCGACCGGGCGATCGTCCGGGTCCTCGTCAACTGGCAGGCCAAGATCTGGGACCCGCCGGCGGCCCGCAGCCAGTGGCTCGGCTTCGACGCCGACCAGACCTGGACGGTCGTGGCCGGTCCCGACGGACCGCTGATCCAGCAGTACACCGTCAACGACCTGGCCCCGATGCCCGGTTCCGGCTCGCTCTGAACACGGGCACCGGCGAAGGAGAAGCGACGATGACCGAAGTGACACGGGAGCGGGTCGAGGCGGCGTACGCCGCCCTCGGCTCAGGCGACCGCGCCCGCATCCTCGAGTACTACTCCGAGGACCTGCGGTGGCTGGTGCCGGGCAACCACCCGCTGGCCGGCTGGTACGAGAGCCTGGACGCCTTCCTGGAGCTGATGGGGCAGACCCACAAGCTCACGGGCGGCACCTTCCGCATGGACATCCAGTCCGTCCTCGTCGGCGAGGACTGCAGCGCCGACGTCTGCCGCAACGTCGCCCTGCGCGACGGCGCGGACCAGGGGAGCCGGTCGCCGTACGAGCGGATGGACTACCCGGTCTTCCACTTCATGCGGTGGCGGGACGGCCGGATCGTCGAGGGCCGTGACGGGCTCTTCGGGGACTCGGCGACCGCATTCAGCCAGTTCTGGGCGCCGTTCGCGCCCGACGGAACCCGCCGGGACCGATAGGGGGAGGAGCGCGATGAGCGCTGTGGACGCACGACGGATCCTTGAGAAGTACTACGAGTACGCCAACGCCGGCGACTGGGACCGCTGGTGCGACCTGTTCGCCGAGGACCAGGTCATGGACGAGCAGCTCGCCGGACACATCGAGGGCCTGGAGGTCCTGCGCTCGATGATGAAGGGCATGGGGACGATGTACCGCGTCTTCCGGAACAAGCCCGTGCACTTCCTCGTCGACGGGGAGAAGGCCGCGGCCGTCTCCCACCTCAGCGCCGTCAGCGCCTCCGGCGAGGCGATCGAGGCCGAGGTCATGAACTTCTTCCGGATCGTGGACGGAAAGATCGCCTACATGGCGAACTACCACGACACCGTCCCCTTCCAGGTGCTGGGCCAGGGCTGAGGGAGGCCGACTCGTGGCGATCGCCGAGAGAGAAGAGTACGACTACGTCATCGTGGGATCCGGCACCGCGGGCAGCGTCCTCGCGAACCGGCTCTCCGAGGACCCGGACCTCTCCGTCCTGGTCCTGGAGGCGGGCGGCAACCGCATCCCGCCCGAGGTGGACGACCCGTCCTCCTGGTACAAGCTGCTCGGCGGGCCCGTCGACTGGGGTTACACCAGCGTCCCGCAGCCCGGGCTCGACGGGCGCCGTACGTACGAACCGCGCGGCAAGGCACCCGGCGGCAGCAGCAACCTGTACATCATGATGCACATCCGGGGCCACGCCTCGGACTTCGACAACTGGGCCTACCAGGGCGCCGCCGGCTGGGGGTACGAGGACGTCCTGCCGTACTTCGCCCTCCTGGAGGGCCAGGAGGACGCCATCGCGCCCACCACCGGCACCCGCGGCCCGCAGCGCATCACCAACGCCGGGCAGCACGGCCCCAACCCGGTCTCCCGCGCCTTCATCGACGCGGCCGTCGAACTCGGCCACCAGGAGATCGCCGACTTCAACACCGACGGGCCCCGTCGCGGCCTCTTCGGCACCGGCTGGCACCACATCGACGTGGCCGACGGGCGCCGCCAGGGCACCCTCGCCGCCTATCTGGAGCCGGCGCTGGAGCGACCCAACCTGACCCTGCGCACCAGCGCCCAGAGCACCCGGCTGCTCTTCGACGGCGACACCTGCACGGGCGTCGAGTACATGCAGCTCGCACCGCCCGCCGAATTCCCCGGCCGGACCGTGCGCGACGGCCACAGCGCCACCGCCGAGCCCGGACTGCACTCCGTACGGGCCCGCCGCGAGGTGATCGTGGCCGCCGGGGCGATCGAGTCCCCGAAGCTGCTGCTGCTCTCCGGCATCGGGAACCCCGAGCAGCTGGGCGAGCACGGCATCGAGACGGTCGCGGCCCTGCCCGGGGTCGGCGAGAACTTCCACAACCACGTCCTGACCGGGCTGATGGCCGAGGTCACCCAGGAACTCCCGCCGCCGGCCCAGAACCTGTCGGAGAGCGCTCTGTTCCTCTCGTCCCAGCCCGGTCTGCCCGCGCCCGACCTGCAGATCGCCTTCGTCCACGTGCCGTTCGACGTGATCGTCGGCAAGGACCACCCGAACACGGTGAGCATCCTGCCCGGTGTCGTACGGCCCGTCTCGCGCGGCTGGATCAGGCTCGCGAGCGCCGATCCGCTGGCCCACCCGCTGATCAACCCGAACTACCTGGGCGACCGGTGGGACCTCGAGCGGATGGTGCAGGGCATCAAGCTGGCCCGCGAGATCTTCGCGACCTCGGCCTTCTCGCCCTGGTACAAGCAGGAGCTCCAGCCCGGTCCCGGCTACGGCACCGACGAGGACCTGCGGACCTTCGCGCAGCAGAAGTCCGAGAGCTACCACCACCAGGCCGGCTCCTGCCGCATGGGCATCGACGACCTCTCGGTCGTCGACCCCGAGCTGCGCGTGCACGGCGTACGCAACCTGCGCGTCGTCGACGCCAGCGTGATGCCCGCGGTCCCGTCGGGCAACTGCCACACCGCCATCGCGATGATCGCCGAGCGCGCGGCGGACTTCCTGAGGGGGGTGTCCCGTGCCTGACGTCGTACTGCGCGAGGGTGCGCTGAGCGGGACCCGGATCGCGGTCCTGGTCGAGAGCGACTTCTACGAGCCGGAGATCTTCTACTACCAGCACCGGTTCGCCGAGGAGGGCGCCGAGGTCGACTTCCTGACCCGGCTGTGGGGCAACGACTCCATCACCTTCTCCGGGCACGAGTACCGGGCGCCGTTCACCGCCGACAAGTCCCTGGAGGGGCTGAGCGACGAGGACCTGCGCCGGTACGCGGCGATCATCGTGCCCTCGGGCATGGTGGCCGACCGGCTGCGCTACACCGAGGACGTCGACGTCCTCGCGCCGGCGACCGAGCTGCTGCGCCGGGCCTTCGAGGAGCCGACGGTCCTCAAGGGGATCATCTGCCACGGCATGTGGCTGGCCTCCTCGATCCCGGGCAAGGTGCGCGGCCGCAAGGTGGTCTGCCACAACAACCTCATCGGCGACGTCCGCAACATGGGCGGCGAGTACGTCGACGAGGACGTGGTGGTCGACGGTGACCTGGTCACCGGCCGCACCGGCGCCCACCACCACCTCTTCGCCCGCCGGATCATCGAGCTGATCGCGGCGGGGCGGGGCCGGGGGGCCGCCTGATGGCCGGGATGGTCTGGTCGCACGTGGGCCTGAACTGCACGGACCAGAAGACCACCGAGGAGTTCTACACCCGGTACTTCGGCTTCACCCGGGCCAGGGTGGTCGATCTCGGGGAGGCGCAGATCGTGTTCCTGCGCCGCGGTGACGCGTACCTGGAGCTCTTCGCGGCCGGCACCGAACCGGCCCGCCAGGCGCACGACGACGGGCCGCAGGCCCCGGGCCGGATGCGCCACCTGGCCTTTCAGACCGACAGCGTGGACGCGTTCCTGGCGGAGCTGGGCGACGCGGCCGAAGTGACCCTGGGCCCGCTGGACTTCGACGACTTCATCTGCGGCTGGCGGACCGTGTGGGTCCGCGATCCCGACGGGGTGATCGTCGAGGTCAGTCAGGGATTCGAGGACGACCGCTCACACGACAAGGACGGTGCATGACATGGCGGACGCCGTGAGCTTCTCCTTCTCCGACACCATCGCGGGCTACGTCGGCCGCTTCGACTCCGAGTCCCGCGTGCTGCGGCTGAAGACCTCGGACGGCCGCGAGTTCGACGTTTCCCTCGCGGGGGACCCGAGTGCCGAGCTGGTCCGCAACCTGGACGAGCCGTACATCGACGCCTCCGGGCACATCGACGAGATGCTCTCGCCGGGCCGGTTCCTCTTCGTCTACGGCGTCCACTACCCGGAGCACGGGGGCCGCTTCGAGGCGAAGCGCCTGGTGTTCCTGGGCCGCGGCGCCGAGGACTACCGGTTCGAGGAGGCCAGCTGGTGGGTCAAGCAGATCGAGTCGCTGGCCGACTTCTACAAGCGGGCGCAGTTCGGCGAGGGCCCGGTGGACTTCACCGAGTACCGCACCGAGATCCGGCTCGGCGGCGACAAGACCGCCAGCCACGTCCAGGAGACCGACACGATCTCCCGCCTGGTCTACGGCATGGCCTCGGCCTACCTGCTGACCGGCAAGGACGAGTACCTCGAGGTCGCCGAGCGCGGCACCGAGTACCTGCGCAAGCACATGCGGGTCGTGGACAGCGAGGAGGACGTGGTCTTCTGGTACCACGGCATCAGCGTCGACGGGGACAGCGAGCGCAAGCTGTTCACCTCGGAGTTCTCCGACGACTACGACGCGATCCCGATGTACGAGCAGATCTACGCGCTGGCCGGCCCGATCCAGACGTACCGCATCACCGGTGACATCCGGATCAAGAACGACGCGGACGCCACCATCCGCCTGTTCGACAAGTTCTTCCTGGACCGCGAGCAGGGCGGCTACTACTCGCACATCGACCCGATCCTGTTCAGCGCGGACCACGAGTCCCTCGGCGAGAACGCCGAGCGCAAGAACTGGAACTCGGTCGGCGACCACGCGCCCGCGTACCTGATCAACCTGTACCTGGCGACCGGCGAGCAGAAGTACGCCGACTTCCTCGAGTACACCTTCGACACCATCGCGGACAAGTTCCCGGACTACAAGAACAGCCCGTTCGTCCAGGAGCGCTTCTTCCGCGACTGGTCGCACGACACCGCGCACAGCTGGCAGCAGAACCGCGCGGTCGTCGGGCACAACCTGAAGATCGCCTGGAACCTGATGCGGATGAACTCGCTGAAGGCCAAGCCGGCGTACGAGGAGCTCGCCAAGAAGATCGGCGAGATCATGCCGGCGGTCGGCAGCGACGTCCAGCGCGGCGGCTGGTACGACGTCGTGGAGCGTGTGAAGGACGGGGACCAGGAGGCGTATCGTTTCGCCTGGCACGACCGCAAGGCCTGGTGGCAGCAGGAGCAGGCGATCCTCGCCTACCTCATCCTGAACGGCACGGTCGGGGGCGACGCCTTCCTGCGCGAGGCCCGGCAGGCGGAGGCCTTCTACAACACGTTCTTCCTCGACCACGACGAGGGAGCCGTCTACTTCAACGTGCTCGCCAGCGGTACGCCGTACCTGCTCGGCACGGAGCGGCTCAAGGGCAGCCACTCGATGTCCATGTACCACTCGGCGGAGCTCTGCTACCTGTCCGCCGTCTACAACAACCTGCTCATCAACGGGCGGGAAATGGACTTCCACTTCAAGCCCGACCCGACCGACCTGCCCGACCGCGTGCTGCGCGTCTCGCCCGACCTGCTGCCCGCGGGCTCGGTGCAGATCGCGTCCGTCGAGATCGACGAGAAGCCGTACCGGGACTTCGACGCCGACGGTCTCACCGTCCGGCTGCCCGACGTCCAGGGGCGGGTCAAGGTCAAGGTCCGGCTGCGCCCGGTGACTTCATAGCGCTCAACGGGGGGCGCCCCGACAAGAGGGGAAAGCAAAGCCATGTCTCTGAACGTCAAGGAACGCCGCAACAAGGGCGGTACCGTCCTCGTCGCCACCGGCGAGATCAACAGTGAGACCTCCGGACAGCTGCTGCAGGCCCTGCTGCCGCTGGTCCGCGAGGGCCGGCCGCTGCGCATCGACCTCACGGCCGTCACGTACGTGTCCAGCGCGGGCCTGCGCACCCTGCTCGTCGTCTACCGCGAGGCCCAGCACGCCGGGGTCGCGGTCACCCTGTACGGGGTGAGCGAGGAAGTCCGGTTCGTCATGTCGGCCACCGGCTTCCTCGACTTCTTCGAGACCGGTGAAGCGGCGGCCGCGGAGTCCAAGTCCAAGACGGCACTGAAGGCCGCTCCCATGCAAGACGTGGTCGCGCGATGACCGAGGCCCAGTCCGAGCAGGTCCTGCGCGTCGACGCGTACCCGACCCACGAAGTGGGCGGGTACCGCGTCCGCGCCGGCAAGCCGTTCCCCTTCGGGGCCAACGTGGTCCCCGGCGGGGTCAGTTTCTCCGTCTTCTCCGACCAGGCGACCACCATGACCCTGGTCATCTTCAAGCGCGGAGAGCCCGAGCCGATGGCCGAGCTGGAATTCCCCGAGGAGTTCCGCACCGGCAGCGTCTTCGCCATGACGGTCTTCGGCCTCGACCACGAGAACATCGAGTACGGGTACCGGGCCGACGGCCCGTACGACCCGGTCACCGGCCACCGCTTCGACGCCCGGCAGATCCTCTCCGACCCGTACGCCCGGCTGATCGCCGGCCGCGACGTGTGGGGCGTGGAGCCGGACCGAAGCCGCGGCTACCAGTACCGTTCGCGCGTCTGCCTCCAGGACTTCGACTGGGGCGACGACACGCCGCTGCGGCTCCCCGCCGAGGACCTCGTCGTCTACGAGACCCACGTGCGCGGCTTCACCCGGCACCCGTCCTCGCAGGTCACCGCCCCCGGCACCTTCGCGGGGCTGCGGGAGAAGATCCCGTACCTGAAGGAGCTCGGGATCAACTGCATCGAGCTGCTCCCGGTGTTCGAGTTCGACGAGAGCGACAACATGCGCTCCAACCCGGAGACGGGCGAGCACCTCTTCGACTACTGGGGCTACAACACCGTCTCGTTCTTCGCGCCCAAGGCCGGCTACGCGGCCACCGGACGCTACGGGATGCAGGGCGACGAGTTCCGCACCCTGATCAAGGACCTGCACGCGGCCGGCATCGAGGTCATCCTCGACGTCGTCTTCAACCACACCGCCGAGGGCAACGAGCAGGGCCCGACGATCTCCTTCAAGGGGCTCGACAACGCCACGTACTACATGCTCACGCCCGAGGGGTACTACTTCAACTTCAGCGGCACGGGCAACACGGTCAACTGCAACCACCCCGTCGTGCGCAACTTCGTGCTCGACTGCCTGCGCCACTGGGTCGCCGACTACCACATCGACGGCTTCCGCTTCGACCTCGCGGCCATCCTCGGCCGGGCCCTGGACGGCACTCCGCTGCCCAACCCGCCGCTGCTGGAGCTGCTCGCGTACGACCCGGTCCTGCGGCACACCAAGCTCATCGCCGAGGCCTGGGACGCCGGCGGCCTCTACGAGGTCGGCAACTTCCCGGCGTACGGCCGCTGGGCCGAGTGGAACGGGAAGTACCGCGACACCGTGCGCAGCTTCCTCAAGGGCGACCCCGGGGTGACCGGGGAGCTCGCCACCCGGATCGCCGGCTCGCCCGACCTGTACTCGAGCCGCGGCACCTCCGCCTCGGTCAACTTCCTCACCGCCCACGACGGTTTCACCCTGGCCGACCTCGTCTCGTACAACGACAAGCACAACGAGGCGAACGGCGAGGGCAACAACGACGGGGCCAACGACAACAACAGCTGGAACTGCGGGGCCGAAGGACCGACGGACGACCCCGAGGTCAACCGGCTGCGGCTGCGGCAGATGAAGAACGCCCTGGCCATCCTCTTCACCAGCCAGGGCATCCCGATGCTGCTGGCCGGCGACGAGGTCGCGCGCACCCAGCAGGGCAACAACAACACGTACTGCCAGGACAACGAGCTGTCCTGGTTCGACTGGAGCCAGGTCGACGACAACGCCGAACTGCTCCGGTTCACCCGGGAGATGATCGCCTTCCGCGGGCACCACCGCGAACTGCGCTCCACCTCCCACCCCACCGGCCAGGTCCGCGAGAGCCTCGGACTGCCGGACATCAGCTGGCACGGCGAGCGGGCCTGGCAGCCCGACTGGTCGGCGGAGAGCCGGCTGCTGGCGGTGGCCCGCTCCGGCACCGGGGACGACGACGTGGTGTACGTGGCCATGAACTCGCACTGGGAGCCGCACGACCTGGAGCTGCCCGCGCTGCCGCACGGGCGCAGCTGGCACCTGTTCGCGGACACCGGGGCCGAGGCCCCGCACGACATCCGCACACCGGGCGGTGAGCCCGAGCTGGAGAACGCCGGGAAGTACCTGATCGGTCCGCGCTCGGTCGTGATCCTGGTCGGCCGCACGCCCGATCCCGAGCTCTAGCCGCACCTGCCCTGACCCAACGCTCCCACCGTACGGCCGAAGGAGACCTCACATGCCGCTTTCCGTGTCCCTGAGCATCGAGGGCGACACCACCGTGATCGAGCTGGCGGGCGAGCTGGACGCCAAGACCGCGCCGGAGTTCCACCAGACCATCGAGAAGGCCGCCGGGCACGGCACCGGCACGGTCGAGATCAGGATGGCCGGTGTCGGCTACATGGCCAGCGCCGGACTGCGGTCCCTGGTCTTCGCCCAGCAGAAGGTGGCGGACCACGTGACCATCAAGGTGGTCGGCGCGATCGAGCCCGTGTCCCGGACCATCCGGACGGCCGGGCTGGACCGCAGCATCGTGCTCTCCGATGAGTGAATCGCATGAGTGACATGGTCGAACTGGCGAGGACGCCCGCCGAACTGGAGGTACCCGCCACCGTGGGGGCACTGGGCGACATCGCCTCGTTCGTCCTGCGGCTGGCCGGCCGGGCGGCGCTGGACAAGGGCGCCGCGTACCGGATCCGGCTGGCCGTGGACGAGCTGGCCACGAACATCGTGATGCACGGGTACCGGGGCGGCGACGGGCGGATCACCGTCCGCGGCCGCTCCGGTCCCGGCCGGGTGCAGATCTCCATCGCGGACTCCGCACCGGCCTTCGACCCCGTCGCGGGCTGCCTGCCCCCCGCCCCCGGGACTCCCCCCGAGCGGCGGCGGATCGGCGGACTCGGCATCCACCTGGCGCTGACCAGCGTGGACGAATTCAGCTACGAACGCAGGGACGGCCGCAACATCAGCACGCTGACTGTGAAGGCTGAGGGGACGGACCCATGCCCTCCACGACCGTGATCATCCTCGACGAGTACCCGCCGCCTCCGCCCGAGCTGCTCGACGCGCTCCGGTCGATGGACGCGGAACTCGTCGCCCGCACCCTGACGGAGCTGCACACCGGCACGCTGGAGGAGCTGCCCACCGCCGACGTGTTGCTCGCCCCGGCCGAGGCCGACGGCGAGTCGGTACGCCTCGCCGTACGGCGGCTGCGCCGCTGGGGCGGGGCCCCCATCGTGGTCGTCTGGACGGTGACGGAGTTCGCCGCCCTGGAGGAGCACGTCCGGCTCGGCCACGACTACCTCGTACCGCCCTTCCTGCCCGCCCTCGTCGGGGCCCGGCTGCACAGCTGCTCGGAGCGCGCCGGACTCGGGCGCACCCTGCGCGAAGCCGATGCCCGCGCCGAACTCATGGGGTACGAAAAGGAGTTGGAGATCGGCCGGGAGATCCAGGCCGGCTTCCTGCCGGAATCGCTGCCGGTCCCCGAAGGCTGGGAGATCGACGTCCGGTTCCGGCCCGCCCGGCAGGTCGCCGGGGACTTCTACGACGTCTTCGAGATCTCCCGCGGCCGCCGCCTCGCCTTCGTCGTCGCCGACGTCTGCGACAAGGGCGTCGGCGCCGCGCTGTTCATGGCGCTCATCCGCTCGCTGCTGCGGCACACCGCGGAGAACAGCGGACTGCAGCACCTGGTGGCCGCCGGACGGGCCGGCGGAAGCCGGCGGGTCCCGGTGGTCGGCGCGACACCGCTGCTCAACGCGGTCACCGCCACCAACGGCTACCTGACCCGCAACCACCTGAGACAGGGCTACTTCGCCACCCTGTTCTTCGGTGTGCTCGACCCGCTGACCGGCAGCCTCGTGTACATCAACGGGGGCCACAACGCGCCGCTGCTGCTGCGCGCCGAAGGCGGCGACCCGCTCGCCCTGGAGGTCACCGGGCCGGCCGTCGGGGTGCTGCCGGACTGCGTGTACACCCTCGGCTACGCCCAGCTGGACCCCGGCGACACCCTGTTCGCGTTCACGGACGGAGTGCCCGAGGCCCGCTGTCCGGCCGGCAGCTTCCTCGGTGACGAGCGGATGCTGGAGCTGCTCGCCGGCCCGCCGGTGAGCGGCAGGGAGGTGGTCGACCGGATCGACACGGCCGTACGGGAGCACACGGGCACGGCCGAACAGCACGACGATGTCACCATGCTGGCCCTGCACCGGCCACGTGCGGCGCGGGGGCCGCACGGGGACCGGCCCGCGGCGGCCCGTACGGCGGTGGCCTGATGACCCGGACCATCGTGGTGCACTCGCACCGCGGCGGCACCGGGAAGTCCTCGGTACTGGCGAACCTGGCCCTGCTCATCGCGGGCGAGGGACGCCGGGTGGGGGTGGTCGACACGGACATCCAGTCGCCCACCCTGGACCTGCTCTTCCGGCTCGGCCCGGGCCCCTCCCTGGCCGACTACCTGCTCGGGCGCTGCGAGATCGAGGCCACGGCCCAGCAGGCCGGCGTGCCCGGGCTGTACGTCGTACCGGCCCGGACCGGGACGGCGGCGCTGCGCGAGCTCATGACGAGCGGCTACGACGTGGGGCTGCTGCCGGAGGGCTTCGACCGGCTGGCCGACCACTACGCGCTCGACGTGCTGCTGCTCGACACCCACGCCGGGCTCAACAACGAGTCGGTGACCGCCATGGCGAGCGCCGACGTACTGATGATCATGGCCCGGGCCGACCGGATCGACCTCTCCGGAGTCGAGGAGACCATCGCCCTGGCCGGGCGGCTGCCCTGCCGGCGGACCCTGGTCATGAGCATGGCCCCCGAGGGCATCGACGGGGAAACGGTCCGCCGGCGCTGCGAGGAGGTGTACGGCGCCCCCCTGGCCGGAATCCTTCCGTATGTGCCGGAAATGGCCGCCCTGTGCGGTGAACGCATATTCGCCGAAGCGCACCCCGACCACCCCCTGGTCGGTGAATTCCGCACCATCATCTCCGCGTTGGACGCACCTCACGAAGTATCGCGCGCCTGACGCTCCCCCCTTACGCCCCCTGCGGGGGGCGTGTTGAATCGGCAGCGATTCCAGAACAAGGAGAGAAGTCATGAAGATTCTCGTCGTCATGACGGCCAAGGCAACGCTCCACCTGTTGGACGGGGAACAGCACCCCTCGGGATTCTGGGCCGAGGAATTCGTCGTCCCCTTCACCCTCTTCAAGGCCGCAGGCCACACCGTGGACGTGGCGACGATCGGGGGCCAGGCCCCCACGGTCGACCGGACCAGCATCGACCCCCAGTTCCTCCAGTGGGTCCGCCCCCAGGGCTCGCCGGACGAGGACGCGGCCAACGCCGCCGAGTACGTCAGAGTCATCGAGAACACCCCCCAGCTCAAGAACCCCCTCGCAGTGGAATCCCTCACCGAGAAGGACATCGCCGACTACGACGGCATCTACGTCAGCGGCGGCCACGGCGCGATCGGGGACCTGCCCAAGTCCGACGAGCTCGCCCAGATCCTGCGGTGGGCCATCGCCGCGGACAAACCGCTCGCCACCGTCTGCCACGGCCACACCTCCCTGCTCTCCCTGCGCGACGGAGAAGGCCACTGGCCGTTCGAGGGCTACCGGATGACGGCCTTCTCGCACAGCGAGGAGATGGTCACCAACATGGCCGGCCGGCTCCCGCTGATCCTCGAGGCCGAGCTCACCCGGCTCGGCGCGCGCTACGAGAAGGCCGAGGCGATCTGGGACTCGCACGTGGTCGTGGACCGCAAGCTCACCACCGGCCAGAACCCGTACTCCTCCAAAGCCCTCGCAGAGACGTTCCTGACGCAGCTCGCGAAGGGCTAGCACAGCCCCCGCATCCGACACCGGAAGGCAGCCATGACCAAGCGCGCGCTCAGCGACCAGCCCTTGGCCAACCCCGGGAAGCTGTTCATCGGCGGCACATGGGTCTCGGCCCAGGACGGCCGTACCGAACCGGACATCAGCCCCGTGGACGGACAGGAGATCGTGCCGGTGGCCCAGGCCACCGCCGCCGACGCGGACGCCGCCGTGGCGGCCGCCCGCCAGGCGTACGAGGAGGGTCCCTGGAGCAGACTGTCCGCCCAGGAACGCGCGCTGCGGCTGAACCGGGTCGGTGAGCTCATCGAGCGCGACCTGGAGGAGATCGCCCTGCTGGAGACGGTGGACATGGGCAAGCCGTTCGCCTTCTCCAGCACGGTCGACGCCCCGATGGCCGCCCAGCTCATGCACTACTACGCCGGCGCCGTGACCCGCGTCGACGGCTCCTCGCGGGCCCCGGCCGGCGGGCAGCTCGCGTACACCCTGCGCGAGCCGCTGGGCGTGGTCTGCGCCATCACCCCGTTCAACTTCCCGCTGCTGCTGTCGATGACGAAGATCGCACCGGCGCTGGCGGCGGGCAACACGGTCGTCCACAAGCCCTCCCCGGCCACCCCGCTCACCGCACTGAAGATCGCCGAGCTCTTCCAGGAGGCGGAGATCCCGGACGGCGTGCTGAACGTCATCACCGGTCCGGGCGTGGAACTGGGTGAGACCCTCACCGGCCACCCCGACATCGACAAGATCGCCTTCACCGGCTCCACCTCGGTCGGCCAGACGATCATCCGCAAGGCCGCAGGAACCCTCAAGAAGGTGACGATGGAGCTCGGCGGCAAGTCCGCCAACATCGTCTTCGCCGACGCCGACCTGGACGCCGCCGAGGAACTTGCCTTCTTCGGCATCTACTACAACAAGGGCGAGATCTGCACCGCGGGCTCCCGGCTGCTGCTCCAGCGCCCCATCCACGACGAGCTGGTCGAGCGCCTGGTCCGGCGCGCGGCCGCCCTCAAGCCCGGCGACCCGCGCGACCCGGAGACCCTGTTCGGGCCGCTGGCCCACCGCGGCCAGTTCGAGAAGGTCAGCTCGTACATCGAGGTCGGCGAGAAGGAAGGCGCCATGCTGCGCACCGGCGGCACCGGCTGGACCCCGGAGGGGGCCTCCAGCCAGGGCCTGTACTTCCTGCCGACGATCTTCACCGGCGTCGACAACGGCATGCGGATCGCCCAGGAGGAGATCTTCGGGCCGGTCCTGTCGATCATCCCCTTCGACACCGAGGACGACGCGATCCGGATCGCCAACGACAGCGCGTACGGGCTCGCCGCCGGTGTCCACACCAAGGACCTGCGGCGCGCCCACCGGGTGGCCTCGCAGATCAAGGCCGGCACGGTCTGGGTGAATTGCTACAACCAGTACGACCCCTCCGTGCCGTACGGCGGCTACAAGGCTTCCGGATACGGGCGCGAGTGCGGACCGGAGTCCCTCGAGAGCTACACCCAGACCAAGTCGGTCTGGATCGGCATGGACTGACGACAGACCGACAGGCCGACAGGCCGACTGAACGACAGACCGACCGAGCGACCGAGTAGGAGCGGCAATGCGCACAGGCATCATCGGCACCGGGCGGATCGGTTCCACCCTCGCGCGGATCCTGGTGGCGGCCGGACACGAGGTCTTGTTGGCCAACGCCCGCGGCCCCCGGTCCATCGGCCCGTTACTGGCCGAACTGGGTCCGGCGGCCTCGGCGGCGCACCCCGCCGAGGCCGCCGACCAGGCCGAACTGCTGGTGCTGATGGTGCCGTACGCGAGCATCCGCGGGCTCCTTGCGCCCGCGGCCGTACAGGACAAGGTGCTGGTCGACGCCACGAACGCGTTCGGCGGCGCGGGCGCACCCGCGGATCTGGGCGACCGCAGTTCCAGCGAACTGGTCGCCGAGTGGTATCCCGGCGCCCGCGTCGTGAAATCCCTGAACACCATGCATTTCGAGACTCTCGCCGTCGCCGGCACCGCGGGGGGCGAACGCCTGGCCCATTTCACGGCGGGCGATGACGAGAAGGCGAAGGAAATCGTCGCGGGAATCATCACGGATCTGGGATTCGCCCCCGTCGACACCGGCTCGCTGCACTCCGGAGGAATTCTCCAGCAGCCCGGCGGGCCCCTTTTCAACCGGCCGCTCACGGAAGCGCAGGCGCTGGCATGGATATCTCACTGAACGTGAACGGAAGACCCGAGCAGTTCTCGGCGGAGCCGAACGAACTGCTGGTGGAACGGCTCCGTGACGGCCTCGGGCTGACCGGCACCAAGGTCGGCTGCGACACCGGCCAGTGCGGGACCTGCGTCGTCCAGCTCGACGGCCGGTCCGTCAAGAGCTGTCTGATCCTCACCGCGTCGGCGGCCGGCTCCCGGGTCACCACCATCGAGGGCGTGACCGAGCGCGGCGGCGAACTCACCGGCCTCCAGGAGGCCCTGCGCCAGGAGCACGGCACCCAGTGCGGGTTCTGCACCCCCGGCATGGTGATGGCGCTCGGCGAGCTCGTCGAGAACACCGCCGACCGAGAGGCGCCCACCGAGCCCGAGATCCGCGAGTGGCTCACCGGCAACCTGTGCCGCTGCACCGGCTACCACAGCGTCGTACGGGGCGTGCAGCGCGCCTGCTCCGCAGCCCGGGCCGAGCTCCCCGAGGAGATCACCGAGGGCGCCGCCGTCGTTGCGTCCGCCGGGTCCGCCGCGTCCGCGTCGGCCGCCGCGTCCGGCAAGGAGGTGTGAGGGAGATGACCGCAGTGACGGGGGAGGTTCCCCTCCAGGGATCGGGCCTGCTCGGACAGCCGCTGGACAGCCGCGAGGATCCGCAGCTGCTGCGCGGCGAGGCCACGTACGTGGCCGACATCGACCTCCCGGGCACCGCCCACATGGCGATCCTCGGCAGTCCGGTGGCCCACGCGAAGATCCTCTCCATCGAGACCAAGGCCGCCGAGCAGCTGCCCGGCGTGCTGAAGGTGGCCACGGCGGCCGACTTCACCGGCGTCATGCCGCTGCCCTGCATCTGGATCCCCGGCGGGGTCGAGAGCCACTTCCCGCCCCACCCCTACGGACTTCCCGGCGCCCGCCCGGTCCTGACCGGCGACACCGTCCGGCACGTCGGCGACCCGATCGCCGTGGTCGTCGCCGAGACCCCGCGCCAGGCCGCCGCCGCGCTGGACGCCATCGCCGTCGAGTACGAACCGCTGCCCGTGGTCACCCGGGCCGACGTCGCCCTCGCCGAGGGCGCGCCCCAGCTGCACGAGGCCGTACCGGGCAACCTGAACGCGTACTGGACCTGCGGCGACAAGGACCGCACCGACGCGGCCGTCGCCGAGGCCGCGGTCACCGTCGAGCTCGACCTGGTGAACCAGCGCACCATCAACAGCCCCATCGAGCCCCGCGGCGCGGTCGGCGACTACAACGCCGCCACCGACGAGTACACGCTCTACGCCTCCACCCAGGGCCCGCACAACCACCGCTTCCTGCTCTCCGCCCTGGTCCTCGGCATCCCCTTCAACAAGCTCCGGGTGATCGCCCCGACCGTCGGCGGCAGCTTCGGCACCAAGGGCTACCTCTACCCCGACATGGCGCTGGTCCTGCTGCTCTCCAAGGCGCTCGGCCGGCCCGTGAAATGGGTGGACACCCGCACCGGCCTGATGAACTCCACCGTCCAGGGCCGCGACCACCGCCAGCACGTGGTGCTCGCCGGCACCCGCGACGGCCGCATCACCGGCCTGCGCGCCACCAGCTACGCCAACCTGGGCGCGTACCCCTCCACCATCGGCCCCGGTGTCGCCACCGCCCTGATGGGACGCTCCATCAGCGGCATGTACGACATCCAGGCCTCCTTCTGCGAGGTGTACGCCGCGTTCACCAACACCGTCCCGCTCGGCGCCCAGCGCGGCAGCGGGCGCGCCGAGGCCGCCTTCCTGATGGAGCGGCTCGTCGACCGGTACGCCTCCGAGATCGGCATGGACCCGGCGGCCGTCCGGCGCAAGAACCTGGTGCCGAAGGAGAAGTTCCCGTACGACAACGGCCTCGGCTGGACGTACGACTCCGGGGACTACCGGCTGAACTTCGACAAGGCGATGGAGCTGTCGGGCTACGCCGACATGCCCGCCCGCAAGGCCGAGGCCCGCGGCCGCGGCAAGCGGCTCGGCGTCGGCATCGCCACCTACGTGGCCATCTGCGGGGTCGGCCCCTCGACCCGGATGTCCAAGGAGGGCATGCTCGGCGGCACCTGGGAGAGCGCGAACATCCGCGTCCACCCGACCGGCGAGGTCACCGTCACCGTCGGCTCCGCCTCCACCGGCCAGAGCCACCACACGGTCTTCGCGCAGGTCGCCGCCGACGAGCTCGAGATCGACCCGGCCCTGGTCCAGGTGTACGAGGGCGACACGCTCAAGGCCCCGTACGGACAGGGCACGTACGGCTCGCGCTCCTACAGCATGGCCGCGCCCGCCGTCGCCCTCACCGCCCGGAAGGTCAAGGCCAAGCTGGTCAAGGCCGGGGCCGTGTTCCTGGGCGTCCCGGAGGAGAAGGTCGTCTACGCGGGCGGCAAGGTCTACGAGGACGGCAACGAGGAGAACGCCAAGACCTTCTCCGAGATGGCGATGGCCCTGTGGTACGGCTGGGGGCTGCCCCACGAGATCGAGCCCGCCATCGACGAGACCACCCACTTCGACCCGCCGGACTTCAACTACCCCTTCGGCACGCACGTCGCGGTCGTCGAGGTCGACGAACTCACCGGTGAGACCGAGGTGGTGGCGTACACCGCCGTCGACGACGCCGGCAACATCGGCAATCCGAAGATCGTCCTCGGGCAGATCGAGGGCAGCATCACGCACGGCCTCGGCCAGGCGCTGATGGAGGCCGCCGTCTACGACGAACAGGGCCTTCTCGTCAGCTCCGACCTGACCACGTACGCCCTGCCGCGCGCCGCGGACGTGCCGTTCTTCACCCTCGGCAAGACCACCACGCCCAGCCCGCACAACCCGCTGGGCGCCAAGGGCGCCGGCGAGATCGCCACCGTGCCGCCCGCCGCGGCCGTCGTCAACGCGGTCGTCGACGCCCTGTCCGACCTGGGCGTGCAGCACATCGACATGCCGCTCACCCCCGAGAAGGTCTGGCGCCGCCTGCGAGGAGAAGCCGAGTGATCCTCACCGAGTTCGACTACGTACGGCCCGCCGGCCTCGCCGAAGCGCTGACCCTGCTGTCCGGCACCCGGGGCGCCCGGGTGCTGGCCGGCGGCCAGAGCCTGCTGCCCGGGCTGCGCACCGGGGAGGACACCGCCCGGCTCCTCGTCGACGTACGCCACCTCGAGGAGCTCCGCGGGATCGAGCGGACCGCCGACGGGATCCGGATCGGCGCGCTCACCACCCTCGCCCAGCTCGCCGCCGACCCGGCCCTCCTCGCCGAGGCACCGGAGGTGGCGGCCGCCGCCCGGGCCAACGGGGACCCCCAGGTCCGCAACCTCGGCACCGCCGGCGGGAACCTCGCCGCCGGCGGGCGCGCCACCGACCTGCCGGTCGCGGCCATCGCCGCCGACGCCCGGGTCGAACTGGCCGGACCCGGCGGGCGGTCGACCGTGTCCGCCGAGGAGTTCACCGCCTCCGGGGTGCCCGCCGGGTCCGTGGTCACCGCACTGCTGGTGCCCGCCGCCGGTCGGGCCGCCGCCTTCGAGAAGACCGCCGACCGGGCCACGCGTTACCCGGTCTGCGCCGCCGCCGTACGGATCACCGCGGACGGGCCGCGCATCGCGGTCACCGGGGCCACCGCCCGCCCGCTGCGGCTGCGCGGGGTCGAGGACCGGCTGCGCGGGGGCCCGTACACGACGGAGGCCGTGCTCGCGGCCTTCCGAGCCGAGCCCAGGGAGCTGTTCGTCCCCGGGCGCGGCACCTCGGCCGAGTACCTCGGCCACCTCGCGGGGGTGCTCACCGCCCGCGCGCTGCAGAGGGCAGACCAGGCCCTCGCCTGACCGCCCACCACGGGGGAGTTGACGCAGTGGCCGAATTGTCCAGGACGACCACGGGGGTACCGGCCGGTCCGGCCGCCCAGGCGGCGGCCGCGGCACCCGGAGGCTCCGGCTTCTGGGTGGTCGGGGCCGTCCTCGTCCTGCTGATGCTCTCCTCGTCCGTACCCTCCGCCCTCTACGTGCTCTACCAGGAGAGATGGGGGCTGTCCTCCGGCACGATCACGGTGGTCTTCGCGCTGTACGCGGTCACCGTGCTGGTCGGGCTCCTGCTGTTCGGGTCCCTGTCGGACACCCTGGGCCGGCGCCCCGTGCTGGGCGTCGGCCTGGTCCTGGCGATCGTCTCCATGGGGTTGTTCGCCGGAGCCCGGGGGCTCGGGCTGCTGCTGGCCGCCCGCGCCGTGCAGGGCCTCGCGGTGGGCCTGGCCACCGGGGCGATGGGAGCAGCCCTGCTCGAACTCACCCCGCGCTCGCGGCCGGCGCTCGGCGCCCAGGTCAACAGTGCGGGGCCGACGGTGGGGATCGGGCTCGGCGGGATCGGGGCCGGGCTGCTCGTCCAGTACGCGCCCGCCCCGACCGTGCTCAGCTACCTGCTGCTGGTCGCCGCCTTCGCGGTCACGCTGGTGGGGGTGGTCCGGATGCGTGAGAGCGCTCCCGGCACCCGCTCCGGGGGCCGGATGCGGATCAGCGCACGCCGGATCCACGTCCCGGCCGCCGTGCGGGGCCGGTTCGCGGTCCTCGTCCTGACCATCGTCGCCGTCTGGTCGGTCGGCGGCTTCTACCTCTCGCTCGGGCCGCACCTGGCCCTGTCCCTGCTGCAGAGCAGCAACTACCTCGTCGGCGGGGCCACCGTGGCCCTGCTCGCGGGCGCCGCCACCGCGGCGCAGCTGCTGCTGGGCCGTACCGAGGCCCTGCGCACCGCCGTCCTGGGCCTGTGCGGGCTGCTGGCCGGGCTCGGCCTCGTCCTGCTCGCGCTGGGCCTCGGCTCGGCCCCCGTGTTCCTCGTGGCCACGGCCGTGCTCGGCAGCGGCTGGGGCGCGGCGTTCCTCGGCTCGTTCCGGGCGCTGAGCGCGCTGGCCGAGCCGGCGCACCGCGGCGAACTGACCGCCGCCGTCTACGTCTTCGCGTACCTCGCGATGAGCGTGCCGGCGGTGCTCGCCGGAATGCTCACCAACATCCACGGACTGCACCGCACCTCGGTCGGCTTCATGGCCGCCGTCGCCGGGGTGTGCGCGCTGGCCCTGTTCGTCACGCTGCGGCTCGCCGCCCGCACACGGGCCGAAGGGAGCACCACATGAAGGCTGCCGACATGAGCGCCGCCGAGCTGCGGTCGGCCCTGCTCGCCCTGGAGATCTTCGCCGGGCTCACCGAGGAGCAGCTGGACTGGCTGGCCTCCGTCTCCGAGCCCCGGGTGCTCGCCGACGGGGAGGTCCTCTTCCGCGACGGCGAGGAGGCCACCGGCTTCCACGTCCTGCTCGAGGGCGGGCTGGTGGTCACCAAGGTCGTCGACGGCCGGGAGGAGGTGCTCACCCGGCACTCCACCGAGGAGGAGAGCGCCGCCGCCGAGGAGCACGACGGAAAGCCCTCCGCCGCGCACCGCTTCACCGGCGAGCTGCCGCTGCTGACGGACGGCGCGTACGTGGCCACCGCCTCCGCGAGCGGGCCGGCGACCACCGTCGTGGCGTACCCGAAGCCGGTGTTCTTCGAGATGCTGACCCGCTGCCACGGCGTGGCGGCCGTCCTGATCCCGGTGCTGGCCTGGCGGATCAAGTCCTCCGAGGTGCAGGCCCGCAAGCGGGCCACCGTCGAGGCGCTCGGCACCCTGGCCGCAGGCCTCGCGCACGAGCTGAACAACCCGGCGGCCGCCGTGGCCCGGGCCGCCCAGGAGCTGGCACCGGCCCTGGAGGGGCTCACCCGGACCGCCCAGGCCTGGGGCGCCGCCGCGACGGGCGCGGAGCGCTCGGTCTTCGACCGGCTCGCCGAGGAGCTCGACAAGCTGCCGCCGCCGGTCACCACCGATCCGTTCGCCCAGGCCGACGCCGAGGAGGAGATCGCCGACTGGGCCGAGGAGGCGGGCGCCGAACGGCCCGGGCTGCTCGGCTCGGGGATCTCGGACCTCGCTCTGGAGCTGGGCTGGCTGCAGGAGCGGCTGGAAGGGGTCGGGGAGACGGCCCTGCCCGCTGCCCTGGACCACCTGGCGGCCCTGCTGGAGATCCGCTCGCTCGCCGCGGAACTGCGCGCCGCCGGTCCCAGGATCTCCCAACTGGTCGCCGCCACCCGGGATTACGCCAATCTCGACCGGGCGCCCGAACAGCGTTTCGCGGTGGCCGACGGGATCGAGAACACGCTGGTCGTGCTGCGTGCCAAGCTCGCCGGCATCACCATCGTGCGTGAGTACGAGCCGGGCCTGCCCGAACTGACGGGCTACCCGAGCGAGTTGAACCAGGTGTGGACCAACCTGGTCGACAACGCGGCCGAGGCCATGGAGGGCGCCGGAACGCTCACGCTGCGGGTCCGCGCCGAAGGCGTCTGCCTCGTCGTGGAGATCGCCGACACCGGCCGGGGCATCCCCGCGGACTCGCTGCCGCGGATCTTCGAACCCTTCTACACGACCAAGGACGTGGGGAAGGGCACGGGCCTCGGACTGCACCTCAGCTACCGCATCGTGACCCAGCGCCACCACGGCTCGATCACCGCCCGCTCGCGTCCCGGCGAGACCCGGATGGTCGTACGGCTGCCGCTCACCGCGGCCGCCGCCTGCGCCGAAACACCTGATCAACGCACCTCCACCCGCTCCACCACCAGTTGAGAGAATGGAGTCGACATGGCCAAGTACGACCTCTCCAAGCTGCACCCGGTGTTCGTCCGCCAGATGGAGGCCCTGGCCGCCCTGGACATCGAGGCGGTGATGAAGAACTACACCGACGACGCCGTCCTGCTGCGCTTCGAGGGGGTCTCGGTCGGGATCGAAGCCGTGCGCGAGACGTTCACGGGCTACCTGACGGTGAAGCCCACGCTGGTGGAACTCCAGGAGTACATCGAGACCGAGGACACGATCTTCTACCGCGCGATCATGAATCTGAACGGCGAACCGGAGCACGCGTTCGGGACACTTGTGGTCCGCGATGGCCGGATCTGGCGCCAGACCGCCGGTTTCGGCGGCTGACCACCGATATCTGGGTAGCGTGTGCGGGGAGAGCGAAGGCAGCGCTCTCCCCGCACGTGCAGGCCCCGCCGGAGACCGCGGCGAGGGCCTCGCTGGTGAAATGGCAAAGGGGAGGTCATGGAACGCGAAACCGGGCGTGTCGAGGCATTCAGTGACGGGGTATTCGCCATCGTCATCACGATTCTCGTTCTGGAACTAAAAGTTCCGGAAGAAACGGGATCGGACTTCTGGCACGGCGTGTGGGAACAGTGGCCGCACTACGCCGCATACGTGGTGAGTTTCCTCATCATCGGCGTGATGTGGGTGAACCACCACACCATCTTCAGTCACCTCAAGCGGGTGGACAGGCCGCTGTTGTTCCTGAATCTCATGGTGCTGATGGTGGTGTCGGTGATTCCGTACACCACCACCGTGCTCGCCGAGCACCTCGTCGAGGAAGGCGGCTCCGCCAACGCCGCCGCGGTCCTCTACAGTTCGGTCACCGTCGTCTACGCGCTGGCGTTCCTGGCCTTCTGGTGGTACGTCACCCGCGTCGGCCACCTGTTCCACGAACGGGTGGACAGGGACGGCGCCCGGGCCACCCGCGTCCGCTTCGGCCTCGGCGCCGTGGCCTACCCCCTGACCGTTCTCCTGTCCTTCTTCTCCGCACCGCTCACTCTCGTCGCGCACTTCCTGATCGCGCTCTACTACGCGGCGAACCAGATCCCCATCCCCCTCGTGGTAGAGGAAGAGCGGCTCGAATCTGCCAGCGACCTCAGGAAGTAGCCGCCGTGGCCTACGGCCGTTCTGTACGGTCAAGTAGGGTATTGGATCTAGTGGTCGCGGGGGAGGCCCAGATGGCTCGCGTAGTCCTTCCGGAGGATTCCACGAAGGAAATCTCCGAATTGATCGACGTCCTGATCTCTCTTTTCT
This sequence comes from Streptomyces katrae, assembly GCF_000717655.1. Classification (GTDB taxonomy): domain Bacteria; phylum Actinomycetota; class Actinomycetes; order Streptomycetales; family Streptomycetaceae; genus Streptomyces; species Streptomyces katrae_B. The sequence continues at coordinate 32,909 of NZ_JNZY01000020.1, forward strand.
TCGAGTCCTTACCCCGGCGGGACCAGCGAAACTGGGCCCGCGTTTATCTCAACGGCCTGGTGCGGACGAGTGGGAAGAAAACAATCCGTAACATTGCCGGAACGGGCGCCAGTTCCGTCGAGCAGAGCCTCCAGCAGTTCATCAGCAAGTCACCCTGGGACTGGACCCCCGTACGCCGCTCCCTCGCCCAGTACCTCGAACGCACCGCCCAGCGCCCGCTGGCCTGGGTGGTCCAGCCCATGGTCATAGAGAAGGCCGGCGACCGCTCGGTGGGCGTGGGCCGCCAGTTCGTCCCCCAGCTCGGCCGTACCGCCAACTGCCAGCAGGCCAGCGGCATCTGGCTCACCTCCAGCGAGGCCAGCTTCCCCGTCGAATGGACCCTCACCCTCCCCGGGCCCTGGACGAGCGAGCTGCTGCGCCGCCGGCGGGCCGGCATCCCCGACACCGCACGCTCGCTCACCCCCGCCCAGGACGCCGTACACGCCGTCCAGCGGATGGCCGCCAGCTGGCAACTCCAGCGCCGGCCCGTGGTGATGGAGGTCGCCAACACCGACATCCCGCAGAGCATCGAGTCCTTCGCCCTGCAGGACATCCCTTTCGTCTTCAAGGTCGACGGCTCGCTGCCCGTCTCGTTCGGCGGCGCCGGCCGGCACAAACCGGGGCCGCACACCGCCCCCGCCCGCGAACTCATCGACTCCCTGCGCTCCCAGCGGCGCGTCGTCGAATGGACCCGGCACGGCCGCGCCGAAGGAGCAGTGACCCTGCTGACCTCGGCCGCCATCCTCGCGACCCCCGGCGAGGACCGGTCCGCACCCCTGCCGCCCACCCCGCTGCTGCTCGTCGGCGCCTGGACCGAAGCCGCCCTGCTGCCCTCCGAGTTCTGGATCACCAACATCGGAGACAGGCCGCTGGCCCAGCTCTTCCTCCTCGCCAAACTCACCGACCGGGTATCCCTCGATTTCACCGAGACCTGCGAACCCGTAGGCATCCGTGATTTCGAGGGCCGCTCCTTCCGTGGCTGGCACCACCACGCCACGCTCGCGAGTGTCGCCCACGCGTCGATGCTGCTCGGTGCACGCGGCAGGATCCCCGACGGATTCCCCGGGGGGCACGCACGGCCCCCGCTCGGCGCGACGCCCGGTCCCGTGTCCCGGACCGGGGCACCCGGCCCCGTGGCGCGCACCGGCCCGCCGCCGGTGCTGCCGCCGCGGCCGCTGATCCCCGGCCAGAGCGCGAGACGCGAGTACATCCGCTGATGCTCGACATCGCCGAGGAACTCCGCGCGTGGTGCACCGCGCACCGCGAATTCGCCCTGGCCACCGTGGTCGCCGTCAGCGGGAGCGCGCCGCGCGGCCCGGGCGCCTCGCTGGCCGTCGACGCCGGCGGCACCGCGCTCGGCTCCCTCTCCGGGGGATGCGTGGAATCCGCCGTGCACGAGCTGTGCCTCGACGCGATCGCCTCCGGCGAAGGCGGCGTGCACCGCTTCGGGTACAGCGACGACGACGCCTTCGCCGTCGGCCTGACCTGCGGGGGAGTCCTGGACGTGCTGGTCACCCCGGTGCGCGGGCACGACCCGGTGCGGCCCGTCCTCGGCTCCGTGCTCGAGGCCGCCGCCGCAGGGGCCCGGGCCGCGCTGGCCCGGGTGGTCTCCGGCCCGCCGCCACAGCTCGGCCGGGCCCTCGCCGTCCACCCCGACGGCTCCTACGAGGGCTGCCTGGGCGGGGAGCCGGCCCTGGACCGGGCCGCCGCCGGGTACGTACGGGACCTGCTGCTGGCCGGGCGCACCGGGACCGCCGAGCTCGGCACGGCGGGCGGGCTGTGCGGGCAGCCCCTCACCCTGCTGGTCGAATCCGCCGCCGAACCGCCCCGGCTGATCGTCTACGGCGCCGTCGACTTCGCCGCCGCCCTGGCCCGGGTCGGGGCCTTCCTGGGGCACCGGGTCACCGTCTGCGACGCCCGGCCCGTCTTCGCGACGCCGGCCCGCTTCCCCGACGCCGACGAGGTGGTCGTGGACTGGCCGCACCGGCACCTGGCCGCGGAATGGGAGGCGGGCCGGCTGGATTCCCGTACGGCGGTCTGCGTCCTCACCCACGACACCAAGTTCGACGTACCCCTGCTGGCCCTCGCCCTCCGGCTGCCGCTGGGCTACGTGGGAGCCATGGGATCGCGGCGCACCCACGCCGAACGCGAGCGGCGGCTGCGCGAGGAGGGGGTGGCGCAGGCCGCGCTCGCCCGGCTGCGCTCACCCATCGGGCTGGACCTGGGCGGCGCCACCCCCGAGGAGACGGCCCTGTCCATCGCCGCCGAGTTCACGGCTGTCCGGTACGGAGGATCCGTCGCCCCCCTGGCCGGGCGCCGGGGTCCGGTCCACGGGCGCACCCGGTTCACCTCCGGGACGAAGGTCCCGTAGGAAAAGACCACGGGGCCCGGTATGTCCTGGACGATCAGCCCGGGCGGCATTCATGCCGGGCCATGGGAGAATGAAGTACGTGCGTTTCCTCGGCTGCCTGCCTGTCGAGGCCGTAGACGGATCCTTCGATCGACTGGGATGTTCAGCACGTGCGTTTCCTCAATGACCAGAAGCCGCCGTACGACCTGACGTACGACGACGTATTCATGGTGCCGAGCCGCTCCGCGGTCGGTTCCCGCCAGGGCGTGGACCTCTCCTCGCCCGACGGCACCGGCACCACCATTCCGCTCGTGGTCGCGAACATGACCGCCATCGCGGGCCGGCGCATGGCCGAGACGGTCGCCCGCCGCGGCGGCATCGTGGTCATCCCGCAGGACATCCCGATCGAGGTCGTCACCGACGTCATCTCCTGGGTGAAGACCCGCCACCTCGTGCTCGACACCCCGATCACGCTGGCGCCCGCCCAGACCGTCGCCGACGCGCTGTCCCTGCTGCCCAAGCGGGCCCACGGCGCCGGTGTCGTCGTCGACGCCGACGGCCGCCCGGTCGGTGTCGTCACCGACCACGACCTGACCGGCGTGGACCGCTTCACCCAGCTCTCCGAGGTCATGTCGAAGGAGCTCCTGCTCATCGACGCCGACATCGACCCCCGCGAGGCGTTCAACAAGCTCGACGCCGGCCACCGCAAGCTGGCCCCGGCCGTCGACGAGGACGGCAAGCTGGTCGGCCTCCTGACCCGCAAGGGCGCGCTGCGCGCGACCCTGTACACCCCGGCGACCGACGCCAACGGCAAGCTGCGCATCGCGGCGGCCGTCGGCATCAACGGCGACTTCGTGCAGAAGGCCAAGCAGCTGCTCGACGCGGGCGTGGACACGCTCGTCATCGACACGGCCCACGGCCACCAGGAGTCGATGATCAACGCGATCAGGGCCGTGCGCGCGCTGGACCCGCAAGTCCCGATCGTCGCCGGCAACATCGTGGCCGCCGAGGGCGTCAAGGACCTCATCGACGCCGGCGCCGACATCATCAAGGTCGGTGTGGGCCCCGGCGCCATGTGCACCACCCGCATGATGACCGGCGTGGGCCGCCCGCAGTTCTCCGCGGTGCTGGAGTGCGCGGCGGAGGCGAAGAAGTACGGCAAGCACGTGTGGGCCGACGGCGGAGTCCGCCACCCGCGCGACGTGGCGATGGCGCTGGCCGCCGGCGCCGCGAACGTGATGATCGGCTCCTGGTTCGCCGGGACGTACGAGTCCCCGGGCGACCTGCAGCAGAGCGCCGACGGCCGGCTCTACAAGGAGTCGTTCGGCATGGCCTCGGCGCGTGCCGTGCAGAACCGCACGTCGGAGGAGTCGGCGTACGACCGGGCACGCAAGGGCCTGTTCGAGGAGGGCATCTCCACCTCGCGGATGTTCCTGGACCCGGCCCGTCCGGGCGTCGAGGACCTGATCGACTCGATCATCGCGGGTGTGCGGTCCTCCTGCACCTACGCCGGTGCGGGCTCCCTCGCCGAGTTCGAGGAGAAGGCCGTGGTCGGCGTCCAGTCGGCGGCCGGCTACGCCGAAGGCAAGCCGCTGCACGCCAGCTGGAGCTAGCTCCCCTTTTCCGGTGGCCCCGGGCCCGTCCTCGCGGACGGGCCCGGGGCCACCGGCGTTCGGGGCGCAGGGACCCCGGGGACCGTTCGGCGTGCCGTTCGACCGGTCGGCGCAGATGGCGGGCGGATACGCCAAGCGGCGGATAACTCCGGGCGCCGGGTCCGCCACGCTCAGGTCATCCGACCTGGAAGGGGCACCCCGTGGCCAGTACCCTCCGCCGCCGCACCGACGCGCACGCCCTCGCGCGACTGCACAGCGAGCACGGCAAAGCCCTCTACGGCTTCCTCCTCGGTCTCACCTTCGGCGACCGGCACCGCGCCGAGGACCTCCTCCAGGAGACCCTCTTCCGCGCCTGGAAGCACCCCGAGGCGCTGGAGAGCGGCCACGCGTCCATGCGGCCCTGGCTCTACACCGTCGGCCGGCGCCTCGCCATCGACGCCCGGCGGGCCCGCCAGGTCCGGCCCGCCGAGGTCGGGCCGGACGCCCTGGACATCCACCTGCCCGTCGCCGACGACCGCACCGAGCAGGCCGTCGCCGTCCTCGACGTCCGTGACGCGCTGAGATCACTCAGCCCCGAGCACCGCGCCGTGCTCGTGCAGATCTACTTCCGCGGGGCGTCGGTGTGCGAGGCCGCCGAGGCGCTCGGGGTTCCCGCCGGGACCGTCAAGTCGCGTACCCACTACGCCCTGCGCGCCCTCCGGGAGGCCATGCCCGGCTACGGTCCCGGCCCCGCTTCCGGACCGCGTACGGGCTCCGGGCCCGTGCGCCGCGCAGCCGCCTGAGCGGCCACCCCCGCCCGCGAGCGGACCTGCAGCTTCGCCAGGATGTGCGACACGTGCGTCTGGACCGTCCGCGTGGACAGGAAGAGGGAGCCCGCGATCTCCGGGTTCGACCGGCCCTGCGCGACGAGCCGGGCCACCTTCAGTTCCGCGGGTGTCAGCGCCTCCCACCCGCTGGCCGGCCGCCGCCGCGACGAGCGGCTGCCGCGCCGGACGCCCAGGCTCCGCAGCCGGGCGTCGGCCCGGGCGGTGTCCCACCGGGCGCCCAGGTCCTCGTACGCGGCCACCGCGCGCGTCAGCGCCGACCGGGCCGCCGCCAGGTCGCCGTGCCAGGCCCGGGCCACCGCGAGGTCCTCCCACGCATGGCCCAGCACCAGCGGCCAGCCGCCGCGCTCCGCCCGCTCCAGAGCCTGCGCCAGCAGCTGCGGGTCCTGCGCGAACAGCCCCCGGCAGCGCAGCAGCGCCAGCGCCGGGCCCGGATAGTCCGGCAGCGCCGCCGCCGTCCGCCCGCAGGCCGCCACCGCCGCCCGGGCCGTCGCGGTGTCCCCGCTGTCCAGGGCCACGCGGACGATCTCCGACAGCACCCAGGGGCGCTCGTACGCCCCCGCCTCGTCCGGGCTGTCCGCCAGCGCCGGCAGCAGCTCGCGCACCGCGTCCGCCGGGCGGCCCGCCCGCTCCGCCAGCAAGGCCCGGGCCAGGAGCACGTGCCCGCTGTAGCGGCGGGCCGCCGGGGCCGCGAACGCGTCCGGCGCGAGCAGCGCGAGCTCGGCCTGCGCCGCCTCGCGCTCGTCCCGGTGGCCGAGTACGAGGGCCCGCAGGCCGTGCACCACCACCGGCAGCCAGCCGTCCGAGACCGGCAGCCCGTCCGCGCGGGCGACCCCGGCGAGCGCCGCGTCCCAGTCCCCGAGCCGGTAGTGGAACTCCGCGAGCCGCGCCTCGGTGACCACCAGCCGTCCCGCCGAGCGGGTGGCGAGCGCCAGCTCCCGCGCCTCCCGCAGCGCCGCGGCGACGGTCTCCGGCTCGTCGAACCGCAGGTGCGCCTCGGCCTGGTTGGCGAGCAGCAGCAGCCGCATGTCGTTGGCCTCCTGGCTGCGCCGGGCGCAGGCGATCCCCTCGGCGACGTGCCGCAGCGACTCCCGGCCGCGGCCCAGGTGGAACAGGGCGAAGGCCATCGCGTGGTGGGCCTCCGCCCCGCACAGCGGATCGCCCAGCCGGGCCGCCTCCGCCACCACCGGCACGGCCAGCGCATGGGCCTGCGCCGGGCAGTGCAGATCGGCCAGGGCCAGCACCCGGCAGGCCTCCAGCCGCAGCCGGAGCGTGGGGGAGGCGACCTGCTCCGCCAGCGCGTCCTCGGTGACGGCCAGCGAACGGGCCATGTCCCCCTGGATCATCAGCGCCGACACCAGCTTGAAGGCCAGCGCCGCCCGGTGTCCGGGGTCCGTGGCCCGCCCGTGCAGGGTGGCCAGGAGCTCCACCGATGCGGGGCGGCGCAGCATCAGGGCGGCGTCCGCGAGGCTCCCCTCCAGGGCGTCCCGGTCGTCGCAGTCGGCCTGTGCGACGGCCCGCTCCAGCAGTTCGGCGGCCGCTCCGGGCGCCGCCGAGATCAGGGACTGCGCCGAGTGGGCCAGCCAGTGCACCGCCCAGCGGTCCAACAACCCGCCGGCCAGCAGCTGTTCGGCGGTCCGCTCCGGATCGTGCCCCGCCTCGGCCAGGGCCCGGGCCGCGTCCTGGTGCAGGGCGGACCGGGCGGCCCGGGGGAGCTCCGCGTACAGGGCCCGGCGCAGCGCGGGCTGGCGGAAGCGCAGTCGCTCGCCGGTGTCCTCCAGCAGCCCGGCGAGGAGCGGCTCCTCCAGCTCGGCCAGCACCTCGCGCACAGGTCTGGCCTGTACGAGGGCCAGTTCGCGCGGGGTGAAGGCCGGGCCGAGCAGCGCTGCATGCCGCAGGGTGGTGTACGCGGGGCGGGAGAGGTAGCCGATGCCCCGCGGGAGGGAGGCGGGCGGCTCGGGCAACTCCGCCTCGGGCAGGATCAGTTCCGCGACGGCGACGGCGACGGCGTGGGCGTCCGCGGTGCCGTTCCCGCCGTCGCCGCTGCCGTCGTCCCGGTACCCACCGGTGATCTCGATGGACCGGGACCACTGCGCGGTCAGGTCCCGCAGCAGCCGGGGATTGCCGCCCGCCTGCCCGGCGGCCTCCCGCAACCGCGGCCCGGGCGCCGCCCCCAGCATGGCGCGGAGCAGCTCGGCCGACTCCGTCCCGGTCAGTGGCTCCAGCCGGACGGTCCGCCCGCGCGGGCCCGCGCCCAGCTCGGCGCACAGCTGCTCCACCTCGGGCCGCCGGGGCAGCGGTCTTCGGGTCGCCGCCAGCAGCAGCGGCAGCCGGTCCACCGCCCGGGCCAGGCGCTGCCACAGCAGCAGGCTGGCCGGGTCCGCCCAGTGCAGGTCGTCCAGCACCAGCAGCAGCGGGCGCCGCGCGCACCACTCCTCGACCCCGGACACCAGCAGGTCCATGGCCGCAAGCCACGCCCCGCCGGGCTGCGCCGCCTCCCGGGCCTCGCGGAGCAGCGCGACCACGGCCGCCCGGCCGGGACCCCCGGGATGCAGGCAGTCCAGCGCGGCCCGCAGCGGCAGCTCCGCCGTGAAGGCGTCGGCGGCCCCGTAGCGCACCCGGCTGCCCAGCGCGGCCGCCTCGGCCAGCGCCTCGCGCACCAGGGCGGTCCGGCCCGCGCCGGGCTCGCCCTCCACGATCAGGCGGCCCCCGCTGCCGCGCGCACCGCCGCGCACCCAGTCCCGTAACTCTTCTCGCAGTCGTTCACGCCCGACCCGCACGTCGGCGTCCTCCCCAGACGTCTCCCGGCTGCCGGCGGGGCATCCCCGCCGGCCGGTCCGCGCCTGTGCCAGGATGGCATGCCGGCGGGGGCGGTCAGTAGCGGGGGAGCTGCTCACCCGGCGATGAACTGTGCACGCCCGCACGGTACTTGGGGAGCCGAAGGGTGATCTTCATGCCCGCGCCGACACCCGTCTCGATCACCGGTCCGTACGCGTCCCCGTACACCTGCCGGATCCGCTCGTCCACGTTCGTCAGCCCGATGCCCGACGAGGAACCGCTCCGCTCCCCGGCCAGGATCCGGCGCAGCAGGGCCGGATCCATCCCGACCCCGTTGTCCTCGATGGTGATCACGGCCTCCGCGCCCGCGTCCCGGGCGGCGATCGTGATCAGGCACTCCCCGGTGGTGTCCTCCAGCCCGTGCTTGACGGCGTTCTCCACCAGCGGCTGCAGGCACAGGAAGGGCAGCGCCACCGGCAGCACCTCGGGCGCCACCTGGAGGGTCACCTTCAGCCGGTCCCCGAACCGGGCCCCGGCCAGGGACAGGTACTGCTCGATGGAGCGCAGCTCCTCGGCGAGGGTGGTGAACTCGCCGTGCCGCCGGAAGGAGTAGCGCGTGAAGTCGGCGAACTCCAGCAAAAGGTCCCGGGCCCGCTCCGGATCGGTGCGCACGAACGAGGCGATCGCGGCGAGGGAGTTGAAGATGAAGTGCGGAGAGATCTGCGCCCGCAGCGCCTTGATCTCCGCCTCCATCAGACGCGTCCGCGAGCGGTCCAGCTCGGACAGCTCCAGCTGGACGGAGACCCAGCGGGCGACCTCCGTCGCGGCCCGCACCAGCACCGCCGACTCGCGCGAACCGTACGCGACGAGCGCGCCGAGCATCCCGTCCTCGCCGGTGAGCGGGGCGACCACCGCCCACTTGAGCGGGCAGTCGGGGCGGGTGCACTCGGTCCGTACGCTCTGGCTGCGCCCCGAGTCCAGCATCACGGTGACCCGGGCCATCGCCCGCCGCTGGTGGTGGTCGGCGCCCGGGCCGTCCCAGGCCAGGACCGCATCGCGGTCCGTGAGGCACAGGGCCTCGGTGCCCAGCAGGGAGCGCAGCCGTTTGGCGGCCTTGCGGGCGGCGTCCTCGGTGAGCCCGGCGCGCAGCGGGGGAGCGGCGAGCGAGGCGGTGTGCAGGGTGTGGAAGGTGGCCCGCTCCACCGGGGTCCCGAGGTCCAGTCCGGTCGCCCGTTCGCCGCGCCGGGCGTGCCACCGGCCCGCGGCCCAGCCCAGGCCGAGCATCAGGGCCGCACCCGCTGCCGCCAGAACCGCGAGCACCGCTCCGGTCACGGAGCACCGCCCACGCGGGTGCCGGATCCGGCCCCGGCCCCGGTCACGCTTTCCGGCAGGTGCAGCCGGGCCAGGGTCGCCGCCGTACCCGCCGGTACCCGCGACCGGGTGGCCAGCGACACGAGCACCATCGTCAGGAACCCCAGCGGTACCGACCACGCCGCCGGCCACGCCAGCAGCGTGTGCACCCAGCCCGCCGGGGGCAGCCCCGCCCGCGTCGCCAGCACCGCGCCCAGCGCCGCCCCACCGCCGGTGACCAGCCCCGCCACCGCACCCGGCGGGGTCAGCCCGCGCCACCAGATGCCCAGCACCAGCAGCGGGCAGAACGACGAGGCCGACACCGCGAAGGCCAGCCCCACCGCGTCCGCCACCGGCACGTCGGTCAGCGCCATGCTCCCGGCCAGCGGTACGAGCATCGCCACCAGCACCGCGAACCGGAACGTCCGCACCCCGCGCGTCGGCAGCACGTCCTGGTGCAGCACCCCGGCCACCGCCATGGTCAGTCCCGAAGCCGTCGACAGGAACGCCGCGAACGCGCCCCCGGCCAGCAGCGCCCCCAGCAGGTCGCCGAGCACCCCGCCCAGCATCCGCTCCGGCAGCACCAGCACCGCCGCGTCCGCGTCCCCTGTGAGGGCGAGCTCCGGCGCGTACGTGCGGCCGAGCACCCCGTACACCGGCGGCAGCAGGTAGAAGCAGCCGAGCAGCCCGAGCACCACCAGCGTGGTGCGCCGCGCGTCACGGCCGTTGGGGCTCGTGTAGAAGCGCACGGCGACGTGGGGCAGGCCCATGGTGCCGAGGAAGGTGGCCAGCACCAGCCCGTAGGTCGCATACAGGCCGAGCGCCGGCCGGTCCCCGTCCAGCGGCTGGGACCAGCGGGAGGCCTCCGGCCCGGACGTCGCCCGGGTCTGCGGGACCGGGGTGTCCGGGGCGAACTCGAGCCGCGCGCGGGCCCGTACGGAGTGCTCCCCGGGATCCAGCGTCAGCGGGGCCGCCGCGTACGTCCGCCCGTCCACCTGCCCGGTGACCTTCAGCGTCAGCGGCGCGTCCAGGGACAGCCGGACGTCCTCGGCGAGCGTGACGGCGGTGTGCTCGCGGAAGACCGCCGGGGCGTCGAACGAGGCCCGGGGCGCGCCGTCACCGGCCCAGGCAGCGAGCAGGAAGAAGGCGGGCACCAGCAGCGCGGTGAGCTTGAGCCAGTACTGGAAGGCCTGCACGAAGGTGATGCTCCGCATCCCGCCGGCCGCGACGGCCGCGGTCACCACGAACGCGACGACCACCCCGCCCACCCAGTGCGGGGCCCCGGTCAGGATCTCCAGGGTCAGCCCGGCGCCCTGCAGCTGCGGCAGCAGGTACAGCCAGCCCACCCCGACCACGAACAGCACCGCGACGCGGCGCACCGCCTGCGACTGCAGCCGGGCCTCGGCGAAGTCGGGCAGCGTGTACGCCCCCGAGCGCCGCAGCGGGGCCGCCACCAGCGCGAGCAGCACCAGGTATCCGGCGGTGTAGCCGACCGGGTACCAGAGCATCTCGGGCCCCTGGAGCAGCACCAGCCCGGCCACTCCCAGGAAGGAGGCCGCGGAGAGGTACTCCCCGCTGATCGCGGCCGCGTTGAGCCGGGGCCCCACCGTCCGCGAGGCGACGTAGAAGTCGGAGGTGGTCCGCGATATCCGCAGGCCCAGCGCGCCGACCAGCACCGTGACCAGGACGACGACGGTGACCGCGGTCAGCGCGTACGTCTGGTTCACCGGTCGGTCCTTCGCCGCGGGGATGCAAGGGGGTACCGGAGTCTACGCACGCCCCCGGACCGGGCAACAGGCGTGATCCCGGCCGATCCCGACCGCTCCCACCGGCCGAAAAGGGGCGTCGGCGTCAGCGCGCGGGGTCGCGGTGCTCCGCGCAGTCCCGCAGGGCGATCTCCAGTTCCACGTACGAATCCTCGGCTCGCCGGAAGGCGAGGGTCAGGGCCGCCTCCGCGCGGGGCGGCAGCTGCTGGCGGACCCCCTGGTTGGCCTCGTACAGTACGTCGGCCCAGCGCGCGGCGGCGCTGCGCAGCCGGGCGATCAGCACCTCGGCCTCGGCGGGGCCGGCGGGCGGGGTCCTGGGCAGGACGGCCAGCGCGTCGAGCAGCGCCTGGATCTCGGCCATCCGCACCCCCCGCTCGTTCCGGCCTGTTCCTTCCGGACCGGCGGCTCCACGATAGGTGCGGGCGGGACCGGCCGCGGGCGCCGGAGCCCGCCCTGCGACCGACGGCGGCAGCGGGGCGCCGTACGTCCCTTGCGGTGCGACGAACGGCGCCCCGGAACGCCGGACGGTCGGTGCGCCCGCCGGACGGCCGCGCGGCAGTGCGGCTGTCCGGTCCCGCGGCTATCCGGTCGCCTGGCGCATGAGCAGGTCCCGCAGCTGCCGGGCGTGGCGGCGGCTGACCTGGAGCTCGGCCGATCCGACGCGGACGCTGGTGGTGCCGGCGTCGAGCCGGAGCTCGTCGATCCGGCCCAGTGCCACCAGGTGGCGGCGGTGGATGCGGACGAACCCGCGGGCCGCCCAGCGCTCCTCCAGCGTGGAGAGCGGGATGCGGACCAGGTGGCTGCCCTCGTCGGTGTGCAGCCGGGCGTAGTCGCCCTGGGCCTCGACGTACGCGATGTCGGCGATCGCCACGAACCGGGTGACGCCGCCCAGTTCGACGGCGATCTGGTCCGCGGTGCGGTCGGCGACGGTGACCTCGGGGACGGGGCGGCGCTGAACGGGGACGACCGGACCGGCCGGTTCCGCGGGCTCGGGCGGCTGCGCGGCGGCCCGGCCGAGCTGGGCGCAGGCCCGCCGGACGGCCTCGGCGAGCCGCTCCGGGCGGACGGGCTTGAGTACGTAGTCCACGGCCTTGAGGTCGAAGGCCTGTACGGCGAACCCCTCGTGGGCGGTGACGAACACGATCAGCGGCGGCTGGGCGAACCCGGCCAGCAGCCGGGCGATGTCGAGGCCGGTCAGTCCCGCCATGTGGATGTCGAGGAAGACCACGTCGATGCCGTCGGGCCCGTCCGGGCCGGTCTCCAGGGCCCGGGTGATCCGCCGCAGGGCCTCGGTGGCGTCCGAGGCGCCCTCGGCGCTCAGCACCCGGGGGTCGGAGCGCAGCAGGTAGAGCAGTTCCTCGAGGAGCGGTTTCTCGTCGTCGACGGCCAGTACGCGCAGCATGCGGTGGAGTCTATGGACGAGTGCGCCAGGGCGGAACGGTGCGCGGCCCGCCTGCCGGGGGGAGGGGGCAGGGGGCCGCGCGGTCCGGGAGTGGGGGGGAGGAGGAGCGGATCAGGAGGTGGTGATCAGCTTGCCGTCGGGGGAGACCGCGTACCAGGTGCCGCCGACGCCCTGGCCGTTGATGTCACCGGGCTTCTTGTCACCCGTGAAGGTGTAGACGGGCCAGCAGTCGATCGCCTGCTGCTTCATGCCGTCGGGGCGGTCCAGGACGGAGTAGCCCTTCTCCACGATGCCCTTGGCGTTCGCCTTGTCCACCGGGGGCACCACCGGCCACTTGGCCACGCAGTCGCCGGTGCAGTTGGAGGCCATCGGCCAGGCGGTGTCCTTCTTGAAGCGGTAGACCGTCATCCCGTTGCCGTCGACGATGTGGTCGCCGAGCTTGGCGTCCTTGGTCACGGTCAGTGCGCCCGAGGCCTGGCCCGCACCGGCGGGCGCGGCGGGGGCGGGGGCGGCCGCGCCCTTCGCGGCCTTCTTGCCGTCGGGGGCGAGGGCGAACCAGGTCCCGCCGACGCCCTGCCCGTTGGTCTCGCCCGCGTTGGTGTCCTTGCTGTAGCGGTACACGGGCCAGCCGGCCACCGTCAGCTGCTTGCTGCCGTCGGTGCGGACGACCTCGCCGAGCAGTGCCGGGTCCATGCCCGCGGCGGCGGTGGCGTCGCCGGCCGCGACCACCGGCCAGGTCTTCGCGCAGTCCCCTTCGCAGTTGGACTTCGGCGGCTTGGCGGTGTCCTTGTCGAAGCGGTAGAGGGTGAAGCCGGCGCTGTCGGCGAGGACCGGGCCGAGCTGCTCGTTCTGGGCGATCGCCAGCTGGCCTGCGGCCTTGGCACCCGATTCGGAGGCGGTCCCCGCACCTGCGGCGGATCCCGCGCCGTAGTCGGAGCCGTAGTCGCCGGCTCCGGAAGCGGGAGCCTGGGACGCGGCGCCGGCCGGCTTCGCGGCGCCGGCCTTGGTGTCGTCCCCGCCGCAGGCCGTCGCCGTCAGGGCGACGACAACTGCCACGGCCGCCAGGGTGGTTCCGCGCTTGATGCCCATCTTGATCTCTCCCACGTGTGGTGTGCCCGTGTCCGCCGCCCGTTTCCGGTGCGTCGGCAACTCTGCGAAGGACACGCCCTGTCGGGGTCGATCTGTTCAAGCGGATTCCTGTGGGCTGTTTCACTCACCCGGCATCGAACCCGGCCCGCCGCAGAGCCGTGACCACAGCGAGGCCGAGGACCTGGTGTCCGGTGTCGTCGGGGTGCAGCCCGTCCGCCAGGTGCTCCGGACCGAGCAGGTCACGGCCCGGCAGCAGGGCCAGGTGGTCGTCCCCGGCGGTGATCCGGTCGCGGGTGGCCCGCTCCATCGCATCGCGCAGGGCGCCCAGGGTGGCGCCGAGCCGGTTCGGGGTGCGTTCGGCGTCGGGCCGCAGCACGGGGGAGACCAGCAGCAGCGGCGTCCGCGGGTGCCCCTGGCGGACCAGGTCGAGGAACGCGCGGGTGGTCTCGTACAGCAGTGGCGCCGAAAACGGTACGCGGGACCAGCAGTTGGTGCCGAAGGCGAGGGTGAGGACGTCGGCGGGGAGGCCGGCGAGCTGCTCGGCGGTGGCGAGCTCCCCGCGCGCGGCACCCGCGTACCCGAGGTTGACGGTGTCCCACCCGAGCGCCCGGCCGGCGACCGCGGGCCAGCCGTGGGCGGGCCGGGTGGACCACCAGCCCTCGGTGATCGAGTCGCCGTGCACCACCCAGCGCCGTGCGGGCGGCGCCGGGGCCACGGAGCCGCCGATCCCGCGCAAACCGAGGATCAGCGGGGACTGCCCCTCAGGCGGATACAGGATGAACGGGCCGGGCCCGCCCGGGAGTTCGATGCGTACGACGGCCTCCACGGCCGGTTCGGTCCACACCTCACGGATCACCCCGTGGCGGTCCCACAGGGCGAAGCCGTGCGCGAGGTCGCGCAGCGCGTCGGTGGGGCCGGGCACGGTCGCCCGGTAGCGGATCTCCACCGCGTGGGCCGCCTGCGCCGTGAACTCCAGACGCACCCCTATCGGCAGGGTGGCCCGCTCGCCGGTGTCCCAGGGCAGCCGCATGCTGTCCGCCGGGTCGGCCCGTACCGGGCGCCCCTTGTCCAGCCAGGCGACTCCGCGCAGGAAAGGCCCCGGGTCGAGCCAGTGCGTGGCGGTGCTCTCGGCGTTCACTGCGCGCCTCCGGTCGTCGGTGGATCTCGGAGCCGAGGGGGTCCGTGCCCCCCGGTGCCACCGCGTTCACCCGTACCCCGGACGGGCCCGGTTCACCGCCGCGGAGCGCACCCGCGCGATCGGGCCGGCCCGGGCGGCATGCTGCGGCAGATCTGACGAGGTGTCAATAAAGGGGGGTGAGGGCGTCGGGCGCACCGATCGATCATCCGTGCGCAACAAAGGACCATCCGGGACAGATCCGCGCAACGATCGTGCGGCAATGTGCAAGGATGGTGCATTACGGGCGCTATCAATCAGCTCGTAGGCTCACTCGCTGTACGTGGAGTGGCGTGGACCGCCTGCTCGGCGGTCCTCCCCATGCCCAGGCTCTTGTCTGTGTCCTGCTCCGGACCGCTGCGGTCGATGCCTCAGTCCCCATCCGCAGTGTCTAAGGAGTCCCCTCGTGCTCGAAACCGGCCAGGCGCCACCGCTCGCCTCCGAGCCCCGCAAGCCTGTGAACCCGCTGCTGCGCCGCAAGCCGGTCGAGCAGATGGTCGCCGAGGGAGGCCAGGGCGAGGGCGGCACGCTGCGCCGCTCGCTCACCATGTGGCAGCTGACCATGATCAGCATCGGCGCCACCCTGGGCACCGGCATCTTCGTCGTCCTCGGCGAGGCGGCCCCCAAGGCCGGCCCGGCCGTGACGATCTCCTTCATCATCGCGGGCCTGACCGCGCTCTTCTCGGCCCTCTCCTACGCGGAGCTGGCCGGATCGGTGCCGGTCTCCGGCTCCTCGTACTCGTACTCGTACGCCACCATGGGCGAGTTCATCGCCTGGATCTGCGGCTGGTGCCTGGTCCTGGAGTACGCCGTCTCGGTCTCCGCGGTCGCCGTCGGCTGGGGCCAGTACCTCAACGAGCTCCTCGAGGGGACCATAGGCATCACCCTCCCGGAGAAGCTCTCCGCCGCCCCGCTGGGCGACGGCGGCTTCATCAACCTGCCGTCGCTGGTCGTCGTCCTGCTCGCCATGGTCTTCCTGATGCGCGGTGCCAAGGAGAGCGCCCGCATCAACACGATCATGGTCGTCGTGAAGATCGTCACCCTGGTGCTCTTCATCGGCATCGGCGTCATGGGCATCAAGTCCGGCAACTACGCCCCGCTGGCCCCGCTCGGCGTCACCGGCATCAGCGCCGCCGCCTCCACGCTGTTCTTCTCGTACATCGGCTTCGACGCCGCCTCCACCGCCGGTGAGGAAGCCAAGAACCCGAAGAAGGACCTGCCCCGCGCGATCATGCTGTCGCTCGGCATCGTCACCGTCCTCTACGTCCTCGTCGCCTTCGTCGCCGTCGGCGCCATGCCGTGGCAGGACTTCGAGGGCACCGAGGCCGCGCTCGCCCAGATCATGACCGACGTCACGGGCCACAGCGTCTGGGGCGTCGTCCTCGCCGCCGGCGCCGTCGTCGCCATCGCCTCCGTCGTCTTCGCCGTCCTCTACGGCCAGACCCGCATCCTCTTCGCGATGTCCCGCGACGGCCTCGTGCCCAAGGTCTTCGCCAAGGTCGACGAGAAGAGCGGCGCCCCCCGCGCCAACGTGCTCATCGTCTCCCTCTTCTGCGGCGCCCTGGCGGCGTTCATCCCCCTGGGTGAGCTCGCCAACGCGACCAGCATCGGCACCCTCTTCGCCTTCGCCCTGGTCAACGTCGCCGTCGTCATCCTGCGCCGCACCAACCCCGACATGCCCCGCACCTTCAAGGTGGCGCTGTTCCCGGTCACGCCGATCCTCGGCTTCGTCGCCTGCGCCTACATGATGTACAGCCTGCCGGTCGCCACGTGGGTCGCGTTCGGTGGCTGGATGGCCGTCGGCCTCGTGGTCTACTTCCTGTACGGCATCCGCCGCTCCCGACTGGCCACGGCAGAAGTGGCCACAGCAGAAAAGTGATCCACCCGCAGTGCGACTGAACGATCTCGACGAACGCATCGTGCACGCCCTCGCCGAGGACGCCCGCCGCTCCTACGCGGACATCGGCTCCGAGGTCGGACTCTCGGCCCCGGCCGTGAAGCGACGCGTGGACCGGCTGCGGGTCGAGGGAGCCATCACCGGCTTCACCGTCCGCGTCGACCCCGCCGCCATGGGCTGGGAGACCGAGGGCTTCATCGAGATCTACTGTCGCCACAACACCTCGCCGGACGACATCCGGCGGGGGTTGGAGCGGTACCCGGAGGTGGTGTCCGCGTCGACCGTCACCGGCGACGCGGACGCCCTCGTCCAGATCTTCGCCTCCGACATGCGCCACTTCGAGCGGGTGCTCGAGCGCATCGCGGGCGAGCCCTTCGTGGAGCGCACCAAGTCGGTGCTCGTCCTCTCCCCGCTGCTGCGCCGCTTCACCTCGGGCGCGCCTGCATGAGGCCCGGCTACGCCCTCGTGCCGGCCTCGGCGGTGTGCGCCGGGCCCAACAGGGCCCGGCGTTCCTCTTCGGTCAGCCCGCCCCACACCCCGAACGGTTCGCGGGTCCGCAGCGCGTGCTCCAGGCACGCGGCACGCACGGGGCAGACGGCACACACCCGCTTCGCGGCCTCGTCGCGGTCCTCTCGCTCCTCGCCCCGCTCGCCGGCCGGGTGGTAGAACCGCCCGGGGCCCAGGTTCCGGCAGGCCGCCCGTAGCTGCCACTGCCAGTGATGGTGCGCGGCGCCGGGCAGGCGGGAGACGTCGGTCATGGCAGTTCCTTTCGCTGTCCTCGGCATGACCTCGCGTGTGACCGCTCCGCGCGCCCTGAAACCTGTCGTTTCGTCCCTGCCGGCGCCGGCCTCCGTCAGGCCCCGGTGTCCGGGGTGAGCAGCCCGATGAACAGCGGCCGGCGGCGCAGCGTGAACCCCATCGACTCGTAGAGCGCGATCGCCCCGGTGTTGTCCGCCGCGGCGTGCAGGAACGGGCGGTCGCCGCGCTCCCGGATCCCGGCGGCCACCGCCCGGATCAGCCGGCCCGCGAGCCCCTTGCCCCGGTGGTCCGGGTGCGTGCACACCGCACTGATCTCCGACCAGCCCGGCGGCCGCATCCGTTCCCCGGCCATCGCGACGAGCCGGCCCTCGTGCCGGATCCCGAGGTACGTGCCCAGCTCGACGGTGCGCGACAGGAACGGTCCCGGCTTCGTGAGCTCGACCAGCTCCCGCATCTCCGGTACGTCGCCGGGCCCCAGCAGGACCGCTTCGGGCGCGGCCTCGGCCCGTACCGCCCCGCCGTCCAGCTGTACGCCCGGTATCGA
Source organism: Streptomyces katrae (assembly GCF_000717655.1). Lineage (GTDB taxonomy): Bacteria > Actinomycetota > Actinomycetes > Streptomycetales > Streptomycetaceae > Streptomyces > Streptomyces katrae_B. Next base: position 50,494 of record NZ_JNZY01000020.1, read on the forward strand.
GGCCGCCGTCGTCCACCCCGCGGGCGGGATCGGCAGTCCGGTGACCCAGACGGGGGCGCCGGGCCCGGCCAGCGCGGCCAGATCGGCCCAGGCCCGCGGGTCGTCCGGGTCCGCGAGCGCGGCGAACGGCGAGGCCTCCGCGACGTACCGGGCCGCGAGGCCGGCGGGCCCGGTCTCGGCGAAGGCACGGCTCGGGCCGCTCAGAGCGGCCCAGACCGGATTGTCGAGTACGTGGACATCGTCGAGTACGTGGACGGGCGTGGCCGTGTCGGTGTCGGGCGACATGGGGTGGCGGACTCCTTCCTTCGGCAGCGGCCGCAGGCCCGTCCACCAGCTCCTTGACGGCCCCGCGCACCGCCACGAGACTGCTGGTGACGACGGTCATGAGGGTCAGCGTCCGCCGGGGGCGGGTTTATGCCCCGGCCGCCGTGCAGAGCGGCCAACGGCCCCGCGCAACGAATCTCCGTCCCCGCCGCGAAACACGCAACGAATCGATGCGCGGAGCGCAACAGTCATGGCTTGTCGGGGTCGAACGGGTGAACGTACCTTCAATAGGAACCCCTCCCCTCCTGCCACAGAGGTACGCCCATGCCCCCGCTGCGCACCGCCCTCCTCCAGAGCTCCGGACGGCTCGGCGACACCGCCGAGAACCTGAAGGCGCTCGACGGGGCTGTGGAGCGCGCCGCACAGGCGGGTGCGGGACTCCTCGTGACCTCGGAGATGTTCCTGACCGGCTACGCGCTGGAGGTCCAGGACATCGCCGCCCTCGCCGAGGCGGCCGACGGCATGTCGGCCCGCGCCATCGGCGAGATCGCCCGCCGCCACGGGGTCGCCGTCCTGTACGGCTACCCGGAGCGCGAGGGCGAGACCGTGTACAACGCGGCCCAGCTCGTCGGCCCGGACGGGGTCCGGCTGGCGAACTACCGCAAGACGCACCTGTTCGGCTGCTTCGAGCAGGACGCCTTCACCCCCGGCGACACCCCCGTCGTCCAGGCGGAGCTGAACGGCCTCCGCGTCGGCATCATGATCTGCTACGACGTGGAGTTCCCGGAGAACGTCCGCTCCCACGCACTGGCCGGCACCGACCTCCTCCTGGTGCCGACCGCGCAGATGCACCCCTTCCAGTTCGTCGCCGAACAGCTCGTCCCCGTACGGGCCTTCGAGAACCAGATGTACATCGCGTACGTCAACCGCACCGGTCCGGAAGGCGAGTTCGAGTTCGTCGGACTCAGCTGCCTGGCCAGCCCCGACGGGGTCACCCGGACCAGGGCAGGCCGCGGTGAGGAGCTGGTGATCGGCGAGGCTGACCCCGAGCTGCTGGCCGCCTCGCGCGAGAACAACCCGTACCTGCGCGACCGCCGCCCCGGGCTCTACGCCTCCCTCGTCTGAGTCCCGCCAGCGCCCTCCCCCCCTGCCCCACCCCCGCAAGGAGCCGTACCCCATGACGTCCACGGTGCCCACCACCGCCGTCCCGCACAGCGACGGACAGCCGCCGATCACCATGTTCGGTCCGGACTTCCCGTACGCGTACGACGACTTCCTGGCCCACCCGGCGGGCCTGGGCCAGGTCCCGGCGACCGAGTTCGGCACCGAGGTCGCGGTCATCGGCGGCGGCCTGTCCGGCATCATCTCGGCGTACGAGCTGATGAAGATGGGCCTCAAGCCCGTCGTGTACGAGGCCGACCGGATCGGCGGCCGGCTGCGCACCGTCGGCTTCGAGGGCGCCGGCACCGAGGGCCTGACCGCGGAGATGGGCGCCATGCGCTTCCCGCCGTCCTCCACCGCGCTCCAGCACTACATCGACCTCGTCGGCCTGGTCACCGAGCCCTTCCCGAACCCGCTCGCCGAGGCCACCCCCTCGACGGTCGTGGACCTCAAGGGCGAGACCCACTACGCCGAGACCATCGCCGACCTCCCGCAGGTCTACCGCGACGTGTCGGCCGCGTGGAACGCCTGCCTCGACGAGGGCGCCGACTTCTCCGACATGAACCAGGCGATGCGCGAGCGGGACGTCCCGCGCATCCGCGAGATCTGGGCGAAGCTCGTCGAGAAGCTCGACGACGAGACCTTCTACGGCTTCCTCTGCAAGTCCGAGGCCTTCCAGTCCTTCCGCAAGCGCGAGATCTTCGGCCAGGTCGGCTTCGGCACGGGCGGCTGGGACACCGACTTCCCGAACTCCATCCTGGAGATCCTCCGCGTCGTCTACACCGAGGCGGACGACCACCACCGCGGCATCGTCGGCGGCTCGCAGCAGCTGCCGATGCGCCTGTGGGAGCGCGAGCCCGAGAAGATCGTCCACTGGGCCCAGGGCACCTCGCTGTCCTCCCTGCACGACGGCACCCCGCGTCCGGCGGTGACCCGCCTGCACCGCACGGCCGGCAACCGCATCACGGTCACCGACGCCGACGGCGACATCCGTACGTACCGTGCCGCGATCTTCACGGCCCAGTCCTGGATGCTGCTGTCGAAGATCGCGTGCGACGACACGCTCTTCCCGATCGACCACTGGACGGCGATCGAGCGCACCCACTACATGGAGAGCTCGAAGCTCTTCATCCCGGTGGACCGGCCGTTCTGGCTGGACAAGGACGAGGAGACGGGCCGCGACGTCATGTCGATGACCCTCACGGACCGCATGACGCGCGGCACGTACCTCCTGGACAACGGCCCGGACCAGCCGGCCGTCATCTGCCTCTCGTACACCTGGTGCGACGACAGCCTGAAGTGGCTGCCGCTGTCCGCGAACGAGCGGATGGAGGTCATGCTGAAGTCGCTCGGCGAGATCTACCCGAAGGTCGACATCCGCCGCCACATCATCGGCAACCCGGTGACCGTGTCGTGGGAGAACGAGCCCTACTTCATGGGCGCGTTCAAGGCCAACCTGCCGGGCCACTACCGCTACCAGCGGCGCCTGTTCACCCACTTCATGCAGGACCGCCTCCCCGAGGACAAGCGCGGCATCTTCCTCGCGGGAGACGACATCTCCTGGACGGCGGGCTGGGCCGAGGGCGCGGTCCAGACGGCGCTGAACGCGGTCTGGGGCGTCATGCACCACCTGGGCGGCTCCACGGACGCCACCAACCCCGGCCCGGGCGACGTCTACGACGAGATCGCCCCGGTCGAACTCCCGGAGGACTGACCCACCCGGTCCCTCCGGCCCCGTGACCACGGGCCGCCCCCGCGCCACGAGCGCGGCGGCGGCCCGTCTTCATGCCCCGGCTCAGGAGGTCGGGGTCAGGAGGCAGCGGCCGACCAGGCCGACGCCGGCGTCGAGCGAATCCGTGAACTCCTCCGCCAGATCGGGGGAGCGGCGCAGGGTCCACAGCAGGCGGGCCGCCGACCAGGCGGCGCCCCGGGCCCGGTCCAGGCTCCACGAGCCGAGCAGGTGCGTCAGCGGGTCGGCGACCTCCAGCAGGTCCGGGCCCGGCATGAGGTCCTCCCGGATGTGCTCCTCCAGGGAGACCAGGGTGTCGCCGACCCGGTCGAAGTCCGCCTCCAGGGCCCGCGGTTCGCAGTCCAGCGCCCGGCAGGTGGCCACCACCGCCAGCGCGAGGTCGTGCCCGATGTGCGCGTTGATCCCGGCCAGCGCGTGCTGCAGTGGGCGGATCCCCGGGTGACGGCGGTACTGCAGCAGTGGCCGCCAGCACGCCGGGGCCCGGTCGGCCTCCACCGCCGTCAGGTACCGCTCCGCGAACCGCACGCTGAGCGCCTCCGCCCGCCGCGGCGCGGGGAACTCCCCGTGGGAGATGCGGGCGTGCAGCGTCTCCGTCACGGTCAGGTACACCCGGTTGAAGACGGCGACACCGTCCTGCGCGGGGAGCCGCTCGTCCAGGGCGCGCATCCGCGCGAGCACCGCTTCCATGGGAGGCAGCGTCCCAGCCGGCGGTGCGGATCCGGGGAACTTGGCCGTGTGCTTCCCCGGTTCGGGCGAACCCGGCTCAGGATCGCGTGTCCCGCGCGGCCGGTTCCCCGCCCGCGTCGCCCTCGCCTGGCGGGGCTCGCCGCGCCCGCCCATCTGAAGACGCGGAGCGGCCTTCGCAAGGCTACGGCCGGATACCTGCCGGTTCGTCCCGCTCTGCGGGCGCGGAGCCCGCGGCCACCGGCTTCTGCCGCAGTACGGCGGCCCCCGCGACCAGAGCGAACGCGAGCAGGGTGACCAGCCCGAAGGACACCACGAGCGAGGTCGCGTCCGCCACCGCACCGATCGCCGACGGCGCGATCAGCCCCGACGTGTACGTGATCGTCGCGACGCCCGCGATGGCCTGCGCCGGGGCCGGTCCGCTGCGCGCGGCTGCCGCGAAGGCCAGCGGGACCACCACGGCGATGCCCAGTCCGATCAGGCCGAAGCCCGCCAGCGCCGCGGCCGGGTGGCGGACCGTCACCACCAGCAGCCCGCCCGCGGTGGCCAGTACCCCGCCGGCCCGCACCGTGTGCACCGGCCCGAACCGGTCCACCACCCGGTCCCCGGCGAGCCGGGCGACGGCCATGGTGAGCGCGAACGCCGTGGTGGAGGCGGCGGCGAGACCGGCATCCGTGTCCAGGACGTCGCGCAGGTAGACCGCGGACCAGTCCAGGCTCGCGCCCTCCGCGAAGACGGCGCAGAACCCGATCGCGCCGATCAGCAGGGCGGACTTCGGGGGCAGCGCGAAATGCGGCGGCGCCTCGGCTCCTGCGGCGCTGCGCAGGTCCAGCACCCCGCGTACGGCGACCAGCCCGGCAGCGGTCAGGGCGAGCGCGGCGAAGAGGTGGTGCAGCCGGGCGTCGGCCCCGGCATGGGCGGCGACCGTGCCCGCCGCCGAACCCAGCAGCGCGCCCACGCTCCACATGCCGTGCAGCGAGGACATGATCGAGCGGCCGAGCCGGTTCTCGGTCTCCACGCCCAGCGCGTTCATCGCCACGTCCGCCATCCCGGAGGTGGCGCCGTAGACGAAGAGGGCGCAGCACAGCGTGGCCAGGTTCGGCGCCAGGCTCGGCAGGAGCAAGGACAGGGTCCACAGCGCCAGCAGCGCGCGCAGCGCGGTACGGTCCCCGAAGCGGTGGTTGATCCGGCCGGCCAGCGGCATCGCGAGCGCCGCGCCCAGGGCGGGGAAGGCGAGGGCGAGGCCCAGGGTGCCGGCGCTGAGCTGGGCGTGGTCCTGGATCCAGGGGATGCGGGTGGCGAAGGAGCCGGTGACGGCCCCGTGGGCGCAGAAGACGGCGGCGATGGCGAAGCGGGCCCGGCGCAGGCGCGCCGGGCCGAGGTCTGTTTCCCCTGTCATGGCATTAAACTATCAGGGACCCTGCCTGATAGTTAGCGGCGTGGAGCTACCTAGGATGGGCGCCGTGACTCCTGCCAAAGCCCTGGCCCCAGCCGCCACCGCTCCGTCGCCCGCGTCGCCGAGTACGGCCCGGGCCATCAACGACCGGCTCGCCCTGCGATTCCTCCAAGAGGAAGGGCCGCTGACCGCCACTCAGCTCAAGACGATGACCGGCCTCTCCCGCCCTTCGGTCGCCGATCTCGTCGAGCGGCTGACCGGGGCCGGGCTGATCGAGGTCGTCGGGCAGTCGGGCGAACAGCGCCGCGGCCCCAACGCCAGGCTGTACGGGATCGTCGCCCGCCGTGCGTACCTGGCGGCCCTGGACGTACGGACGGACAGCGCGACCGCGGTGGTCGCGGACCTGCTCGGCCGCCCTCTCGCCCAGGCCGAGCTCCCGGTGGACGCCGTCGAGGAGGCCGTGGACCTGCTCGAGGCGCTCGCGCGGGAGGCCGGCGCGGACGGGCTGCACACCGTGGTGGCCGGCGCGCCGGGCCTGGTGGCCCCGTCCGACGGGGTGCTGCGCAGCACCGCCGGCCTGCCGGTGTGGCACCGGGACCTGGTGGCGGCCCTCCGGCGGAGGCTGCCGGCCACGGTGGTGGTGGAGAACGAGACGAACCTCGCGGCCCTCGCGGAACAGCGGGTCGGGGCCGCGCAGGACCTGGACTCCTTCGTGCTGCTGTGGCTCGGCGCGGGCGTCGGCGCGGCCGTGGTCCTGGACGGGCGGCTGCGGCGGGGCGCGTCGGGCGGGGCGGGCGAGATCGGCTTCCTGCCGGTGCCGGGCACGGGCCGGCTGCCCTCCGCCACGGACTGCGAGGGCGGCTTCCACGCGTTGGTCGGCCGGGAGGCCGTGGTCGCGCTCGCGGCGGAGCACGGCTGGGCCGGGCCGGTGGAGGAGGCGGTGGCGGGCGCCGCGGGCGAGGCCTTCATCGAGGCCCTGGCGGAACGGCTCGCGCTGGGCGCGGCGGCCGTCGCGGCGGTGCTGGATCCGGGGTGCCTGGTCCTGGCGGGTGGGCTGGGCCACGCGGGCGGCGCCCCCCTCGCCTGCGCGGTGGCCCGCCGCCTGACGACGCTGACCCCGGTCCCGATGGAGGTCCGGGCCACTGCCCTCGGCGACCCGGCGGTCCTGACGGGGGCGCGGCTGGCCGCCCGCGAAGCCGCGCAGGCGGACCTCTTCGCCCCCTGAGCCGCACCGGCCGGCACCGGCCGCACCGGGCCGGTGCGGCCCGGTGTGCATCGGGCCGGACCATGCCGCACCGTGGTTGCACCCGGCCGGACGGCCTACTCGTCGTCGACGCTTTCGTCGTCGTGGAGCCGGCGCCAGATGCGGGTGCGGTGCAGTACGTAGAGCGCGCCGGCCAAGAAGACCACCTGGAGGCCCACGGCGAGCACCCAGAAGATGACCCGGCTCTCCAGCTCGTCCGTCAGGTAGGCGAAGTTCATGCCGAAGAACCCCGTCAGGAAGGTCAGCGGCAGAAAGATCGTCGAAACGATCGCCAGCCGGTTGATCACGCCGTTCTGCTCGCCGGACACCAGCGAGGAGTAGGTGCCGAAGCCCCGCCGGGCGGCCTCCTGGAGTGCCTCGATGTCCGTCAGCACCAGCCTCGACACGCGCTGGTACTCACGGGCGAGCCGCTGGCGCTCCTCCGGGAAGTTGCGGTTCAGCACCCGGCGCGTGATGGCCTCCTCCGCCGCCTGGTGGTAGGGGAGGAGCGTGTGGTGCAGGAGCGCCGAGGTCCGGCGCAGCCGGGCCAGGCTGTAGAGCTGCTCGGGCTCGCGCTGCCGGAACATCTCGTCCTCCAGGTCCTCCACCTCCAGGAGGGCCTGGACGGCGGATCGCCGGTAGGTCTCCAAGGCCTCGCCCAGCAGCAGGAACAGCGTGGCCACCGCGTCGGGGGGCCGTTCGTGCGGGAAGCGGGCGACGAGGCTCTCCACCAGCCCGGCCGGTCCCCGGTGCACCGTGACCAAATACCGCTCGGTGGCCACGACATGGAGGTGGACGACCTGGCCCGCCTCGATCGCCGGGACGACGAACGCGGCGGCGTCACCGAGGAACTCGGCGCGGGCGGATTCTCCCTCCCGGCCCAGCCACGGCAGGTCCTCGGCCTCCAGGCCGAGCAGGTGGGCGATCGGCTGCTCCCCGGGCGGTGCTTCCTCGGGCAGCTCCGCGTCCACCAACACGAAACGGGATTCCGCGAGTCGCTGACGGGCTTCGGAGACCGGGGTGCGCCGCGCGATGCCCTCCGGCATGGACACCACCGAAACGATCATCGCCCCGCCGCTCCGGCCCGCGCCGCCAGGAACTCCGCGAACGTGCCCTTGCCGGACGCGTGGGACGGGGTCAGGTTGCCGCCGCGGCAGAAAGCCGCGTACGCCTTCCCCGCGAGGGGCAGCGGGAACACCTTGCGCCGCCGTCCCGTCGCCGCCAGGTACGACCGGCCCAGTTCCACCAGCGTGTGGATCTCCGGGCCGCCCATGTCCGTGACCCGGCCGGCCGGGGCCGGGACGGCGAGTTCCGCCATCCGGTCGGCGACCTCCTCCACGGCGATGGGCTGCACCCTGACCCCCCTCGGCAGCGGCAGCGGCACCAGCGGCACCTTCGCCAGCCCGTCCACCGCCATCGCCACCAGGTCGTGGAACTGAGTGGTCCGCAGGATCGTCACGCCCAGCCCCGACGCCTCCAGCATCCGCTCGACCTGGTACTTCACCTTGTAGTAGCCGAACGGGACCACATCGACCCCGACGATCGAGATGTAGACGATGTTCGTGACCGTCCCGGCCCGCCGGGCCGCCTCGATCAGGTGCCCGGCGGCCACGTCGTCGCCGCCCCGCGGGGTGCTCGCGCAGTGCACGACCACCTCCGCGCCCGCCATCGCGGCATCGAGCCCGCTGCCGTCCCGGAGATCGACCGGGTGGTCCTTCGCGTGCCGGCTCAGGACCCGTACGTCGTGGCCCGCGGCCCGCAGCCGGCTGACGACCAGCGCGCCGAGGTTTCCGGTGCCTCCGGTGACGAGGATCGTGCTCATGGTGTTCGTTCCTTCCCTGAAGGGGGTGCGTTCACCGGCTGAGACCGGACAGCCCTCAGGAATGTGACAGCTGCCGCTGAAGGAACTCCAGCTTCTCCGGATTCACCACGCTGCGCACCTCGCGCACCAGCCCGTCCTCGATCTCCACCTGCAGGACCGTCCCGCCCACGATCAGCGCGGGCTCCCCGTTGACCTCCGCGAAGGAGATCGGCATCCCGGCCGCGAACTTGCGCAGCACACCCACCAGGAAGCGGGCCACCTTGTCCGGGCCCAGGATCGGCCGCCGTGCCGCGCCCACGATCCCGCCGCCGTCCGCCACGTACCGCACGTCGGCGGTCAGCATGCCCTCCAGCCGGGCCAGGTCGCCGTCGCGCGCCGCCGTCAGGAAGGTCTCCACCAGGCGCTGCCACTGCGCCGGATCCGGTTCGAAGCGGGGGCGCGACTCCCGTCCGCCGGACGGCCCGGCCGTCCGGCCCGCAGCGACCCGGGCCGCGGCCCGCCGGTAGAGCTGCCGGCAGTTGGCCTCGGTCAGGTCCAGGAGCCCGGCGATCTCCCGATGGCCGTACGCGAACGCCTCGCGCAGCACGTACACCGCCCGCTCCACCGGCGTCAGCTGCTCCAGCAGCACCAGCAGGGCCATGGACACGCTGTCCCGCTGCTCCGCAGACTCCAGCGGGCCGAGGGTTCCGTCCCCGGTGAGGACCGGCTCGGGGAGCCAGGGGCCGACGTACTCCTCGCGCCGGGCCCGCGCCGAGGTGAGGCGGTTCAGGCAGAGGCGGGTGACGACCTTGGCGAGCCAGGCCCCGGGGTGCTCGATGTCCTCGCGCCCGGCGGAGCTCCAGCGCAGCCAGGCGTCCTGGACGGTGTCCTCGGCCTCGGCGGCGGAGCCGAGCATGCGGTAGGCGATGCCGAACATCCGGGGCCGGTGCTCCTCGAAGTCCGCGACGGGTGCGGCGTCCTGTGTGATCACCGCAGCAGCCTACGAGGGGCCGCGCCGGCACGTGCGAGGACCCGGTGACCGCCGGGCCACCGGGTCCTCACGTTCGCCCGCCTACGGGAACCGACGGGGTGTCAGCAAGCGCCCTGGTCCTTCCAGACGCCCCACTCACCGGTGGTGCCGGGCTCCTCGTTCTGCGTCCACCACTGGGCCTTCCAGCCGTGGCCCTTGTGCGAGACGACGTCCCCGCCGTTGTAGACGGTGCCCGCGACGTACGCCGGGTTGCTGCAGGTCCCGCCCGGCGGCGTGGTCGGGGGAGTGGTGGGAGGCGTCGTCGGGGGAGTGGTCGGCGGGGTCGTGGGCGGGGTGGTCGGCGGGATCGTCGAGCCCCCCGGCTCGACGAGCGCCGTGCCGCGTGCCAGGTCACCGGCGAGGGCATAGGTGGTGCCGGAGATGTTCACCGTCCAGTTGGAGGGCGTGGACACCGGCAGGTAGTAGTTGAACGCCAGGTCGACGGAGGCGCCGGGGGCCAGCGCCTGCCACGCCGGCAGCTTCAGCGAGACGCGCTGGAAGTCGCCCTTCAGGCCGCCGACGTTGGTGCCGGTGTGGCCGCTGCTGATCACCTTCGTACCGAAGCCGGACTGGTCGGACGCGTTGTCCGGGGCCGAGGTCCCGTAGTCGAACCGGAACTCGGTGCCGCCGGGCAGCGTGGTCTTCGTGTTGTTGGTGATCTTGAGCTTCGGGGTGATGGGGTAGTTGGAGTCGCCCAGCTTGAACTCGGTGAACTCCGTCTTGATGTCCACGGCCTGGGCCGGCAGTGCGCTGCCCGCCTTCTTCGCGCCGTACGGCGCGGCCGCCTTGAACTTGTCGTACATCAGAGAGGTGAGCGTGTCGCCCATCTCGTACTGGCCCTTGGCGGAGTCGTACGCGTAGTCGCCCGCCAGCTCCCAGACCATCGTGCCGCCGATGCCCTTGTCCACCACGTAGTCGGCCTTGGCGGCGACGGACTGCTCGTCCTCCGTCGACAGGAAGACCTTCTTCTGGGCGTTCCACAGCCACGGCGCCACCAGGGTGGAGTCGTACTTGCGGGCGTAGGTGCCGGTCAGCGTGGTGTTCGCCGGGAAGCCGTACCTGGTGACGTAGTCGCCGACGACGCCCTTCTCCAGGTTCTTGGCGTGCCACATCGGGTTGGAGCCCGCCGGGGACTCGGCCCCGTTGGTGTCCAGGTCGTGCCACAGGTTGTCGATGCCGACCGCGCCGTCACCGCACTTGGTCAGCCCCGCCCCGGCGGGGCAGGTGGTCGCCGGGGCCTTGCCCCACATGCCGTCCGTGCCGCCCTGCACGTTCTTGAAGCCGCGGGTGTAGTACGGCAGGCCCATGTTGATGCGGCCGGCCGGCATGGAGCCGCGGAAGTAGTGGTAGGCCCAGTCGGAGTTGAGGTAGCCGATGCCGCCGTACTGGGAGGTGGAGTAGACGCCGGCGGCGGCCAGTTCGCCGTCCTTGCCGTCGTCGAAGAGCGAGGCGTTGGGGCCGACGTACTCGTTCCACGCGCCGTGCAGGTCGTAGGACATGATGTTGACGTAGTCCAGGTACTTCTGCATCTGGAACGTCTCCATGCCCCGCAGCAGGTAGCCGGAGGAGGGGGCGGCGACGGAGAGCAGGTAGTGCTTGCCGTCGGCGGCGCCCGCGCGGTCGAGCTTCTCGCGCAGCGACTTCATCAGTGCGGCGTAGCCCTGGACGAGCCCGGACCGGCGGGCGTTGGAGAGCTGCCAGTCCAGCGGGTTGCCCGCGTCCTTCATGGTGGTCGGGTACTCGTAGTCGATGTCGACGCCGTTGAACCCGTACTTGCGGACGAACTCGACCGAGGAGTCCGCGAACGTGTCGATGCCGGCCTGGTTGACGGAGCCGTCGGCGTTGGTGGCCATCGAGTAGAAGCCGCCCGAGGCGACGCGGTTGCCGTCGTCGCCGAAGTAGCCGCCGGTCTCGGCCCAGCCGCCGACCGAGATCAGCGTCTTCACGTTCGGGTACTGCTTCTTGAATTTGTTCAGCAGGTTGAAGTGGCCCTTGTACGGCAGGGCCGGATCCATCTCGGCGCCGGCAACACCCGGCCAGGTCATCCCGGTGGCGGCGTTGTTCGCGTTGTCCGCGCCGACCGAGATCCTGTTGTCGGCGCCCACGTGGGCGAAGGCGTAATTCAGATGGGTGACCTTGGACCACGGGACGTTGTTGGCGAGGTAGGCGGGGGTGCCGTCCTTGCCGGTCCGCCACCCGGTGAAATATCCGATGACGCGGCGCTGGTGGTCGGCGCCCATCTTCTCGCGGCCCTCGGAGTCGTAGACCGAGCAGTACGGGACGTCGACACCGGCGGTCTTGTACAGCCCGTCCGGGCGACAGCCCTCGTGGTCGGCGGCGTGCGAGACGCCGGACGAGAGCCCGCCCACCAGCAGTCCGGCGATTGCGGCGCCGGATGCCAGGAGCATCGCTCTCGTACGGGTGGGGGACGGCATGGTGCCTCCTGGGGAGGGGAGGATGGCAGGACACGAAAGGGCACAACAGGCGGAAAGTGGTGCGTGTTGGCCCGTGACGTGCGCACATCTGACGGGCTGTCTCCCGAGAGGATGAAGGGAACGTTAAGAGGACTAGACCACCTCGTCAATAGGTCTGTACCAATCGGCGGCGCACTTGACGGACTCCCGCGGAAGACCCCCTCTGTGACCCAGGCCACAGCTCCTCGCTCGCATGGCCGCCGATCACCCGTGGCAAACTGGCAGGAGTACCAGTAAGCAGCGCACTCCGGGGTCGGTGTAATTCCGAACCGGCGGTATAGTCCGCGACCCGTCCGCAGCCAGCGGCCGGTTGACCAGGTGAAATTCCTGGACCGACGGTGAAAGTCCGGATGGGAGGCAGTGCGCGGCGGGCCAGTCACCGGTACGCCGCCGTCGGCGGTTCATCGGCGTATCCCCTGTGGACACGTCCGGGCGGACCGTTTTTTCGGCCTCGGCGTGCCGCGTGTGCTGAACCGCTTCATCTGTCGTATCCCGACAGGCCCCGGAGTCCGTGCCCGACGAGGCAGGAGGACCCGGTGGCGAACCACGCCGCGAACGCACCGCACGACGCCGTCGGCGGTGCCGACGCCGACGCGCAGGCCATGCGCCGCGCCATCGAGCTCGCCGCCCGCGGCCTCGGCTCCACCAGCCCCAACCCGGTCGTCGGCTGTGTCGTCACGGACGCCGCGGGCACCGTCGTCGGCGAGGGCTGGCACGAGCGGGCCGGCGGCCCGCACGCCGAGGTCCACGCCCTGCGCGCGGCAGGCGAGGCAGCCCGCGGCGGCACCGCCTACGTCACCCTCGAACCCTGCAACCACACCGGTCGCACGGGGCCCTGCGCCCAGGCCCTCGCCGAGGCCGGCGTCACCCGCGTGGTCTACGCCGTCGCAGACCCGAACCCGCAGGCCAGCGGCGGCGCCGACACCCTGCGTGCTGCCGGTGTCAAGGCCGAGGGCGGGCTCCTGGAGGCCGAAGCCGCGGCGGGCAACGCCGCCTGGCTCACCTCCGTACGCCTCGGCCGCCCGCACGTGACCTGGAAGTACGCGGCCACCCTCGACGGCCGCAGCGCCGCCGCGGACGGCAGCAGCCGCTGGATCACCGGCCCGGAGTCCCGCGCCGACGTCCACCGGCTGCGCGCCGAGGCCGACGCCGTCCTCGTGGGCGGCGGCACCCTGCGCGAGGACGACCCGCACCTGGCCGTACGCGACGTCGAGGGCGCCACCCAGCCGCTGCGCGTCGCCCTCGACACCCGCGCCGGCCTCCCGCCGACCGCCCGCATCCTCGACGACGCCGCACCCACGCTGCTCGTCACCGGCGAGGACGCCGACACCCGGCACCTCCCGGGCGTCGAGCTGCTCCGCCTCCCCCTGCACGACGGCCGCATCGCCGTCCACGACCTGCTCGCGCAGCTGTACGCCCGCGGCGTGCGCTCCGTACTCCTCGAAGGCGGCCCCACCCTGGCCGGAGCCTTCCTCGAGGCCGGAGCCGTCGACCGCGTCATCGGCTACCTCGCCCCGGCCCTCCTCGGCTCCGGCCCCACCGCCCTCGCCGACGCCGGCATCACGAACATCGCCCACGCGGTACGTCTCGACATCACCGAGGCCGTCCGCGTCGGCACCGATCTCCGCATCACCGCAGTCCCCCAAGCCGCCCCCACCACCGCCCCCAAGGAGCACTGAGTGTTCACCGGAATCGTCGAAGAACTGGGCGAGGTCACCGCCGTCGAGCAGCTCGCCGAGGCCTCCCGCTTCCGCCTGCGCGGCCCCGTCGTCACCGACGGCGCCAAGCACGGCGACTCCATCGCCGTCAACGGCGTCTGCCTGACCGTCGTGGAGACCGCGGACGGCGAGTTCACCGCCGACGTCATGCAGGAGACCCTGAACCGCTCCAGCCTCGGCACCCTCCACCCGGGCTCCCGCGTCAACCTGGAGCGCCCGATGGCCCTCGGCGGACGGCTCGGCGGACACCTGGTCCAGGGGCACGTGGACGGCACCGGCGAGATCCTCTCCCGGACGCCCTCCGAGCACTGGGAGATCGTCAAGGTCGCGCTCCCCGCGCACCTGTCCCGGTACGTCGTGGAGAAGGGCTCCGTCACGGTCGACGGCGTCAGCCTCACCGTGGTCGAAGCCGCCGCCGACTGGTTCACCATCAGCCTCATCCCCACCACCCTCGCGCTGACCACGCTCGGCATCAAGCAGCCCGGCGACCCGGTCAACCTCGAGGTCGACGTCCTCGCGAAGTACGTCGAGCGCCTGATGGCCGCAGGCAGCCTCCGAACTGACCCGCTGACCGCCAAGGAGGACCAGCAGTGACCGCCCTGACCTGGCTCAACGCGGAGGCCTTCACGGTCTTCGGCCAGAAGGTCATCTGGTCCGACATGATCGGCAACCTGATGGGCCTGGCCGCCCTCGCCCTCGGCTGGCGCCGCTCCATATGGACCTGGCCCGCCCAGCTGCTGTCCGGCCTGATCCTCATAGCCGCCTACGCCTCCGCCCACCTCGCCGGCGGTGTCGGCAAGCAGCTCCTCGTCATCGGCGTGGCCGCATGGGGCTGGCGCGCCTGGCAGCTCGGCCGCAAGCAGGCCCAGGACGGCACCCTCGCCGTGCGCACCGCGACCTGGACCGAGCGCGGGCTGCTCCTCGCCGGAGCGGCCCTCGGCACCCTCGCCGTCGGCGGCCTGTTCACGCTCTTCCCGGACCTGTCCTGGAGCCCGTGGGCCGACGCCTACATCTTCGTCGGCACGATCGTCGCGATGGTCGCCCAGGCGCGCGGCCTGGTCGAGTTCTGGTTCGCCTGGCTCCTCGTCGACCTGGTCGGCGTCCCGCTCGCCTTCACCAACGGACTGGCCTTCTCCGGCCTCGTCTACGTCGTCTACTTCGCGCTCGTCCTGTGGGGCGCCCACGACTGGTACCAGCGCTCGCGCACCACCCCCGCCCCGGCCCTGGAAGGAGCAACGGCATGACCACCCTCAAGCCCGTGCCCGACATCGACGCCGTCCTCGAGACCGCCTTCCGGCTCGACCCCGTCGAGCAGGCCATCCGCGACATCGCGGCCGGCCGCCCCGTCGTCGTCGTCGACGACGAGGACCGCGAGAACGAGGGCGACCTCGTCATCGCCGCCGAGAAGGCCACCCCCGAGATCGTCGCGTTCATGATGAGCGAGTGCCGCGGCCTGATCTGCGCCCCCATGGAAGGCCCCGAGCTGGAGCGGCTCGAGCTGCCCCAGATGGTCCAGCACAACACCGAGTCGATGAAGACCGCCTTCACCGTCTCGGTCGACGCGAGCGCCGCCCACGGCGTCACCACCGGCATCTCGGCCGCCGACCGTTCCACCACCCTGCGGATGCTCGCCAGCGGCGTCTGCGAGCCCTCCGACTTCGTGCGCCCCGGCCACGTGTTCCCGCTGCGCGCCAAGCCCGGCGGCGTCCTGGTCCGCAACGGCCACACCGAGGCCGCCGTCGACCTCGCCCGCCTCGCGGGCCTGCGCCCCGTCGGCGCGATCGTGGAGATCGCCGGCGAGGACGGCGTCATGCTGCGCCTGCCCGAGCTGATCCCGTTCGCCCGCAAGCACGGCCTGACGATCATCTCCATCGAGGACCTGATCGCCTACCGCCGCTCCTCCGAGCCGACCGTGCGCCGCGAGGCCGAGGTCACCCTGCCGACCGCCCACGGCGACTTCACGGCGTACGGCTACCGCTCCACCGCCGACGGCGTCGAGCACGTCGCCCTCCTCCACGGCGACATCGGCGACGGCAAGGACGTCGTGGTCCGGGTCCACTCCGAGTGCCTGACCGGCGACATCTTCCACTCGCTGCGCTGCGACTGCGGCCCCCAGCTGCACGCCTCCATGGCCCGCATCAAGGAGGCGGGCCGCGGCGTGGTCGTCTACCTGCGCGGCCACGAGGGCCGCGGCATCGGACTGGTGTCCAAGCTGCGCGCGTACGAGCTCCAGGAGCGCGGCCGCGACACCCTGGACGCCAACCTGGAGCTCGGCCTGCCGGCCGACGCCCGCGACTACGCCGCCGGCGCGCAGATCCTGGCCGACCTCGGCGTCAAGAGCGTCCGGCTGCTGACCAACAACCCCGAGAAGTCCGCCGCCCTCGTCCGGCACGGCATCGCGGTCAACGACCGGGTGGCCATGCCGATGGAGGCGGGCGAGCACAATCTGCGGTACCTGCGCACCAAGCGGGACCGGATGGGCCACGACCTGCCCTGGCTGGAGCAGGCCGTGACCACCTCCGCCTGCGGCAACCAGTAAGTACGAACCACCACCCGTCAAGCACCACGAACCACGAAGCACCGAGGAGCACAGCTGTGAGCGGCAAGGGCGCACCCGAACTGAGTGTCAGGAACTGCGGAGACCTCCGGGTCGCGGTCATCGCGGCCCAGTGGCACGAGAAGGTGATGGACGGGCTCGTCGACGGCGCCCTGCGGGCCCTGCACGAGCTGGGGATCGACGAGCCCACCCTGCTCCGCGTCCCCGGCAGCTTCGAGCTCCCGGTCGTGGCGAAGGTACTCGCCGGTCGCGGTTACGATGCCATCGTCGCCCTCGGAGTCGTCATCCGCGGCGGCACCCCGCACTTCGACTACGTCTGCCAGGGCGTCACCCAAGGCCTGGTACAGGTGTCGATCGACACCGGAGTCCCCGTCGGCTTCGGCGTTCTGACGTGCGACAACGACGAGCAGGCGCTGGACCGTGCCGGGCTCGAGGGGTCGAACGAGGACAAGGGGCACGAAGCGGTCATCGCCGCCGTCTCCACCGCTGCGACCCTGCGGTCCGTCAGCGAACCCTGGCGCTGAGTGGCGGTGGGGGAGCCCGTATTCTGAGGACCATCATGGCGAACACACCCTCCAAGAGCTTCGAAGAGCTCTTCACCGAGCTCCAGCTCAAGGCCGCCGACGGCGACCCCAGCACCTCCCGCACCGCCGAGCTCGTCGGCAAGGGCGTCCATGCCATCGGCAAGAAGGTCGTCGAGGAGGCCGCCGAGGTCTGGATGGCCGCCGAGTACGAGAGCAAGGAAGCCGCCGCCGAGGAGATCTCCCAGCTGCTGTACCACGTCCAGGTGATGATGGTCGCCCGCGGGATCTCCCTCGACGACGTCTACGCGCACCTCTAGGCCGGAGCCCCTCCCGGGCCCCCGCCCGCCGTCCAGCCCACACCTTTCGCAATCCACGCACTGAAGGAAGCCCCATGCTGCGCATCGCCGTCCCCAACAAGGGTTCACTCTCCGGAGCGGCGTCGGCGATGCTCCATGAGGCCGGCTACCGCCAGCGCAAGGAGTCCAAGGAGCTCGTGGTCCTCGACCCCGAGAACGGGGTGGAGTTCTTCTACCTCCGCCCCAAGGACATCGCGATCTACGTCGCCTCGGGCAAGCTGGACATCGGCATCACCGGCCGTGACCTGCTGCTCGACTCCGGCGCCAGCGCGGAGGAGATCCTCCCGCTGAACTTCGGCCGCTCCACCTTCCGCTACGCCACCAAGCCCGGCACGGCGAAGGGCCCCGAGGACTTCCACGGGATGACGATCGCGACCTCGTACGAGGGAATCGTCGCCAAGCACCTCGCCGAGCAGGGCATCGACGCCTCCGTCGTGCACCTCGACGGCGCGGTCGAGACCGCCATCCAGCTCGGCGTCGCCCAGATCATCGCGGACGTCGTCGAGACCGGCACCAGCCTGCGCAACGCCGGCCTCGAGGTCATCGGCGAGCCGATCCTCACGTCCGAGGCCGTGGTCATCCGCGGCAACGGCGCCGACGCCGACAACGCGCAGGCCCAGCAGTTCCTGCGCCGCCTCCAGGGCGTCCTGGTGGCCCGCAGCTACGTGATGATGGACTACGACTGCCGCGCCGAGCACCTCGAGCGCGCGGTCGCCCTCACCCCGGGCCTGGAGTCGCCGACCGTCTCCCCGCTGCACAACGAGGGCTGGGTCGCCGTCCGTGCGATGGTCCCGGCCAAGGAGGCGCAGCGGATCATGGACGACCTGTACGAGCTCGGCGCGCGGGCGATCCTCACCACCTCGATCCACGCCTGCCGTCTCTGACCCGCACGTCCTACCCCCCCTGCAGAAGGCATCACCAGCATCATGGCCGAGTCCGCCGCCCAGCCCGCACCGCCCGCCCTGCCAATCACCTTCCGGCCGACCCGCACGCGGGCCGTCCTGCTGGGCGTCGGGCTCGCCATGTTCGCCACCATCACGGCGATCGCCCTCCTGCTGGAGAACCTCGGGCCGGGGGAGCGGATGAGCTTCATCTTCACCGCCGTCCTGCTGACCTCCGTACTCGTCCTGCTCAGCCGCCCCAAGGTGGTCGCGGACGAGGCGGGCGTCACCGTCGTCAACCTGACCAGCACCCGCCGCCTGGAGTGGGCGCAGATCCTGCGCGTGAACCTCCGCCCGGGCGACCCGTGGGTGTTCCTGGACCTCAGCGACGGCACGAGCCTGCCCGCCCTCGGCATCCAGCCCGGAGTGGCCAGGCAGCAGGCGATCGGCGACGCCCGCGCCCTGCGCGCACTCGCCGAGGCCCGGGGCACCGGACCGCACGACCGCTGAGCCGCCGGCCGCGCGGACCTGGAACGGACGTCGAACATCCATCGAACGGCCCCTGAACGGGCCTCGAGCCGCCCCCGTACGAAGCACCGGAGCCGCAGCCGACCGCTGCGTCCCATTGCGGCGGCGATCTCAGTGACTACCCTGGTGGCGGGGCGCACCCGTGCGCCCTCCCACCGGCCCCCGGGACCCCGAGGTCCGGGGGAACCTGCGACTTGAGGAGTGACTCCCTCCAGCAATGGACGGATCGTCCGGTAGTACCCGCGCCGCCCTCCCCACGGAGGCGGCGGCATGACCATCCCGCTACTCCTGCTCGTGGCGGCATTCGCCCTGATCCTCGCCAACGGCTTCTTCGTGGCGGCCGAGTTCGGCCTCGTCACCGTGGAACGACCCGAGGCCGAACGCGCCGCAGCCGACGGCGACCGCCGTGCCCGCACGGTGGTCGAGGCCCTGCGGGAGCTGTCCTTCCAGCTCTCCGGCACACAGCTCGGCATCACCATCACCTCTCTCGTGGTCGGCATGCTGGCCGAACCGGCCCTCGCCGGACTGCTGGCCGGGCCGCTCGCGGCGACCGGCCTGCCCGCGGGAGCCGTCTCCGGCATCGCCGTCTTCATCGGCATGCTGCTCGCCTCCGCCGTCCAGATGGTCCTCGGCGAGCTCGTCCCGAAGAACTGGGCGGTCTCCCGACCGCTGCAGGTGGCCCGGTTCGTGGCCGGCCCGCAGCAGGTCTTCTCGAGGGCCTTCCGGCCGGTCATCGCAGGCCTCAACGCCGTCGCCAACCGCCTCGTGCGGGCGCTCGGCGTGGAACCCGCCGAGGAGATGGCCTCCGCCCGAACCCCCGGCGAACTGGTTTCCCTGGTCCGCCATTCGGCCCAGGCCGGCGCCCTCGAACAGGACACCGCCGACCTCTTCGTACGGACCCTCTCGCTGGGCGAGCTCACGGCCCAGCACGTCATGACCCCCCGGGTGAAGGTCAGCGCCCTCCAGCACACGGCCACCGCGGCCGACGTGCTCAACCTGACCCGCGCCACCGGACTGTCCCGGTTCCCGGTCTACCGGGAGCGCATCGACGAGGTCACCGGGGTCGTCCACCTCAAGGACGCCCTCGCCGTGCCCGAGTCCGAGCGCGCCCGCACCACCGTCAGCCGGATCTGCGTCGCCCCGCTGCTGGTGCCCGGCTCGCTGCCGGTGCAGCCGCTGCTGGAGCGGCTGCGCAGCGAGCAGCCGATGGCCGTGGTCGTCGACGAGTACGGCGGCACCGCCGGGGTCGTCACCCTGGAGGACATCGTGGAGGAGCTCGTCGGCGAGGTCCGCGACGAGCACGACCTCGCCGAGGACGAGGGCCCCGAACTGGCCGCCGTGCCCGCCGAGGACGGCCGCCCTTCGTGGGAGGCCGACGGCAGCTGCCGGGTGCAGACCCTGCGCCGGATAGGCCTGGAGGTGCCCGAAGGCCCGTACGAGACCGTCGCCGGTCTCGTCGCCGATCTGCTCGGGCGGATCCCCGCCCCCGGGGACCGCGCCGAACTGCCCGGCTGGAGGCTGTCCGTCCGCCAGGTCGGCCGCAACCGCGCCGAACGCGTCCGGCTGGTCCGGCTGGGTACCGTCCCCGCCTCCGCCCACGGGACGGGCCCCGAGGCCGCCCGTGCCACCGTCCGGATCGACGCGGCCGGCTCCGTACGCACGGCGCCCGGCCGGCAGGCCTCCCCGGACGTCCGGTCGCCGCAGCCGGCCCAGCTGGAAGGCGCCGGCCGATGAACGCCCTCCAACTGCTCTTCGCCCTGGTCCTGGTCCTGGCCAACGGTTTCTTCGTCGGCGCCGAGTTCGCGCTCGTCTCCGTACGGCGCAGCCAGATCGAGCCGCTGGCCAAGGAGTCCAAGCGGGCCCGCCAGGTGCTGCACGGCCTGGAGAACCTGCCGCGGATGATGGCCGCGGCCCAGTTCGGCATCACCGTCTGCTCCCTGACCCTCGGCGCGGTAGCCGAGCCGACGATGGCCCGCCTGCTGGAGCCGCTCTTCCACGCGGCGCACATCCCGCAGGGCGTGATCCACCCGCTCGGCTACGCGGTGGCGCTCGCCGCCGTCGTCTTCCTGCACCTGGTCATCGGCGAGATGGTGCCGAAGAACCTCGCCATGGCCGCGCCCGAGAAGACCGCCCTCTGGTTCAGCCCGGGCCTGGTGGCGTTCGCCCGGCTGTGCGGCCCCGTCACCAGCGCACTGGGCTCCTGCGCGCACCTGGTGCTCCGCCTCTTCAAGGTGGAGCCCAAGGACGAGGTCGAGGCCGTCTACACCAGCGCCCAGCTCGGCCGGCTCGTCGAGGACTCCCGGCAGGCCGGGCTCCTGGAGCCGGGCGAGCAGGAGCGCCTGGAGGATGCCCTGGAGCTGGGCAGCCGCCCGGTCACCGACGTCCTGCTCTCCCGGGAGCGGCTCGTCACGGTCGGCCCCTCGGCGACCCCGCGGCAGATCGAGCAGCTGACGGTCCGCACCGGCTACTCCCGCTTCCCCGTCCGCTCCGAGAACGGCGCCTTCATGGGCTACCTGCACGTCAAGGACGTGCTGGACGTCGAGGACCGGGAGCGGGCCGTACCCCAGCGGGTCTGGCGCCGCATGCCCACCCTGTCCGCCACCCTCCCGCTGGACGACGCGCTCAGCGTCATGCGCCGGGACGCCACCCATCTGGCCCAGGTCGCCGACCCGGCCGGGCGGGTGCTGGGCCTCGTCGCCCTGGAGGACGTACTGGAGATGCTCGTGGGCGAGGTACGCGATCCCGCGCACCGCATCCCGGGCCGCCGGACCGGCCCCCGCGCGACCAGCACCGCCGGCGTGTGAGGCACGGGGTGCCGGGGCTCCGGCCCCGGCACCCCGCTACAGCGGCGGCGGCTCCGGGCGGTCGCGGTCCTGCGGGCCCCGGCCCGACAGGACCTCCCCGTACGCCTGCATCAGGTCGGGCAGCCGCAGCGTCGACAGGTCGTCACGGGAGGGCTCGCCGGGGAACCCCGCCAGCCGCAGATCCCGGTACGCGCAGCTCTTCTCGTACAGGGTGCGCAGGAAGCGGCCGTTGCCCAGCTCGTCGATCCAGCCCTGCTCCACCACGTGCCCGCTGATGCTGCGCAGCTCCTCCAGGGCCTCCTCGTCCCAGCAGTCCCCGTTCGCGTCCGCCAGCACCCCGCCGATCGCGGTCAGTTCCAGCGGGCGGTAGCTGGGGAAGTCGACCCGGGTGGTGAAGCGCGAGGACAGCCCCGGATTGGCGGCCAGCAGCCGGTCCATCCCCGCGGGGTAGCCGGCCAGGATCACCACAAGGT
This sequence comes from Streptomyces katrae, assembly GCF_000717655.1. Lineage (GTDB taxonomy): Bacteria > Actinomycetota > Actinomycetes > Streptomycetales > Streptomycetaceae > Streptomyces > Streptomyces katrae_B. The sequence continues at coordinate 72,138 of NZ_JNZY01000020.1, forward strand.
GGTCCCGGTTGTCCTCGGCCCGCTTCAGCAGCACCTGCAGGGCCTCGTCGCCGTAGGCGTCGCCCTTGGTGTATCCGGTGTTGGAGAGGCTGTACGCCTCGTCCACGAACAGCACCCCGCCGATCGCGGAATCGATCAGCTCATTGGCCTTCACGGCGGTCTGCCCGAGGAACTCTCCCACCAGATCCGCCCGTTGGGCCTCCACCAGATGGTCCCCGCCCAGCAGCCCGAGCGCGTAGAAGACCCGGCCCAGGATCCGCGCCACGGTCGTCTTGCCCGTGCCCGACGGCCCGGAGAACACGAAGTGCCGCTTCGGGGGCTGCACCGGCAGGCCCTGCCCGGCCCGCAGCCGGGCCATGTGCAGCTGCGCCGAGAGCGCCTTCACCTGCCGCTTCACCGGCTCCAGGCCCACCATCCGCTCCAGCTCCGCCAGCGCCTCGGCGAGCAGCGCCGGATCGGACGGGCCCGCCGGCAGGCCTCCGGGCGCGGTCTGCGGCGGTACCGCCACCTTGCGGCGCACGCCCTCCGCCCGGCCCGTGCCCGTACCCGGAGCCCCGAACCGCGGATCCGGCTCCGGCGCGATCAGCGGGTCCTGCTCCACCTGCCCGTCCGCCGCGATGTCCTGGACGGGGCCGCCGCCGAGGGCCACCGCCGCGAAATCCCCGCCGACCGGCGAGAGATCGTGCCCGGCGTGGCCCTCGTATCCGGACGCGGCGTACCCGGCGTATCCGTCGGCCCCGTCGACGTAGTCGCTGTCCTCGATCGCCGTCAGCCGGGCCGCCGTGTCCATGAACGCCGGGTCCACCCGGTGCACCGCCCGGTACAGCGGCAGCGCCGCCGCGCTGCGCCCGGTCCCCTCGTGCGCCCGGGCCAGCCAGTACCGCAGCTCCTTGCGCTGCGGCTGCTCGCTGCGGCACCGCATCAACGCCGCCGACAGCATCGGCTCGGCCTGCCCGTACATCTCGAGGCGGACCCGGGCCATCCCGCCGAACAGGCCCGCCTCGATCCCGAGCAGCGGATCGTCCACCAGCGGCTCGGTGTGCCGCACCAGCTGCTCCCAGTCCTTGACCAGGTAGGCCCGGCAGGCGTGCAGGAACCGCACCTGCGCATCGGTGTCCACCGGCGGCAGTGCGGCCAGCGCCTGGTCCAGCTCGGGGACGTGCCGGCCGTCCAGCCAGTGCGAGGCGTGGGCCAGCAGGAGGTCGCGCCGGCTCTCCAGGACGGGCTGCACCCACCAGCCGAGCCAGTACCAGGAGTTCAGCGTCCGCCGGTGGCGGGCCCGCTGCTCGCCGAAGCGGTCGCGGTGGGCGTACATGCGCAATAAGGCGTTCGTGGTGTCCACCCGGAGCGCGTGCAGGCCCAGCCATGCGTCGGCCATCGAGGGATCCAGTCGTACGGCCGCCCGGAACTCCTCCTCGGCCTGCGGATAGGCGCCCATCGTGCAGGCGTCCACTCCGCGCAGCCAGGCGAGTTCGGCCGGGGCGTGCGTGCCCGGCGTGCCGAAATCCATCACATCCCCCACAAGCCTGCCCCCGTGGTGCACAGCAACCCCCGCGTTGCGCCCGCGAGTTGTCCACTGCGCCGATGAAATCAGGGCTGCATCGTACCTGCGGCTACGCACCATACGTAGGGTGCGGCGGGCACCGGTCGACCGGGTTCCGGGGCGCACAAGGTGACTCAGGGTGAAGGTTTCGGGGAGGCCGGGCCCCTGCGGCGCCGGCTCCGAGCCGGGCGGGGGCAGAGCGAAGCCCCCGATCACGGGGGAACAATCGGGGGCTTCGCGTCCGCTGCAGCCTGGAAAGACCGCGCATTCAGAACGTAAGGCCGGTCCGGGGGCCAGGTCAAGCAGGTCGGTGCAGGCCCGCGACGGTGGTTTTCCGGAGCGGCTCAGGCCCGGGGGAGTCCGTCACCTTCGGTGACGGAAGCGGCCCTTCCGGCGGTCGCATCCGTCCCGGAAGACCACTCGTATCCCGTACCGCTCTGGCGTACCAAAGTGTCGGCGAAGGGGCGCGAAGGATCATCCGAGAAGTGCGCGAGCTCCGCGCGCTCCCATCCGTCCCAGAAGTCGGAAAGTTCACGCCCGTCCCGATTTCGTCCGCGCCCCCAGGACTGCGCGCGCGGTGTCTCCATCCACAGCAGCCGCGCCAGATACGGGCGCAGCGCCCGCCGGCCGGCGCCCACCCCCTCGATCAGCAGCACCGGCGCCGGCTCCAGCACCCGCTCCGGGCCGAACCGGCGCTCCACCCAGTCGTACGGGGCCCAGTGGGCCGCCCGCCCGGCGGACAGCGGCTCCAGCACCTGGGCGCGCAGCCGCTCCGGCCACTCGAAGAGCTCCTCGTGGGTGGCCACGTCGTCCAGGTGCAGCACCGGAGCCCCGCCCAGCGCCTTCGCGAGCAGCCCGGCGAACGTGCTCTTCCCGGACCCGGCGTGCCCGTCGATCCCGATCAGCCGGACGGGGCCGAGGGAGGGCGGCAGGGCGGCGAGTTCGCGCGCGAGGGACTGAAGTGACTGCTGAGGCTCCACCCGGCCAGCGTATGGCCCCCCCGGCCCCCGCCCCGCGTCACCCCCGACACGGGCCCCGGCTTCGCCGCCGGGTGGGCGGGAACTGGAAGGGTGGAGCAGCCGATCCACCGCACCGACCCCTGGGGGCCACACCGATGACCGCACCCACACCCCGCAGGGCCCTGCTGGCCCTCGCCCTCGCAGCGGCCACCGCGGCCACCGTCCCCGGCGGCAGTGCTTCGGCGGCCGGAACGCACGGAGGCGGCGCGCAGTCCGGATCGGGAGCCGCGGAAGGCGCGCCGGCCGAAGCGGTGGCCGCCGAAGCCGCCGCCGGCGTGACGGTCGACAACCGGTTCTGGTACTCGTACGCCCACTGGCGGGCCGGCACCCACCGGGGCACCGCCGCCCTCGCCGGCGACCGCCCCGGCCTGGTGATCGAGGCCCCGGCCGGCCGCACCGAGTACACCGACCCGCACACCGGGAGGAAAGGCACCTGGGAGTACGCCGCCTGGACCTCCCCGGTACACGGCTCCGCCGTCCCGGGCACCGAGGCCATCGCCTCCTGGAACGCCCACACCCCGCCCGGCACCTGGATCCAGGTCGAACTGCGCGCCGCCTACGGCAGCGGCGCCACCACCCCCTGGTACGTACTGGGCCGCTGGGCCTCCGGCGACGGCGACATCCGGCGCACCTCCGTGGACGGCCAGACCGACGGCACCTCCACCGTGTGGACCGACACCCTGGCCGTCGACGCCCCCGCGCGGGCGAACGGCGTACGGATCACGCACTGGCAGCTGCGCCTGACCCTCCACCGCAAGCCGGGAGCCGCCCAGGGCCCGACGGTGTGGCTGGCCGGGGCCATGGTCTCCGACGTACCGGACCGGTACACCGTCCCCGCCTCCGCCCCCTCGGGCACGGCCCACGAGCTGAAGGTCCCGCGCTACTCGCAGGAGATCCACACCGGCCAGTACCCCCAGTACGACGCCGGCGGCGAGGCCTGGTGCAGCCCCACCTCCTCCCAGATGATCATCGAGTACTGGGGCCGCAAGCCCGCGGCCGAGGACCTGGCCTGGGTCGATTCCCGCTACGCCGACCCGCAGGTCTGCCACGCGGCCCGTTACACCTACGACAGTGCGTACAAGGGCTGTGGCAACTGGCCCTTCAACGCCGCGTACGCGGCCACCTACAGCGGACTCGCCGGGGTCGTCACCCGGCTGCGCTCCCTCGCCGACCTGGAGATCCTGGTCCGGGCGGGCATCCCGGCGATCACCTCGCAGTCCTTCCGTACCGAGGAGCTCACGGGCGCGGGCTACGGCACCGCCGGCCACCTGATGGCCGTCATCGGCTTCACCGCGGCCGGGGACGTGATCGCCAACGACCCGAATTCGCGCGACAACACGGCCGTCCGCCGCGTGTACAAGCGGCGAGAGTGGGAAAACGTGTGGTTGCGGACGAAGCGTCACGATTCCACCGGAAAGGTCGCCTCCGGCTCCGGAGGCATCTGCTACCTGTACGCCCCGGCCCGCCCGAGCCTCGCCCAGATCGCGGCCCTGCGGGCGGTGGGGGTGCTGTGATCCGAGCGTCGGAAGTTCCCGTTGACCCGGGGCACAGATAAGCGGAACATAAAGTCGTAAAGGGCATATAAAGGCTTCTACAGGAGGCGGCCCGCCATGACCACCCACAGCATCGAACACCACCCCGACCTCGCCGAGATGCGCTCGCGGTTCGAGCGGGTCACCAGCACCCCTGCCGCGCAGACCGTGGAGGCGCTGGCCCTCATCACGGGCCTGTACCTGGCGGCCTCGCCGTGGATCGCCGGGTTCAGCGGGCTCAGCTCGCTGGCGATCAACAACCTGATCGCCGGCCTGGCGTACTGCCTGTGCATGAGCGGACTCGGCTCCGCTTATGAACGCACTCACGCGATGGCCTGGACGGCGGTCGCCATCGGAGCCTGGACGATCGTGGCTCCGTGGGTCATCGCCGGCGATGTCAGCACGACCCGCACCGTGGTCAGCAACGTGATCACCGGCGGCGTCGCCCTGTGCCTCGCCCTTGCCATGGCGGGCATGGCGGGCCGCAACCGGGCCGTCTCCGGCTGACATCCGCACACGCCGGGCCCCGACCGCGAGCCGGCCGGGGCCCGGTGGCGTGCCGGGACGTGATACGCGCCACGAGTGACGAGCATCTCTACCGCGAAAGCCGCAAACGCTGTCACATTGGACGGCATGACCGCATACAACTCCGCCCTCGCCTCCCGCGCCCGGAACCTCGTCCGCACCGGCGGCCCCAAGGACCACTCCAAGTGGCTGGAGCACGTGCTCGGCTGGACGCTCGTGGTCGTCGTCGCCATGTTCGTCACCCAGGTCGGCTGGCTCTGACCCGAGGCCCCCTGGACCGGGGGCGTCCGGGACATGGCGGCCAGCCGTACTCCTCGCGGCCGTCGCGAGTGCGCAGCCGGTAGTCGGTGAGCGAAGCGGCGCGCATCTTCACTACGAGCACCTTCAGCGGCCCGTCGGCGGTCGCGACCTCGGGTGCGCCCGCGAAGGCGAAGCCCTGCGGTGCGGGGCGAAGAGCGACGTGGTGACCGTCGGGGGAGTCCGGGGGGCCGTCGGCGGCCCCTGGGGCAAGGCCGCCGCTCTGGCCGGCGGGGCTCCCGTCACCAGCGCGGCCGCCTGCAGCACCGGCAGCACGGCGGCCAGGGCGCGCGGCCCGCTGCCGCCCGGCTGCTGCGCGTTCGCGCCCTCCTCGTACGAACCCGCCTCGTCCGGCGCCCCGCCGGGCAGCGGCGTCCACCCGAAGGCCGGTGCGCTCCCGGCGATCCCGAGCAGCATGCCGGCGAGGAAACCGCCAGGTTGGTCGCCACGAACGACAGCACCGACACCAGCAGGGCGTGCACGCAGACGTACGCCCGGGCCTGCGGCACGAACCACAGGAACAGGCCCGCCGCCATCAGCGCGGCGCCGATCCCGACCGCCGCGATCCCGCCGAGCCCCAGGCTCACCAGCACGGTCAGCGGGAGAGCGGCCCCGCCCAGGAGCACCGGCAGCCCGCCCCAGAACGGCCGGGTCCAGCGCCAGGCGCGCAGCCGGCGCCGCCGCTGCGCCCACGGCAGCCGCAGCCGAGGGCTCAGAAGCACCGCTTGCCGTCCAGGCCGACGCTCACCCGCATGCCCTTGAGGCGGAAGTTCCCGCCGGTCGCGGACCAGGCGTGCGATCTGACGCCGACGACCTCGATGTGCCCGGCCTGCAAGCCAAACTTCCCCGGCTGCCCCTTGACCCCGTCCACCTGGTCGAGGGTCGAGGCGTCCCGGCCGGTCTGCGCCGTGCCGAAGGTGGCGTCGCCGTAGAGGTCCTCGCCGTCGATGACCAGGCTGCCGGCCGTGACCTCCCCGGCCGGGCCGCCGGCGGTGAGCTTGAAGACCACCTTGCCCACCGGAGTGTCCACCTCGGCGGACTGGCAGATCTCGGTGAGCGTGGCCTCCCCGATGCCCAGCAGTGCGACCGGATGCCCCGTGCCGTCGACCGAGCGGTCCGTCTGCACGTCCGAGGCCAGGCCTTTGCTGGTCAGCCTGGAAGAGGAGACCTGGAAGCCCGTACCCGAAACGGCGAACGACGCGGCGAGCGCGCCCTGCGCCACGACCACGGCCATCGCCCCGACCGCGGCCGGCGCGGGCAGGGCGACCGCGGCCGACTTCCTCCAGTCGACCCGGCCTTCGCGCCGCCGGCAGCGTCGTGGTCCGCTGCCTCGTCCGGGTCGTGGCCCGGGCCCTGGCCCTGGTCCGTGCCCCTGTTCGTGCCCGTCGAAGTGCCTCCCGTACGTCGTCCGGTGCGCAGGGGAAGTGGAATGAGGCAGGTCTGCCATACTGCGGGCATCCTGTGGCAGTTCGAGGCTGGGGCCGAATTTGAATAATAGTCAACAGCGTGGTGCGACCGGCCGTTCGCAGGTCCGCAGGGCCGAACTCATAGCAATCGGCCGCAAGTTGTTCGCCGATACGTCGTACGACGCGCTCTCCATGGACGACATCGCCAAACAGGCGGGCGTCGCCAAGGGATTGATCTACTACTACTTCAAGAGCAAGCGCGGCTACTACCTCGCCATCGTCGAGGACTCGGTCGCCGAGCTCGTCGCCCGCGCCGCCGGGGAACCGGACCTGCCCAACGTCGAGCGGGTGCGCCGCACCATCGACGGCTACCTGTACTACGCCGAGCACCACCAGGCCGCTTACCGGACCATCGTCACCGGGGGAGTCGGCTCCGACGCCGAGGTGCTGGCGATCCGCGACGCGGTCCGCGAGGAGCTGGTGGCCACCATCGCCGAGGGCGCGTACGGACGCCGCACCGTCCCGCCGATCGCCCGGCTCGCACTCGTGGGCTGGCTGTCCGCGGTCGAGGGGACCACCCTGGAGTGGATCGGTGCACGGGCCGCCCCTGCGGAAGCCTCTGACAACGCTGTCGTCGCCGACGCCGAGGCCGGGCCCGATGCCGGCGCGGATGCGGATGCGAATGCGGATGCGGATGCGAACGCCGGGGCGGACCCCGCGGTGGGGGCCGACGCCGAGGACGTGTCACCGCAGCCCGACCGGGCCCGGCTCGGCGCCCTGCTCGTACGCCAGCTGCGCGCGACGCTGACGGTGATCGGGGAATTCGTCCCGGAGTGTCCGCCGCCGCCCCTTCTCGAAGGGGCGTTCGAGGAGGCCGGTGATCTTGCCCCGGTGACGGGACGCTCCTGATCGGGCATACTCAAGCCGCCGCAGCCACTGAACTGCCCCTTCCGTGATCCGGGAGGGCAGTATCGGCTGTGAGAGCACCGAGACCCGGCGGCGCGTCCCACACCTCACGCGTCGCCGCCGTGCCCGACGAGGGAGGAGAGCGCCGCCATGACTGACCGCGCCCCGCAGCCGGTGGACCGACAGCTGCCCACCGAGGAGTCCCGGGACCTCCTCGCGCTCGTACGAGAGATCGCCCAGCGGGAGATCCGACCCGTGGCCGCCGAGGAGGAGGACGCCGGGCAGTTCCCGCGTGCGATCTTCACCCTGCTGTCCGAGGCCGGCCTGCTCGGTCTCCCGTACGCGGGCGAGTACGGCGGCGGCGAGCAGCCGTACGAGGTCTACCTCCAGGTCCTGGAGGAGCTCGCGGCGGCCCGCCTGACCGTCGGGCTCGGCGTCAGCGTGCACTCCCTGTCCTGCCACGGCCTGGCCGGATACGGCTCCGAGGAGCAGCAGAAGGCCCACCTGCCGGCCATGCTCGGCGGCGGCCTCCTCGGCGCGTACTGCCTCTCGGAGCCCGCCTCGGGCTCCGACGCCGCCTCGCTGACCACCAAGGCCGTACGTGATGGGGACGACTGGATCATCACCGGCACCAAGGCCTGGATCACCCACGGCGGGGTCGCCGACTTCTACACCGTCCTCGCGCGCACCGGCGGCGAGGGCCCCAAGGGCATCACGGCCTTCCTGGTGCCGGGCGACGCGGAGGGCCTGACGGCCGCCGTCCCCGAGAAGAAGATGGGCATGAAGGGCTCGCCCACCGCCCAGCTGCACTTCGACGGGGTCCGCGTCCCGGACACCCGCCGCATCGGCGAGGAGGGCCAGGGCTTCACCATCGCGCTGGCCGCCCTGGACGCGGGCCGCCTGGGCATCGCCGCCTGCGCCATCGGCGTCGCGCAGGCCGCTCTGGACGAGGCCCTCACGTACGCCCTGGACCGCAAGCAGTTCGGGCACCCCATCGCGGACTTCCAGGGCCTGCGCTTCATGCTCGCCGACATGGCGACCAAGATCGAGGCCGGCCGGGCGCTGTACCTGGCGGCGGCGCGACTGCGCGACGCGGGCAAGCCGTTCTCCCGCCAGGCGGCGATGGCCAAGCTGTTCTGCACGGACGCCGCCATGGCCGTCACCACGGACGCGGTCCAGGTCCTCGGCGGCTACGGGTACACCGCGGACTTCCCGGTGGAGCGGCTGATGCGCGAGGCGAAGGTCCTCCAGATCGTCGAGGGCACGAACCAGATCCAGCGCATGGTCATCGCCCGCCACCTGGCAGGTCCCGAGTCGCGCTGACGGCGACGGGGCTGCGCCGGCTCCGGGCCGGCGCAGCCCCGCGTCACGTCGTCACCCGGGTCGCTTGACCATCGAGATGTAATCGGACATCTCGCTGAAACCGCGGCGGGTGGCACCGCCGAGGTTGAACGAGCCGCCCGCGCCCGGATGGGCCGTTTCATTGAGCATGTACGTGGAGCCGGGCCCCCACTGGTTCTCTTCCTGGGCCTCCTGAGAGGTGATGGACGAGGACGAGGCGATCCCGCTGCGCACGGTCCTCTCGATATTGCGGAATCGGGTCCCCTCGCCGACCGCGGCGATCGCGTGGACCAGGGCGCGCCGCACGGCGTCCCGGTCCTGGTCGCCGTTGGCCGCGTGCCGCCACAGCGTCTGGAAGTGGCCCTGGAGGCCGACCAGGCTGATCTGCAACTGCCTGTTGTTGGCGTCGCCCACCTCCAGGCCCCGATTGCCGTTGCTGCTGCCGTAGCTGCCGCTGTAGCCGAGATTGACCGCGTTGCGGCCGAGTATGTGACCGAGGTTGTATTCCGGGTCGGTGAACTGGAAGACGGGACCGCCGCCGCCGGTGGTCGCGAAACCGCGCAGGTACAGGTTCTGCGTGGTCAGGTAGAGGCTGAGCCGGCGGCCCTCGGGCAGCGCGACGATGACCTCGATGACCTCGTTGCCGGCGTTGGTCTGCCACACGGTGTTGTCGCCGTGGCCCCGCAGGATGGTGCCGGCCCTCTCGTGGAGCGAGCGGATGAAGCGGGTGTACGCGGCAGCGGCGTCGCGCTGGTTGCCTGTCAGGTCCCAGCCGAGCTGAACCTGCTGGATCGACGCGGGCTGGGCGGCGGGCAGGGCGGACGGTGCTTCGGTGGCGGCCTGGGAGGCGGGAGCTGCCGCGCCGAGCAGGGCGAGGCCGAGGAGAGCCGCGGGAAGGGTCTTGCGCATCGGATTCCTTCGTACGAGAGGGCGGGCGTCGGTTGCGGCCGGAACGGGTGCCGGCATCAGTTCACCGAGAAGGTGACGAACGCGTTGTCGCCGCCTCCGCCCGAGGTGGTGCAGCGGTGCGGCGCGGGGACCTGGCACTGGTACTTGTTGCTGCCGGAGAAGGGGTTGTCCCAGCGGATGGCGACCGTGCCGCCGCCCGCCATCGTGTAGTTCGCGTAGCCCTCGGTTCCGGTCATGACACCCTCCGACTCGCTCTCCCAGGAGGCATTGGCGCCGGGGTTGATCAGCGACGGCGGAAGGTTGTTGCCGGTCCAGATGCCGTGGGACAGCCCGGCCCCGGTCCTGGCGAGCAGCGTGCCGCTGTTGTTGATCACGCGGACGACGGTGCTGCGGGCGGCCTGGGCCGTCATCTCCGTCGACGCGGCCTGGGCCGAGAACGCCGCGGGTCCGCCGGTCAGCGTGAAGTTGACGGTGGCGTTGTCGCCGCCCCCACCGGTCCGGGAACAGGCGTAGCCGGTCGGCGCCTCACAGCTGTAACTGTTCGAGCCGGCGTACGGGTTGTTCCAGTGGATCTTGATCTGCTGCCCGGTCGCCGTGACCCGGTAGGTGGTGTAGCCCTCCGTCCCGGTGAGCATGCCGCACGAGCGGCTGCCCCAGGAGGTGGTGATGCCCTTGGCGATGTAGTCCGGCGGCAAGGCGTCGTTGTTCCAGCACCCGTGCGGCAGGGAGGAGCTGACCCGGGTCAGCTGCTGGCTGGTGCTGTTGCTGAAAACGACGTCCGTACTGCGGGCCGAGGACGCCGCGACGGGCGACGGGCCGGCGACCGGCGCGGCCTGGGCTGCGGGGGCGAGCGCGGTGGCACCCGCCGCCAGCGCGGCGACGGCGGAGAGCGCGGTGGCCCACCGGGCCCGGGAACGGGTCAGCTGCATGGGGGTGTATCCCTTCGAGTCGTGAGCGGGGGCGGAGGGGCGGATCAGTCGACGTAGAACAGCTGGTACTGGTTGTTCCAGGTGGGGTTGCACTCGTAGCGGCTGTACAGGCCGAGCGCGACGCTCAGCGAGCCGGCCTGGATGCACTGCGAGAAGGACGGGTACGTCCCGCCCGGCTCCCGGTAACCGGCCGTGGCCGCCTGGGCGGTCGCGACGCCGCCGACGCCGAGCAGCAGGGCCGTGCCCGCGCAGAGGGCGACGGCGAGCGAGCGGCGCCGGGTCGTGGCTGCGGTGCCTGATCTCATGGGGATTCCTTTCGGGCATGCCTCATCACGCCGCGGCGGCGCCGGGCTCATCGAGGGGGAAGCAGGGGGAGAAGAAGAGAAGGAGACTGGGTCGGGCCCACATCCGCCCAACCGGCGGCGGATGGTGTCCGCCGCCCCCGCACCCGGTCTCCCGGATGGTTCAGTTCAGCGGCTTGCCGGGGCACACGGAGCTGCCCCACGCCGTGGTCACGGGGCAGGGCTTGTCGCCGTGGTGTCCGCCGCCTCCGTGCCCGTTGCCGCGTCCGTCGTCGGCTGCGCCGGCGAGTGCGGAGCCGGCGGTGGCCCGGGTGCCGGAGCCGGCCGGGCCGCCGGCCGTGTCGGTGCCGTGGCCGGAGACGGCGGCGCCGCCCCACAGGCAGGCCACGACGGCCAGTCCCGCAGTCAGTCGCAGGGTTTTGACGATCACGGCAACTCCTCTGTCAGGCAAGGCATGGGGACACGCAATCAGACGCCGGTTTCGCTGGTTCCGCCGGTTACGCCGGTTACGCCGGTTACGAGGACGACTCTGCCAGGGCCCGCTGGCACCCGGCAGGCCTGGAAGGGATCATGTGGATGCCATGCACGTTTAGGAGGCAAGCGGTGGAAATGGGCGCGGATGCACGAACAGGCGTACCCCGACTCGATGAACCGGCGACGCTGCTGTACCGGTGGGCCCTCGTCCACGGCCGGCTCACATCCGAGACGCTGCCACGCGCCGCGGCGGAGACCGGCCTGAGCGAGCAGGTCTGCAGAGGGGCGATCGCGCAACTCGCCGAGGTGTACCTGTTCCAGCCGTTGCCCGGGGACAACGGGGGAGAAGGGGACGCCGGCGCGGGCTGGCGGGCGGTGAGCCCACAGTCGGCCGGCGCCCAGGTCCTCGCCGAGAAGGAGACCGAATTACGGGTCCACGAGGCGGCCTTACGGGAGCAGCGGGAACAACTCCAGCGCCAGCGCGACGGATTCAGCGCCCTGGTTCCCGTCTACCTCCAGGCCCGCCGGGACACCTTCCCCGAGGGGACCATCGACCACCTTCCGGACCAGTTCGCGGTCCGCGCGCTCCTCACCGAGGTCATCGACACCTGCCGCAGTGAGGTCCTGGTCTCCAAGCACGGCGGCTCCTTCCCGCCGGCCGCGCTGCGCGAGGCGCTGCCCCGGGACCTGGCCCTGCTCGCCCGCGGGGTCCGGATGCACAGCCTCTACCAGCACGCCACCCGCTTCGACCAGGCGACCCGGGTGCACGCCGAACGGCTCATCGGTGCCGGTGCGGAGATCCGCACGCTGCCCGAGGTGCTCCCGCAGATGATCCTGGTCGACGGCCAGCTCGCCCTGCTGCCCGCGCGGTCCGGTGGCGCGCTGGTCATCCGCGAGCCCGACCTGATCGGCTATCTGCTGGACGTCTTCCAGCGGGACTGGGAGAATGCCACGCCCTTCGCGACCGGCCCGCAGGCGGCCCACGGCGTGTCGGAGGCCATGAAACGGACCATCCTGGTACTGCTCGCCAAGGGGCTCAAGGACGAGTCCATCGCCCGGCGACTGGGAGTCTCCCTGCGGACCTGCCGTCGCCACGTCTCCGAGCTCCTGGACGGCCTCGGGGCGCACAGCCGCTTCCAGGCGGGTGTGATCGCGGAACGAAACGGCCTGACCGGCCACCCGGTCGCCGCCCCGGCGGTGCCCGCGCAGGAAGCCCCCGTCCGGGAAGCCCCGGCTGCCGCCGCGCCGGCCCCAGGGCCGAACCTTCAGGAGCCCAGGGCCGGAACCGCAGCCGGGACCCGAGCCGGGGCCGGGAGCCCGCCGCACTGCCCCGGCTGCGACCGCCCGCTCCCGGTCGTCGCCGCCCAGCGGCAGGGCCGACCGCCCCGCTACTGCTCGGCGCCCTGCCGCTCCCGCGCCTATCGCGCCCGGCTCAAGTCCCGCCAGGCCCCGGACACCCCGTGACGTAATCGCCCGCCGCGACACGAAAGTCGACGAACCGGCTGCACGGCGCGCCGGTTCAGCCGCCGTGGAGTTGGCCGCTCGGCCAGATCGGGGAGGAGACGACCCGGGACCACTCCGGATCGCGCCGGCCCGGCAGGGTGCGGCCGTCGTCGGCCCAGCGGGCCAGCAGCGCACAGTAGATCGGCGGATCGGGCTGCCGCTGCGGAACCGATTCTTCGTAGCCGGGCGGGGTCGGCCGCCGCCGTCGTCCCGTTCTTGCCCCAGGGGTTTCGAGCGTGGTCATACAGCGCCAACGCGCCACCCGACGCGCTGGTAACCGCCCCCGCCCTCCGGGGATCCGTTCGAGGTGTCCCCGCCGCGCCCTCCCCGCCTGTGACCAGACGTGCCGGGCTGTCAGGGAGTGACAGAAGTCTGGCCCAGGACACGGTTTCTGACGTACCGTCATATCCGCTCGAACCGACGCCGCGCCCCGCGGCCCCGCACCCCCGCGCCACCGCCCCGCCCAGGAGGTTTGCCATGCCCGCGGACCGACCCGTACCCCTCGACGAATACCCCGTCCACCAGGCCCCGTTGTCGATGAAGCACCTCGTCAGCGGCGACCGGAACGCCTACGACCGCTGCATCTTCCACGTCTTCGACCACGCCGGCCGGGCCGTCCTCATCCTCGGCCTCGGCGTGTACCCCAACGCCGGGGTCATCGACGCCTACGCCACCCTCCGCACAGGCGACGAACTCCTCGCCGTCCGCGCCTCCGACGCCCTCACCGACGACCGCATGAACCTCTCCGTCGGCCCCCTGCGGATCGTCGTCGACGAACCCCTGAAGCGGATCACCCTCCAGTGCGACGCCGACCCCGCCGACCCGGCAGGGCTCTCGTACGACATCACCTGGACCGCCGAGTTCCCCGCCGTCTGGGAACCCCATCACGTCCAGCGGCGCGGCGACCGCCTCATGCTCGAAGGGCGCCGCTTCGTCCAGGCGGGCAGCGTCACCGGCACCATCCGCGCCAAGGGCGAGCAGCACACCCTCACCGCCGCCGAGTGGACCGGCACCCGCGACCGCAGCTGGGGCGTGCGCCCCATACCCGGCGAGGACGGCGGCCGGGCCGCCGAGGAGTACCGGCCCGAGGGCTTCCACTGGCTCTGGATCCCGGTCCGCTTCGAGGACCGCTTCGTCATGGTCATCGCCCAGGAGGACGCCGACGGGCACCGCACCCTGAACGAGGCCGTCCAGGTCTTCCCCGAGGACAGCGGCCGCCGCGACGTACAGCTCGGCTGGCCCCAGACCGAGATCCGCTACCGCCCCGGCACCCGTCACCCCGAGAGCGCCGTCGTCCACCTCGCCGACCCGGCCCGCAAACCCCTCGAACTCGGCGTCGAGATCCTGGGCTCCTCCCCGCTCGCCGTCGGCGCCGGCTACCCGCCCGCCGCCGACTGGCAGCACGGCACCTGGCAGGGCCGCGGCTGGACCGACCGCCGCGTCTACGACCTCTCCGACCCCGCCGCCCACCCCATGGCCGCCTTCGGCGTCACCGACCACTCCGCCCGCTTCACCCTCGACGGCCGCACCGGCTTCGGCATCTTCGAGCACGGCAGCTTCGGCCGCCACGACCCGAGCGGCTTCACCGACTACGGCTCAGTGGCCCCGTAGCGACGCCCCGTACAAGAAGCCAGCAGAAGAAAGGGGAAGTCATGGCAGCACCGGCACCACGCCCGCGCACCTCCACCCGCGAACCCGAGGATCTCGGCCGGCGCCTCGCCGCCTGGCTCGACGCCGAGCTCCCCGGCGCGAAGATCACAGGCATCTCCGTCCCCGGATCCAACGGCATGTCCAGCGAGACCCTGCTCTTCGACATCGAGCACCCCGACACCCCGGTCCGCGCCTGCGCCCTGCGCCTCGCCGCCGACCCGGCCGCCTACAGCGTCTTCCCCACGTACGACATGCCCCGCCAGCACCGCGTGATGAGCCTGGTCGCCGCCCACACCGACCTGCCCGTACCGCGCGTGCTGTGGCTGGAACAGGACCCCGGCCCGCTCGGGGCGCCGTTCTTCGTCATGGCCCGCGCCGAAGGCCGGGTCCCGCCCGACGTCATGCCCTACACGTACGAGGGAAACTGGCTGCACGCCGCGAGCGACTCCGAACGCGCCGAACTCCAGGAGGCGAGCATCTCGCTGCTGGCCCGGCTGCACGACCAGTTCCCTGCCAAGGAGGCCGAGTTCCTCCTCCCCGAGGGCACGGGCAGCCCGCTGCGCCGGCACGTCGACGCCCAACGCGCCTACTACGCCTGGGTGGTCGGCGGACTCGCGCCGTCACCGCTGCTGGAGCGGGCCTTCGACCGGCTGGAGGAGCTGTGGCCCGCCGACGAGGGCCCCGCCGTCCTCAACTGGGGCGACGCCCGCATCGGCAACGTCGTCTACGAAGCCGGCGGCTTCCGGCCGGTGGCCGTCCTGGACTGGGAGATGGCCGCCTACGCCCCGCGCGAGGTCGACCTCGGCTGGACCGTCTACCTGCACCGCTTCTTCCAGGACCTGACCGTCGGCTTCGGCCAGAGCGGCCTGCCGGACTTCCTGCGCCGCGCCGACCTGGAGCGCCGGTACGCCGAACTCACCGGCCACACCCCGCGGGACATGGAGTTCCACACCCTGTACGCCGCCCTGCGGCACGGGATCGTGATGCTGCGGATCGCCTACCGGCAGGCGTACTTCGGGGAGGTCGAGGTCCCCGCGGACCCGGACGGCCTGATCCTGCACCACGCCAGCCTCGCGGCGATGGTGCAGGGCACCTACTGGTAGATCCGGCAGATCCGGACCATCCGGCGGCGCCGGATGCGCGGTGGATCCGGCCGGGAAAGTCCTCAGGCCGCCTGCGCGTGCTGCCGCATCTGCGGCAGCAGCGTCGGCGCCGGCATCCGCACGGGACGCGAACCGGGACCGCCGACGTGCGAGAAGGGCTGCGTCCGCCAGTCCAGACCCTGCGGCAGGTCCAGCAGAACCACCTCGAGCTCCTGGGGCTCCTCGATGCCCATGCCCACGGTCGGCAGCGCCTCGGACGCCGGGCGGCCCGTGCCCGCGCACACCGTGAGCCCGAACGGGTTCCACGGGGTCAGGCAGAGTGCATGCTCCGGCAGGTACTCCTCGTCCGCGACGAGGGCGATCGACTGGCCGCAGTCGGGGCAGATCGCGTGGTGGATATCGAAACCGTCGACGTCTTCGAGGTACTCCCCGTCGTCCGCGTACCCGGTTTCGGCGAATTCCGCGGGCTCCGGTTCGGTGCGACCGGCACGCTTGGTGTTCAGCATGGTTGTACTCCCCCTTGGGTGGGCCGGGCGGGCAGGTTCTGCGGCCTCGGCCACACGAAGCACTTCCCGCCGCGCGGCACGAGTAACCACAACATCCCGGCGTACGCCTGCATACCCTTGTGGCCTTGGTCACATGCCCGACGCAGGTGCCACTTGTACGTGGACAGCACTGTGCCTGAAGCGCCCTTGGGCCTTAGGTTGAGCGGCTATGAGCGCAATGGAGGAGCTGGACCGCCAGATCGTGGATCTGCTCGTGCGGGACGGGCGGATGAGCTACACGGACCTGGGCAAGGCCACCGGACTGTCCACATCGGCCGTCCACCAGCGAGTACGCCGTCTGGAACAGCGCGGGGTGATCCGCGGATACGCGGCCGTCGTCGATCCCGAAGCCGTCGGCCTGCCCCTGACGGCCTTCATCTCGGTGAAGCCCTTCGACCCGAGCGCGCCGGACGACATCGCGGACCGGCTGGCCGGCGTACCGGAGATCGAGGCCTGCCACAGCGTCGCCGGCGACGAGAACTACATCCTCAAGGTCCGCGTCGCGACCCCGCTGGAGCTGGAGGACCTCCTGGGCCGCCTGCGCGCCCTCGCCCACGTCTCGACCCGCACCACGGTGGTCCTCTCCACCCCGTACGAGGCCCGCCCGCCCCGCGTGTGACGCCTTTTCCGCCGCGCCCCGCGGGGGCGCGGTCGAGGCGGGTCCCCGGACCCGCGAAACTGAGGGCATGACTGACCGCACCGCCAGCTCCGTCGACGCCGCCGGCGCCCCCGCATCCGAACGGACCGTCCTCCTGCGCGGGGGCGAGGTACACAGCCCCGCCGACCCCTTCGCCACCGCGATGGTCGTCGAGCGGGGACACATCGCCTGGGTCGGCTCCGAAGGCGCCGCCGACGCCTTCGCCCAGGGCGTCGACGAGGTCGTCGACCTCGGCGGGGCGCTCGTCACCCCCGCCTTCACCGACGCGCACGTCCACACCACCTCCGCCGGCCTCGCCCTCACCGGCCTGGACCTCACCGGCGCCGCCTCCCTCTCCGACGCCCTCGGCCTCGTCCGCGCGTACGCCGAGCGCCGCCCCGCCGACCGGGTGCTCCTCGGCCACGGCTGGGACGCCTCCCGGTGGCCCGAGCGCCGCGCGCCCCGCCGCGAGGAGCTCGACGAGGCCGCCGGCGGTCGGCCGCTCTACCTCAGCCGCATCGACGTGCACTCCGCCGTGGCCACCACCGCCCTGCTGGACCTCGTCCCGGCCGTCTCCGTCCGCGGCGACGAGCCGCTGACCCGCGACGACCACCACGCCGTCCGCAGGGCCGCGCTCGCCGCCGTCACGCCCGCCCAGCGCGCCGAGGCCCAGCGGGCCGCCCTCGACCGGGCCGCCTCCCTCGGCATCGGCTCCGTCCACGAGTGCGGCGGGCCCGACATCTCCTCCGCCGAGGACTTCGCGGACCTCCTCAACCTCGCCCGCGAACGGCCCGGACCCCGCGTCTTCGGGTACTGGGCGGACCGGGACCTCGAACAGGCCAAGGCGCTCGGCGCCATCGGCGCCGCCGGCGACCTCTTCGTGGACGGCGCCCTCGGCTCCCACACCGCGTGCCTGCACGCCCCGTACACCGACGCGGGCCACACCGGCACCGGCTACCTCGACGCCGCCGAGGTCGCCGAGCACGTCGCCGCCTGCACCGAGGCGGGCCTCCAGGCCGGTTTCCACGCCATCGGCGACGCCGCCCTCACCGCCGTCGTCGAGGGCGTGCGCGCCGCCGCGGAAAAGGTCGGCCCGGCCCGCATCCGCGCCGCCCGGCACCGCGTCGAGCACGCCGAGATGATGACCCCCGCCACCATCGCCGCCTTCGCGGACCTCGGTCTCACCGCCTCCGTGCAGCCCGCCTTCGACGCCGCCTGGGGCGGCGAGGACGGCATGTACGCCGACCGGCTCGGCGCGGAGCGCGCCCGTACCCTCAACCCCTTCGCCGCGCTGCTCAAGGCCGGTGTGCCCCTCGCCTTCGGCTCCGACGTCCCGGTCACCCCGTTCGACCCCTGGGGCACCGTCAGGGCGGCCGCCTTCCACCGCACCCCCGAGCACCGGATCTCCGTACGGGCCGCCTTCACGGCCCACACCCGGGGCGGCTGGCGGGCCCTGGGCCGCGACGGCGCGGGCGTGCTGGTGCCCGGCGCCCCCGCCGACTACGCGCTCTGGGAGACCGCCGAACTGGTCGTTCAGGCCCCCGACGACCGGGTCGCCCGCTGGTCCACGGACCCCCGTTCCGGGACCCCCGGACTGCCCGACCTGACCCCCGGCCGGGAACTGCCGGTGTGCCTCGCCACGGTCGTCGGCGGGCGGGAGGTATTCGTACGGCCACAGGGGTGATCCGGTCGGCCTCGGTTCGGTACGGGCGCTCGGACCCGGATAGGTTCGGCCGGGTCCACCACCGGACGTCCGTACCGGGCGGATCCGTCTGCTCAGCGCGCCCGCGCCTCGGGGGCGAGGGAAGGTTTCGTCGGGATGGGGGTCCCCCCTGCTCCGAAGGGAGCTCGGGGGAGGGTGGCCCCGCGTCGGGGCCCTGCGGCCCAGTAGACAACGGTTACGGAGACCCGCAGCCAGCGGGAGCCTGACCGGCCCGAAGGACCGCGGGCCCCGACCACTGTTCTAAAGTCATCCTCTGTGACAGGACGTACAAGAACACGAAGGCGGACTCAGTGAGCGACGGCGGACAGCGAAGCCACGGACCGCTCGGCACGGCCTTGGTGATCATTCCGACCTTCAACGAGGCGGAGAACATCGGGCCGATCGTCGCCCGCGTGCGCGCGGCGGTGCCCGAGGCGCACATCCTGGTCGCGGACGACAATAGCCCCGACGGCACCGGCAAGCTCGCCGACGAGCTGGCGGCCGGCGACGACCACGTGCACGTCCTGCACCGCAGGGGCAAGGAGGGTCTCGGCGCCGCCTACCTGGCGGGCTTCTCCTGGGGCCTGGAGCGCGACTACGGCGTGCTCGTCGAGATGGACGCCGACGGCTCCCACCAGCCGGAGGAGCTGCCGCGGCTGCTCACCGCGCTGGCCGGCGCCGACCTCGTGCTGGGCTCGCGCTGGGTGCCGGGCGGCCGGGTGGTCAACTGGCCCAAGAGCCGCGAGTTCCTCTCCCGCGGCGGCTCGACGTACTCGCGGCTGATGCTCGACGTCCCGATCCGCGACGTGACGGGCGGCTACCGCGCCTTCCGCCGCGAGACCCTGGAGGGTCTTGGCCTCGATGAGGTGGCCTCTGCGGGCTACTGCTTCCAGGTCGACCTGGCCCGCCGGGCCGTGCGCGAGGGCTTCCGCGTCGTCGAGGTGCCCATCACGTTCGTCGAGCGTGAGTTCGGCGACAGCAAGATGAGCAGGGACATCGTCGTGGAGGCCCTGTGGCGGGTCACCCAGTGGGGGCTCAAGGCCCACGCGGCGAAGCTGACCGGCCAGGACAAGCCCAAAGGCACGGACAAGGGCACGGACAACGGCACGGACAAGGGCACGGACAAGGGCACGGACAAGGGCGGAAACCGCGACTGACAGGTGCCCGGTACCCCTTAGGGGATGTCCGGTACCTCCGGCTGAGGTCGCTTTTACGCCGCCCCAGGCACACTGGGTGTCATGACGACCGGCGTTCCCCTCTCGACGGCTCCCCGGCGGCGCTCGCGCGCCCGCACGTTCCTCCCCTTGGCGGTCGCCGCCTGGCTGATCCTGGAGATCTGGCTGCTCAGCCTGGTCGCGGGCGCGGCCGGCGGGCTGACCGTCGCCGCGCTGCTCGCGGGTGGAATCGTGCTCGGCGTCGTGGTCATCAAGCGGGCGGGGCGGCGTGCCTTCAAAAACCTGACGACCACCTTCCAGCAGGCTCAGCACGGCCAGCAGCCCACCCCGCAGCAGCCGGGCAGTGGCAACGGCCTCACGATGCTGGCCGGCCTGCTCCTGATCCTGCCGGGCCTCGTCTCCGACGTGGTCGGCCTGCTCTGCCTGCTCCCGCCCGTCCGGGCGTGGATCGGCCGCCGGGTCGCGGGCTCCCTGGAGCGCAAGATGGCCACGGGCCCGGCCGGCAGTTTCGGTGACGCCTTCCGGCAGGCCCGCATCCACTACCCCGACGGCAAGGTCGTCCAGGGCGAGGTCATCCGCGAGGACGAGCCCCGGCAGCCGGGCCCGGACGCCGGGTACCGGCCTCCGCTGGCGCCCTGAGCCCCTTAGGGCACAGGCCGTACCGGCGTCCGGCGCAGCCGGACCGCAAACGAACGAAGCCGAGGGCCCCTGCCACAGTTCGTGGCAGGGGCCCTCGGCTTCGTTCTCCGTGTCCGGCTGTCAGGCGGACTTGCGGCTGTCCCGCGGATGCACGGCAATGTTCATGGCGCCGGAACGCAGGACCGCCAGCCTCTCGGCCAGCACCTCCTCCAGTTCCTCGCGGGTGCGCCGCTCCATGAGCATGTCCCAGTGCGTTCGCGCAGGCTTGCCCTTCTTCTCTTCGGGCCCGTCCCCGTCAACCAGGAGTGCCATGGCGCCGCACGCCTTGCACTCCCACTCCGGCGGAATCTCTGCCTCAACCGAGAACGGCATCTCAAATCGATGTCCGTTCTGGCATGCGTACTCCACCGCCTGGCGCGGGGCCAGATCGATGCCGCGGTCCGTCTCGTAGCTGGTAACCACGAGCCGCGTACCGCGGAGAGCTCGCTCACTCATGAATCGTGCCTCCCGGGCTTGTCGCCCACAGGACAGGTGTCGCTGTCGTCGTCATCCGGTCAACGTCCGGTCGGCGGTATAGATTCCCGCTCCGGGTGATGCGTCGCCCGTCGTGCCGCCCCTTGTTGTACCCACCAGTGCCCGTTTTGTCACATCTGGCAGCAGATGTCACCCAACGTCTTCACTTCTTCAGCGCGCAGTAACGGTCCCGCTGGCAGGCCAAAGGCGTACACTACCGGCCCTTCGCTTCAACGTCGAAATCCGTTCGGAATTCGTATGAAGATCCGGGCCGGATCCGCTGCCGGAGCGCCCGCCGGATCCGCTCAGATCCGCTCGGGAACAGGATTCCCCGCCGCCTCCACCGCGCGCCGCACCGGCACCCGTGCCAGCAGCACGAAACCCAGTGCGAAGAACACCACCAACGAGATGATCGCGTCCCGGTAGCTGCCCGTGACCTGGTACGTCAGGCCGAACACCAGCGGTCCGATCCAGCTCAGCCCGCGGTCGCTCATCTCGTACGCGGAGAAGTACTCGGCCTCCTTGCCCGCCGGCACCAGGTGCGAGAACAGCGAGCGCGACAGCGCCTGGCTGCCGCCCAGCACCAGTCCGATCATCGAGGCGAGGGCGAAGAACCACACCGGCGTCCGGGCCGGCAGGAAGTACCCCGCCGCCAGCGTCAGCGCCCACGCCGCCAGCGAGCCGAGGATCGTCCGCTTCGCGCCGTAGATCACGGCCAGCCGACCCATGCCAAGGGCGCCCGCCACGGCCAGCACCTGCACCAGCAGCACCGCCGCGATCAGCGTGGACTGCTCGAGCTCGAGCTCCTGCTTGCCGTAGATCGAGGCCTGCGAGATCACCGTCTGCACGCCGTCGTTGTAGATCAGATAGGCGAGCAGGAACGACAGGGTCAGCGGGTAGCGCCGCATGTCCTTCAGCGTGGCGACGAGCTGCTTCCAGCCACTCACCGCCGGTGCCGCCCCGGGCTCACGCACCACGGCGCGGTCCCGCAGCCGGCGCAGCGGGACGATCGCGAAGGCCCCCCACCACAGGCCCGCCGAGGCCAGGCAGATCCGTACCGCTTCGCCCTCGCTGAGCCCGAAGGAGTCGTGGCCCAGGTAGAGCACCAGGTTGACCACGAGCATCAGCGAGCCCGCCGTGTAGCCGAAGGCCCAGCCCCGCGAGGACACCGCGTCCCGCTCGTCCGGGGTGGAGATCTGCGGCAGGTAGGCGTTGTAGAGCACCATCGAGACCGAGAGCGCGGCGTTCGCCACGATCAACAGCAGCCCGCCCAGCAGGTAGCGCTCGCCGCCCAGGAAGAACATTCCGGCGGTGGCCGCGGCGCCCGTGTACGCCGCCACCGCGAGCAGCGGCTTCTTCCGGCCGGTCCGGTCGGCGACGGCCCCGACCAGCGGCATGAGCAGCAGGGCGAGGATCACCGACGCCGAGACCGAGTAGGCGAAGAACGACCCGACCCGCACCGGAATGCCCAACGGGTGCACGAACCCGGGGGTGCCCTGCGCCTTCGCGGCGGCCTCGGCCACCGAGGTCAGGTAGGGCCCGAGGAACACGGTCAGCACGCTCGCCGAGTACACCGAGACCGCGAAGTCGTAGAAGTACCAGCCCCGCTGCTCGCGCTTGCGCGCGGCCGCGCCGGCTCTGCCGTCCTCGGCCCCCGGTTCCGCTTCATCCATGGTCTGCGCACTCATAGGTGCCCCCTCGCTGGTCCCCGTACCGCACGGCCCACCGGATCCGCACGGCGGCCGTACGGGCCCGTCAGGCCCAGGCCCCGCGCCGGTCCAGCACCGTGCGCAAGATGTCGATCCGGTCGGTCATGATGCCATCGACTCCCAGGTCCAGGAGAGCCTCCATGCGTTCCGGTTCGTTCACGGTCCAGACGTGCACCTGGAGTCCCCGCTCGTGCGCCGCGCGCACGAACCGCCGGTCGACCACGCGGACGCCCGCCTGCGTCTCCGGAACCTGCGCCGCCACCGCCCCGGCCCGCAGCGCCGCCGGGATCGCGTACGAGCGCAGCCGCAGCCCGAGCACCCCGCGCACCCCGTACGAGGTCGCCAGCCGGGGTCCGGCGGTCTTCTGCGCGCGCGCCACCCGGCTCTCCGAGAAGGAGCCCACGCACACCCGGTCCCAGACGCCCGCCCGGGCGATCAGATTGACCAGCGGATGCAGGGCCGACTCGGACTTGATGTCGATGTTCCAGCGGGCGTCGGGGAACTCCTCCAGGAGCTCCTCGAACAGCGACAGCGGCTCGGTGCCCGCCACCCGGACCTCGCTGACCTTGCTCCAGGTCAGCTCGGCGATCCGGCCCTGCCCGTCGGTGACCCGGTCGAGCGTGGAGTCGTGGAACGCGACGAGCTTCCCGTCGGCGGTGGCATGCACATCCGTCTCGAAGTACCGGTAGCCCGCCTCGGCGGCCCGCCGGAAGGCCGCGGCGGTGTTCTCCAGCCCGTCCGCGGCACCTCCCCGATGCGCGAAGGGGATCGGAGCGGGGTGGTCCAGATACGGATGGCGAAGGCGTACGTGCGTCACCCGCCGCAGTATGCACGGTGTCACCGGTGGGGAGGGAGCGGCCGGATGGCTGCGTGGTGAACGCCGCACCGCTACTGGTCCGGGTGGACCGCGGCGTGACAGGCTGTGGGGGCGGAAGCAATCCAATACCGGCCGCGCCCGGGGTGCGGGCGGGGCCAATTCGATAAAGGTGGACCGGACAGCATGGCAGAGTGGACCTCGGCGGTGGGTGCCGCACAGCTCGCCCGTCTCATCACCTCCCAGCAGGAGCGGCCCGGTGTCCCCGGGGCGCGGAAGCTGCCCGCCTACCGCAGCCTCGCCGACGGCATCCGGCTGCTCGTCCTCGAAGGCCGCGTCCCCGTCGCCGCCCGGCTGCCCGCCGAACGGGAGCTCGCCGTCTCCCTCTCCCTCTCCCGCACCACCGTCGCCGCCGCGTACGAGGCCCTGCGCGGGGAGGGCTTCCTGGAGTCCCGGCGCGGCGCCGGCAGCTGGAC
The DNA here is from genome assembly GCF_000717655.1 of Streptomyces katrae. GTDB lineage: Bacteria > Actinomycetota > Actinomycetes > Streptomycetales > Streptomycetaceae > Streptomyces > Streptomyces katrae_B. Next base: position 95,787 of record NZ_JNZY01000020.1, read on the forward strand.
CTCCGTACCGGCCGGGAACCCGCTGCCCGCCCGGGGGCTGGAACCGCTGCCGCCCGAGTCCCTCGGCTCGATGATCGACCTCGGCTGCGCCGCGCTCCCGGCCCCCGAGCCCTGGCTCACCAAGGCCGTGCAGGGCGCCCTCGAAGAGCTCCCCCCGTACGCGCACACCCACGGGGACTACCCCGCCGGGCTGCCCGCCCTGCGGCGGATGCTCGCCGACCGCTACACCGAGCGCGGCATCCCCACGATGCCCGAGCAGATCATGGTCACCACCGGCGCGATGGGCGCCATCGACGCCATCTGCAGCCTCTTCGCCGGCCGCGGAGAGCGGATCGCCGTCGAATCCCCCTCCTACGCCAACATCCTCCAGCTCATGCGCGCCGCCGGCGTCCGGCTCGTGCCCGTCGCGATGGCCGACGGCCTGGCCGGCTGGGACATGACCGTGTGGCGCCAGGTACTGCGCGACGCCGCGCCCCGCCTCGCCTATGTCGTCGCCGACTTCCACAACCCCACCGGCGCGCTGGCCTCGGACGAGCAGCGCCGCGCCATGGTGGAGGCCGCCCGCTCGGCCGGCACCGTACTCGTCGCCGACGAGACCATGGCCGAGCTCCAGCTGGACCCGGCGCTGGAGATGCCCCGCGCGGTCTGCTCCTTCGACCCGGCCGGCTCCACCGTGATCACCGTCGGCTCCGCCAGCAAGGCCTTCTGGGCCGGCATGCGGATCGGCTGGGTCCGCGCGGCGCCCGACGTCATCCGCAGCCTGGTCGCGGCGCGCGCGTACGCCGACCTCGGCACACCGGTGCTCGAGCAGCTCGCGGTCAACTGGCTGATGCGGACCGGCGGCTGGGCGGAGGCCGTGGAGATCCGCCGCGACCAGGCCCGCGAGAACCGGGACGCGCTCGTCTCCGCGGTGCGCCGGGAGCTGCCCGACTGGGAGTTCGAGGTGCCGCAGGGCGGGCTGACCCTGTGGGCCCGCGCCGGCGGCCTGTCCGGCTCCCGGCTGGCCGAGGTGGGGGAGCGGGTCGGCGTACGGGTCCCCTCGGGGCCGCGGTTCGGCGTCGACGGGGCCTTCGAGGGCTATGTCCGGCTGCCGTTCACCGTCGGCGGGCCGGTGGCCGAGGAGGCCGCGGTCCGCCTCGCGGCGGCCGCCCGCCTGGTGGGCACGGGCGCGGGCGGCAGCGGCGCCGAACCCCCGCGCACGTTCGTCGCGTAGGACCCGGGGGACGGCGGGCGCAGCGGTTCAGGGCTCAGGGGCCGACGGGCCAGGGGCCGCGGGCCGGCGGGGCCTCGGCCGGGGCCTCCTCGACCGCCTCGGCGTCGGCCGACGGGTCCTGCGCCCGGGCCGGCGACTGGACGATGTGCAGCGGCTTCGACAGCGTCACGCGGCCCGGCCCGCCCGGGGCCGGCAACTGCCGGCCGGGCAGCAGCTCCTGCACCGCATGCCGGTGCGCCGGGTGCGTGGCGTCGTCGTACGGGTCCGGCGTGGCGGGCACCTGCAAGCGGTGCACGGGACCCGCGCCGAGCCGCGCGTACCCGCGCCCCGGCGGCACCTGGGCCGTCGGAGTGGTGTGCGGCGGCAGTCCCAGTACGTCGGTGATCTGCTGGATCGCGGCGGCCCCGAGCACGACCCGGGCCCGGGTGTGCTGCCAGACGGCGTCGTTCAGCAGCTCCAGTTGGTCGAACTGCTCGGCCACCACGACCGTGATGTGCGCGGTGCGCCCGTGCCGCAGCGGCACCTGGAGCCGGGCGAGGGGGTCGGGGCTCCCGTCGGCCGCCGCGAGGTGCGCGAGCACGCTGGGCCGGTCCAGCAGGATCCACAGCGGCCGCCGGGTGTCCTCGGGCGCGGGGCGGCCGGCCTCGCGGGCCCGGTGAGCGGCGATCAGCCGCCGTTCGGTCTCGCGTGCGGCCCACTCCAGGGTGGCCAGCGCCCCGGCCGGACCGCACTCCACGGCCAGCACGCCCGTCCGCCCGGACAGGCAGGAGAACTCCCCGCTGCCGCCGCCCTCGACGACCAGCACCTCGCCCCCGTGCTGCAGGGCCTGCAGGGCGATCGAGCGCAGCAGGGTCGAGGTGCCGCTGCCGGGCTGGCCGACGGCCAGCAGGTGCGGCTCGGTGGAGCGGGGGCCGGTGCGCCAGATCACCGGCGGCACGTCGCGCGGCTCGTCGTCCTCCAGGACCGGCAGGGTGCGCTGCACGCTGCCGGCGTCGGTGAAGCCGAGCACGGTCTCGCCGGGAGAGGTGATGAACGGCTGGGCGGCGATGCCCGTCGGCAGCGCCGTGAGCACCGTCAGGTCGAGCTGGTTGCCCTCCTCGTCCCAGTCGAAGAGGTACTCCCGGCCGCGCCCGGACTTGGCGTGCAGCAAGGCCTCGATCCGGGCCCGCGAGGCGGCCTCGCCGTCGGTGAAGTAGGCGGGGTAGCGGATCCGGAGCCGGGTGATGCGGCCCGCGTCGTCGAAGGCGTAGTCGCTGAACGCCTTGTCCCACTCGCCGCCGTGGGCGAAGAGCGGGCTCGGGTCCTCTGGGGTGGAGAAGTACGGCACGAGCGCCTCGTAGAGGGACCCGAGCCGTTCGGTCTCGGCGTCGCTGGGCCCGGTCTTCACCGGCGTCCGGTCGCGCCCCTGCCAGGCCGCCGCCGCCATCAGGGTGATCAGGGCGGCGAGGGGCCCGTACGGGACGAGCGCGACCACGAGGACGCAGGCGGCTCCCAGGAACAGCGCGGGACCACGCTTGTCCCCGGGGGTCTGCGTCCACTTGCGCCGCCCGGCCGAGGCCAGGACGCGCAGGCCGCGCCCGATGACGAGGAGCGGATGGAGGACGTCCGTGGCACTGTCGGCGGCCGTGCGAGCAAGGTCGCGGCCCCGGGCCAGCGACGTGGTGCCGCTGCTGAGGATGCGGGGGAGTGGGCGCCGGGCCACGGGCGTCTCCTGGAGTTGGGGTGGAGCGGGACGGTGTGGTCGGGGGCGGGGAGGGCCTGATCCGCCGGGCAACCCGCTACAGCTTGATCCCGCCGAGCAGGCTCGCGAGGCTCGCGGTGCTCGCCGTGATGCTCGGCGCGATGGCGGAGCCGGCGAGGAAGAAGCCGAACAGCGCACAGACGAACGCGTGGGACAGCTTCATCCCGTCCTTCTTGAAGAAGAGGAAGGCGATGATGCCGAGCAGGACGACGCCTGAGATGGACAGGATCATGAGAGGTTCTCCTGGTGGGTGGGGACAGTCACCATCAGTTGTTCCAGGCTCACAGGAAGTATCAATGCGATAAAAGGTGCATACGGGTGAACGTGGGCTTTTTTCACTTGACCGGCGCAGCCCGGCTGGCGCGTCCGGCGCCGAGCAGGGCCAACCGGCCCGGCCCGGCCCCCACCAGCGCCAACGGGGATCCTTGCCTCAGGTCCGGCCCCCGTATGTGCAGGTCCGGGCGCTACTCTGGCGATTCACCCGTACGGCCGCAGCGCCGTACGCCCCCCTGCCCGCCGGCCTGGGGAACCACATGCCGACAGCGAGTGAAAGGCGGTACGACAGATGAGCGAGCACGAGCCCACCGAGGGCGGCTCCCAGGGCGCTCCCGACGAGGACGTCATCGAACTGGCCACCAAGATCTTCGACCTCGCCCGCCAGGGCGAGACCGAGACGCTCACCGCGTACCTCGACGCCGGAGTCCCGGCCAACCTCACCAACGACCGCGGTGACACCCTCGTCATGCTGGCCGCGTACCACGGCCACGCCGCCACCGTCACGGCCCTGCTGGCCCGCGGCGCCGAGGCCGACCGCGCCAACGACCGGGGCCAGACCCCGCTCGCCGGCGCCGTCTTCAAGGGCGAGGAAGCCGTCATCCGCGCCCTGCTCGCCGGAGGCGCAGACCCGACGGCCGGAACCCCCTCCGCCCTGGACACCGCCCGCATGTTCGCCAAGGCGGACCTGCTGGAACTCTTCGGAGCCAACTAGTCCGTTTTTGCCCGTGACCTGGCACGGTCCGACCGGTCCCCCACCTCACGGGTTGATCACGGCGGCCGTAAATGTGGTCGCGGCGCACAAACCGGCTGGGTCATCATGGCGTCGGATTCGATTTGCGAACACGGCGGACGGGCAGGAGCGGGCAGGACACGAAGGGTGTCCGTACCCACCCCCTGCGCAGACCGGCCGTCCTGGTCGCGAAGCACCGACGAGAGTGAGAAGGCAATGGTCTACATCGAGCGGAACATGACGGCGAACGTCCTCACATGCTGTTACGCGGCCCTGTGAATCCCGATTCCCGGTTGCGTCCCCAGCTTGATTTGAGGCCATTCCCATGTTCGAACCAGTCATAGCGCCAAGCGGCACCCTGCTCGGGCTCCTCCAGCGGGGCCGCGGCGACGGCACGCTGCACGCCCTTGCGGCGCCCCGCACGGAGGCCCTCGCGGCCCTCAACCAGTGCGTGGTCAGCGATCCGCGCCAGGACTGGCAGGTCGAGAACCGCTCGCTGTACTACGCGCGCCTGTACCTGGACCTCGACGGCCCCCTCGGCGAGATCGAGAGCCACCTCTTCAGCGCCGACGACCTCGTCGACGACACGGACCACCGGACCGGCCTCGCCCTGTCCGTCCTGGGCCACCTGGCCTCGTACGGCCGCGACGACGCGCTCATGCTGCTGCGCCGCTACGCCGCCTCCGGCTCCAACTGGGCCTGGGCCCTCGACGAGCTCGCCCTGCGCGACGACGACGAGGGGCTGCGCAGCCTCGTCACGCCCGTCCTCGCCAGATTCCCGGCCACCGCCGAGGGCGAGGCGCGGCTGGCCGCCGCCGTCCGCGACGCTTACGAGCCCCGGCCGTGGTGCCTGTGGGAAGAGTCACCCGAGTACGGCGACCGCCTGCGCGCGGCCCGCCAGCAAGGCTCCTTCGACCGCTGGCAGCGCCAGCTCACCCCCAACGGCCCCCGGCCCGGCTGGGGCGTACAGGCCGTCTTCGACTGGGCCGCCGACGGGCTGCGCCGCGGCACCCCGCTGCACGTGCCCGCCGCACGCTGTCTCGCCGCCGTCGCCGCACCCGAGGACCGCTCCGCGATCCTCGCCGCCGCCGCCGGCGCCGCGGGCGAGGCCGCCCGGGCCACCGCCCTGCACCACCTGGTCCTCGCCGAGCCGGAGAACCCGGCCGTGCTGGACCTCATCGAAGCCGCCGGGGACGAGCCCGCCGTGGCCGCCTACGAGCGCATGTGCGGCCCCGCGGCCGTCGACCGGGCCCGGCAGTGGGTCCACCGGCCCGACGTGCTGGGCGCGGCCGCAGCCGCCCTCCTGGCCGCCCGTGGCGCAGCCGAGGACGCCGGACTCGTCCTGGGCGCCCTCCGCTCCACCGTCCGCGGCTGCGGTCCGGACGCCCAGCGGCTGTTCGCCCTGGTCGACGGAGCGGGCCGGCTCTCCATCGGCTGCGCGGCACCGGTGCTGCGCCACATCTACCGCGAGACGGCCTCGTCCCACCTGCGCGGGCGCGCGGCGCGCGCCCTGGCCAGCACGGACCCGTCGTTCGCGGCGGGCTTCGCCGTCGAATGCCTCTGGGACTGCGAGGAGACCACCCGCGAGGTGGCGGCCCGCCACGCGGAAACGGCGGACGCCCGCGTAGCGCCGAGGCTCCGCAGGCTTGCGTCGGACCCGGCGGAGGAAGAGGACGTCCAGTCGGCGGTCCGCAGCCGCATCGCCCCGGAGTCGGCGGTGTAGGGCGGGGGCTGCCGACTCGGCACCGGGGACGGCGGGCGGGGTGCCGGGGGCGGGGGTGGGCGTTCGGCGTCGGAGGGGCCGACGGGATCCCGGGGGTGGGGCCCCTCGGACTCGGCACCGGAGGCCGGCCGGGACGCCGCGGCCGCGCGAGCGGGGTCGGGGGAGCGGATGGGGACGCCGGGGGCGGGTTCGCGCATCGGCGCCGGGAGAGCGGATCGGGACGTCGGGGGGCGGGGTCCGCGCAATCGGCGTCGGGAGAGCGGGTCGCGCGGGTTCGGGGGCGGGGTCTGTGTGCTCGGGGTCGCTAAGGCGAGCTGGGGCCTTGGGGGCGGGGCCTGTGTGCTCGGGGTCGGGAGAGTGGATCGGGGGCCGGGGGCGGGGTCTGCCGACTCGGTGTCGGTGTGTGTCCGGGGGTGTCCCGTCAGTCCACTGTCCTTCCGTGTCGTGCCGGTCCCTCAAGGGCGCTCCTCCTTCGTCGTCGCGTCGCTTCGCGATGGCCTTCGGCCACCCTTGACCGACCCGCCCCGGAAAGACAACAGACTGCCGGGAAGCCCCCGAAGGAATGGCCGGGGGTTCATGTTCCGACCAGCCCAGATCAGAGATGCCGAGCAGGGGCTCCTGTCTATCCGCACCCCATGCCCCGGGACCACCGACCCGGGCCGGCGACGGGGCCGCGGGGAGGGGAACGCCTCCCTCAAGGGCCCATGGGCACCCTTTCCGGGTCTGGGTGGGGTCAACCTGCACCAGACAGCGAAGAGATGACGCTGGGGTGCCGCTCGGGCCGTGGACGCCCCAAATCGCTACGCGCTCCGCCCGGTTTGGCGTCCGGCGGCCGTCTGGGGCTGGGCATAGGC
>NZ_JNZY01000021.1 GCF_000717655.1 Streptomyces katrae
ACGATCCACGGCCGAGTACTCACACCACCACGAACGGCCGAATCATCGCACCGGTTACGCCCGACCAGCACATCTCAACAAGATCCTGTTACCGGCTCTAAGTACCTGACCGACACGACCAACTGACCGGGCAGCGAGAGAGCAAAGTGGGGACGTCGATGACGGGGAGCACGGGACGCCGAGCCGTTCCAGTGAAAGCGTGGGCCGGGGCAGGAGTATGCCTGGCGCTGCTGGGCGCATTCGGGGCCTGGTTCCTCCTCGGGCGTGAGACGTCCCCACCCTGCAATGGCCTGGCCGAGAACGCGAGCGTACAGAAAGCAGTGGGGGCTGCTGTCCACCCCGGCATCAGCTGCGCGGCACTCGGAGAGGCGATCGTAAAGGCGACTGCGGGCAGCCAACCGGGGCATCACACCCAGGAGCAGGCGCAGGCGATGAAGGACGTCATCTTTGCGCTCGGCTGGGTGCAGTCGCAGAAAATCGAGCTCGACCCCGCATTGAGGGTGCCCCTTGCCACTGCCCTAGCCGGCTACGCCCCCGATGTACATGAGATGCTCGCCGGTCTTGACAACGAGTACATAGCGAACGCAGGCGACAACAAGTCGCCCTGGAAAGCCGGGGGAACTTACCACCTGTCGGTTTGGAACAGCGTGCTCACAAAAACTCTGCGCGCTGTGGCGGTGGACCCCCAGGCATACGCCCTGCTGCGCATGGCAGAGACCCACACCGCAGCTGGACAGCTTGCAGCCGTCCCTGCGGACGCGACCGGCGTAGATCTCTCGCTGGCGCCGACAAAGAACGCCCGCGCACTCGGCATCCTGGACGGCATCGCCGACGCAGCCGTAAGCCAGGACGCCCAAGAGGCCCGGAAATGGCACACCACGGTCTTGGAGCGTCTGATCAGCGAACAGGCGGACCAGGCGGAGTCGGCCGGTCGCCTCACCGCCACGTGGCTCCAGGAACTCAAGAACACCCCCGAGAAGCAACGCGCGGAACGCCTGCATACCCAGGGCGTTGACATGGCCCGCACCTGGGCCCAGGCCCGCACCATGGACGAGCCAACCCGGCAGGAACTGCTCGCCAAAGTAGAAAACAGCGCCCGCAACGCCCACGAGGAAGGGAAGCACTGAGCCCTCAGGCTTCACTGCGAGAAGGCGCAGCCTGCGCCGCCGCCACGAAGCAGACCCTTGCGGCGGCATCCGTCCGACCTGTGGCCGCCGACCGGACACCGCAGAACCGTTTCGCACCGCAGCCAACACCAGCCACGTGCCCGGGGAACCTCGGCGACAGGGCAGCGTCCTTCCCCCGTGAACCGCCCCGCTCAAGCGAGTGGATTCACCCCTCACTGGATTTCGCCGACGACGGCAGAAAGCTACGAGCCGGTCCGTCGTCGGCAGCGTGATGCGGGGTACCGCAGCGACCGCCGTCGTCCTCCGAGGGGTACCGATGAACAAGAAGTGGCTGCCGCTGACCATCGCGCTCGGCGCCGCCGGGGTGGCCGTCGTGACGGCGAGCTTCTGGCCTGACGACGAGAAGCCGCCGCTACCGCAGACGCTGTGTCATGGGGCGCTCAGCCGGCAGACGGCGGAACTGATCGACGACGGCAAAGGGGGGGAGGTCAGCACGGAGGAGTGGGAGAGCAAGGGCAAGAGCACCGATCACGCGGTGTTCAAGGGGTGCCAGGTGCTGCGCGCCAACGCGGACAGCGACTACCCCCGAGGGGTCTACACCCTGATCATCGAAGACAACCGGAACGACCCTCACTACAAGCCCAAGAACTCCGTCCCCCTCGGCCCCGGCTTCACCGGCTGGGCGCTTCCCGACCAGGCCGAGGCCAACCTGCCCGCCGGCTGTGCTGCCCGCATGGGCTCGACCGCGCCGAACATCACGGTGACGCTCATGACGCCCGCTAAAAAAGGGGAAGAGGAGGAGAAGGACCTCGTCGACCGGGACGCCCCCGCGATCCGCAACAATGCGGCCGTGGTGCAGGAGGCCGCCACCAAGCTCGCCAAGAAGTACGGCTGCGCCGCCTGACCGCCGCCTGACAGTGATCTTGGTCGACACGGTTCTAGTCCCGTACTTCGCGGGTCGTTGATTCGTATGGTGGGACCGGTCCGGGAGCGTCCCGGACCGGTCGTATGGCGTCGGTCCGGATGTGTCGATGACTTCCCGGTCCCCGCGGCCACAGTCCCAGCGTCAAGGCTGCCAGACGTTCGCCCCGCTCGCCGACAGCATGGCGCAGTCCGAGGTCCGGCCCGCGAAGCCCACCTTCTACGGCGTGAAGAGCACCGAGTTCCAGAGCTGACCAGCGGCCGGGCATGCCAGCCGCCGTACGAGGACCGCAGACAGGGCGGCGGCCCCCACCCGCAGAGGGTGGGGGCCGCCGCCGTTTCTGGTGGGAACGCGCGAGCCGGGTGGGCTATCCAGCAGACACAGCCTGGTGTTCTCTGTGCTTGTTGAGCAGATCCAGCATCTTGTCGAACTCGTCAGTCGGCATCTTGAGGATCAGGAATTGCGCCGCTTCGACACCGTCCTTGTAGGGGAACAGCTTGAGCGGCTGGCCCCCTCCCCCCGTTGTCGCTTCGGTTGGGTTGGCCTGCCCGGGAACGGATGGAACGCCCTCCCCCGATGCGTTCGGCAGCGGCTCCTCCTCCGTGCCTGTCGGCTCTCCCGGTGCCCGGTCGGCCATATCCGTTTTACGGCCGTAAAACAGATCGGCCCCCTTCTCACTCGCCCCGGCAGGCGGCCCACTCGGCAGCGGCTTGGCAACGACAGGCGCCTTGGCGGCCTTCTTCGCGGCCGACCGCTCAGCAGAGGCTGCCGTGCGCTGCTTCTGCTCGTCTTGCCACCATGCCAGCTGTTGCGGGCCGCTCCAGTCGTTGTCCCTGGCCAGCTTGCCCAGTGACCGCGCGGCATCGAGCGGCATGGACTTCTTCCGCACCAGGTCCTGAGCCTCGGGCGCCAGGTGGGTGAGGAGGATGCGCTGAGTGACCCATCCGTCGACCCGCTCGAAGTGCTGGGCTACGGCGCGGTTGGAGCCGAACTCGGCCACGAGGGACTGGACGGCGTACGCCTCTTCGATGGGGTTGAAGTTCTGCCGATCGACGTTCTCGGAGACCACGGCTTCCATGAACGTCTTGCGGTCCTTGGCCAGCCCGTCATCGACAACGCAGTTCAGGCTGGGGCTGCCGGCGGCCGTGGCGCCACGGTATCGACGCTCACCAGTGACGAGGACGTAGTCGACGTCGCCGATGTGGTCCGCGTGGTCGGGCCACAGCTTCAGGTAGGCGCTGCGGCTGACGGCGGGACACGCCTGGATCTGGCGGCGCAGCAGGCTCTTCCCGAGGTCGATCAGCTCGGCTTCGGTGCCGAAGTCTGTACGCGGGTTGACCAGGTTGGGGGCAAGCCGGCCGAGCGGTACACGGAGCAGTCGGCCGTCGGCTCGGGTGTCGACGACTGGGGCGTCATTTTCATCGCCGAAGAAGTCGTCGAACTCGTCGCGCTTGGCCATCTATCGGCCCCCCGCGTACTTCTGGCGGCGGAGCTGGTGCTCCAAGGCGAGGGAGACGAAGTCCTGCTTGGCCTTGGTGGCGATGTGGTTGGACTCGTACTGGGTGCAGAATCGCCCGTTGGTGATGCCGCGGGTGTGCGGCTTGTAGTGGCGGACGGTGGCGTTGTAGAGCTCCCAGCCCCTTCGCTGGACAAGGCTGATGGTGCGGTCGCGGTCCGCGGTGCCGTCGCGGGGGTCCCAGTTGTTGACGACGACCCCGTAGGGGATCTGGCGGGGAACAAGGACGCGCTCGACGGTGACCTTGGTCGGGGTGAAGGCCGATCCTTCGGCTTCAAGGGGGACGATGACGTCATCGGCGACGTCGAGGACCGCCCGGAGTGCGTCTCCAGTGGTTCCGTCACCGAGAGGGTCGATGGACTCGTCTTCGTCGTCGTCTGCCTTCAGCGGCATGAAGCCGGGGGTGTCGACGATGATGATGTCGGCCTTGGCGCTGCGCAGACGGCGCAGCTTGTCGAGGCTCTGGCTTGCGTCGACCACGCGGAAGGGGACTGGCCTGCCGGCCTTCCTTACCTTCTCGGCGTGTTCGATGCTGGTGCCTTGGGGGTCTATTGAGACGACCGCTACGGACGGGCCGTCGCCTGCAGTCTCGGCGTCGACGGCATCGCAGCCGAGGATTTCTGCGTAGACCGCAGCGAGGTTGACCGACAAGAGTGACTTGCCGACCCCGCCCTTACGGTTCAAGAGCACGGTGATGTAGGGCATGTACTGCTCTCCGACTACTTCCCGGGAACCCGGTACTTCGGATGGACGGGAAGCATCCTCTCAGATGATCAGAAGGCGTCCAGCAGGGCGTGCGGAGCGCCGTGGTTTTACGGCCGTAAAACCGAGCGAGTCAGGCGACGAGCTGGCTGCCGCATCGAGCAGTCCCCGCACAGCGAGTTTTACGGCCGTAAAACCAACCAAGGGCTGACCGGTCCGGAAACGCAAAAGGCGGCCCCCGCCGCCCGGATCGAGGTCCGGATGGCGGAGGCCGCTTCGTGTACTCAGGCGCTCAGGTCAATGCCGGGTGGGAGGTTGCGCCCGGCGTGGGTGTGGGTGAGGAGCCGGTACGCCGTCGTCCAGGCGCCGTGAATTCGGGTCCTGGCGCAGTGGAGTGTGCCGGTGACGGCGGTCTCGGTGTCGGGGTGGATGAGGAACAGGGTGAGGGGGTCGGCGTCGGGCTGCTGATCGGGGAGAGGGCGTCCGCGTTCCAGGCCGCGCTCGCCGATCCGTACGGCGACGTCGCCGCGGCCGGTCCAGGGTGCCGGCCTCTGGCGGGCGGCGAGCATGGCGGTGAACTCCGCGACGGCCTTCTGGTCGCCGGGGTGCAGGGGGCCGGTGCCGTGTCCGCAGCGTCGGTAGCGGGCCGTCACGTGCGCACCGTCCGGCGGTGCAGCCGCGTCCGGATCCGGTAGCGGAGCGAGGCGCGCTCTGCGCGCTCCTCGATGGCGTCGGCGAGCAGCTCCTCCAGCTCGGTCATGTGCTCTTCGGCGAGCCACTGGGGCTGGTAGTCGTCGCCGTGGCAGACCGGGCAGAGGTGATCGTGTCCGGCGAACTCGTGCCACGGCGCGCAGCCGAGGTCCTGGCAGTCCGGCCGGGTGGGGTCCTCGCCGATGCCGGAGCAGTACGGGCAGCGGGTGAAGCGGTAGTCGATGGGGGCGCTGTGGTGGAGGTCGGAGTGGAGCTGGGCGAGGCCGCGGACGCCGAGCTCGCGCAGCAGCGCGTCAGCGGCGAGGACCTGGCGGTCGATACCGGTGTCGTGGTGGTCGGCGAGCATCTGGACGGCGGTGCACAGGCGAGGGTAGAGCGGTCGACCGGCACGGCGTAGCTGCTGGCCCACGGGTCGGTGGGGTTGAGGTCGGTGGGCGGCGGGGCCGGCGCGGTAAGCGGAATGCCGAGGGTGGTGAGCTGGGCGGTGACGTCGGCGGTGCGGCGGGTGAACTGGTCGAAGACGGTGGTGGGCATCGGCCCTCACATTCGCCGGGGCCGCCGGGACCAATTGGTCCCGGCGGCCGGGCGGGTGGGGGTCAGCGGGTGGCCGGGGTGAGCGCGGCCTTGTGGCTGTCGCGGTGCGCGCTCTGCGCCGGTTCGGCGAGGACGCGGAGGCCGTGGGGCTCGCCGACCGGGCCGCAGCCGCTGCACACCACGGTGTAGTTGCGGCGGCCGGTGCAGCCGGAGTCGGCGTCGCGGGGCTTGCCGGAGGGCCGCACGGCGTGGGTGCATTCGGTGCCGTCCGGGTGGAACGGGGCGATCTTCACGCTGATTCGGGCCACGGGTTTCGGCTCCTGTTCGGGGTCGGGGAAGGGCAGCTGGTGGAGCGCGGCCGCGGGGGTGCGGCCCCGGGTGGGGCGCGGCGGGGTGGGCGGCTCGGTCCGGGTGAGCGTGGTCTCGGGGAGGAGGCCGAGCTGTCCGGCGGCGGCCGCGCGAGCGGCGAGGGTGAGAGAGCGGGTGACCCGGTGGTACCCGTGATCAATCCGCAGATGGCAGAGCTGACAGGCGGCGAGCAAGTTCAATCCGCGGCCTGGTTCTCCTGCCCGAACACGGTCCGGACTGCGAGAACGGCTGCCGTTGAGACCTCGACCTGCTCGGCGCTGGGGCAGAAGCGGACATGTCGCCGGTGGCACTACTGAGCGCCACCGAAATTCCGACCATGGGTTTGCTCCAGCCGCCTAGTGTCCTGGCCATGGACTCTGAACGACTCAAGCTCTCTTCGCGCAAATGGATGATCGCGGCCTTCGCCGCGCTCGCCGAAGGCCCGTCGTCCCATGACCTGGCGGTCCACCACGCCGGGATCGCTGCCGAGCATCTCCTCAAGTCATACCTGGCCAGCCTCCACCCGGCCCTCGTAGTCGAGGGCAAGGATTTCAACTCCTTGCTGCACGCGACGGGTCACGGGGCACACGCTTCGGTTCCCGCGGAGCAGGTCAAGACCATCGGCTTGGCCGAAGCCCATGCCCGAGCGCAGAAGATCTTGCGGAAGAAGATGCCGGTCGATCAGCGGGCGCTTGGACCGCTAGCCAATGCTCGTAACGGCGTCGCACACAGTGGCATGTACGACCGGTCAGAGGTCAATGCCGTCTTCACCACGTGTCTCCGGCTGATCGACCCCTTGCTCGTCGAGCTCAAGATCGACACTTCCTACTGGGGCCGCTACGAGTCCCTGCACGACCGGCTTCTCGAAGAGAACGTGGAAGCTGTCCGTGTCCGGCTGGAGAGCAAACTTGCTCGGGCCAAGGATGTCTTCTCTGAACGTTACGGCCACTTGCCCCAGAAGGAACGCGAGCTCGTCCTCGGCACGATTGCACGAGTCTCCCCTCCCGGCTACATCGAACACGACGAGCCCGCCACCTGCCCGGCATGCGACTCGCAGGGCTGGCTTAGTGGTGACACGCACGTTGACGAGGATGAGTGGGCGGTCATGTTCACCCCGTTTGTCTTCACCTGCCCAGCCTGCGACCTGCGTGTCGAGCACGAGGAACTTGAAGAGCTGGAGGGGCTTGCGGAGGAGGTCAAGCTGGATGAGTCACCAACCGACTTCTACGCGGACTGGGAGCCAAGTGAAGTCCGTGGATCTTCATGGGATGGAGGACCATTCCACAACTTCTGATAGCCGGGCTTACCAACAGCTACCTCGGGGTCCTGGTGGCAGTCGGCGATCCGGGCGATGCCGACAACCGCGCCGGTGACCAGCTCACGGTCGCGGATCGTGCGGCCGATCAGCGGGACGCGCAGGGCGGGCCGGTCGACGGTCTTGCTCGTGTGCAGACACCCAGCCGGTCCGCCACCGGCCGGGCCGGTTCTCCACGGTCTTGGCGCCAGCGAGGATGCAGGCCGCGTACGGCTGCCGGATGCTGATGCCGCGGATCCAGTCGCCCTCGGGCAGGGGCGCGGCGCTCATGCGGCCCGCCCCCACACCGCCGTGCCCGGACGCCCGGCCCGGCGCCCGTTGATGGACGGCACTGTGACGTGCTGCCGCGCCGCGAGGATCGCCCGGCCGGAGTGCTTGCCGTCGTACAGGGCAGCGTCGGCGGCGCGTTGCAGCAGGCTCAGGTCGCGGGAGCCGACCGTGTGCGGGGTGGCGGCGCCGACCGAGGCGCCGACGTCGACCGTGCGGCCGTCTTCCATGACGACCGGGGTGTGCAGCATCCGGACCAACTGCGCGAGGCGCTGCTCCAGGCGCCCGGCGGACAGCTCCAGGACGACGGCGAACTCATCGCCTCCGAGGCGGCCGACGGATGCACGCGGGCCAGCCCAGGCGGTGAGCCGGGCGGCGGTCGCGGCCAGGACGGCGTCCCCGGCGGCGTGGCCCAGGGTGTCGTTCACGGCCTTGAAGTGGTCCTGGTCGACCAGCACCACGGCCACGTCGACGTGCCGGGCAAGGAGCCGGCGGGCGCGGGCGGTGTAGGAGTCGCGGCGCAGCAGGCCGGTCAGCGGATCGCGGCGGGTGGCGGCGAGCCGCTTGTGGAGCGCGACGGCGTGGACCGCCCAGCCGGTCAACGGCAGTGCGGCGGTGGTCAGTAAGAGTGCGCGCTGCCCGAACCGGGCGTGTGTGCGCAGGACGGAGTCCATACTGGGATCTCCCTCTCTCGTCTCGTACGGGGTGGGTAGGCCCGGGGCAGGCGACTGGTTTGGACGCCGATGTGCGCCTGTCCCGGGGCAGAGCTACAGCGCGAAGTCGCTGCGGACGGTCCAGCTGACGGGGTTGTGCCAGGGGCCGGCCTTCGCGGCGGGCCACTCCAGCTGCCAGCCGGGCCGAAGCCCGCACACTCCCCAGCTGTCCGGCTGCTTGCCGGGGATCTCCAGTCCGGCCGTGTGCGCGGCGAGCGCGGCGTCGTACACCTCGTGCGCGCGGCGCAGGGCCGTGGTGGGGGAGTCGGCGACGCCGGTGAAGACGTGCACACCATGCCGGTCGGGGTGGCGGGTGTCGTGTATCGGGACGTCCACCTCGTAGATCCGCAGGCGCATGACGTCCATCTCCTCTCTGTGCTCAGTGGTGAGGGACCACCGCGACCGCCCCGGCCCCGGCCGGATCGGCAGGGGGCGGGGCGGCACGGAGGACCGTCACACGCGGCATGGCCGGTTCGTCACGGCCGGGACCCGCGGACGTAGTCGATGGCGCTGGCCACGTGGGTGTTGGCCATGAGGCTGCCGCCGTCGTCAATCCGGTCCCGGAGCTCGTCCAACCGCATCCATGCCGTCGCGAGCTGCTGCACCAGCCACGCCTCATCGCTGGCGGCGTCGTTGCCGAGTCGGGCTGCGATCGCGGCGAGGCGGTCGGCGTCCTGGTGGCCCGCCTCCAGGAAGGCGTCGGCCCGGCGGACCTCGTCCTCCGTGAACACCTCTCCGAGGCGCCGGACAGCGTCGGCCTGCGGGTCGTCGGCGTACTTGGCGTAGCCGCGCAGGTGGACCGCCAGGCGGGCCAGCTCCCAGTCACTCCGGCCGGGGTTGCTGCTCTCCTGGAGGAAGGTCATCGCACGCTCCCGGCTGTCTCACGGAGCACTTCATCGGCGTGCTTGTCGAGCTCCCGGTCCGCGTCGTCGAAGCCGCCGTGGACCGAGCAGACGATGTCCTCGCTGTCGTCCAGCTCTCCGGCCAGTGCGCGGGCGAGGCAGGCGACGCTGTACGCGGGCGCCCAGGCGTAGCCGGTGCATTCGTCGTCGTGCGGGCAGGGGAGCGCGACGTCGAAGCCGTAGTCGCCCTGGCCGTCGACGTTCGTCCGGAACGCGAGGGTGAGGTACTGCTGGCCGAGGCGGATCTCCGCGACGCGGTCGCCGCCTGCGGCCGTCGAGCCGGGCTTCCACCGCCACAGCGGGAGGATCTCCTCGCCGAACACCCGGCGGACGAGCAGCAGCTCGCCCAGGCCGTCGCCGCCGTCGAGTCCGAGGTCGGCGTTCCGGGCATCGCCCAGGCGCTGAAGGAACGGGAGCAGCTGGCAGAGGCTGTCGGAGAAGACGACCTCGTTGAAGCCCTCGGCCAGCAGCTTCGGGTGGGAGCGGACCATCGCGGTGTGCTGCGCGCGGACGGTGTCGTCCGGCACGGTCCGGTTGGCCGGCCGCGGGGCCTGGCGCTCCATGCACACGGAGGCTTCTTTGGAGGTTGCCGAGCCTGAGGCGGACCCGTTACGGCGTTCTCGCAGCTCAGTGGCTATGGGTGAGCACTGTATTGATCGCAACACCTGTGGTGCAAGGTATGGCGTCATCCGGATGGGTGGAGAGCTACGTCCACGCCCACGGACGCCATTGGCGCCGCCCGCGCTGAGGAATACCTCACCGAGACGGGCGTTGTCGGGCGCATCCGGGTGTCCTTCTCCCCCGGAAAGCCGCCGGGATGGTGTCGGAGGGCACGGCGAACAACCAAGCGCGCTGTGCTGTGTGCATCACAAAACTTGCGCAACATCCAGCCTTCGGGGGCCGATTTTCATGGAGAAGCAATTTGGTGCGTCCGACGCTGTTGAGCCCTTGCCCGTCACTCCATCCGGACCCGAGCACCAGACCCCCCTGGTCGTCGTAGCGCCCGCGTACCGTGACCGTCATCCCGGCCAGCCGCCGTTCCGGGTCGTAGCTGGGCCGCGGTCAGCGACAGGATGCAGCTCATGAGCGATCTGACGGCAGGGATCTTCGCCCTGGGCGGTGCTCTCGTCGGCGGGGCTGCGACCTTTGCCGGCACGGTCTGGGAGCTACATCAGCAGCGAAGGACTGCCCGGACGGAGATGGCTAAGGCAGCTGTCGACCAGGTCATGACCGAGTTCTCGGAGATCCAGAAAGCCATCCGCCTAAAAACAGGCAGCTACGAATGGCCAGCGGAAGACACACGCCACACATGGCCAAGCGCCTTCTGGAGATCGGAGACCCTCACCACGCAGAAGAAGATGAAACGCTTCAATCTCATGCAGGACCGCCGTCAAAGGATCGAGATCGCGATACTGCGAGTTCCTGACACTCGCCTACGACTGCGCATCCAGTTGGACATCGGGATGATCTATACCCTTCCCACGGAAACGTCTGCTTCAGCCAGTCATAGCCGCGACACGCGCATCTGCGACGACGCACTGGATTGCCTAGGGGCATACCAGCGGGGGGAGCCCATCCCAGAACCGAATCACGCAGTCCAGGCGGCATTCCAATCATGGAAAAAGTACTCAGGCGTTACGGGGCTCGACCGGCTGTAGAGGGCCGCAGATTCTGTCTCCGACCGCACTCGCGGCCGGGGCCAGAGATAGAAGCCTCGGGCCGACAGGTCCCAAGACCCCCGAGCTGCTCGCGTTCCCAGACTGGGACTCTCCTCGGCCCAAGCGAGGACGAACCCTCGGCCGACGCCCGGCCGATGATTCGCTCCGCGCATTCCGTCACCCCGCGAACCGCATTTCGTCGGTTCCTCGCAAGGGGCCCGGCGTCAGCCGGGCCCCTTGCCGTGCTTCACCCTTCTGTGGGACGGGCGGTGTTGAGTCGGCTGATCAGTTGGCGGTTGGCCGCCCGTGCGGCCTGCAGTTCCTCGTCGCGTTCCTCAAGCCGGCCGGTCAGGTCGATCACCTGTTGTTCTAGCGCGGTGATCCGGCTCTTGAGCTGTTCGACGTCATCGGGGGCCCCGAGCCCGGACTCCCGCCACGCCTGCTCGCCAAGCACTTCGGAGAGCTTGGTCTCCAGGTGCCTGACGCGGGCGGCGAGACGGGTGCCGCGATCCAGCGCATTCGCCAGGTCTGCCTGGAGCGAGGCCCGGCTGACGACGGGGCCAGCGACGTCACCAGGCGGTTCGGCGCCGGCGGTATGGACCTGAGCGAGTAGGTCCTTGTGGCGGTAGAGGAAGGCGCGGTCGACTCCGGCCTGCCGTGCGATGCCCGAGACGCTGATGACCGTGCCAGCTCGCCTGGCGACGTTGATCGCCTTGATGACGCGCTGGCGTCGGCGGGCTGAGTCGGCCTTGCGTCCCTCGATCAGCGGGTTGGTGTTCATGCGGTCCGGTTCGGTCGGATGTCGGGCAGGGGCTGGCGGATGCGGGGCAGGCCGAGATGGACGACGCTGTTGCGGGCACGTCGGACCAGGGCGGTGGCGTGGTCGACCTCGGCGCGTTCTTCGTCGGTGAGCTCGTCGACGGAGTCCTTGACGCGGCGGATCAGGCGGCGGACGCGGCGGATCTCCTCGTCGGAGGGCAGGGCCTCGGCTTTCGCCCACTCGTCGGCGTCGACCGTGGCCAGGAGCCGCTCGCGGTTGCGCAGCAGATCGGCGAGGTAGCTCTCCAGGTCGGGCAGGTAGGAGACGTCGGTGCGGAAGTGGGCGCAGCCGACGCAGCGGAATCGGACGGGGCAGTCCTGGCCGTTCGCGGCGACGTTGGA
Organism: Streptomyces katrae; assembly: GCF_000717655.1. Classification (GTDB taxonomy): domain Bacteria; phylum Actinomycetota; class Actinomycetes; order Streptomycetales; family Streptomycetaceae; genus Streptomyces; species Streptomyces katrae_B. Next base: position 11,877 of record NZ_JNZY01000021.1, read on the forward strand.
TGGTTCGCTGCAGACGCCGTAGGGGACGGCGACTTCGCCAACGGCCCGCCGGAGGTGTTCGGTGTCCAGCAGGGCCTTGACCTGCCTCCAGACGCGGTTGCCGTGACGGTCGAACTGCATCTGGGTGACCCGCTCGACCGCCTCCCTGCGGCGTTCTTCCCCGACACGGTAGTACTGCTGTGTGGTGACCAACTGCTCGTGATCCATGAGCTGTTGCAGGACGTCCACAGGGACTCCGGCGTCTGCGTGGCGCTGCGCGTAGGTGTGCCGGTAGGCGTAGGGGAAGATCTTGGTCTTGTCGAACGGCAGCCTCTTCGTCACGAGCTGCCCCTGGAGTTCGACCTTGGCAACGACGTGGATGTCGGGCAGCGAGTTCACCCAGATCCGGTGCTTGCCGGAGACCCACGCGGGGCTGATAGAGCGTGTGCCGTCCACGCATCGGTAGGTCGTCGGCAGCAGTTTCAGCCGATTCAGCGGCGTGTCTGGGTACCGGGCGCGGACGCGTTCTTGCTGTTCGGTGACGAGGCCGGCGGTCGCTTCCGGGATGGGAAGGCGGCGGCCATAGCGGTGCGATTTGTAGTTGTCATAGACCAGGACCGGCTTGCCGTCACCGTCCCGCTGCAGGCAGTCCCAGGGCAGTTTGCAGATCTCGACCGGCCGCCGGCCGGTGTCGATGAGGAGCTCGGCGGTGATTCGGGATTCCCTGCCGTGCTCCAGCTCCAGCTGCGGCAGATGCGCGCAGAGCACCTCCATGACCTCGGGAGGCAGGTCATGACCGGCCTCGTCATCGTCGGGCAGGGCGGGCACGTCTTCCAGCCCCATGGCGAAGTCGTCCGGGAGTCCGTGCAGGGGTTGGCCCGGCCGGGTCAGCCCCATCGCCCGCATCCGGATCAGGACCTGGCGCGGATACATGCAGTGGTCGTGGCGGCTCCTGAGCGTGATGTCCCCGCGTTGTTCGAGGAAGGCCAGGCGGTTGCCAAACGCGACGATGTCCCCGCGACTCAGAGCAGCCGGGTGGACGCCGTGGTCCTGGCGCTGCAGGCGCAGGCTCTCGGCGAGCTTCTCCAGCGAGTTGAGCCGGGACTGGACCGTGTCTCCGACGTTGTCGCCGCGGCGCCGGGGCAGGTCGTCCCAGGCCCACATCTTCGCGGCCTGCCGCAGCCAGCTCTGGGTAATGCCGGCGAACCGCAGCCACTTGGTGTGGCCGAACGCCTGGAGATCCCACAGATCTTTATGACGCTCGGTTTCGGGGGACAGGCTGCGGCGGTTGGCGTACCGGACGAAGGCGTCGCGCAACTGCCGGTGCATTCCGCTGCTCTGCTCAGTGAGCTCCAATTCCTCGACCGAGGACACCTGCCGTCGGCGCAGCAGGTCGCAGAATGGGCGCAGCTTGTAGTACGGGGTCCGCACACAGTCCCGGATCCGCTCCTGCAGGCCGTACAGGACCTCGGCCACGACCCGATCGGGCAGACCGCGCAAATTGACCTCATTGGCCTCGTCGATCGGCGTCTCCGTGCGCCGCCAGTGATCTTCGTCGAGATCCCTGACACGGCGTCGAAGGTGACGCAGCCGGGCCTTATGCGCCTCGCAGTAGGGCGAGGTCTTCCCCGGCCGCTGCCGCACGCAGGCCGAGGTCTGGCACAACCCGTACGATTCCAGAGCCCTCACGTCGGGATGGAGGAGGAAATCCTCCATCGGCAGCTTCAGTGTGATCGTCCGCTGGTAGTGGTGCGCCGCGCACAGCCGGACGCGTGCGCCCTTCCAGGGCCGCGGACAGTCGGTGATCACGCAGTGCTCGATGCCGAGATACCGCCCGGCCTGGGCCGCAGGTGACACGGCGAACTCCTCGGGACTGAGGTCCTGCCATTGGCGTTTCCAGCGGCTCCGGCAGCCAGAGCACAACCCACAGGCGTAGGTGCTGGCGCGGTAGCAGCTCGGCACGATGCAGGCCTTCACACCCAGGTAAAGGTGGTCGTGTGGGAAGTGCAGCAGCCGCATCTGCGGCTCCCAGCGCAGCAGCGCCAGGAAGTCCGGGTCGACAGCCGCCCATAGCTCTGCAGCGATCGGGGCAGACTCGTCCGTCTCGGGCGACAGGGACGTTGGCAGGCTGATCGTCACCGGCCCACCCCGTCGACCAGCTCACGCGGCACCGGCACCCGCTCGATCGCGGCGCGCAAACGCCCGGGGGAGGGGTGCAGATACGGCTGAGCCGATGCCGGCTGCGACTGCCCCAGCAGATTCTGGATCTCGTCGATCGTGCCGTCGGCGTCCGCGACGTTGCTGGCGAAGCCATGGCGCATCCGGTGCGGCGCCACATGCTCCTGCACTCCGGCCCGCCGGGCCAGGGCCTCGATCAGATCGCCAATCGCGTCCGGCGTGACCGGCGACCCCAGCGGCGGGCGGAAGAGGTTGACCAGCAGGAAGTCGCTGCCACCGGCACCCATCCGCTCGTGCCGCTCGGCGGCGTACTGATCGAAAGCCTGCACGACCAGGAAGTCCACCGGCATCACCCAGGCGCGGCGGGACTTCGACCACGCCCCGTTGGAGTTCTGCCGCCGTACGACGTGCAGGTGAGGGCCTTCCGCATCACAGCCCAGCGCGCGGGAGTCCATCAGCAGGTGGCAGTCCTCGCGGCGCAACCCGGCCACCTGGCCCCGCCGCAGCCCGACCCGGGCCAGAAGCAGCACGACCAGCCGGTCCCGGGCGTTGCGGCACGCCTGGAACATCGCGACCACCGCTTCATCACTGGCCCGATCCACCTGCGACGCCGGCTCTTGCAGCCGGTGCCGTGCCTTCAGCCGGTACTCCAGCCCGGCCCCCTCGACATGGGCCTCGTGCGGCAGATCCCGGGTGTCGGCCAGCTCGTAGATCTGACCGAGCACCCACGGCGGGACCTCGCCGAGCCGGATCGCATGAGCCAGCAACCCCCGCACCCCGGTCAGGACGCGGTTGACCCGCCGCTCGCCCCGCACCGGCACCGCTCCCGGCCCGGACACCACGGTGCCCACCGACCCATCAGCCTGTACCGGCGTGTACTTCAGCCACACCATGAACAGACCCAGATCCCGTGCCGCTACCCGCCAGTCCCGCGCGGTCCTTCGGCACCAACTCAGGTACAGGGCGACGTCACCGGCGTACGCCTTCGTGGTCAGCTCCGCGCGGTGCTGGCCGAAGCGGAGGTGGCGCAGCCAGTGATCCGCTGGCCGCACCACGTCCAACCCGTCATCGATGACCGTCCAGTACCGCGTTCCGGACGGCATCCGCACTGGGAAAGCCCTCACATTTCACCCCTTGCTCTGAGACTTGTGCAACGACCGGCCACAGAGCCGCACCCCCTGAGAACCTGCCTGCGGCTCCCAACGAAGGGGCCTCCAACAACGTCACGCCACAGGTTCAGAACCCCCAGAGAAGGAGACCGGGGTGGAGACCATGACCGCGACGGCGGGCATGTTGTGCCGCTTGGCCGCGGCGACCAGCGGCGCCCTGGATGCGGGGGTGACGTTCGTGGCGTCCACGACGGTGAACCGGCGGCGGCGCATCCGGGCCTCCAGGAGCAGGTGCAGGGCGGCGACGGCGTCGCCGGTCGCCTCCTGGTCGCCCGCGTCGTCGCTGACCACCTCGCGCAGGGCGTCCAAGGACAGGACCTGGGAGGCGGCCCAGGTCCGCGCGAGCGTCGACTTGCCCGCTCCACTGGCTCCGATCAGGACGACCAGGCAGGCGTCCGGCAGGTACGGGAAGGTCAGCGACGTCATGCGTGGGGCTCCTTGGATCTCGGGTGCGGACGGACTGAGACGGGTGCGGGAGGGGCGGGTCACCGGGTGGTCGCCTTGGTGGTGGCGATGAACGCGGCGACGGTCTCGCAACCGTGGTGGAACGCGCCGTCGAGGTGGAACGCGCCGTTGATGCCGAAGTCGGCCAGGCGGTAGAAGCCGCCCTTGCCGGTCTTGTCGGCAAGCTTCTCCAGCAGTCCCTTGCCGGGGACGCGGCGGTCCGCGGCGTAGTGGGTGCCGAAGGACACCGCGAGCGCGGCGGCGGCCGCGGCAGGGTGGACCCGGATGCCGAGCGCGCGGGCGCCGAGCCCGGCGACGATCGCCTGCGTGGCCACATAGGTGAGGCAGTGGTGCAGGCACGCGGCACGGCCGCTGGCCGTGCCGTGGGTGGTCTCCTCCTCGGTGACGGGATCCGTGAAGGTGACCGGGTGCTCGTCAGAGGCGCCCTTCACGCGGGCGCAGAAATCGGACTGGACCCAAAAATCTCCGATGGCGCTTCCGGCGCGGGTCAGTCCGAGCAGGGCGGCGAAGACGGCGGGACGGTGCGTCATGCTGGATCTCTCCTGATCTCGAAGGGTGAAGGAGCGGGCGGCCGGCCTTTGCCGGTGCTGCGGCCGCCCGGTAGTGCGGACCCGTCCCGGCCGGTGCGGTCGGGACGGGGCTGGCTCACGCGGCCAGCCGGTGCGTGGCCGGGGCCGGGGCCGTCATGCAGCTGCTCGGGTCCACGGGGGTGCCGTCGAAGCACTCCAGGCAGCACCCGAGCTTCTTGGAGAGGCAGATGTAGAACCGGCGGCCGCACTCGCCGCAGGTCTGCCTGGCCGCCATTGCCTGATCGAGGGCCCGCTCCTGGGCGAGCGTCGGAACGCGTTTGGGCTTCGCGAAGTCGACGCGGAGCAGGAAGCCGCGGGTGGGGTGGGTGCAGGACCACTGCGGCCGGGTGGCGCACAGCTTGCAGCGCAGGATCGCGACCGGGCCGCAGTTGCTGCCGGGGCTCAGGCCCATCTCTCGTAACTGCCTGCGGGTGACGAGCCCGTCGGGCACCGTGTTGCGGTCGTACTCGGGCAGCGCCGCGTCCCAGCGGGGCACCCGGTTCACCTCGCGGCGGCGGCGCTTCTTCCGCAGGCGCGGCATCACCTGCTCCAGGCGGTGGGCAGGCGGTCGGGGCGGTGCGGGTAGCGGGGGCCGGGGCGCTGCGGGCGGGGGCGGCCGATCCGGCGGCGCGGGCGGGGGATGAGCACGGGCTGTTCCTCCAGTCGTCGGTGGGCGGTGCTCGGATCAGGCGGTGGTGATGCCGGCGATCTGCGCGGCCTGGGTGCCGGTGAGGGTGAAGTCGGGAGCGGCGAGGAGCGCTTCGGCGACGGCGGTGATGCGGTCCCACTCGCGGTCGACGATTTGCTGGGCGGTGGCCATGACGTGGTCCCAGGCCAGGCCGCCGTCGGGGGCCGGGCCGGTCTCGGTGACCTGGACGCCCTCGGCGGTGAGGATGCTGAGCGCCATCTGCTTGTCGTGGTCGGCCACGGTGAGGCTCGCCGTCTCGGGGGTGAGGCGGCCTGACTCGGCGAGCTGGTGGAGGTCGGCGGCCTCGCCGGAGGCTCCGGAGACCACGGCGATGTCCAGGTAGGTCCCGAAGGACCTGGCCCAAGTGGTGGCGCCGGTCCAGCCGGTGACGCCGTCGCGGGTGATGGTGTGGATCCGGGTGCGCTCGCAGGTGAAGCCGACGAGCTGGCCGAGCACGGTGTGGCCGGCCTCGTGGTAGGCGAGCCCGCGCTGGATCATCGGGAGCGGGGTGAACTGGTAGCGGGCGTGCCGGTAAGGCGTGTGCGCGTCGAGGGTGTACATCGCGTCCTTCTCCGGATCCGGTCGGCTGTGGTCAGCGCTGCGCCCCGCCGACGTCGTGCTGGTGTCGGCGGGGCGCAGCGGACGGTGGGGTGTTGCGTGCGGCCGGGCGGCCTGTCCGGTCCTCGCCGCGCCCGCGGGGCGGGGTGGGCGAGGGCCAGGCAGGGCGTCGGGTCAGCGGGCGGCGCGGGTGCGGAGCAGGCGAGTGGCCCACTGCCGCAGCCGGTCGAGGCGGGTGGGGTGGGTGTGCCGCCAGGCGGTGTCGAACACGTGGTCCTTGGTCGGGAAGGAACGGGACACGCCGCAGGTGCAGGTCCAGGCGTACAGCTCGGGGCGGGTGTCGTCGCGGGTGGCGGTGACCTTCGCCGGGGCGCCGTCGTGGCGTCCGTGGAAGGTGCCAGCCCAGAGCTCGTTCTTGTCCAGCTTCATCGGGGTGCCTTTCGGGTTCGGTGACGGGCTGTGGGTCAGCGCTTCTGGAGGGGGTGCACGTTGTCCGGGGCGTCGTCTTCCTCATCCGGCGCGGCGTCGGAGGCCGGGGCCGGGAGGTGGAGGTGCGGCTCGATCTGGTGGCCGGCGTTGTGGATGTGGGTGAAGAACGCCGGGCGCAGGGTCAGGCCGCGCAGCGCGAACGCGGAGGCGGCGGTCCAGGCGAGGACGGCGAGCCCGGTGGCGATGGTGCGGCCCTCGTCGGGAGCGGCGTCCCAGACCATGGCGATACTGGCCGCGCCCCACGCGGTCCAGGTGAGGCGGGCACCGCTGCTGCGGGCGAAGCCGCCGATCAGGCCGAACAGGCCGACGAGCTGCCAGACGGTGTAGACGGTGGAGGCGCTGATCGGCAGCGTGTCGGAGTGCGCGGCGACGTACGTGCGGATCGGCTGGTCGATCGCGGCGAAGACGCCGGTGGAGGTGTCGGTGCCAACCTGGACGCGGGGCGCGGCCGTCAGGAGGCCGTGCAGCATGGCGGCCAGGGCGTCGGTCGCGCTGTCCAGCAGCAGGATGACGAAGCAGATCCCGGCGAGTCCGATGGCCGCCTTCAGCCAGTTGGCCATGCCGTGCCAGCCGAGCGCGGGAGCCTTGTGCAGGTCCTCCCATCGGTCGTGCAGGACGCCGCCGTCGTCCCAGGCGCCGGCCCACCAGGCGCGCAGGGCCGTACCGGGCGGCTGCTGCTCTTCTGTTTCCTCCAGCAGCAGGGGCGCGGGCGCGGGAAGGCCGAGGGCCTGGGCGCGGTCGGCGGACGGGTGTTCCTGGCGCGGGCCGGGGATGTTCGGGGTGCGGTCGTTGTGGTCAGCCACGGTCGGCTTCTCCTTCGGAGGCGGTGACGGCGCGTACGGGATGGGCATGGTTCTGTTGCCGGGGCCTGGTGGTGCGACAGGCTGGGGCGAGGCCAGGGAGCAGCAAGGGGGCGCGATGGCAGTCGAGTTCGATTCGGTGATCGCCGACGGGGTGATCTATCCGGCGTTCACGGACGACGACGGCGTGCTGTGGATCGACGACGAAGATGACTACGAGGTGGTCGTCGACCACGCGATCGTCGACGGGGTGATCTACGAGGCGGAGGTCGATGAGTACGGCCGCCTGCTGATCTACCTGGACGACTGAGCGCGAGGGCTGCCCGGGCGGCCTGCCCCGTACTCGACTCCCGGCCGTGCGGGCGGGGTTCGAGTACGGGGCAGGGTGTCCGGTCAGTTGTGGATGTCGTTGCGGGTGCGGGCGAAGAACATGCCGCGCGTGGTGCTGTGGCTGTTGATCTCGGTCCGCATGGTGACCGGGCCCTCGTAGATGTTCTTGGTGACGGCGGAGCGGGCGCGGTTGATCGCGCCGCCGATCGCGGTGGCGGCCATGGCGAGGCCGGCGAACGGCAGGGTGACCATCAGGACTCCGGCGAGGCTGACGGAGGCGAGGCCCTGCAGGACCAGCCAGGCGCCGCAGCCGATGCCGGTGACCCCGGCGCCGACGCCGATGGAGGCCACCGCGATCCCGGCCGCCCAGGCGGGCACGATCCGGTGGTCGGGCTGATGGACGGGCGGGGTGTCGCCGTAGGCGGGCACGGGGGAGTGGTCGCGGTACGACGTCGGGAAGTGGGCCGGCTGCTCGGTCCGGAAGCTCGCGTCCATGATCCGCTTGGCTTCGGCGGCGGCCTCGGCGTCGGACATCGGGCGGCCAGCTGTGGGGTGAAAGTCCATGGTGTTCTCCGTTCGAGTACGGGAGCGCCCTCCCTGCCGTGGTGGCGGGGAGGGCGCGAGGGACGGGCGGGGCTGGGGAGCGTCGGGCTACTGCCGGTGGGCGGCGGCCTCGAGTTCGGCGAGCGTCGGGTACTGCCGGAGCCGCAGGGCGAGCCGCGGGCCGGTCTCCGGCTCGGGCTGCTCCTGGATGTCGTTCTTGCGTCCGGCGAGCAGCAGCTCGGTCAGCAGCCGGTGGGCCTCGGGGTCGTTGGCGAGGACGGTGGCGGCTTCGTCGATGACGAACAGGGGGCGGTCCATGGTGGGCTCCGATCGGTTCGTGGGCGGGTTATCCGAGGGTGCTGATCCATCCGGCGATGCCGCTGATCGCGCCGTTGATGGCGGGCGCGATGCCGGTGGAGGCGAGGGAGAAGCCGAACAGGACGGCGGCGAGCGCGGGCCACAGCCGCAGGTAGCCGGTGCGCACCAGGACCACGACGAGGATTCCGGCGAAGAAGACCAGGGAGATGGTCAGCGCCACAGCGGGTGAGCTCCTTCGGGAAGGCCGGCGGCCGGGCTGGGCTCGGTGCCCGGCCCGGCCGGGCGGTGTGAGGGTGTGGGTCAGTTCCTGATCGCGGTCAGGGTGTTGCGGACGCTGCCGAGCTTGACCTCGCGGCCGCCGTCGGCGTTGACGAGCTCCAGGATCTGGAGGGCGTCCAGCGGGTCGTCGTGCGCGTCCAGGACGGACTGGATGCGGTCGCGCAGCGTGCGGGCTCGCGGCTTGGCCGCGGCGGCCGGGACCGGTGAGGGGGCCGCCTTGGCCCCGCCGCCGCCCTTCTTCTTGCCGCCGCCTTCGCCGTCCTCGTCTTCTTCGGGCTCGGGAAAGACGGCCCGGTACGCCTCCATGCCGTCCAGGCGCTGGCAGTAGGCGTCCCCGATGAGGCCCCAGGCGTCTTCCTCAATCTCGGGCGGGGCGCCGGGCCCGTACAGGTCGAGGACCATCGGGTCCAGACCGTCGGTGGGCATGTCGGAGCCGATGTTCCAGAACCGCATCTTGCTGGTGGGGTAGCGGCCGTTGACGTTGTACGCGGTGCCCTGAGTGCCGGGCAGGTCGCTGTCGTCGTGCTCCTCGTCGAACTGCGAGACGAGATCGACTTCGCCCGCGTACTTCGGGATCGGCGCGAGGACCTGCCCGGCGGGCAGCAGGCCATCAGTCACCAGCTGCTTCATCATCGAGCTGGTCCAGCGAAGCAACACGACTTCGCCTTCCTTCAACATCGCGCGCAGGGTGTCGCTGCCGCCCATCTCCTCGAGGTGGCCGGCCTGCGCGAACAGGCCGATGCCGACGCCGAGGGAACGGCCGGTGCGGCCGATGTCCTTGATGTAGAAGGTGGCCTCGTCCCGGTAGGGCGCGCCCTTCTCCAGGAGGCGGTTGGCCTCGTCGATGATCTGGTAGATCAGCGGGTCGGGCCGGTCGCGCAGGAACTTGGAGCGGCCCAGGCGGGCGTAGCGCTCCTGGCGGTCCATCATGGTCAGCCACGTCGTGCGCAGCTGCGCCATCGTGCCTTCCTGCGTGGTGACCCGCCAGGCCACGTTGCCGTCCAGGCCGGGTCCGGCCTGCCCGAAGGCTTCCGGTGCGGACTGGCCGCCCTTGAGGTCGGCGTACAGGACGGCGATCCCGGACCGCTTCATCGCGGCGAGGATGATCTGCCCGGCGGTGGACTTGCCCGCGCCGGTGGTGCCGAACAGCAGCAGGCGCTGCGCGGACCCGGAAGCCGGGTCGTACAGCCGCAGCAGGGAGGGCCGGCCGTTGTGGTAGCGGCCGATCCAGATGCGGCCGCGGGCGTCCATGACCAGCATCTGCGGGTCGGCGAGGATGACGCGGGCCAGCGGGTCGTGCGGGTAGATGGTCACCAGCGCCTTGGTGCCCATGACGCTGGTCTCCACCGCGAGCCGGTTGACGTCCGCGATGTGCAGCGCTGCGGCGAGGCGCTGCGGGTGGTACGTGATGATGTCGCCGGGCTCGGCCGCTTCCACGGTCAGCTCGTAGATCCTGCTCATGCGGGGAGCTCCTTGGTCTCCTCGTCGGGGATGTCGACGGTGCGGATCGCGGTGATGACGGTGGAGGGCATGCCCTTGGGGGCGATGAGCTTCTCCCAGGCCGTGTAGATGTCCAGGGCCTCCTCGGGGGCCTGGCCGACGGTCAGCCGCCGAACGCCGGCGCCCTGGCGAGGCACCGGGGTGATGGCGATCTCGTCCTCCGGCCAGTTGATGGCCGCGGACAGCTCCAGCAGGTCGATCTTCGGGACCGGCTTGCCGGGAAGGGTGGAGCGGATGACGGCGGTCATCGACCTCTCACCGGTGCGTTCGATCTGCTCCAGCACGGTGTTCGGGGCGGCGCCGCCCTCGATGGCGACGTGCTGCGCCCAGAACACGGCTTGCGGGTGCTGCGGCCCGGCCTGAACGTCTTCCTGGACCAGGAGCTCGCGGGTCTGCTCGATGGCTTCCGGCGTCAGGGACTTCTCCCGGCCGACCAGGACGCGCGCCACGCGGGCCGGGCGCACGTAGAGCACGGCAGCGGTCCAGCCGGCGTCCGCGAGGAGCTCCCAGTACCAGTCGATGCCGGGGATGATCCGCTGCGCGGTGAGCAGCACGGCCATCGAGACGGAGGGGGTCATGTAGAGGCCCATGGCGGTGTTGCCCGTCGGGTCCCGCCGCAGGGTCAGGGACCAGGCGGCGCCCCAGCCGGCGCAGCCGAGGGCGGCCAGGACGGAGGGGCCGTAGAAGTCGTGGGTGAAGGCGCCGGTGGCGAGCGCGCCGGTGCCGGCCACGGTAGCGACGCGGCCGACGGCGTTGCGTGCCAGGGCGAAGCGGCTGCGCAGGGGTCCGAGGCGGATCATCGGTGAGCTCTCCTTGTCAGGGCATAGGGAAGGGCGGCGAACCCTCTCGGGGTTCGCCGCCCTTCGTGCTGGTGCAGGGTGGGTGGGTCAGCGGTTGCTGTAGAAGGTGCGGTCGGCCATTTCGATGCCGTCGGGCATGGTGTTGGCGGCGTCCGCGACGGCGCCGTAGTCGGCGATGTGCCCGTCGGCGGTCTCGTGGAAGAGCGTGGACATCTCCTCGCACTCCACGGCCATGGCTTCGGCTTCGTCCTTGCAGGACCGCATCACGGTCGCTGCCTCGCGGTGCTCGTTGACGGTGGATTGGTCGACGGCCTTGGACGCGGCGAGGTCGGCGAGTTTGTCGACCGCGTTCGCGCAGTCCTCCACGTACTTGAAGGTGGAGCGGACCTGGTTGGACAGGCCCGCCATGGTGGCGCTGGCTGCGGTCAGCTGCGCGACGACGATGCCGAAGCGGACGGCGCCGACGATGGCGGAGCCGGTCTTCTGAAGAGCGCCGCCGATGACGGGTACGAGGTCGGACACGGTGGGGTTCTCCTATTCGACGTGGTAGTCGCGCTCGGCGGGGGCGGCGTGTCCGGCGTCGCGGACAGCGTCGGCGAGCGGCTTGTGACGGCGCTCGGCGTTCTCGCCGGCGGTCCAGATGGCCTCGGAGGCGGCGGGCAGCTTCTCCGCCAGGGCCTCCGCCTTCGCCTTCACGCTGACGGCCTTCTCGGCGAGGATCAGGACCCAGCCCTCCAGGACGCCGGGCACCTTGAGTTCGACGATCTTCGCGTGGAGGGCTTCCAGCCGCGTCATCATCTGCTCGCAGCCGTCTGCGGCGGCGCGGGCCTCGTCGACGCCCGCCATGATCTCCTCGGCCATGTCGGCGTCGGAGTCGATGACGTCGTAGATCGTCAGGTCGCTGTCGGCGTACTGGGTGCTCGGTGCCTTCGTCGGGATGGGCACGGTCACTACGGTTCCTCCTGTTCTTGCTGCGGGAATCGCTCCGGCGGGAACACTGGCTCGGCGGCGTGCCTCGCGCTGGCGTGCCTCCCAGACCTGGCCGCCGGTCTGTTCGACGGTGATCGTGGTGCCCTCGGCGTAGCCCCAGCCCGGGGGAGGGCCGAACCCTCCGGCCGGTGCCGCGTCCGGTCCGGACGTCGTGGTGGAGCTGGTGGAGCTGGACGGCTCGGGATCCGGCCGCCCGGAGCGGCGCGCACCCGCCCGCTCCCACCAGCCGCGCAGGGAACGGCGCCTGTCGCCCTTCCGCTTGGAGGCCGAACCGGTCGGGCCCGTACTGCCGGTGGGGCCGGCGGCCGGGCCCGGTCCCGGCTTGCGGGGCTTCTTGGTGAGCTTGACCTTCTTGCGTAGGTTCACCTTCGACGCCGTCCCGGTGGGGCCAGCGGGTGCGCCCGGTCCCGGCTTGCGGGGCTTTTTGGTGAGCCGGACCTTCTTGCGCAGGTTCACCTTCGGGGCCGTGGTGGTGGCGGGCTTGGGCTTCTTCGTGAGGCTGACCTTCGGCTTCGCCGTGGTCGTGCTGGGCTTGGGCTTCTTGGTCAGGTCGACCTTCGGCGTGCCCGGTGTCGCCGTCCCGGCCGGGGCCGGCTTCTTCTTCTTGCCCTTAGGGAACGTGGTCAGGACCGGCGTCAGGTGCTTACGGCGCTTCTTCAGCCGCCGCGCCGATTCCGCCGCGATGGCCGCCGGGAGCGTGACCCGGCCCTTGCCCTTGCGCTTCGGGGGGCCGGCGGCGCCCGGCTTCCCTCCGCCCTTCTTGCCCTTGCCCTTGCGGCCCGTGGACGGAGCGGGCGAGGACGGCCGCTTGCGGCCCGGCTTCGAACCCGTCCCGGACGAGCCGGGCTTCGTCCCGGACGGGCCAGGCTTGGTACCCGAGGTACCGGGCTTCGTGCCGGAGGAGCCCGGCTTCGTGCCCGTGCCGGGCTTGGACCCGGTCGGGCTGGTCTTCGCCCCGGGCCCGCGGCCCGGCTTCGAGCCGGAGGACGGCGTGGCGCCGCCGCCCCCGCCGGACTTGCCGGAGGTGCCGGTCGTGCCGGTGCCGTTCTTCGGCTTGGGGCCGTTGCGGATCCGGTCGGCGGCCCGGTCGCGGACGGCTCCGGAGAGGCTGCCGGAGCTATTCTTTGTGCCGGTTGTCGGGGTCTTCCCGCCCCCAACTCCGGGCTTTACGCCGCCCTTTGTCCCGGAGGGCTCCAGGGCGCCCCTGCGGCCTCCGCCGCCGCCTCCGCGCCCGCCGATGCCCAGCGAGGGTGTACGGCCGCCAGAGGCGCCGCCAGGGGCCTTCGTGGGCGTCTTGGATCCGGAGCCGCCCGGCGACTTGGAGCCGCTGGGGGAGCGGAACGTGCTGGGCGCGGAATTCTTTCCGGAGTTTGTCCGGCCGCCTCCGCCGCCCGACGTGCGGGTGCTGCGCCCGAATTCCGGACCGGGCTGCAAGCGGTTTTTCTGGCGGGCCGCTTCCACTGCGATCTCGGCTTTATCGGCCGCCGCCCGCTGCTGATCTGCAATGGCCCGGTGGTGTTCGTGCCGGGCTTTCAAATAGGCGGCGGCATTCCATGCACCGCGCATTGCGGCGACGGTAATTCCGGCCATCATCACCACCGACATGGCGGCGATTCCGGTCCCGTGCGGGCTGTCCGGGATCCCGGGGTCCGCGTGTGCGGTCGTGGTGTCACCGCCTGCGCCGACGTCGGAATTCCCGGCCACCAGAAGGGAGGGCGGGGGCGCCAGGGTGGGCAGGGCGGTCAGGGTAGGGGCGTCGGCCCCGGGGGCCGGCGGGCCGCTGCCCACCGGCCCCGGGATCGTCAGCCCGCCGGGGAAGCCGAGGACGGTCCCCCCGGCGTCGTCGTCGGCCATCGGCCGTCTCCATTCGATCAGTCACTCCGGGTCACGAAGCCAGGGGGCCTCACGCGCGCTTATAGGCGCGCATGTTGGGCCCCCCGGATTCACGGGGTGAAGCGGTGATGATGAGCTGTGATGAGCGCGGAGCGTTACGGCGAGGTCGGCCGGCCCTGCTGCTCCGTCGTCCAGCGCTGGAGCAGCAGGACCAAGTCGGCCCACGCCTTGTCGTCGGTGCCCGCCAGGAGGCGGGCCAGGTCCCACAGCGCGGTCGCCCGCGCCTTGTTCGTGGTGGTCTCCGCCAGGCGCTTGTTCCAGCGCGCCGTCTGACCCTTGGAAAGGCGACCGGTCACTTATCAGGCCCTCTTTTCCAGGAAGTCCAGGAAGGTGTTCTGACCGCCGCCCGTGCCGGTCTTCTGCACGACTCCCTTCCCGTCGCCGCTCGGCTCATCCAGGGCGCTCGTGAGGCCGTTCAGGTGACCGGCGGTGTTGACCGCGCGGGCGGTGGCCAGGCCCTTCTTCTGGGCCTTCTCCAGCTCCTTCTTTTCCGCTTTCCTCTCGCGCTTCTCGGGCAGCTCGACGTAGCGCCGCTGGAATTCGGCGTCGAGCTTTCCGGCGTGGTTTACGGCGTCCCGCAGGTCCTTTTCGAGCTGCGCCAGCGGGCGGGAGGCGAGATAGGCCCGGATTCGGGCCTCGTAGGGCTTGTCCCCGTCGAACTTGATGTTCTCCAGGTCGGCCCGGTACTCGCCGAGCAGCGCCCTGACCTCGTCGGCCATCTGCCGCAGCCGCTCGCGCTGCTGGGCGGCGTACAGGGCGGTGCCGCCGGGCTTCATCAGGTGGTCTGAGGTCCACCGGTTGCTGTTCTCGGGCATGGCAGAAGACCTCCAGGTCTCGGGGGTGGGGAGGGGGAAGGGTTCGTGGGTCCGTGTCCCCGAGGCGTGCGTGCGGGGCCGGGGTGGTGCTCGGTTCGGGCGGGCGGTCCGCGCCCCGCGCGGGGCGGGTGCGGACAGCGGGCCTGCCGGCCGTGGCCGTCACCGGTCCGCGCTCACGCGTGTGAGCGTGGGCGCGGGCCGGGGGGCGACCATGAGCGGCAGGGAGGGTGAGCGCCGGGTGGGCGCTCAGGCGTTGACCGGGACGCTCGCCCCGGCGCTCACGCTCGCGCTCGCCGGGGCGCTCGGGGTGCCCTCCTCGACCTGCTCGCGCAGGCGCTGGGCGGTCGGGCGGGAGACGGGCTCGTCGGACAGGCCCGCCTGGGTGAGCGCGTCGCGGATCTCGGTCCACTGCGGGCGGCGCCCAAGCTCGGTGTAGAGGAGCCGGATCCGTTCGTGGCGGCGCTCGGTGAGCGCACCCTGCTCGCTGCGCGTCCGGACGCTCTCCGCTCGGTGAGCGTCGTCGTCCTCCACGGAGCGCTCACCGGGGTGAGCGCCTACGGTGAGCGCCGGGCGCTCACGCTCACCCTCCCCGTTGCCGAAGGTGAGCGCGCTCACCTCGGGGTGAGCGTCGCCCGGTGCCGGGTGAGCGTCGGCGCTCATGTCCGCGCGCTCCACGGTGTGAGCGTCCTCGGGGGTGAGCGTGTCGGCGAGCGCGGCGGGCGCGCTGCCGAGCTTGAGCGCCATCCGCTGCTCCAACGGAGCCTTCCACCGCCACAGCAGACCGTGCTCCTCACGCAGCCGCGCTCGCAGCCAGGTCTCCTGCTGGAGGCGGGTGAGCGCCTCCTCGTAGGAGTGGATCTCCCACAGGATCATCCGGCGGCGAAGCCGGGCGGTGGGGATCGGAGCGAGCAGCCAGCGGCTGCGGCGCACCGTCTCCATCCGCACCTTGCCGGTGACCGCGCCGATCCGCGTCGCGTACACGTGGGAGGCGATCTCCGAGAACACCACCCACAGCAGCGTGAGGGCGGCGTGCCCGATGCGGCCCGAGGCGGAGTCCGAGGCGTTCCAGTTCAGGTACACCGTCACCGCCGTCAGCACCCGCGGCACCCAGCGGATCCAGCGCAGCTCCATCCCCATCCGGATCAGGATCAGGTTGGCGCCGGTGAACGCGGGGATCGCGACGTCGATGCCGACTGGCAGCAGCCACGGCCATTCCCAGCCCCACGCGGCGGCCTTGGCCTCCAGGGCGGTGTAGGAGGAGAGCAGGCCGAGGGTGGACACGGCCGCGGCCGCCAGGACGATCCCGACGACCAGGAGCAGCTCCTGCCCGGACAGCGGCGGGACGCCACCGGCGGGCCGGGCCTCGTCGCGGACCTTGCGCCGCTTGGCGCGGGATTCGGCCCGGATCTCCCGGCGCCGCGCCCTGCGCACGGTGCGCTGCGTCGCGGCCTCGAGGATCCGTTCGGCCTCGGCCAGGGCCTGCGTGGCCGCGGCCTGGTCGGTGGTGGCCTTGGCCGCCGCCTCCCGGGCCGTCTTCGCGTCCGTCTCGGCCCGCTCCCGCAGCCGGGCGACGTCCGTGTCGGTGGCGGCCCGCAGCTCCTCGGCGGCCTTGCGGGCGTCGCCCAGGGCGCGGTCGGCGTCGGCGCGAAGGCCGGCGGCCAGCTTCTCCGCCCCGGCCCGCACCTGCGCGGCCTGCTCGTCCGCACTCCGGCGAGTCCGCTCCGCGTCGGACCGGGCCTGCTCCAGGACCTGTTCAGCGTCCTTGGCCGCGCCCGTACGGGTGTCGGCGGCGGTGCGCTCGGCCTCAGCGAGGAGCTCGGCGCCCTTCTCCTTCACCTCGGCGAGAACCCGCTCCGCCGCCCGGCCGGCCTCCGTACGGGCCTGCTCGGCGTCGGCGGCCGCCGCGTTCTGGGCCTCCTGCGCCCGGCGGCGCGCGTCGGCCAGGACCTCCTCGGCCTTCCCGGCCGCGGCCGTGGTGAGGGCGTCGGCCTCGCCGCGTGCGGCGGCGAGCAGCTGCTCCGCCGTCGTCTCGGCGTCGGTGCGGACCTGCTGGGCGTCGGCGGCCGCGGTGGTCGCGGCGTCCTCGTGGAGCCGGTCGGCGGCCTTGGCCGCGTCGGCCAGGAGCTCGTCGGCCTTGCCGGTGGCCTCGGTGGTGAGGGCCTCGGCCTGCTCCCGGGCGGTGGCGAGCAGCTGCTCCGCCGTGGTCTCGGCGGCCGTGCGGGCCTGGCCGGCGGCCGTGGCGGCGTCGGCCAGGAGGCGGGACTTCTCGGCGGTGGCCTCCTCGGTCAGGGTGGCCGCCTCGGTGCGGGCGCCGTCCAGCAGTTCGGCGGCGCGGGCCTCGCCCTCGGCGACGATCCGGGCGGCGTCGGCGGCGGCCTGGTCGCGGAGGTCGGCGGCGCGGTCGGGGGCGTCGGCCAGGACCGGGTCGGCCTCCTCGTGCACCAGCGGCACGGTGTTCTCGGCGGCCGGGGCGGCGGCCTGGTCCGGGACGGTGGTCGGCGGCGTCGACGGCCGGGCGGCGGCGGTGCGGGGCTGCCGCTTGGGCTGGCCCCGGCGGCGGGCGGTGGTCTTGGTGGCCACGGGGATGTCCTCTCGTACGTTCCGGCGCCTCCGTGAGAAGGGCACCGCGGGGGCAGCGTCGGTCGGTAGGGTCGGGACCAGGTCCTCCGAGCCCCCGGCAGCTTCAATGCCGGGGGCTCGGGGGACCGCTGTGCTGCGGGGGCTGGTGGGTCAGTCGCTGGCGGGCAGCTCCGGGCAGCGGTTGGCCGTCTGGTGCTGCTGGGTGAGCCAGGCCATCGCGGCCGCCGTCATCTCGTCCGCCGCGCCTGCGGTGTTGAGCGGGGCGGTGTCGATGTCGCGCATCGCGTCGGCCGGCGGCAGCAGACGCATGTAGTCGCCCTGCGCGTCGTTGATCACGCCGCCCTTGACGGGCAGCAGGGTGTAGCGGATGCCGCCGGAGACGTAGGTGTTGACCCGGCTGACCCGGCAGACGAACGTGTGGTTCGGCTCGCCGCGCCAGAACCGCTCCGGGTCTCGGTAGAGCACGAAGTCGTCGCGCTGGTACGCGACGGCCTTGCCCTTGGTGGTCGCGGGCTCGGAGAAGGCGTGCATACGGGCTCCCTGGATCAGTGGTCCGGACTGTCCGGCTCCCAGTCACCGCCCGACCCGGCTCGCCGAGGTTCGGCGGGCCGGTGCGGGCGGATCAGGCAGCCGTCAGGCCGACCACGCGCTGCTGTTGGCCAGGGACGCCGCCGCGTGGAACGCGGCCGCGCTGGTCTTCCCGCTGCGCGCCGTGCCGCCGATGAGCGGGTGGGTGTCCGCGAAGAGGGGGAGCGCGGTGTCCACGGCGCCGGTGGGCCGGTGCGGGGCGACGATCCGGCCGTCGGGGAGCAGCTCGCCGGTGTCGTCGAAGACCACCAACGCGTTGCAGAGCAGGCTCCAGCCCTGTTCCGGGTGGGCGGCCACGACCTTCGCGGCCTCCCGGTCCGGGCTGTCGGCCGTCGGGCAGGTCGGGGTGTGCGTGCAGAGCGAGTCCGGCAGCCGGGTGGTGCCGGCGGCCGTCGCGGTGTCGGTGCTGGTACGCATGGGCTCTCCTGCGGGGATGCGGGCCCGAGACTCTCCCGGGCTGGAGGCGTGCGAAAGGCCGGCTGCCCGTCTGGCGGGCGTCCGGCCTGGGTGAGCAGCGCGGTGCGGGAGCGGAGTTGGGTTTCCGTCCCGCACCGCGGTCAGTCGTACGGGGCGTCAGCCGTGCAGGCGTCGGCCCAGGTCGTGGTTCTCGTTCGTGCGGCGGAGGTTGTCCTCCAGGCGCTTCTGGTCGGCCTCGCTCATGCCGCCGACCCGGCCTTCGCGTTCCGGGCCCGGTTGCGGGCGGCGCGGCGCTTCATCGCCCGCCGCTCCTCCTCGGACAGGCCGCCCCAGACGCCCTCGTCCTGGCCGGACTCCAGCGCCCACTGCAGGCACTGCTCCATGACCGGGCAACGACGGCAGACGGCCTTGGCCTCCTCGATCTGCAGGAGCGCCGGGCCGGTGTTGCCGATGGGGAAGAACAGCTCGGGGTCCTCTTCGCGGCAGACCGCGTTGTGGCGCCAGTCCATGCCGATCACTTCCCCTGCCGGACGCGGCGCAGGGCCTCGTCCATGTCCGTGTCGGAGTCGCCGTTGTTCCGTGCGATGCTGTCCTGCATCAGGTCCTCCACGTAGGTCCTGGACAGCCCCGGGGGGTTCCAAGTCACCGGGGCTGTCGTCGTGTTGGCGGGTCGTACGACCGGCCGCGACCAGCGGCCATCCCCGTGGTGCAGTAGGGGGTGGCCGGTGATCGCGGGCGTCCGTCCAGGGCCACCTGGTCAGGCGGCGGTGTATTCGGGGCGGCATCCGGAGCGGACCGTCCTGCGCAGGCGGTCGGCGTAGGGGAGCAGGACGTCGACCAGGCGCTCGCGGACGCGGGCGGTGATGGCCGGGTCGGCGGCGAGGATGTCGCGGGACGCGTCGACGCGGGCGGTGATCTCGGCGCCGTACGTGAGGGCGAGCTCCTGGCGGTGGTCGGGCGGGACGGTCAGGACCGCGGCCGCGTACCGGCGCATCTCCCGGGCGGTGCCCGCGGGCTCGTGCATCTCCAGCGGTGTGCCGAAGGCGATGTCGAGGTCGACGTCGAAGTCGGCGGAGAGCGGGACGTCGAGCGCGTCCAGGAGCGCGAGCGTCTCGGCGTCGAACACCTCGCGGGTGCTGGGCCGGTGGGACGTCAGGTCGAGGTGGCGGGCATCAGGGCCTCCAGGTCGCGGTGCGTCAGGCGGGACGGGAGCAGAAGGCCCCGACCTCGTCCCCCGCGCGGAGCGGGAGTCGGGGCCGGGGCCGTGGGCGGTCGTGCTGGTCAGGCGGCGAGCGCTGACCTGTTGCAGCGGGCGGTGTACGCGGCGGCGGTCTCGCCCGGGGCCGGGGCGGGCAGCGCGGCCCTGACCGCAGCCACCAGCGCGGTGTGCGCAGGCTGGTCCGCCGGGGTCAGGGGGCGGCGCCAGACCGTGGCCAGGTGCGTGTAGGCGGCGAGGGTGAGGTGCTCCTCAAGGACGTCGCTCGCGGAGCGGTCCTGGGTGGCGTCGGCCAGGGCGCGGAGGGTGCCGGTGGCCAGGGCGCTGACGGAGCGGCGGTCCCCAGCGGTCTGGGGGGTCATGGCCAGCGGGGCGCCGGCGGGTCCGTCGACAGCCCGACCGCGCGTGGTGGGGATCGCGTCGGCGGGCACCGTGCGGGCGTCGTCGGCCCGGCGGGCGGCGGGCACCGCACGCTCCCACTGGGCTCGTCGGTCGGCGGGCCGCTGCTGCGGCCGGGCGACCTTGAGGGTCTGGACGGTGGCGCGGCGGTGGCTGGTGACGTCGACGGCGAGGCGCTCCTCGCGCGCCCAGTCGCTGTACTGGCGGCGCCAGGTGTCGCCGCTGATGTCCACGTTGACGAGGCGGTTGCTGGAGCGGCAGCGGATCGCGTCGGCGACGCCGGCCTTGCCGGTGTGGTGCGGGACCGTCTTGAGCAGGTAGGTGCCGCGGTGGGGGGTCACGGCCACCCAGGTACCGCAGTCCGGGCACACCACCGAGATGCGGCGGGTCTGCGTGGTTTCCACGGTCCGCATGTCGATGTGTCCGGGCGACAGGGTCGAGAGGACGATCGCGTCGAGGGGGCTGACGCGGGAGGTACGGGTGCGGCCCCGGCGCTTGGCGGCCTTGGGCATGGCGAGCTCGGGCATGGCGACTCCTCGGCAGGAAGAGGGAGGGGGTTCGCGGGGGCGGATGCTCTCTCCACCCACCAGGTCCACGAGCCATCGGCCCGCGTCCCGGCGGATAGACAGCGCATCAACGCTGAGGTCGTGCAAGCAGTCCTGCCAGGCCGGGGGGTTTGGTCTTGGCTACCGCCTCCGGCCACCTGCCCGCCTCCGAAGAGACGAGCTGCAGAAACTGCGGTGGTGCTGACTCGGTGCTCCCGGAGGACCACCGCCTTACATACATCAGGTTGCCTCAGGTACCCTCATGTGTCAAGCGGTATAGTGAGGCAACCAGATGAACCTGAAGGAGGCGAAGGCACATGTCCGGGCCACCCCGAGCCGACAACCGGCCGCCGTACGCGCGCATCGCGGGCCACTACCGCGACCTGATCAGCTCTGGCGACCTCGCGCCCGGCGACCTCCTGCCCAGCATCAAGACGCTGGCCACCGAGTGGAACGTCAGCACCGCTACCGCAGATCGTGCGATGAGGCTGCTGCGCGAGGAGAAACTCGTACAGGGCATCCCGGGCGTGGGCACAGAAGTGATGGGCCGCCCCATCTCGCTGTCCTCCGGATCGGAGCGTCACGACCGCAGCAGCAAGACCCAGTCCTCCTGGGGTGTGGGCGAGAAATCCTCCGGCCACACCGCCGGCATAGTCGAAGCTCCTGAGGACGTTGCGCAAGCGCTTGGTATTTCGCCTGGTGACGACGTGATTCGCCGCAGCCGTGTCTACCGGGACGATCACGGCATCGTCTCCCACTCCACGTCCTGGATCCCCGCCGAGTTCGCTCGGGTGCTGCCGGATCTGGCACGCAGCGCGCGACTCAAGGGCGGGCTGTCGCTCGACTTGATCGCTCGGGCCACCGGGCGCCAGGTTGATAGGCGGATCGACGAGGAGTCGGCGCGGATCGCCACCGCGGACGACCTCGAGCTCCTGGAGCTGGAGGCCGGTACCACCGCGGCGATCCTGGTCCTCACCGCCCGCTTCATGGACGACGATGGCGAGGTGCTGGAGTACGGCGTGGACCTGGGCGCTCCGGGTCGCACGCGAAGGACGACGTCGGAGGTCGTGCGGTGACCCCACACAGCTCCGGGCTTCTGGACGACACCCTCGTCGGGTGCCTTGAGCACCGGCTCGACGTGCTCCTGCACGCGCAGCGCACCGACACCCTGCCTCTGGAAGGACGATTCGAGATCCGACGCATCTCCGCAGCCCTGTCCGGCCGGCCGGGACCCGTACCACGGGCGATCCTTCTGTCCGGTCTGCAGGGATCCGGCAAGACGACCCTCGCCCGCGCTCTGGAGCAGACCGGGTTCCGGCGCCTCTGCCCAGACGAAGAGATGTTCCGCCGGTACGGCCACTACGGCAGGGATTTCCCCCGGGGCGAGTTCAAGGTCCGGGAGGCCCCTGTGCTGAAGGACATCGCTCTTGAGCTCCAGGAGCTCCTGGAGACCGGACACGACGTCGTGGTCGATCACGGGTTCTGGACTCACGAAGAGCGGGCCCACTGGGCTGCGATAGTGATGGAGGCCGGCGGCGCGCCTGTCCTGATCTACCTGCCGGTGCCACACGAGGTGCGCTGGGACCGGATCCGGCAGCGAAACGAGCAGTCGCTGGTCGACGCCAACGCGATCGAGTTCAGCGAGGAGGACCTGCTGCGCCACGCGGGCCGCTTCGTCCCGCCGACGGAGGAAGAGCCGCACATCGTGTACGACGGTGTCCCCGAGCACGTCCTGGCGGAGCTGCGCCGTGCACGCCCTTCCATGGATGGCGACCCTCATTGATTTTCGACCTCCCACGAGCGGCTATTCACGTGGGCCATCCCACTCTCGACGGAGGAAACAGACCACCACAGCGCCGTGAGCAGCTTCATTCACGGGTTTTCAACATCTGCATACACACGGGATTTCGGGGCCTAGCCCTAGGCTCGCGGCCATGACGATGACGGAGGGGACCAGGGTGGGGAAGCACCGTTCAGGGTGGCGACCGGACAAGCTGCGCGAGCAGCGCGAGGCCCATGGACTGACCCTTGAAAAGGCTGGCGAGCGTCTCCGTGAAGTCGCCGAGAAGGCCAAGCTCAAGGGCATCCCGGCCGCGAACCCGCAGACTCTGTGGCAGCACGAGCAGGGCGAGGTCTACCCGGGCCCGCACTACCGGCGCGCCTACTGCCTCCTGTACCGCGCGACCGAGCCGGACCTTGGCTTTCGGGCCGCCCTTCCAGGGGAGGAGACGTCTTTCAAGCTCACCCCGATGGACGACCGCCTCAACGGCGCGCATGTTCTGGCCGTCGAACGGGCGATCCACCACATCTCGCCCGGCACCGACGACGCCGGTCACTTCAATCTCCAGCAGCGCATCATCGACGCCTGGAAGCGTAGGCACACCGGAGGCGATCCTCACCGCCCCGTTCTGCTCCTGGTCGGCGGTTACGCAGGCAGCGGCAAGACTGAACTGGCGAGGTTCTTCGTCCAGCTCACGGGCTGGCCGCTGCTCGACAAAGACCCGCTCACCCGCCCGCTGGTGGAGCGTCTCTTGGCCGCGCTGGGTGGTGATCCGAATGACCGGCACACTGATCTCTACCGGGAGAAAGTCCGGGCGGTCGAGTACGACTGCCTGATGCAGTCGGCCATGGCCAACATCAAGTGCGGCATCTCCACGGTGTTGACCGCGCCGTTCATCGCGGAGATGACCGACCCGGCCTGGATGCAGCGCCTGACCAACCGCGCTGGCTCGATGGGTGTCGACGTCTTCCCGGTGTGGGTCCGCTGCGATGAGGAGTCGATGCGCGAATACATCGGCTTCCGATCCGCTGCCCGGGACGCATGGAAGCTCCAGCGCTGGGACGAGTACATGAAAACGATCGACTTGGACTTGCGGCCAGCGGTGCCGCACCTGGTCGTCGACAACCGTTTAGGGACCGCGGTGACGCTCGCCGACCAGGCCCGCCAGGCGATGGGTGCGATGTACGCATGACCGCGAAGCAGGGAGTCATCCTCTACGGCCCGCCGGCGGCGGGCAAGGACACCGTCACCAACGCGCTTACCGAGCTGCGCTCGACGTACACGCAGTTCGAGCGACTCAAAGTCGGATCGGGTAAGTCCACCGGCTACCGGATGGGCACGGCGGAGCAGCTGCGCGCACTGGAGGCCACAGACGCCGTCGTCTACGCAAACTCCAGGTACGGCAACACCTACGTCATCGACGCGCCGGGCCTGGATGTCGCGTTCGCCGCCGGGGTGCCGGTGGTGCACCTGGGGCAGGTCGACGGCATCCGGGCCCTAGTCAATGGCTACGCAGCCGACTGGACCGTGGTCCTGCTGTGGTGCCCCCGCGAGGTGACCGCGCAGCGATCTGCGGGCCGGGGCGACAGTGACACCACGGCGCGATTGTCGGCGTGGGCGGCGACCAGAGAAGACCTGGACGCTCACCCGAACATGGTCTGGGACCTGACTGTGGACACCCAGGCGTCGTCTCCGCAGGACGCGGCACGGCTCATCGACCGGCTGCTGGCGCAGCGGGCTGGGGCAGCGACGGCATGAGCGCGGGTTACGGCCGCGCGAGGCGATCCAGGGCGTCGGCGAGCGTGAGCTCGCTGTCGTCCTTGACGTCATTCCACCGTGCCAGCGTGGACGCGGCAGCGTGCAGCATTTCGGGCGGCAGTCCGGTGGCCGCGAGCGTGTCGGCAGCTTCCTCCAGCTCTGGGCCCCATCGCCAAGCCCGGGCCGCCGTCTTAGCGACGTACTCCGGCTCCGCGAGGTACGAGTCGGTGCGCCGGGAAGCGATGTCGATGAGCTCCTGGTCGACGCCGTGCTCACGCGCCATGCCAACCGCGAGCGCCACCAGCACGCGACTCGTCTTCTGGAACGACGCGTACGACAGCTTCAGCGCAGACGCCTTCCCGACTTCCGGGCCCAGCGTCCTCGTCTTCACGGAGGTGCCTACGAAGAGCGCCTCGATCCGCGCGGTCGCATCGGCCGGGCCCGACAGGTACAGCGTCGGCGTTTTGCCGCGCACGGGCGGGGAGCCGACGACGCCGCCGTCCACTACGGTCGCGGCCGGTTCGAGCAGCTCGGCAATCCGAGACGCCCGCTCGGGGCTGATGGCGTTCGCCTCCACGTACACCCCGGTGAAGCCGTGCGCGGCAACGTCGCGGGCCAGGTCCTCAGCGGCCGCCGGCGGGCAGAGGCTGATGACGATGTCGCTGGGGTACAACAGCCCGGGCAGCGTGCCCACCGGCGTCAGGCCGAACTGCTCAGCGCGCGCCGCGGACGCAGTGCTACGCCCGGCCGCGCACCAGAGGACGGCGGTCGCGTTGGTCGCAGCGCAGGCGGCGACGGCCGCACCCATGCTGCCTGGGTGGAGGATGCCGACGGTGGGCTGGTCCACGGTGCTACTCCGAGGTCTCGTTGAGCAGGATGGTGATGGCGTCGGTGGCGGCATCGACGGTGTGGTCTGCGGAGTGAAGGCCGTCGGGCCAGGGCTGGCCACGGAGCCAGATGGTGCGCAGGCCCGCCTGACGCCCGCCGCCGATGTCTCCGGCCGGGTTGTCGCCGATCATCCAGCCGCCGTCGGCCAGGGACCGGCCGCAGCGGCTCGCCGCGAGTTCAAAGAGTTCGCGAGCTGGTTTGCGGATCTCCACATCCCCGGAGGCCGCGATGCCGTCGACGAGGTCGGTGAGGCCGGCTGCGTCGAGCTTGGCCCGCTGGATGTCGCTGGCCCCGTTGGTGGCGATGCCGATGGTCCAGGCTGCCGCGCGAAGTTGGCGCAGGCCCTCGAGAACCTCAGGTCGGCAGGTGGCAGCCTCGGCGATCAGGTCGACGTACTCCTTCCACAGTTGCTCGGCGGGCTCCGTCAGTCCGAAGTCGGTGCGCAGCCGGGCGAAGTCGCTGGGGTTCGCGCGGTCGGCCAGAGCGGCGCGCAACCACTGCTCGATGGGGGCTTTGAAGGCGTGGGCGCGACAGAGGGCGGTCACGGCATCGCTGAGCGCCGCCTGACGGTCGATCAGCGTGCCGTCCAGGTCAAAGAGGGCGAGCATGCAACCGACCCTATCGAGGGATCGTTTGACGCCCACCCAGGCCGCTCCCGTGGTGTATCTTTCGGGGAAACATCGATCATGAGAGGCTGGGCCATGACCGACGCGGACCCCTTGCAGCGGGTGAACGCCCTATTGGACGACGTCCTGCCGCCGCCGCGTGTGCGGCAGCAGCTGCGCCTCGCCGCGGGGCTCACCCAGCTGGAGGTCGCCGAGGCCGTGGGCGTCCAACGTCTCGCTATTGCCCGTTGGGAGCTGGGGCAGGTTCAGCCGCGCCGGCCTCACCGGGCCGTCTACATCCACCTGCTCAAGCGACTCGCGGAGCGTTTCCCCGAGGCCGCACAGCTGGATGAGGGCATGCCGACGCCGGTCTCCAAGAGGGGATCGGGATGACCTAAGGCCATCGACCGCGCGTACCAAGAAGCGGACTAACCTCCCGCTGGCCTCGCGCGGCCCGTCTACCGACCGGGCTCTTAACCCGTGTCGGCCGCTCAAGTCCCAGTTCGTAGCTGGTCCTGAGCTGCGGCTTATCAAGCCGCTCATTTCCAAGTCGGCCCCTCATCAGGGCCACTGCACCACCGGCCCCTAACCACGGCCACCACAGCCACAGCAGAACCAGTCCGCTTCACCGCAAGCCCCCACCACAGGGGCTTCGCGCTTCCGCGGAACCAAGAGGAGAGGAGAAATCTCCCCCCCGCCCGATCGGCGTCCGCCCGCTTCTCACAAAGGGGGCTACCCGGCACATCCGCACACCCGGCTCGGCCGGCCCCGAGGGGCTCGATCGGTCCAGTTACACGGAAGGCAAGGTCGTTTCTCATAGTGCACGAGAGTGGTGTCCCCTGTCAGCTCAGCCCTGTCCGTTTCACCCCGGTTCGAACTCCTCGGGCTTCCCGTGTGACGGGATCGGCGTCCTGTTCACACCGGTTTTTACGGTTCGTCCCGGAAATTAGATTTCCCGTAGAACCCCACAAGTACGCGGCTTCCGAGAAGGCCCGGGTGTCTGCCCTGGCGGCAGAGGCTGCCGTGGTCATCCGCAGCTCCGTCCCGTGGGGCGGGGCGGGATCCAAGATTGCTGCCCGCCCGGCGGGAGCGCTCAGGGTGCTCGCTGCTGCACGTCCCTTGTCCACAGGGGTCCTGCCCAAGGGTGTCGAGATGATCTACATCTCGCACTTCCGGGCGGGCCGATGAACGGCACGGCGGCACTGTCCGCTGTGCTGATTCCTGCTCCGCGCCGTTCCGTCTCGTCGGTCGACGCCGACGGGGCGTCCGTGCTCCCCTCCTTATACGTTCCGGAGGCACAGCAGTGGCTGGCGGCCTCGACGGGCCGGGTCGCGGGCGACGGCTACTCGTGGATGCAGGCGGTCCACTGGGTTGCCGGGGCCGGGGTCTACGATCCGCGGCGCCACAAGGCGCACGGCCCGCGCAGTTTCGGCTGCACGACAGTCCGTGTCGCCCAGGAGCTCGCTCACCTGTCCCCGTGCCGTCCGGGCACCGCGTACCTGATGCGGCGTACCGGTCTGGGCGAGCGGACGGTGGAGTACCACCTGGGGATGCTGCGCGAGGCCGGCCTGCTCGCCTACATCGTCAAGGGCACCCGAATTGCCGGGGAGGGCGGCAAAGCCAGCGAGTTCGCGCTGGTGATCCCGATCGAGTTCGATGCCGCGCTGCGGATCCGTACGGTCCAGCGCGATGAGTCGGCGCCCACGTACACGCGCGCTGTGACCGGGATCGCGGAGGCCAGCCGGGAGCTGATCGCGCAGCTGGCGAAGAAGGCCGCTCGGCAGATCCGCAGGCCCCGGAAGGCGACCGCGAAGGGCCAGCCGAAGCCGTCCCCGGAGGGGTCTGTCGCGGCCTCTGGGGCGGCTGTTTCTGATGAGGCCCGTTGCACCCCAATGGGGGGTAGTTGCTCAGGACTTTCTACTGCAGCTACTACCTCGCTTCCCTCTGAGACGACAGACGTCGCCAGCGGGAAGAGCGAGTCGTCCACCAGGAAGAAGTCCGGCGAGAAGGCTCGTCGGGGGATCAACAGCGTGGGGCGCCGCCACCAGCTGGCCGCTGAGCTGATCCGGGAGATCCCCTGGCTGGGCCGGGCATCGACGCCCCGGATCGCCTGGGTGGTCCGGCACGTCGCTGATGCGGGCTGGAGCTCCGCAGAGGTACAGGCATGGCTGCACGCCCGAGGAGAGGTCGACACAGTCCACCGCGCCTCGGGACTCCTCGCGACACTGCTGCGCGGCGCCCACGAGATCGTCCGCACCCCCGAAGCCAGGGCCGGGATGGTCTCCGACTGGCGCGACTCTCGCAGCGCGGCCGCCCGCCGCCACCAAGAACTCGAGGCCGTACCCCAGGGCCCGCGCAGCCAGGCCGCGAAGGCCGAGTGGATGCCCTACGTCACCGCTGGCCAGCCGCTGCCCGCCGACTACGACAAGACCTCCGGCACCGTCGCCGACCAGAACGTCGGCCACGCGATGAGCGCCCACGAGGTCGAGGAGATGCGGGCCCAGGCCAAGGCGGAGTACAGCAACGGCCAGAACGACCTGGTCCGCGTCATCATCACCGGCTCCGGCCGGGGCGCCGCCGAGGTCATCTTCGGCGCCGAGCTCGTCCACCGCGCCCTAAACATCCCCCGCCCCACCCGCCACATGGCCACTGCGAACCGCTGATAAGGAGCCTTTGATGACCGAAGCGATCAACCTTCCGCAGGCCCCGGCATCCGGTGTCGACCTCGCCCGCCAGGCCCTGGCCGCTGCTCGCGCCGCGGCCCGGCAGCGAGGCGACCGCCCCAGCGGCTCCCGCAAGGCCCACCGTGCCCGCACCTTGCGGCAGCCGGACGGCCGCGAACCCATCGGCTTCGCCGCCCTCCTCGCCAACCTGGTCACCGACCGTGCCTGGGAACTCCCCTCGGCCGCCGGCTCCCTGGTCGACGACTGGCCGACCATTGCCACCGACCTCACCGGGCACGTCGCTCTCACCGGATACGACCCGGCCACCGGCGAACTCGCGGTGCGCCCTGTCTCCTCCCCATACGCCACCGCCGTCCGGCTGCGCACCCGCCAACTCATCGACGCCGCCAACCAGGTCCTGGGCTCCGCCACCGCCGTCCGCACCATCCGGATCCTGCCGCCCGGGACCGCCCCCGCCGCACCACCCCTGGCCCCAGAAGCCTCCGGCACTCCGCCGACGGCCGGCCCGGTGCCCGATGAGCCCTACGAGGCTCCCGCCGGGTACCGCGAGGCCATCGCCGCGCACCGCCAGGCCAGGGTTACCAGGACGGTGAACCCTGCGTACCAGGCCGCGGCCGAGGGGCAGATCCGCAACGCCTTGCGCGAGCCCGAGCACCTGTTCGCGGATGGCCTGGCCGAGTTCGCCCGCCTGCGGGAGCAGGCCGACCGTGAGTGCGCGAGGAGCTCGTCGTACGCCCTCGCCGTGGCCCGGGCCCGGGCTGAGAAGGCCGGGCTCACCTCGTTGCCCGTGGCCACCGGGCCCCGGCGCCTGGACCTCTCGGCGTGACTGGGCGCGACTGCGGATGCGTGTGCGGGGGCCAGGCGCTGCCCCCGCTCTCGAGCCACGCCCGTGCCGAACGTGCTGGCACTGCCCGGGACGTCCTGAAGCTGGGACGGACCGCGTGAGGCGCGGAAAGAGCCAGGCCAGGATGGCGTCAGCGGTCGTTCAGAGCGGCGACAGCACCTTTCGGAGCTTCCAGTCGCTTCTCCATAAAGGCCCACACGCCGTCAGGTGCCGAATACGGCGTCCCGGGCGGGACCGTCATCCACACCGAGCCGTCATCGTCGACCAGCAGAAGCCCTTCGGCGTGCAGAGAGTGCAGCGACTCAATGGCTTCATCTTCAGTGATCCCTTGGTTGTCGGCCGCGTCCGCGGCCAGACCGGACAGTCGTGCCAGCCTCTCCAGATGGCGGGCCGCAACAACAGGAATCGGCGTGCCGTAGAGGTCGCCGTACTTGAGAAGAGTTCTCATCGTGTCGGCCTGCCCGGAGTCAGGTCCGAACTGGGCCACCACCGCCTCGAGGGGGCTTGTGGCGTCCGTGCCGTGGGGCAGCGCCGGGCTGGCCCACTCTTGATAGAAGGCGCCAGGCGGGTTGAGGCTGTACAGCGTGGCCGTGTTGCGGGGACGCGGGGTTCGCTTGGGCCGCGGGCCGATCCGCTCGGCGGCCGCAGCCCGGCGCGCTGCCTCCCGGGCCCGGCGTCGGGTGAGGTCATTTTGCTTACGTGCCATGCCATGGGTAACTCCAGACGCACGCGTCCGGTTGCGTGTACACGGCTCTCTCGGGCGTTCGACCGAGCG
Source organism: Streptomyces katrae (assembly GCF_000717655.1). Taxonomy (GTDB): domain Bacteria; phylum Actinomycetota; class Actinomycetes; order Streptomycetales; family Streptomycetaceae; genus Streptomyces; species Streptomyces katrae_B. Next base: position 41,319 of record NZ_JNZY01000021.1, read on the forward strand.
GTTGGGCTGAGGCGTGGGGCTGGGGCTGCTTGGATGGGCGGGTGCGCCCTTCCTGGCAAGGGAGTTGAGGGTGACGGCTTCGCCGGGGCAGCGAGGCACAGGGTGATGGGAGTGGGAGATGAGTGACCGCAGTTCAATCGAGTGGACTGAGGCGACATGGAACCCGACGACCGGGTGCGATCGCGTCTCGTCCGGGTGCGACAACTGCTACGCGTTAACGCTGGCCAAGCGCTTGAAGTCGATGGGAGCAGCGAAGTATCAGAACGATGGTGACCCGAGGACTTCCGGGCCTGGTTTCGACTTGACGGTTCATCCGGATGCGCTCGGCGTTCCGTACGGGTGGAAGAGTCCGCGGACCGTGTTCGTAAACTCGATGTCCGATCTGTTCCACGCGCGCGTGCCGTTGGACTTCGTGCGGCGGGTGTTCGAGGTGATGGCGGATACGCCGCAGCACACCTATCAGGTGCTGACGAAGCGAGCCCGGCGTCTGCGGCAAGTCGCGGACCGGTTGGACTGGCCGGCGAACGTCTGGATGGGTGTATCGGTGGAGACCGGCAAGGAACTTCCCCGCGTGGACGACTTGCGGCAGGTGCCTGCCGCAGTGCGGTTCCTCTCCTGCGAGCCGCTGCTCGGGCCGCTCGATGGACTGAACCTGGAAGACATTCACTGGGTGATCGCCGGTGGCGAGTCCGGGGCGGGGCATCGTCCTGTGGAAGAGGCGTGGGTGACAGACATCCGTGACCAGTGCGTCGAGGAACAGGTCGCCTTCTTCTTCAAGCAATGGGGTGGCCACACGCCCAAGGCCGGCGGCCGGACTCTGCAGGGCCGAACCTGGGACCAGATGCCTCTGCCAGCCCTCGCCTGAGGCTCGCTGGTCCAGCGGCGGAGCAGCCGCTGGACCAGGGGTCGGGGCTACGCCGCGGGGCCGGGATGCACCGTGATCTCGCGGATCTTCTTCTCGCCGACACCGCTGCTTGGAGTCCGGCCAAGACCGTGGAGGTGCTTCACCGCCTTTCGGGCCACGGGCTCGGTGACCTGCCCGTAGTACTCCCCGAACAGCTCCAGGGTGTGATCGACGAGCTTGACCGGGTGCCGGAAGCGTCGCAGCAGTCCTTCAAGGTTCTCGGCCATGGCCGGGACCGCCTTCTTCTCGACTTCCACCGGGTCAGGCCGCAGCACCGACGCTGTCGAGAACAGCGTGTCTTCCTCCTGCAGGTCGAGTGTCTTCCACCACTCATCCCGGGCGCGGGCAAGGGCGTCTCCGAACACCCACAGTCCGTAGGGGCTCCTGGTGGCAAACACCAGGTGGTAGACGGGCTGGACGGTGGGGGACTTCGCCACCGGAACAGACTGAACGAACATGCCGGTCCGCTCCGCCAGACGCCGCGCGTACTCGGCCGCCACAGCTTGAGCGGGCAGCACACCAGGCTTTGGGTCGGCGAAGTACGCACGCCACCAACGGCCGCCGCAGACCTCGTCGAACCGCTCCAGGGACCGCTCGTTGCCCTTCGGCGAGCGCACATGCCCGCCCAGTCGCTGGACCGCCATCATGCTGAAGTTCATGAGTAGCTCGGTGGCCGGCCGCTTGCCCGGGCGGCGCTTCGCCAGGACCTCCACCAGCCGGTCCATCGGCAGCGACAAGCCGCACGGATCGAGGAACAGGAAGAACGGCACCCCCACCGCGCTGTCGACAACTTCGTCCAGGACGTCATCGACGCCGCCTTTGCGGGCCTGCGCCCTCACCCCGCGGGCCCGGTAGCCAGCCACGACCTCCTCCAGCCGGGCAAAAGACTTCGCGTCCTGCTCCACGAAGAAGCACGACAGGTTCAGCCCCCGGCTCCTGTGGTGTGCAGCCACCCGCAAGGCGATCTCGGCCGATCCGGGTTCCCCGTTCTCATACCGACCCTCGCCCGCGTACCCGTCGAGGTAGACCACCCGCCCGTCCTGCGCCTGGGTGCCGGTCATCCCGCCGAACGGCGGGAGATATCGCCTTAACAGCTCATGTTTCAGCACACTCGGCAGTGCCCTGCCCTGCCAGTAACTCCCGCTCGTGCCACTCGACACTGCCCACCCCCACCGCCAGCAACTACGTTGGGTGACAAATGGTCGACCATGAGCCAGGAGTCGGCAAGACCCCCACCGCGCCTGGCGCTCGGCATCGGCGGCCGCGAGGCTCCAGCGCAGCGGAAGTCAAAGGTGGGCCAGGTGCTCACGGACGGGGCCGGCGAGCTCGGCGTAGAAGTCGACGCGGTCCTGGGCCTGGAGGACCTGGGCGCACACGGTCAGCAGGCCGGTGCGGGCCTCGGGCCGGTCCAGGATGGGAGCCAGCTCGGTCCGGATGCGGGCAGCCGCTTCGGGGGTCAGCAGCGCGTACACGTACAAGGTGGCGGCGTCGTAGCCATACGGGGCGCGGCCCCACCCTTCCCAGTCCACGATATGCGGGCCGCGGGTGATGTTCCCGTAGTGGAGGTCGCCGTGGGCGGTGGTCCAGGTGACGGCGTCGACCTGGTGGCCGGTGAACTCGGGGATCACCCGGCGCAGGTACTCCTCGCGTACCGCCTCGCGGTCCGTCGGCGGCGGGACGTCGGTCAGGGACTTCAGAGCGGCCGTCATCTCCTTCCACCACGCCTCGGGAAGGTCGGGGTCCTCGTCGAGGACGGGCCGCGGGGAGACGATCGGGTCCGGTGCGAAGGCGTACAGCTCCGCCCGGTACGCGTACGCCTTGGTGGTCCAGTCCCGGATACGGAACAGGTCGGGGCGTGGCACCGAAGCGGGTAGGGCGCGGGAGGTGGAGGGGCCGTTCCACAGTTTGCCGCCCTCGGTGCCGGCCTCGGCGCAGACCACGCGGAGCCAGTGTGGGCTGGCGGCTGCCGACAGGGTCCGGCCCCGGTACCCCCACACCCGGCGGCCGGTGGCTCGCAGGCCGAACTGGTCGGCGGCGTGCTGCTGGGCGGCCAGCATCCGGTCGGCGGTCGCGGGGGCGGGGGCGTCGAACATGGCGGTCCTACCTGTGGGAGACGGCGGCCGCGTCCTTGGATGCCAGCTCGGTGGCGAGGGTTGCGACCTGTTCGTCCCACGCGCAGTTGGGCGGGTGGCGGTCCCTTGGCTGAGGATGCAGGCCGCGCAGGAGGCCCGGCTCTACGGGATGGGCGCGGGGCTCTCGACAGCGATCCTGTCGTCCAGCCAGATGACAGCGGACGAGTCTCCCTGCGCGTCGGAGGGGGTCAGGTTCTGAAGGGCGTTGGAGATGGCCTGGCCGACCCGCCGTCCGATGGCCCGATCCAAATCAGTGCTGAGAATTCCTGCACTTCATAACACCAGTCCAGGACCGCCGCGAGGGATGAGCCTCCGAGCGGGACGGTGACGATGCCGTCGGCCCCGGTGGTGACCTCATCGCCGTTCGTCGACGGGCGGAACGCCCCGGGACGGAAGGATCCGCGCCTCCAGTGCTCTTCGTGTGCCTGTTCCTGCAGGTAGTCCCAGGTGGTGTGGTGACAGCGAACACGTGCCACTCCGACCCCGGCAGCCTTAGCCACTTCGTTGACACGGCCCCTCGCCCCTGGGGCCAGGAAGCCACCGCGATCGGTTCCGATGTAGGCGTGGTGGCGGAGCCATCGTTGCCGAGCAGCTTGCCCAGGATGCCCACGGAGTCTCTCCTTCAAGGCGGTGGTCGATCTTGTGACCATGCGTACTCGGACGGTCACCAACTCTGCTCCGACCGTACGCTGAACCCAGGCTCCGGCGAAGGCGATCAGCCCGTCCGGTCTACGAATGCCTGGCAGCACGAGGCACCGCCGAACTTTCGCGCCCTATGCCTGAACGATCGCGTTCTGGCGGACTGCCCCCGCCGTCATCCGTTCAACTCACGTGATCTTTGCTGTGACTGGCGGAGACGAACTGCCAGTTCTCTCCGGGGGACTGAGGAGGGATCGTGAGGCGGATCGCGTCGCGGTTGTTCATCAGGAGCCGGCCGCTGGCGTGCAGGTGGTGCAGGTGGACCCAGATCCTGTGCTCGGCGGCCACGTGCTGCTTGCCGCTGCAGTTCAGCCGTGGGCACACGTCCTGGTGCCCGGCCCCGTCGTGATCCCCGACTTTCTCGGCGAACTCCGCGACTGGCACCACGCTCACCGCATCGTCCGGGTTGTCGCCCTGGGCGTACACGATGAAGCCTGCCTTGATCCGGTCGTCCAGGTAGGTGGCCGCCATCGGAACCCTGCCCTGGTAGATCGGCAGCAGAAGCTCCTCGATCCGCGCGAAGAAGATCCGGCTGTCCATGGGTGCTGTCGCCTGCAGATCGAACCTGCCGGTCAGCGGATTCGGGGTGAGCCATTCCCTGTACCCGTCGTAGGGAGGCTTGCCGTGGAACAGGGGGTCCATCTCCAGCAGCCGCTGCTCCCGGCGTTGCTTGGCCACCCGGGCCGCCTGCTTGTTCGGCCCGCCCTTGTTGTCCTTGCGCTTCTTCGCCATGCCCTCGGATTCTGCCGTGCGCCCTCCACGGAGCCGCGCTGCCAGGCGCTCTCTCTTCGGCACGTCCGAGGGAACTATGCGTGGGTGGGCTGACGCCCAGGTCCCTCGTGTAACAGCGCTGGTCCGGTGCCTACGCGTATTCGTGGACAGTGATCGGCCGGATCCGGCCACTGTTCAGGAAGATCCAGCAGGGCGCGACGGTGGCCGGTAATTTCGGTCCGATTTGAGACCTCCGCTCACGGTGGCGGATGGGCTGGTAGCGCGGGTGGGGGAGCTGTGGGCAGTACGGAGCGCGAGCTCAACCAAGAACATGAGGTCTTGCGTCGGACGCTCAGCGAGCGGCACGCGCGAGTGGTCCGGCTGGACCAGGATGACCTCGAGTTCGATGCGGAGTACGAGCGGCTGGTGGCGGAGGCCGCGCGGCTCATCGACTTTGAGAACCAGTTGCCGGCCCGGCTTGTCGAGCCGAAGCGCGAGCGCAGCGAGCGGTTCGTGCGGTGGTCGTGGCGCGCGGAGGCGGCGGTGTCCACCGTCTTGATCGCTGCTGTGTTTCTCCTGGGGAACACGGCGTGGTGGCTGGTGGTCCTTGTTCCGCATCTGCTGGCCACCCTGGGCGGCTGCACGCTCAAGGTCACCGCCGCGCGGCATGCCACCCAGGCCAAGGTCGCGGCCTCCCTGCACGCGCTGTGCCTGCTGGTCGCGCTCGTGAGTCTGGGCGTGCTCTCCGCGTGGTTCATCATCGCCATCCTGGCCGGCTGGTTCGTGATCGGTGTGGCATCGGACGGCACCGAGGCTGCCAAGGGACGGACCCTGTGACCGGCGACTACGACCACCAGATCCGGGACCTGGATCACAGGATCGACTCCCTGGAAAGTGACCTGAGCAGCCTCAGTGGGAAGTTCGGCGATACCGATGATCTCGACTACGAGCTTCGCGACATCCGCAGCGATGTCAGCAGCGCGGAGAGCAAGCTCGAGGAACTCGAAACCGAGCTGAACGACCACGTCGGGGAAACCGATCGGGCGATGAAGCGGCTGGTGGGGCAAGTACGGCTCTTGGAGGGACAGCTGCTGGCCGCGGGCGGGGCTCAGCCCGCTGATCTGGACTCCTTCACCGCCGAGCAGCGGAAGCTGGCCCGGGCGGTCAGCCTCGGCTGGGACGCCTGCGACGCTCTGCTCAGCGACTACGAACAGTCGGCATATCGCCAGCGGGTGCAGAGATTCGGGGCTTCGATCGCTCAGCACCAGGAGCACCGCGCCGAGGTGATCGCCGCGGTAGGAAAGCTGGTCGCTACCGGTGCCGCCCGCGAGCATGCGGCGGCGGTGACGGAGCTCGGGCAGGCCCTGGGGCAGGAGCGGCGCTTGAGCCAGGACCTGGACCGGCAGACCGATCCGGCGGCGGAGGCGAAGCGGGCCCTGGCGGCCGATGCGAAGGTCCGCGCGGAGAAGCAGGGCGTGATCACGGCGGGGGAGAAGGCCGAACAGAAGCTGACGCTGGCGCTGCGCAGCCGACTGACGGACGCGATCAGCGCGCGGGCTCTGCCGCCGGTGTGGTTCGCGACGGTCCTCGGATCGGTTCCTCCGGCCGCCAGGACCCAGAAGTGGGTGGAGACGGCTACCGGGCTGCTGCTCTACCGGCTGGTCTACGGCATCAGGGACTCCGTGGTGGCTCTCGGGGACAAGCCGGCCGGGCGTACGGGGCGCCGTGCGGAGTGGTACAAGCAGCTGGCCCAGGACCTGCGGTACTGGTAGCGAAGGGTCGGGATGTCCGTGCGGAGTGACAGGCGACAGATCCAGACGGCGGTGCTGGGCGGCGCGGAGTCGGAAGATCCGTTGATGCTGCCGCTGGAGGCGATCGAGCTGGACGCCTTCCGCCGGCGGCACGGGGACGACACCTTCTGGTGCGGGCTGCTGCTCGGCGGCTGCGGGGGCCGGCTGACGACGAAGCTGTACACCGACCGGGTCTGCCACTTCGCGCACCATCCGGGCGCGGACGGCCTGGTTCACGAATGCGGTCGCCACGCGCGGGGTGTGGCCAGCGCCGACCACCTGTACGTGAAGTCCGCGGCCTCGTCCTGGCTACAGGACCAGGGCGAGCAGGCCCGCTTCGACTTCGCGCGGCCGGACGGGGTACCGATCGGCTCCGTGGTGGACATCCAGTGGAAGCTCGGCGGCTTGCGCGTGCACCTGGACCAGGCGGTCGCTCCGGCGCGAGGGCACCACTCGCCGGGTCCGGATCGGTACCGAAGCGTTCGCGCGTCCCACCGAGTGGTTCAAGTTGGACGAGTGCGAGATGACCGATCGCGGCCTGTCGACGCCTGCGGTCCAGCGGATTGTCAGCTCTCGCCGCACGCCCCCTCCATCCCGGTGGCCGATCGGAAAGGCCAGGAAGGCACCGGATGCGCAGGCGCAGGCACCGGTCCTGCTGCGACGTCTGGCAGAAGCCCGCCGCGTCGAGGCCGTGGTCGTGGTCAGCCGGGTGTGCGACGAGATCACTGCCGTGACCGGGGGAGAGCCGGAGACTCAAGCACAGCTGGTCGCCGCGGTCGAGGATGCGCACCGCTGGCTGGAGCAGCAGGCCGAAGTCAGGCGCGAACTCTTCTCCCGCCTGGAAGAGGAGCTGGCCGGCCCCCGCACCAAGACGAAGGTCCGCGAGCTCCTGGTCCGCGTCAACGCGCACGCCAGTCACGACCGCACCACGGCAGAACACGAGATCGCGGACGCGGCTGCCGCCTACCTGGCCGCTCTCGCGTCCGCCGCGGCGGAACGGGCCCGCGCCCTCCTGGCCGATCTCCGCCGCGCACCCTGGGATGCTCCACGAACGCTGCTGCTCCCCATGGTGGAGGAGCTGGTCGAGGTGGCGGCCGGCGCCGGGAGTCTGCTCCACGGCTGGGAGACACGGCAGATGGCGTTCTGGATGGCGTCGGCGGGCTTCGAGAAACCGGCTGCCGTCCCGTCGCCGCGGTTGGCCGAGGCGCGGGCGGCGGCCGCGCAGCGAGAGAAGAACAAGGAGGAGGCCGCCGCCGAAGAGGCGCCGCTGAAGCCACGGCTCCTGCACAAGCAGGTGGCGCGGCGTTTCTGGATCAAGAGGGACTGCCCGCTCTGTCACGCAGGCCAAGGTGTGGAGTGCCGCGACGACGATCAGAGCGGCACCGGTAAAGTCCGCCGGATCCCTCACGACGAGCGGCTCCAGCCGATCGTGGACGAGCGCAAGGCCAAGCAGCAACAGCGCCCCCGTCCCTGGCGGGTGTACGACCTTGCCTGCCCTGACTGTGGTCGGGAGCCCGGCGAGCGCTGTGCGACGCCGGGTGGCCCTCACTACGCGCGGGTGGAGAGGGCGAAGGAGTATACCCGCATGAGGCTGCACCCGCCCGAGCGTGAGGCTCTCGACGGGCCTGCTGACCAGAGCAATTGACGGCTCCGCGCCGACGCGACGGCCTGGCTGTTTCTAGCGGGGTGAAGTAGAGCCAGGACGGCGGGCTTAGCCACTGGTTCGGGCGGTGAGTTTGGGAGCCGCCCAGTGTGATGGTGTGTGACATGCCGCTGTTGGCGTAATGGGCCCTTTGGGCTGTTTGGGCGCTCATTCTGTGCCTGTTGATCACGGTCGTGTCAGGAGACCGGTGTGTACAGGTCGCGTGAGTGGATCTCTGAGCGGATCCGCTGGGACAAGCGGCGACGGACGCCCTGACCCGGCACTTGCCTGAGGTTCAGCGAGGCCCTGCAAGCAATGACTCCGCAGCGAATCATTCCTAGAGGACCGTGCGATGTTTCTTGCACAACTTAACTTGACTGAGTCAGTGGGTGTGGCGGCAGCTAACGCAGCCTTCACAGCGATCCTGGTCGGAGGGGCCGCCACTTTCGCAATCAAGAGGTACGACCTGAGACATCAAACTCGGACAGCTCTACGTGAGACCTATGCGCGACTGCTCGTCGCCCAACGAAGATCCCGTGAGGCGTCCGTCCGGCTGGCCGACTTTCGCGCGGGGCGTCGTCAGTGTCGAGTGCGCAGGGTGTCGGCCGCCACCCGCTCGACAGATGAGGACTTGGAGGAGAAGGCGCAGCTGGCTCACGACGAGTTCATCGAGACGTATCACCGCCTCAACCTTGATGCATCCAATCAGATGTGGGAAGAGGCGCGTGGGCTGCGGTATGTGCTCAGCCATATGCTGGAGCTCGGGAAGCAGGGCGAAGCCGCACATTGTCGTGCACTCGAAAAGATCGCCACGGATGCGCGCATGAACCTGGAGCGTAGTTTCCGGGTCCTACTCGGCCACAAGCCCCTTCGGGATCGACGATCGCTCGGCGAGTATGACAAACGAAAAGTGCCCCAGGCTCCCCCTCGAAACCGTTTCCTACGCCTACCGCTCCGGCGTCAGAATCAAACCTGAACAAGGCGCGCTGCCACCGATCACGGAATAAGGAAGGCTCTTCCACGCCGCGCCTGTCAGGGACACGGACCGGTCGGGCCCGATCAGCAAGCTACTGGCCCCAAAGCCGTTGCCACCGCAGACACTCCCACCGTGACGTCACTCGATCAGGGCGGCTCTCATTCCTGCCGCCGATCATGGGACCTATGCCTATGTCCATCCTCACCTCGGATGGAGCAACGTGGCTCTCGAACCCACCGCCCCAGTGGCTCTACTTCACCCCGCCAGAAACAGCCTGGCCGTCGACCAAGGCACAGGCACCCCTCGGCATCCGCGCCGACGTTGTGGCCGGGCGTTTCCAATGGAAACGACAGCGCCGCGGCGGCCCGAACGGATGCGGGAGGGGTGCCGACGGGCTGTCAGACCCAGAAGGGGCCACCACGCTGGGACAGAACGGTGGGGGTGAGGGTGTTCTTGAGGATGGCTTGCCGCCACAGGGTGCGGTTCTTGTAGTGGTCCTTGTCGATGTCCTGGGGGTTGTGCTGCCACTCGGCCAGGTGCTGGGCGACGGCGGTGAGGACGGCGTCACCGGAGGTCGTCTCCTGCGGCTTCGCCGCCGCGTGGAGAGCGGCCACGGCGGCGTGGGAGGGGTAGTAGCTCAGCTGCATCACGGGGTCCGGTGCTTCGATGCCCTGCCGGAGCGCGGTGATCGCCTCGTGGAGGTGCTCGTCCTGTTCCGTGGGAGGAATCATCAGAAGCGCTTCGAGGAGTACGGCGGCCTCGGTGGTGTTCAGCGGTGTGGTTTTGCTGCCGCTGAAGGTGTGGTGGAAGATCCGCAGGAGCACATCGGTGAGGCGGGGCTTGGCCCGCCGGTCGACCAGGCAGTGGGCGCACAGCCAGGCCATGGGGACGTACGGCAGGCGCGGGTGGGGCATCCGGCCGATGAGTTCGCCGGCCACCACCGGGGCGGCACACAGGTTGCAGGAGGAGTCCGAGACGGCCTCCTTCGTTCGCATCGGCGCGACTAGGCCACCGGGCTCCGCCGGCTCCGGGTGGGTGTACGTGCGGTACGAGTCCGGGTCCTCCACCCAGGCCCGCGCCTGGATGATGGCGTCCCGCAGCTGCTCGTCCGTCGCCTCGGCCCGGCTGGGCGCGCCCATCCAGTCGTTCAGCTGCCTTTGGACGAAGGGAATCGGTTCGCGGAGCGCGCCCGACAGCGGCCCCACGTAGGTGGTGAGGAGTTTGCGCAGCTCAGCCCCGTGCAGCTTGTCGAGATCGTCGTAGGAGGGGGCAGGGAGCCCGGCCGGCATGGACGACGGGTCGGCCAGCCACCGCTCGACATTGGTGAGGGCGGCGCCGAGCTGGGCCAGTGAGACCCCTGTCCTCTTCTTCACCCTGATCGAGTCGTTGACGATGCCGTTGACCCGGCGCCCATGGATGCCCGTGGCGGCGGAGAGCTGCTCCACCTTCCAGTTGAGTCGCTGCCTGGCCTGGTTCTCGGTGAGCAGTACGACCGGCTCGCACGTCCGGCATGGGACATCGGCTGCGGGCGCCGGCTGTTCACCGCACTGCCCGCAGACGAATCCCGGGCACGCCGAGCACAGCGTCTCGAGATCCTCACTCTCCCCGGGTGCGGGCGGGGACAGGTCCTGGCGCAGTTGCTCGGCGACCGACCGGCACTCGCCCACGCAGTTCTCGGCGGCGGCTGCGGCGCCGGGCTGCAGGACCAGGGCCTCGCGCACGGTGGGCCACAGCACGGTCGCGTAGGGCTCGGCGAAATCGTCGTCATGCCATTCCTCGAACTGCGCGGCCCGGTAAGCGGCCAGCAGGCGCTTGTCGCTGCCGTTGGCCACCTTGTGGTGCTCGCGGTCATCGAGGCAGTCGCAGCGCAGCCGTTCGGCGTACCCGCAGAACTCGGCGCCGAGGGCCCCGCACTGCGGACACATCGTCCACTGGTAGGGCGAGTCGTCGTAGGTGCGCATCCCGCTTAGCTCATGGAACCGCCAGGGCCCATCCCAGATGTCACCGGGCTCGTCGTCGGGGAAGAAGGGCCCCTCGGCCAGCAACGTTCCACCGCGCCACTCCTCCGGGACCTCCACTGGCAGAACGCTGTCGGCCTCCTCACCCCAACCGCCGAGCCATTGGTCGCGGCCCTCGGCCGCCATGGCGAACCGGCCCCACCACGCTGGGGCCTCCACCTCGGCCGTGAACCAGATCCGCTGCTCCGGCAGCCAGAACGCCGGCGTGCGCGGCGAGCCCTGGCTGTCGTAGAAGGTCACCGGTTCGTACGCCCACGGCACCCGAAGGTGGTCGAAGAACACCGACCAACGCGCGTGGAGCTCCGTACGGAACTCCACCCTGATCACCTCGTACGCCATGGACCGCTCCCTGCCGCTGTATCCGGTTCGCTGCCGGGGGTCACCCTCCACCCCACCGCGTGGGCATCGATGTGTCCGTCACCAGTTCGGCCTATCTGTGTCCCTCAGCAGAGGTATCGATTCGCCAGCCCCGTGACCCGGAGACCTGACAACTGCTGGACCTCACTCAGGCCCGCGATTTCCTCCGGTCCGCCGGCGCCGTGGACGCCGCAAGCGCCCCGTAGACCATCCGCCAGGTTTTGCACGTACGAGGGGGCCCCGAACCAGAGTTCTGGTTCGGGGCCGCCCTGCCCTACGGAAATCTGTACAGGGGTGGGAGTCGGGGCCCATGCGAGCTGCACGGCCTGGATCAGACCGACTACCGGAAAGCCGGCCGGGCCTGCGACAATCGAGGCTGCGGCTTCGCCTGACCTGATCGGAGACACCGGTGCCTGAAGATCCCATCGCTCACGGCGAGCTTGCCGCGCTGACTCGACGCCACGAGCAGGCCCAGGACCAGAACGTCCGCGAGTTCGGGATCATCAAGAGCGAGCTCACCACCCTCCAGCTCAAGGTCAGCAACCTGGACCAGAAGGTCGACAACCTCAGCGGCCAGATGAGCGGCATGGACCAGCGCCTGAACGGCCTGGACCAGAAGGTCGAGGCTCTCGACCAGAAGATCGACCGCAATCAGGCCCAGATCATCGAGCTGCTGACACAGCTGGTCGGCCGGCGCCCTGACGCCGGCTGACGATCCCGGTCGGCGTCTGTCCCCGGACCTGCCTCTACGTACCACGGCCCCGAAACCAGCGCTCTGGTTCGGGGCCGTAATGCGTCCGTGCTGAGCAGCGCACCGTGAACGCGATGCTGGTCGAGCTGCTGTCCAGCCTGGTGGGTGAGGCCCCCGACCCCGCCTTGTACGACGAGCACGCGGCGCCCAAGGAACGGTAACGATGCAGGCCCGGACCAGATGGTCCGGGCCTGCATCTGCGTGGGCCGACTGCCGAGCGACTACCCGACGCGGCGCGCCAAGGGTCGGCGGTCGACGGCAACCAGGGCAGCGTGGTGGCGGCGGGCGACTGAGTCCAATCTGAAGAACAGACCGGCTGGCGTGAAATGCGGGGGCGCCAGGTGGCGCTCGAGTGCGGGGAGGTAGTTCCATCGCAGGCTCGAGTGGGCGGAGTGCGCGTAGTGGTGCAGGTCGCCGTAGGGGAGCCAGGTGGAGGTGGCGAAGGCGGCGAGGAAGCGGCTGCGTGGGTAGAGGCGCAGGCAGCGGCCCGCCTCGACCTCTGCGGTGGTGCCGGTGCGGTGCTCGGGGTCGAACCAGGTGTGTTCGACGACCAGGGAGAGCCAGGCGAGCAGTGGGTAAAGCAGCAGCCGCGGGATCAGCCAGCCGAAGAGGGCTGCCGTCCATCCTGCCGTGAGGTAGGCGGCGGCCGGGACGCAGAAGAAGATCAGGAGGCGTCCGTACCGGCCGGCGTCAGGTCGTAGTGCGTTCACGAGTGCTGCGACGGTGGCGGTCAGACCGGCCGGGGTGAGCGGGTGGACCAGGGCGAGGGCGAACCGGCGGGGGCTGATGCCCGGGCGTAGTCCCGCGTCGGCCAGGTCGGCGAGGTTGGGGTCGGTGGCCTGGGTGGCGTGAGGGTGGTGGTCGCGCACGTGCCGTTGCTTGCGGACGGGAACGGGGACCAGGCCGAGTGGCAAGTGCGCGAAGACCTCGGCGAGGAGTGTGTTGGCCCGGCGGGTGCGGGCGAGGACCCCGTGGACGGCATGGTGGCTGATCTCCTGGAGATGCCGGAACTGCACGGCGATGCCGAGGGCGGCTGTCGTGGCGCCCAGTGGGCCCTGGCCGGCGAGTAGCCACCATCCGATGATCTGCACCCACTGCCCGGCTAGCAGCAGTGCGGGGGTGATGTCGTTGGCGCGGGCCCTTTGGAGGGCTATGAGCTCGCCCGCAGTGGCGGTGAGGGGCCGGTGTCGGGTGAAGTGGACGCGGTCGGCCTGGCGCAGGCCGATGCCGAGGGCGAGCAGGGATAAGGCGAGCAGCATCAAGTGGTCCCCGGAGGCAGGGGGTGGGCACCACCCCACCGACTGTCACACACCGTACATCTAGTGCACTAGTTATTGGGGGCCTTCCGTGCGCTGCACCGCACTACCCTTCTGATCCTCATCTCATAGGGGGAGCAGCTGCGTGCGCGCCTTGGAAGACATAAAGAACCAGGTGAGGTCTCTGACCTCCCGCCGCTACGTGGAAGAGGCAATCGCCGCGTACGGCGCGTCCGCGTACCGCTCCGCGCTGATGTCGACCTGGATCGCCGTGGCCGCGGACATCATCGGCAAGATCCGCCTGCTGGCGGACGAGGGGGAGGGCGCGGCCGTCAGCCTGCGTGATGCGCTGGACAAAGCGATAGCGTCCAACGATGTCCCCGCCTTGCAGAGGTTCGAGACGAGCCTGATCGCGAAAGCGCAAGCGGACCTGGAGCTGATCGGCCGGCGCGAGGCCGAGGAGCTCACCCGCCTCTACAAGGACCGGAACCTCTGCGCGCACCCGGCCTTCGTCGCCGGAGGTGAAGACCTCTTCGACCCGTCACCCGAGCTCGTACGAGCCCACCTGACGACCGCGGTAGACGCGCTGCTCTCCCAGCCGGCTGTCACCGGCCGTAAGGCGATCGAGAGGTTCGGGCTGGAAGTCGCCTCCGACTCATTCCCCCGCAACGACCAGCGACTCAACGACCACCTGCGGGCCGGATACATGGATCGCAGCACGAAGGCGCTGCGCGCCAACCTGATCAAGGTGATCTGCAAGGAAACCCTCAAGCCTGATCTCGACCTCCGCCACCGCTGGAGGTGCACACGAACCGCCCGCGAACTACAGAAGATCGCGCCCAGCGAGTTCGAGGAGCAGCTGCGCGGCGTTCTGGATACCCAGCAGAACGGGCTGACCGATGCCGGCCTCCTCGCCTTGGTCTCGGGTCTGTGCTACGTCCCGGGTACCTGGGACCTGCTCCACAAGGGGACCCAAGCACGCGTGGAGGAGCTGCTCCAGACGGTGACGCCGTTGGACCTCGTGGAGACGCACATGCTCTTCCACGGACCGCTGCCGCGTACTCCTGTGGATCAGATGCTGCTGAACCGGCTGGGGGATGTCACCAGGCCCGGCGCGTTGCGCAAGCTCGAAGCCGGTCTCCCCATTTTTCTGGGAGACGACCCGGATCGTCGGCTGATTGCCCCGCTGATCGACCTGACTGCGAAGGACAAGGGCGGTGGTTCATACGAAGCTGCTGCATCCGTACTGCGTTTCATCGTCCACATCGCAGCCGTGCTCACTGATGAAGACCTTGAGCAGCTGCTGGCTGCCTGCGGTGAGAACGACCAGATCAGGCATGGCCAGCTGGCGTACAAGCAGCTCCATGCACTTCGTTGGGCCGGCCCGCAGACCCCGCGCGCCGCATCGGCCTGGGCGAAGTGGTTCGGTGAGGAGGACCCGGCCGACTCGCAGGCAGCTGCAGCGCAGTAGCCGACCGCGGACCCAGATCACGAGAAATTCGAAAGGCGGCCCCTCATCATGAAGGGCCGCCTCTAGACAGCAGGATTGAGCTGCAGCGCCTACAGGGCGGCGACGGCGGTGCTGATGCGGTCCTCGTCCCAGGTGCCGCCGTCGAGCTGGGGGCGGGCTGCGGCTTCGTACGCCTGGAGGATGCGGGGCGCGGAGTCGGCGCCGTGGCCCCAGACGGATTCGAAGCGGCCGGTCCAGCGTCCAATGCCCTTGAAGTACACGCTGGAGCGGCCGCGGTTGTAGTCGGCGTCGCCCTGCTCTTCTTCGACGAGGGCGGCGGCCTGGGCGAAGACGACGACGTCGACGGCCTGGTCCGCGCGCAGCCGGTCGCGGACGGCGAGACCGCAGGTGACACCGAGGTCTCGGTGCTGGCCGACGAGGTCGAGCAGGGAGCGGGCGAAGTCCTGCTTCGCGAGGTCGGAGGCGTAGACGATGAAGAGCCTGTTGATGGCGCCGCCGGCCTCGGTGAAGCGGCGGTTGGCGGCGATGTACTCGCGACGCCCGGTGAGCAGCGTCGGGTTGGTGGTCAGGTCGGCGGCCAGGATCCGCTGGGGCTGGGCCTGCGACTCCGTGACCGTGTTGACGAGCAGGGTGGACAGGCGCGGGACTTCGGAGGCGTACACGCGCAGGTGGCCGTCGGCGATCTCGCCGTAGTCGGAGATCAGCTCTGCCTCGAGCTGGGAGCGGACCCGGTCGTAGTACTGGGCGTCATCCATGGCCCGAAGGTTAGTGACCCGGCGCAGGTGGATGAAGGTCTTTCGCATCCAGTAGTGGCCGGCGACCAGGACGAGGATGAGCGCGGCCTGGATGATGAGGAGCAGTTTCAGGTTGACCTTGTCGGCGGCCCAGCCGATGACGGGGACGACGAGGCCGGCGATGCCGACTGCGGCTCCGAGCGCGGGTGAACCCAGGGCTGCGGTGGCCCGGCTGATCGGGCTCGGGCGTACGTCGGACATCCCTGTTCCTCCCCCATGTCGGCCTGGTCAGGCCGTGGAAGCCATGATTCACGAGGGGCTGCGCCGGGTCCAAGGATTCGGCGGATTCGTCTGCGCCATCGGCCTGTTCATCGCGGCCGACGGCTGACGGTCGATGGTGCTGTGGTCATGTCAGTGCTTCGGCTTACGGTTCGTGCCCATGACGCGTCGTACACGTTTTCTAGTCGATGAGCACCCGGTCATCGCTGCTCAGTGGCATCCGACGCTCAACGAGGACTTGGTCCTAGCGGTGATCGGTCCGGGTTCCCACAAGGCCCCCTTCTGGCTGTGCGAGGCGGGGCATGTCTGGAAGGCGCAGGTGCACTCCCGTGTCGCCGGCTCTGGTTGTCCTCAGTGCGCGGGGTACGTGCCGAAGGGGCAGAGCAGCCTGGCGGAGCGGGCGCCGCACCTGCTGGCCGAGTGGCACCCGCGCAACGAGCTGTCCCCGGACGGCCTCGGTCCGGGGTCTCAGCGAAAGGTGTGGTGGCAGTGTCCGGACGGCCACGAGTACCAGGCCCGGATAGCCAACCGCAGCCGCGGCACCGGCTGTCCAGAGTGCGCGCGGGCAGGACGAACCTCCGAACCGGTGCTGCTCGCCGACCTGCCCGAACTCCTTAGACAGGTCGACCCCGACACCGACGGCGCCTCCGAGGCGTCGCAGCTGCTGTCGAACGCACGCGAACGCCTGGGATGGATCTGCCCGCAAGGCCACCGGTGGCAAGCCCGGGTCCGGCACCGCGCGATATCCGGCTCGGGCTGTCCGCAGTGCGCAGGCAAGCGCCGCAGCCCCGCTCTTCGCGCCGCCCACCCGGACCTTGCCGCCGAGTGGCATCCGACCCGCAACACGGGTCTGGACTTGGCCGCTGTCACCGCAGGTTCTCACCGCGTCGTCTGGTGGCAGTGCTGCAGCTGCGGGGCCGAGTACCGGGCCAAGGTGTTTCACCGCGTCCGCGGTCTCGCACGATGCCCTGGTTGCTCGGAGCGTGTCCGCTACCAGGACCTGGCCACCGAGAGCCCCCAGGTCGCCGCGCTGTGGCATCCCGACCTCAACGGCACGCTCACCCCCGCCCAGGTCAAGGCCGGGGCCAACATCACCGTGTGGTGGCTCTGCCCAGCCGGCCACGAGCCGTGGTCGGCGCACGTCGCGCAGGTCTATCTCGGCTACCAGGAATGCCCGAGGTGCCGAAAGCACACGTATGCCTCACGCCAGGAGATCGCGCTCTTCGCCGAACTGGAGCACGTACTGACCGGCGGGGAACAGCAGTACCCGCTGCGGACCACGCTCGCCAGGTACCGGCTGGACATGGTCTTCCCCGCCGATGAGGGTCGCAGGGTCGTGGTGGAGTTCGATGGCTCCTACTGGCATCGCGACACCGCCGCCCGTGATCGGCGGAAGGCTGACGACATTGAAGAGCACCAGGAGGGCTGGATGGTGGTGAGGGTCCGGGAGGACCCGCTGGAGCTGCTCCGACCCAGCGACGTGGCTCTCCCGTTTCTCGCGGACCCGTTCACCGCGGCCAGCGTGGTTCTCGACCACCTGATGGCACAGCTGCCCTGGCCGGCCGCCACACGCGCCCGGGCCCGCGCGTACACCGCCGGGGGCCGGGCCCTCGGTCAGGAACTGGCGAAACGGCTGATCTCCGAACGCCGCCCCGCCGGATCCCCGCCCGCCTCGGTGCCGCTCCCGCGTCCCAGCCTGATCGGCGCCGAGGCCGTCCAGCAGCAGCTCTGGTGACACCTGCGAACGCGGGGAGCGGTCAGGACCTGGGCCCGGCGGAGGCGAGGGGGATGTCGTAGTCGATGTCCCACCGGTCGGCGGGAAGGAGAAGGTCCGCAGTCTCCACGGGCCGGTCGCCGTCGTCGTAGAAGGTGCGCTCGATCAGCAGGGCGAGAGAGCCGGCGGGGATGTTGAGCCGCTGCGCCTGGTCGCGGTCGGCTTGGACGGGGCGCGGCCGCTCCACGGTGCGCACGACGGCGATGCCCAGGTGGGCCATGCGGTCGATGACGCTGCGGCCGCCGAGCGGGCCGCCGTCGGGCAAAACAACGGCGGACTGGCCAGTGATGGCCATCGGCTCCCAGCTGGTGGAGGTCATCACCGGGCGGCGGCCGGTGTCGAGGAACTCGTACTCGGTCCGCACGCACAGGTCGCCGGCCGTGATGCCGAGGCGTGCGGCGATGGCCGCGGGGGCGGGCACTTTGGCGGTGCTCTGGGCGTCCCAGGTGGAGATGCCAGCGGGAGCGAGGCTTGCGCTGGGGTGGCCGGGTGCCGGGCTGCGCAGCATGTGCAGGCGTTCCTGGGGCGCGAGGACGTAGGTACCGGAGCCGGGCCGGCCCTCCAAGAGGCCCTCGCTGATGAGGAGCTCCTGGGCCTTCCTGATCACGTTGTCGCCACCGCCGAACTCGGCTCCGAGCTCGGCACGCGAAGGCAGGCGGTGACCGGGCGGCCAGGTGCCGTCGGTGATGCGCGCCCGGAAGGCGTCGGCGACGCGCTGGTAGAGGGCTGGGGTGCTGCCGGCCATGGTTCTCCCTCGCCCGCTGTGGTGCTGACTGCTGGTCAGTGCACTTCGATCTGCACTTTGAATTGCACGTGCAGTTTGACAAATCTAGTGCACTAGATAAAAACTAGTGCACTAGAAATACCCTGGGTGAAACTGTTTCGGCTGACGGGTGAGTGACCGTGACCAGCGCACAGCACAGCGACACCGTCCAGCACGCTGTCGCCCAACTCGCCGAGCTCACCGGCACCCAGCCGCACGTCACGGAAGACCAGAGCGGCTTATCCATCCAGGCAGACGTCACCCCCGCGCTGACCGGCCAGTGGCAGCGCTTGGTCGACGTCCTCGAATTAGGCACCTCCTACGGCATGACCACCACCGCAGCCGGCCAGCTGGTCTGGCTGCGCTTCGAGTCGGGAGACCAGCCCCGCCCATGACCACCCTCATCGACATCCCCTTCGCCAAGGGGCACGGCACTGGCAACGACTTCGTCATCCTGGACGACCCCGCCGACAGCCTCGGGCTCACCTCCGCCAACGTGGTCCAGCTCTGCGACCGCCGCCTGGGGATAGGTGCCGACGGACTGCTGCGCGCCGTACGCACCACCGCCGTTGTCGAAGCCCGCTCGATGGCAGGGCAAGCCGAGTGGTTCATGGACTACCGCAACGCCGACGGCTCCCTCGGCGCGATGTGCGGCAACGGCGCCCGCCTCCTGGCGCGCTACCTCGTCGCCGCCGGACATTGCCCGCCAGGCCGCCTTACCCTCGCCACCCGCGCGGGCCTGCGTCATCTCCATGTCCACGCCGGACACGACGACCTGGAAGGCGAGGTCAGTGTCCACATGGGCCGCCCGACCCTCCCCGGGCCGGAGCGCATCACCGTGAGCATGGGGCAGGGGAGCTGGCCAGCGCTCCATGTTGACGTCGGGAACCCGCACGCTGTCGTCTTTGTCGACGACCTTGCTGAAGCCGGTGACCTCATGGTTGCCCCGTCGGTGACACCGGCCAGCGCTTACCCCCACGGCGTGACGGTGGAGTTCGTCCGCGACCTCGGCTCCAACCATCTGGTACTCCGGGTTCACGAACGGGGCGTCGGTGAAACTCCCTCCTGCGGGACCGGCGCCTGCGCTGCCGTCACCGCCGCCCTCCACCACGGCCCCCAGCGCGGCGGTCCCGTCCGGTACACCGTCGACGCTGCCGGCGGCCGCCTCCTCGTTGACGTCACCGCTGATGGATCGATGATCCTGACCGGACCCGCCCACATCACCGCCCGGGGCACTGTCCGTCTGGCCGCTACCTCATCGGCTGCCGCCGCAGCCTGACCATCTCGCCCCAGACGGACGTTAGTGCGAGGGCTGGGCGGCTAGACCGGGGCGCCGGTCCGCTGGGCGAAGCGGCGCAGGCCCGGCATGTCGGGGTTGGATGTCAGCAGCTCGGCGGTGATGGCGCGGACCTTGGGTCGGGTGGCTTCTTCGGGGGCGTACTGGGCCAGGACCCGCAGGGTGCGGAAGGCTTTCTCGGGTTCGTCGAGGCTCTGCCAGACGCGGGCGACGTCCATGCACATCCGGCCTCGGCGTTCGGCGTTTGGCAGCCGGCGGGGGTCGAGTTTCGCGGCGTAGGTGAGGGCCTGGTCGTCCTGGCCGAGCGCGTGGTGGACCGAGATGCGGAACACGCGGGTCTGGTCCTCGCCGAAGACTCCGGGGATGTAGAGCCGCTGGGCGGCAGTCTCCTGGCGCTTGGCCGTCTCCTCGGCCTCGCCGATGAACTCCATGGCCGGCCCTCGCCATCCGGCCTGGGCAGCGGAGTAGGAGGCGGTCAGCAAGAGGGTGCCGCGCATCGCGAGTTCTTCCGGCCGCTGGCCGAGCCGGGCGGCGGCCTGCTGCAGGTGGTCGATGGATGCCTGATAGTCGCCGCTGCGGCGCATGGTGACGCCCATGGAGTGCGCGGCCTCGCCCATCACCACCGGGTTGCCTGTCAGTTCGGCCTGCATACGGGCCCGTTCGGCGGCGACCCAGGCCATGCCCTGGTAGTTCTTGATGGCGAGCTGTGCGAGCAGCACGTAGGCGCGGGCTGCGATGTCGTGCGCGTTCGAGGCCAGGGAGCCGGAGATCAGGCCCGGCAGGGTCCGGCCGAGCTGGGCGTACTGCGCCTCGTGGAAGACGGTGCGGGCCGTGGTGAGCGCGGCGGCCAGGGACTCGCGGGTGGCCGGGCGAGCGTCTGGGAGCCGGAACAGGCTCCGCTCGACAAGCTCCTTCGGGTCGACGGGGGACGCAGCGGCCGGGGTGGGGAGCACAGCGCCGAGGCCGACCCCGAGGCCCAGGCCGAGCATGGTTCGGCGGTGCAGCACGTCATCTCCTTCGCGTCCAACATCGTCAGCGGCCAGGCCCAGCACACCACATAACGCGTCGAGTGCGGCGTTGTCCGGGAGGATCCGGTCCGCTTCCACCCTGGACACCCACGACGCGGAGTAGCCCACCTGATCGCCCACGGCGCCTTGCGAGAGCCTGCGGCCCGTACGGGCCCGTCTCAGCACGCTCCCCAGCGTTTCGCCCATGCACAGAGTGTGCCGATCCACGCACATCCTGTGCAGCCCTTCGGCCGGACATACCTCGCACGGGCCTGCGGGAGTTGACTCGATGACAGCCGCCCGGGGAACGCGGACCTCAACTAGTCCGCCCTGGGGCCCTGGGCGGCACCCAAGGACTCACCGACGACCGAGAGGGGCACCGCCATGAGCACCGCCACCGTCGAGCGGACCGAGCTCGCCCGCTTCCTGACCATCGCCGGCCAGCGCCACCGGGCCGGGTACAAACTGCCCGAGATGTTCTCCGGCGCCATCGACGCCTTCTGGCACGAACAGCTCGACGCCCCCACCTACGACGCGTTCTCCACCGAGCACGCGGGCGCGGTAGTCGGCCACAACCCGACCTCCGGGTCCGGCGCAATCGAGTGGGTGGCCGCGTACGAGGAGGCGTACGGTCCGCTCCCGGCGGTCTGGTTCACCGACGAGCGCGGCCGCCTCGACGGCGAGGCGTTCGCGGCGTACCGGGAGAGCGGCCGGGTCGAGGCGTCGTGGAACTGCGGGCCCGAGTTCGCCGAGGAGACCGCGGAGTGACCAGCACCGCGCCCATGGAGCCCTCGCCCGCCCGGGCGGGGGCTTTGCGCGTCGCCACCGGCCGCACCAGCACTCCCGTCTTCGCCGGGTACGTGGAGGCCACCACCGCGCACTGCCCGTACCTCGGCCCGTCCGTGAGGAACGGGCTCACGTACTGGACGACGTACGACATCGCGCCGGGCGCCGAGCTGTTCGACATCGAGGGCGCCCTCTTCGCAGCCGCGGCCGTCTGCGCCGAGCGGGTGCGGATTCTGTCCAAAGGGCAGCGCGGGCACCTGGTGTGCGAGAACCTGGTCGTGCGCGGGGCCTCACGCCGTCACCTGGACTGGCCACACTGGGCCCTGAAGAACCTCTACGGACCCGTCGGGCTGATGTTCGGCAAGTTCTGGGAGGGCGAGGAAGACACCAGCCGCCTCGGCGCCGACCTCCCCGTTCCCCCAGTCACGTTCCTGTCGATCCGGCCCGCCGTGCGGCCGCGCGACCCGCAGTTCCTGCACAACACGCCCGTACTGGCCGACACCGTCCGCGAGGCCCAGGACGACGGCCGCAACGTCTTCGACGGCCTGGACCGCGACTGGGCCACGGTCCGCTCCTGGGCCGCCAGACTGCCGAAACCCTCGAAGGAGAGCACCCCTTGAGCACTCCCTCCCCCATCCCGGCCGCCGCGCAGGCCGCCACCGCCGAGCACTGCGGCCGCGACCTGGTCCTCACCGAGGTCACCGACCGGCGCGGCTCCGCCGTCTGGAAGGCCGCCGGCCCCGAGGGCACCGCCGCCCTGAAGGTTGGCCGCGGCGACGGCGTCGAGGTCACCGCCCGCGAGGCCGCCGCTCTCGCAGCCCTGGAGGTGGACTACTTCGTGGGTGGCGGCGTCACCCACGGCGCGGCCTGGCTGCTGACCGACTGGCTCGAAGGACCCTCGACATGGGAAGTCTTCGCGCCCGTCCGTGCTGGTGGTGCCGACCGGCAGCACGCCCTGGCCGCAGCCGCAGACCTGTGCTCTGCCGTCGCTGTCCTCCACGCGGCCGGCTGGGTGCACGCCGACCTCCAGCCCTCCCACGGCATCCACACACCGGATGGGGTCAAGCTCATCGACCTCGCCTGGGCCTGGCGGCCTGGCTGGGACCAGGGCAATAACTTCAACGGCGGCATGACGCACCTGCTCTCGCCCGAGCTCGCGGCCGCCATCATCACCGGGGACAAGCCCGTCGTCGTCACCCCGGCCGCCGATGTCTACGCGCTCGCTGGAACCCTCTGGGCCTGCGCCACTGGCACATGGCCGCTGGACTACCAGGCCGCCGCGATCGACCCGCAGACCTGCACACCCCACGAGCTCCGCCAGCACATCGCCACCGGCCGCGTTCCCGTCCCGGCCAACCTGCCCTGGCCTGAACTCCAGGAGGTCCTGCTGCCCGTGCTCCTGGACGACCCAGCCAACCGGCCCACCGCCGGGGAACTCGGCAAGGCGCTGGAGGCCCTGTCCGCGGAAGATCGGTGACGGCCCCGCCGCCCTTTCCCCGCGCCGGATCAGGGCCCGCCCTTCAATGGGTGCTGCGGTTGATCAACCCTTACCCGCAGGCTCATAGGCCGCATCGACGGCGGCGTCCTGGTGGCCATAGCCGGACAGCAGCAGCGCTGTGGCCTCCTTGCGGATCTCACTGGCGGTGCTCTGAGCGACATCTAGCCGCTCCATGACCGTGGTCAGCGGCACGGCCTCGTGATCGATCTTGTCGACCGGCGTGTCCGGTTGTGCGGCCAGCAGCATGCGCGCCACCCGGCGTGCCGAGCGCTGACGCGGGGTGAGCCGGGCATAGTCATCGGCGGCCTCAGCTGCAGCCTCGGCATGTGCGGCGTCCGCCCTCAGTTGGGCGGTGGCCAGGTCCAGGCGTGCGGCCGTGTGGTCCGCTCGTTCGGCAAGGCAGGCGTAGACGCGTGCGACGTCAGCCAAGGCACGGGCGGCAGCACGGTCACCCTGGGTCCAGGCAACGTACGCCTGGCGGGCCAAGGCGCGGGCGGTTCCTGCGTCGTCGCAGGCAGGTTCTCCTGAGGCCGGACGCCCGCCAACGTGCATCGCGTCACCAGGGTCAGTCGGGGACGGAACCCGGATGACTTGAGGGCCTGAGTCGGGGGGGTACATACCTCACCAACGATCCCGTCCGGGATGAGTGTCGGAGGAAGCCGTGTGCTGCCGGTCAGTACCAGTTCATCGGCGACCAGGGCCCAGGAACTGCCGGCCGCTCGGTCCGGCGCTCCACTTTCAGTGAGAAGCGCTCATCCTTTGCTGCGACCCCCGGCTCCCTGGGCAAGCACCCCGTGGACTGCGCGCCGTGCGAGGCCCCCGACGGCCACCCGCTCCTGGCGGACCTGCCGCGCTTCCACGTCCGCGGCCCGGCCGAGAAGCTCTTCGAGGAGGCGTACGACTGGGCCCGGCCCATGACCGACGCCGAGTGCACCCTGCGCCACCTCGTCGGCCTGGACGTCAACATGGCCTTCGCCGCGGGCGCCAACGGCCTGCCCGTCGGCCTGGGTGCGCCCACGCACGTCAAGAACCCGGTCTTCGACCCGAAGATGCCCGGCAGCTGGCTGGTGGACCTGAGCCACGTCGACATGTCGAAGGTGAAGGTCGGCAAGGACTGGGTGCAGCTGGACGGCAGCCTGCTGCCCTCCCCGTTCACTCCGAAGGGCGAGGCCCCGACGGGGCCGGCCTGGTACGCGACGCCGACGGTGGCGTACGCGGTGGAGCTCGGCTACGACGTCGCGCCGACCGAGGCGTACGTCCGGTACGACAACGGCCGCTACCTGGACGGCTGGTACAACCGCCTGCGCGACGCCTACCTCGCCACCATGGCCGACCTCGGCGTCGACGCCGACCTGTCGCCGGAGGACTTCCTGGCAGCGATGGACGGCTACAAGGGCCGCGACCCGCAGATGGCGATCGTCGCCTCGGCCATCAAGGCGACCGTCAAGGGCGGCCTGGGGAAGCTGCGCGAGCGGCCCCGGGGCGAGGGCTGGCGGCCGGGCGAGCCGTGGCGGGCGCTGGCCCGCCCGACGTGGCGGCCGGACATCCGCGCGGCGGTCATCTCCCGTACCCGGATCAACCTGCACCGCAAGATCGTCAAGCACGCGGCGTTCACCGGGCAGTACCCGATCGCGATCCTGTCCGACTGCGTTGTCTACGCCGCAGGCGGCGAAACCCCGCTGGACTTCCTGCCACACCGGGAGGGCAAGCCGCTCCCGGGCGGGTTCAAGCTCGGGGTCAACCCCGGCCTGGTCAAGTGGGAGGGCACCCAGAGCGTGCTGTGGGGCGAGGAGGTCCGTGAGCGGTTCAACGCCCCGGAGCTCAACCTCGCCCGTTACATCAAGGACGGCAACGTCACCGACGACGACAACGGCGAGTAGGGGAGCGGACAGGCGATGGCCAAGGAGTTCGGGGACGGCCTGGACCAGGCGGTGCAGAAGGCGTTCACCCGCCCCGCGCCCAAGGGCGCGGGCACGCAGATGCGGTACCTGGTCAAGCAGCTCAAGGGCACGAAGTCGGCCGCCGAAGTGCTCGGGATCTCCCAGCGGCAGGTGGAGCGGTACGTGGCGGGCAAGGCCAAGAAGCCGCGGGCCGACCTCGCCGCGCGCCTGGAGCGCGAGGTGAAGAAGCGCTGGCAGCCGCAGATCCGGGCCAAGGCCCGGGAGAAGGCGGCGACCACCGGCGGCATCGTCATCGACGTCCACGCCCGCCTTGGGTACGCCGGGGCGCCGATCGACACGACGGACGAGGACCGCATCCGGCACCTGACCGTCGCCCTGCCCCCGCAGCACGCCGCCCGGCTCTTCGACGCCCAGCAGCAGGGAGCAAGCGAGAACACGCTGCGCCAGCTCACCGCCGAGGCCCTCAAGGAGGTCTACTTCCAGGACGGCGGCCGCCGCGCCGGCTCCCTCGAGGAAGTCGAGATCAACGACGTGCTGGACCTGGAGTTCGACCTGTAGGGCCGTACCCCGAACGAGAGCGAGCCCGGACCGACGGTCCGGGCTCGCTCCGTTTCCCGCGGTCACGCAGGGGACGTGTGTCCGATGCTGCGCGCGGGGCCGGCACCACGGCGGTCGGCTGCGCGGCCGCGAGCGCCCGGTCGACGAACTCCCGCACCAGCATCGCGGCCTCCATCACCGTGACGGTCTTCGTCCACCGTGCGTCGTGCCACCAGCAGGACAGATCGAAGCGGTACGCGCCGTGGTCGAGTTCGACGTCTTCGAACCACGGCTCACGCCTGCAGCGGCGAGAACGGATGACGTGGCGCTCGGTCGCCTCCAGATGCATCCGGGCGAGGGCGGCGTGGTAGCGGCCGGGCAGGGTGCGCCGCTCCAGGCAGCCGCGGCACTCCAGCAGGTGCAGCGCGGAGCCTTCCTTGTCCCGCAGGAAGGAGTGGGCGGTGCTCTTCCCCTCGTAGGTGTTGCAGCTGGCGCACAGCGGGCCGCGCACGTAGCCGTGGTCGCGGCAGTGGTCCCAGACCGAGGCCCGGGTCTCCGCGCACATGCGGCACAGGTAGCCGTCGGCGCGGGTGCTGCGCGTGCGGGCCGACGCGTAGAGCACACCGCGCAGGTGACCGGTGTACCGCTGGAAGGTGGCGCCCGAGCACGGCGGGCACAGGGTGACGTAGCCGAGCGGGCCTGGTGTGCGCCAGGCGCCCGACCGGGGGCCCTGGGCACGGCAGCGGCTGCAGATCCGGGCCCGGCCGACGAGTTCCTCTGTCACCTGTTCCCAGCGGTCGAGCAGGTCGGCGTAGGCCCTCGGCAGGAAGAGGCCGCTTTCCGAGCTGGTCATCAACTCCAGCGGCCTCGTGTTGCCGATGCTGCACCGGCTCCCGCTGGACGCCGTGATGAACTCCTTCCAGCTCAGCTCGCCCGGCAGCCCGCCGGCGCCGATGCGCTGCCAGCTGTCGTCCCATTCTTCGTACGGCCGCTCCTGCCGGTGCTTGTTCCGGGCGTCCCAGTACATCCAGGAGGCGATCCGCCCCCGCCAGTCGGCCCGGCCCCAATCCTCCGGGTCCTGGTCGTCGCGCTCGCAGTAGGGCGGCACCTGGACCTCGACGATGTCGCCGGGGTCCAGAACGAAGTCGGCGAACACCTGGGCGGCGCGGCAGATGTCGCGTTCGTCGTAGGTCCACTTCGACCTGAACTTGTAGCAGCGGACCGCGATGTCGCCGAGGACG
The DNA here is from genome assembly GCF_000717655.1 of Streptomyces katrae. Lineage (GTDB taxonomy): Bacteria > Actinomycetota > Actinomycetes > Streptomycetales > Streptomycetaceae > Streptomyces > Streptomyces katrae_B. The sequence goes on from NZ_JNZY01000021.1 coordinate 67,843, forward strand.
ACGTGGCCGTGCTCGCGCAGCCACGCCATGCTCACGAGGTCGTCCAGGTCGAGCGGGACGGCGGATCCGGCGGCGATCTCCGCGAAGTATGTGCGGGCGAGCCTGGGGCTGATCTGGGCATGCCTGGATGGTGACAGCGGGCTCTGACAGCGCCAGCTCAGCTCCCGCACACCTGAACGGATCGTCGTACGACCGTTTGAGGACAGGGCGGGGCATGTTGACCGATGCCGTCCCGGCGGGCAGGCAAATGGGTGATGATGACGCGGTGAGTCTGGATCTGAGCAACTACGAGCTGACCTGGCCCGTATCTCTGTTCGTGTCCGAAGGTGAGCGCATCATCGCGTCGAACGGATCGTCCTGGACGGACCGCGCCGAATGGCTCATGACCGAGGCCCTGTCGGGGTCGACGGCCGTGGCGGACTTCGACGAGATGCCGAACCACAACGAGGTAGATCCCTGGGCCGGCACGGCCTCAGGATGGGGCCGGTCCACGCCCGCGGTAATGACGAAGCACGAATGGTTCTCCGAGCTCATCAGCCGTGCCTCGGAGATCCGGCCCGCAGCCGCGCCCAGGCCGTATTGGCCGCAGCGGCAGGGCCGGGGCCTTTCCACCGACGGCAGCACCGCGCGCGATGCCCGACGCGACTTCGCCAGGATCATCGGCGACTTCGTAGACAACGGCTACCTGGTCGAGCACTTCGGCGAGGAGTGCATCGACGACCCGAACGCGCTGCCCGACGCCTCCGCCCTGATCGAACGACGCCTTGGCATTCCGAGCCTGTGGCCCCTGGCCCCGGAGACCTGGGACGAAGACACCTTCTACGGCCTGATCGAGGTCCTCCACGACCTCGTCAGCCGCCCCCGGATGCGGCGCTACCACCCGTATAACAGCTGCGGCTGGCATCACTCGGAGTTCCACAACGGGCCGGCCCGCACCCTGTACCGGGCGAAGGTCAACGAGCTCCTCGAAGCGGCCGGCATCCACTACGCGCTCGCCATGGAGGGGGAAGACCTCGGGCGCCTGGTTGCCGTCACCGACGACGCCCGCAGCCAGCTCGTGCACCGCGCCATCAACGACAGCCCACCCGACGTCACCGCTGGCGTCCGCCACGCCATCGCGCTCTACCGGAGCCGGGACGCCTCTCCCGAGAGCAAGCGGTCGGCCATCTTCAACCTGGGCCGCGTCCTCGAAGAGCGCCGCGCCCTGATCAAGGACCAGCTCGGCAAGGACGAGGGCGCCCTCTTCGAGATCGCCAACCGCTTCGACCTTCGTCACCGCCGGGCCGACCAGCGCGGTGAGTACGACGAGGCGTTCCTCGACTGGATCTTCTGGTGGTACTTGGGCACCGTGGAGCTCACCAACGAGCTGATCAGGGCAAGGAGCAGCGCAGATGGCTGACGGTTCAGGCTCGGACCGGGACGTCACCTACCGGGCGCCAGTCGGCTGCGTGGACCTTCGGGCATTCGACGATGAGGGCAACGCGTACGCGACGCGAACGGCAAGTGGCAGACAGGGATAGATCTCCAGCATTGTGACGCTACTGGGGCCTGTCCGGACGATCACGTGACCACTTCCCGCCCGGCTCGCCCGGCAGGTCGAGGAACCGCTGTAGACGGGGGTCGCGCAGCGCTTCGGCCACAAGCGTCTCGGGGAGCTCGCACCGGCGGGCGAGTTCCGAGCTGCCCAGCCGGTCGACGACCTGTCGGTGGTCCACCTCCTGGAAACTTGCGATTTCGCTCACCGCGCGTTGCACCCGGTCCACCGCCGCACCAGGGGCGCGTCTCGGTGGCATGAACAGCTGCCTGTCCTCGCTCGTGGTGTACCTCCCTGCCAGCAGTTCCCGGGTCGCGACCCATTGGAGCCATGGCTGCGAGGGGCGGAGGAAAGCGGCCACCCGTTCTGCGGGGCTGCCTGCTAGAAGGACCCGGCTATCCTCAGCATCGGCGGGCAGCAGGCAGTGCCGGTAAGACGTCGCGAGCATGGGCGGCCACCGTACCTCCGGCAGTTCCCGGGCCCGTCCTGGCAGCCGCGTGGCCGCGGCAAGCACATCCGGGTGCGCTGTCCGCAGCCGCCCCTCCAGCCTCCTGATGACGTCGCTGTAGGCCACCCAAGAGCTCTTCAGGAGGGTGTGCTGCGGCTCCCTGTGTAGCGCGAGGATGGCCAGCATGGGGTTGGCCTTCTCCTCATGGTTCAGGTCGAGTATTGAGTTCGGCGAGGGCGGAACGCCATCCCGCAGCCCGGCTAGCGAGGCCTCCACGGCCAGCGCGGTGGGATCCGTCGGCTCCCAGGGCTCGAAGAGCGGCACCATATGAACTGAGATCCCGCGGGCATCCGGGCCGAAGGGGGTGTTCGGTACGAACACAAGGGTCTGCCAGCCTGGGCAGAGCCAGATGGTCTGGTCGGTCGGCCCGGATTCGGCCCACGCCGCGGACCCTTCTTCCGTGCCGCGGTCGGTGCGTAGGACGTAGGCTCCAGGAGCCAAACGCCCGCCCCAGCCGAGGGTGCCGGAATCGGCGATGGTCCAGTCCACGCCGGGTGGGGAGACTTGCCGCAGATCCGCGTTGAGCAGGCGCACCCGGTCGGCGTCGGCGTACGCGGAGGAGGATGGGCTGTCGCGAAGTGTTCGCAGGACCAGTACGGCACCCGACTCCTCTTGGGAGCGGTACCCGACATTGGTGCTCAGGTGATGGGCTAGTGCTCCGTGGGTCTCGTTCATCGTGCGGGTGCCGTATACCGGGGCGCCACCGGCGAACTCGACCGAGAGGTCCCGCCTTTCATCCGCGCCGGGGGCCAGCATGATCAGCTGAGTCTCCTCCGTGACGCCCACCCTGCCCTGGATCCGGTAGACCCCAGGCGCCAGCATCACGTCGAGACTCCCCTCCGTGGCCCGGACCAACTTCAGCGTGCTGTCGAACACGCTGAGCAGCTCAGTCGGGACACGGCTGTCCAACCGCAGCCTCGCCGTGGCGGAGTTCTCAAAGTTTGACGGCATAGGTGTCTCCGACAGCCATGAACAGCCCCCGGCCTTGGAACGGAGTCCCGTCGTATGTGCCAGGAAGTACGACCCCGTACGCCCCCGGCGGTAGCGACAGCGACCAGGGCCCCGCCGCCGGATCATGCGACGCACGCGTACCGTCCTGGAGCAGTAGCTCCACCGGACCGCCGGTCCAGCCTTGCGGGAAGTGGAGGGTCACACTGCAGGCCTCAAGGGCAGTGCCGAAGACGATGGGGCGGCCGGGGTCGGAGGGCATCTGCGAGCGCTGCGGAAACGGCTTCCCTTGAGTCGCCTCCTCCAAAGCGGGGGCAACGTACTCGGCGAGGGTGACTGCGGTGACGGCCCCGTGGGCGGGGTCCTTGCGCGCCTGTCGCAGCCCCGCCACGAGGGCGCGTGTGAAGTATCCACGGCGCTCGTCGGGCGGAATGGTTTCCTCTGTTTCCTCGTAGGCGAGGTTGCCTTCGCCCGCCGCGTAGCCCACCAGGGTGTGTACCTCGGCTGTCGGATTGGCACAGAGGTCGAAGCCCACGATCGACGGCTCGACCAACCGGAGGTGCTGACGGCAGCAGTCGGCGAACACAACCAGCTCGCGAACGACTCCGCACCTGCGGTACCACTTGACATAGTTACTGAGTTCGAGGTTTTCGTACCGGCCCGCCCGGGCGTCCGCGAGCAGCAGTGCCGTCTCGCCCCCGCCGGGCATGATCCCGTGGCCAGCCACATAGATGTAGAGGCGGGTCTGCTTCCAGGGCTCCGGACACCCGGCCGCGGCTGCCGCCTGGACCGCCGCCGTGACCGTGTCGTTGATCTCTTCAAGTGCATTGTCGATCTCACGCTTGATGGGCCTGGCGTCGTAGGCCTCGGTGGCAAGAGCTGCGGCGGCCGACGTCGTGATCAGCGTGACCTGGCCCTGGGGAACCTGCCCCCCTGTGGGGTGGACCAGCCAATCGCGGAACATCTGTGCGTCCTGCACTGGCGCTGCGAGGTCTCCGATGCCGGGGTACCGCCTTATCCCGATGACCAGAGCGAAGTGAAGGCTGTTCATCAGTAGCCTCGGAGCATGGTGGCGATGCTTTCGAGTACCTGCCGATCCTCGTCGAAGGTGGTGTGGCTCGTGGCTCCGGCGGCTCGGCCGGGGGCAGCGCCGTCGCCGCTGGGTGAGAGGACCACTCGTTCGTCAGTCAAGTACTGCTGGCCGGCCGCCAGACCGGCGATGTTCTGGTATTTGCTGTCTCTGTAGACGGCTTCCCGGTAGCGGGCCATGCCCACCAGGGGTGCCCATTCGGAACCTCCAGCCGTACTCCGTTCGAGGACTCCGGAGATGAGGTGGAGCAGGGAGCGCGGGTAGAGCGCCCCGACGAGACGATCGGCCTCTTCCGTCTCACGGTCCATAGTGAACATCCGCAGGTCCGAGATAAGGCTCTCGCCCTTGTCTAGGGCCGCCGCGAAGTTTTCGTACGTACAAGCCGGCGCCAGGAACACAACCTGGACGCGGGCATCGTCGGGCCAGGGCCGGTCGTTCTCGGCGCGGCGGCGGGCAATCTCCCCGAGCAGGTGGTTGATGTAGATGGCGCCCGTGCTGTGCCCGACCAGGGTGATCCGGGGAGAGGCTCCTGCCGCGTGGGCGTCGCGGAGGGCATCGCTCAGCTCGTCCAGCAGGGCCCGGCCGAAGCGGTCGGTACCCTCCTCGAAGGTGTCCTGGGTCTCCTTCTTCATGGCAGACCAGATCGCGCCACCAGCGTTGGCGAGGTAGAACTCGCGCAGCAGCTCCTCGACGACAGTGCAATAGACCCCGTGGTCCTTCTCGTCGCGGAAGCGCTTGAGAACCCGCCGTAGCACGCTCGCGCACTTCAGAGCGAGGCCGACCAGGGTGAGAAGTCCGCGCGTTCCGTTTTCGTCTACGGGCTCCAGAGCATCAGGGTCCATTAAACTGACGCCGGACACGCTTCTGCGGACGACGATTCCTCGTGCGCCTTCGACAACGGACTCCGGGTGCCGAGCCGCCAGGATCGCATCCAGATCGGCCCGCAGGTCCTGGTCCTCCGTGATGGAAAGCACAAGCTCGTCCTCTTCGAGCCTGGTGACCTCCAGGTCGGCTCGGTCGGCTGGGGCGACGGTGGCGGCGAACGGCTCCATCTCCCTGTCGCGTCGGGCAAGTTCGCTGTCGACCTCATCGTCCATGGGCAGCGTGATACCGCCCACGGCGCGCTCGCCAGCCTCCTGCCTCAGCTTGCCGACGGTGAACTGTATGACCCACTTGAGCATGCGCTGGAAGACGTCCTCGTTGAAAATTTCCTTGAGGTTGCCGCGCATGATCTCCAGCAGCCCGCTGCGCCAGACGACGAGCACGGGGTGGGCGCCCGTCTTGGTGTATTCGTCAGTCAGTCGAAGGGCGTTGCGGGTGCCGCCCTCCTCATTGACGAGGCCGCCGTGCAGATGAATTACGATGCACTGCCCGGCTTTGACCGCGTCGCCGATTTGCTTCACCGGGGCGGACTTCGTCCGGTCCAGCTGCCCGTCGCGGCCCGTCGTATAGATATACGCACTCTTAGACATGGCGGACCTCCGCGGTGGGGGTGCGCGTGTGTCCTTCCATGATCTCACCGGCGGTGCTGGCCCGCCTGTCGGCCACGTCAGACTGGGGGGAGCCCTGGCGCGGGCAATCAGAGCTGCACAGAGCTCCGGAGAGGCCTGCTGAGACCCAGGCGGCCTGCACGGCTTGGGCAGCAGACTGCGGACGGCAAACTGGCGGCCATGTCGCCTGCCACGGACCTGACTGCCACCGTCGCCCAAAAGCTCCGCGTCACTCTCAAGCAGGGGCAGGAACGACTCGACGCGATGCTCCGACGCCTGGGAGCCGAGAGCCTGAACAACGAGGACCTTGACCTCGAAGGTTCGATGGTCCACGACTCGGATCCAGAACATGGTGAGAGCTGATTGCAGGACTTAGTAGGCGCACGCTTACGCTGCCTCCACACTCCGGCAACACGCCGGAACTTGACACGGAAAGGGAGTGGCACGCCGTCGGGTGCCCGCAGTTCAAGGAACTGATCGAAGACTAGACGGGGACCGCCTGCCGCCCTACGCCGTTGTGCGCGGCCCGCTCGGGCTTCAGTCCTCGCCGTCGAAGCCACGGTCGAAGCCCTTGAGGACCGGGTCGAGTTCGGCCGCAGCTCCGCACAGCGAACACAGCCTCGTCCCCGGGTGCTGCGCCACGTCCAGGGCGTGCTCCAGGGTAAGCACCGGCGCCCCGGCTGGCGCCTCCGCGCAATCGACGGCATGGACGGTGCCCCGGCCGGGCCCGCGGCCGCCGGCCTTCGCCAGCACCCAGCCAGACGGGCGGCGCGGCCCCAGCTCCCGCTCCACGACCGACGGCTGCTCCAGGTACTCGACGGGCACGTCGTCGTACGAGACGCCGTCCAGGGGCCGTACGTGCTGCGGCGCGCGCACCCAGACCCGGTACTCGGCCGGCTCCACCGTGTCCCCGGGACCGTTCCGGTACGCGGGCAGGCCCACCTCGTACAGCCAGCCGTCGCGGACCTGGCGCTTGGACCACAGGCGTCCGACGACGTCCTGGTCCCCAGGCAGCAGAACCCGGATAGGGACCGGAACCGGCTCGGAGGGGGCGGAGGACGACGTCATGCCTCCACCGTAGGCGCCGACCCCGACAGAACCCGCACTGACCTGCACGAACGCGGACTCTGTCCACAGGCCCGGTCCCACACCCTGCGGTTATGACGATCAATGACGCACAGCAGCCGGCCCCGGGCCGCGGCACGGTCCTGGCGGCCCTCGCGCGGGCGGAGCGGAAGGTCTTCACCCGGCCCGCGCCGAAATCCGCAAAGGCCCAGATCAAATTCCTCCTCACGCGGGCGAAGGGCTCGACCAGGACCCTGGCGGAGCGTCTGGGCGTCTCCCGCCGCACGGTGGAGCGCTACCGCGCCGGGACCCTGACGACCCCGCAGAAGAGGCTCCAGGCCGCCCTGGTGGAGGAGACCGAATCCGAGTGGCAACCGCAGGTCAGGGCCCAGGTCCGCGAACAGGCGTCCACCACCAGCGGCATGATGGTGGACGTCACGGCGTACTTCGGATTCGTCGGCAAGGGCAGCTCGGACGACGGCCGCGAGCGCTCCATCACCACGGACATCTCACCCACCTACGCCAAGCAGATCCTGGAGCTGCAGGCAGCCGGAGCGACGGAGGAGGACCTCCATCCGCTCGTCGCCGAGGCCATCACCGAGTCCTATTTCACGGAATGGGGCACCCGAGCCAAGGGCCTGCGTGCGGATTTCACACACGTTGTGTCCATAGAATTCCGGTTCTGACACGACCGAATTCCGGGGCTGCTATAAACCGTATTCGTGAGCCGAAGCACGATAGCTGTCACCAAGGCAGGCTTGTTGTCACCAAGATCCTCGGCGCGTGGTGGTGGCGGTCACCGTTCATGTCCTGTCGCAGTCCAGCTGGCGGATTCGCACCCGGTCTCATCCGAGCTGCCACGTTCCGCTGAGTGAGCTGACCGCGTCCTGGCACGGACGGCGGCTGCGCCGCCGCCTTGCTAGCCGCGGGACCAGCGCCCGGGCCAGTACCAGAACCTCGCGTAACGCGGCCGCCGGTTTCCGGCGGGTGGGCAAACTGGCGGTTGCGGCCTCCTTGCGTGTGGCGGTTGCCCTACGGTGAACTCCGCAGCGTTATCAATGAGGTTGAGGGGTGGTTGATGGTGTCGGAGCCGTGGGCGGAGCTGGGTGAGGCGGTCGGTGCGATCCGTGCTCAGTTGCAGCAGGCCATGGAGGAGGGTGCCGGCAAGGCATTGGCGTTCCGTGCGGGGCCGGTGGAGCTGGAGTTCAGCGTCGAGGTCCGCAAGGAGGCCGGGGCCACGGCGAAGGTGTTCGTGCTGCCGTGGTCGGCGGAGGCCCGTGGTACGGCCGGCTCCGGCATGGTTCACCGGATCAAGCTCACGCTGCAGCCGGTCGATGATGCGGGCGTGGACGCGCGCATCCACGCCCAGGCCGCACAGCGGCCCTTGTGAGCGACGCAGCCGTCGGGCTCACTGACCGTAAGGGGTAGGGATGGATCAGGCCCGGGTCGTTGAGGTATGGGCTCCCGGCGCCGGGCAGGCGGGCACCGGGCGGGTAGGTACGGGGTATCTACTGACCGCCCGTCTGGTGCTGACGTCCTACCACGTGGTGCAGGACGTGGCGCCGGGCGGGCGGGTCGAGGTCCGGCCTCTGGAAGTCCCGCAGCGCACCGGGTGGCTGGCAGCGGCGTGGTGTTGGCCGCACGAGCCGGTAGACCTGGATGCCGCACCGAACCATGATGCTGCGTTGCTGGTGATCGACGGCCCGGACCGGGCGTGCCCATCGGCCGGGGCGGTCCGCTTCGGGCGGATCACCGGCCAGGACAAGGTCCCCTGCATGGGATTGGGCTTCCCCGACGCAGAGGCACGTCCCGGCAGCCGACGCGACACCATGCCGGTGCGCGGCCACGTGGACGCCCTGCACGCGCGCAGATCGGGAATGCTGACCGTGCACGTCGACGAGGGTGTCGTGCCCCGCCGCCTCGCCGGCGAGTCGGGCTGGGCGGGCAGTTCGGGCACGGCGGTGTTCTGCGGGTCCCTGCTCGTCGGGGTACTGGCCACCGATCGCCCTGTCGCGCAGGACGCCAGTGTGCTGGGAGCGGTCCCCATGACGGCCCTGGCCGAGCTGCCGGGCTTCCGTGAAACCCTGGCCGCGCATGGGGTCGGCCTGCGGCTGGAACACGCCAGTCCGGCAGCCCGGCATCTGGCGGACTATCTGGCCGCTGCGCACCGCGCCGCCAGCGAGCACCCCTATGCCGGTGTCCTGCCTGGCGCCGCGCCCCCGCTGGCCACGGTCTACCTGCGTCAGGAAGTCCGCCGACTGGATAACGACGCTGCCGACAGCGACCGCGAAGCCCATGCCGCCGTCACCGCGAGGGCAACGGGAGCCGACGTTGTCCTAGCCGACCCGCCGACCTGTGTGGTTGTGGCCGGGCCGGGGGGCGGCAAGTCCAGCCTGCTGCGCACCCGTATGGCCGAGGGCGCCGCACGCTTTCTCAACGGCTCCGGCGGAGCGGCCCTCCCGATCCTGGTTCCCGCCGCCGCCCTGACCGCTGAACTGCCCCTGCAGCGCGCACTGGCAAAAGCCGTGACAGCCGCTCTCACCCACCACGGTCTGCGCGACGGCATCCCTCCGGAGCTTTTCGCTGCCGCCCCACAGCCGGGCATGCGCTGGCTGGTACTCATCGACGGGTTGGACGAGGTCACCGACCCGGCGGCGCGTTACCGAGTCCTGACGAGGATCGCCAGCGTCTCCGACGGCGACGACAAGGACCTGTACCGGTTCGTGATCGCCACCCGCCCCTTGCCGGACGGCACACTGGACACGCTCGGCGCCGACGTGCCTCGTTACTACCTTCAGCCCTTCAGCGACGACGACCTGCCGCAGGTTGCCAGCGGCTGGTTCCGGGCCGCAGGCCTGCCGGACCCTGACGCTGCCGCCGAGGGCTTCGTCCTGGCACTGGACCGCAGCCGCCTTTTGGCGCTCGCCCGGGTACCGCTTATGGCCGCGATGCTCTGCCAGCTCCACGCCGCCGCCCCCGAGCAGCCCCTGCCCGCCGGACGCGCGGGCATCTACGACAGCTTCACCACATTGCTGCACAAACGCCACTACACCGCCGACGCGTCAGGCAGCCCCTCCCGCCTGCTCGCAGGTGTGGACCGCTACGGACCCGCCGCCTCCGCACAGGCCGAGATCATCCTGGACCAGCTCGAGGACATCACCGGCCATCTCGCAGCCGAACGTCAACAGGCCGGAAACAGCCGGCCCGCCGTGGACATCGTGCAGTCCCACCCCAGTGCCAAGCGGCCGGACCGGGTACCCGCCGACGACTGGAACGCGTTCCTCAGCACTGCTCTGCGCGGCAGCGGCCAGCTTATCGCCCAAGCCGGCGACCTCGTCTTCCTCCACCAGACCATTCAGGAACACCTCGCCGCCCGCCACCTCATGAACAACCGGCGCACCGGAGCCCAAGTCCTCCGCCGTGTCTTTCACGAGCCATACAGATACTGGCCCTCCGACCGCGGACTCGGCATCGCGCCGCGAATATGGGGGAGTAGGTACTGGATGCCCCCGCGTGAGAATCCCTCCTACGTCGGGTTCCTCCTCGACGCCGCACACCACAGCGGCCTCACCGCAGGCCGCCGGTACCTCAGCCGTCTGGCCCGCTCCGGACTCGAAGGCTGCGACTTCATCATCGAGCTCGCCAACCTGGGTACCGCTCTCCCGGACGAGACCATCCGCTTCACCGCGAACCGCCTGTATCGCCTCGCCCAAAACACTCTCCTGGAGGGCGACGACCGCGTGGACGCCGCTGAGTCTCTGGCGGAACTCGGCGACCCGCGTGCCGCCGACCTCCTTCATGGTCTGGCTCACGACACCACCCTGGAGAGCGACGACCGTATGCAGGCCGCCGAGGCCCTGGCCGAATTCGGCGACCCCCGCGCCGCTGACCCTCTCTACGCCTTTGCCCACGACACCACCCTGAACTGGGGCGGCCGCGTGGACGCCGCTGGGTCTCTGGCGGAACTCGGCGACCCACGTGCCGCCGACCTCCTTCATGGTCTGGCTCACGACACCACCCTGGAAAGGCGCTACCGCGCGCAGGCCGCCGAGATCCTGGCAGAACTCGGCGACCCCCGCGCCGCTGGCCCAGCGCCGCCGTTGGGTCATTGAGCGGACGATGTCCTGGCTGTCCCGGCTGCTGGCGCCTGAGCCCCCGCTACGAGCGCAAAGCCAGCCGCTTCTACAACAACGCGGAGTGGGAACGCCTCGCCCAGCTGCTCGCCGACGGGGCGCGCATCGCCCAGCTGCTCGCTGCCGCCGGGCCGGGCACCGTCTACGACCCGGACGTCGACGACGTCGTCCAGGCCGAGCTCACCGCCGACGCCGCGGCGGCGGCCGCCCGGGAGGCCGAGCTGCGCGAAGCCGTCCGGATCGCAGCCCGCGCCAACCACCTCCAAGTGCTACGCGACCTCGGCACCCTGGACCAGGCCGAGCCAGCCGAGCGACGAAGCCGTACGCCCGCCGCGCGGGCGGCTACGTCCAGGCGGACGTCGACGCCTGGCTCGCCCACGCCCTGGGCACCTCGGGCACTACCGCGACCCGGCCGCCCACAAAGCCGTCGACAGCCTCCTGACCCCGCCGGTCCTCGCCCACGTCGCACTGCTCGGCGAACTCCTCCACCTGGTCCCCGGCGCCAGCGCCGGCGAGCTGGCGTTCGCGACCCGGCTCGCCGCAACCGAGCCCGAAGCCGTCGACGCACTCGCCACCTTCCTCACCCGCGCCCGCCCCGAGGCCCTCTGACCGGGCACCAGCCGGTGTCACGCTGACGGAGCGTGCGCGTGACACCGGCCGTCACGGCCACCCGGAATGCGCCACGCCGCCTCGAATACGTCCACTATGTCCGTTTCAGTTGTCCTCTGCCATCGGATCTTGCTCGTTTGCCATCGAAGCGTGATGACTACCGGTTTCGGGAAATCGAACCTTAACCGTGCAGGTCAGGAGCATTCCCTGTCCGAGGGCCGGAGTCGCGGCGGATAGGACCGACGTGCTTGGATTCCGGCATGACGGATTGGGCGCAACTCAGCCATGCCTACGGCTCGGCGGAAGACATACCGGTGCTGCTGGATCAGATCGCTTCGGAGCCGAGCCCCGAGCGTTGGAACGATCTGTGGTCGGCGCTCTGCCATCAAGGCAGTGTCTACTCGGCCAGCTTCGCGGCCTTGCCATGGCTGGCCGACGTAGCCGGCCGCGATGACCGGGAGCAGGCGGTCAGCGCCTTGAACCTGGCGGGTGCGATCTTGGCGGGCTCTGACCAGCCGCACGGGGCCGGCGACGTCCGCGCCCAGCACGCTGCGGAGGTCGAGACCCTGCTGGTAGTGGTAAACGAACACCTCCGGACATCGTCCGATCGGAACGAGTACGCCTATCTCCTGGAATCCATGCTGAGCTTCGAAGGCGTCGTGAGCTGGGGCGAAGACCTCGCCTGGGGCCTCGTGCACGAGGAGTACGAGGTCTCCTGTCCTGGCTGCCAAGCCAACCTGTTCATCGTCATCGGCGAGCGCGGATTCTTCTCCACGAGCGGTGACTACGCGCTGTCGGAGGATGACGTTGAGACGACGCCCCTGCGTCCCGCCAGCCCCGCAGCCATGGATGGCATCGGCCGCCGGCTCCACGACATCGCCCTCGCCGACGGGCACCAAGACGTCGCCAGCGCGATGACCTACGTCTTCGGCGATGCGACGTGTCCGGACTGCGAAACCGGCTTCTCCGTAGCGGATCAGGTCAGTGCCGAATGGTCCGCCACACACTGAGCAGGTCCAGCGAAACGCAGGCTTCTTCGTCGAACCGGGCGCTGGTGCCTCAGGTCGCTCGGTTCTGACGGGAGAGAGCTGTCGCCGGGAGCTCACCGAGTTTCCGTGCTCGGTAGGCGGCCTGTCGGCAGGCGTGCGAGCACCACCGTCGGGCTGCTGAGGCCGGCTGCATGGAGGTGCGACAGAAGCCGCATGTCGGGCCTGTGGGGACGCTGTGGCCGGCGAGGGGTTGGGCGGGGTTCTGCTGGCGCTGGAGGTAGTCCTGGTCTCGGCATCGCTGGCAGTAGTCGGCCGGGCCGCGGCGGCTCATGGAGATGCAGTGGATGATCTCGCCGCACTTCGTGCAGAGTTTCGCCGGGGAGGCGGTCGGGGCCGGTGGCTCGGGGGGCCGCTCGACTCCTTGGCGGTGCGCCATCCGGCGGCAGCGTGGGGAACACCAGGACGGCGTGCTCTTCCCCGGGGTCCTGGGCAGTTCGATCCCGCAGTATCCGCAGGTCGGGGGCGCCGATGGTGCGTCGCAGATGGGCGCGTTGGCGGCAGCGGGCGGAGCAGTGGCGTCGGGGGCTTCCGCCGGCGGTGCCCTTCGGCGGGAGCGAGTGTCCGGACCGAGTCGGCGTGGATGCGGCCGGACGACATCGGCGCCGGCGAGGGCGACTTCATCCGGGCCGCCCGCGCAGACACCACCCGCCGCGCTTCCTGGAGGGCGGCCTCGACATTCGGGGCTCATCCCCGCATGCGCGCGGAGCAGTCGATGCCGACGATGCCACCCGGCCGGCCGTCGGGGTCATCCCCGCAGCGCGGGAAGCAGACATCGCCGCGTACGCCGCGGACGACAGACGGGTTCATCCCCGCATGCGCGGGGAGCAGCCGGGCGCGCGGCCGCGCCGGATGGGCCGGTTGGGTTCATCCCAGCATGCGCGGGGAGCAGGCCGTCCAACCCAACACGGTGCTGACGGCGGTGGGTTCATCCCCGCATGCGCGGGGAGCAGCGACCAGTCTTTGCGCGCAGCTTCCGGGCAGCGGGTTCATCCCCGCGTGCGCGGGGAGCAGTCGTCGACCTCGCCCTGCGCGATCGTGTACCGGGGTTCATCCCCGCATGCGCGGGGAGCAGGTCTTCGGGTCGATCGGCCGGTTGCCGCGGGTGGGTTCATCCCCGCATGCGCGGGGAGCAGAGCGTGCCGAAGTCCGACACGATGGTCTGGACGGGTTCATCCCCGCATGCGCGGGGAGCAGGATGTGGAGCCGCTGTTACCCCACAGAATGGCGGGTTCATCCCCGCATGCGCGGGGAGCAGCAGTCGCCGTCCCGGACGCCGTAGCGCTCCGGGGGTTCATCCCCGCATGCGCGGCGCGCAGACCTGGTCCATGCGGAACTGCATCTCGTCCCGGGGTTCATCCCCGCATGTGCGGGGAGCAGTCTTTGTGACCAGGGACTCTATGGGGCCAACGCGCCGCTCTCGAGCACTTTCGCGGAATCCGGCGATCGCGGGTTCAGACCCTCGGGAGGCTTCCAATCCGGGTGGGGAGCAGTCGCGGCGGGGGCTGACACGGCTGTGATCGCGGGTCATCCCCGCGTGCGCGGGGAGCAGTCGGCGGGGGCCTGCGTGGTCGGGGCCGGCTTGGGGTCATCCCCGCGTGCGCGGGGAGCAGCCGTCAAAGGCAGGCTTGACGCCGTTGGTCCACGGGTCATCCCCGCGTGCGCGGGGAGCAGCGCTGGGCCACGGACAGGGAGAACAGCCCGATGGGGTCATCCCCGCGTGCGCGGGGAGCAGGCTTCTTGACCTGGGACTCTATGCCGTCGACGAGCCGTTCTCGAGCACTTTCACCGTAACCGGCATTCAACCCATATCGCGAGTACTGTCGAGGCGGGTAGGCGAGAACCTTCAGACCCGCCTCAGGCCGAATCGGCCCTGCCGTGGATTCCGGTGCCCCAGGGGGTTGCCGAACAAGGCGCTCCCGCCGTTGTGCGACACCACCCGCCCTGCCCGGTTCGAACGGGGTGCCGGCAACAGCTACTACCGTCGTCCGTATGACAGCCGTGGATCCGACCGTCGAGGCGCTGCTCGCCGGCATACCCGCCCTTGCCCCGTACGCCCGCAAGGCCGTGCTGCTGCGTCCCAAGGCGGGTGAGCCATCATCGGATGCCAGTCATATCGGTGGTCCGATGCTGTGGCCCGGCGATGAGGAGTGGCCCCGGTGTCAGGGGCCGCACATGGTCGAGGTGCGGGAAAGGCTCTCCGATGCGGATCGGGAGACTTTGCAGCGGATCGACCGGGACTGGCGAGCCCGGCGGGCTGGGAAGGCCCATGATGCGTACGAAACCATTCGGGAGGAAGCCGAAATCCGTTCCCGGATCATGGACGGTGCCGAGGGGCTCGACAAGGTCACGTGGGAGCGGATCCGGCGGGTGCCGGTGTCCAGCGTCCCCGGCGTACCGCTGATCGGGGTCCTGCAGCTCCTCAAGCAGGACGTACCCGTGGCCGATTGGCCGGAGGGCATGGACGTGCTGCAGGTTCTGTGGTGCCCCCAGGAGCATGCCGAACTGCCGGGGCAGGCGCACTACTGGGGACCCGCCGTCGAGGTGCACTACCGTTGGGCCGCTTCGCTTGCCGCCGTACGGGATGTTCCCGTGCCGGTCGACGCCGTGGCCTCGTACGTGCCCCGGCCCTGCCTGCTCGATCCGCTCGAGGTGACGGAGCTCCCGGCCCAGGACGAACTGCCCGCGGACCTCTTCGGCGAAGCAGAGGCCTGGGCCGAGCAGCACGGTATCGAGTACCACCGCACTCTGGCCTGCCTGGAGGGATGGAAGGCCGGAGGCTGGCCGAGCTGGCACCTCACGGACCTGGTCCCGATCGACTGCGCCTGCGGTGCGACGACCCGTCTGTTCCTCACCGTCGACAGCGGCCGTGATCCGGATCTCAATGTCGGCCGGTTCGGTGAACTGCGCATCTTCACATGCCCCGTGGACGCCTCGCACCCGCTCCGCCTGAACCTCCAGTAGCACGCCCCTTCCATGTCGCAGGGGCCAGCTACTGAGCGTCTGCCGACCGGGCCTGAACACGCGACAGCTTGATGCGACGGTTCCCCGGATCGACATCGATGATCTCGACGGTAAGGATGTCGCCGACCTGGATTCCCTCCTCGGGCTCGTCCACCGACATCTCGGCCGGTTCGGTGCGGTGCAGCAGTCCCTCCAAGCCGTGGTCCCGGTCCTCGATGCGGACCAAGGCACCGGACGGGGTGAGCCGCGTGACCGGTCCCCTGACGATCCGGCCGACCTGCTGCGCAAGCACCGACAACGGGTCTTCCTCCAGCGCCTTGAGCGACAACGGCACCCGCTGCCGGACGAGGTCGACGTCGAGGATCTCAGCGGTGACCTCTTGGCCCACCGTCAGTACGTCGGAGGGGTGGTCGATGTGGCGCCAGGACACCTCGGGCAGATTGATCATCGCGGTGAAGCTACCGATGTCGACGAAGGTGACGCCGAACTCGGGCATGGCGACGACGGTGCCGGTGCAGATCTGTCCTCGGTGCAAGGTGGTGAGGAACGCCCAGTTGCGGTCGTCAGAGGTCGCCTCGGTCCTCCAGCGCGCCCGCAGGACGCCGTCCTCGTCGGGCAGGACGGCCGTCATGAGCGGTTGCCTTCCGACGATGCAGAGGGACAGGGCCGATGCTGCACGGGCGCCGCAGACATGCGCCGCCAGTTCCGCGAACTGGCTCTCGTCAGCGACGATGCTCGCGATCCGGCCGTCCTCGTCCTCCCAGACGAACTCGATCAAACCTTCCTCCGGCAGATCGGCGAGGACGGCGCCCACATCGGCGGAAAGGTCGGGCCAGACGGCCAAACGGGAGCGAGGAGCCAGCCGGGCGCGAACCGCGTCCAGCGAGTCGGCCTCGAGTCGGTGCCAGCGAGCGGCGTTGCCCACGTGGTTCTCCTCGAGAAGCGCCGCCTGGCGCGTCGCGACGCACCAGCGCACGCGGGCCCAGAAGACGTCATCGGCGGGCCGCTGTACCCCCGGCCCATCGACCTCCGCTTCGTAGGGAGAGGCGTCCAGACGCTCGGGGAACAGTCCCAGTGCGCGGGTACGTGCCACCGCCACCGGACAGGGATCACTACTGCCGACGTAGACGTACTGGTCCCATCCGACGTGAATCGTGAACCTGCCCTCCACTTCCAGACGGCACCAGCCGCCACTGCCGCGCAGCATCGCCCGGACCAGTTCCAGGGCGACGCCGAGCGAGACCTGCGCGCCATCGTGGTAGCCCGCACGGCCGGGCGGGAAGAGACCGCCCAGGCCGTGACCCTCGACAGCCGATTCCGCCCCGAAACCGACGAAGCCCGCCGCGACCTCCGGTTCGCGTACGACAAGGCAGTCGATTCCGGTCTCCGCCGCGAAGACGGCAACAGCCTCCAGATAGGCACCTTCGACCGGCCCATGGTCGCTGTGCACCTCTTCGGTACCTGTGTAGTGACCGCGCTGATCGCGATCGGCAGGATCGTGCTTGGTGATGCGGTAAACGTGGGGCAGCACGTCACTGCCTGCCGACGAACGCGTAAGGATGGTGCATGTCCGCATCATGTCGCTCGCGGACGGCCGCGCGCCACCAGCTTTCGCAGGCCCTGCCGCACGGCCGGGGCGTCGCCAGGCGCACCGCCCTCATCCTTCTGCGGCGCGTGGAGGCTGGCTCGGTCGCTTGTCAGCACGACATCGCTGATCGCCCCGAGCGTCCGCCCGCTGGCTTTGTTCATGAGAACGGGCTCTGGCTCAAGTTCTGTGGAGTCGCGGGTACTGCGCCTGCGGAGGCGAGGCAGTCGTCACCGGCTGCACCGGTGGATGAACGCTCTGACACTCTCTCCCCATGAACACGACGGGTGCTGCGGCAGAGATCATTGAGGCCGAGTGGACAAGGCTCCTCGGTTCGGACCGTGTGGACGTTGACGTGGTGCGCGCTGCCCATGCCGAGCCCCGGCTGCGGCAGCTCTTCCCCTGGGTTGGTATGTGGGAGCTGCACTTCAGTCGGTGTACCGAGCATCCCTGCACGTGGGACGTGCCCTATATCGCCCCACGGCAAGGTGGGGGCTTCATCGTGGCAGGACCGTCCAGGGTGGAGTCCGTCGGTGAGGCCGACACGGCTGAGGCGGCTGTGGAGATGGTGGCCGGCCATCTGCCTCCGAACTGCGGTCGAGCGGTCGTCGGCAACCGACACGACCTCGCTGCCTTGGAAGATCGAGGCTGACAAACGGGCATCGGCCTCCTAGAACAGCAGGTTCCACAGAAGCTGAGCCAGAGCCTGAGAACGGACAGCAGATGTTCCACGACTTCGGGAGGGCCAGAGCACACCGATGATTCGCGCGCTGCTTGGGTTTTGACCCGAGAGGCGGCTGCCGAGGTCTGGCAGGCTGTGTGCGGCGCCGACCGCGTCAGAGTCGTACAGGCGGCCTGGCCGGCTCAGTGATCGCCCGTGTGTGGGCGCACGGGACGTGGCAGTGGCTGACGCCAGTCGCCCAGTCTCGTGAGGAGGAACCGGCGGGCGAGAGAACGTATATCGTTCCACGCCGAGTCCGTGGCCAGGGCGTTGTGCCAGAGTCCGACGCGGCAGGTGACATCGATCTCGCGGAGTCGACGGCCGATGGGCCGAAGACCGCGCAGATCCTCGGACTCGAAGACTCCGCGCGCCGCGAGTCCTTCGGAGACGCGGCACAGGAGCTCCACCTCTTCAACAACGTCCCTCGTCTCCAGCTCACGTTTGCCCAGCCCAGGCAAGTTGATCCTGGGTGTCGGCTGCCAGGAGGGCCATAAAGTGCAGCGTCCAGGTGCGCAGGTGCGCGTCGCCGAGATCGTTCATTCATGGAGGATCTCACCTAGCTCCCGCAACCGTGTTCGATGGCACGGAGGGCGGCAACGGCCGGCGCGGCGGCCGCGGAGGTTGAAACGCGATTACTGCTGCCGCAATCGGCCGTGCCACTGGGCCGCTGGCCTGGCCCGCCAACCGGATCATGAGAGTCGCCGCTTTCCCCGCAGGCGCGGGGAGCATCACGGGAAACGGGCCGAGTTCGACAGCAGCGGGGTCATCCCCGCGGGCGCGGGGAGCATTGCGCCAGGTCGAAGTCAGCCGCGGTCAGCCGGGGGTCATCCCCGCGGGCGCGGGGAGCATGCCGACCAGGACGACAAGGGCCAGGGGATGGAGGGGTCATCCCCGCGGGCGCGGGGAGCATCTCAGCGGTCCCGTCACAAGCGCTCGATTTCGGGGGTCATCCCCGCGGGCGCGGGGAGCATGCTTCTTGACCTGGGACTCTATGCCCTCGGCGTGCCGTTCTCGAGCACTTTCACCGAAACCGGCATTCAACTTATATCGATACTGCCTACCGCCGCGGACGGCAGGCAGACGTCACCCCAGTGGAGCAATGCTCAGAACCTGTGGATCGGTCCGGGGAGGACGTACCTTCCCTGGTGATCGATCGATAGGTCTCCGGGCAATGCCGACCTTGGCGCGTCGGCCGGGAAGGCACGTCCGTGCTCACCGCAGTCAACACTGACGGCACCACCCCTGGCGGGGCATCGCTGCTGGACGAGATCGCCCGGGAGGGCGCACGCCGGATGTGGGCCGCCTCGCTGGAGGCCGAGGTCAACTCCTACATAGCCGAGCTATCCGATCAGCGGGATGAGAACGGCCGCCAGCTGGTCGTGCGCAATGGCTACCACCCAAGGAAGGTCACCACCGCCGCGCTGGACCGGTCGAGGTCCGGGCTCCGCCGATCAACGACAAACGTGTGGACGCGGACACCGGAGAGCGCAAGCGGTGCTCGTCGGCGATCTTGCCGCCGTAGGCTGGGAAGTTCCCGAAGATCGCCGAGGTGGTGCCACTGCTCTATCTGCACGGTCTGTCCACCGGCGACATCGTCCCGGCGATGGAGCAGTTCCCCGGTGCCTCCACCGCCCGGGTTGTCGCCGGCCACCGTGACCCCACTGTCCGCCCAGTGGCAAGCAGAGCACCAGGCGTTCCAGGAGCGCGACCTGTCCGGCACGGACTACGTCTACGTGTGGGTCGACGTCATGTCCATTGCCAGCCAGTCCCCACCCCGGCCGGGGCGATTCACTCCCGATGAAGCGGCCCTGGCCCAGAAGGTGCTGCAGCAGCCCCGCGAGACACGCCGCGTCTGGTACGAATGAAACCACCATGCCCTGACGACATGCGACCAGTCTCCGCGCCTCGACCCCGACCGGAGCGGCACAGTGACGTCGTGGCTCCGCTCACGCGCCCTGTCGGTTCTGGCCGCCAGTACCACGCTGACGGCCGTGGCGGGCTGTCTTCGGGAAGGCCGAACTCCCCATATCCGTGCTCGTGGGCCAGGTCGGCGCACTCCTCCTGGCGGACGTCCTCACGGTCCTGCCCGCCGCCATGTGGCTGAACGGCACAGGGCGTGCCACCACAGCCGCCGAAGCCACCGCCGTACGGCCCGTACACCGCTGGGACACCACGCTCGCCGCCGCCCTCGCCACAATCGCCCTTGCCATAGCCGGTGCCAGCACCTCCTGGGTGTCTCTGACATCGCCGTGACCGTCGAGCGCAACACCGCCGGATACCTGAACCACGCCCTCCTCCTCAACCCCCCTCGTCGGCCAGCGCGTGGCAGCACCCCTCACCGCAGTTGGCTGCGACGAACCTGACCGCCATGTGGCTCAGTGGAGGCGGGGCGGTGTGATCAGCACACCGGGAGTGGCGGATGCAGGCGTCCGTCGGTCTGAGGGCTGCGTGCAGCGCACGGCGCGGGACACGGTCGGGTAGCGCGGCGCAATCCAGCTGTCCGTGGCCGGGGCTGAGCGGATATAGTGGGAGCACCAAGTTACTCAGGCGCGGAAGGCCCTCCACCTAGGTGGAGGGCCTTCTGTCATGTACGGGCTCCCGCACCCCGGTCAGGCGACCTGGAGCTTCGGGCGGCCCGTCGGGGCAGGCGGGGCCTGGTGGTACGTCGGCAGCTTCAGGTTGGGAAGCTCCCCGCCCTGGATACGGACCAGGGCCGCGCGGAACGCCGCCTCCATGACCTCGGGGCTCTCGTACTTCGCCGCGAGCGGATGGAGCCGGTAGGAGTTGCCGTTGCGCTCCTCGCTGCGCGGCCTGAGCACGATGTTCAAGTCGCACAGAGGCGCCATCAGGCCGCTGACGGCCTGGGGCGTGACCCCGTACTCGGCCGCCATGTCCTTCTGCCGTACCGGCAGCGCTCCCCCGAAGTCGCTGCGCGCAACGAGGTACTGGAGGAACTTGACGGCGGACCCTGACAGCGGCAGGGCCCAAATGCGCTCCGCAACGATCGGAGACATGACGTTAGCCATGGGACAGCCTTCCTCGAGAACGGTCGCCCGTGCAGGGGCCTGGCAGCACTATCACCCGGTACGTCTCCTTCCGCGAACTTCGGTCTGGGTCCCGAAGTCGAGGTCCAACTCCTCCTGATGGGCGCCTTCCGGCCCCACGGCGTACGGGAACGCCTCGGTGTCGTGGTCGTGTCGGTCCGCGATCTCGGCGAGCACCTCGTGCTGGGCCGTGCTGTTGCCGTGGAACCACAGCCGCACGTTGATCTGGATCCGGCCGTTGCCGGCCTTCTCCACCCAGTTGTAGTCGCACAGTGCCTGGACTGCACGATTGACCGTGGAACGCGTGATCATCTTGCCGCCCTTCTGTGCGGCAATCTTGTTGAGCCCGTCCGTGATCTCCTGCTGCGTGTACTGGGTGATGCCGGTCCCCGGCACCTGTCCCCCGGCCACGAAGAGGAAGACGCAGAGCTGGGACTTGGTGATGCTGTTCGCGACGGCGAGCTGCGCCAGCAGCTGCGTGAACCAGTTGCTGGCCAGGCTGTAGCCGGCGCCCCCGGCCATGTCGTGGACGGAGCGCGGGTCGGCGGCGTACTCGAAGTGCACTCCCTTGAGCCGACGTCGGCCGCTGGGGTCGGCGGCATCGGCCACCTTCTCCCCGAGCTGCTGGCCGAGGACGGCCAGGATGTCTCCGTACTCGGCTTCGTTCCCCGCGGCGGTGGGGACGGGTACAGGTCGGGGCCCGCGCTGTCGGCGACGTGCGGGCGGATCAGATGTCACAGGACCTCCTTGTTACTCAGGCGGTCCGAGACTATCCAAAAAATCAACGTGTGCTTGTCTTTCGGGCTGTCGACGCGCCAAAAGTTGCTTCTGATCCGGGCCTGTTCGAACGCGGCGCCAAAAGTACACGGTACGTGAAGTTATTTTGCGGTCAAGCCCCGAAAGTACACGGCTGCTTGACTTCGGTTGTCGCAATGGCAGCACATCTCAGAGGGTCTGCGCGTGCCCAACGGCTCCGCGTTCCCCTGTGGACAACGCTCTGACCTGCGGCGATCCAGCGCCTGTTGACGTCTCACGAAAGTAAAGCGGTGCTTGAGTTTCCTCTGAAATGTGCTCGCCAGGTATACATTTCAGAGGTCCAAATGTGCCCTGGCGGACACACTCACTCCGGCAAACCTGCAGGTCAGAGGCCCTTCGGTAGCCGCGCCCTCTTACTAAAAGAGCAACTTGACCCACCGGCATCAGCAAGCACCGGCCCCGTCGTTGTCTGGGCCCCTGACAGGCACATCCCACCTCCTGACGGTCCCGCAGGACATGGTTGCCCTGCTTCTCCCCCACTGATGCTCGAGCCGACTCCCCGTCACTTCACCGGAGCTGTACTTTTTGTGCTCACCGGCTCACTTGTGTTCCAACGGGACGACCCGCGACTGCTGCTTCCCCGGAGGTCTGCTACCTGTGCCCTCGAAAGTCAGCCCCAGTGGCGGGTGCGACGACTGAGTACGACCAGTGGCCAGCCGCACCACCCACCGACCTCAACCACGCTTCAGGTCTTCACTGCATGCCCGGCCCGCAGTCGCCAACACCGCGCCATCACCCCGGCGGGGCACCGCAAGCCCGCCAGGGCTGAGGAGCTACCGACCCTAGGCGAGAGGCCCATTGTGAAGACCGCGAACACATCTACGAAGCCCGCCAGGCGCGATGGAATGAGAGCGGGCGACAGCGGCTCAACCCTGAATTTCCGGCATACGGGCTGAAAACCGACCCACAGAACGGCACCTCTAGCCGCCGATCTCCAGCCTGCCTGTGTGATGGGACGTTCCTTCTCCTGAAAGCCCTCCTGCGGGCCACACACGGCTTTTCTTCTCCTGAGCACCTGATCCCAAGCACACTGCACGGCTCAGCTGCCGGTTGAGACTAGTGGTTGGTTTGAACCTGGAGCGTGAGCCCAGCTGAGGTCTGTCAGTGGGGGCCGTTACTTTCACCGTCATGACGACACATTCTCAGCCGCTTACGGTGCTGTTGACCGACCCCATGGGCGGAACCCTGGGTCTTGGCCTGCCGCCGGGCTCGCTAGTGACCGAGACCAACGATGGTCCTTGGCCTGAGCCGCTGCTCTGGGTGGCCGACGGGGTCGCAGCACCTGGTGCGTGGGCCGATTACCTGCCGGCCCGGGAGGTGGGACTGCAGCCCGTACTTCTCCAGGACGAATCCGGTATCGAGGAGTGGTGGGACGGCGAGCTGGATCCCGGCATGATGTCGGACCCCGGCGACCATCAGGTCGAGGAGGTTCTCAAAGATTTTTGGGATTCCGCGGCCTCGGAAACCGAGGAGAACGAAGACGAAGAGAACGCGGGAGAGACCATAGCCCCGTTCACCGGCACCTGGCCTGGGCTTGCGTCGCCAGGCCGGCCGGCGGCAGATCCGGCCACGAACTCACTCAAGAGCCCTCGGCTGGCGTTGGTTCCAGTGGGTCGGGCTGCGGATCTTCCCGCGGCGATCGGCTGGTCGGGGCCGGTCAACTATGAAAACGATGTGGCCCGGCTATGTGCCGTTCTCCGTTCCTGGGAGGACCGCTTCGGAGTCCGTGTGGTTGCTCTGTCGTACGCGCGGCTGGACCTGTCCGTAGCAGCCCCTCCGCAGACGCTGGACGAAGCTCTCGCGGTCGCCGCGGAGCACTTCGCGTTCTGCCCCGACAACATCTGGCAGGGGTACGAGAGCATCCGGGTATACGCAGAGGAAGCTCTGGTGGGCAACACCCACTGGACGTTCTGGTGGGACTGAATGGCCCATGGCAGTTCCTTGCCGACGAAGTCTGGCCGGTCAAGGCCCGTCGGTTGCTGGGGCCTTCTTGGTCCACCGGGCGGCTTTGTGGGTGAGTCGCCTGGTCATGAGGGGGATGAGTGATCAGTTCAGGTGGGCTTCACTGTGCTGGGTTCAGGCGTTCGTAGTCTCTCGCGTTGCGGCGGGCGTTCATGATCCAGCTGATGGTTCGCTCCACGCGCCAGCGCCGGAGAAGGACGACGAACCTTTTCGTTGCCTTAGGTCGGGAGACGGTCCGAAGGTGATGTTGAGGAAGTCGCGGGCCCAGCCGACGAGCTGGCCCGCGTAGGCGGAGTCCGCCTCAGACCAATTGCGTCGGCTCGCGGAGTCGCTCCAGCAGGAGCGCCGCACCCAGCCGGTCCCAAACCGCGCGTATCTGCAGTACCTGCCGGGTCCTGGTGGACTGCTTTTGCGCTTGCTCACCAACCGGAACCTCGGGTGGTTGGCGGCAACGCAGACATTCCTGCCCCTGACCGGACGGTACTGGTCTGCGGCAACGTACGGGCAGACCGGCCACAGTCGCACGGAGCTGACACCCGATCTCCTGGCCGACTCCGCCATCGTGCTCGGCATCAGCGCCGACGACCTAGCCGCACTTACCGGCGTCACGCTGCAAGACCGGACGGCGTCGGCGTCTGAGGTCGCCGTCGACGTGACCGGCCTCATCTGGAACGTTCGCCGCCTCACACTGGACCAGATACAGCATCCGCGAAGCACAGAGCACGAGTTGAGGCAGCGGACTACAGCTGATACCAGTCGTCGCCACCTTCGCGAAGGGAGCGCATGAGGTAGTTCCGCAGGTCGCTGGCCACCCACCGCCTGCTGTCGGTCTCGTGCTCCCACACGAAGATGTCGGGACGCTGCGGTCTCTGCACGAAAGCGAAATGATTACCGCCTCCGTTGTCTCCGAAGAACAACAGGGCATCGAACGGCATATACAACTGCGCGAAGGACGGGTCGGACCAGAAGAGACGGTTCTGCTCGACGATCTGGTCGAGTGCCCAGACGGTGTCCACCGAGGTCTGTCCGATCACCCCGTTGCTCTCTAGGAGCATGTGCTTCAGCTCTGGAGGAATCTCACACCCAAGCCGCCGCTCGGCCTCAGCGAGTTCGGAGTCATGAGCTGGCTCCCGGAAGCCGACGCCAGGAAAGGCCTGCAGGGCCGTCTCTCTCCACATGATCAGAAACTGACCTGAGCCGCCGGGGTCGGCCTGAGCAGAAGGTCCGCCGTGACTACGGCCTCGACTTGCCGTCCCTGGTCAGATCGGTGACTGCCCTGATTTCTCCTCGACAGTGACCGAGATGTCGACCTTGTGACCCAGCAGCCGCTTCGCGTCATCCAACCGCAGCCGCGTACCGGCACTCGGCCAGCTCACGGATGGCGACGGCATCGGCGAGGAGGAGCTCAAGCAGATCGAAAGTCAGCTCTGTCGCTCCCTACCGCTCTGCATGAGGCATGCCTGCTCGTCGGTCGGCGTCCGGAGTTGTTCGAGCATCAGACTCCGATGCTGCTCCGTCAGACATTTTCGTGCACGAGAACCTCGAGGGTGTGTTGTGCTTCCGCAAGGAGAACCAGGGCTGCCCCTTCTGGAGCGTGCGCCTGGGCGATCCGGGAAAGGTGCCGTCGGGAAGTCGGGAAGGGGGAGCCCCGTCTCACCGCGTACGCGGCCTACGCCCCGCGGTACGAGCTTGCGGTTCCGGCCCCTCAACCGGTGCCTACGTCGGCGAAGGACATCGACCGGTGCGCTCGCGACCTTCGCGACCTCATCATCGACGGCACGACTGGAGCACGGGGGTGCTAACGCCGTTAGCACCCCCTGAGGTTGTCGTTCAACCTGTGGCCTGAGGGCCGGCCTGCTCTCCGGCCGGGATGAAGATGGCTACATAGTCTTCGAACCCCTCATGGAGTCCCCATTCCTCACGGGTCATTGCGGCTTCGTACCGGGCTCGGGAGTCCTTGCGGCCTCTGGCGTAGACGTGGACCGTGTAGATCGCCGTTGGGGGGAGTGTCAGCGTGGGGGCATACCCCTGGCTCCCCGGAAGCCAGTCCGCGGCCGGCACGGCAGGACCGGTGGTGGGGCCGGAGATTCCCATCCGGCCCCTGTAGACCGGCCGGTACGGCCAGGAACCGAGCGATTGCCACTGCTCTGCCTGCTGCACAGGCTGAGCCTCGGCGAGCATGAGAGTCACCCAGGCCCTGTGCTCCTGGACGCAACTGACGATGGTGAGCTTGCCGGGTGTGACGATCACGGGCTCGTCGGTATGAAAGTCCGGCACAACGTCGACACTCTCGAACCCCTGCTCGATGTACTCGGCGATGTAGAAGTGCGAGTACGCGATGCTGACGACACCGCTGACTATGTTCATCTCCGGACCGTACGCGCTGATCGCACCGGCTGAGCGCCGAGTCTCTTAAGCTTGTCGCTTCCCGCCGGGACTGGGGTCCTTCTCGTCGTCCATGAGAGGGGTGACTTGACCGGTCCACGTCCAGGGTTCCTGACGTGGATCCCAGGTCACTTCCACCTTGGTGTCATGGAAGTCGCGTGCGAGGTCCGTCACCATCGTGCCGGCAGCGCTCAACGCCGCCTCCGGGTCGAGCAACTCGTCGCTGAGGCGTCCGCAGAGCATGCTGCCTTCCGCAGTGAGGACGCTGTGGCGCCAGCCGTCCGGCGTCGCCAGCAAAACGATCCCCTTGGGCAGGCCGAAGGGCGGCCGTCTCTCCTTCTGTCGTCTCGCCACGGGGCCATCCAACATGGCGGGGCAGACAGCCCCGGTGTTGGGTCGTGACTCAGGTGCCGCGGTGGGTTTTGGTGCCGGTTTTGTGGTGGGCTGGCCGGTGACAAGTTCGAGGCCGACGTCGTGGCGTGTTGCTGGCCGTTGGTTCTTCGAGCCGGGCGGCCGTCCGGGACCTGGGCGGGGGGTTTGAGGACAGCCGCTGGCGAGGGCAGCCGCGCTTGGAGGTTCCGGAACCCGCGGCGGACGCGAGCCGGGGTCAACCTGTTTGGTTAGGCCCCTCGCTCAACGGATGTGGTCCCTGGAGCGTCGTGTCTGCCGCCGTTGTGTTCATGCGGCGGGGATCACGGGGCAGGTGAACCGGTCTCTCCGACAGCTAGCGAGGAAGTATCGCGTCAGCTGTTACATGGTCCGCCAGGCCCTTCCCTCACCAACATCGTCAAGCCGCAAGACGCACCCAGCCATCGAAGGCCCGGCGAAGGAAGGCATTGGTCACTAATCGATCCCATCCTCGACGATCACGCTGCGATGAACGACGGCCAGGTCCCCGCCATGGGACTGGTCTGGGAGAAGCTGCGGGACGAACACGGCACAACGGCCGCTTACGCCACCGTCCACCGGTACTTGTCCAGGCATCCGCGCGATCGAAGGTGGGTCTCGAAGACCTGAGACCTCGCCCGAGCTCAGGCGTTCCACCACTCGTCGGTGCCACCGCCGACTGCGTAGTGCCACCATCCTTGCTCTTCCCCTTTGCACCAGGAGCGCCTTGATTGCGGCGAAGTCCGCGTCGGCCGGTGCGGTGAAGGCCACCATGGGGAACTCCTCGCTGAAGACCTCACCTCCGAGGCCGAACACTGAAAGGCGTTGATGCACTGCCTGAGGGCTGCGTCCCAGGGGGTCGGCAGGACAAGCTGGAGCACGGGGGGTGCTAACGGCGTTAGCACCCCGACGAAACGTGACGAGCCCGACCGGTAAGCCGGTCGGGCTCGATCAAGTTGGTGCGGGCTATCCGTCGCCGTGTGCGGCCAGGAGCCGCTCCAGAAGCACTTCCCGCTGTGTCTCGTCCATCTTCTCGAAGATGAGGTCGGCAACCCCGTTGCCGTCATGCCACGGCACGCGGGGAAGGGAGCGGATGTCAACGAGGTGGGGGGTGGGCTGTGAGGACGATTCGGTGGGCTGCTCCTGCTCCTCGCGATTGTCGGCGTCGCTGACATCGGCCCCATCAGGTTCGACGCTGATAGACGCGGCCGAGCCGACGACAGGTGCGGGTGGGGGTGCGGGTGCGGGTGCGGCCTCGGGCTGCGGGGTGCTAACGGCGTTAGCACCCTGGGTGGTCCGCTTGCGTCGTTTGGTCTCGGCGCGCTTGGCAAGGGCCTCGTCGACAGCGCTCTGCTGTTGCTGCGCGGGGAGCTGCCCGACGTTACGGGCGATCTCCACCGGAAGGCTCCGGTCTTCGACCGCTTCCTGGAGTTCTGGCGTGAGCTTCAGCAGGGCAATGCGCTGGGTTACCCAGGGACTGGATTTGCCCAGCGCCCGAGCCACGGCTCGCTGGGACCCGTGAACATGGACGAGCCGCTCAAGGGCCTTCGCCTCGTCGAGCGGGTCGAGGTTCTCGTGCTGGACAGCAGCGGTCAGGGCTGTTTCCAGGAGTGTGTCGGCGTCCTGGGCGAGGGAGTCGTCGACATGGACGGGGACATCGTCCAAGCCGGCGAGGTTCGCGGCAGCGAGGCGGCGGTTGCCATCGACAACGACGTACGCTGCCGTGCCCAGCTGGTCGTCATGGCCGGGGTGCGCAGCGAGGAAGGCTTGTCGGGTGACGACCGCCAGGGGTTGGATGACGCCTCGGGAGGTGAGGCTGTCGGCGAGGTCCTCGACAGACTTGAGTTCCTCACGCGGGTTGTAGGGGTTGTGCGCCAGCTGGTCCAGCGCAGCGCGCAGCGTCCCGGTGTGGCCGGCGGCAGCGGGCTCTGCGGGGGTTCCGTCCTGTCCGGCGAAGCGTGCGAAGGATGCCGCGCGGCTGCTCATCGGCTGGGCCACGGCGTTGAAAGTGGGAGAGTCCCCCAGCATGTCGGCCTTGCTCACGCCGTCCTCACTCCCCGGGCGATCTGCCTCATCTGGTGGGACTGCTCACAGTCGGGCGCATAGTCCAGCAGCGCGCGCTGCTTGCGGACGGCCTCACGCTGTTCCTTGACGTCGGGCACCACGGCCAAGACCGGGGGAGTACCCAGCGACTTCCACTTGTCGAGCGACGAGGTCGCGATGTAGCCGCGCCGACTGTCGAATTTGTTCACGACGAGGCCGAGCTGCTCGATGGCGATGTCATAGTCCCGCGAGAGGGAATCGATCTGCTGGATGAGCATCCCGTACGCCTGCGCTGAGGTGTCCTCTGCTTCCACGGGAATGACGAGGCCGGACGAGCCGGGCTTCTCATCGGTCCGCTGGCGGGCGTAGTTGAGGGCTGCGTCCATGGCGAGGCCGAGGCTGGGGGGCGAGTCCACCACGATGACGTCGAAGTGTTCCTCAAGCGGGGCGAGGGCGCGCTCGAGCGTTGCTTCACGCGGGCCGCGGAACGTAGTGAGCCCTGAGTCGAGAAGGAACGCGTCGAACGCGGCGGGCAGAATGCGCAGCCGGCCGCCGAACCGGTCACCGCTTATGGCAACCGTCAGGTCGAGTAGCGGCTGCTGGGCCTTCTGACGGTCGAGCATGTGCGTGATGAGGCTTTCCGCGCCAGCGGGAATGGCGGTGAGGCCGAGCTGGTGGGTGAGGTGGCCCTGGGGGTCGTAGTCGACGAGGAGGACTCGCAGCCCACTGATCGCCGCGTCGGCTGCCGCCCCGATGGCAGCCGGGTCCTCTGCGAAGGCCTGGGCGAGGCCCGCGGATACGGCGGTCTTGCCCACGCCGCCCTTCTGGTTACAGATGACGATTCTTCGGGTGCTCGGATTAACGCCGGCGGGGTTGTCGGCCAGCCAGAGGACCACGGACTGCGCCAGCCCCTGGATGTAGGAGACACCGCGCTCTCGGCAATCGGTCTTGAAGTCCTCGTAGAGGCCTTCAGGAAGGTAGGTGCCGAACGAATCAGCGCCGGCGGTGTTGACTACGGGCAGCTCGTCCGTGCAGTCACGCCAAGCCTGGATGCCATGGGCGACGGCGTCCTGCATGTCGGTCTGGAGCTGCGCTGCACGGACCTTGAGGGCCTGCTGGAGGTGAGCGGGCAGCTTGGAGACGAGCTTCTCCCGCTCCGCTCCCGGGTTCGGAGATGACATGGACGGCAGCATACTGCCGCCACGCGTGATTCCGGTGATCCATAAGGTTCGTTTTGCCGATTTTCGGCGGTAGTTCCTGCCTGAGTGCTAACGCCGTTAGCACTCAGGGGGGTGCTAACGGCGTTAGCACCCCCCTGCTCCAGTCCTCAACACGGCTTCGCGCATCGCCTGCGAGCACGACCGTCTCAGCGAAGGTTGGCCAGTCTCACCGAACCTGGCCCAGGCACCTGGGTCGGTATGGGCGAGTGGGACGGGGGCAAGCCGGCCACTTCGTAGAAGACCGTCCAGGAGGGCGGGCTGGTCCCGATCGCGGTGAGGTCTCCTGGAAGTTGGTGCACGTACAGCGGGCCAGTCCATACCGGCAGGAGTTCAGCTTCGGCGCGGCGGGAGGGCTCGGACGAGGGCGGCATCCAGGTCCCCGGAGCGTACGGCGGTCAGCCGCTCGGTGAGGGGCAGGCGCCGCAGTCGGACGAAGGGTCACGCTGATCCCGGTGAACTCCCGTCGTGGAGCCATGTGCAGGGTTCAGCGGCGGTCGGGCGAGTCCTGGCGTCGGGACAAGGACAGCCTGCGCCGCTGCCGGTCGACGTCGATGACGACGACCGAGACTGCGTCGCCAACGTGGACGGCTTCCTCCGGAGCTT
>NZ_JNZY01000022.1 GCF_000717655.1 Streptomyces katrae
GGTCTCCTTCGACATCGACGCGAACGGCATCATGCACGTCACGGCCAAGGACCTCGGCACGGGCAAGGAGCAGAAGATGACCGTCACCGGCGGCTCCTCGCTCGGCAAGGACGAGGTCGACCGCATGCGCCAGGAGGCCGAGCAGTACGCGGAGGAGGACCACCGCCGCCGCGAGGCCGCCGAGTCCCGCAACCAGGGCGAGCAGCTCGTCTACCAGACGGAGAAGTTCGTCAAGGACAACGAGGACAAGGTCCCGGCCGAGGTCAAGACCGAGGTCGAGGCCGCCGTCTCCGAGCTGAAGGAGACCCTCAAGGGCGAGGACACGGCCGCGATCCGCACCGCGACCGAGAAGCTCGCCGCGGTCAGCCAGAAGCTCGGCCAGGCCATCTACGCCGACGCGCAGGCCGCCCAGGGTGCAGCCGGTGCCGCGGGTGACGCGGGTCAGGCCAAGCCCGAGGACGATGTCGTCGACGCCGAGATCGTGGACGACGAGAAGCCGAAGGGCGGCGCTGCCTGATGTCGGAGGAGACCCCGGGCTTTGAGGAGAAGCCCGAAGTCCCCGCCGGCGCCACGCCTGACGACGCCGCCGAGCCGAAGGCCGCAGCTTCCTCCGAGGAGGAGGCCGCGGCCCCGGCCGGGGACTCCGCAGCAGCACAGGACGTCGCTCTCCTGGCGCAGCTGGACCAGGCCCGCACCGCGCTCGGCGAGCGCACCGCGGACCTCCAGCGGCTCCAGGCCGAGTACCAGAACTACCGCCGCCGGGTGGAGCGGGACCGGATCGCAGTCAAGGAGATCGCGGTCGCGTCCCTCCTGACGGAACTGCTCCCGACCCTGGACGACATCGGCCGGGCGCGGGACCATGGCGAGCTGGTCGGCGGCTTCAAGTCGGTGGCCGAATCGCTGGAGACCGCCGCGGCCAAGATGGGGCTGCAGCAGTTCGGCAAGGAGGGCGAGCCCTTCGACCCGACGATCCACGAGGCCCTGATGCACTCGTACGCGCCGGACGTCACCGAGACGACCTGCGTGGCGATCCTGCAGCCGGGGTACCGGATCGGCGAGCGTACGATCCGCCCCGCGCGGGTCGCGGTGGCGGAGCCCCAGCCCGGGGCCGCCCCCAAGTCCGAGTCCGCGGACGGCGACACGCCTTCGGACAAGGACGCGGATGCCCCCGACAAGGGCTGACGCAGCAACCGTAGAGGCACGAGAGGAGGGACGCCGGGGATGAGCACGAAGGACTTCGTCGAGAAGGACTACTACAAGGTCCTCGGTGTCCCGAAGGACGCCACCGAGGCCGAGATCAAGAAGGCGTACCGGAAGCTCGCGCGCGAGTTCCACCCGGACGCCAACAAGGGCGACGCCTCGGCCGAGGAACGCTTCAAGGAGGTCTCCGAGGCGAACGACATCCTCGGCGACGCCAAGAAGCGCAAGGAGTACGACGAGGCCCGCGCCCTGTTCGGCAACGGGGGCTTCCGCCCCGGTCCGGGCGGGGGCGGCTCGTTCAACTTCGACCTGGGCGACCTGTTCGGCGGCACCCAGCCGGGTGGCGGCGCGGGCGGCGGCTTCGGCGGCGGCGGTCTGGGCGACGTCTTCGGCGGACTGTTCAACCGCGGCGGCGCGGGCCCCGGGACGCGGGTCCAGCCGCGCCGCGGCCAGGACATCGAGTCGGAGGTCACCCTCTCCTTCACGGAGGCGGTGGACGGGGCCACGGTCCCGCTCCGGATGTCCTCCCAGGCGCCCTGCAAGGCCTGCTCGGGCACCGGCGACAAGAACGGCACGCCGCGCGTGTGCCCGACCTGCGTCGGCACCGGCCAGGTCTCGCGGGGCAGCGGCGGCGGCTTCTCGCTGACCGACCCCTGCGCGGACTGCAAGGGCCGCGGCCTGATCGCGGAGACCCCCTGCGACGTCTGCAAGGGCAGCGGGCGGGCCAAGTCCTCCCGCACCATGCAGGTCCGGATCCCGGCCGGCGTCTCCGACAGCCAGCGGATCCGGCTGCGCGGCAAGGGCGCTCCGGGCGAGCGCGGCGGTCCCGCCGGCGACCTCTACGTCGTCGTCCATGTGGACAGCCACCCGGTGTTCGGCCGCAAGGACGACAACCTGACCGTCACCGTCCCGGTGACGATCGCCGAGGCCGCCCTGGGCGCCGACATCAAGGTCCCGACCCTGAACGGCCCCTCGGTGACGCTGAAGCTCCCGCCGGGCACCCCCAGCGGGCGCACGATGCGGGCCCGCGGCAAGGGAGCGGTCCGCAAGGACGGCACCCGCGGGGACCTGCTGGTGACGGTGGAGGTCTCGGTTCCGGCCACGCTGTCGGACAAGGCCCGCGAGGCGCTGGAGATGTACCGCGACGCGACGGAGTCGGAGGACCCGCGCGCCGTGCTGTTCGAGTCCGCGAAGGGAGCATGACATGGACGGCCGCCGACGACCGCCCCGGTTCGGCAGCGGGGCGTACGAACTGACCGACGAGACCCCGGTCTACGTGATCTCGGTGGCCGCCCAGCTCTCGGGCCTGCATCCGCAGACCCTGCGCCAGTACGACCGCCTCGGCCTGGTCTCCCCGGACCGGACGGCCGGCCGCGGCCGGCGCTACTCGGCCCGCGACATCGAACTGCTCCGCACGGTGCAGGCACTGTCCCAGGACGAGGGCATCAACCTGGCCGGCATCAAGCGGATCATCGAGCTGGAGAACCAGGTCGCGGCGCTCCAGCAGCGCGTGGCCGAGCTCTCGGCGGCGGTGGACGGCGCGGCGGCCGTGCTCCAGCAGCGCGAGGCCCAGGTGCACGCCTCGTACCGGCGGGATCTGGTCAAGTACCAGCCGCCGGTGGCGGGCAACGCCCTGGTCGTCTGGCGCCCCGCACCGAAGCGCCAGGGCGACTGACGAGCGACCGAACGCATCAGGCCCCGCCCGGGAACCCCGGGCGGGGCCTGATGCGTTCCGGTGCGTTTCAGTCGCCCTCGTCCTCGAGGATCCCGGAGCGGGCGATGAGGAAGCCGAGTTGGGCGCGGCTGCCGCTGCCGAGGGTGCTGGCGAGCTTCGCGATGTGCGCGCGGCAGGTCCGTACGTTCATGCCGAGCCGGCGGGCGATGGCCTCGTCGACGTGGCCCTCGATGAGGAGCTGTGCGATGGTGCGCTGCACGCCCGAGATGCCGCCGCGGGTGTGCTGGTACGTGACTTCCTCCTGGAGGGGCACGGCGCGGTGCCACAGCTGCTCGAACACCTTGATGAGGTAGTCGACCAGCCCCGGGTGGCGCAGCTCCAGGGCGACCTGGCGGTCGTCGCTGGCCGGGATGAAGGCGACGGTCCGGTCGAAGATGATGAGGCGCTCGAAGAGCTCCTCCAGCGTGCGCACCTCGACCTTGCCGGCCTTGAGGAGGTCGACGTACGCCAGCGTGCCGCGGCTGTGCCGGACGGTGTGCTGGTAGAGGGTCCGGATCCGGACACCGCGGTCGGTTAGCGGCTGGTCCCGCTCCAGGGCCTCCGTGAGCTCGAGGCTGGGGCGGGCGCCGCCGGGCTGGATGGTCAGCATCTCGGTGTGGCACTCGGCGGTGGCGAGGTTGAGGGCCGCGTTGATGGGGTCGAAGCCTTCGAGCACGGTGATGGCATGGGTGCTTGCCGGATTCTGCGCACTGATGGCGAGAAACGGCTCGAAAGCTTCGGACAGTTCGAGAGAATCCCGGCGTCTGTCGCGGATCTCCCGTTCGATCGGATGCAGCCGCTGTGCGAGTGCCACCGCCGGTGGAACCGGACGGAGCGAATTGGCGTCATCAGGATCTGGCTGCAACAGCGCCAGATCGAGCAAGCAGGGTGCCGTTTTGACATCCCCACGTGCGATACGTCCGGTCCGCAGCGCGCTCGTGTAGAGCCGTGCCCCCTCGCTGCACAGCTCCGTGACCGAGTGGGGATG
Source organism: Streptomyces katrae (assembly GCF_000717655.1). Taxonomy (GTDB): domain Bacteria; phylum Actinomycetota; class Actinomycetes; order Streptomycetales; family Streptomycetaceae; genus Streptomyces; species Streptomyces katrae_B. The sequence goes on from NZ_JNZY01000022.1 coordinate 3,903, forward strand.
TGTCGCTTTTATTCTGTTTATGGTCAAATCTCCACCCCCCAGGGTCCTGAACATGCAAGAACATGATGCATCGTCCCTGTGGCAGTGATGTGCCTGAATGAGCCATCGTCTGACAGGCGGGGGAGAGGATTTCATCAAGTGAGGACGAAGCCGACCATGAACAAGAGAATGCTTCGCTCGGCGCTTGCCACCGTCATCTTCTCGGCTGTGGCCGGTCTGGGACTTGCCGGGGTCACCCTGGGGGGCGCCGAAGGGGGTGCCGCAGGCCTCCGGGCGGCGCCGCTCGAGGACAGCGGATGGCGCGCGGCACCGATGGACAGCGGATGGCGCTCGGCCCCCGTCGACGCCGGCACCCTTGTTGTGGAGACCGCGGCATGACCCCCGACGACCGCGGATTCCGTCGCGAAATGGCCTCTGCCTACCGCTCCGGCTGGCAGTTCATCGACCTCGCCACGGCCATCCCCCACCCTGGCGACTCGTTGATGGTCACCCTGTTCGGACAGCCCATCGTCATCACGCGCGAGGAGGACGAGGACGTCCGGGCGTACCGGTGCCTGCGCCGCCCCCGCGGCGCGCCGCAGCCCGTCCGCTGCGAGGTGCGCTACGGAATGGTCTTCGTCAACCTTGATCAGCGCGACCACCAGCTCTTCGAACCCGATATCACCACCGCCACCCCCCGCAGTGCCTGAAGCGATTCCCCCGTCGTTGCAGATCGCTCCAGGTGCTTCCCCCACACAACGGCGCCATCGTGGACCTGACCACGATGGCGCCGTTGTGATGTCCGCGTCCAGTGCTTGAACCGGACAAGGTGAAAGCTGAACTAGCTGAACTTCTCCGCGAACGGTTCAGGCGCGGCCCATCGCCCGGTCGAGGACGATCTCCATGACGACCCGGTCCGGGTTGGGCGAGGGCGTGCGCCCATAGCGCTCCGCGTAGCGCGCCACCGCCTCCGCGACCGAGGCCTCGTCCGTACGGATCACCGCGTGCCCCTCCAGGGTCGCCCAGCGGCGTCCCGCCATCTGGCACACCGCCACCCGGGCCGGGCCGTGCTCCGTCGCCCGGGCCGCCAGCACGTTGCGGATCTTCTTGCTGTTCTTGTTGCTGATCACCCGGGCCAGGCCCGCCTCCGGGTCGTACGTGACGCCCACCGGCACCACGTGCGGGGTCCCGTCGGGGCGCGGGGTGGTCAGCGTGCAGACGTGCCGCTCCCGCCAGAAGGCGAGGTACTCGGGCGTCGGGTTGAGTACGTCAAGAGCCATGGCCCGAGGGTACGTGAGGGCACGACTCCGCCCTTGAGTGGAATAGACTCAACTTTGCGTACGCTGCCATACTCAAAGTGCAGACTCAAAGCACGAGACCCGAAGTCTTCCCGAGACCTGTCTGACCTGTCTGAGAGGAGAAGTCGCACGTGGATGCCGAGCTGACCAACAAGAGCCGGGACGCGCTGAACGCGGCCACCAGCCGGGCCGTGAAGGACGGCCACGCGGATCTGACCCCGGCGCACCTGCTGCTGGCCCTGCTCGCCGGCGAGGACAACGAGAACATCACCGACCTCCTCGCGGCCACCGAGGCCGACCAGGCGGCGGTCCGGAACGGCGCCGAGCGGCTGCTGGCGGCCCTGCCCAGCGTCACGGGCTCCACGGTCGCGCCCCCGCAGCCCACCCGCGAGCTGCTCGCCGTACTCGCCGAGGCCGACCAGCAGGCCGGGAAACTCGGCGACGAGTACCTCTCCACCGAACACCTCCTCATCGCCATCGCCGCAAAGGGCGGCGCGGCCGGTGAGGTCCTTTCCACCCAGGGCGCGACGGCGAAGAAGCTGCTGGACGCCTTCGAGAACGCACGAGGAGGACGGCGGGTGACCACCCCCGATCCCGAGGGCCAGTACAAGGCCCTGGAGAAGTTCGGCACGGACTTCACGGCGGCCGCGCGTGAAGGCAAGCTCGACCCGGTCATCGGCCGCGACCAGGAGATCCGGCGCGTCGTCCAGGTCCTTTCGCGCCGTACGAAGAACAACCCGGTGCTCATCGGCGAGCCCGGCGTCGGCAAGACGGCCGTCGTCGAGGGCCTCGCGCAGCGCATCGTGAAGGGCGACGTCCCCGAGTCCCTGAAGAACAAGCGGCTGGTCTCCCTCGACCTCGGCGCGATGGTCGCGGGAGCCAAGTACCGCGGCGAGTTCGAGGAGCGGCTGAAGACGGTCCTCGCCGAGATCAAGTCCAGCGACGGCCAGATCATCACCTTCATCGACGAGCTGCACACCGTCGTCGGCGCGGGCGCCGGCGGGGATTCGGCCATGGACGCGGGCAACATGCTCAAGCCCATGCTGGCCCGCGGCGAGCTGCGGATGGTCGGCGCGACCACGCTCGACGAGTACCGCGAGCGCATCGAGAAGGACCCGGCGCTGGAGCGGCGCTTCCAGCAGGTGCTGGTCGCCGAGCCGTCCGTCGAGGACACCATCGCGATCCTGCGCGGCCTCAAGGGCCGCTACGAGGCCCACCACAAGGTCGTCATCAACGACAGCGCGCTGGTGGCCGCGGCGACCCTCTCCGACCGGTACATCACCTCCCGCTTCCTCCCCGACAAGGCGATCGACCTGGTCGACGAGGCAGCGTCCCGGCTGCGCATGGAGATCGACTCCTCGCCGCTGGAGATCGACGAGCTGCAGCGCTCGGTCGACCGCCTGCGGATGGAGGAGCTGGCGCTGAAGAACGAGTCCGACCCGGCCTCGATCGAGCGCCTGGAGAAGATCCGCAAGGACCTGGCGGACCGGGAGGAGGACCTGCGGGGCCTGACCGCCCGCTGGGAGAAGGAGAAGCAGTCCCTCAACCGCGTCGGCGAGCTCAAGGAGCGCCTGGACGACCTGCGCGGCCAGGCCGAGCGCGCCCAGCGCGACGGCGACTTCGACACGGCCTCCAAGCTGCTCTACGGGGAGATCCCGACGCTGGAGCGCGAGCTGGCGGAGGCCACCGAGGAGGAGGAAGAGGCCTCCAAGACCGGAACGTCCAAGGGCACCATGGTCAAGGACGAGGTCGGCCCCGACGACATCGCGGACGTGGTGGGCGCATGGACCGGCATCCCCGCCGGCCGGCTCCTCGAGGGCGAGACCCAGAAGCTGCTGCGCATGGAGGACGAGCTGGGCCGCCGCCTGATCGGCCAGGGCGAGGCCGTACGGGCCGTCTCGGACGCCGTACGCCGCACCCGGGCCGGGATCGCCGACCCGGACCGCCCGACCGGCTCGTTCCTCTTCCTGGGCCCGACGGGCGTGGGCAAGACGGAGCTGGCCAAGGCCCTCGCGGATTTCCTCTTCGACGACGAGCGGGCCATGGTCCGCATCGACATGTCGGAGTACTCCGAGAAGCACAGCGTGGCCCGCCTGGTCGGCGCCCCGCCCGGGTACGTCGGCTACGAGGAGGGCGGCCAGCTGACCGAGGCCGTACGCCGCCGCCCGTACTCCGTGGTGCTGCTGGACGAGGTCGAGAAGGCCCACCCCGAGGTCTTCGACATCCTGCTCCAGGTCCTGGACGACGGGCGCCTCACGGACGGCCAGGGCCGCACCGTGGACTTCCGCAACACGATCCTGATCCTGACCTCCAACCTGGGCAGCCAGTTCCTGATGGACCCGGTGAGCTCGGCGCAGGAGAAGAAGGCCAAGGTCCTGGAGGTGGTCCGGGCCTCCTTCAAGCCGGAGTTCCTCAACCGCCTCGACGACCTGGTGGTCTTCTCGGCACTGACCGAGGACGAGCTGGCCCACATCGCCGAGCTCCAGATCGGCCGCCTGGCCAAGCGCCTGGCCGACCGCCGCCTGACCCTGGACGTCACCCCCGACGCCCTGGCCTGGCTGGCGGACAAGGGCAACGACCCGGCGTACGGCGCCCGCCCGCTGCGCCGCCTGATCCAGACGGCCATCGGCGACCGCCTGGCCAAGGAGATCCTGGCGGGCGAGGTCCGCGACGGCGACACCGTCCGGGTCGACGTGGCGGGCGAGGACCTCATCGTCGGCAAGGCGCTCTAGGGGGCGCCTTCACCGCCGGCTTCCTCGGCGCCGCCGTGCTGCTGGCGCGCCGGCGCCGAGGCCGGGATCTCCACGCGGTCGGTACCGTCGGCGAGGCGAACGACCCCGAAGCTCACGTACCTCGCGGCACTCGGGGAGTCCTGCGCGCCCGCCACCGCGCCTCGCCGAACGCCATCGCGGCCGGCGACGGCCTGTCGTCGGGGAGGGACACGTCGTACTCGTCCCCGTACTTCTCGTCGCCGTACGGATCCCCGAAGAAGAAAGCGAGGAGCGGCACCAGGGGCGAGCAGACGATGATCCCTCCACCGCCACGCCAGGCCCACGCCGATCTTCCCTATTCGGTTCATGTGTCCCCCGCTCAGCGCACCCCCGTGTCCGCTGCAAGCGGATCGTGGTCCGCTGGGCTGGACACGGGGAGGGCGGGATGGTGGAGGATGAGAGTATCCGCACGAAGGGAAGTACACGGTGAGCATCGACCCGGCCTCGATTCCGAACTTCGGAGGGCAGCAGCCCGATCCGCAGGCCACAGGACCGGCGGGCCCCGTCGTCCCCGACCAGGATCTGGTCAAGCAGCTGCTGGAGCAGATGGAGCTCAAGTACGTCGTCGACGACGAGGGTGACCTCGCGGCGCCGTGGGAGGAGTTCCGTACGTACTTCATGTTCCGCGGCGAGGACGAGCAGCAGGTCTTCTCGGTGCGGACCTTCTACGACCGTCCGCACGCGATCGAGGACAAGCCCCAGCTCCTCGAGTCGATCGACGACTGGAACCGCCGCACCCTGTGGCCGAAGGTCTACAGCCACACGCACGACGACGGCTCCGTCCGCCTGATCGGCGAGGCGCAGATGCTGATCGGCACCGGCGTCAGCCTGGAGCACTTCGTTTCCTCCACGGTCAGCTGGGTCCGGGCCTCCATCGAGTTCGACAAGTGGCTCGTGGAGCAGCTCGGACTGGAGAAGGAGATCGACTCCACCGACGGTGACGACAAGGACGGGGACGACGCTTAGTCGTCGCGACCGTCACAGCGGCACACGGGCGATGAGCAGCAGGTACAGCCCGTAGCCGTACGAGAGCCCGGCCAGCCCCGCGGTCACCACGACCGCGGAGCGCGGCCGGGCTCGCGCCATTGCGGCGGCGACCGGCAGGAGCAGCGGGAACGCCGGCAGCAGGAAGCGCGGCTTCGACTCGAAGTAGCCGGCCCCGCCGTAGGTGATCAGCAGCAGTACGGCGGTGTACACGAGCAGCGCCGCCGGCATCCGGTCGAGCAGCAGGAGCACGGCAAGGAACCCGGCCGCGGCCAGCACGGCCACGGTCACGATGGTGGCGAGCTGTACGTGCCCGCCGGTCAGCACCCGCCAGACGGTGCCCGTCGTGTACGAGCCGAAGTCGAAGCGGGAGCCCCAGCGCTGCTGCACGGTGAAGTACCCGGCCGGGTCCCCGGTACGTATCCCGACGGCGACGACGTACGCCGCCCAGCCCGCCGGGGCCAGCAGCGCGGCCGCCCACACCCGGGGCGCGCGGGATCTGCGGACGAGCAGCGCGTGCAGGGCCATGGCGGACACGGCGGCGCCGACGGCGATCCCGGTCGGGCGGGTCAGCCCGGCGAGCACGGCGAGGCCCGTGGCCCACGGCCAGCGCTCGCGCAGTACGGCGTACAGGGCCCAGGCGGCCAGCGCGGCCAGCAGCGGCTCGGTGTAGGCGAGGGTGAGCACCACCGCGTGCGGGGTCGCCGCCCACAGCGCCACCAGCAGCACCCCGACGCGCGGGCCCAGCAACAGCTCCCCGACCCGGTACACCCCGACGGCGGCCACCGCCGCGGCGGTCCAGGCCACGAGCAGCCCGGCCCAGGGGGTGGCTCCGGCCAGCCCCACGAGCAGCGGGTACAGCGGGAAGAAGGCGCAGTCGCTCTGCACCAGCCCGGACTCGGCCCACATCTGGGTGCGGCCGTAGCCGTGCACGGCGATGCCGAGGTACCAGACGGAGTCCCAGGAGTGCCCGAACACGCGGACGGGGCTCCGCCCGGCCCACCAGGCCCCGACGGTGAGCACCAGCGCCCCCGCGGCCCGGACGGCGGCGAACACCCCGAGCGCGACGAGGGGGGCGGGCACCCTGCCGGTCCGGAGCTCCTGCGGCCGCACGGAAACCGACGCACTGCCCGTCGCCGTCATGAACCCCGTCTTTCCCGCGCTGCCTGCGTACGCCCATCCCGACGAGGAGAGCCTCGGGCACCCTAAAGCGCACCACCTCCCCGCGGGCGTGAATGCCCCCGGAACCTCCGGTGAAATCGGCCCGCCCCCGAGGCGCCGCCGGACGAGCCCGGCCTCAGAGCCGCCGCAGGCGCTCCGCGGCCTCCTCGAGGACCTCGGTCTTCTTGCAGAAGGCCCAGCGGACCTGGGTGGCTCCTGCGGACTGGTGGTCGTAGAAGACCTGGTTCGGGATGGCGACGACGCCGCAGCGTTCCGGGAGGGTGCGGCAGAAGGCGAGGCCGTCCTTCTCGCCGAGCGGGGTGATGTCCGTGGTGATGAAGTACGTGCCCCGGGGGCGGAAGACCTCGAAGCCGGCCGCCGTGAGGCCGTCGGCGAGGATGTCGCGCTTGGCGGCCAGGTCGGCGCGGAAGCCCTCGTAGTAACTGTCGGGGAGGTCCAGGGCCTCCGCGATGGCGTACTGGAACGGACCCGAGGAGACGTACGTCAGGAACTGCTTCGCCGAGCGGACCGCCGAGACGAGCTCCGGCGGGGCGGTGATCCAGCCGACCTTCCAGCCCGTGAACGAGAACGTCTTGCCGGCCGAGCTGATGGTGACCGTGCGCTCGCGCATGCCGGGCAGGGAGGCCAGCGGGATGTGGGCGCCCTCGAAGACCAGGTGTTCGTAGACCTCGTCCGTGACGACGAGGAGGTTCCGCTCCACCGCCAGTTCCGCGATCGCCGCGAGCTCGGCCGGGGTCAGGACCGTGCCCGTCGGGTTGTGCGGGGTGTTCAGCAGGAGCAGGCGGGTGCGCGGGGTGACCGCGGCGCGCAGTTCGTCGAGGTCGAGCGCGAAGGCTCCGGCGTCCGGGCGCAGGGTGACCGGCACGCGGGTGGCGCCGGCCATCGCGATGCAGGCCGCGTACGAGTCGTAGTACGGCTCCAGCGCGATGACCTCGTCGCCCGGTTCGAGCAGGGCGAGCAGCGAGGCGGCGATGGCCTCCGTCGCGCCGGCGGTGACGAGGACCTCCGTGTCCGGGTCGTGGGCCAGGCCGTAGAACCGCTGCTGGTGCCGGGCGATCGCGGTGCGCAGCTCCGGGATGCCGGGGCCGGGCGGGTACTGGTTGCCCAGGCCCGAGAGCACGGCCCGGGAGGCGGCCTCGGCGATCTCGGCGGGGCCGTCCGTGTCGGGGAAGCCCTGGCCGAGGTTGATCGACCCGGTGCGGGCGGCCAGGGCCGACATCTCCGCGAAGATCGTCGTACCGAAGGAGGCAAGGCGGCGGTTCAGGAGGGGGCGGCTGCCGCCCACGGGTGCGCTCATGGCCGCCATCCTGCGGGGAACCTCTGGACTTGCTCAAGTGTGCTTTGGCCCGGGTGGCGTGCGGGCATCCCCCCTTCACACCCCGGGGGACCGGGGCGGGAACGTGAACGGGGGTTGGGTGTCATGTCTGTCTTCGGTTTGGTGCTCGTGGCGCTGGTCGTCCTGGGCTTCGTGCTCCTGGTGCGCAAGGTGGTCCGCGCCTGGACCGGCGCCGATTCCGGCTCGGGCTCCCGCTCGTCGTGGTGGGCGAGCAGCGGCGGGAGTTCCAGCTCGTGCGGCGGCGGCTCGTCCTGCGGTTCCTCCTCGTCGTGCGGTGGGGGGTCGTCCTCCTGCGGCGGCGGAGGAGGATGCGGTTCCAGCTGACACGGGGCAGCTGGCGCCGCGTGCGTCGGGGCGCCCGGCGGTGCTAACGGCCGTCGGGCGCCCTCATGTTCGGAGCTCCCGGTCCGCTGCGGTGCGACGCGCGGGACGCCTGGGTTGAACACGTGAACTGTGTAGCCCCCGGGGGGATGTAAACCCAATCAAGTTGGGTAAAAACGCTGTGAGTGCCGTGCCTTTCATGATTCCCTCGGTTGAGTAGACCAGTCCTCGGACCTCCCTGGACTTCCTGTGGACCCGTGCCGGTGTCCCCCCACCCGTTGACTACCGCTGGCGGGCCCCGGCCCATCTCCCTCGCGCGTTTGCGGAGCCGACTCATGCTCACGACCCTCCAGACCACCTATACCGACACACGGGCCGCCGATCTCGCCTGGGCCCTGGGTCGGGACCGGCTGCCCGCCCTGGCCGTACTGAACCTCGAACTGGCCGGTGCGAAGGTGGAGTTGCGCCTGCTCGGCGCCTCGCACCAGGTGCTCCTGGAGGAGGGCCGGGTGCTCTGCTCGGAGACGGTCGCCTGCATGCCCGGCAGCAGTACGCCGCTGCCGCTCGGCGTGGCCAAGCGGATGGGGGACTGGGAGTACGAGTTCGCCGCGCGGGTCGAGACCCTGTCGCAGGGCTCCTTCGCGGGACGTGCGCAGGAGCTGCTGGCGCTGGTCGCGGATCACCCGAACGGATTGGCCGGAACCTTTCCCGGCAGCCCGCACGCCTTCACCGCCATGCTCGCGCAGCGCCACGAGGGGCAGGTGCGCTGGCGGACCTGGCACGCGTATCCGCAGGAAGGCCAGTTGGTGGCCACTCGTACGAGGGTCGGTGGGCGCATGGGCGCACCCGCGGGCGCCCCGGAGTCCGCCGCACGGTAGTGCGGGACTGGGCTGGGCGTTCCGGGGCGCGGGCGCCGCGGGCGTCCCCACGCGGTTACGCCAACAGGGCGGAAAGGTGCGTCACTTGCACCCATGTGGGTGACGGGATGCGAGTGGGCGGTGACGTACCGTTCGCCTCATGATCGACCGTTCCGTCCCGCGCCGGGTGCTCCCGGCTCCGGAGCCGCGGGGCGTGGCGACCCTCCCGGCCGCCCTGCCCGTACGGCCCCGGACCGGCCGACTCCTCGTCCTGGCCACCGTGTTCGTCTGCGCCGCCTGCGGGCTCGTGTACGAGCTGGAGCTGCTCGCCCTCGGCTCCTACCTCATCGGCGATTCCGTCACCCAGGCGTCCGTCGTGCTGTCCGTCATGGTCTTCGCGATGGGGGTCGGCTCCCTGCTGGCCAAACGGCTGCGCAGACGGCCCGCGTTCGGATTCGCCGTCATCGAGGCGGGCCTCGCCCTGCTCGGCGGGCTCTCGGCGATGGCGCTGTACGCGAGCTTCGCGTGGCTGGGCGAGTCCCGGCCCGTCCTCGTGGCCTTCTCCTTCGCGATCGGCGTGCTCATCGGCGCCGAGATCCCGCTGCTGATGGTCCTCATCCAGCGGATCCGCAGGCAGGACGCGGGCGGCGCCGTCGCCGACCTGTTCGCCGCCGACTACGTGGGCGCGCTCGTCGGCGGGCTGGCCTTCCCGTTCCTGCTGCTGCCGGTGCTCGGCCAGCTCACCGGCGCCATGCTGACCGGCACCGTCAACGCGGTCGTCGGTGCGGGCCTGGTCCTGTGGCTGTTCCGCCGCGACCTGAGCCGGCGCTCCCGCTGGCTGCTCATCGCCGCGAACGTCACCGTGCTGGCCGTCCTCGCCTGCGCGACCGTCCTCGCCGACGACTTCGAGCGGGTCGCCCGGCGCGCCGTCTACGGCGGCGAGGTCCGGGTCGCACAGCAGACCGGCGTCCAGGAGCTCGTGCTGACCGGCCCCGCCACCGGCTCCCCGCGCTCCCTCGACCTGTTCCTCGACGGCCGGCTGCGGGTCAGCGGCTACGACGAGTACCGCTACCACGAGGCCCTCGTGCACCCCGCCATGACCGGCCCGCACACCCGGGTCCTGGTCCTCGGCGGCGGCGACGGGCTCGCCGCGCGCGAGGTGCTGCGCTACCGCGACGTCGCCTCCGTCACCGTCGTCGAGCTCGACCCCGGCGTGGTCCGGCTCGCCCGCACGGACCCGATGCTGTCCGCGCTCAACGGCCGGGTGTACGAGGACCCGCGCCTCGAAGTCGTCACGCAGGACGCGTTCCACTGGCTGCGGGGGCCGACCGCGCGGGACCGGTACGACGTCATCGTCTCCGACCTCCCCGACCCGGGCATCACCCCCAGCACGAAGCTGTACTCGCAGGAGTTCTACGGGCTCGCCGCCCGGGCCCTGCGCCCCGGCGGGCGGCTCGCCGTGCACGCCGGACCGCTGGCCACGCGCCCGCGTACGTACTGGACGGTCGAGGCCACCCTGCGCGCGGCCGGCCTGCGCACCGCTCCCTACAGCGTCGGCGGCCGGCTCTCCGGCTTCGCCGCCGGCCCCGACCGCAGCCTCGGCACGGCCGACGCGCCGCCGCAGGACTGGGGCTTCGTACTGGCCCGCCGGGAACAGGTCCCCGAGCTGCGCGTCGACCGCGACACGCCGGGGCTGCGCTCGCTGTCCACGCAGTCCCTGCGGGACGCCGCGCGCGACGCGGAGCGCACCAGGGTGGCGGGCCTGCCGCCCTCGACGCTCCCGCACCCGCGGTATTCGTAAGTGCCGGACCGGGTGCGGGAGGGTCTCTCGTCGGTAGGCTCGACCACATGGAGCATCAGGTGTTCGTTCCGGTACCGGCAGACGACCTCCGCGCCGTGCTGCGCGACCCCGCCCGGGTGGCCCGCTGCGTACCCGGGCTCCAGCAGGACGCGGACGCCGCGTCCGGGCCCGTGTCGGGCCGCCTCAAACTGCGGGTCGGCGGGAACACCGTCACCTACCGCGGGGCCCTGTCCGTCGCCGAACGGGATCCGTACGTCTTCACCGTGACCGGTGAGGGCACCGAGATCCGCGGCAGCGGGACCGTCAAGCTGTCGCTGACGCTGCTGCTGACCCCGGTGGACGACGGGACCCGGCTGGGGTTCACCGCCGAGGCCGCCGCCGACGGGCGGGCCGCCGCCTTCGCCCCGGAGGCCACCGCGACCGCCGTCCAGCGGCTCCTGGACCGGGCCGCCGAGCAGCTCGCGGCGCTGGCGGCCGAAGCGGCGGAGCCGGTGACCGACGTGATCGCCGAGGCCGAGGAGGCGGAGGGCGACGCGCCCGGCGCGGAGGACGGGGACGACGGCGGCGTCACGGAGGTCACGGCCTCCGTCTTCGACACCGAGGTACCGCCCCCTTCCCTGGACCCCTTCATGGACGGCGACTTCGAGGGCCTCCCGGACTTCGGTCAGATCGGCGAGAGCGGCCAGATCGGGCAGAGCGGGGAGATCGACGGGTTCGGCGCAGCCGCGCAGCCCCCCGCCGAGGCCGCCCACGCCCGCCGCACCATGATCGGCCGCAGTGCCGAGGAAGTGGACCACGCGCCGCCGCGCGGCCGCTACGCCCCGGTCCCCGCCCCCGCGACCTCCGGTGCCGGTGCGAACTTGCGGTGGATCGCCCCGGCGGCCGCCCTGGCGCTGGCCTCGGCGGTCGTGGTCGGCCGAGCCCTGCGCCGCCGCCGCTGATCTAGAGTCGGCTGCATGAGTACGCAACTGAGCGCAGGCGGCGTCGAGGTGACCGTCGACCAGGAGAACGGCTGCCGGATCAGCAGCCTGCGCATCGACGGCACGGAGCTGCTGCGCCAGGGTGCCCATTACGGATGCTTCCCGATGGTCCCGTGGTGCGGGCGCACCGCGAACGGACGGTTCCAGGACGGGGCCGTCGTCCACCAGCTGCCGCTCAACCATCCGCCGCACGCCCTCCACGGCTTCGCCCGTGACGCGCCCTGGCGCGCCGCGCGGGTAGCCGCCACCGAGGCGGCGTTCACGTACGACCTCGTCGAGCCCTGGCCGTACCCGGGCCGGGTCACGCAGATCGTCGAGCTGGGCCCCGACTCGCTGACCCTCACCCTGGGCGTGGAGACGTACGGGGACTCCTTCCCGGCCCAGGCGGGCTGGCACCCCTGGTTCCACCGCAACCTCGGCGCCGGCGGCGAGGACGTACGCCTCGACTTCGCCCCCGCCTGGCAGGAGGAGCGCGGCCCCGACCACCTGCCCACCGGCAAGCGCATCGACCCCCTGCCCGGCCCCTGGGACGACTGCTTCGGCATGCCGGAAGGCGTCGAAGTCACCCTGACCTGGCCCGGCGCGCTCGAACTGAAGATCAGCAGCCGGGCCGAATGGGTGGTCGTGTACGACGAGCAGCCCGAGGCCGTCTGCGTGGAGCCGCAGTCTGGCCCGCCGAACGGGCTGAACACCCTGCCGCGCCTGGTCAGCCCCGTGGACCCGCTGGAGATCTCCACGACCTGGACCTGGCGGCGGCTGTCCCGGCCCGCGTCGCGGCGCAACTAAGCTCGGGGCCATGAGTGACGTCAACGAAGTAATGCCGTCAGGCACACGCGATGCGCTTCTGCAGCAGATCAAGGACAAGGCCGTCGTGCACGGCAAGGTGACCCTCTCCTCCGGCAAGGAGGCCGACTACTACATCGACCTCCGCCGGATCACCCTGGACGGCGAGGCCGCCCCGATGGTCGGCCAGGTCATGCTCGACCTCACCGCCGACCTGGACTTCGACTGCGTCGGCGGTCTGACCCTGGGCGCCGACCCGGTGGCCACCTCGATGCTCCACGCGTCCGCCGCGCGCGGGGGACGCCTCGACGCCTTCGTCGTCCGCAAGGCGCAGAAGGCCCACGGCATGCAGCGCCGTATCGAGGGCACCGACGTGAAGGGCAAGCGCTGCCTGGTCGTCGAGGACACCTCGACCACCGGTGGGTCCCCGCTGACCGCCGTCGAGGCCGTCCGCGAGGCCGGCGGCGAGGTCGTCGCCGTCGCCACGATCGTGGACCGCGGAGCCGCGGACGCCATCGCCGAGGCGGGCCTGCCGTACCTCACCGGGTACCGGCTCGCCGACCTCGACCTGGCCTGATCCCGTCCGATCGCGCCCGATCTCGCATTCTGGCCTCCCGGAGAACTGGTGACTTAAGGTCCCCGGGGCTCCGGGCACAGGTCCTGACCTGCTCTTTCCCGGCCGGACCGAATGTTTCACGTGAAACGGTCCAGCCTGCACGGGTGGAGTGTCGCGCAGAGTCTGGAAGGATGAGCCCGACGGTTACGTCGCCCCCAGGTCAGGGCCAGCAATCGCACACTCCCCGCACATCCAAGGAGCGGACAGATGCCCATCGCAACCCCCGAGGTCTACAACGAGATGCTCGACCGGGCGAAGGCAGGCAAGTTTGCCTACCCGGCGATCAACGTGACCTCGACCCAGACCCTGCACGCTGCACTGCGCGGCTTCGCGGAGGCCGAGAGCGACGGCATCATCCAGATCTCCACCGGTGGTGCGGAGTTCCTGGGTGGCCAGTACAAGAAGGACATGGTCACGGGCGCGGTCGCCCTGGCCGAGTTCGCGCACATCGTGGCGGCGAAGTACGACGTCACCGTCGCGCTGCACACCGACCACTGCCCCAAGGACAAGCTGGACGGTTACGTCCGCCCGCTGCTCGAGGTCTCCGCCGAGCGCGTGGCCAAGGGGCTGAACCCGCTCTTCCAGTCGCACATGTGGGACGGCTCCGCCGAGACCCTGGCCGACAACCTGGCCATCGGCCAGGAGCTGCTCGCCAAGGCCGCCGCTGCGAAGATCATCCTCGAGGTCGAGATCACCCCGACCGGCGGCGAGGAGGACGGCGTCACCCACGAGATCAACGACGAGCTGTACACCACCGTCGAGGACGCGATCCGCACCGCCGAGGCCCTGGGCCTGGGCGAGAAGGGCCGCTACCTGCTGGCCGCCTCCTTCGGCAACGTGCACGGCGTCTACAAGCCGGGCAACGTCGTCCTGCGTCCCGAGCTGCTGAAGGACCTGCAGCAGGGTGTCGGCGAGAAGTACGGCAAGACCAGCCCGTTCGACTTCGTCTTCCACGGCGGCTCCGGCTCCTCCGAGCAGGAGATCGCCACCGCGCTGGAGAACGGCGTCGTGAAGATGAACCTCGACACCGACACGCAGTACGCCTTCACCCGCCCGGTCGCGGACCACATGTTCCGCAACTACGACGGTGTCCTCAAGGTCGACGGCGAGGTCGGCAAGAAGTCCACCTACGACCCGCGCACCTGGGGCAAGCTCGCCGAGGCGAGCATGGCCAAGCGCGTCACCGAGGCGTGCGCGAACCTGCGCTCGACGGGCACGAAGCTGAAGTAGCACCTGTTCCACCCGCTCCATCTGCTGTGCCGAAGGGCCCGGCCCACCCTCGCAAGACGGTGGGCCGGGCCCTTCGTCAGCGGGTGGCCAGGGTCGGGTGCTGGGGGCGCGGGCGGCGGACCAGGCTGTGCCGCGCCGGAACCGGGGGCGCCACCGGCTCCAGGCAGCGGGCCGCGTGGGCCACCGAGGCGAGGGTCACGTGCCGGTGCCAGCCCGGCAGGGAGCGGCCGGAGAAGTCCCGGAGCCCGATCTCCTGCACGCTGAGGCCGGCCGCCGCCGACACCCGGTGCGCCGTCTTCGTCATCCGCACCAGCGCCCCCGGATCCGTCCGCACCATGTCCGTGACCCACAGCTGCGTCGGCAGCCGCCGGGCCGACTCCCACTCGCCGAACAGCAGCACCTCGCGCCGCCGCCCCGGAGCCGGATCCGGCACCATCACCCGGACCGCCGCCACCAGCGAGGTCCGCCGCGCCCCCGGTGCATCGGGAGCTGCCCACTCCACCGGCATCCGCAGCCCCCTGACGTTCTGCAGGATGTCCCGCGCGGCGAGCGTGCCCGCTCCGAAGCCCGGCAGCCGCGGGTCCGTCACCAGCAGCCGGGCCTCGGGGCTGATCCGCCCCACCACCGGCACCCGCGCCTCAGCGAACCGGTTCAGGGTGGCCCGCGTCGCGATGTCCCGGATGTCCAGCACCACCGGCCGCGTCGCCAGGCCCGACTCCCGCAGGGTGTCGAGCACGCCCGTCACCGCGCACTCCTCGTAGCCCTCGTACGCCTCGGTCTGCGCGGCCTCCGGCTCCTCGCCGAGGAACAGCCGCCAACCCACGGGCGTGACCACCCCCGGCGAGGTGAACCACATTCCGAACGCCTGCTGCCCGCGGAACATCTGCCCCCGGTGCGGGTCGAAGCGGTGTCCCGCCCCCACCGAGTGCTCCCCGCCCTTCGGGATCGCCATCGGCTGCGCGACCCACACGTCGAGCGGAGCGGCCTGCCCCAGGTACTGCGCCAGGGCCGCGCGGATCGGGTGCCAGTCCCAGGTCGACGCCGCGATGAAGTGGTGCAGGCTCTGCTCCGCCGCCGTGGCGCCGGCCCCCGCACCCAGCTGCTGCGCGATGTTGCGGATCGACTTGCGGCCCTCCGCCCCGAGCAGCCCGCGTACGTACTGGCGTCCCCGCTCCCGCTGGTCCTTGCGCCGCAAGGACGTGAACACCGCCGCGCACAGCTCCTCGACGGCCTCGTCCGCGAGCTTCCGTCGTCCCGCCCGGACACCCTGGTACGTGCTGCTGCTCGCGCTGCTGATGGTGGTGTTCACGACTCCCCCTTCGTCGATGGCCCTCCTACCGTCCGCCCGCAGCCCCCTCGCCGGGGAGGTGCGCCGGGCACACGACTGGGCCGACTGGTGGTGGGGCGCCCACCACCCCTCGCCCACGGGAGCCGCAGCGGTGGTTGGACCACCGCCCGTACGCGCCACCGCCGCACCGCGGAGGGGCCCGATACCCCAGACTTGGACCATGTCCATTCACCAGAACCTGCTCGGGGGCCCCGCCCCCACCCACCTCCCCGACGAGCCGGGCCGCGAGGCCCTCGCCGCGGGCACGCCCGCCGTCGAGGTGGCCGCCGCTCACCCGACCTCGTCCCTCGCCTGGGCGACCCTCGCCGACGAGGCGTTCGCCGCCGGCCGCACCGTCGAGTCGTACGCGTACGCCCGTACGGGCTATCACCGCGGCCTCGACGCCCTGCGCCGCGCGGGATGGAAGGGCCACGGCCCGGTGCCGTGGGAGCACGAGCCGAACCGCGGCTTCCTGCGCGCCCTGTACGCCCTGTCCCGTGCAGCCGAAGCGATCGGCGAGAAGGAGGAGTACGAGCGCTGCTCGACCTTCCTGCGCGACTCGTCCGAGACGGCGGCGGACGTCCTCGGCGCCTGAGCCGCGCGCAGACGTACGTGGTCGGGGCCCCGCACCGGGGCCCCGATCGGCCACAGTGTCCCAAAAGTGACCGTGACCCCGGTCACACCGCGCTGGAGCGAGTCCGGCAACCGGTCCTATGATGCGGGCAGGGGACCGGGGCTCCACTCACCCATCGGAAGGAGCGGACCGCTACCCGGAAGCACGTGTCGAGGAGACAGCGATGTCGAACACCCTTGATGCCTCCGGAGCCGGTTCGGACACCCCGAACCTCGACTTCGCCGGCACGACCCCGTACGAGGACTACGTCCAGGCGGACGTCCTCACCCACCTCCAGCACCTGCGCTCGGACGACCCGGGCGAGATGGTCTTCCTGGTGACGACCCAGGTCATGGAGCTGTGGTTCACGGTCATCGTCCACGAATGGGAGACGGCCGCGAAGGCCCTCCGCGAGGACCGCATCCCCGTCGCGATGGATGCGCTGAAACGATCCCTCCGCGAGCTCGAGGCCCTCAACGCCTCCTGGCGCCCGCTCGCCCAGCTCACCCCGGGCCAGTTCAACGCCTACCGCGCCGCCCTCGGCGAGGGTTCCGGCTTCCAGTCGGCGATGTACCGCCGCATGGAATTCCTGCTCGGCGAGAAGTCGGCCTCCATGCTCGTCCCGCACCGCGGCGCCCCGCGCGTCCACGCGGAACTGGAGAAGGCCCTCCAGGAGCCCAGCCTCTACGACGAGGTGCTGCGCCTGCTCGCCCGCCGCGGCCTGCCGGTCCCGGCCGAGGTCCTGGACCGCGACCTCTCCCAGCGGTACGAGCCCTCACCCGAGGTCGAGGCCGTCTGGACCTCCCTGTACGCGGACCCCGACGCCCAGCTCGACCTCCACCGCCTCGGCGAGGTCCTCACGGACGTCGCGGAGCTCGTCTGGCGCTGGCGCAACGACCACCTGGTCGCCACCCGCCGCGCGATGGGCGCCAAGACCGGCACGGGCGGCTCGGCCGGCGTGACCTGGCTCGAGAAGCGCGCCACGAAGAACGTCTTCCCCGAGCTCTGGACGGCGCGAAGCCATGTCTGACGCGAACGTCTCGGCGGACCTGGCCGCCCGCGCCGCGGAACTGGACACCGCCGACGAGCTCGGCAAGCTCCGCGACCGCTTCACGCTCCCCGACGGCGTCGTCTACCTGGACGGCAACTCCCTCGGCGCCCTCCCGACCGGCGTCGCGCAGCGCATCGCCCAGGTCATCACCCACGAGTGGGGCGCGGAGCTCATCCAGTCCTGGAGCACCGGCACTTGGTGGACCGCCCCCGAGCGGATCGGCGACAAGCTGTCCCCGCTCATCGGCGCCGCCCCCGGTCAGACGGTCGTCGGCGACTCCACCAGCGTCAACCTGTTCAAGGCCCTGGTCGGCGCCGCCCGCCTGGCCCGCCCCGGCCGCACGCAGCTGCTGGTCGACGCGTCCACCTTCCCCACCGACGGCTACATCGCCGAGTCGGCCGCCCGGATGACCGGCCTCACCGTCGTCCCGGTCGACCCGTCCCACGCGGCCGGGGCGATGGGGGAGGACACCGCCGTCGTCCTCCTCAACCACGTCGACTACCGCACCGGCCGCCTCCACGACCTCCCGGCCCTGACCGCGGCGGCCCGTGCCGCCGGGGCCGTCACCGTCTGGGACCTCTGCCACTCGGCCGGCGCCCTCCCCGTCGACCTCGACGAGCACGCCGTCGACCTCGCGGTCGGCTGTACGTACAAGTACCTGAACGGCGGGCCCGGTTCCCCGGCGTACCTCTACATCGCCGCACGCCACCAGGCCGCGTTCGACTCCCCGCTGCCCGGGTGGAACGGCCACGCGGAACCCTTCGCGATGACCCCGGACTACGCCCCGGCGGCCGGCGCGATACGCGGCCGGGTCGGCACCCCGGACATCCTGTCCATGCTGGCCCTCGAAGCGGCGCTCGACGCCTGGGACGGGGTCCCGGTCGAAGCCGTACGGGCCAAGTCCCTTGCCCTGACGGACTTCTTCCTGGAGTGCGTGGCGGCGTACGTCCCGGCCGGCAAGGTCGAATCGGTCACCCCGGCCGAGCACGACCGGCGCGGCAGCCAGGTCTCGCTGCGCACCGAGAACGCCCGTGAGGTCATGGACGACCTGATCTCCCGCGGTGTGATCGGGGACTTCCGTGCACCGGACGTCCTGCGCTTCGGTTTCACCCCGCTCTACGTCGGTTTCGCCGATGCGGAGCGTGCCGCCCGGACACTGGGTCACATTTTCGGGTGATGTAGGGGCGAAACGTCACGGCAACCGGGCGGGCGGGGCTTCGGCTCCGTCCGCCCCCGCACATCCCGGCCCTGACCGCCGCCCACCACGGAAGGTCCTGTTCCGGCCTGATACGGTCCCGCTCTGCCGGAACACCAGTCCCACGCGTTACCGAGAGGTTGAGCCGATGACGGACCCCGCAGTCGAACGGGACGCCGCCGAGGCCGCCTCGGCCTTCGCCCACCCGCCGGTCGCCCCCGACGCGACCGGGCCGTACGGGGACCACCCCGACCAGGTGATCGACTTCTACGTCCCGCGCGGCGACACCGCGACGGGTGCGGCCCCGCTGGTCGTGGTCCTGCACGGCGGTGCGTGGCGGGCCCCGTACGACCGGCACCACATCACCCCGCTCGCGGACTTCCTGGCGCGCCGGGGTTTCGCCGTCGCCAACGTCGAGTACCGGCGCGGCAGTTCCCTGCCGCGCCAGAACGCCGAGGGCCACGTGGCCGGCCGCTGGCCGGAGACCTTCGACGACGTCGCCGCCGCGATGGACGCCCTCCCGTACCTGGCCGCGGCCCACCTCCCGCAGGCCGACCCGCGCCGTACGGTCATCACCGGCCACTCCGCGGGCGGCCACCTCGCACTGTGGGCCGCAGCCCGGCACGTCCTGCCGCCCGAGTCCCCGGCCGCCTGGAGGCTGCCCTCCCCACCGCTGCTGCGCGGCGTGGTGGCGCTGGCCCCCATCGCGGACTTCGTGGCCGCGGAGGAGCTGGGTGTGTGCGGCGGGGCGTCCGCGCAGCTGCTGGGCGGCGCCGACCAGTGGGCGGAGCGCCTGCCGTTCGCGGACCCGGCGGCCCTGCTGCCGACCGGGATCGCGACGGCCGTCGTCCACGGCCGGGAGGACATCGTGGTCCCGCCGTCGGTGGCCGAGTCGTACGTGGCCGCCGCGGCCAAGGCCGGGGAGACCGTGGGCCTGACCCTGCTGGACGGCGTCGGTCATTTCCCGCTGATCGACCCGGCCGCGGACGCCTGCGCCGTGGTGGCCGAGGAGATCTCGCAGCTCGCCTGGTAGAGGCCACCGATACCGGGGGCCGGAATCCGGTCGGCCGTGCGGGAGTTGGGTGCGTGACGTTCAGTGCGTCGAACCTCAACCGCGCGGCCGGCCAGTCCGTCCCGAACCCGGTCATCGTGCCGGTCGGCGCCGACGGCTACGTCGGCCTCTTCAACGGCGGACGGGCCCCGGCGGACCTGGCAAGGGGGTCACGGCGGTGGCGCTCAACGCCCCCGCCGACGTGGTGGTCGACGTCGTCGGCCAACACGGCAAGGACGGCAAGGCGGCCCACTCGCTGACGGGCCCCTCGGTGTGCACCGGGCGTCTGCGTACCGCACGCGGCGTCAGGTGAGGTCGGCCGTGGCGGCCAGGCGGGTGGCGAAGGCGGCCAGGCGCTCGCCCTGGTAGCGGGCCGCGGCCAGGGTCTCCTCGCTGACGGCGCCTCTGCTGGCCGGGTGCGAGGTGCCGTACGGGTTGCCGCCGGCGCCGAAGACGACCGGGTGGGTGAAACCGGGCGAGACGATGACCGAGCCCCAGTGGTGGAAGGTGTTGTAGAGGGCGAGCAGCGTGGACTCGTTGCCGCCGTGCGCGTTGTGCGCGCTGGTGAAGCCGGTGGCCGGCTTGTCGGCGAGGGCGCCCTGCTGCCAGAGGCCGCCCGTGGTGTCGAGGAACTGCTTCAGCTGGCCCGCGATGTTGCCGTACCGGGTCGGCGAGCCGATCGCGTACGCGTTGGCCCAGACGAGGTCGTCGAGGGTGGCGACCTCGACGTGCTGGGTGTCCTCGACGTGCCGGCGCCATGCCGGGTTCGAGTCGATGGCCGCGTCGGGGGCGAGTTCGGGCACCCGGCGCAGGCGGACCTCGGCGCCCGCCTTCTCGGCGCCTTCGGCCACGGCCTTGGCGAGCTCGTGGACGTTTCCGGTGGAGGAGTAGTAGACGACCGCGACCTTGGCGCTCATGGTGAGGACCCCGTCTGTAAATGGATTGCTATCCGGTTCGATGGGGAGAGTAAAGCGGATAGTCATCCGCTTGGCAAGGGGTGTCGGGTAGCCTCGGGGTATGAGCCGCATCGAACTCCCGGTCACGGGACAGGCCCCGCCCGAGCGCGCGGACGCCGCCAGGAACAGGCGGAAGATCCTCGACGCGGCGGCGCGGCTGGTCGCCGAGGAGGGGCCGGACGCCGTGACCATGAACGCCGTCGCCCATGCCGCCGGCATGGGGGTCGGTACGGTCTACCGCCGCTTCGGCGACGTGAGCAGCCTGCTGTTCGCACTGCTCGACGATGACGAGCGGCGCTTCCAGGAGGCCTTCATGAGGGGGCCGGCCCCGCTCGGCCCCGAGGCGCCGCCCGCGGTCCGGCTGCGCGCCTTCCTGCACACCCTGGCCGAACGGCTCGTCGAGCAGCGCGCCGTGATGGCCGTGGCCGAGGCCGCTTCGCCGGGCGCCCGGTACGCCAGCGGTGCGTACCTGACCATGCACACGCACGTCGCGGTGCTGCTGCGCCAGGCCCGCCCGGAGGCCGACGCCCCGGTCCTGGCGCACCTGCTCCTGGCCCCGTTCGTGCCGAGCCTGTTCGAGCACCTCATGGCGCGGGACGTGCAGGTCGGCCAGATCAAGGCGGGCATCGACGCCCTGCTCGGTGCCGGGCAAGAACCCGGTGGATCAAGCCGCTGACCGGTCTGTACGCTGAGCGGGATTTCGAACCTGTTCAAGGTTCCGCACCAGACCAAGGGGGGAACGGTGCTCCGTCGCCGTCTCATGTTTTCCGCTGCCCTCGTGGCGGCGGGTGTAGGCCTCGTATCCGGAACGGCCCACGCGGCCGACCCCGTCGCGCCCGCCGCCCGCGCGGCGTCCGCGGCGCCCGGTGCGAACCCGGGCAAGGGCGGGACGCTGCCCGGGGGAAAGACCTTCTCCAGCCCTGCCGACCGTACGGTCCGCACACCGCTGCCCGGACCGGGGGCCGGGGCGGCCACTGCGCGGGCGCAGGACGCGTCGCGTGACGCCTACCTCGCGATCGACCTGGCAGCCACCGCGCCCACCGCGCACTCGATCGACCTGCGGACCCTCGTCACGGGCGAACCCGCCGAGCTCGACATCACCATCGCCTGGGGCGACGGGGCCACGGACCGGCTCACCGCCTCCAGCTCGGGCTCCGACTGGCGGAACACCGAGCACAAGTACGCCAAGGTCGGCGCGTACGCCGTCACGGTCACGGTGAAGGACACCACGAACGGCGTCCAGGCCGTGAACCGGCTCGACTTCGTCACCTCGGGCAGCGAGTACACCCCGCACGCGCCCACCCGGCTGCTGGACACCCGCGCGGGCATCGGCGCCGCGCAGGCCAAGGTCGCGGGGCGGGGCTCGGTGGTCCTGAAGGTCGGGGGCGCCGCGAAGGTCCCCGTCGGGGTCCGCGCAGTGGTCCTCAACGTCACCGCCACCAACGCCACGGGAGCCGGCCACGTCGTGGCCCAGCCCCGCGACTACGGCTTCGACGAGGGGTCGAACCTGAACTACGTCGCGGGGCAGACCGTTGCGAACCAGGTCATCGTGCCGGTCGGCGAGGACGGCTCCGTGCACCTGATCAACGGCGGCTGGGAGTCGGTCGACCTGCTCGCGGACGTCACCGGCTACTTCACGGCGTCGACCGCCAGCGGCTACACCACCCTGGACCCGGTCCGCGCCGTCGACACCCGGGAGGGCCTCGGTACCGCGAAGGGCCAGGTCCCCGGCTACGGCACCTTCGGGGTCGACATCGCCGGGCGCGGTGGCGTACCGAAGGGCGCCACCGCCGTGGCGCTCAACCTGACGGCCACCAATCCCCGGGCGGCCGGACACCTGACCGCGTACCCAGGCGGGCAGGCGGCGCCGTCCACGTCGAGCCTGAACTTCACCGCCGGTCAGACGGTCGCCAACTCGGTGATCGTGCCGATCGGCCCCGACGGGAAGATCACCATCCGCAACGGCAGCTGGGACCGGGCCGACGTGGTGGCCGACGTGGTCGGCTACTACAGCACGGAGAGCAGGTCCGCCCTCGTGTCCATCGCGGGGCCGTACCGGATCATGGACACCCGCAAGGACAGCTGGGGCCGGAAGGCCGGCCCGATCCCGGCCCGTACGTACCTCCCGGTGCAACTCGACGGCGATACGACGAACTCCGACATCGACGGCTGGGTGTTGAACACCACGGTCACCAACACCACCGGGACGGGCTTCCTGTCGGTCGCCGCCGACCCCAATACGTGGCCCGACTACCTGAAGGGCACCGCGGTCACGCCGCAGCGGCCCGTCTCTTCGTCCCTGAACTGGACGGCGGGCGCGACCGTTCCGAACCTGGTGCAGACGTCCGGGGGCAAGGGGGGCATGGTCGACTTCTGGAACCAGGGCTGGCAGGACATCGACCTGATCTTCGACCTGCTCGGCTGGTACCAGACGGTCTGATCCGCCGACGGGTAGGCACAAGGGGCGGTGCGCGGTACGGCGCACCGCCCCTTAGGCCCGCCCGTGCGGCCGGCACTCAGTCCGAAGCTTCCACCGGGCTTATCTCGAACATCCCGCACACCCGCAGGTTGTAGGGGATTTCCACGGCCACGCCGCTGTTCGGCGGGTAGACCTTCACGTAGGCCGACGGCTGCCGGCAGCTCGGTGCACCGGAGCGGGTGTTGGTGCGCATGGTGGCGGTCACCGTGTCGTCGGGGCCGAGGAACACCGTGCTGATCGGCTCGCCGGTGCGGATCGCGGAGGTGCCGATCTGGCGGTGCCGGGCATCCGTGACGCTGACGCCCGGATATCCGCGCAACGCGCAGGTGTGGCCAGTGGTGTTGGTGAACAGGATCGGGTAAGTGACCGACCCCCCGGCGCGTTCAGGCCCGCCGACGGCCAGGTCCAGGTCGGCCACACGGCAAGTGGGGGTCGTCGGCAAGGCTGACGCCTGGGTGGCGCCCAGTGAGGCGCCGGTTGTTGCCAGGAGGGCTGCGGCAGCAAGGGCCGCCGCCCGCGGCAGGACGTTGCTCATGGCAAACTCCTGTGCAGCTGAAGGGAGTTGCCCGCGACTGGCGCGACGTGTGCGCATGCCGTCCGGGGGAGAAGTGCTCGCACCCTCGCGGACGCCTGACCGAGCGGTGCGCTCCCGCGGTTGAACAGCGCGGGCCTGATGGCATCAGTTTACCGGCCGGAGGCTCCCGCGGCCTTCTGGCGGCGGACACGCCGGAGGGGCGGCGCGCCACACGGCGCACCGCCCCTCCGCGGTGCTGCTACAGGAACGAGTTGATCTCGATCGTCTCGGTACGGCCGGGGCCGACGCCGATCGCGGAGATCGGGGCGCCCGACATCTCCTCGAGGGCCTTCACGTACGCCTGGGCGTTCTTCGGGAGGTCCGCGAACGTCTTGGCCTTGGTGATGTCCTCGGACCAGCCGGGGAGGTTTTCGTAGATCGGCTTCGCGTGGTGGAAGTCCGTCTGGGAGTACGGGAGCTCCTCGACGCGCTTGCCGTCGATCTCGTACGCGACGCAGACCGGGATCTGCTCCCAGCCGGTCAGCACGTCCAGCTTGGTGAGGAAGAAGTCCGTCAGACCGTTCACGCGGGTGGCGTACCGGGCGATCGGCGCGTCGAACCAGCCGCAGCGGCGGTCGCGGCCGGTGGTCACGCCGCGCTCGCCGCCGATGCGGCGCAGGTCCTCGCCGTCCTGGTCGAACAGCTCGGTCGGGAACGGGCCGGCGCCGACGCGGGTCGTGTAGGCCTTCAGGATGCCGATGACACGGCTGATCTTCGTCGGGCCCACGCCGGTGCCGGTGCAGGCGCCGCCGGCGGTCGGGTTCGAGGAGGTGACGAAGGGGTACGTGCCGTGGTCTACGTCGAGCAGGGTGCCCTGGCCGCCCTCGAAGAGCACGACCTTGTCCTCGTCGAGCGCGTTGTTGAGGATCAGCGTGGTGTCGGCGACGTACGGCTTGATCTGCTCCGCGTACTGGAGCATCTCCTCCACGATCGCGGCGGCCTCGATGGCGCGGCGGTTGTAGAGCTTCGCGAGGAGCTGGTTCTTGCCCTCGAGCGCCGCTTCGACCTTCTGGGTGAGGATCGACTCGTCGTACAGGTCCTGGACGCGGATGCCGATGCGGTTGATCTTGTCCGCGTACGTCGGGCCGATGCCGCGGCCGGTCGTGCCGATCTTGCGCTTGCCGAGGAAGCGCTCGCCGACCTTGTCGAGGGTGACGTTGTACGGCGTGATCAGGTGCGCGTTACCGCTGATCAGCAGCTTGGAGGTGTCGATGCCGCGCTCGTTCAGACCGCGCAGCTCGGAGAGCAGGACGGCCGGGTCGACGACGACGCCGTTGCCGATGACAGGGGTGCATCCGGGGGAGAGGATGCCGGAAGGGAGAAGGTGCAGCGCGTACTTCTGGTCGCCTACGACGACCGTGTGGCCGGCGTTGTTGCCACCCTGGTAGCGCACCACATAATCAACGGATCCACCGAGCAGGTCGGTGGCCTTTCCCTTGCCCTCGTCACCCCACTGAGCTCCGAGCAGCACAAGAGCGGGCACAGGCGTACACCTCTTCCGGATGGGGCATGTCCAAGGTCAGGGGGCGTACGACGATGTACACCGCAGGCTGAGCCGTCGGACCGGTACCCCGGAATAGACGAAGGCCCTGGCGCAATAGCGCAAGGGCCTCTTGCACAAAGATGCTACCCGAGGAAGGACCGAGGTGTCGGCTCCAGAGCCCACCATGAGCCACGCGGGCGCGCCGGTAGGCGGCCTGCTCGTGCTCGTCGACCCGGTCGCCCGCCGTCTTGACGGCGAGTCCGTGCGGATCGCGAAGGATGTTCTGTCAGCGGGCGCGGCAGCGAAAATCTGCCTCCCGGACTCGCAGGAGGAGTTTGCGCGGGCACTTGCCCGCCGGGGTCATCGGCAGCCGGTGATCGTGGGCGACGACCGGGCGCTGGTCCGGGCCGTGGGGCTGCTGTACCGGGAGCGGAGGCTGGGCGAGGGCGCCCTCTCCCTGGTCCCGGTCGGCCCCGCGGGCTCGCTGGGGCTGGCCCGGTCCCTGGGCGTACCGCTGTCCGCGGTGGCGGCGGCGCGGGCGGTGCTGGACGGGGCCGTGCGGACGCGGGACCTGCTGGTGGACGACAGCGACGGGGTGGTGCTGGGGGATCTGCGGATTCCACCCGTCCGGGCGGTACCGCGGCCGTCCGTCTGGAGTGCGTACCGCTCGCTGGTGCGGACGCTGGTCCCGGCGGGGGCTGCGGCGGGGCACCGGCTGCGGGTGGAGGTGGACGGGCGGGTCCTGGTGGACGTGGACCGGGTGGTGGAGGACCTCCGGGTGGTGCCGGTGTCCTCCGACGGCGTGGCGGAGGTGACGGTCCGAGTGGCCGGCGGGCCTTCGCTGCGGGCGAGGGCGGGTTCGGTGACGGTGTCGGGCTCGGACTTCCGCTACCGGGCGGACGCGCTGGTGGCGGGCCCGGTCCGCCGCCGCACCTGGACCCTCCGCCCGGCGGCCTGGTCCCTGACGCTGCCGCACTGAGGCCGAACCTCAGCCCTGCCCGGCCGCACCCGGCCGAATCCAGCCCCGCCGGCGTTTGAGGTGCGGGTCCCGGCAGAGCCGGGGAAACGGAGAAGGGCGGGGCGGCGAGAGGCTCCTGCGCGCAGCGGGCCCGTTGTCCCCGCCCGGGCCCGCCGCGCGGGGTCCGGGCCGCGGCCCGGCTAAGGCAGGTCCAGGGTGGCCCGGTGGGCGCGCCAGCGGTCCATCATCCCGGTCATCTCACCCTGCAGGAACTCGAAGAACTCCGCCGTCTCCGCCATCCGCACCCCCGCCGGGCTGTCCGCGCCGAGCCCGGCCACCCCGTCGCGCAGCGTCTTCTCGAAGAGGGTCAGCGCCTGGTCCCGCCGGGTGAACGTCTCGTACCAGAGCTCGTTGTGCAGCACGTACCGGTCCCGCCGCGAGCCCGGCTCCCGCTCCCGGCTGACCATGGTCACCTGCGTCAGGTACGCCACGGCCCCCGACACCGCCGCCGGACTGATCTGCAGCGCCTCGCTCAGCTCCGCCGAGGTCATCGATCCGCTGTCGCTCGCGAGCAGCTGCGCGAAGACCCGCGAGGCCATCCGCTGCATTCCCGCCTCGGTCAGCTGCGCGGCGAACCGCTCCACGAAGCGGGAGACCGCCTCGTCGTTCCGTACGCCCTGCGCCCGGGCCTGTACATCCATGTCGTCCGCCACCCTCCTGACTTTATACGTTTTCCTAGCTTCACAAAGTTGTGAAAGTGGCGTACGTTCCGAATCATGACGAAGGCAATCAGGGTCGCCGGACTGCACAAGGCGTTCGGCCGCACCCGCGCACTGGACGGACTCGACCTCTCCGTCGCCACCGGCGAGGTCCACGGCTTCCTCGGCCCCAACGGCGCCGGCAAGTCCACCGCCATCCGGGTCCTGCTGGGCCTGCTGCGCGCCGACTCCGGAACCGCCGAGCTGCTCGGCGGCGACCCCTGGGGCGACGCCGTGGAACTGCACCGCCGCGTCGCCTACGTCCCCGGCGACGTCACCCTGTGGCGCAACCTCTCCGGCGGCGAGGTCATCGACCTGTACGGGCGCCTGCGCGGCGGCCTGGACCGGGCCCGGCGCGCCGAGCTCGTCGAGCGGTTCGAGCTGGACCCCACCAAGAAGGGGCGTACGTACTCCAAGGGCAACCGGCAGAAGGTCGCGCTCGTCGCCGCCTTCGCCTCCGAGGCCGATCTGCTCATCCTCGACGAGCCCACCTCCGGCCTGGACCCGCTGATGGAGGAGGTCTTCCAGGGCTGTGTCGCCGAGGCGCGCGCCGCCGGGCGGACCGTCCTGCTCAGCTCGCACATCCTCAGCGAGGTCGAGACCCTCTGCGACCGGGTCAGCATCATCCGCAAGGGCCGCACGGTGGAGACGGGCACCCTGGCCGACCTGCGGCACCTGACCCGTACGTCGATCAGCGCCGAGCTCGCCGGCCCGCCGAACGGCATCGCGCACCTGCCGGGCGTGTACGACGTGGAGGTCCAGGGGCTGAAGGTCCGCCTCCAGGCCGACACGGACAAGCTGGACGCCGTACTGCGCTCGTTCGCCGAGTCCGGTGTGCGGTCGCTGACCTCGACGCCGCCCACGCTCGAGGAGCTCTTCCTGCGGCACTACGCGGACGACGTGCACGGCAACGGCGGGAGCGGGAACGTGAAGGCGGGCGTGTCGCGATGAAGGACCAACTGGCAGGCACCGGGACGCTGCTGCGGCTCGCGCTCCGCCGCGACGGCGTGATGATGCCGGTCTGGATCTCGGTCGTGGGGATGCTGGTGCTCAGCCTGCCCGCCTCGCTGGAGTCGGTGTACGGGACGGCCGCCGAACGGGCCCGGCTGCTCGGCACGATGAACACCAACGGATCGCTGCGCGCCCTGTACGGGCCGGTCTTCGGCGACTCGGTCGGCGCCCTGACCGCATGGCGCGGCGGGGTCTTCGCCGGCGTGCTCGCCGGGATCATGAGCCTGGCCGTCGTGGTCCGGCACACCCGCGAGGAGGAGGAGACGGGCCGTCAGGAGCTGCTCTCCGCGGCGATGGTGGGACGCCGGGCGCCGCTGACGGCCGCGCTGCTGGCGGCCCTGACGGCCAATGCGCTGGCCGCGCTCCTGGTGGCGGGCGGACTCGCCGGGCGCGGTGCGGGCGGTGCGCTCGCCCTCGGGCTCGGCATCGGCGCCACCGGGATGCTGTTCGCGGCCCTGGCCGCCATCGCGGCGCAGCTTACCGAGAGCGCGCGGCTCGCGAAGGGGCTCACGGGTGCACTGATCGGCGCGGCGTTCGTGCTGCGCGCCGCCGGCGACGCCGGGACCGCCGGCGGTGAGAGCGCGCTGACGTGGCTGTCGCCGCTGGGCTGGCTGGAGCACGTACGGGCCTTCGCGGCCGAACGCTGGTGGGTGCTCGGCCTGTTCGCGGCGGCCGTGGCGGTGCAGGTGGCGGCGGCGTACGCGCTGGCCGGCCGCCGTGACCTCGGCATGAGCTTCCTGCCGGCCCGGCCGGGCCCGGCGGAGGGCCGGCTCGGCAGCGCGGGGGCGCTGGCCTGGCGGCTCCAGCGGGGCGCCCTGATCGGCTGGAGCCTCGGGTTCCTGGCGGCCGGGGTGGTGTTCGGCGGGATGACGGACGGGGCCACGCAGCTGGTCGGTGACAACGAACGGACCCGCGAGATCATCGAGCGGATGGGTGGGCAGAGCGGTATCGCCGATGCCTTCCTCGCGACGATGGCCGGGATGCTCGGCATGGTCGCCGCCCTGTACATCGTCTCGGCGGTGCTGCGGCTGAGCGGCGAGGAGTCGGGGCAGCGCGCCGAACCGCTGCTCGCGAACGCGGTCGGCCGGCTGCGGTGGGCCGGCGGCCACCTGGCCGTGGCCTTCGGCGGCTCGGCGCTGATCCTGCTGCTGGCGGGGCTGGGGCTCGGCGTCGGGCACGGCCAGGACGTGGGCGCGGCGGTGGGCGCCTGCCTGGCCCAACTCCCGGCGGTGTGGGTGATCGGCGCCCTCGCGGCCCTCCTGCACGGCGCCGCCCCGAAGTGCGCGGTGGCCGCCTGGGCGGTGGCCGGGGCCGCGCTGACGCTGGGCTGGTTCGGCCCGGCGCTGAACCTCCCGCAGGCCGTCCTGAACCTCTCGCCCTTCGCCCACCTGCCCAAGCTGCCGGGCGCGGAAGCCCTGGCCTGGGCTCCGATGCTGCTGCTGACCGCGCTGGCGGCGGCCCTGCTGGCGGCCGGCCTGACGGCACTCCGCCGCCGCGACCTGGCCGCGTAGGGGGTGCCCGTCAGGACTCAGAACTCCACGAGGAGTTCTTCCAGACCGCGGATGACGTATCCGTCCCGCCACCGGGGCTCTCGTACGAGCTTCAGGGGCGGGACGCCGTCCGCCAGCAGGGCCCCGAACGAGGCGGTCAGCTCGCGCCGCGCGAGCGGAGCGCCCAGGCAGTAGTGGATCCCGGCCCCGAAGCTCAGATGCGGATTGTCGGCCCGTACGAGGTCCAGGGCGTCGGGGTCGTCGAACCGGGCGGGATCCCGGTTCGCGGATCCGAAGAGCAGCGCGACCTCGGCTCCGCGGGGGATGACCGTGTCACCGATCCGGATGTCGTCCAGCACCCAGCGCTCGAACATCTGCAGGGGTGTGTCGTAACGCATGAGTTCATCCACAGCTGTGGACAACTTTTCGGAATCGAGCGAGGCGCGCTGCTCGGGGTGCCGGAAAAGGGTCCACCAGCCGTTGACGGTCGTGTTCACGGTGGCCTCGTGGCCGGCGTTCAGCAGGAGCACGCAGGTGGAGATCATCTCCTGCTCGCTGAGCCGGCCCTCCTCATCGTGGGCGGCGATCAGCCCGGAGATCAAATCCTCGCCGGGCTCCTTGCGCCGCTCCGCGATCAGCTCGCGCAGATAGGCGCTGAACTCCACGCTCGCCCGTACCGCCCGCTGCGCGGTGTCCTCGTCCGGCCGGAGCTCGTACATCCCGCAGATGTCCGCCGACCAGGGCCGCAGCAGCGGCCGATCGGCCTCGGGCACCCCGAGCAGCTCGGCGATCACCGCCACGGGCAGCGGCTCGGCGACGACGGTGAGCAGGTCCCCGCCCCCGTCGGCCAGGAGCTGCCCGACGAGCTGCCGGGCGAGCCGGTCCACGGCCGGAGCGAGCTGCTCCACGGTCCGCGGCGTGAACGCCTTGGACACCAGCCGCCGCACGCGTGCGTGCGCGGGATCCTCCAGGTCCAGCAGGCCGTTCCCGTTGAGGACGTGGAAGGGTTCGTGCTCGGGGGGCGGAGCCTCGCGCCCGAACTCCTCGTGGGAGAACCGGTGCAGGTAGGTCCGGCCCAGCCGGCGGTCGCGCAGCAGCGCACTCACGTCGGCATGGTGCGGCACCAGCCACTGCCCGGTGGCCTCGAACCACAGGGCACGGCCCTGCTCGCGGAGCTCCCGGTAGGCGGGGTACGGATCGGCGACAAACGCGGCGTCCCACGGATCAAAGCCCATCCCCGAAGCCTAGGACGTCCCCGCGCACGAGGTGTGACCCGTCGTCATGTCGCCTACGCCGGAGTCACCAGCCGGGTCTCGTAGGCGAAGACCGCGGCCTGGGTGCGGTCGCGCAGACCCAGCTTCACCAGGATCCGGCTCACGTGCGTCTTGATCGTGGACTCCGCGACGATGAGGCGGTCCGCTATCTCCGCGTTGGACAGCCCCTGCGCGATCAGCACCAGCACCTCCGTCTCCCGCTCCGTCAGTTCCCCGATCGCTGCCGGATCCACGAGCTTCGGCGGGGTCGAGAGCTTCGAGAACTCGAGGATCAGCCGCTTGGTGACCGTGGGCGCCAGCAGCGCCTCACCGGACGCCACCACCCGCACCCCGTCGGCCAGCTGCCGGGCCGAGGCGTCCTTGAGCAGGAACCCGGATGCCCCGGCCCGCAGGGCCTGGTACACGTACTCGTCGAGGTCGAAGGTCGTCAGGACCAGCACCTTCGCATCCGTCTCGGAGGCCACGATCTCCCGGGTCGCCTCCAGCCCGTTCATCACCGGCATCCGGACGTCCATCAGGACCACGTCCGGCTGCAGCGCCGCCACCTGGGCGATGGCCTCGCGGCCGTCCACCGCCTCGCCGACCACCTCGATGCCGTCCATCGCGTTCAGCAGGACGGAGAAGCCCTCCCGGACCATCATCTGATCGTCGACGATCAGGACCCTGATCGTCATGCCGACCGCCCCGACTCGTGCCCCGATTCGTGCGCCGGCTCCTGCGCACCGTCCTGCCGTCCGCGCGCCGGTATGAACACCGCCACCTCGTACCCGCCCGCCGCGGTCGCCCCGGCCGTCATCTCCCCCTCCAGCATGGCCACCCGCTCCCGCATCCCGGTGATCCCGTGCCCGGCGCCCGGCGAGGGCCGCACGTCCCCGGTCGCCGCCGCATTGACGACCCGTATGCCCAACCCGCCCAGCACGTACGAGACCTCGACCGAGGCGGCCGCCCCCGGCGCATGGCGCAGGGTGTTGCTCAGCGCCTCCTGGATGATCCGGTACGCCGACAGCTCGACGCCCGGCGGCAGCTCCCGCACCGCACCCGTGACCGTCTTCTCCACGCTCAGCCCGGCCTCCCGCACATTGGCCAGCAGCCCGTCCAGCGAGGCCAGCGTCGGCTGCGGGGCGTCCGGCGCCTCGTAGTCCGCGGAGCGCACCACACCCAGCACCCGGCGCAGTTCCGTCAGCGCCGCCACCGCGTTCTCGCGGATGGTGACGAACGCCGCCTCCAGCTCCGGCGGCGGATTCTTCACCCGGTACGGCGCGGCCTCCGCCTGGATCGCCACCACCGACATGTGATGGGCCACCACGTCGTGCAGCTCCCGCGCGATCGTCGTCCGCTCCTCCAGCAGCGTCCGCCGGTCCCGCTCGACGGCCGTCACCTCCTGCTGCGCACTGACCTCCTGCTCCGCCTCCCGGCGGATGTTGCGGACGGTGACCACCAGCAGGGAGACCGCCAGGAGGAAGGCCATCGGCATGATCTCGACGGGCTCCCCCCGCCCGAGCACGACCGGAATCGCGAGCCCGATCCCCAGGGTGATCAGCCACATCCAGCCGGCCGCCCGGGGCCTGGTGCGCATCGCCGCGATGGTCACCGTGATGAAGTAGGAGGCGAAGGCACCCGGCGACCAGGGCCACACGTCGTTGTTGGAGCCGACCACCGCGAGCACCCCGGTGACGACCGCGGCCGCCCAGAACGCCCCCACCGGCCGCACCAGGGTCATCAGCACCGGCGTGGCCGCGATCAGCCCCATCACGAGCGAGCTGCTCGGCGCGACGAACTCGCCGGAGCTGGTGGACGTGAGCATCACCACGAAAAACGCCAGGAAACCCACGACCGCATGCGGCAGATGGGCCAGCGACGGCCGTATCCGCTCCGGCAGCCGCCGCGTCACCGGCCCGTCGGTGCGCATCTGCGGCAGCGGCCGGTACGCGAAGGCGTCCGTGATCAGATCCCGGCGCAGGCTCTGGAACAGGCCGGAGGCCATCCGGAACTCGGGTGTCCGGGGGGTCGCCCGGGAGGTCGTCTCGGTCATGCACACACCGTAGGTCGGCCGCCCCCTCGTCCGCGTCGCCGCTGAAGGGGATATCCCCGCCTCCCTCTCAGGTACTACCCCGGCTACTCAGTAGCCCGTCGGACGGACCAGACCCGTCTCGTACGCGAACACCGCGGCCTGGGTGCGGTCCCGCAGGCCCAGCTTCACCAGGATCCGCCCCACATGGGTCTTCACGGTCTGCTCGGCCACGACCAGGTGCCCGGCGATCTCCGCGTTGGACAGGCCCTGCGCGATCAGCGACAGCACCTCGGTCTCCCGCTCGGTCAGCTCGTCGATCCGCGCCTTCGAGGGCGCCCGCGGCGCCCCCATCCGGGAGAACTCCGTGATCAGCCGCTTGGTGATGTTCGGCGAGAGCAGCGCCTCGCCGGCCGCCACCACCCGGACCGCCTCGGCGAGCTGGTCGGCCGACGCGTCCTTCAGGAGGAACCCGGAGGCCCCGGCGCGCAGCGCCTCGTACACGTACTCGTCGAGGTCGAAGGTGGTCAGCACCAGCACCTTGACGGTGGCGTCCGGGGCGGCCGTGATGACCGAGGTCGCCTCGATGCCGCCCATCCCGGGCATGCGGATGTCCATCAGGACCACGTCCGGGCCGAGTGCGGCGACCTTCGCCACCGCATCGGCCCCGTCCACGGCCTGGCCGACGACCTCGATGTCGGGCTGGGCGTTGAGGAGGACGGTGAAGCCCTGCCGGACCATCATCTGGTCGTCGGCGATCATCACCCTGATCGGGTCGGCCGGAGTGCTCATGCTTCCTGTTCGTCCTTCTTCGTCTCGGGATCCATGGGGAGCACGGCGCTCACCTCGTACCCGCCACCGGGGCGCGGACCGGAGGCGAGCTCGCCCCCCAGCATGCCCGCCCGCTCCCGCATCCCCAGCAGACCGTGCCCGGCGCCGGGCGAGGGCGGGGCGGGCCGGGTCGGTGCGCTGTTGGCGATGCACAGGTGCAGCTCGCGCGGCCCGTACGCGATGCCGACCTCCACCCGCGAACCGGGCGCATGGCGCAGGCAGTTGCTCAGCGCCTCCTGCACGATCCGGTACGCGGTGAGCTCGACGCCCGGGGCGAGCGGCCGCCGGATGCCCGCGATCTCGGTGGTGACGGCCAGCCCGGCGCTGCGGACGTTGTCCACCAAGCCGTCCAGTTCGGCGAGGGTGGGCTGCGGATGGTGCGGGTTCGCCGGATCGTCCGGCTGCTCGGAGCGCAGCACGCCCAGCACCCGGCGCAGTTCCGTCAACGCCTCAAGGGCGTTCTCCCGGATGCCGGCCAGGTTCTCCTTGAGCTCATCGGAGGGGTTCTCCACCAGGTGCGGGGCGACCTGCGCCTGGATGGAGATCACCGACATGTGGTGGGCGACGACGTCGTGCAGCTCGCGGGCGATCCGGTTGCGCTCCTCCAGCAGGGTGCGCTGGGCGCGCTCCTCCTCGGTGAGCGTTTCCTGCTCGACGAGCTTCCCGCGGGCCAGGCGCGTGGCCCGCAGGGCGTACCCGAGCAGCCCGACGAACCCGAACAGGAGGAGAGCGGCGATGGCGCCGCTCTGGCTGTGCTCCGGCTTGAAGAGCAGTTCGGCCAGACCGGTCAGCGCGATGGGAACGGCGATCGCGGCGACGGTCACCCGGGGCGGCACCCGCAGGGCCACCAGCAGCAGCACCGGCGCGAACGCGACGACCCCGGCCGGCATCCAGGGCCAGGTCTGGCCCTGGCCGACGTTGTCGTGGACCGACCAGGCGATCAAGCCCGCGGCGAGCAGGCCGAGCCACCAGCCCGCCATCGGGCGGAACATCGCGAGCACGATGGCCACGCCGGTCAGGATCGCCGCCAGCAGCGGGGTGCCGCCCTTGTCGTGATAGTGGTCGCCCATCTGCTCCGCGGTGAGGAACCCGAAGAAGACGGCGGCGTAGATCACCACCGCGTGGGGCAGCCGGGCCAGCCAGCGCGGCCGGGACATCCTGGGCAGCGGATCCCGCTCGAGGGTGAGCAGGTCGTGGGCCAGGGTCCCGAGGAGCCTCCCCCGGGGCGCGCGGGCTGTGCCGGTCACCGGTTGCGCGGCCGACGGCTCGCTCTGCTCGTTCACGCCGTCCAGCCTAGGCATGGTTGATCACCTCCTCGGAGGCCACCCGGGACCGGGGCGCCGTCCGGGGGCCCGGAACCGTCCGGGAGCCCGTGACCGGGCGGGAGGAGGTGCTCCGCTTCGGCCGCCTGGCCTGCTCGTACGTACGGAACGCGGCCCAGCAGACGCCCAGCGCGGCGGCGAACACCGGTAGCCACAGCAGCCGGGCGGCTATCCACTGCGCGGAGTCGGGCACGGTGTGCAGCCCGGGCAGATCGGCGGGGGCCAGCAGCCCCAGGGCGGTGACGGCCATCATCGCGGTCTGGTGCCACAGGAAGACCGTCATCGCGGAGAGGTTCATCAGGGCCACCTTCGCCCAGGCCCCGGGCCTCCGCATGGCCCGGTCCAGCGGCCCGCGGAGCAGCAGGGCCAGCCCGCACTGGGCCAGGCCGAACGCGACGGCGGCCAGCGTGGGCGGGTTCAGGTTCGATATCGGGGCGCCGGGGACACCGACCATGGACGCCGGATACCCGCCCCACAGCACGAGCCCGAAGGTGGCGGCCGCGCCCCCGCCGAACAGCAGCGCGGCCGGGGTGCGGCGGGCGAACGCCCCGCGGGACCAGGCGGCGCCCAGGGTGTATGGGACGAGCCAGCCGGCGGCGACATTGACCCCGCCGATCCACTCCGGCCCGCCGAGGCCGAACCGCCACACGTCCACGCCCGCCACCACCGCCAGCGGCCACAGCGGACTGAGCCGGGCCACGAGCGGGGTGGCGGCGGTGAGCACGGCGAAGACGAGGAGGAACCAGAGGGGGGAGAGGACGAGCTTGACCAGCGTCTGGACGGTGCTCAGCTCCGCCCCGCCGAGCAGCATCCCGCCCGCCGTGACGGCCCAGAGGGCGAGCACCGCGGCGACCGGCCGGAACAGCCGGGACAGCCGCTGCCCGACCCACGCCCCGTACGGGATCCCGCGCTCGCGCGCCGAGGCATGGCCGCGGGCGGCGACATGGCCGCCGACCAGGAAGAACACGGCCAGCGTCTGGAACAGCCAGGACACCGGCGCCAGCCAGGGCAGACGGGCCAGCGGACTGGTGGTGCTCAGGCCGCCGTCGGCGGTGGTCAGGGCGGTCACCAGCCAGTGGCCCAGCACCACGCCGAGGATGGCGAAGGCCCGCAGCGCGTCCACCGTGCGGTCCCGGTCGAGCGGTGTGCCGGCGTCGATGCGGTCCGCGAGGACGGACCAGCGGGCGCGGAGCTTACGCACGGGGTACCTCCGGGGTGGTCGGGGCGGCGGTGGCCAAGGCGATGCGGGTCAGGCTGTCGAGGGACGGGGTGCCGGGCTTGAGGTAGTCGCTGTGCCCGCCGGGGCCGGCGTCGAAGGGCCGGGCTCCGAAGGCGGGGTCGACGGGGTCCGTGCCGAAGCCGACCCCGCCCAGGCGGACATGGGGGACGTGGCCGATCCAGTCGGCCCCGCCCCGCCCGGCCCAGACCCGGGCGCCGGTCGGCAGCGCGGCGGCGGATCCGGCGCCCGTGCCCGGACTGCCGAACAGGGCGATGTCGGTGACCTGGGGGCCGGTGCCGGTGCGGGCGCAGACCACGGAGCCGTACGAGTGGCACAGCAGCGAGAACCGGGCACCGGGGGCGGCGGCCTGCCCCAAACGATCGAGGAAGGGGGCCAGTTCGGCGGCGGCCACGTCCGCCCGGTCCGCGGTCAGGACGGTCGTGCTGACCGTGCCCGGGGTGTCGTACCCGAGCCAGGCGACCACGGCGGAGCGCGGGTGCTCGGCCCGGAGGCGCTGCTGCAGGGCGACCGCCCCGGCACGGAACCTCTGGTAGGTGTCCAGCGTGGTGTCGGAACCGGGCACCAGGACGGCGACCCGGTCGGCGGTCTCCAGATCGCCGAGCACCTCGACGGCCCGCCCCTTGCCGCGGCCGTCGAAGACGAGGAACCGGGCCGTCCCGTCGGCCTCCATGGCGCGCAGCTTCGCGGCGCGGCCCGTGCGGCCGGCGTCCTGCGCCATGCGGGCCGCCTCGGCGAGGGTGGCGCGGTTGCCGGCGTACCGGTCCCGGAGAGCGGTGTGCTCGGCGAAGGCGGCGGGCGCGGGTGCGGGGACATCGGGAGAGGCGGCGGCGGACACGGGGAGCACGACGGCCGCGGCGACGAGGCCGGCCAGCAGGGTGCGAAGCAGCCGGCCGCGGGGGCGTCCGGCACGGCCGCCTTCGGGGCGACCTGCGGTGCGTCCTGCGCGGCGTCCTGCGGGGCGGTTCATGGCGGGTCCCTTTTCCTTCGCTCGGTCCAGAGGGGCCGTACTCGCGAGGGGGCTGACCTCGCGTCTTCTCTGGTTCCGAAGTTAGGAATTGAGGGGCATCGTCGGCGTCCCGCTGGGGAGCGGCCTTTGCGGATAGCTCTCAGGTATGACAGGGGAAACCTGAGAGCCACGGGCGCAGCGTGTGGTCATCCTCCGGGCGGTATCCCACAGGCGGTCGACTAGGGTCCCGGGATGACCGACGGCAACCACGGCAACAACGGGAACCACCACGCCAGTCGTCCCGTCGACTGGCGCAACGACCGCATAGGCAGCGCGCATCGGGGCGAGAACCCGACGGTCCTGCGCCGCCTCGACCAGGGATTCGCCGTGATCGGCGACCGGCAGTTCCTCCCCGGGTACGCGGTCCTGCTGACCGACGATCCGTCGGTGACCCGGCTATCGGACCTCCCCCGGGCGCGCAGGACGGCGTACCTCGCCGACATGGACCGCCTCGCCGAGGCCGTCGAACGGGCCTGCCGCCGCCTCGACCCCGCCTTCCGCCGGGTGAACATCGAGATCCTGGGCAACACCGACCCGTACCTCCACGCCCACATCTGGCCGCGCTACGAGTGGGAGCCCGCCGGCATGGTCCGCATGCCGGTGTGGCGGTACGAGCAGGAGGAGTACTGGAGGGGGAGCCGGTACGGGCTGGCGGACCGGCACGACGGGCTGCGCGTCGCCATCGGGGAGGAGCTGGACCGGCTGGGCGAGGGCTGACGCCCCCGAGCCCCGAGCCCCGAGCCCCAAGTACCCGAACCCCAAGCCCCCGAGGCCCAAGCCCCGCACCGCCCTGACGCCCCGAGTGCCACGGCTGCTACGGCCTCGTCGCCACGCGGATGCCGAAGCCGATCAGGACCACGCCCGTCGCCCGGTCCAGGGCGC
The DNA here is from genome assembly GCF_000717655.1 of Streptomyces katrae. Lineage (GTDB taxonomy): Bacteria > Actinomycetota > Actinomycetes > Streptomycetales > Streptomycetaceae > Streptomyces > Streptomyces katrae_B. The sequence goes on from NZ_JNZY01000022.1 coordinate 41,550, forward strand.
GGTGGACGCGCGGCCGGGCGAAGAAGCGCCGGGCGCGCGAGAGGACGTACACGTACGTGCCGAGCCAGGCCACCGTCAGGAGGAGGTGGATCAGGACGAGCAGTGCCATGCCGGTGGCCGGCCGGAGGCCGGACTGGGCGAGGGCGGGCAGCAGGCCGGTGTAGAAGACGGCGATCTTGGGGTTGAGGGCGTTGCTGACCAGGCCCGTCCGCCAGGCGCTGCCCGCGGAGCCGCGTACGGGGGCCGGCTCCGCGCCGGGCCGGCGCAGGGACTGGACGCCGAGGAAGCAGAGGTATGCGGCACCCGCGAGCTTCACCGCCAGGTACACCTCGGCCGAGGCGGCGAGCAGCGCGGCGAGTCCGGCGACGGTGAGGGCGCCCCACAGGAGGAGCCCGGCGGTGATCCCGGCGACGGTGCGCAGCCCGTCGGCGCGGCCGCGGGAGACCGCGCGCTTCGTCACGACGGCCATGTCGGGGCCGGGGACGAGGGTGAGCAGTGCCAGGACGCCGGTCGCGGTCAGGAGTTGCCGAGCACGCGGCTCAGTCCGCCACCGGGTGCTCCGCCGGATGCTCCGCGAGCGGTTCGACGAGGCCCGCACGCCAGCGGGGGGCCGGGTCCTGGCCGGGACTGGTCCAGTACTCGCGGGCGCCGACGATCTCTCCGTGCCGGACGGTCCACAGGGACACGGCGCGGTAGACGACGTGCTCCTGGGGGATCTCGACCTCGGTGACGACGAGGTCCCCGTCCGCGAGGATGCGCAGGAGTTTGACGGATCTCTCGTCCGTGTAAGCCTCGTCGCTGTTCACGGCGATGAAGTTGTCCCGGCCGACGATGCGTTCGCCGCTGACGGGCCATTCGATGACTGCGTCTTCGGCGATGAGACGGGATACGGCGGGCCAGTCGCGGGCGTCGATCCGCTCCCACAGCTGAGTTATCACGGTCAGCGGCTCCATGGGGGGCAGTGTGCGATGGGGCCGTCGGGGGCAACAAGCTTTGCCTGCAGGGTTATTGACCTCGACACAATCCGAGCTGCGGCGGCCGCGAGCCGCGTGCCGCCCCCGTTACGCGTCGGCCAGCAGCGTGTCCAGGGCCCTCGTGAGACGGTCCAGGACCTCGACCGTCTCCGCGAAGGCGGCCTCGCCCAGTTCATCGGCCAGGCGGGCGGCCAGGGCGGCGTGGGCCGGGGTGATGCGGGCGACCGCGGCGCGGCCCTCCTCCGTCGGCCGGAGCAGCTTCGCGCGGCGGTGCGCCGGGTTCGGGACGTACTCCGCGAGGCCCTTGGCCGCCAGCAGGTCCGCGATGCGCTGGACGCTCTGCCGGGTGACGCCCATGACCCGGGCGATGCCCGCCACCGGCAGGGGCTCCTGGAGCACCGCGCCGAGCACCTGCCACCAGGCCGCGGTCAGCCCGGCCGGCCGGGCCAGTTCCTCCGAGAGCGCGAGGAACCGGCCGTTCAGCCCGAACACTCCGAGCGCGGTCCGGCTCAGCAGGTCCTGCCGGGCCCGTACCGACGGAGCGGAAGGCAGGGGATCAGGCATCGCCGCGCTCCGCAGCCGCCATCAGCACCGGGAACGCGCTCGCGTCCGAGTCGTGGAACAGGCGGTACCAGGCGTCCAGGACATCCGGCTCGTAGACGTCCAGCCGGGCGAAGACCTCACGGGCGAAGGCCACCGGTTCCGTCGGGCCCGCCGTGATCAGGTCGCCGTCGGTCACCGCGTCGGCCTCGGCGTAATGCCCGGCGCCCGCGTAGCCCGGCTGATGCGCCAGGTAGACGGCGGCCGCGCTGGTGTGGGCGCGGGCGTCGAGCAGGCCCTCCCGGGCGAGACCTGCCGTGGCCCCGCAGATGGCCGCGACCGGGACCCCGGCGGCCAGGAACTCGCGCGCCTTCGCCGCGAAGGGGGCCAGATCGTCGCCGGAGTCCCAGAGCGAGGCGCCGGTCAGGACGAGGAGCGAGGAGTCCGCGGGGGAGAGGTCCGCGAGGGCCAGGTCGGGCTGGATGCGGACGCCGCCCATGGTGGTGACCGGCGTCCCGGCGGCGAAGCCGACCGTACGGATCTGGTGGCCGCGCTGGGCCAGATGTGCGGTGGTGTGCCCGGTCTCCCAGTCCGCGTACGTGTCGTAGACCGCCAGATGGACCGGCTTGGTGGTGGGAGTGGTCATCTCGTCGCCTCCTCCGTCTGCACTTCCTCGGGTATGACAGCAGGCTGTCATAAGGGCAGTGTGCTGTCAATCACTGCCTTCCGTGCAGACAGGTGCAGACAGACTGCCGAGACCCGCCCCCCACCCGCATACAGTCCGCCGATATCCCTTCCCACCTGCGCACTTTTAGCGTGGCCGCATGACCCCTCACGTCACCTCCGACGCCGTCGGCACCTCCCGCGCCAACGGCGCGGCCGTCAAGGCCGCCGACCGCGCCCACGTCTTCCACTCCTGGTCCGCCCAGGCCCTGATCGACCCGCTCGCCGTCGCCGGGGCCGAGGGGTCGTACTTCTGGGACTACGACGGCAACCGCTTCCTCGACTTCTCCTCCCAGCTGGTGAACACCAACATCGGCCACCAGCACCCCAAGGTCGTCGCCGCGATCCAGGAGCAGGCCGCCCGGCTCTGCACCCTCGCGCCCGGCTTCGCCGTCGACGTCCGCTCCGAGGCCGCACGCCTCATCGCCGAGCGGACCCCGGGCGACCTGGACAAGGTCTTCTTCACCAACGGCGGCGCCGAGGCCGTAGAGAACGCCGTACGGATGGCCCGGCTGCACACCGGCCGCCAGAAGGTGCTCTCCACGTACCGCTCTTACCACGGGGCCACCGCCGCCGCGATCAACCTGACCGGCGACCCCCGCCGCTGGCCCTCCGACACGGCCGCCGCCGGGGTCGTGCACTTCTGGGGCCCGTTCCTCTACCGCTCGCCGTTCCACGCCGCCACCGAGGCGGAGGAGTGCGAGCGGGCCCTCGCGCACCTCGCCGACACCATCGCCTTCGAGGGGCCGGCGACCATCGCCGCGATCATCCTGGAGAGCGTGCCCGGCACCGCAGGGATCATGACCCCGCCCGCCGGCTACCTCGCGGGCGTGCGCGAGCTCTGCGACCGCCACGGCATCGTCTTCGTCCTCGACGAGGTCATGGCGGGCTTCGGCCGGACCGGCAAGTGGTTCGCCGCCCAGCACTGGGACGTCATCCCCGACCTGATCACCTTCGCCAAGGGCGTGAACAGCGGGTACGTGCCGCTCGGCGGCGTCGCCATTTCCGGCGCCATCGCCGACACGTTCGCCACGCGCCCGTACCCGGGCGGCCTGACGTACTCCGGCCACCCCCTGGCCTGCGCGGCCGCCGTGGCGACGATCAATGCCATGGAGGAGGAGGGCGTCGTCGAGCACGCCGCGCACCTCGGCGAGAACGTGATCGGCCCGGCACTCGCCGAGATCGCCGAGCGGCACCCGTCGGTCGGCGAGGTCCGCGGCCTGGGCGCCTTCTGGGCCCTGGAGCTCGTACGGGACAAGGAGACGCGCGAGCCGCTCGTCCCGTACAACGCGGCGGGCGCCGCCAACGCGCCGATGGCCGAATTCGCGGCGGCCTGCAAGGCCTCCGGCCTGTGGCCCTTCGTGAACATGAACCGGACGCACGTCGTTCCGCCGTGCACCATCACGGAGGCCGAGGCCAAGGAGGGCCTGGCCCTGCTGGACGAGGCACTGACGGTCGCGGACCGGCACACCACGTCCGCGTGAGCGGAGACAGCTGACCGGCAGCTGACCGGCAACGGTCCGCCAACGGTCCGCGAACGGTCCGCGTTCGATCGGTTTCAGCCGCGCTGCCTGGCCTAAGGTGTCCGAAGTTCACTTAAGGAGACGGACCCCTATGCCAGGCAGCGGAGCTGTCACCCGCAACACACTTCGCCAGCAGATCGCGGACGCGCTGCGTGACGAGGTGCTCGCGGGACGCCTGCCACCGGGCACCGAGTTCACCGTCAAGCAGATCGCCGAGCAGTACGAGGTCTCCGCGACCCCCGTACGCGAGGCACTGGTCGACCTCTCGGCCCAGGGGCTGCTGGAATCGGTCCAGCACCGGGGTTTCCGCGTGCGCGTCTACACCGTGGACGACTACCGGGGGATGATCGAGGCCCGTACGCTCATCGTGGACGGGATCTTCCGGCGGCTCGTCGAGCGCGGCACCGCGCCCGGCTCCGGCGAAATGCTGGTGTCGGTGCGCCGTCGTGCCGAGGAGGCGTGCCGGGCCGCGCAGAACGGCTCGCTCGAAGTGCTGATCGGCTACGACCTGCGCTTCTGGAGGGAGCTGAGCGGGCTGGTCGGCAACACGTACATCTCGGAGTTCCTGCACCGGATCCGGGTGCAGTGCTGGGTCTTCGCCGTACCGCACCTGAAGGCGGCCCCGGATCTCCACACCGGACTGTGGTCCGGGCACAACGAACTGGTCGACGCGGTGACCCGCGCCGACGCGGACGAGGTACGCAGCCTCGTGTACGCGTACAACCAGCACGGGCTGGACTGGGCCGCGGGCCTGAAGACGGCCGGCGCATGAGCGGCCCGGCAGCGACCGGCGAGACCCCCGGCACCGGATCGGCCCCCGCCTGGCTGGGCGCCGTCGGGCTCTCCGTCGTCATCCCCGCCCACGACGACGGGCACCGGATCGGCGCGACCCTCCACGCCGTCCGCGAGCACCTCGATGCCCGCCTCGGCACCGGACCCGGCGACTGGGAGCTCGTCGTCGTCGACGACGGCTCCGCCGACGCCACTGCCTCCGTCGTCGGGGCCGCGGCCGCCGAGGAGCCCCGGATCCGGCTGGTCCGCTCCGAGGACCACCGCGGCAGGGGGGCGGCGCTGCGTGCCGGAGTACTGGCTTCCGCGGGGGAGCGGGTGCTGCTGACCGACGCCGGGCTCACGACGCCCCTGACCGAGCTGGGCCGGCTGGAGCAGGCGCTGGGCCAGGACAGCCAGGAGAACCAGGAGAACGGGGACAGTCAGGAGAACCGGGACAGCCAGGAGAACCAGAGCGACGGCGGCCCCCCGGCCGCCGCCCTCGGCCGGACGGGAAACCGCCTGATCCGCGCCCTGGGCGTGCCCGGGGTACCGGGATTCCGCGACGACACCTGCGGCTTCGCCCTGTTCGACGGGGACCGGGCGCGCGCCGCCTTCGGCGCCTCCGTCCTCGACGGCCCGGCCATCGACGCCGAGGTGCTGCGCTGGATGCGCCGCCAGGGCTGGCAGGTCGCCGAGGTGCCGGTACGCCGTACGACGCGCAATGCCGCCCCCCGCCGGACCCCCGGCGACCGGCGCCGCGCGCTCGTGGAGCTGTTCCGGCTGAACGCCGGCGGCCTCGCCGTCGCCGCCGTCTTCCTCGCCCTCTCCGTCTACGTCTTCCACGGCCTGTGGGCGGACCTGGGCGGGCGTTACCTCAAGGACGCGCTCCAGGACCAGAACCAGTGGGAGTGGTTCGTCGGCGTCGCCACCGACAACATCACCCACCTGCGCAATCCGCTCTTCACCACCGCCCAGGGCATGCCCGACGGCGTGAACCTGATGGCCAACGCGACCATGCTCGGCCTGACCGTCCCGCTGATCCCGGTCACGCTCCTGTTCGGGGAGACCGTCACCTTCGCGCTGGTCCTCACGCTCGGCATGGCCGCCAGCGCCTGGACCTGGTACTGGCTGATCCGCCGCCGCTTCGTGCACAGCCGCTGGGCCGCCGCCGCGGGTGGTGCGCTCGCCGCGTTCGCGCCACCGATGGTCTCGCACGCCAACGGCCACCCGAACTTCGTCGTCCTCTTCATGATCCCGCTGATCATCGACCGGGCCCTGCGCCTGTGCGAGGGGCAGAACCAAGGCCGCAACGTGGTCCGGGACGGTGTCCTGCTCGGCCTGTTCGCGACGTACCAGATCTTCCTGGGCGAGGAGCCGCTGCTCATCGCCGCGCTCGGCATGCTGGTCTTCTCGCTTGCGTACCTGCTGGTCGACCGCCGGCGCGCCCTCGAGGCCGCACGGCCGCTGGGCCTCGGCCTGGTCATCGCCGCGGGCGTCTGCGTGCCGCTGCTGATCTTCCCGCTGTACTGGCAGTTCTTCGGCCCGCAGAGCTACCACTCGGTCCTGCACGGGGACAACGCCGGGAACAGCCCGCGCGCCCTGGTCGAGTACGCCGCCCGCTCGCTCTTCGGTGACGCCGAGACGGCGGGCCGGCTCTCGCTGAACACCACCGAGCAGAACGCCTTCTACGGGTGGCCGCTGCTGGCCTTCGGCGGGGCCGTGTGCGTGTGGATGTGGCGGAGCAAGGTCGTCCGCGCGCTCGCGATCACGGGTGGCGTGGCGCTGGCGCTGTCCCTCGGGCCCTGGGTGCCCGTGCCGCGGACGGACGTGGTGCTGCCGGGGCCGTGGCGGCTGATGGTCGAGCTGCCGCTGTTCGAGTCGGTGATCGAGGGGCGCGTGGCGATGGTGTGCGCCCCGGTGCTGGGCGTCCTGCTCGCGCTCGCGCTGGACCGGATCGTACGGGTCCGGACGCGCGAGCTGCGCACGCTCGGCCTGCTCGGGGTGGCGGCCGCGCTGATCCCGGTGCTGCCGCTGCCGCTGGCCGTACGGGAGCGGGCGCCGGTGCCGGCGTTCATCGCCTCGGGCGCGTGGAAGGGCTACGTCAAAGAAGGCGAGGCACTCGTTCCGGTTCCGCTGCCCGACCCGGGACAAGCGGACGCGCTGCACTGGCAGGTCGAGGCCGACTTCGGCTTCCGGCTGGCCGGCGGTTACTTCAACGGCCCGTGGGGGCCCGACCGGATCGGCATCTACGGGGCCACCCCGCGGCACCTCTCGAACCTCCTGCGGGACGTCCGGTACGGGGCGCAGCCGCCGGAGATCACCCCGCAGTGGCGGGAGCAGGCCCGGCAGGACCTGGAGTTCTGGAAGGCGGGCGCGGTCGTCCTGCCGTTCCAGGACCGGGGGGTCGAGCTGCGGGACATGATCAGCGAGCTGATCGGGCGGCAGCCGGAGAAGGTGCAGGACGTGTGGGTCTGGAGGGTGGGTCCGGGGCAGGTGTAGCGGGCGCCCGGGGCGCGGGTTCCGCCTGGTCGCGGCCGCTGTTCCGCCGCAGGTTCGCCAAGGGCTGCGCCCCAGGTTCTGCGCAGCCCTTCGCGGAGGGTGTTCGGCACACTACGCTGGCCGGATCGGCGACAACGACTGATCGGAGCCCGCGTGGCCTGTGACCTGTGGCTGGTCCCCCTTGTCGACGTGCTGTGCCACAGCCCCGACAACCCCTTCGCGGAAGAGATCGCCTCGTACGACAAGGCGCTGGGCGAGGCGGGGCTGCCGTCCGTGCCCGTGTTCGCGTACATGCCGGGTCTGAGCGGGGACGTGGCCCCCGTCGCCGGCTTCGACTACGACGCCCTGCACTTCCTGCGGCGGGCGTACCTGTTGCAGATCTGCGGGCTGCCGGTGACGCCGGTGGACGAGCTGGGCGGGGACTACGAGCAGCTGCTGGAGATGTTCGAGCCGACGGCGCAGCAGTCGCATCTGGTGTGGCACTACGACCACGCGGGGGCGTACGTGCCGGTGGACTTTGCGGTTCCGCTGGCGAACGAGGAGCTGTTGGCCGGGGGCGGGCCGCTGGGGTCGGCGCAGGGGTTGCTGCGAGAGCTGATGGTGGTGGCGCCGGCGATCGGGATCGACCCGGGGAATCCGCCGGTGGCGCCGGCGGCACCGGGGCGGGCCACGTCGTTGGAGGAGCCGGCGGGGCCGATTCCTTATGACGAGAGTCCGTTTGCACGGGAGCGGCACGTCTGGCTGGGGCTGCATGCGGCTGCGACGCGGAGCCTGGGGCAGGGCTCGATGATCATCTTCAGCTGAGCGCCGCAGTGGCCGGGGCGGGGGTGCCGGGTTCCGCTGCGCGGAGCCTTCTCCCCGCCCCGCCCTTTCTCCGTCTCCCGGGGCAGGGCCCCGGACCCCGCGTCCGGGTGCGGCACCGTGGCGGGGGCGCTGCCCCCGCACCCCCGCGCCTCAAACGCCGGCGGGGCTGGATTTCGCGTGCGGCGCCGCTGTGCGCTGCGGCCCCCGCACCTCCGCGTCTCACACGCCGACGGGGCTGGGTTTCGCGTGCGGGGCCGCTGTGCGCTGTGGCCGCCGACCCCCGCGCCTCACACGCCGGCGGGGCTGGATTTCGCGTGCGGGGCCGCTGTGCGCTGCGGCCGCCGGACCCCCGCGCTTCGAACGCCAGTGGGGCGGAGCCCGGCCCGGAGCGTCAGCGGGGCTGTTCCGGGGGGCGTTGGCGGGGCATGTTGGGGCGGGTGCCCGGGGGGGGGGGGGAGCGGCTCGGGGGGGGGGCGGGATCGGCCCGGGGGGGCGGGGGGCCGAGCGGCTGCATGACCAGCGCGGGGCGCCGAGCGACTGCATGACCAGCGGCGCCGGGCCCGAGGAGAACTCCACCATCCACTCCGCGGTCTCGGACCGCACCAGCTCCGTCACGTCCTCCGAGAAGCGGCGCAGCACGGTGAGGCACCGCTCCGCCGCCTCGCTCGCCGTGCCTTCCGTGGGGCCCAGGACCTCCCGTACGTTCTCCGAGGCCCAGTCGAACTGGAGCGTCTGGAGGCGGCGCTGCACCGCCTGCGCCGTGGCGACGTCCCGCATCCAGCCCGACGTCAGGCCGAAGAACCGGTCGCAGGCCAGGCACGCCGCGGCCAGCAGCAGCGAGAGGTAGCCGTACGGCATCGCGCCCTGAGCGGCCCCCGTGAGCTCCAGCAGCGGCATCGAGGCACCGGCGATCGCCCCCGCCGCCGCGCCGACCCGCAGGACCCGTGCGCCCCGGCGCTTCCACGCCCGGTCGGACAGATACCACTCCGCGGTGCGCAGCGCATCGGCCTCGACCCGCCGGTAGAGCTCGTCCAGCCGCTCGGCCGGCTCGCCCCAGTCCCCGAGGGGGAACGGTCCGCCGGTCAGATCGCCCGCCGCCATCGGTCCGCTGCCCTCCTCCCGGGGTTCCCGGGGATCCCGGGGTGGCCCCTCGGGCTGCATCTCCGGCTGGCTCACCCGGCACTCCCTCTGCCTGCGCTGACGTGTGGTGGTGCGCGTGTGCGCAATGATGCGCATGCTCTTCCTACCTTCGAATGGCGGCCGATGGGCGACGAATCCCCGGTTTTCCGCCCGCAAGGAGGTCTCCAGCAGGTACGCGCACGCCCCGTCCCTCACTCGAAAGAGTTGGTCCTCACGGCGTAGGGCGCGCCGCGCGGGGAGCACGTAGGCTCGGATTGACCAAGCTGCCCCAGGCTTGGACCGAGCGTGACGGAGTGAGTGACCTGTGATTCCCGGTGGTGGCCAGCCCAACATGCAGCAGCTGCTCCAGCAGGCCCAGAAGATGCAGCAGGACCTCGCCGCAGCGCAGGAAGAGCTTGCGCAGGCCGAGGTCGAGGGCCAGGCCGGCGGCGGCCTGGTGAAGGCGACCGTCACCGGTTCCGGTGAGCTGCGTGCGCTGGTCATCGACCCGAAGGCGGTGGACCCGGAAGACACCGAAACCCTTGCCGACCTGGTCGTCGCGGCGGTCCAGGCGGCCAACGAGAACGCCCAGGCGCTGCAGCAGGAGAAGCTGGGCCCGCTGGCCCAGGGCCTGGGCGGCGGCAGCGGCATCCCCGGCCTCCCGTTCTAGTCCCCCCCCACCCCTACCGAAAGAAGGCAGTCCGTGTACGAAGGCGTGGTCCAGGACCTGATCGACGAACTGGGCAGGCTGCCCGGCGTCGGGCCCAAGAGCGCGCAGCGGATCGCCTTCCACATCCTGCAGGCCGAGCCCACCGACGTCCGCCGCCTCGCGCACGCGCTGCTCGAGGTGAAGGACAAGGTCCGGTTCTGCGCCGTGTGCGGGAACGTGGCGCAGGAGGAGCGGTGCAACATCTGCCGCGATCCGCGCCGCGACACCACGGTCATCTGCGTGGTCGAGGAGCCGAAGGATGTCGTCGCGATCGAGCGGACCCGCGAGTTCCGGGGCAGGTACCACGTCCTCGGCGGCGCGATCAGCCCGATCGAGGGCGTCGGACCGGACGACCTGCGCATCCGCGAGCTGCTGGCGCGCCTGGCGGACGGCGAGGTGACCGAGCTGATCCTCGCCACCGACCCGAACCTGGAGGGCGAGGCGACCGCCACGTACCTCGCCCGCATGATCAAGCCCATGGGCCTGAAGGTCACCCGCCTGGCCAGCGGGCTCCCCGTCGGGGGAGATCTGGAGTACGCGGACGAGGTCACGCTCGGGCGGGCCTTTGAAGGAAGGCGACTTCTCGATGTCTGACGCAACGCTGCACGCCTTGGGCCAGGACCCGGACGACTTCGCCGTCCAGATCGCGGACCAGATCGAGTCCTTCATCGTCGCGGTCACCGAGGTGGCCAAGGGCGAGGACCCGGACAGCGCGGTGCCCTTCCTCCTGCTGGAGGTGTCCCAGCTGCTGCTGGCGGGCGGCCGCCTGGGTGCGTACCAGGACGTCCTGCCCGACGAGCGCTACGAGCCCGACCTCGGCCCGGAGCCGGACGTGGAGGAGCTGCGGGAGCGGTTCGCGTACATGCTGGAGCCGGTCGACGTGTACTCCGAGGTCTTCGACCCCTACGAGCCGCGCAAGACCCCGGTCGCGCACCGGATCTCCGACGATCTGGCCGACGTCGTGGCGGACCTGCGGCACGGGCTGGGGCACTACCGCGCGGGCCGGACGACCGAGGCGCTGTGGTGGTGGCAGTTCTCGTACTTCACCAACTGGGGACCGACGACCTCGGCCACCCTGCGGGCCCTGCAGTCGCTGGTGGCGCACGTACGCCTGAACCAGCCGCTGGAAGCCCTGGACGGCCTGGACACCGACGAGGACCTGGCCGAGGACGACCTCGCCGAGCAGGCCGGACGGGTGATGGCCGAGGAAATCGGTGCCCGGCTGGGCGTGCACGGGAAGTAGGGAACCCGGCGGGCCGGCCGGGAACCCGGGCTTTGATCTGTTCGTCTCATGATGTGGTACGAAGCGGTCGGATCGCGGCCGCTCGTTACACTGCACCAGCAATGAGACGGACTGAGCGAGGAGCGCACGTGGGCCTTGTCGTGCAGAAGTACGGAGGCTCCTCCGTAGCCGATGCCGAAGGCATCAAGCGCGTCGCCAAGCGGATCGTGGATGCCAAGAAGAACGGCCACCAAGTGGTCGTCGTGGTTTCCGCGATGGGCGACACGACGGACGAGCTGATCGATCTCGCCGAGCAGGTATCCCCGATGCCTGCCGGGCGCGAATTCGACATGCTGCTGACCGCCGGAGAGCGCATCTCCATGGCCCTGCTGGCCATGGCGATCAAAAACCTGGGCCACGAGGCCCAGTCGTTCACCGGTAGCCAGGCAGGCGTCATCACCGACTCGGTCCACAACAAAGCGCGCATCATCGATGTCACGCCGGGCCGGATCCGCACTGCGCTGGACGAGGGCAACATCGCCATCGTCGCCGGCTTCCAGGGCGTGTCGGCGGACAGCAAGGACATCACCACCCTCGGCCGGGGCGGCTCGGACACGACCGCCGTCGCGCTCGCCGCGGCGCTGGACGCCGAGGTCTGCGAGATCTACACCGACGTCGACGGCGTCTTCACCGCGGACCCCCGCGTCGTGAAGAAGGCCCGGAAGATCGACTGGATCTCCTCCGAGGACATGCTGGAGCTCGCCGCCTCCGGTTCCAAGGTGCTTCTGCACCGCTGTGTCGAGTACGCACGCCGATACAACATCCCGATCCACGTCCGCTCGTCCTTCTCGGGACTGCCGGGCACCTGGGTCAGCAACGAGAATCCGCAAGGGGACGAGCAGGTGGAGCACGCCATCATCTCCGGAGTCGCTCACGACGTCTCCGAAGCCAAGATCACGGTCGTCGGCGTCCCGGACAAGCCGGGCGAGGCCGCGGCGATCTTCCGCGCCATCGCGGACGCCGAGATCAACATCGACATGATCGTGCAGAACGTGTCCGCCGCGTCCACGGGCCTGACGGACATCTCCTTCACCCTCCCCAAGGCCGAGGGCCACAAGGCCATCGAGGCCCTGGAGAAGGCGAAGGGCAAGATCGGCTTCGACTCCCTGCGCTACGACGACCAGATCGGCAAGATCTCCCTGGTCGGCGCGGGCATGAAGACGAACCCGGGCGTCACCGCCTCGTTCTTCCAGGCCCTGTCCGACGCGGGCGTGAACATCGAGCTGATCTCGACCTCCGAGATCCGCATCTCGGTCGTGACCCGCCAGGACGACGTCAACGAGGCCGTCCGCGCCGTGCACACGGCCTTCGGCCTCGACTCCGACAGCGACGAGGCCGTCGTCTACGGAGGCACCGGACGATGACCGCGACCCGGTCGACCCCGGCTCCGGCGCTCGCCGTGGTCGGGGCGACCGGAGCAGTCGGCTCCGTGGTGCTCCAGATCCTGTCCCAGCGGGCGGACGTCTGGGGCGACATACGCCTGATCGCCTCCACGCGCTCGGCCGGCCGCACGCTGGCCGTGCGCGGCGAGGAGAGCGAGGTGCTCGCCCTCACCGAGGACGCCTTCGACGGCTTCGGGCAGGGCGACGTGGTGCTGTTCCTGACGCCGGCCGAGGTCTCGGCACGCTGGGCCCCCGTCGTCGTGACGCGCGGGGCCGTCGCCGTCGACCAGTCCGCGGCCTTCCGGGAGGACCCCGAGGTGCCGCTCGTGGTGCCCGAGGTCAATGCGCAGGCCGTACGGACGCGGCCGCGCGGGATCGTCGCGAGCCCGGACTGCGTCACCGCCTCGATGATCGCGGCCCTGGGCGCGCTGCACGCCGAGTACGCGCTGGCCGACCTGACCGTGTCCTCGTACCAGGCCGCGAGCGCGGCCGGCCGGGCCGGCTCCGAGGCGCTGCGGCGCCAGCTGTCGCTCGTCGCCGGGACCTCCCTGGGGGAGCAGACCGGGGACGTGCGCCGTGCCGTGGGCGAGGACACAGGCCCCTTCGCGGCTCCGCTGGCCCTGAACGTGGTCCCGTGGTCCGGCGAGCTGCGGGACGGCGGCTGGTCCTCGCACGAGCTGGCCGTACGGGCGCAGACCCGCCGGGTCCTGCACCTGGACGCGCTGCCGGTGGCGGTGACCTGCGTACAGGTGCCGGTGCTGACCGGGCACTCGCTGAGCGTACGGGCGCGGTTCGAGGCCGAGGTGAACGCCTCGCACGCCCGGGAGATCCTGGAGGCCGCGCCCGGCGTGGTCGTCGTGGACGACCCGGCGGCGGGGGAGTTCCCGACTCCGGTGGACGCGGCGGGGACGGATCCGGCGTGGGTGGGGCGGCTGCGGGCCTCGCTCGACGATCCGCGCTCCCTGGAGTTCTTCGTGTGCGCCGACAATCTCCGCAACGGGGCCGCCCTGAATGCCACTCGGATCGCGGAACTGATCGCTGGTGAATCCGCGTAATTCACTTTGTAGGATCAGTGCTGATCCCTTGATCAAGGTGATGGCCTGACTGCCGCCTGGAGACGGGCAGGGCAATCAGGAAGAGCGGGTACGCATGAGGGCAAGAGGGATTTTGCTGGTGAGGCTGCCTCGCGCGTACAACCCTGGTGGGGGGACGCGTGTCCAACCGGCGTGGCAGAGGCACTTCTCGACTTCGCCGTCGTACCGGCGCGCAGCGCAATCAGTGCGCCGCGCCGGCCTTTCCGTGTGCCCGCGTCCGGTGGCCACCCGGTGATCGTTCCCGTCCCGCAGTCCGCGGTGCCGCCGCTCGCCGCACCCCCCGCCGTACCGACCCGGGGCGGCCGCGTGCCCGCGCCCCGCGATAGCGCGGAGGCCGCGGGGAGCGGGGAGGAGGCGTCCGCCGCCACCGAGCAGGCCGCTGCCGCGGCGGTCGCTGCCGAGCCGGCCGTCGCCGAGCCGGCCGTCGTCGCCGGCACCACGGTCGACCACCTCACCGAGACCTACCAGGCCCACTACCGCTCGCTGCTCGGCCTGGCCGCGCTGCTCCTCGACGACACCGCCTCCTGCGAGGACGTCGTCCAGGAGGCGTTCATCCGCGTCCACTCGGCCCGCAACCGGGTTCGCGATCGGGACAAGACACTGGCGTATCTGCGCCAGACCGTCGTCAACCTCTCGCGCTCCGCGCTGCGCCGCCGCATCCTCGGCCTCAAGCTGCTCTCGAAGCCGATGCCGGACATGGCCAGTGCCGAAGAGGGCGCGTACGACCAGCTGGAACGGGACGATCTCATCAAGGCGATGCGCGGACTCCAGCGGCGTCAGCGCGAGGTGCTGGTGCTGCGGTACTTCGCGGACATGACGGAGGCCCAGGTCGCGGAGACGCTCGGCGTCTCGCTCGGCTCGGTCAAGGCGTACGGATCGCGGGGCATTGCCGCGCTGCGGGTGGCGATGGAGGCTGCGCAGTCATGAGGGACGACCACACTCCGCCGGCCGGGGCGGGCGAGGAGCAGGCGCTGCGGAGCCTGCTGCGCGGGGCCGTCGAGGCACTGGAGCCCTCCGAGGGCGCGCTCGAGCGGCTGCGGTACGCCGTCCCCGTGCGCAGGACCCGCAAGCGGCAGGCCCTCGTCGGGGCGGCGGCGGCCGTGCTGCTGGCCGGGACGGCGATCCCGGCGGCGCTGCACCTGCACATCACCGGTGCCGAGGGCGGCGCGGCCGGCCACTCCGCCATGGCCGGGCACGGCGAGGAGCCCGGCGCCACGGCGGCCGGCAGCACCTCCGACCCGCACCAGAACGGCCCGGGTTCCCCCTCCAAGTCCGCCGGGGCCGCCGGCAAGGGCGTGGAGACGGGCGCCGGCGTGCACCAGGACCAGGAGTACGGCGGGTCCCCGACCGGCGGCGGTACGGACGGCCCGGCCACCGCGGGCGCCTCGGCGGGCGCCTCGGCCGGCACCGGCCCGATGCCCCCGGCGGCGGCGACCGGACTGCCCGGGTGCAGCGCGGAGCAGCTCGGCGTGCAGGGCAGCGCCAAGGCCCCGGAGGCCGACGGCAAGGTGTACGGCAGCTTCAAGGTCACCAACGTCTCGCCGCGCGGCTGCACCGTCATCGGCCCGGACACCGTGACCGCGGCCTCGGTGACGGCCTCCGCGCCCGGCCAGGACTCGGGGGTCAGCGTGGTCGGCCACACGGCGGGGGATCCGGCGGCCGGGCTGCCCGACCCGTCGGCGGAGACGCCGCTGCTGCTGCTCCAGCCGCACACGGCGTACGAGGTCCGCTTCGCGTGGGTGCCCTCGGCGCAGTCCTGCCCGGCGGCCTCGCCCGACCCGGGCCCCAAGCCCCCGGTGGACGGCGCCCAGGACACCGGACAGCGCGCCTCGGACGCCGCCGCCGCGGCCGGCCCGGCGCCGGACACCGGCGGTACCGCCCCGGACACCGGGGTGGAGGTGACCCACACGCCGAACACGGCGCTGCCGGGGGCGCCGACCACGCAGACGACGATTCCCGCGGCGTGCGGGGGGACGGTCTACCGGACGGGCGTCATTCCGCTGGACGCGCCGAAGCCGTAGCGGGGGCGGGCTCCGTCGAACGGTCGGCAGGCTCCGGCAGCAGCCCCGCCTCGGCGTCGCGCAGGGTCTCCACCTCGCGCCGGTAGAGCCGGAACCACATGAACAGCACGAAGGCGGCGAAGACGAACCACTCGCCGGTGTAGCCGAGGTTCTGGAAGGCCTTCAGGTCGAGCCCGGTGTTGCTCGGAGCCTGCGCGGGCACGGGGGTCAGCCCGTCCGCCGGGGTCTGCACCGTCAGCCAGGCGTCGTACAGCCCGTACGGCACGAGGTTGACCAGCGAGGCCGCCCCGATCACCCCGAGCTGCCCGGCCGGGAGTCCGCCCGAGGCGTACACGCCCTTGCTGCCGGCGCTCTCCGACGCCTGGAGCGCGCCCGTCACCTCGACCCGCCCGGCCGGTGCGGCCGGAGCCCGGGCCGCGTCCGCCGTGCCCGGCAGCCAGCCCCGGACCACGGGGACGGCCTTGCCGGTGTCGGTCCGCAGCAGGGTCAGCACGTAGAAGCCGGCCTTCCCGTCGAGCCGGCGCTCGGGGACCAGCAGCTGGTCGGCGTACTCGCCGGAGACGGAGGCGAGCCGTCCGGAGGTCTTCTTGTCCACCGGGAGCAGGGAGTCCAGCGGCGCGGCCACCTGGTCGGCGGGGCGTGCCCCGGCCGCCTCCTTGTGGCTGTCGACGCGGTCCTCGAACCGGCCGAGCTGCCAGGTCCCCATGAACAGGCAGACGGGGACGGCGAGCGCGACGAAGACGTTGATCCCCCACCACCGCGGGGTCAGGAGAAACCGGTGCACCCCACCACCGTACGGGGGGTGCACCGGATCACCGGGGCCGGGGCCGGGTCACGCCTTACTGCGGCAGGTGCTTCTGCACGAACTCCAGCTCCATCCGGACCTGCTTGATCCGCTCCTCCACGACGAGCGAGCCGTGGCCGGCGTCGTACCGGTACACCTCGTGCACCGCCCCGCGCGCCGCCAGCCGGTCGACGTAGTTCTCGATCTGCCGGATCGGGCAGCGCGGGTCGTTGAGGCCCGCCGCGATGTGGACCGGGGCCTTCACCGCGTCGACGTACGTGAGCGGGGAGGACGCCTCGAAGCGCTCCGGGACCTCCTCCGGCGTGCCGCCGAAGAGGGTGCGGTCCAGGGACTTCAGCGCCTCCATCTCGTCGTGGTACGCCGTGACGTAGTCGGCGACGGGTACGGCGGCCAGCCCCACGGCCCAGGCCTCGGGCTGCATGCCCAGGCCCAGCAGGGCCAGGTAGCCGCCCCAGGAACCGCCGGAGAGCACCAGGCGCGCCGGGTCGGCGAGGCCGGAGGCCACCGCCCACTCCCGGACGGCCGTGATGTCCTCGAGCTCGATCAGGCCGACGCGGTGCTTGAGGGCGTCGGTCCACTCGCGGCCGTAGCCCGTCGAGCCCCGGTAGTTGACCCGGACCACCGCGAAGCCGTGGTCCAGCCAGGCCGCCGGGGTCGCCGCGAAGGAGTCGCTGTCGTGGTGGGTGGGCCCGCCGTGCACCTCGAAGATCGTCGGGAAGGGGCCGTCGCCGTGGCCCACGGGCCGCTGCGCCAGCGCGTGGATCCGCCCACCGGGGCCGTCCACCCACACGTCCTCCACCGGCACCGAGCCGGGTGCCCGGAACCCCGGCGGGTCCAGGACGATCCCGCCCGCGGTGGACCGTACGGAAGCGGGCTCGGCCGCCGAGGACCACTGGTACTCGACCGTGCCGTCGGGCCGGGCCGTCGCGCCCGAGACCGTGCCGGGCGGGGTGTCCACCCGGGCGAGCTCCTGTGCGGCCAGGTCGTAGCGCCAGAGCTCGCTGCGCGCCTCGAAGCTGTGCGCGATCAGCAGTGCGGAGCCGTCCGGGTACCACTCGGCGCTCACGTCGCCCGGCAGCCCGATCGCCAGGTCCTGCTCGGCGCCGGTGGCCACGTCCCAGACCATCGGCTCCCAGCGGCCGCGCCGCTGGTGGCCGACCAGCAGCCGGGTGTCGCCGGCGACCGGCGCGAAGCCGAGCACCTCCAGGCCCAGCTCCACCGTGCCGCCGCGGGAGTCGTCGAGCTCGGCGACCGTGGCGCCGTCGAGGGTGACCACGCGCAGGGCCGAGTGCATGGCGTCGCCGTGCTCGGTGTGCTCGATCGCGATCAGGGTGCCGTCGTGGGAGAGGTCGCCGACGCCGGCCGACTCCCGGTGCCGGTAGATCACCACGGGCTCGGCGGCGTCCGGCCGCACCACGTGGATGGTCGAGCCGTCCTCGTCGGTGGAGCGGCCGACGACCGAGGTCCCGTCGCGCCCGATGGCGAGCCCGCCGGGGTACGAGGGCTCCAGCCCGGGGGTGGCCGGCTCGTCGGGGCCGCCCGCGAAGGGCTGGCGCACCCAGGTGCCGAACTCGTCGCCGTCGGTGTCGGAGAACCACCAGATCCACTCGCCGTCGGGCGAGAGGGTCCCGTCGGTGGTCCCGTTGGGGCGGTCGGTGGCCTGCCGCTGCGTGCCGGTGGCGCGGTCCCAGGCGTAGAGCTCGTAGGTCCCGGTGGCGTTCGAGACGAAGAGCGAGCGGTCCGGTGCGTCCTCGGCCCAGTCGGGCAACCCGACGCGCGGCGCCCGGAAGCGCTTCTCCCAGTCCGGCATGGCCGTGTTGTCAGTCATGCCCCCCATGTAACCCGATTGGCGCTGCCGGATGGTCGTGAAGGGCCGGAGGGGGCAGCGTGGGCGGGGTCCCACCCAGCCGTTTTCCAGTGAGGAGCGATCATGGCGAAGCAGCGCAAGGAGTCGACTCAGGAGAACCTTCGGTCGTCGGAGTCCGGGACCCCGCAGAAGCCGGCGCAGCTGATCGAGGACGTCCGACTGGCCCAGACGGAGGCCATGAAGGAAGACCGGATGCGCGAGCAGCGCCGTAAGGGTGGGCGCGGCTGACCCTGGCCCCCCGCCCCGGATGCCGCCTCCTGCGAACGGAGGGACAGTGGGGGCGTAGGCCCTCCGGCGTGTCCCGAGGAGGAGTGATCATGGCCAGGAAGGCTCGTACCGGCACCGCGCAGGCCGCGGAGCGCGCGCACGAACGGGCGAAGAACACGGCGGCCGAGGCGCGCGCCAAGGCCGCGGTCAGAGACGTGCAGTCCGTCGCGGCGAAGACGAGGGGCATGCAGCAGAAGGCCCAGGCCAAGCGCGGCTGAGCCGCCGCCGTTGCCGATTCACCGGTCGTGGCCTGTGGTTTCCCCGGAAACCACGGGCCACGGTCGTAGGGTGGCCGCATGCGGATGATCGTCCGGGGCGCCCGGCTGCTGCACACCGACGGCCTGTACGACGTCGAGGCCGCCGAGGACGGCCGGATCGCGCGGGTGGTCCCGTACGACGACCAGAAGGAGCCGCCGGCCACCGGCGTGCTGATCGAGGCGCACGGCGGACTGCTGTCGCCGCCCTTCGTCGAGCCGCACATCCACCTGGACACGGCCCTGACCGCGGGCGAGCCGCGCCCGAACGCCTCCGGGACGCTGTGGGAGGGCATCGCCTGCTGGAGCGAGCGCAAGCAGACCCTGACCCGCGAGGACGTCGTCGCCCGGGCCACGGAGGTGCTGCGCTGGCAGGCGGCCCAGGGGGTGCTGCACGTACGGACGCACTGCGACGTCACCGACCCCGGGCTCACCGCGCTCGACGCGCTGCTGGAGGTCCGCGACCGGGTCCGGGAGTTCCTGACCCTGCAGATCGTCGCCTTCCCGCAGGAGGGCATCGTCTCCTTCCCGGACGGCGAGGTGCTGCTGCGCGAGGCGGTCGCACGGGGCGCCGACGTCGTCGGGGCGATCCCGCACTTCGAGGACACCCGGGAGGACGGGGTGGCGTCGCTGGGCATCGCCTTCGCCGTGGCCGAGGAGCGCGGGCTGCGCGTGGACGCCCACTGCGACGAGATCGACGACGAGCAGTCCCGGTTCGTGGAGGTGCTGGCCGCGCTCGCGCTGCGCACCGGGCTGCGGGAGCGGGCGACGGCCTCGCACACGACGGCGATGGGTTCCTACGGCGGCGCGTACAGCTTCAAACTCCAGCGGCTGCTGTCGCGCTCCGGGATCAACCTGGTCTCCAACCCGTTCGCGAACCTCAACCTCCAGGGGCGTTTCGACGGCTACCCCAGGAGGCGCGGCCTCACCCAGGTCAAGGAGATGCTGGCCGCCGGGGTCAACGTGGCCTTCGGCCACGACGACGTGATGGACCCGTGGAACGCGCTCGGCACCGGCAACCCGCTCCAGACCGCCCTCGTCGGGCTGTACGCGGCGCAGCTCACGGGAGCGGAGGAGATCCCGGTGGCCTTCGAGATGGTGACGGAGCGTGCGGCGCGGGTGCTGGGCCTGTCCGGCGCGGAGTACGGCATCGCGGAGGGCGCGCCCGCCTCCTTCGTGCTGCTGCCGGCCGAGACCCCCGCCGAGGCGCTCCGCCGCCAGGTCCGGCCGCGGTACGTCGTCTCGCACGGGAGGGTCCTCGCCGAGACGCGGCCGGCGCCGGCCCGGCTGAACTGGCCGGGGGAGCCGCCGTCGGAGGTCGACTTCCGGCGGTCGTAGGCCCGCGCCCGCGCCGGCGGTAGCCTGCGCGCATGTCGTGGGACTCGTGGGACGAGGACGGAACACCGCACCCGCTCGCGCTGCGCCGCACCGGCCGCAGCGAGCAGGAGCCGGACCGGCTGCCCGAGGTCCGGGAGCTGGAGGTGCTCGGCTGGGAGCCCGCGCCCGAGGACATGCTGTGGGTGTTCCTCCCGTACGTGTGGCCCCCGGCGGCCCGGACCTGGATCCCGGACCGCTCCACGCACTGGGCGGTGGAGACCCGGCTGGACGGCCACGGGCACATCACCGCCGTGGAGGCCGTCCCGCTCGCCGAGCCCGACCTGCACGACCTCGACTGGGAGGCGGAGGAGGTCCTCACGGAGCTCGGCCTCCCGCACCGGCCGCCGGGCCGCCTGTGGCTGCTGCGCCCGCTCGGCTCCCTCCCCACGGTCGGGGCGGTCCTCGACCACCTCCGGGCGGTGGCGGAGGAACGCGGGGTGGAGGTCCGGGCCTCGGCCGAGTTCCTCGCGCTGACCCGGGCCGAACTCGCCGCCCTGGCCGCCGGATCCGGGAGCGACACGTAGGCCGGGACCGCGTCGCCCGCTGATTTCGCCGCGGAATCCTCGCCACCGGTGGCGAGAACCTGCGCGCGTCCGTGCGCCGCCCGCGTCTGCGCGGGGCCCATCGCGGCGCCGCCGCAGCGGCCGGGGCGGAGCCGTGTCCACCGTGCGCCCGCGGATTGCGGCCGGTCGTCGGGCCCGTTCCGCATTCCTGATGTTCTCCTTACAGACCTCACGACACCTGCTGTGTAAAGCCCAATTCTCGCCACGAGTTGCTTCTGGACTCGGCTGAAGAAGCGTCAATATGCTGACCTGCAAAAAAGTTCAAGAGTTGTGTAATGTGACTGACGTCGCATCATTCGGACTGCCGCGGCGTTAACGATCATTGCTAGAGTCCAAAAATGGCCAGCCGATTTTTCGGGTGTGCCGGAATTGACCTCGGGATCGGAGATCACCTTTCCGAGGTGCGCCGCCCGCTCGGACTCCGTGGCGGCGACCCAAGTGGAACCAGAGCGCGCCGCCGGCCGATGATCTCGGTCGAGGCGGGCCGAGACGGGGAAGGGCCGTGCCTCATGACGTATGACACCTCCGGGGTAATCGCTGCGTTAGGGAGCCGCAACCTGCTCCCGGACGAGTACGAGACGGTGTTCGCGAGCGGCTCCTTGATCAGAGGCTGGGGCAACCCCACCAGCGACCTCGACGTCCACGTGGTCACCAAGGACGTCTGGGTCAGCACGATCGACGAGACCAACCACGTCGCTCTGGAACCGAACACGCTCCAGTACGAGGGCACGTTCGTGGACGGCCGCCGATGGGACATCGAGTACTGGACCTCGTCCCAGCTGGAGCAGGTCCTCTCGAAGGTCTCCCAGGAGCAGTTCGCCGACGACCAGGGCACCTGGCGCACCCTGAGCTACCACGAGATCGCCATGCTGGAGCGGCTCCCGTACGCCGCCGCCGCCGATGACGGCGCCTGGCTGACGGCCACCCGCGAGCGGCTCGCGGCCTCGGCCCACCGGTCGGTGCTGATCGTGAACTCGCTCAAGCAGGCCGACAGTTACACCGAGGACGCGGCCGGCCAGATCGCCAGGGGCGACCTGTACAGCGCGGTCATCGCGACCAAGAACGCCTTCAACCACTCCGTCGACGCGCTTCAGGCGAGCCTCGGCCAGTTCGGCAGCCTGTGGCCGAAGTGGCGGGCCAGGCGCATGGAGATCCTCAACCCCGGGCTGCTGCCGTTCGACGCGTACTGGGCCATCGAGACGATGCGCTCCTTCGACCCCGACAACCCGCAGAAGTGGGTCGAGGAGACCATCGCCGTCTGCCAGCGGATCTCCATGGAGGTGTCGGTCTGATGCCGCTCGACGAAACTCCGCTCGATAAAAACCTGCAGGTGGGGCCCGGTTCGGTGGCCTCGCTCCCGCTGAACGTGAAGATCCGCAATCACCGCGGCACGACGGTGGTCGGCGGGTACGAGCACTTCTTCGAGCTGACCGCCTCCGCCGCCCACATCTGGCGGCAGATAGACGGAAAGCGCACCGTGAGCGATATCGCCGCGCTGATCGCCGAGGAATACGAGATCGATCAGGAATCCGTGGTGCAGGACATCGTCGAGCTCTTCACGGAACTCGCGCAGCACGATGTCCTGAACATTGCGCAAGGCGATTCTCGGAGCTGAATTCCACAAGGGGCGACCGCCTCCTGCACATTTGCCCGTGGGTTTGAAATTTCGGGGGCATCACATGCTGGACGATCTCCAGTTCGATGTATTCGGTCCGCTGACCGTACGGCGGAACGGCGAGTTATTAGAGATTCCTCAGGCGAAACACCGGGTCGTGCTGGCGGCCCTGCTGCTCCGCGCCAACCGCACCCTCACCGCGGAGGAGCTCATCCAGCAGCTGTGGGGCGGCGAACCCCCGCTGACCGCACGCAAGACGCTCCAGGGGTACATCGCCCGCCTGCGCAAGGTGCTGGGCGCCGACGTTGTCGTCAGCCGGGCCTCCGGCTACGCGATCGCGATCGAAGGCGAGCGGCTCGACCTCGACCGGTTCAATCTCCTCCTGCACAAGGCGGAACTCAGCTCCGAACCGGCCGAACGCGCCGGGCTGTTCCGGGCGGCGTTGGAGCAGACCAATGGCACCCCGCTCGTCGACATCCCCTCGCAATACCTCCACCAGGGTGACGGGGCGGCCTTGCTCGAACGCTGGTTGAATGCCACGGAAAGCTGGGCCGACGCCGAAATGGCCGTGGGGCGCTGTGCCGAGGTCCTGCCCCGGCTCAGGGCCCTCGTATCCGAACACCCTTTCAGGGAAAGCGCGTGGGGCCGGCTGATGACGGCCCTGTACAAGGCGGGCCGGCAGGGCGAGGCCCTCGCCGCGTACCAGGAGGCCCGGCGCCTGCTGTCGGAGGAACTCGGCGTGGAACCCGGCGAGGAACTCCGCGCCGCCCACCGGCAGATCCTCGCCGGGCCCGCCGCCCGGTCCGACGGCGAGCCGGATCCGGCGCCGCGCGCCCCGGCCGGCGGCGGCAGTGGGAGCGGCAACGGCGGTGGCGGCAGGGGCCCGCGCCGGGTCGCCGGCGCCGCCGGGCGTCCGGCCTCCCCGTACACCCTCCCGCCGCGCCTCGCCGAATTCGCCCGGCCCGGCATCGAGGCGGAGCTGATCCAGCGGCTGCGGGACGTCTCCCGGGACGGCGCGGAGCGCACCGTCCCGCAGACGCTCAACCTGTACGGGGCCGCCGGGGTCGGCAAGACCACCATGGCGGTCCGGGTCGCCCACGCCGTCAGCCCCGTCTTCCCCGACGGCCAGCTGTACGTCGAACTCCAGCGCGGGGAGGGCTTCCGCGAGCCGGCCGACGTGCTCGGCGAGCTGGTGCGCGCGCTCGGGGTCGCCCCCGGCGCGGTGCCCGCGGAGTTCGCCGACCTGGTGGCCCTGTACCGGGGGCTGCTCTCCCACCGGCGGGTGCTGATCGTGCTGGACGGGGCGCGCGACGAGGCCCAGGTACGGCCGCTGCTGCCGGCCTCGCCGACCTGTGCGGCCGTGGTGACCAGCCTGGAGATGCTGTCCACCCTGGGCGGCACCCGGCACGTACGCCTCGGGCTGCTGTCGGCGGAGGAGTCCCGCGAGATCCTGGCCCGGATCGTCGGCCGCGAGCGGGTGGCGGCCGAGGAGGGGGCCGCGGAGGACCTGGTGCGGTACTGCGGGCGGCTGCCCCTGGCCATCCGGATCGTCGGCGCGCGCCTGCTGGAGCGGCCGCACTGGCGCCTGGAGACGCTCGCCCGGCGGCTGGAGTCGGACCGCAGGAGGCTCGACGAGCTGGTGGTCGGGGACCTCGGCGTCCGCGAGAGCCTGGCGGTCGGCTACGCCGCCCTGGACGCCCCGGAGCGGAGGGCGTTCCGGCTGCTCAGCCTGCTGGAGATGGCCTCGTTCCCGGTACGGGTGGCCGCGGCGGCGCTGGGCCTGCCGGACGACCGCGCGGAGGAGACCCTCGAGCGGCTGACCGCGCAGCACCTGCTGGACGCCGACTTCGTCCAGGGCAGCGGGGTGCGCTTCTCGTACCACCCGCTGGTCCGGCTGTACGCGCGGGAGCTCACGTTCGACGTGGACTCGATGCAGAGCCGGCACGGCGCGGTGCAGAACGCACTGGCCGCCTGGTACACGAGGCCGGCCGGAGCGCTGGTCCCGCTGCGGGCCAGCGCGTCGCCCGGGCCCGGACCGGCCGTGCGCGCCGGAGCCGGAGCCGCCGTTCCCGCTGCCGCCCTGCCACCGGAGCTCGGCTTCACCGCCTGAGCCCCACGACCCCACGACACGACCCGCCCCCGCACGATCCCCACACCCCCCACGTCCCGTCCCCCGCCCGGCCGCCCGAGGTGCGTCACCCCTCGGTCCCCGGCCCACGGGGAGATCCGAGGAGAACCGACCTTGATCGAACGCTATTCCACTCCGGAGATGGCCGCGCTCTGGACCGAGGAGCACAAGTACGAGACCTGGACGCGCGTCGAAGTGCTCGCGACCACGGCCCAGGCCGAACTGGGCGTCGTGGACCAGGGCAGCCTGGACGACATCCGCCGCGCCCCCGTCCCCGCCGTCGCCCGCATCCGGGAGCTGGAGCTCACCCGCGACCACGAGATCCTCGCGTTCCTCGCGGCCTACACGGAGACGATGCCGGCCGCCTCCGCCCGGTGGGTGCACCACGGGATGACGAGCTACGACCTCGTCGACACCTCTCTCGGACACATCCTGGCGCGCAGTTGCGACCTCGTGCTGAACGCCGCCCGTACGTTCGCCGAACTGCTCGTGGAGCGCGCCCTGGAGCACTGGGACACGGTGTGCATCGCCCGCACCCACGGCATCCACGCCGAGCCCACCACCTTCGGCCAGAAGCTCGCCGTGCACGCCTTCGCCCTCCACCGCAGCATCGGCCGGCTGACCGCGGCCCGCGCCGCCGTCGCCGTGGGCACCGTCTCCGGGCCCGTGGGCACGTACGCGCACATCTCCCCGTACGTCGAGGAGCGGGTCTGCGGGCAACTCGGGCTCGGCGTCGAGCCGATGCCGACCCAGGTGGTGGCGCGCGACCGGCATGCCGAGCTGCTGTCCGCGCTCGCCGTGACGGGGGCCGTCGTCGAGCAGTTCGCCCTCGAGATGCGGATGCTGCAGCGCACCGAGGTCGGGGAGGTCGACGAGCCGCGCACCAGCGCCTACCAGGGGTCGAGCGCGATGCCCCACAAGCGCAACCCGACGACGAGCGAGCGGCTGTGCGGCCTCGCCCGGATCCTGCGCTCCAACGCCGGGGCGGCCTACGAGAACGTCGCGCTGTGGCACGAGCGGGACCTCGCGCACTCCTCCGTGGAGCGCGTCATCCTGCCCGACAGCCTGACCGTGGCCCACTACCAGCTCGTCTCGGCCGCCGGGCTGCTGCGCGGGCTGCGGGTGTTCCCCGAGCGCATGGCGCGCAACATCGACGCCACCCGGGGCCTGGTCTACAGCTCCGAGGTGTTCCTGGACCTGGTCGACCGGGGCCGGGACCGCGAGGAGGCCTACCGGCTGGTCCAGGCCGCGGCCACCGACGCGTGGGAGACCGGCACGAGCCTCGCCGAGGGCCTCGGCTCCCGCGGTGTGGACGTCACCGGTGAGCAAATGGACCCGCGGCGGTTCCTCGGCAACCGCGACCACCTGAAATCCCGACTGACCGAACTGAGCAAGGAGCTGCAAGACCATGTGGAAGTGTGAGCCCGTCGTCGGTGCCAGCCTCGACGTCACCGAAGTCACCGCCCTGTACCGCGCGTCCACCCTCGGCGAACGCCGTCCCGTCGAGGACGTCGAGCGGTTCACCCGGATGCTCGCCGGCGCCAACCTCGTGATCACGGCGCGCCTCGACGGCCGGCTCATCGGCATCGCGCGCTCGATCACCGACGGCTCGTACGTCACGTACCTGAGCGACATCGCCGTCGACGCCGAGTTCCAGCGGCGCGGCGTGGGCCGGGACCTGATCCGGGCCACCCGTGAGGCCGCGCCGCAGGCCAAGCTCGTGCTGCTCTCGGCGCCGGCCGCCGTCGCGTACTACCCCCACATCGGGTTCACCCGCCACGAGTCCGCATGGACCCTCGATGCGCTCGGCTGAACCCGGGCCCCGCGGGGTCGGCCGTCCTTCCCCGATCCCGAACCGCCGTCGAATGACGTTCCGTAGGTGACGACAATGCAGCTGAAGACGCCCGGATTCGATGCCCAGGTCAAGGCGGCCGCCGAGCGGGCGCGTGCCTGCGGCCTGGCCGCCGACGCGATACGGATAGCGGCCACCCTCGACGGGATGGTCCCCGAGCAGGTCGGCCGAGCGGCCATGGGGCTCGGCGAGCGCGTGTACACGGAGATCGCCGAGTCCCAGGTGGCCGGTTTCGCTCCGACCGGCGGACCCGAGGCCGGGGACGGGGCCGATGGCCCGGCCCGCGCCGGAGCCGGCACCGGCGCCGACAGCGCCGCCGGGGACCTGCTGGTGCTGACCGGGACCGGGCGGCTGCGCGTCGTCCCGGCCGGTACGCAGCCCGCCGGCGGCGAGGACGGCGAGCCGCTCGGCACCCTCAAGTGGCAGTCCCGGCCGGAGTCCCTGGGCCGGCTGTGGACCCTGGCCCAGGACGTCCAGCGGCTGCAGTTCGAGGAGATCCACCGCTGGCTCGCGCAGCAGGGCGCCGAGCCGGTCCGCGAGCGGATCGACGCCGTCGCGCACGCCCTGGTCCACATGGCCCCGGTGCTGCTGTACGTCGGCGACCGCTTCTACAGCAACCTCGGCAAGTTCAGCAATCTGCCCGGGCGTTCGATGGCTCCGGGGGCCGAAGGGTCCGTGCTCACCGCGCTCCGGGAGACCCCGGCCGCGCACTGGTCCCCCGAGGACGCCACCTTCGTCGTGTGCATGTACGCGCTCATCAGCTCGGGTTCCCCGGTCCGGGCCGAAGAGTTCAACGGCGTACAGCTGGCCCCGGACCGGCTGTCGGACTTCCTCCGCGAGCGCATCGAGGCGTACGGGGCCGAGCTCCCGGACCTCGCCGGCGAGCCGACGGGCGCCGCGCTCGACGCCCTGGCCGCCGCCTGCGCGGGCGGGCGGGCGGAGCTGTTACGCCGCGGCGCCGTGTTCTACCGGGAGATCAACGGCGCCTCCCTGCACAAGCGGGAGCGGATCATGGCCGAGCCCCTGGGCTGGGACGAGCTCCCGGCGCCGGTGGCGGGCCTGCTCTCCGGCGTCGCGGGCCGGCCCTTCCCCGTCGCGGCCTCGCCCGAGACGGTGCGGGCGTACGCCGAGGAGGCCGTGGAGCGCGTCCTGCGGCTGGCCCCGCCCGCCGGGTTCACCAGCGCGTACGAGGGGTTCCTCCACCGGTTCTTCGAGACGCTGGCCGACGCCCTGGACTGCGACGTCGTGATGGGCCGCGGCCCCAAGAGCGTCGCCGTGCTGCACAGCGACCACCCGGCCGAGGACCGGATAGCCCTGGCCACCCGCGACTTCTACTGCTGCGTCGCGCCCGGCGGCGCCTTCGCGCGGAAGTTCGCCGACGACCGGTCCGCACTCGCCCGGACCCTGTCCGCGTACAGCGCGCGGATGCGCTACAACACCTGGCACTACCTGCCGCACAGCATGTCCTGGACCGAGGAGTCCCCGGGCCGCGACGACTGGTTCTTCGCGCCGATGACGGCCGACATCACCAACTGGTCCGACCAGCACCACACCGGACACGTCACGTTCGGCGTCCGGCACGCCCTGCGCGTCCCGCTCGGCATCGTGCTGGAGGGCGCGTACCGTCCCGGCCTGTACGACCTGCGGCTGCTGCGCACCTCCGGCGCCGAGTTCGAGCTGCACCACCTGCGGGCGGCCATGGTGACGGGCCGGATCCAGGCGCTGCTGCACCAGGCGGCCGCCGACCGGGGCCTGGAGGTCGGCGACTTCGACAACGGCTGGTACCGGGCCTTCCATGGCTCCTGAGCTGCAGTACGCCGACATCCGCAGCCTCCGCGCGGCGTACGGGGACGGCAGCCTGCTGCCCTCGGAGCACCTGGCCGCCACCTTCGCGCTGCTGGACCGGTGGGAGCCGCGGATCGGGGCGTTCCTGACCCTCGCCCGCGAGCGCGCCACGGCCGAGGCCGAGGCCGCGGACCGGCTGCTCCACCGGTACGGGAAGTCCGTCTGGGCGGACCGGCCGCTGCTCGGCATGCCCGTCTCGGTCAAGGACCTGACCCCGACGGAGGGCGTCCGGACCACCCGCGGCTCCCTGCTGCACGCCGACGCCGTGCCCCGCCGGGACGCACCGGCCGTGGCCCGGCTGCGGGCCGCGGGCGCCGTGGTCATCGGCAAGACCAACACCACCGAGGGCGGGTGGAGCGCGGCCGGGGTGAACCGGCTGCAGGGTCCGACGCGCAATCCGTGGGATCCCGCCCGTACGCCCGGCGGGTCCAGCGCCGGTGCGGCCGCCTCGGTGGCCGTGGGCATCGGCGTGGGCGCCACCGGCACCGACGGCGCCGGGTCGATCCGCATCCCCGCGTCGTTCTGCGGGGTCGTCGGGTTCAAGCCCTCGCTGGGCCGGATCCCGTACGTCCCGCAGAGCCCGGAGGAGCTGTCCCACCTGGGGCCGCTGACCCGGACGGTGGCCGACGCGGCCCTGCTCACGCAGGTGATGTCCGGCTACGACGCGGGCGATCCGCTGTCCTTCGGGGTGCCCGGCGAGCCGACCGGGGACCCCGAGGCCGCGGCCGGGCGGCTCCCGCGGCTGCGCATCGGCTGGATCCCCTCGCTGGGCGATCCCGCGCCGCAGCCCGGCATCGCGGCCGCCGCCCGGCGTGCCGTCGAGGCGCTGGCCGCCCGGGGGCACACGGTCGAGGAGATCCCGCCGCCGTTCGAGGACCCGTACCCGGCGCTGGAGACGATCCTGGCGGGCTGGGAGGCGGCTGCCCACACGCGCGACCTGGACGAGGTCGCAGACCGCCTCGACCCGGGCCGGCTCGAGGTCATCCGGTACGGGCGCGGGCTGAGCGCCGCCCGGCTGGCCAGGGCGTACGAGACGCGGGCCGTGCTGCGGGCCCGCAGCCAGGCCCTGATGGAGCGGTACGACCTGCTGGCCATGCCGACCGTGGCCATCGAGCCGTTCGCCGCCGAGCTCCACGAGCCGCCGGACCCGGTCCGCAAGGGCGCCCTGTCCTGGCTGGCGTGGGCGCCCGAGGCCTACACGTTCAACCTGACCGGCCAGCCCGCGGTGTCCGTCCCGGCGGGCCGCTCGCCCGGGGGCCTGCCCGTCGGCCTGCAACTGGTGGGCGGCCGCCATGACGACCTGCGGGTCCTGGCCGCCGCGTACCAGCTGGAACAGGCGCACCCCTGGCACCACGAGTACGCAGCACTCACCGCACCACGCCCGGAAACCGAAGGGGAACCGACATGACGAAGCCCACCACCGCGCGGGAAGCCGGCGAGCGCCGCTACGCCCGCTTCGCCACCGGCAGCGTCGGCTTCGTCGAGCGGCACGGCCTGTGGAACGCGGAGCAGCGGTCCGCGGCGGACGCCCTGGAGGAGACCCTGTCGGGCCTCGAGTTCGTCCGGGTCGGCTTCGGCGACCCGCACGGGCTGATGCGCTCCAAGACCCTCACGGTCGACGCCTTCCGCACGGCGCTGCGCAACGGCATCGACATGAGCCCCGGCCCGTTCGTCTTCGACACCGGCCACGCCGTGGGCGTCGACTTCTTCGCTCCCGGCGGCGGGATCGGCATCCCCGAACTGACCGGCGCCGGCGACTTCCTGATCGTCCCCGACCCGCTCACCTTCAAGGTGCTGCCGTACACCGAGGCGGCCACCGGCTGGGTCATCGCCGACGAGTACCTGCGCGACGGCAGCGCCCACCCGCTCTCCAGCCGGGCCGTGCTGCGCCGCCAGTGCGCCCGGGCCGCCGAGCGCGGCCTGAGCTACGTCGTCGGCCTGGAGGTGGAGTGGTACGTGACCCGGCTGGCCGGCGCCCGGGAGCACGGCCCGGCGGCCGCCTCGGCCACGGCCGCCGCGGCGGTCGGCGGGTTCGGCGTGCAGGGTGAACCGCCCGCCGTCGAACCGGTCAACAGCGGCTACCAGTTCAACCTCGACACCTTCACCGACGGCCTCATGCACGTCATCACCCCGCTGGCGCGCGCCCTGCGCGAGCTCGGCCTGCCGCTGCGCACCGTCGAGCACGAATCGGGGCCGGGCCAGCTGGAGTTCACCTTCAGCCCGATGAACGGCCTCGACGCCGCCGACGCCATGCTGCTCTTCCGTACGGTCGCCAAGCAGATCTGCGCCCGCCTCGGCCACCACGCCTCGTTCATGGCGCTGCCCCGGCTGGAGCGCTTCGACCCGAGCGGCTGGCACCTGCACCAGTCGCTGTTCGACACGGCCGCCGACCGCAACGCCTTCGTACCCCGGGAGGGCACGGCCCTGCTGTCGCACGAGGGGCTCGGCTACGTCGCCGGGCTCCTCGAACACGCCGCGGACATCGCGCTGTTCGCCATCCCGACCGTCAACGGGTACCGCCGGCTCGACGAGCAGTTCTCGCTCTCCCCGGACCGGGTCGTGTGGAGCGCCGAGAACCGGGGAGCCCTGGTCCGCGTGCTCGGCGGCCCCGGCGAGGAGTCCACGCACCTCGAGAACCGGATCGGCGAGCCCTGCGCCAACCCGTACCTCTACCTCGGCTCGCAGCTCGCCGCGGGCCTCGACGGCATCGAGCGCGGGCTGCGGCCGGGCGGTCTCGCGCAGGACCCGCACGCCCCCACGGAGGCGGCCCTGCCGCGCGACCTGGCCGAGGCCGTGGCCGCGATGGAGGGCAGCGCCCTGGCCCGGGACCTGCTGGGCAAGCCGCTCCACGACTGCCTCGCGCAGCTCAAGCGCAGCGAGGTGGCGCGGTTCGGCGCCTGGCTGGCCGGCTCGGGTCCCGCCGGGCCGGGCGAGACCACCGTATGGGAACACCGTGAGTACTTCGGCGCCTACTGACGCGGGCCGCCGGGGACGGTCAGGGACCCGGCCGGACCACCGCATGACTTCCGTACGGCGACGGCCCGTGGCGGACCTTCCGAAGGGATATGAACAGTGATCGTTGCGATGGACGGACCCGACGGCGCGGGCAAGAGCACGCAGGTCAAGCGGCTGCGGAGCTGGGCCGAGAGCCAGGGCCTGTCGTTCCGCGTCGTGGGCAAGTGGCAGGTCTTCGAGGAGGCGGAGGTACCGCAGGCCCGTTTCCTGCGCGGCACCGGCCTCGACGAACTGCGCGTCTGCATCGCCGAGATGCCCAACCCGGCCCGGATGCTCTTCCTCGGCTGGCTCAACACCCTGGCCGCGGAACGCGCCCGCGCCGCCGAGGCGGACCTCGTCGTCCTCGACGGCTACTGGGTCAAGCACGCCGCCACCGAACTGCTGGCGGGCTGCCCCCAGTCCCTCGTGGACGCGATCGTGGACGCCATGGCGCCGGTGGACACCGTCGTCTTCTTCGACGTCACGCCCGAGGAGGCGCTGCGCCGCAAGAAGAGCGACATCACCCCGTACGAATGCGGCCGCGACCCGCAGTGCCGGCCGGAGAGCTTCCTGGCGCACCAGACGGCCACCCGTGCGGTCATGCTCGACTGGGCGGCCCTGCGCGGCTGGGACGTCGTACGGGCGAACACCGCCGAGGCCGCGGCGCAGCAGCTGCGCAAGCTGCTCGCGCCCAAGCTGGGAGTCGAGGTCAACCCCCGTCCCGCGGGCGCCGACGCCCCGGCCGGACACTGATGCTGCGCGACGGGCAGGGCCTGCGGCGCGGTCTGGCGGCCGCGCTGTTCGTCCGCTACCTCGGGGCGGGCAGCTGGGCACCCCTCCAAGTCCTGTTCTTCGTCCGCTCCGTGGGCCTGTCCACCGGCAACGTCGTCATGGGGCTGACGGCGGCCGGGCTGGCGGGCCTCGTCGCCGGGCCCGTCGTCGGCCGGCTCGCCGACCGGTTCGGGCCGCGCGAGGTGGGCATCGCCGGCCTGGTCGCCCAGGCGGGCGCCGCGGGCGCACTGCTGCTGGTGGAGGGCATGCCCGGGTTCCTCGTGGTGATCACCCTGATCGCCCTGGGGCGCGGCGCGTTCCCCGCGATCAGCGGGGCGCTGATCGCGTACGTCGGCGGCGAGGACCGGGTCGCGTACCGGGCCCGGATCTACTCCCTGCAGAACCTCGCCATGGTTTCCGGCTCGCTGCTCGGCGGGCTGGCGCTGCAGGCCGACACCCGTACCGCCTATGTGATCGCGATCTGTGCCGACGTCGTCTCGTACCTCGTCGCCGCGCTGCTGGTGGCCCGGCTGCCGCACCTGCCGCCGGTGCCCAGGGAGCCGGGGGGCGCGCAGCGCTACGCCCTGGCCGACCGTCCGTTCCTCGCCGTCAGCATGCTCGCGGGGACCCTCGTCATGTTCGACGTCTTCATGACCGTGCTGATGCCGGTGTGGATCGCCGAGTACACGGACGCGCCGCGCTGGACCGTGTCGCTGGTCTTCGCGCTCAGCTGCGCGCTCGTGGTCCTGCTCCAGACCAGGGTCGCCAAGGGGGTCGAGACCCCCCGCGACGGTGCGCTGGCCATGCGGCGCAGCGGGCCGGTCATCGCCCTGGCCATGGGGCTGGTCTTCGCCGCCGCGCACGTGCCGATGTACGCGGCGATGGGGCTGATCCTGATCGGCACGGCGGCGCTGACCTTCGGGGAGATGCTGTTCACGGCGGGGGAGTACGCGCTGTCGTTCGGGCTGGCTCCCGAGCACGCCCAGGGCGAGTACCAGGGCGTGTTCTCCGTCGGGGTCGGCATCGGCGGGGCCGTGGCGCCGGCCGTGCTGAACGCGCTGTGCCTGAGCGCGGGCCCGCTGGGGTGGGTCGCGCTCGTCGCCATCATGGTCACGGCCGGGGCGGCGGTGCCGCCGGTGGCGGCGATCGCCGAACGCGGCCGGGCCCTGCGGGAGAAGGACCGGGAGCCCAGACCGGCCGGGTGAGCGTCGCGGCCGGCCTGGGCCCGTCTTCGGGTGGTGCGGTCCTACCGGCCGCGCGCGTCCACCAGCTGCGCCACCCGCGACTCGATCCCCGGATCGTGGGAGGCGAACTCCGCGCGGCGTGCCTTCTCCTCGGCGCGTACGCGGTCCAGGACCGGCCCGGTCCACGGGGCGTCGAGGACGACGCCCCACAGGGGCCGGAGGCGGGCGGCCCGGGACACCTTGGCCTGGAAGGCGTCGCAGCTCAGGTCCACGGAGCGGTAGCCGTGGGCCGCCGCGTACTGCACGGCCTCGTAGTAGGTGAGGTTGAAGTACAGCTTGGCCTCGCGGGCGATGGAGTCGTCCAGCCCGTGCGAGCGGGCGTACATCGTGTCCCCCCAGAAGAAGTACTGGGTGAAGCCCACCATCCGGTCGCCCTGGTAGGCCGCCAGGATCCGGCAGTTGTCGTCGAACAGCGTGGCCTGCTGGGCGAAGCGCTCCGACTCGCTCGCGTCCGTGACGGGATGGCCGTAGCGGATCAGCACCTGCGCGGAGAGCGGGCCGAGCAACTGGTGGCATTCGGAGAGGCGCTTCACCTCGGTACGGCAGCCGGCATCGGTGTAGCGGCGCATCTCCCGGCGGATGGACGTGAACTGGTGCGAGGTGAACCGCCTGCGGTACCCCTCCAGGCCGTCGGGGTCGACGGGCAGGACCGCGGTCGCGTCCATCATCACCACCTGGTCCCGCGGGCCCAGCAGCGGCAGCAGCCGCTCCACCGACTCGTCGGTGAGGTAGAGCAGGGCCGCCAGGGCGCCGTCGGCGGCGCCCAGGGCGCGGAAGCGGTCCAGTACGGTGCGCACGCCCGCCGTGGCGAGCGGCCCGGCGGTGCCCGGGGCGACGATCACCTCGCTGGTGTAGCCGAGGCGGGTGCCGCCGAGGAGCAGCGGGCGCTCGGGCGTGGCGGGCTCGGCGGCGCCGGGGAACAGGACGGCGGGATCGTAGAAGTGCGGGACCTTCCCGGTGAAGCGGTGGGTGGGCAGGCCGGCGACGTACGAGCCGCCCGAGGAGGCGACCAGGTGGCGGGAGCCGGAGTCGTGCAGCTCCTCGCCGTAGAGCAGCCAGCGGTGGCTCGAGTAGAGGGCGGCGTCACCGGCGAGTGCGTTCCACTCGTCGACGTCCGCGTCGCGTATCGAGGCGAGCTCGACGAGCTCCGGGCCCCGCGGGTCCTGCGTACCGTCGGCCACGCCGTCCGTCCCTGCCGTCACGCTGTGCGTCCTTCCCGATCATGAACTGATGCGCTGGTCGTCCCGGTCAGCTTCACCCGGACGCCCGGTCGAGGATGCGAAAGTCGGCCATTGCGTCGTCGATGCGCAGGTAGGCGAGCCGGGCGGCCGTCGCGCCGCGGCGGGCGTACATGCCGGCGGCGGCGGCGGTGAGTTCCCCGGGGTCGGCCTGAGGGTCGGTCTCCAGGTGGTCCGACACGGTCGTCTGGACGAGGTCGGAGTCGGCGTCCACCGCCATGCGCTCGGTCAGCGTGACCGTGAGGCCGTAGCCGTTCTCCGCGGCCCAGGCGCGCAGTTCGCCGCCGATGACGAGCTCCCGGTCCGCCTGGAGGAGGAGTCCGGTCAGATGGGCCGTCCCGCCCGCGCCCAGATGCCGGGGCAGTCCGGCCAGGACCCGGCGGCCGATGCCGAACCCGTCCTCGCCGCCTTCGTGGGCGGCCTCCTCGCCGCGGGCCGACAGGGTCGGCAGGAAGGGGATGTTGGCGATCACGCGGTCGTACGGCTCCACCCCGGCCGGGAGCGGGCCGTACAGGTCGCCGACGAGGACCTCGATCCGGTCGTCCATCCCGTTGATCTCCGCGTTGAGCCGGGCCACTTCGGCCGTCTCGGGCAGCAGCTCCACCAGCGTGGCCCCGGCCCCCCGCTGCGCGGCCACCAGTCCCTGGAAGCCCGGCCCGGAGCAGAGGTCGAGGACGCGGTCCCCCGCCCGGCAGCCGGTGCGGCGGGCCAGGGCGACGGAGTCCCGGCCGAAGTAGTGGCGCACGGGGAAGGGGCTCGGCGGCTCCGCGAAGAGCCACACCCCCGCGGAGCGGAACAGGCTGACGTCGACCAGCCGGACCTCGTCCCCGCGCCGGACGGCGACCCCGCTCTCGACCAGGGCGGGCAGCGCCTGCGCGAGGGCGGCCGGCAGCCGGTCGGCCGCCACGGGCTCCCCGAGCAGCAGGAACCCGGCGAGGGCGCGCAGCTCCCCGTCGAGGCCGCGGGTGGCGGCGGCCCATTGGAGGCGGTCCACCGAGTCCCCGGGGAAATCGGCCAGGAACTCGGCCAGCCCGGAGCGTTCGAGCGCGGTGACGAACCGCGTCACAGGACGGCCCCGGCCGCGGCGGCACCCTCGCCGTGTTCCGGGAGCCCGATCCAGGTGCGGAGCATCAGCCGGCCGCCGTCGACCGGCTCCTCGTCGTCGAACGCGGTCCGGCCGTGCACGATCGACCGGTTGTCGATGAAGATCATCTCGCCGGGCGCCAGCCGCCCGTGCGTCTGCAGATCCCGCCGGTCCAGCAGCGAGTCCAGCAGGTCCAGCGCCTTGACCTGCTCGGGCGTCAACGGCGGTACGTGCGGGTGCCGGTGCCCGATCTCGATGTAGTCCCGCAGGTAGTACATCCGCTCCCGGCCGCCCCTGAACTCCAGGACGGGACGCTCGGTCGTCAGCGGCACCCCCGGGGTGTCGTCCCGGGTGTCGAAGTGGACGGGCAGCCGCAGCGCCGCGAGCTCCTCGGGGTGGGCCCGCAGGATCTCCAGCAGATCGCTCACGTGCACCGTGACCAGCGCTCCGCCGCTGGAGGCCTGCCGGAAGCAGAACAGCGTGAAAATGTCCGGAAGCCGCCCCGGCCGGTGCGCCGCGTCCGTGTGCAGGCTGCCGCCCTGCCGGCTGTCCGAGTAGCGGCCCGTCGCCCCCTCGCCGAGTCGCACGCCCCGGTCCCGTACGTCCCGCAGCAGGGCCCCCGCACCGTCCTGCGGCAGCAGGTCCCCGGCCAGCCGGGAGACCGCCACCGTGAACCGGCGCGCCTGCTCCTCGGTGAGGTGGTCCAGGCCGCCGAGCACGAAGTACCCGGGCCGGGCGTCGAGGTGGCGGCGCACGTACTGCCGGATGCTCTCCCCGAACTCCCGGTACCGGTCCGCGCGTACGTCCTCCTCCCCGCTCTCGGCGACGGCCGTCGCCAGGGTGCGGTCGACGGGGTGGCGGACGGTCGAGAACGGATCGTTGCTGTTCATTCAGACTCCCAAGGCCTGGCTGCCGAGACGCTCCGGGACCAGTCCCGAACCGCGCAGCCACACGGCTATCTCTTCCGCGCAGTGCGCGACCCCCGAAACCCCGCTGCCCCCGACGGCCCGGAGCACCGCCCCGGCCGTCGCGCCGCGGCTGTCACCGCAGGCCAGGACCTGGGTGACGATGTTGTCGAGCACGACCGGCCTGCGCACGTCGAGGGCGCAGTTGTACGTCACCCCCGGCTCGGGGACCAGCTCCAGGGCGGTGATCCGGCCGGGCGCCCCGTCCGCCGCCGGCTCGATGAACAGGCGGGCCTCCAGACAGTGCGTGTCCCGGTCGACGCGGATGCGGCCGGGGGCGGGCGCCGCGCCCTGCGCGAGCTCCATCTGGAGGGCCACCACGTCCAGGCCGGTCTGCGCCTCGCACATCCGGTAGGCCAGCGGCAGCCGGCCGTTGACCTCCAGGAAGTAGTGGCCGCGGGCGCCGACGATGAACTCGACCGTCGCCACGCCCCGCAGCCCCATCCCGGTGACGAGCCGGGCCGTGTCCCTGCGCATCCGCTCCAGCAGCTCCGGCGCCACGCCCTCGACCGGGGAGGCCTCCAGCAGTTTCATGCTGCCGTCGACCAGCAGGCTCTCCCGCTCGCCGAGCGGGTGCACGGTCCCGGCGTCGTCGACGGCGACGGTGACCCCGACCACCCGCCCCTGCTCCACGTACCGCTCGGCGTACCAGTCGGTGCCCTCGCCGCCGACTGCGGCCGCGTGCCCGCCCGAGCCCCCGTCCCTGCCGTCGTCCTCGTCCCGGGCGATCAGGGCGAGTGCCTGCTCCGCCTCGGCCTCCGTCTGCACGATGCGCACGCCGAGGCCGCCGCAGCCGGTGACCGGCTTGAGGATGACGGGCAGTCCGATCTCCTTGACCAGCCCGGCTATCTGCCGGTGCCCCGTCGCGTGCGGCAGTACGGGCAGGCCGAGCCGGTCGGCGGTGGCGACCGCGTGGTCCTTGTCGCGGGCCGCCGCGAGCACCTCGGCCGTCGGCCCGATGAAGGAGATCCCGGCCGCGGCGAGCTGCCGGGGCAGCTCCGGGTCCTCCGCAAGAGCCCCGTAGCCCGGGTAGACCGCGTCGGCGCCGCAGCGCCGGGCCGCCTCGACGATCCGGCCCACGTGGTCGTACGTCTCCGCGAGCCCGGCGCCCTCGAGGTACTCGCACCCGTCTGCGGCGAGCGTGTGGAACCGCTGGGGGTCCGACAGGGCGACGACGGCGATCGGCGACCATCCCAGCGTGCGGAAGGTGTCGACGGCCCGGGCCGCGATCGCACCGCGGTTGGCGATCAGGACTCTTTTCATGGCCTGCTCTCAGCCTTCTCTCAGTGGTCGGGATGCGGCCGGCCGAGCGCCCGGTAGTGCGTGACCAGCCGCCGCCGGTCGTCGAGCACGTGGAACGCCAGCGCCGGGGCCAGCTCGTAGTCCACGGCGGGCCGGCCCTCGAAGGGCAGCGGGACGGTCGAGGCCACCCCGGGCGCCACCAGCAGCGGAAGGCCCGCGAACGTCGTGGCCGCGGCGACGTGCGCATGGCCGCACAGCAGGGCCACGACCTGCGGGTGCCGTTCCAGTACCGCGGCGAGGCGCTCCTCGCCGAACTGCCGGACCCGGTCCACGTACGGGGTGTGCAGGTCGACCGGCGGGTGGTGGAAGCAGACGAAGACGGGCAGTTCGCCGCCCTCGGCGGTCAGCGTCTCGTCGAGCCACCGCAGGGTCTGGTCGCTGAGCAGACCCTCGTCGCTGCCCGGGATCGTCGAGTCGCACAGCACGAACACGGCTCCGGGCGTGCGGACGACCTGGTTCAGCTCCTCGTCCTCCGGCTCGCCGTCGAGCAGGCCGGTGCGGAACGCACCGCGCTCGTCGTGGTTGCCGGGCAGGACCAGCACCGGGTACGGCAGGTCGAACAGCTTGCGGGCCTGCGCGTACTCGTCGGCCGTCCCGTGGTCGGCGATGTCCCCGGAGACGAGGACGGCGTCCAGGGGGCCGGGGAGGCCGCGCAGGTAGTCCATGACCGTCAGTGCGCGCTGCGTGGCGCGCTCCGAGAGGTCCAGGTGCAGATCGCTGACGTGGGCGATGACGGTGGTCACGGCAGGTCGTCCTTCCGGGAGGCGGTCGCCGCGGCCTGGAAGCGGGCCCTGACCTCGGCGTTGGTGTGCGCCGACGTTACCCGCGGCGGGGTGGCCCCACCCCTGCCGATGTGCAGGGCCACCAGGTGCGGGCCGGGCACCCCCTCGATCTCGGCCATGTGCGCGGTGACTTCCTTGGCCGTGCGGCAGACCCGTCCCGTGCGGTATCCGGCCGCGAGCGCCAACTCGTCCCAGCGCATGGCCACATCGCGGGTGCGCTGGCCGCCGGTGGAGTCGTACGCGCCGTTGTCGAGCACGAAGTGGGTCAGGTTCGCCGGGCGCCGCTCGCCGACGAGCGCGAGCCCGCCGAGGTGCATCACCGCCGCGCCGTCGCCGTCGATGACCACGACCTGCTGGTCGGGGCGGTTCAGGGCCGTGCCCAGGCCGAGCCCGATGGCGTGCCCCATGGAGCCCTGCATGTAGAAGTTCCGCGGGTTGTCGACGATCCCGAACAGCTCCCGGCTGATCATGCCGGTGGTGCTGTAGACCAGCGCGTCGCCCAGGTGACCGGCGATGGCGGACACCGCTTCCCGCCGGTCCATCTCCGCGTCCGAGGCGGCCGCCGGCACCGGATGGGCGTCGACGGTCTTCGCCGGTACGAGGACGACGAACGACCGGTTCTCGCGGCGGGCCTCCTCCGCGCGGTCGAGGAGCCCGCCCAGGCTCTCCTCGGCCGGGTCGAGGATGCCGTGGGCGACCCCGACGGACTCGAGCACGCCGATGGTCCCGGCGCCCATGGCCGCGTGGTGCGGCTCGTCGTCCTCGGCGCTCGGCCAGCCCCGCAGGCTGACGAAGAGCAGCAGCGGGATCTCGTACGCCATGGTCAGCGAGGTGAGCGGGTCGAGGAGATTGCCCAGCCCCGAGTTCTGGGCCAGCACCACGGCCCTGGTCCCGCCCAGCTCGGCGCCGGCGGCCATGGACAGGGCGATGCCTTCGTTGGGCGCCGGTACGTAGCTGTCCCGCTGCTCCAGCAGCGCGAACGGGCCCTTGAGGAAGGAGCAGGGAACCCCGCTGAAGAACCCGTACCCGCGGCGGTCCAGCTCCGCGCAGAAGAACTCGGCGCTGATCATGCGCTCCACTCCTCCCACCGGTTGACCTGCGTGAGACCGAACAGCTCCTTCATCGGGGCGATGGCGTCCTCGACCCCGCCGGTCCCGCCCTGCAGCCGGATCTCCCCGAGGACGTCGCGCATCGCGGAGACCGAGGCGCGCAGCGCGTGGTTCGCGTAGATCACCATCGAGACTCCCGCTGCCTGCGCCTCGGCGAGGTCCCAGTGCGGATAGGTGGTCGGTACGACGACCACGGGCGTACGGGCCTGCCAGACCTGGAGGAACTCCACGATCTCGGCCGGCGTGGACTCCTTGGAATGGATCAGGATGGCGTCGGCGCCCGCGTCCGCGTACAGGTGGGCGCGGCGCAGTGCCTCGTCGAGCCCGGCCCCGGCGATGAGCGCCTCGACCCGGGCGACGACGCTGAAGTCCCGGTCGGTCCGGGCCCGTACGGCGGCCTGGATCCGGCCGGCGAACTCGTCCGCGTCCTCGAGGTTCTGGCCGCCGCCGAGGAAGCTGTTCCGCTTGGGGAACACCTTGTCCTCGAGGCAGATGCCGCCGATGTCCGCCGCCTCGAACTGGCGGACCGTACGGACGACGTTGATGTTGCCGCCGAAGCCGGTGTCGCAGTCCGCCAGCAGCGGCAGCGAGGTCGCCTGGTTGACGTGCGAGGAGGCTTCGAGCAGCTCGGACATGGTCAGCAGGCCCAGGTCGGGCAGGGCCCGGGACGCGGAGATCTCGAAGCTCGACGCCCAAAGGCCGTCGAAGCCCGCCTCCTCGACGAGCAGGGCCGTCAGCGCGTCCCGGGATCCGACGATCCGCGCTATCTCTTCACGCTCCAGCAACTCGCGCAGTCGCGCCGCCTTCGACACTATTCCCCGGCCCTCTGCGCGAAGAGGCCGTGGTTGGTGCCGGCCACGTCCTCCCCGGGCAACTCGAAGACGCAGTGCCAGTGGAAGGAGCCCGGCTTGGCGTGCTCGGCGTCGGTGGCGCTGAGCAGCCGGAACCCCGCGTGCAGGCGCAGCAGGTCGGCCGCGTCCACGTACATGTGCGGATGCACCTTGTCGTCGGTGGCCCCGGGCTGGCGGAAGGTGTTCGGGCTCACCTCGTTGCCGCGCCCGTACTCCCCGTTGCGCTTGGAGAGCATCGTGGACTGGTAGATGCCGCCCGGGCGCAGCACGCGCCGGACCTCGTCGAGCACCTTCGCGAGTCCGGGCTCGTCGTTGTGGTAGACCACGTTGAAGGCGAGGACGTAGTCGAAGCTGTCGTCCGCGTACGGAAGTTCGCCGAAGTCGCCGACTTCGAGGCCGACCTGCACCCCGCGCTTGACGCTCTCGTCGCGGGCCGCCCGGACGGCGGCCTCGCTGGCGTCGGTGCCGGAGCTGGTGAACCCGGCCTCCGCGAACCAGAGGGCGTGCCGGCCGACGCCGCAGCCGAGGTCCAGTACGTCCACGGCGCCGAGCTTCTGCAGCCGGGCGGCCTCGTCCACGACCCACGGGTGCGGCCGCGACCAGTCGCCTGTGCGCCCGCTGTCGGTGCGCCAGACCTCGTCCCAGTAGAGATGGGCTGTCATCGGGGTGACCTCACTCGTGATTACTTCCGTACATCCACATCCGGATGCCGATTTCCAATGGGGGGACCGAACGGCGCGGTGCCCGCACCGCGTTCTCAGGCGCTGTCGACCGTCTCCAGCAGGCCCGCTTCAAGCGATCCGTCCAGCAGCGGTCGCATCGCGTCGAGCTCGCAGCCGGCGGCGGCGAGCGCCTCCGACAGCGGCCGGCGCCCGTCGAATCCACGCAGCAGCCGCAGCCAGTCCGCGTGGGTCAGGTGGTCGATGACGAACCGGATCCCGCCGTCGACCAGGACGTACGAGGTGTTCGCCTCCGCCGCGTCGTCGAGTACGAGCACGCCCTCGGCGAGGCGGAACACCGAGGTGTCCTCGATCCGCGCCTGCGGGAACAGCTCCTGGACCTCGGGGCCCTCGAAGTCCGTGACCTGCAGCTCGTACGGGGCGGGCCCGGACGGCGCCCGGCTGCCCGGGACGTCCACGGCCATCAGGTCGAGGAGGCCCAGGTTGACCACGCGCATCAGCAGTTCGACGTGCCCGGAGCTCTGGTCCCGCTCCAGCCGGCGCAGGGCGCGGTGGATGTTCGCGCCGTCGAGGTACTGGGCGGCGCGCGGCGAGGACAGGGCCTGCTCCACGAGCTCGTCCCCGTTCCGGCCGAGCATCCGGGTGAAGGTGCGGTGCGTGTGGCGCACGCCCTCGCCCTCGTAGAAGGCGAGCTTGGGCCGGCCGATCACCTCGGCGGGCAGGATGTCCCGTACGGCCTCGCGGATGACCTGCTTGTCCCAGAACAGCCGCTTGCGGTAGGAGCGCGGCACGGTCGCCAGCAGCTCGATGATCCGGTGGTCCAGGAAGGGGACGCGGGCCTCGACGCCGTTGCCGGAGGCGGTGCGGTCCTCGACCCAGAAGTTGTACTGCTGCATGTCCCGGAACTTCCAGGCCAGGTAGGAGCCGTACGGGTCGTCCACCGCGCCGGGTGCGTACGCGCCGACGGCGTCGTCGCTGAGCAGCGGCAGGTCGGTGCCCTCCCACCAGACGGAGACGGAGGACTGCGAGCCGAGGGCCTTGCGGCGGGCCATCGTGCGCAGGTTGCCCTCGAAGTCCTCCCAGTCGCCGCCGCCGGAGAGCGCGACGCTGTAGCCGCCGCTGAACTCGTCGGCGCCGGAGCCCAGCAGGATCGCCTTGAGCTCGGGCCGCTCGGCGCGGGCGAAACGATACATCTCGCTCTTGTAGAACTGCTCCGGCCCGCACTGCGGCGTCTCCATCAGCCACAGCAGGCGCCGCCACTCGTCGGGCGAGGGCACCCGGTCGGCCCGGAAGGCCACCTGGTGGTTGGGCAGTCCGAGCAGGTCGGCGGTGGCGCGGGCGTACTGCGCGTCCTTGTTGACGACGGTGGCGCCGGTCAGCGCGGAGAACGTGTGCAGCCCGGTGTGCGCCGCGAGGGCGGTGATGGCCGCGGAGTCGAGCCCGCCGCTGAGAAAGACGCCGATCTCGGCGTCGGCGATCAGGCACTCCCGCACGGAGGAGGCGAGCAGGTCGCCCATGCTCTGCACGAAGAAGCTCTCGGGGAGGGCGTCGGCTTCGGCCGGCGCGGGCAGCTCCCAGTACCGGTGCACGCGCGTGGCCCCGCCGCGCAGGCTGATGTCGACGATCGCCCCGGACGGCACGTGATCCACGCCCTTGAACCAGCTGACGGGCTCGTCGTCGGTCATCACCGGCGCGGAGCTGAGCCCCTGGTCGGCGAGGGCACGCGCCCAGTCGAGCTCGCGCGGACAGTCGGGGTGCGCGAAGAGGGCCTTGACCTCGGAGCCGAAGAGCACGGTGTCGCGGTTGCGGTGGACGAACAGCGGCTTGATGCCGAGCCGGTCACGGGCGAGCAGCAGCCGCTGCTCCCGCAGGTCGATGACGGCGATGCCGAACATCCCCCGCACGTCGTCAAGAAACGCGAGCCCCTTCTCCAAGTACAGGTGAAGCAGGACCTCGCAGTCACTCTCACTCCGGAAGCGAACCCGCCCCTCGAACCCCTTCCGCAACTCGCGGTAGTTGTAGATCTCCCCGTTCGCCGCGAGGATGACGTTCCCGTCCTCGCTGATGAACGGCTGCCGTCCGCCCTCGGGGTCGATCAGCGCGAGCCGTGTGAAGGACATGCATGCCGGCCCGGTGTGGTGGAACTGCATGTCGTCCGGCCCGCGCGGCCGCAGCGCATGGGCCATGTCGCGGAGAATTGCGTCGGCCGACCCCGCGAGGGCGCTTCCGTCGGTGTGGGCGAATCCTGCAATTCCGCACATATGGCTTCCGATTCCCCTGTGACGTGGTGACTGGAGCGGACATGCCACGCCCCCCGGTCCGGGAGGCGTGGCATGTGGGTCGCTACTAGCGGACAGCGGCGACGATGGTGCCCTGGTCGACCTTCTTGGCCTCCGGCTTGATGTAAACCTTCATTTCTTTCACCTCCGCTCGGCGTCAGTGGTCATTTGCTGTTGAAGAGCATCCACCGCCCCGGTGTTGCCCCGGTGGCGCGAGGGTGGCGCCCGGGCGTCCCGGCCCGCGCGGGCGGCGTTGAGGCGCAGGTGGCCGACGAGATCCGGCTGGGTCCACAGGTCGCGGTGCCAGCCGACCGCCGGGGGGCGCAGCGGATCGGCACGAGGATCAAGGGGAAGTGCGGCGCGAAGTGATCGTCCTGGGCGAGCCACGCGTGCGACGGCACGGGGCGGTCTTGCCGGGCCCGGCCAAGATCGTCTCCCGGATTCCTGCCAGCCGGCCCCCGGAAACGCAGGAAGGGCCTGATCCACTGAGTGGATCAGGCCCTTGACCTGGTCTTACGAAGTCGGGGTGGCGGGATTTGAACCCACGACCTCTTCGTCCCGAACGAAGCGCGCTGCCAAGCTGCGCTACACCCCGATCGCCGCCTTGCAGCGTTTGCTGTCCTGGCGACATCGATTACTTTAGCGGACCCTCGGCCGGAGACGAAATCCGGTTTTCGCGAGGGGTGGGGCGGGGCCGGTCCGCCGTGACCCGCGCCGGGTCCGGGGCCGGGAAGGCGCAGGTCACCGGGGCGGGCGGCGGCTAGGC
This sequence comes from Streptomyces katrae, assembly GCF_000717655.1. Classification (GTDB taxonomy): domain Bacteria; phylum Actinomycetota; class Actinomycetes; order Streptomycetales; family Streptomycetaceae; genus Streptomyces; species Streptomyces katrae_B. The sequence goes on from NZ_JNZY01000022.1 coordinate 85,629, forward strand.
CTTCGGGGTCAGGGTGAGGAGCGTGGCCTCCGGGGGGCAGGCGAAGCGGACCGGGGTGTAGCGGTTCGTGCCGCAGCCCGCCGAGACGTGGAGGTAGGCCCGCTTGCCGTCCGTCTCGTACGTGGAGAGCCCCTTCACCCGCTTCGTGTCCAGGTCGCAGTTGGTGACGAGCGCCCCGTAGAAGGGGATGCACAGCTGACCGCCGTGCGTGTGCCCCGCCAGGATCAGCGGGTACCGGTCCGCGGTGAAGGACTCCAGCACCCGCAGGTACGGGGCGTGCACGACGGCCATCGAGAAATCGGCGTCCACCTCCGGCCCGCCCGCGACCCGCTCGTAGCGGTCGCGCTTGATGTGCGGGTCGTCCAGGCCGGTGAAGGCCAGCTCCAGGTCGGGCAGTTTCAGGCGGCCGCGCGTGTTGCTGAGGTTCACCCAGCCCGCCGCGTCGAAGGCGTCCCGCATCTCCTCCCACGGGTTGTGCACGGCGCCGACGACCGGCTTGTTGCCGTTCAGCCCGTGCCGCCCCTGGACCTTCTCGATCAGGTAGCGCCCGGGGTTGCGCAGCCGCGGCCCGTAGTAGTCGTTCGACCCGAAGACGTACACGCCCGGGAAGGACATCAGCGGGCCCAGGGCGTCCAGCACCTCGGGGACGCCCTCGGTGTCGGAGAGGTTGTCGCCCGTGTTCACGACGAAGTCCGGGCGCAGGCCGGCCAGCGACTGGAGCCAGGCGCGCTTCTTGTGCTGCCCGCCGACCATGTGGATGTCGGAGACCTGGAGTACGCGCAGCGGGCGCATCCCGGCGGGGAGGACCGGCACGGTGACCCGGCGCAGTCGGAACGACCGCGCCTCGAAACCGGCGGCATAGGCCACACCGGCGGCCCCGACTGCCGCGATCGAAGCGGTGACCTTCAGGGGTGTTCCGTAACGCGCACGCATGGCCCCATGGTCGCAGACCCGGAAAACCGGCGGGCGCAACTGCCCCCGTACCTGGCAGACTCAGGTCATGACCACGCTCAAGGCCAAGCTCCAGGAAGACCTCACCACCGCCATCAGGGCGCGCGACGAGCTGCACTCGTCCACGCTGCGCCTGACCCTCGCTGCCATCACCAAGGAGGAGGTCGCGGGCAAGGAGGCGCGCGTGCTCTCCGACGACGAGGTCCTCAAGGTGATCGCCAAGGAGGCGAAGAAGCGCCGCGAGGCCGCGGACGCCTTCGCGCAGGGCGGTCGTCCCGAGCAGGCCGCGCGCGAGACGGCGGAGGGCGAGTTCCTCGACACCTACCTGCCCAAGCAGCTCAGCGACGAGGAGCTCGGCGCGATCGTGGCGCAGGCCGTCGAGGAGGCCAAGGCCGCGGGTGCCGAGGGGCCGCGGGCCATGGGTGCCGTCATGAAGATCGTGAACCCGAAGGTGGCCGGGCTGGCGGAGGGCGGCCGCGTCGCCGCCGCCGTCAAGAAGCACCTCGCATAGACGAGCGAAGGGAGGGCCCCGCTCGCGCGATGCGCGGGCGGGGCCCTCCCCTTTGTCCGTGCCGTCTACGGGCCCTCCGGGCCGCCGATGAAGCCCGGTTCCAGGCTGATGTCCGGGAACGGGTTGGTCGGGGTGCTGCCGCCCGTCGCACCGCCCGTGGCCCCATCTGTCGTCTGGCCGCCGGGGCGGCCGCCCGGCTTGCCGTCGCCGCCCGGCTTGCCGGGCTTCCCCGGCTTGTTCGGGATCGGGTTCGGGGTGGGACGGCCGCCACCGGCCGGGATCCCGCTCTCCGGGATGGTCACCGTGATGAAGTTCGGCGCCTCCCGGCCTTCCAGCGCGCCCGAGACCGCCTGCTTCCAGATCGGGCCGGGCAGCCCGCCGCCGTAGACCTTGTCGTAGTACTGGCCGCCGATGGTGATGTTCTCCATCGACACCTGCTTCGAGCCGCCCGAGCCGACCCACGTCGCGCCCGCCATGTTCGGCGTGTACCCGACGAACCAGGCGTTGTAGCGGCTGTCGGTGGTACCGGTCTTGCCCGCGTTCTGCCGGTCGGTCAGACCCGCGGCGGTACCCGTACCGGAGTCGATCACGCCGAGCAGCAGCGTGTTGACGGTGTCGGCCGTCTTCTCCGCCATCACCCGGTCGCACTGGGACTTCGGCACGGCCAGTGCCTTGCCGTGCGCGTCGGTGATGGACTCCAGGGCGACGGGGGTGCAGTACACGCCGCGGTTGGCGAAGGTCGCGTACGCGTTCGCCATGGTCAGCGGGGACATGCCCTCGGTGCCGAGCGCGATCGCCGGGACCTCGGGGAGCTTCGTGCCGTCGGCCGGGATCACGCCGAGCTTGGTGGTCATCTCGGTCACGGGGCAGAGCCCGAGCGCGTTGTCGGAGATCATCTCCACGAAGTACGTGTTGACCGACTTGGCCATCGCGTCCCTCATGCCGTACGGGCCGACCTCGGACTCCGACTCGTTCTCCACCCGGTCGTGCGAGGTGTTGACCCAGGGCTTGTCGCCGCAGGTCTGGACCGGGCTCGGGTACTCCATGTCGTGCGGGGACGGGTACGTCTTGCCCGCCGACACGCCGCGCTCCAGGGCGGCGGCCGCGACGAACGGCTTGAAGGTCGAACCGGTCGGGAAGCCGAAGTTCGATCCGCCCATCCGCTTGTCCACGGAGAAGTTGATCTGCGTCTCGTTCTTGCCGAAGCCGTACGGCTTGGACTGGCCCATGGCGAGCACCCGGCCGGTGCCCGGCTGCACCAGGGTCACGGCCGTGGCGACCTTGTCGTCCTGGTTGACGTGGTCCTTGATCGACTCGTTGACGGACTCCTGAGACTGCGGGTCCAGTGTCGTACGCACGGTCAGGCCGCCCTGGTTCCAGAGCTTGGCCCGCTCCTCGCGGGTCTTGCCGAACACCGGGTCGGTCAGGAACGTGTTGCGCACGTAGTCGCAGAAGAAGCCCGCGCCCTTGACCGCGGTGATGCAGCCGTTCTTCGGCCGCGTCACCTTCAGCGTCACCGGCTTCTTCTTCGCCTCGTCCGCCTCGGCCTGCGAGATGTCCTTCATGTCGGCCATCCGCTGGAGGACGACGTTGCGGCGCTTCATCCCCTCCTGCGCGTCGTTCACCGGGTCGAACCGGCTCGGCGACTGCACGACGCCCGCCAGCAGCGCCGACTCGTCGAGGGTCAGGTCCTTGGCCGGCTTGCTGAAGTAGCGCTGAGCGGCGGACTCGATCCCGTATGCCTGCTGGCCGAAGTAAGTGATGTTGAGGTAGTTCTCGAGGATCTTCTTCTTCCCGAGCTCCTCCTCGACCTGGATCGAGTACTTCAGCTCGCGGATCTTGCGGCCCAGGCTCTTCTCCTGCGCCTCGCGCACCTTGGTCTCGTCGTCGCCGGCCTCTTCGACGAACACGTTCTTCACGTACTGCTGCGTCAGCGTCGACGCGCCCTGCGCGGCTCCGCCTTCCTGCGCGTTGCGGTTGACCGCGCGCAGGATGCCCTTCAGGTCGACCGCGCCGTGCTCGTAGAAACGCGAGTCCTCGATCGCGACGATCGCCTTCTGCATGTACGGGGAGATGGCCGTGAGGGGCACCACCTGCCGGTCCCGTGAATAGACCGTGGCGATCAAGCCACCCTCGGCGTCCAGAATCGTCGTGCGCTGGCTCAGCGGCGGTGTCTTGAGATTGGCCGGGATCTCATCGAATCCCTCGACCGTGCCCTTGGCGGCGAGCCCCAGGGCGCCTGCGCCCGGGATCGCGATCCCGGCCAGCACAACTCCGGAGAGAACGGACACCCCGAGGAACTTGGCGGCCTGCTGCGGCCCCGTGAGCCCGGCGCCCGAGCGCTTCTTTCCCATGGAGGGCAGCCTACGTTCTCATTCACCGGACACGCGCGAATGCCTTGGCCTAAGCTGTCCCCAACTGTCACAGCAGTGCGGTGCGACATCAACCCCTCGGCTTGATTTTCACCCTTCCCGAATGGGGTGGACTTATGTCCGAATCTCGCCCCTCACTCCGACGGTCGCTCGTCCATGGTCCGCCGATTCCACCCGAATTGCCGGAATGGTCGGGCATGTCGCCGGATCACTCCGTCGGGTGATCTGCCGCTTACCCATAGTCCGTTCGGACCATTCAAGATTGGGCCCGTCGGGGGTGTTGCACTGTCCCCGCCTTCCGTAACGTCCTCAACTGGCAGCGGTGAATATGCCGCTACCGCCGTGGGGGAGCCTCGATTCGGGAGAGGACGGCGCCGGGATGGGCTGGGTTACCGACTGGAGTGCGCAGGCAGCCTGCCGCACTACCGATCCGGATGAACTGTTCGTTCAAGGAGCGGCACAGAACAGGGCCAAGGCGGTGTGCACCGGATGTCCGGTGCGGACCGAGTGCCTGGCCGACGCGCTCGACAATCGTGTCGAGTTCGGAGTATGGGGCGGAATGACCGAGCGGGAACGTCGCGCATTGCTGCGCCGGCGTCCCACCGTCACCTCGTGGCGACGGCTGCTCGAAACCGCCCGCACGGAGTACGAGCGCAGTACGGGCATCCTCACCGTGGATGTCGATGCGGAGATCGACGTTCCGTACGAGACGTACGCGGCAGCCGGGTAGACCGACCCGCGCGGTCCCGCATACGACTGCCCCCTCACCAGGAGGCATTCGTCGTACGAACGCCTATGCTCCGGCCGGAACCCCGGCCGCGAGTCGCTCTCCGATGGCCCGCAGCCCGGCGAGGTCATGCACATCGCCGGGCAGGGCGGCCACCTCGGCCACCGCCACCTCGGGGTGCAGCGAGGTGAAGCGATCGCGTGTGCGCTGTTCGCGCGCGATCACCTGCATCCGTTCGGCGTGCAGGCGCAGCAGTCTTGCGGTGATCTCGTCCACGTCGGCCGCCGCCGCGTCGGCCTCCGTGTCCGGGTCACGAAGTCCAGCTTTCCCGGACTCCTGATCGACAATGCCGCCTTCTTCAAGATTCTCTGCGGCGGCCAACGCCCGCTCCGCGGACAGCTGATCGGCGCCGCTGCCGTGCACCCGGTTCAGTACGAGCCCGGCCAGCGGCATCTGCTCCGCGGCCAGCCGCTCCACGAAGTACGCCGCCTCCCGCAGCGCGTCCGGTTCGGGCGCCGCGACCACCAGGAAGGCCGTACCGGGAGCCTGAAGCAGCCGGAACGTCGCGTCCGCGCGGGTGCGGAAACCGCCGAACATCGTGTCCATCGCCGCCACGAACGTCTGCACGTCCTTCAGCAGCGAGGCGCCCATCAGCTTGCTGAGGGTCCCGGTCATCAGGGACATGCCGACGTTGAGGAACTTCATCCCCGCCCTGCCGCCCACCTTCGCCGGAGCCATCAGTACCCGGATGAACTTCCCGTCCAGGAACGACCCCAGCCGCTTCGGCGCGTCGAGGAAGTCCAGCGCGGACCGGCTCGGCGGGGTGTCCACGACGATCAGGTCCCAGTCGTCGCGGGCCCGCAGCTGGCCCAGCTTCTCCATCGCCATGTACTCCTGCGTGCCCGCGAACCCGGCCGACAGGGACTGGTAGAAGGGGTTGGCGAGGATGGCCTCCGCCCGCTCGGCATCCGCGTGACCTTCGACGATCTCGTCGAAGGTCCGCTTCATGTCGAGCATCATGGCGTGCAGTTCGCCGCCCTCGACCCCCTTCACCCTGCGCGGGGTGTTGTCCAGCGAGTCGATCCCCATCGACTGGGCGAGCCGCCGGGCCGGGTCGATGGTCAGTACGACCACCTTCCGCCCGCGCTCCGCCGCCCGCACGCCCAGGGCCGCGGCGGTGGTCGTCTTGCCGACCCCGCCGGCGCCGCAGCAGACGATGATCCGCGTCCCGGGGTCGTCCAGCAGCCGGTCCACGGCCAGCCGCGTCGGAGTGTCCATGCCGACGCCCCCCTTCATGCCCGTCGTGGCCCCGCTCATTCCTCGCCCGCCTGCTTCCGCAGCTCCGAGGCCAGCTCGTACAGCCCGGCCAGATCCATCCCCGCGCCGAGCAGGGGGAGTTCGTACGTCGGCACGTCCAGCTGCGCGAGTACGGTGCGCTGCGCGCGCTCCAGCTCCACCCGGCTCGCGTGCTCCGCGGCCTGCGTGAGCAGCGGGTCCACCAGCCGCTCCGCGACCCCGCCGCGGCGCGCGCCGCCCAGGCCGGCCCGGGACAGGGCCTTGGCCACGTCCGCGCGGCGCTCGCCTGCGGCGGCGCGCAGGGTGTCCTCGTCCAAGTGGTGCGGCCGCACCATGTTGACGACGACCCGCCCCACGGGCAGTCCGGCCGCCTCGAGGTCGGCGATCCCGTCCGCGGTCTCCTGGACGGGCATCTCCTCGAGCAGAGTGACCAGGTGGACGGCCGTCTCCGGAGACTTGAGCACCTTCATGACGGCCTGCGCCTGGTTGTGGATCGGCCCGAACCGGGCCAGCCCCGCCACCTCGTCGTTGACGTTGAGGAAGCGGGTGATCCGTCCGGTCGGCGGTGCGTCCATGATCACGTGGTCGTAGACGTAGCGGCCGGCCTTGTCCTTGCGCCGGACCGCCTCGCACGCCTTGCCGGTCAGCAGTACGTCCCGCAGACCGGGCGCGATGGTCGTCGCGAAGTCGATGGCGCCGAGCTTCTTGAGGGCGCGGCCGGCGGAGCCGAGCTTGTAGAACATCTGGAGGTAGTCCAGCAGGGCCCGCTCGGCATCGATGGCCAGGGCGAAGACCTCCCCGCCGCCCGAGGCGACGGCGATCTTCCGCTCCTCGTACGGGAGTGCCTCCGCGCCGAAGAGCTGCGCGATCCCCTGCCTGCCCTCGACCTCCACCAGAAGCGTCCGTCTGCCCTCGCGCGCGAGGGCGAGCGCGAGTGCCGCGGCGACCGTGGTCTTTCCGGTTCCGCCCTTGCCGCTGACCACCTGGAGCCTGCTCACAGCGTCTGAGCCTAACCACTCGCCCCTCGGACATGCGCATGAGCCTCCCCCAACCTCCGGCCGGGGGCACCCCCACGCCGTCAGGCGATACGCTCGCCCCCATGACCAAGAAGTTCGAATACGCGACGGTCCCGCTGCTGGTCCACGCCACCAAGCAGATCCTGGACACCTGGGGCGAGGACGGCTGGGAGCTCGTCCAGGTCGTACCCGGGCCGAACAACCCCGAGCAGCTCGTGGCCTACCTCAAGCGGGAGAAGGCATGAGCGGCGCTGTCGAGGCGAAGCTGGCCGAGCTCGGCCTGACCCTGCCCGAGGTCGTCCCGCCGCTGGCCACGTACCAGCCGGCCGTGCGGTCGGGCGCGTACGTGTTCACCGCGGGACAGCTCCCGATGGTCAAGGGCAGCATGCCGGTCACCGGCAAGGTCGGCGCCGAGGTCTCGCCGGAGCAGGCCAAGGAACTGGCCGCGACCTGCGCGCTGAACGCCCTGGCCGCGGTGAAGTCCGTGATCGGCGACCTCGACAAGATCGCACGTGTCGTGAAGGTCGTCGGCTTCGTGGCCTCGGCCCCCGACTTCACCGGCCAGCCGGGCGTGCTGAACGGTGCGAGCGAGCTGCTGGGTGCCGTACTCGGCGAAAAGGGCGTCCACGCCCGCAGCGCCGTCGGTGTGGCGGTCCTCCCGCTGGACGCCCCGGTCGAGATCGAGATCCAGGTCGAGGTTTCCGCTTCCTGACGCGCCGCTCCCTTTCCTCACGCGCCGCTCGCGCGCTTCGGCCCTGGCGGGCCTCACCGGCTTCGCGCCGCTGCGCCGGACTCCGTCCGGCGGCCCGCCGGGGCCGTTCGCGTTCCGCCGCCGCCTCTGCGGCTTCCGGCCCGTCCGGCGTTTGAGCTCCGGGTCCGGGCCGAGCCCGGGGGCAGGGAGAAGGCCGGGGCGGGGACCCCCGACCCGGCCCGCCCTCCGAACGGAGGCTCTCGAACATCGGGCCGGATCCCCGTAGCATCCCGACATGCCGAATGGTCAGCACGGTCAGCAGCAGCCCCCCGCCGGGGGTCAGTGGTACCCGCCCGAGTGGCCCGCCCGGATCCGCGCGCTCATGGACGGCTCCCTCACCCCGGTGGAGCCCAGACGGGCCGCCACCGTCATGCTGCTCCGCGACACCCCCGACGGCCCCGTCGTGCACATGCTGCGCCGCAAGGCCTCCATGGCCTTCGCGGGCGGCGCGTACGCCTACCCCGGCGGCGGGGTCGACCCCCGCGACGAGGACCACCTCGTCGGCTGGGCCGGCCCGAGCCGGGACGAGTGGGCCGCGCGCCTCGCCACCGACCCCCGGACCGCCCAGGCCATCGTCTGCGGCGCCGTCCGCGAGACCTTCGAGGAGGCGGGCGTCCTGCTCGCCGGCGAGACCGCCGACACCGTCGTCGGCGACACCACCGGCGACGACTGGGAGGCCGACCGTACGGCCCTCGTCGCCCGCGAGCTGTCGTTCGCCGAGTTCCTCGACCGCCGCGGCCTGCGGCTGCGCTCCGACCTGCTCGGCGCCTGGGCCCGCTGGATCACCCCGGAGTTCGAGCCCCGCCGCTACGACACCTGGTTCTTCGTCGCCGCCCTCCCGGAGGGCCAGCGCACCCGCAACGCCTCCACCGAAGCCGACCGGACGGTCTGGATCCGCCCCGCGGACGCCGCCGACGGCTACGACGAGGGCGAGCTGCTGATGATGCCGCCCACCATCTCCACCCTGCGCTCCCTCGAGCCGTACGGGAGCGCCGTCGACGCCCTCACCGCGGCCGCCGGCCAGGACCTGACGCCCGTACTGGCCCAGGCCTCGCTGGAGAACGGCGAACTGGTGCTCAGCTGGCCGGGCCACGACGAGTTCACCAAGCGCGTCCACCCCGGAGGCACCCCGTGACGAATGCCGCCGCTCTGCCCGGACAGCCCCGCGGAATCGTCACCTCAGGGCCCGCCACCGCCCGCGCGGTCAACATCCTGGCCCCCAACGCCTCGGCGATGACCCTGGACGGCACCAACACCTGGCTGGTCTCGGAGCCCGGCTCCGAGCTGGCCGTCGTCATCGATCCCGGCCCCCTCGACGACGTCCACCTGCGCGCGGTCGTGGAGACCGCCGAGCAGGCGGGCAAGCGGATCGCCCTGACCCTCCTCACCCACGGCCATCCCGACCACGCCGAGGGCGCGGGCCGGTTCGCCGAGCTCACCGGCACCAAGGTCCGCGCCCTGGACCCCGCCCTGCGCCTCGGCGACGAGGGGCTGGCCGCCGGAGACGTGATCCGGACCGGCGGGCTGGAGCTGCGCGTCGTCCCGACCCCCGGCCACACCGCCGACTCGCTCAGCTTCCACCTGCCCGCCGACCGGGCCGTCCTGACCGGCGACACGATCCTCGGCCGCGGCACCACCGTCGTCGCGCACCCCGACGGCCGCCTGGGGGACTACCTCGACTCCCTGCGCCGGCTGCGCTCGCTGACGGTGGACGACGGCGTGCACACGGTGCTCCCGGGGCACGGACCGGTCCTGGACGACGCGCAGGGCGCGGTGGAGTTCTACCTGGCCCACCGCGCGCACCGGCTCGCCCAGGTCGAGACCGCGGTGGAGAACGGGTACACGACCCCCGCGGCGGTCGTCGCCCACGTGTACGCGGACGTGGACCGCTCGCTGTGGCCGGCCGCGGAATGGTCCGTACGGGCGCAGCTCGAGTACCTTCAAGATCACGGACTGATCCCGGGGGGACCTGAATGACCACGCTGTTCCTGCTGCTCGCGCTCATCGCCACGGCCTCGTGGATCACCTCTACGGTGACCCTGCGCATGAAGGCCCTCGAGCGGCGCTCGGAGCGGCTGGAGCGGCAGCTGGGACTGCTCCTGGACCACTTCGGCCTCGAGGAGCCGGAGCCGGCCGGGCTGGACGAGGTACGGGCGCTCGTGCGGGACGGGCGGACGGTCGAGGCCATCCGCGTCTACCGGCGCATCACCGGCGCGGGCCTGCTCGAGGCGAAGCAGGCGGTCGAGGCCCTGACGGGGGTCTGACCGCGTCTTCAGCGGGGCGTCTTCGTGCCGTGCCGGGCGGTGTACTCGTCCGCGAGCCACGGGCCGAGGTCTTCCAGGTACGCGTGCAGCACGGCCGGGTCCTCGGTCGGATCCAGTGCCACGGCGGCCGCGGCCCGCATCTGCGCGGCGCGCTCCGGGTAGTACCGGCCGAAGATCTCCGCGGACTCGGCGAGATCGCTCGTCCAGCCGCCCCACCGGGGCATCACGAGGGTGAACCCGGTGCGCACCAGGTGCCGGGAGAAGTTCCGGCTGAGCCTGCGGTACTCGGCGGGCGTCGACGCGGCTTCCAGCCGGGCGCGCCACCGCGGGAGTACGGCCGCCAGGTCGCCGTTGGTCTCACGGGCGAGCCGGCTGTCCGGGCGGTAGCGCGGGAGGTGCTCGGCCAGGTCGGCGCCGAGCAGCGGGGTGCACAGGCAGGCGAGGAACCAGCCCAGGTCGTCCCGCTCCTGCTCGCTCAGCAGGGTGTCCTTGCCGTGGAGCAGGATGCCGACGCCGTCGATCTCGGGGAAGTCCTGGTCGAGCCCGCGCGCCAGCACCTCGGCGGTGTCCCGGTCCTCGTCGGCGGCCTCGTGGTTCAGGGCGAGGAGCAGGTCGAGGTCGGAGCGGCCCGGGCGCGCCGTCCCGCGCGGCACGGACCCGTACAGGTAGGCGCTGTGCAGCCGCTGCCCGTACGCCTCGTCGATCCGCTCGCGTGCGGCGGCGACGACGGGCTCGAAGGCGCCCTGCACCCGGCCGAGTGACCCCTCGCGTTCGAAGTACCCGTACGCATCCAGCCCTCTGCGCTCCATGGCCCCACCTTCCTGCCGCCCGGCCACGTCCGGCCCCCGGGAGTTCGAGGCGCGGGGTTCGGGGCGGAGCCCCGAGAGGCCCGGCGCAGCCGGGGTCCGCTCGCGCAGCGGTCCCGCACCCGTAAACGGCAGAGGGGCCCCGCCCGACCGGGCAGGACCCTTCTGCGCGAACCAAAAGCGTCAGCGGGACCGCTTCGCCAGCCGCTCCACGTCCAGCAGGATCACTGCGCGGGCCTCCAGGCGGAGCCACCCGCGACCCGCGAAGTCCGCGAGGGCCTTGTTGACCGTCTCGCGGGAGGCGCCGACCAGCTGGGCCAGCTCCTCCTGCGTCAGGTCGTGCACGACGTGGATGCCCTCCTCCGACTGCACGCCGAACCGGCGCGACAGGTCGAGCAGCGCCCGCGCCACCCGGCCGGGAACGTCGGAGAAGACCAGGTCGGACATCTGGTCGTTCGTCTTGCGCAGGCGCCGTGCCACCGCACGCAGCAGCGCGGTCGCGACCTCGGGCCGGGCGTTGAGCCACGGCTGCAGGTCGCCGTGGCCGAGGCCGAGCAGCTTGACCTCGGTCAGGGCGGTGGCGGTGGCGGTGCGCGGGCCGGGGTCGAAGAGCGACAGCTCGCCGATCAGCTCGCCGGGGCCGAGGACGGCCAGCATGTTCTCGCGGCCGTCGGGGGAGGTGCGGTGCAGCTTCACCTTGCCCTCGGTCACGACATACAGCCGGTCGCCGGGGTCGCCCTCGTGGAACAGGGCGTCACCGCGTGCGAGGGTCACCTCGCCCATGGAGGCGCGGAGCTCCGCGGCCTGCTCGTCATCGAGCGCCGCGAAGAGCGGGGCGCGCCGCAGAACGTCGTCCACGAGTCTCTCTCCTATGTCGACCAGCTCAGGGGACCGTGCTCCCCATTTTGCCGGACGGCTCAAACAGTGCGATCAATCACAAGGATGCCGGACGTACGGGCGTGCTGTGCGGCGAGAGGCCAATCAGAGTGGTGTTACCTGAGGTCCAGGCGGGTGTCAGCGCCCGGCCTTAGGCTGGCCGGGTGTCCAATAAGCCGGTGAGAGCACAGGCCAAGGGGTCCGCAGGAGTGACGGGCGCCCCCGATTCAGCTGTGGGCGAACAAGCCCCCCAGAAGGCGTCCGGGAAGCCCCGGAAGGCCCTGCCGAGCGCCCAGGGCAAAGCTTCGGCCAAGAAAACGGAATCGCGCCTGGCGATGGTGCGTCGGGCCCGTCGCATCAATCGCGAGCTGGCCGAGCTCTATCCGTACGCCCATCCCGAGCTCGACTTCCGGAATCCCTTCGAGCTGCTGGTCGCCACGGTCCTGTCCGCCCAGACCACCGACCTGCGCGTGAACCAGACGACCCCGGCCCTGTTCGCCGCCTACCCGACCCCCGAGGACATGGCCGCGGCCGTTCCCGAGGATCTGGAGGAGCTCATCCGGCCGACCGGGTTCTTCCGGGCCAAGGCGCGGTCCCTCCTCGGCCTCTCGCAGGCCCTGCGGGACAACTTCGGCGGGAACGTACCGGGCCGGATCGAGGACCTCGTGACGCTGCCCGGAGTGGGCCGCAAGACGGCCAACGTGGTGCTCGGCAACGCGTTCGGTGTCCCGGGCATCACCGTGGACACCCACTTCGGCCGGCTGGTCCGCCGCTGGAAGTGGACCGAGCAGGAGGATCCGGAGAAGGTCGAGGCGGAGATCTGCGGGATCTTCCCGAAGAGCGAGTGGACGATGCTCTCGCACCGCGTCGTCTTCCACGGCCGCCGGATCTGCCACGCCCGCAGGCCCGCCTGCGGCGCCTGCCCGATCGCCCCGCTCTGCCCGGCCTACGGGGAGGGCGAGACGGACCCGGAGAAGGCGAAGAAGCTGCTCAAGTACGAGAAGGGCGGTCAGCCCGGCCAGCGGCTGAGCCCGCCGCCGGACTATCCGGGCCTCCCGGCCCCGCCGCTGGGCGGCGGCCAGGCGGCCTCCACCGCCTCCTGAGCAAGAAGCACGACGCAGCACGAGCACACAGCACGAGCACACAGCACGAGCACGAGCACGCAGCACGGCCGCGGGCCGCCGCACGGCGGCCCGCGGAGGAACGAATCCGGCCCGGCGCTGCGTTGTCCCGGTATTCGGGGCGGCGACGGTGTCGGCAACGGCAGGGAGCAGGGGTGCCTATGACGCGCGGAGCGCGGGACGAGAGCAGCGTGGCCCAGGCGGCCGCGCCGCCGCAGCAGGGCCAGCCGCAGGCCGCGTCACGGTCCGGCCGGGCCACGGCCCAGGGTCCGGCAGCCCCGGCCCCCGGCGCTCGCGCCCCCGGGCCCGAGGCCCCGTATGAGGACCACGGCGCCCCGCGCGTCACCACCCAGGGCCTGCCCGGGTGGCTCGATCCCGTCGTGGAGGCCGTGCGGACGGTCCGGCCGACCCAGCTCAGCCGTTTCCTGCCGCCCGAGGACGGCCGGGGCCGCCAGTCCGCCGTGCTGATCCTGTTCGGCGAGGGCCCGCGCGGCCCCGAGCTGCTGCTCATGGAGCGCGCCGGGAGCCTGCGCTCGCACCCCGGTCAGCCCTCCTTCCCGGGCGGCGCCCTCGATCCGGAGGACGGCGATCCGCACACCACCGGCCCGCTGCGCGCCGCCCTGCGCGAGGCCGAGGAGGAGACCGGGCTCGACCCCGCCGGTGTCCAGCTCTTCGGCGTCCTGCCGCGGCTCTACATCCCGGTCAGCGAGTTCGTCGTGACCCCGGTGCTCGGCTGGTGGCACGACCCCAGCCCGGTCGGCGTCGTGGATCCGGCCGAGACCGCCCGCGTCTTCACGGTTCCCGTGGCCGATCTCACGAATCCCGATCACCGGGTCATGGCCGTCCATCCGCGCGGCCATCTGGGTCCCGCTTTCACTGTCGAATCGGCCCTGGTCTGGGGTTTTACCGCCGGAGTGATCGACCGGCTCCTGCATTTCGCAGGGTGGGAGCGCCCCTGGGACCGATCGAGGCAGGTCCCGCTCGACTGGCACGCATGAGACGGTGACCCTCGTGAACGTGCTGGACATCCTGTTGCTGGTCGCCGCCGTCTGGTTTGCGATCGTCGGCTACCGCCAGGGGTTCGTCGTCGGCATCCTGTCGGTGATCGGCTTCCTCGGCGGTGGTCTCATCGCCGTGTCCCTGCTCCCGTTGATCTGGGACCGGGTGACCGACAACGGCACCCAGGTGTCCACCACGGTCGTCGTGATCGCCGTGGTCGTGATCATCGTCTGTGCCTCGATCGGACAGGCCTTCACCACGCATCTGGGCAACCGGCTGCGCCGCCACATCACGTGGTCGCCGGCCCGCGTGGTCGACGCGACCGGCGGGGCCCTGGTCAACGTCGTCGCGATGCTGCTGGTCGCGTGGTTGATCGGCTCGGCGCTCGCGGGGACGTCACTTCCCACGCTGGGCAAGGAAGTCCGCAATTCCAAGGTGCTGCTGGGCGTTTCGCGGGTCCTGCCCGCGCAGGCCAACACCTGGTTCTCGGACTTCAGCTCCACCCTCGCGCGCAGCGGCTTCCCGCAGGTGTTCAGCCCGTTCTCGAACGAGCCGATCACCGAGGTGAAGGCGCCCGACCCGGCTCTCGCCCGCAGTCCCGTCGCCGAGGCGGCCAAGCGCTCGATCGTGAAGGTCGTCGGTACCGCGCCGAGCTGCAGCAAGGTCCTGGAGGGCACGGGCTTCGTCTTCGCGCCCGGCAAGGTGATGACCAACGCGCACGTCGTCGGCGGCGTCGGCGAGCCGACCGTGCAGATCGGCGGCGAGGGCAAGCTCTACGACGGCAAGGTCGTGCTCTACGACTGGGAGCGCGACATCGCCGTCCTGGACGTGCCCAAGCTGAAGGCGCCCGCGCTGGAGTTCACCGACAAGGACGCGGCGAGCAGCAGCGACGCGATCGTCGCCGGCTTCCCGGAGAACGGCTCGTACGACGTCCGCGCGGCGCGCGTGCGCGGCCGGATCAACGCCAACGGTCCGGACATCTACCACCGCGGCACCGTCCGGCGGGATGTCTACTCGCTGTACGCGACGGTCCGCCAGGGCAACTCCGGCGGGCCGCTGCTCACGCCCGACGGCAAGGTGTACGGGGTCGTCTTCGCGAAGTCGCTCGACGACCCGAACACCGGGTACGCGCTGACGGCGGACGAGGTCCGCGACGACATCCGGATCGGGAAGGTCTCCGACCGGCGGGTCGACAGCCAGGGCTGCGCCCTCTGATCCGTACGGGCACCTCGCCCGTACGGACCGGGGCGCCGCGCCCGGCTACGTCCTTGGATGCCGCAGGCGGGCCGAGACCCAGCGGGCCCGGCGGCGCAGGATGCGTGGGATCCCGAGGCGGGGGTCGTGGCCGTCCCGGCCCGACCTCCCGTGTGTGCCCGGCGTCGCTGCCGGGCGGCGTTCGCGTGCGGTGTCACCGTAGTCGTGCGTCCAGCCCATACAACGAGCTGTGCCCGGGCCCCAAGGTCGGTAACCCCGTCCGGGGCGGCCAATTGGCCTATGCGCCAGGCAATTGAATGGTCGTAAGACAGTCGTACCGGCCGCCGTGCTGACAGTCGGTCAGACGGTGCGCATGGTCAGCGGTCCGGCTCGGGGTCCTTGAGCCAGTTCACGAGCTCGGTCGAGAACGCGGCGGGGTCCTCCTCGTGGGGGAAGTGCCCCAGGCCGTCGAACAGCCGCCACCGGTACGGGGCTTCGACGTACTCCCCGGATCCTGCCGCGCTCCGGGTCCGCATCACCGGGTCGAGCGAGCCGTGCAGGTGCAGCGTCGGCACCCGCACCGGCCGCTTCATCCGGCGGTTGAACTGGAGCCCGTCCGGCCGGGCCATCGACCGCATCATCCAGCGGTACGGCTCGATCGAGCAGTGCGCGGTGGACGGGATGCACATCGCCCGCCGGTAGACGCCGAGGTCCGCCTCCTCGGGGGGCAGGGGCCCGGACCAGTCCCGGATCAGCTCCCCCACGAGTGCCCCGTCGTCGGCGACGAGCTGCCGCTCGGGGATGAACGGCCGCTGGAAGCCCCAGATGTGCGAACTGGCCCGCGTCTGCCCGAAGTCGGACAGCATCGCCGAGCGCCAGCGCCGCGGGTGCGGCATCGAGGAGACCACGAGCCGGCGCACCAGCTTGGGCCGCATCACGGCCGCGGTCCAGGCGAGGTAGCCGCCCAGGTCGTGTCCCACGAGGGCGGCGTCCGGCTCGCCGAGCGACCGTACGACCCCGGTGATGTCGAGCGCCAGGTTCGCGGGGTCGTAGCCGCGCGGGGTGCGGTCGCTGCCGCCCACCCCGCGCAGGTCCATCGCGACCGCCCGGTACCCGGCGTCGGCGAGCGCGGTCAGCTGGTGCCGCCACGTCCACCAGAACTGCGGAAAGCCGTGCAGCAGCAGCACCAGCGGCCCGTCGCCCATCTCGGCGACGTGGAACCGGGCCCCGTTGGCCGCGACGTCCCGGTGGGTCACCGCCCTCCCGCCGGGCACATCGATCCGGACCGCCGTCGCGGCGGTGGGCGGAGTGCTGGAGTCCGGTGAGGGCGCTGTCATGAGGACGAGCGTGCCACACCCACGGCCTGGTCACTCACCGACCGCGGGTGCGGCTTGACGGTTCCGACGAGCGCCGCGGTCTGCTTGACGGAGGCGATGGTCTTCTCCGGCGGCTTGACCTTCTTGAACTTCGACACGGCGATCAGCGACAGCAGGCCCGCGAGCAGCAGGAACGCCACGCCGACGATGAGGAAGGACCAGGCGAGCCCGAGCCCGAGGTTGTGGATCCCGTACGCCGCGGCGAAGCTCAGCACGGGAAGGGAGAACAGGGCGAACACTCCTGCGATCCCGATGGCGGTGCCGCCGATGCCCGCCCGCTTGACGTCCTGGCGGATCTCCGCCTTGGCGAGGGCGATCTCGTCGTGCACCAGGGCGGACATCTCGGCGGTGGCCGAGGCGACCAGCTGGCCGAGTGTGCGCTCGGCTCCTTGCGCCCCTTGGTCCACTGCGCTCATCGCTCTCTCCCTCTGTCATCTGCCGTCGTCTGACGTCGTCTGCGGTCGACACCGTGGGCGGCGGCTGTCCTGCGCCCGTCACAGCGTCAGTTCAGATCATGCCGGACGGTCGCCCTCGGCGCTGGACCCGGTGGCCGCTTCGAGCGCGGCGGCCGCGGCGGTCTCGGCCTTGCGGCGGTGCTCCGCGGCCTTCTCCTCGTAGATCTTCGCCATCCGCAGGTGGTACTCGGGCTTGTCCTGCTCGTAGATGTCCGGGATGCCGTCGCGGTCCTCGTCGCGCTCCTCGTCCTCGGTGAGCGCCCGGTACGTGCGGTTGCGCAGCTTGAGCATGACGCCCGCGACGACGGCGGCGATGAGGGAGCCGAACAGGACGGCGGCCTTGACCTCGTCGGTGAGGGTCTGGTCGCCGGTGAAGGCGAGTTCGCCGATGAGGAGCGAGACGGTGAAGCCGATGCCGGCGAGGGAGGCCACGGCGAGTACGTCCGGCCAGGCCAGGTCCTCGTTGAGCTCCGCCCGGGTGAAGCGGGCCGCCAGCCAGGTGCCGCCGAAGATGCCCACGGCCTTGCCGACGACCAGGCCGAGGACGACGCCGAGGGTCTCGGGCCGGGTGAAGACCTGGGCGATCGCCTTGTCGGAGAGGGAGACCCCGGCGGAGAACAGCGCGAAGAGCGG
The DNA here is from genome assembly GCF_000717655.1 of Streptomyces katrae. Lineage (GTDB taxonomy): Bacteria > Actinomycetota > Actinomycetes > Streptomycetales > Streptomycetaceae > Streptomyces > Streptomyces katrae_B. Next base: position 102,977 of record NZ_JNZY01000022.1, read on the forward strand.
CACGGCGAGCCCGGCCGAGACGGGCCGCACGAGGTGTTCGATGTGCTCGCCGGGGGATTGGCGCTCGCCTTCCTTGCGCGAGCAGCGGAGCATCAGGCCCATGGCGACGCCGGCGATGGTGGCGTGGACGCCGCTGTTGTACATCAGGCCCCAGATGACCAGGGCGAGCGGGACGTACACGTACCAGCCGTGGACGCCCTTGCGGAGCAGGAACCAGAAGAGGACCAGGCCAAGGACCGCGCCGCCGAGGGCCAGGAAGTCGATCTCGCTGGTGAAGAACACCGCGATGATCATGATGGCGAAGAGGTCGTCGACGACGGCGAGGGTCAGCAGGAAGGCGCGCAGGGCGGACGGCAGCGAGGTGCCGATGACTGCGAGCACGGCGAGGGCGAAGGCGATGTCGGTGGCGGTCGGGACCGCCCAGCCGTCCATCGAGCCGCCGCCCAGGGTGTTGACCAGGACGTAGACCAGCGCGGGCGCGGCCATGCCGCAGACGGCGGCGATCACCGGGAGGGCGGCGGCCTTGGGGTCGCGCAGATCGCCCGCGACGAGCTCGCGTTTGAGCTCGATGCCGGCGACGAAGAAGAAGACGGCGAGCAGGCCGTCGGCCGCCCAGTGCTGGATCGAGAGGTCGAGGCCGAGGGAGGCGGGGCCGATGTGGAAGTCGCGGACGCTGGCGTAGCTCTCCGAGAGGGCGGGGATGTTCGCCCACAGCAGGGCGGCGATCGCGGCCACGAGGAGGAGCACGCCGCCGACGGTCTCGGCGCGCAGGGCGTCGGCCACGAAGCGCCGCTCGGGCAGGGAGAGCCTGCCGGGGAACTTGCGGCTGTGACGGTCGGTGGGGCTGGGCGTGGCCACGGTGGGAGACCTCCGGGTGGTCGACGGCATGACGAACGCTGTTGCCGACCAGACTTCCCGGCGCACCCTGAGAGATTGAGTACGTCAAATGTTGACGTTTTCCCTACTTTACAGGGCCGCGCGGTCGCATCCGGTGATCTTCACCTTAAACGGGCGGAGGGTGTCCGGCGCGCGATGCACCGGACACCCTCCGCCACCCGCAACCGGGCCTGTCAGTCCTCGCTGGAGGCGCTGGGCAGCTTGCTCTGGATCAGGTCCATGACCGAGGAGTCCGCGAGCGTCGTGACGTCGCCGACCGCCCGGTTCTCCGCGACATCGCGCAGCAGACGCCGCATGATCTTGCCGGAGCGGGTCTTCGGCAGCTCCTGCACCGGCAGGATCCGCTTCGGCTTGGCGATCGGGCCGAGCGTGGCGCCCACGTGGTCGCGCAGGTCCGAGACCAGGCCGTCGGTCTCCGAGGCGCCGCCGCGCAGGATCACGAAGGCCACGATGGCCTGGCCGGTCGTCTCGTCGTTCGCGCCCACGACGGCCGCCTCGGCGACCGACGGGTGGGAGACGAGCGCCGACTCGACCTCGGTGGTCGAGATGTTGTGGCCGGAAACCAGCATCACGTCGTCCACCCGGCCCAGCAGCCAGATGTCGCCGTCCTCGTCCTTCTTGGCACCGTCGCCCGCGAAGTACTTGCCCTCGAAGCGGGACCAGTAGGTGTCGATGAACCGCTGGTCGTCGCCCCAGATGGTGCGCAGCATCGACGGCCACGGCTGGGTGAGGACCAGGTAGCCGCCACCGCCGTTCGGGACCTCGTGGCCCTCGTCGTCCACGACCGTGGCACCGATCCCGGGCAGCGCGCGCTGCGCCGAGCCCGGCTTGGTCTCGGTGACCCCGGGCAGCGGGGAGATCATCATCGCGCCGGTCTCGGTCTGCCACCAGGTGTCCACGATCGGGCAGCGGTCGCCGCCGATGTGCTTGCGGTACCAGATCCAGGCCTCGGGGTTGATCGGCTCGCCGACCGAGCCCAGCACGCGCAGGCTCGACAGGTCGAACTTCGCGGGGATGTCGTCGCCCCACTTCATGAACGTACGGATCGCCGTGGGCGCGGTGTACAGGATGGTGACGCCGTACTTCTGCACGACCTCCCAGAACCGGCCCTGGTGCGGGGTGTCCGGCGTGCCCTCGTACATCACCTGGGTGGCGCCGTTGGCGAGGGGCCCGTAGACGATGTACGAGTGCCCGGTCACCCAGCCGATGTCGGCGGTGCACCAGTAGACGTCGGTCTCCGGCTTGAGGTCGAAGACGGCGTGGTGGGTGTACGCGGCCTGCGTGAGGTAGCCGCCGGAGGTGTGCAGGATGCCCTTGGGCTTGCCCGTGGTCCCCGAGGTGTACAGGATGAACAGCGGGTGCTCGGCGTCGAAGGCCTGCGGGGTGTGCTCGGCGGACTGGCGTCCGACGATCTCGTGCCACCAGACGTCGCGGCCCTCGGTGAAGGCGGTGTCCTGGCCGGTGCGCTGCACGACGAGCACGTGCTCGACCTGCGGGCACTTGGCGACGGCCTCGTCGATGGCGGGCTTGAGGGCGCTGGGCTTGCCTCGGCGGTAGCCGCCGTCGGCGGTGATGACCAGCTTGGCGTCGGCGTCCTGGATGCGGGAGGCCACGGCGTCGGCGGAGAAGCCGCCGAAGACCACCGAGTGCGCGGCGCCGACGCGGGCGCACGCGAGCATCGCGACGACGGCTTCGGGGATCATCGGCAGGTAGACCGCGACCCGGTCGCCGGCCCGGACGCCCAGCTCGGTCAGGGCGTTGGCGGCCTTGGAGACCTCGTCCTTGAGCTCGGCGTAGGTGATCGCGCGGCTGTCGCCGGGCTCGCCCTCGAAGTGGATGGCGACGCGGTCGCCGTTGCCGGCCTCGACGTGGCGGTCCACGCAGTTGTACGCGACGTTCAGCTTGCCGTCCGCGAACCACTTGGCGAAGGGCGGGTTGGTCCAGTCGAGCGTCTCGGTCGGCTCGACGTCCCAGGTCAGGCAGCGGGCCTGGGCGGCCCAGAAACCCAGCCGGTCCGCCTCGGCCTCGGTGTACGCAGCCCCTGTCACATTGGCGGCGGCGGCCAGATCGGCAGGCGGTGCGAACCGCCGCTCCTCCTTGAGCAGATTGGCCAGGCTTTCATTGCTCACGACATCTCCCTTTCCCAGGGTGTCCGTTGTGTCCCCGGGCATAGCTCATCAGTCGGCGGCCCTGGTGACAAGGGGTAGCCGGAAATTGGTTTAGACCTATAGCGCGGCCGGCCCGTGTCGGCCCACGCGCAGAGTGGCCCCTTCCCGCTGCAAGGTGCGGAAAGGGGCCACTCTGTGGCACGGATACCGGAGAGTATCGGTTCAGCCGCGCCCTTGATCCAGCTCGGCGGGAGACGGCGATTCGGTCACCACCCGGTCATGATCCAGACGTTCAGACGTGTTGTCCGACGCTGTCGAACACCCGGCAGTCGAAGAAGTCCTCGCCTTCGGACAGCAGGTACGCCTGCGCCTCGCCCACGTGGAAGTACATCCCGTGCAGCTCCAGCGTGCCCTCCGCGAGCCGCCGGGCCACCGATTCGTGCGCCCGCAGGTGCTCCAGCTGCTGCACCACGTTGGTCAGGCACAGCTGCTCCACGGCATCAGCCGGGAGCCGGCCCGCGATCCGGGCCCAGGCGTGGTGGCGGCTGGCCATGCGCTCCAGGCTGGGCAGCCCGTGCCGCAGCCACCGGCGCAGCGGGGTCACCGGGGCCCCGGGCGTGGAGTTCAGCAGCGCCTGCATGGCCCCGCACCCGGAGTGCCCGCACACCGTGATGCTGTCCACCTGGAGGACGTCCACGGCGTACTCGATGGCCGCCGCGACCGAATCGTCCGTCGCCTCGGCGCCCGGCAGGGGCACCAGGTTGCCGACGTTGCGGACCGTGAACAGGTCGCCGGGACCGCTGGCCGTGATCATGCTGGTCACCAGGCGGGAGTCCGCGCAGGTCAGGAACAGCTGCGAGGGCCGCTGCCCCTCCCGGGCGAGCCGGGCCAGCTCGTCGCGGACGTGCGGCGCGGTATCCCGCTGGAAGGCGCTGATCCCGCTGGCCAGTTGGCCGGCTCCGCGGCGGCGCGGGGCCGGGGGCTCCGCCGCCTCCACCGCCTCCGCCGCGTCGGGGGCCGGGGCTGCGCCGGGGATCGTACGCCCGTCCTCCGGCCGGTGGTCGCAGTGGTTCTTCCAGGGGGTCCAGGGGCGGCAGCAGTGGTGCCCGCCGCGCGGGGACCTCTCGGCGTCTTCCGGGGTGTGGTCCGGGCGGTCGGCGTGTTCCGGCCGGTACGCGCCGGCCATCCGGGTGGTGGAGCGGCCGGTGATCTCGAGCGAGCCCCCGTGCGCCAGATGGGAGTCCTGCCAGTCCTGGAGCGTCTCGTACGCCGCGTGGTCCATGAACGAGCCGTCCAGCTCGACCACCACGCGCCCGCCGGGCGGGATCTGGTTCAGCACCCGGCTCAGCCGAGGCACCGCGAGGAAGGTCAACTGCCCGCGCGCCGACACCCGGTGGACCCCGCCCTCCACCTCGACCGTGATCCGGGTCCTGGCCAGCCGGTGCAGGGCCATCGCGACGGCCACGGCGATGCCGATGGTGACGCCCGCCAGTACCCCGCCGAGTACGACCGCAGCGATCGTCGTCACGTAGACGAGGATCTCGCGGTGCCGGGTGATCGTACGCAGGTGGGTGGCGTTCACCATCTGCACGCCCAGCGCCATCACCAGGGCGGCCAGCGCGGCGAGCGGGATCAGGTCGAGGACCGGGACGAACAGCGCCGCCGCGAGCAGGACCCAGAGGCCGTGCAGCATGACCGACCGCCGGGTGGCGGCCCCGGACTTGACGTTCGCCACGCTGCGGACGGCGCCGCCCGCGATGGGCAGCCCGCCCAGCGCTCCGGAGAGGATGTTCGCGGCGCCCTGGCCGCGCAGCTCCCGGTCGAGGTCGGCGCGCGGCGGCCGGTTGCCCGTACGCCGCTGGGAGGCGATCAGCTTGTCGGTGGCGACCGCGGACAGCAGGGATTCCACGCTGCCGACCAGGGTGACCGTCAGGACGGCCGCGACGATGCCGAGGACGGGCCCCGCGGGCAGCTCGGGCAGGGCATGGCTCCGCCAGGACGGCAGGTCGACCCGGGGCAGGCTGAGCCCGGCCAGCGCGGCGAACGCCGTGGCCGTGGCGACGGCGGCGAGCGCGGCCGGCACCTTGCGCAGGGCGAGCCCCAGCCGCCCGGGCAGCCGCGGCCAGCCGAGCAGCACGACCAGGGTCACGGCGCTGACGCCGAGCGCCGCCGGGTGCAGGTGGGCCAACTGGGCGGGCAGCCCCTTGACGTTGGCGACGGCGGAGCTCTGCGGGGTGCCGCCGAGGACGATGTGCAGCTGGGACAGCGCGATCGTGACGCCGACGCCCGCGAGCATGCCGTGCACGATGGCCGGGCTGACCATGAGCGCGGACCGGGCGGTGCGCAGCGCGGCGAGCCCGAGCTGGCAGCAACCCGCGACCACGGTGATGGCGCAGGTGGTGCGCCAGCCGTAGCGCTGGATCAACTCGGCCGTGACGACGGTGAGTCCGGTCGCGGGCCCGCTCACCAGGAGGGGCGTGCCGCCGAGTCGCCCGGCCACGATCCCGCCGACGGCCGCTGCGACCAGGCCCGCCTGGAGCGGGGCGCCGGTGGCCAGGGCGATGCCGAGGGAGAGCGGCAGGGCGATCAGGAAGACGGTCAGGGAGGCGGAGAGATCGGCGTGGAAGTCGGCGCGGTGCCCCCTGCGGGGCGCGCCGCCGGGCTTGCTGCCGGTCTTGCCGCCGGTTGTGCTGCCGGTTGTGGCGCCGGCCTTGCGGCCGAAGTTGCTGCCGGCGGTCGGGCCGTCGGGCGTGTCGCAGGGATTGCTGCCGGGCTTGCGCCCGATCTCGTCGGCGGCGGGCAGGGGGGAAGTGGCTGTCATAGGTTCCCGTCTCCTCTACGGAGGGATGAAGCGGCGGGAGTCTCAACACTCAGTAAATGAAAGGTAATGGAGAGTAAAGGATCGTGGGGGGCAATAGGGGCAAACGGCTTATGAAATAGCACTCAAGGGTGATTAAGCATTTTGTCCGGCTTGTCACATCATCTTCACGGCGGACCGCATGGGACGTTGCGGCGCGGAAGACCCGCAATGGAACCGCGAGGAGAGGTGGACGGATGATCGCCGCCACGAAGAAGATCGCCGGCGGCCTGGTCGCCACGGCGCTGGTGCTGGGCGTCGCCGGGTGCAGCACCTCGGAACCCGCCAAACCCCCCTCCCCCGGGGGTCCGAACGGCAAGAAGGGCGCCGCCGCCCCGGAGGCCGCCCCCGGCAGTGTCAACCGGCTCATCGGCGACGGCTCGACCGCGTACACGGGTGCGCAGCCGAACGTGCACAAGCCGCAGAAGCTGAAGCCCGGTGAGAAGCCGCCCCAGTTCGTGGTGTTCTCGTGGGACGGGGCCGGCGAGGACAGCCAGAAGCTCTTCTCGCACTTCCGCGAGGTCGGCAAGAAGTACAACGCCCGGATGACGTACTTCCTCAGCGGCGTGTACATGCTCCCGGAAGAGAAACGTTCCCTCTATACGGCCCCGCAGCACGAGTCCGGCCGCTCCGACATCGGCTTCGGCGATGTCCAGGGCATCAAGGACACGGCCACCCAGGTCCGCGCGGCCTGGCTCGAGGGCAACGAGATCGGCACCCACTTCAACGGCCACTTCTGCGGCCCCGACGGCGGCGTCGGCACCTGGTCCGTGCCGGAATGGAAGAGCGAGATCAACCAGGCCAAGTCCTTCGTCAAGAACTGGAAGACCAACACGCCGGACCTGAAGGGCCTGGAGCCGCTCCCGTTCGACTACGACAAGGAGCTCATCGGCGCCCGGACCCCGTGCCTCGAAGGCCAGAAGAACTTCATGCTGGCGGCCAAGGACATGGGTTTCCGCTACGACTCCAGCGGCATCAGCAAGCAGATCTGGCCGAAGAAGACGGACGGGCTCTGGGACGTCCCGCTCCAGCTGGTGCCCATGCCGGGCCGGGCCTTCGACACCCTGAGCATGGACTACAACTACCTGGTCAACCAGTCCGGGACGACCACCCAGGGCGACCCCTCGCAGCACGCGTACTGGGGCGAGCAGATGCGCGAAGGCCTCCAGCAGGCCTTCGACCGCGTCTACCAGGGCAACCGCGCGCCGCTGATCATCGGCAACCACTTCGAGTCCTGGAACGGCGGCACCTACATGAAGGCCGTCGAGGACTCCATCCAGTCGATGTGCACGCAGAAGGAGGTCCGCTGCGTGCCGTTCCGCGAGCTGGTCGACTGGCTCGATGCGCAGGACCCGAAGGTCCTGGAGTGGATGCGCGGCCTCGACGTCGGCGAGGCGCCCAAGGAGGGCTGGACGAAGTTCCTGACGGCGGGGCCGCCGGCCAAGCCGGCCGCCCCCGCCGGGGTCAAGCCGGCTGCGGAGCCGGCTGAAGAGGATGCGGACGAGGACTGACGAGGTCCGGGGCCGCGGGCTCGCAGCCGGTGGTCTCCCGCAGGACGAAACCGGGGTCGACCTGGGCGGCCAGGTCGACCCCGGTCTTGGTGTTGCCCCAGCTCTCCGCGTTCCGCAGGTGGAAGTGGACCATCTGCTCGGTGTACCGCTCCCAGTCGCGGTGGGCGTACGAGTCGTCGGCCGCGTCCTGGAGGGCCTGCAGGGCCAGCCGGTTGCTCGCCTCGAGCAGCTCGAACGCCGCCGGGCGGCCCTTCTCCATCGCCCGCACCCAGTCGGAGTGCCCGACGGTGACGAGCAGGTCCTCTCCGACCTCGTCCTGGAGGAACTCGATGTCGTCCGTGCCCTGCACCTTGTTGCCGATGACCTTGAGTGCGACCCCGAAGTCCCGGGCGTACTCCTTGTACTGGCGGTAGACCGAGATGCCCTTGCGGGTGGGCTCGGCGACCAGGAAGGTCACGTCGAAGCGGGTGAACATGCCCGAGGCGAAGGAGTCCGAGCCGGCGGTCATGTCGACCACGACGTACTCGTCCGGGCCGTCGACCAGATGGTTGAGGCAGAGTTCGACCGCCCCGACCTTGGAGTGGTAGCAGGCGACGCCGAGGTCCGCCTCGGTGAACGGCCCGGTGGCCATCAGCCGGACGGGCTCCCCGTCGAGCAGCAGCGTGCGCGCGCAGGCGTCGTACACCGGGTTGTCCTCGGTGACTCGCAGCAGGCGCGACCCGGCGCCGGGCGGCGTGGTCTTGATCATCGTGTCGGCGGAGGCGATGCGCGGGTTGGAGCCCCGCAGGTACTCCTTGATCAGGGGCAGGTGCGCGCCCAGGGCGGGCAGCGCGGCGGCCTCGTCCTCGCCGAGTCCGAGGGCGGCGCCCAGGTGCTGGTTGATGTCGGCGTCCACCGCGACGACGGGGGCCTCATTGGCGGCGAGGTGGCGGATGAAGAGGGAGGACAGGGTCGTCTTGCCGCTGCCGCCCTTTCCCACGAAAGCGATCTTCATGTTCACGAAGCGTAGTCGGTCGGTCGCTTTGTGTGGTGCTTGTACGTGAAGAAGACCACTCCAAGGAGGGGTCGGTGACGAGGCGGTCCAGTGCGTAGGCTCCCTACTTATGAGTAGCACTTCTGACCCGCTGGCCGCCCTGGGTTCGCTCCCGGGCGTCGCCGAATCCGTGGATTCCGTACGCAAGGCCGTGGACCGCGTCTACGGGCACCGGGTGATGCGCCGGCGCAGCGGAGAGATCACCTCGGAGGCCGCGCTGCGCGGGGCCCGTGCGAGCGCGGCGCTGTCCGGGGCGGACTGGGCGCTGGAGGAGGTGCGCCGCCGGACCGACTTCGGGGCGGAGTCGGAGGCGCGCACGGTGGGAGCCGCGCTGCGCCTGACGGCGGAAGCCGGCCAGCTGCTGAGCATCTGGCGCCAGTCGCCGCTGCGGGTGCTGGCGCGCCTGCACCTGGTGGCCTGCGGGTCTACGGCCGACGGTGACGTGGTGGGACGCCCGCGACTGGCGGGCGAGTCGGTGGACGAGCCGCTGATCACCGCTGCGCTGCCCACCGCGGAGGAGGTGGCGGGCCGCCTGGACGGCCTGTCCCGGCTGATCATCGCGGGCGGCTCGGCTCCGGCGCTGGTCACGTCGGCGGTGGTGCACGGCGAATTGCTGGCGCTGCGTCCGTTCGGCTCGTACAACGGCCTGGTCGCGCGGGCGGCGGAGCGGATCGTGTTGATCAACAGCGGTCTGGACCCGAAGGCGATCTGCCCGGCGGAGGTCGGCCACGCGGAGCAGGGGCGGGACGCGTACCTGGCCGCTTTCGAGGGCTACGTCTCCGGGACGGCGGAGGGGATGGCGGCCTGGATCGCGCACTGCGGCCGCGCGATCGAGCTCGGCGTCCGCGAGTCGACGGCGGTCTGCGAGGCCCTGCAGCGAGGCGCGGCGTAGGAGGCGGCTCCGGACGCGGGGCTACGGACGCAGGGCTGCGGAGGCTGGGCTACGGACAAAGGCCGCGGCGCAGGGTTGCGCATTGCGCACACAGGGCCGCGGACACAGGGTTGCGGCGACACCGTCTTGCTTTGGTGTCGCCGCTGGCATTTACGCCCAGTTACCAAGCGTCCTCGATATTTGCCCATCAGGTCGGGGACTTTGCCCGTTACCTGGTGCGGCTGGCCCGTAATCGACGGGTCGACGTCGCGTGGGTGCTCGGCGTTCATGCTTCGGTCCGTGGGCCTTACTGCGTTTTAAAGATGATCCTCTCGGATGTTCTTTGGTCTCGCGGGCCGTTGACTCCTTTGTACTCCGCTTAGCTGACAAGCGGAACCCCTCCCCACTTTTTTTACCTTCCAGGACGTCCCAGCCCACACCGGACACCCCGCATCCCCGCAGCTCAGCCCCCTAAGCCGCCCCGGGCCCCCGCCTGCCCACCCGCACGGGGCAACCCACCCATCCCTGACGGAGCCGCCCCTCCCGGTCCGGCGGAAACCGCTTCAGGCGGCCCTGCGGGAGCGGCCCCTCACCAACCCGGCGGGGCCGGCCATCCAGCCTTGCGGGATCGGCCATTCCCGGGCTGCCGAAACCCGCCCACGCCGCCGTGCGGGAACCGCCATTCCAGGGCCACCGAAACTGCCCTCAGCGGCCTTGCCGGAGCCGGAATTCCCACTTCGCCGAAGGGGCACGTGCGGCCTTTCGGGAGCTGGAGTTCTCCAGCCGCCGGGCCGTCATCCAGCCTTGCCGGAGCCGTCGCTCCTGCTCCGCCGAGTCTGGCCCCCGCCGCCTCGCGGGAGCCGCCATTCCCAGGCCGCCGGAACAGGCACACGCCGCGGGCTTTCGGGAGCCGGCATTCCGGCCCGAGCCCGGCGGGGCCGGCCTCCAGCCCTGGCAGGGCCCCCTCTCCTGGTCCGCATAAACCGGTCCACGCCGCCGTGTCGCAGCCGGCCTTCCCAGCCCGCCGATCCACGCCACCTTGCCGGAGCCGGCTCCGGCGGTTCCTGGGCACTCGGCCGGGTCGGAGCCGACACACCGATCATTGGGCTGGCACACCCCGCGCGGTGGGGCGGCACATCCAGCCCGCCGGCGTTTGAAGCGCGGGGGTTCGGGGGCGGAGCCCCGGGTCTTCGAGCTGCGTCGGCTGTTGCGGCGCGGCTCCGCGCGGAGTTGCCCGTGGCGAGGGGGTGGCGGCGCGGGTCCGGCGGAGTCCCTGGGCCCACGAGCCGTGCCGGTGATCGCGACGCGGGTCCGGGCGGCCTCCGGGCCTTCGAGCCGTGCCGACGATGGCGACGCGGGTCTTGGCGGACCCCTGGGGTCTTCGAGCCGTGCCGGCGATGGCGGCACGGGTCTTGGCGGAGCCCTGGGCCTTTGAGTCGTGCTGGTGATGGCGGCTGAGTCGTGCGAATGATGGCCGCGCGGGTCTTGGCGGAGCCCTGGGGTCTTCGACCCATGTCGGCGATCGCGGCGCGGGTCCCGGGCGAGCCCTGGGGTCTTCGAGTCGTGCTGGTGATGGCGGCGCGGGTCTTGGCGGAGCCCTGGGGTCTTCGGCCCATGTCGGCGATCGTGGCGCGGGTCCCGGGCGAGCCCTGGGGTCTTCGAGTCGTGCTGGTGATGGCGGCGAGGCTCCCGGCGGAGCCCCCGGGCCTTTGCCGCGCACCGGCGATGGCGACGGAGCCTCCGGGCTTTTGCCGCGTACCGGTGTCGGCGGCGCGTACGCGCGGGGCCCTGGGTCCTTGAGCCGCGTCGGCGGTGGCGGCGCGGGTCCGCGGCGCAGCCCTGGGACTCCAGCCCGCCCGGCGTTTGAGGGCCGGGTCCGGGCAGAGACCGGTGAACGGGAGAAGGGCGGGGCGGGGAGAGAGGCCCCGCGCAGCGGCGCCCCAGCGGCGGCATGCCACGGCGCGCCGCCGGGCGGGACCCGGCCACCACCCGGCGGGACCAGGCTGCCCGGCGGGATCAGGGCAGGACCCCGCGCCCCCCGGGGCCGCGTCAGGCAGGCGCGGCGGCAGCCAGTGCAGTGGCCCGCCGCCGGCTGGCGTACCAGACCAGCCCGGCGGTAGCCGCAGCCGCACCCACCGCCGCCGCAGCGACCAGCGCCGGCCGCGCCGGCATCGACAGCCCGGGCAGCCGCTGCTTCAACCGCACCGGCCGGTTGAACACCAGCACCGGCCACTCCCGCGCCACCGCCTCCTTGCGCAGAGCCCGGTCGGGATTGACCGCATGCGGATGTCCGACCGCCTCCAGCATCGGGATGTCGGTCACGGAGTCGCTGTACGCGTAGCACCGAGAGAGGTCGTACCCCTCGGACTCCGCGAGCTCCCGCACGGCCTCCGCCTTGGTGGGCCCGTAGGCGTAGTACTCGATCTCGCCGGTGAAGCAGCCGTCCTCGCCGATGACCATCCGCGTGGCGACGACCCGGTCCGCGCCGAGCATCTCGCCGATCGGCTCGACGACTTCCGCGCCTGACGTCGACACGATCACCACGTCGCGGCCCGCGGTGTGGTGCGCCTCGATCAGCGAGGCGGCCTCGTCGTAGATCAGCGGGTCGATGAGGTCGTGCAGGGTCTCGGCGACGATCTCCCGCACTTGCTGGACGTTCCACCCCTTGCAGAGGGAGGACAGGTACTCACGCATCCGTTCCATCTGATCGTGGTCGGCGCCGCCGACCAGGTAGATGAACTGGGTATACGCGGTACGCAGCACGGCTCGGCGGTTGATCAGGCCGCCCTGGTAGAAGGACTTGCTGAACGTCAGAGTGCTTGACTTCGCAATGACCGTCTTGTCCAGGTCGAAGAAGGCTGCGGTGCGGGGCGACGAGTGCGGCAAGGGCTGGATTTCCACGCCCCGAGCATATGCGCCCACCATTCGGCGTAAGGTGTGGCGCGTGGGTTTGCCTGAGAAGGCTCTCGGGTACACCATGGAAGTCACGGATCGTTCGCGACCGTGCTAACCCGGTCTGGCTCCTCCCCCCCCGAGTCGGACCGTGGGGACGACCCCCGCTCTCCCCCCCGGCGGGGGTCGTCGCATGTCCGGACGCGGTTCGCGTCCCTGCCTTCGGCCCCAAGTGACCATTCCTGCAGCCCTCCTTCCTCGGCGGGCCCTGCGCGGCGAAGGCCCTCACCCCCTCAGACGTGTGACGCTGCGTAGTCGTTCCGGCGCGCTCTGGAGCTCACCTGTTGGAGTGATGGAGTTATTCACAGGGTGTCTGTTGTCCACAGTTTTGGGGCAAGATCCACTTCATTTTCCGGATCGCTGCACGGTGATTCCAGCCGCGAAGTCCCGCGGTGTTGGGATTTGCAGTGAGAAGGGGGCGGAGATCGTGGCTGGATCGAAGTCGTGTGAAGTGTCGGACCGCGCGGAAGCAGGCGGAATCAGGCCATTGGGCGCTCCGGGCGCGGTCGTGCCCGCCGGCGGGCGGCCGCTGATCATCACCGAGGACCCGCTGCTGCTCGACGATCTGCTGCGGCTGTGCGCCGCTGCGGGCGCCGAGCCGCATGTGCACCACGCGGTGCCGGAGCAAAGCGGAGGCGGTGGTGGCGGAAGCGGCGGCAGGGGTGAAAGCGGTTCCGGGGACGCCGTGGAGGCGCCCGGAAGCGTCGGATGGGAGTCCGCGCCGCTCGTGCTCGTCGGGGACGACGCCGCGCGCCGGGTGCGCGGTGCCCCGCGCCGCGGCGGGGTGCTGCTCGTCGGCAGGGATCTGGACGACCCCCTCGTGTGGCAGCGGGCGGTGGAGATCGGCGCCGAGGAGGTGCTCCGGCTGCCCGACGCGGAGAGCCGGCTCGTCGACCGCATCGCCGATGTGGTGGAGGGGGCCGGGAAACCCGCCCTCGCCGTCGGGGTGATCGGCGGCAGCGGCGGGGCCGGAGCCTCCACCCTCGCGTGCGCCCTCGCCCTGCGGGCCGCCCGCGCCGGGGAGCGGACCGTCCTCATCGACGGTGACCCCCTCGGCGGCGGCATCGATGTGCTGCTCGGCGGCGAGAGCGCCGAAGGGCTGCGCTGGCCGGACTTCGCGGGCTCCCGGGGCCGGGTGGGCGCCGGCGCTCTGGAGGAGTCCCTGCCGGAGCTGCATGCGCTGCGGGTGCTCAGCTGGGACCGCGGGGACCGTGTGGTGGTGCCGCCTGCGGCCATGCGCTCCGTGCTGGCCGCCGCGCGCCGCCGGGGCGGCGTCGTGGTGGTCGACCTGCCCCGGCGGGTGGACGAAGCCGTGGCCGAGGCGCTGGCGCAGCTGGACCTGGTGCTGATGGTGGTGCCGGGCGAGTTGCGGGCCGTGGCCGCCGCGGGGCGGGTCGCGGCCGGAGTGCGGATGGTGGCCCGGGATGTCCGTGTGGTCGTGCGGGGCCGCTGTCCGGGCGGGCTCGATGCCGAGTCGGTGGCCGGGCTGCTGGGGGTGCCGCTGGCCGGCGAGGTGCCGGTCGAGGTGGGGCTGCCGGGGCGGGTTGCCGAGGGGGAACCGCCGGGCGGGCAGGGGCGGGGCGCGCTGGCCCGGTTCTGCGACGGCTTCTGGCGGCGGGCGCTCGGTCCCGCCCAGGGGGTGGCGGCATGAGCGCCGTGCTCCTGGACGCGGTGAGGCAGCGGCTGGCCGAGAGCGGGGCGGAGCCGACCCCGGCCCGGGTGGCGGCGGCCCTGCGGGCGCAGGGCCGGCTGCTCGGTGATGCGGAAGTGCTGGGTGTGGCGGCCGAGTTGCGGTCCGAACTGGTCGGAGCCGGCCCGCTGGAGGGCCTGCTCGCCGACCCGGAGGTCACCGATGTCCTCGTGGCCGCCCCGGACCGGGTGTGGGTGGACCGCGGCGGCGGGCTGGAGCTGACCGGGGTGACGTTCGCCGACACCGATGCCGTGCGCAAGCTCGCCCAGAGGCTGGCCGCCGTCGCGGGCCGGCGCCTGGACGACGCCCGGCCCTGGGTGGATGCCCGGATGCCGGACGGCACCCGGCTGCATGCCGTGCTGCCGCCGGTGGCGGTCGGCTCGGCCTGTCTGTCGCTGCGGGTGGTGCGCCCGCGGGCGTTCACGCTGGAGGAGCTGGTCGAGGCGGGCACGCTGCCGCCCGGTGGCCAGTCGCTGCTCCGGGACATGGTCGAGGCCCGGCTGTCGTTCCTCGTCTCCGGCGGGACCGGCACCGGCAAGACCACCCTGCTCAGTGCCCTGTTGGGGCTGGTCGGCCCCGGCGAGAGGATCGTCCTCGCCGAGGATTCGGCCGAGCTGCGGCCCGACCATCCGCATGTGGTGCGGCTGGAGAGCCGCCCGGCCAACCAGGAAGGGGCGGGCCTGGTCACCCTGGCGGACCTGGTCCGCCAGGCGCTGCGGATGAGGCCGGACCGGCTCGTCGTGGGTGAGGTCCGGGGCGCCGAAGTGGCCGATCTCCTGGCGGCTTTGAACACGGGCCACGAAGGAGGCTGCGGCACGGTCCACGCGAATGCGGCGGCGCATGTGCCGGCCCGGCTGGAGGCGCTCGGGACGGCCGCCGGACTCGACCGGGCCGCCCTGCACAGCCAGTTGGCGGCCGCGCTGACCCTGGTGGTCCATCTGGTCCGGGACCGGGCCGGGCGGCGCCGGGTGGCCGAGGTGCATGTGCTGGAGCGGGACGCCGCCGGGCTGGTGGTCACCGTACCTGCGCTGCGCTGGTCCGCCCGGGGGTTCGCCCGGGAGCGGGGCTGGGAGCGGCTGCGTCCGCTGCTGCGGGGTGCGCGGTGAACGGCGCGGCCGCGGTGCCGGTGCCGCTGTTCGCCGGGGTGCTGTGCGCGGGGACGGCCGCCTGGGCCTTGGCCGGGGGAGACCGGGTGGCCCGGCGGGCCCGGGTGGTGCTCGCCGGGGTCGGGCCCGTGGTGCCCCGCGGACCGCTGCGCCGCGAGCGGCTGGTGATCGCCGTACGGGTGCGGGCCGCGCGGTGGCGGGAGTGGTCCTGTCTCGGGGCCGGGCTCGTGGTCGCGCTGCTGGGCGGGTCGGTGATCCCGCTGGTGGTGGGCGCGGCAGCGGTGCCGCTGGTGCGGCGGTGGCTTCGGGTCCGGCAGCGGGAGCGCGAGCGCAGTGCGCGGGCCGCCGAGGTGATCGCGCTGTGCGGGGCTGCGGTGGGCGAGCTCCGGTCGGGGGCCCAGCCCGGGCAGGCGCTGACGGCCGCGATGCGGCGGACGGCCGCCGGCCCCGGCGGGCCGGGCGCGGCGGAGGCGGCGGTGCTGGCCGCCGCGGCGTTCGGCGGGGACGTTCCGGCGGCATTGCGGCAGGCGTCACGGGAGCCCGGCGCGGAGGGACTGGCCGGGATGGCCGCCTGCTGGCGGATCTCGGTGGACGGAGGTGCGGGGCTGGCTGCCGGACTGGACCGGCTGGAGGGGGCGCTGCGCGCCGAGCGGGACCGGCAGGAGTCGCTGCGGGCCCAGCTCGCGGGGGCCAGATCGACGACGGCGGTGCTCGCCCTGCTGCCGCTGGTCGGCCTGCTGATCGGCACCGGGCTCGGGGCGGATCCGCTCCACGTGCTGCTGCACACCCCGGTCGGGTGGGGCTGCCTGCTGGCGGGCGGGGTGCTGGAGGCGCTGGGGCTGCTGTGGTGCCGCCGGATCGTGCGGGCGGGGGAGCGGTGATGGGGGGCTTCGTGATCCACAGGCTGGGGATGGCGTTGTGCGTCGCGGCGGCGGTGCTGTGCACGACCTCGGCGGTGGTGGCGCAGGTCCGGGCGCGGGCGGCCCGGCGCAGGATGGCCGCGCTGCTGTCGGCGGAACCGGAGCGGCGGGCACCGGTGTTCGGGTCCGCGATACGGGCGGCGGTGGCCGTATGGGCCGGCTCGGCCGGGGCGCTGCTGGCGGCCTGGCTGCTGGTCGGCGGGTTGCCGGGGGCGCTGGTCGGCTGCGGTGCGGCGATCGGTGTGTGGCGCTGGCTACGGCGGGTGCGGCCGCCGGCCGGGGTGGATCCGCAGGAGGCGGAGCGTCAGCTGCCCTTCGCGGCCGATCTGTTGGCCGCGTGCCTGGCGGCCGGTGCGGCGCCGGTGGAGGCCGCGGAAGTGGTCGGCGAGTCGCTGGGCGGCCCGGTGGGCGAGCGGCTGGCGCTGGCCGGGGCGGAGCTGCGGCTCGGCGGCGAACCGGGGGACGCGTGGGGGAGGTTGGCCGAGATACCGGGCGCCCGGGCGCTCGCGCAATGTCTCGAGCGGGCCGCCCGGACGGGGGCTCCGGCCGCGGAGCCGGTCTCCCGGCTGGCGACGGCCCTCCGGGAGGACCGCGCCCGGCAGGCCGGCGCCCGCGCCCAGCGGGCGGCGGTACTCGTCACCGCTCCGGTGGGGCTGTGTTTCCTCCCCGCGTTTCTCGCGGTCGGAGTGGCCCCGGTGGTGATCGGAATGGCCTCCGGTCTCCTCTCGGGCACCTGAAGTCACTGCATGAACTCGGACCTCAACTCCGGGCCCGAAATCACAACTGAGATCACGTCGAGAACGAAAATCAACGGGAGGTCGTCATGAGGATCATCTGGTTGCGCCTGCGGTCCGCGCTGAGCGGTCGGGCGAACGATGCGGGGATGTCCACTTCCGAATACGCCATGGGCACGATCGCGGCGTGTGCATTCGCGGCCGTTCTGTACAAGGTGGTGACGAGCGAGGTGGTCTCCACGGCACTTCAGTCGACCATCGGAAAGGCACTCGATGTGCCGTTCTGAGGAAACACGAGGGAGCCCGGGCGACCGGGGATATGTGACGGCGGAGGCCGCCCTGGTGATCCCCGCGCTGGTGCTGTTCGCGGCCCTGCTCGTGTGGGCGCTGATGGCGGCGGCCGCGCAGATCCGGTGTGTGGACGCGGCCCGGGCCGGAGCCCGGGCGGCGGCCCGGTCGGAGCCGCCGGGCGTGGCGGTGGCGGCGGCCCGGGCGGCCGCCCCGCCGGGGGCGGAGGTCGGGGTGGAGCGGGAGGGGGACCTGTGGAGGGTCCGGGTCGCGGCGCCGGCGCCGGGCCCGGGCGGGCTGCCGGTGCGGCTCGGGGCGCAGGCGGTGGCGCTGGCCGAGGACAGCGCGGGGCCGCCGCCATGAGCCGGGACCGGGGTTCCGCGACGGTGTGGGCGGCCCTGGTGGCAACGGTGCTGGGAGCGGTGTTCGGTGGTGTGCTGCTGCTCGGCCAGGCCGTCGTAGCCCGCCACCGCGCGGCGGCGGCCGCCGATCTGGCGGCCCTCGCGGCGGCGGCGACCTGGGCCCACGGTCCGGAGGCCGCCTGCGCCGCGGCCCGCCGGGTCGCCGTGGCCCAGAGCGCGGCCGTGACCGCCTGCACCCTTCAGGGCGAGGTGGCCGAGGTGACGGCCCGCCCCGCAACGGGCCCGTTCGACCCGACGATCAGCGCCCGAGCGGGACCGCCCCTGCCGGCCGCCGACCCAGGACCGGCCGCCGTACGAGCCACGGCAGGCTTCGCCGGGCCTGCGCCGCCCAAAGCGCAGGAGGCCGGCGAGCGGCTCGCCCTGCCGGCCCCGGGACGCGGTCCGGGGCCGGACTAGGCGGGGGGTTCAGAGGGTGGGGCCTGTGCGAGGAGGCGGGTGAGCAGGCGGATCGCGCCGCGTTTGTGGAGGGGGTCGTTGCCGTTGCCGCATTTGGGGGACTGGATGCAGGAGGGGCAGCCCGCCTCGCATTCGCAGGCCGCGATCGCATCGCGGGTCGCCGTCAGCCAGGCGCGGGCCGTGTGGAAGGCGCGCTCCGCGAAGCCGGCTCCGCCGGGGTGGCCGTCGTAGACGAACACGGTCGGGAGGAGGGTGTCGGGATGCAGCGGGACGGAGACCCCGCCGATGTCCCAGCGGTCGCAGGTGGCGAACAGCGGCAGCAGGCCGATGGAGGCGTGCTCGGCGGCGTGCAGGGCGCCGCCCAGGAGCTCCGGGTTGATCCGGGCCTCGTCGAGCTGGTCCTCGGTCACGGTCCACCACACGGCCCGGGTGCGCAGGGTGCGGGGCGGCAGGTCCAGCTTGGCCTCGCCGAGCACCTCGCCGGTGATCAGTTTGCGGCGAAGGTACGAGACGACCTGGTTGGTCACCTCGACCGAGCCGAAGCAGAGCCGGGCCGGGCCCCAGGGGATCTCGGTCTCGGTCTCCAGGACGGAGATGGAGGTGGTGTCGCGGGCGGTGGTCGAGAAGGGCGGGCTGGCCTCCTCGACCAGCGCGACCGAATCGTCCAGGTCCAGGTGTTGCACCAGATAGGTGCGGCCCTGGTGGAGGTGGACGGCCCCGTCGTGGACGGCGGCGTGGGCGGCCGCCTCGTCGACGGTGCCCAGCAGGCGCCCGGTGGCCGCCTCGACGATCTGCACCGGGCGGCCGCCCTCGCCCCGGATGTCGGTCAGGTCCGAGGCCCGCTCCCGGCGGGTCCAGTGCCAGGCCGTGGCCCGCCGGCGCAGCAGCTTCGCCGCCTCCAGCTGCGGGATCAGCTCCTGGGCCGCCGGGCCGAACAGGGCGAGGTCCGCCTCCGTCAGCGGGAGCTCGGCGGCGGCCGCGCACAGGTGCGGGGCCAGGACGTACGGGTTGTCCGGGTCGAGGACGGTGGCCTCCACCGGTTGGCGGAACAGGGCCTCCGGATGGTAGACCAGGTACGTGTCGAGGGGATCGTCCCGGGCGATCAGCACGGCCAGGGCCCCCTGGCCCGAGCGCCCGGCGCGGCCCGCCTGCTGCCACAGGGAGGCCCGGGTGCCCGGGTATCCGGTGATCAGGACGGCGTCCAGGCCCGAGACGTCCACGCCCAGCTCCAGGGCCGTGGTGGCGGCCAGGCCCAGCAGCTCGCCGGAGTGCAGGGCCCGCTCCAGAGCCCGGCGCTCCTCGGGCAGGTAGCCACCCCGGTAGGCCGCGACACGCCCGGGCAGGGACCGGTCCACCTCGGCGAGCCGCTCCTTGGCGATCACCGAAATCAGCTCGGCGCCCCGCCGGGAACGGACGAAGGCGACCGTACGGACCCCCTGGACGACCAGGTCGGTCAGCAGGTCGGCGGTCTCGGCCGTGGCGGTGCGGCGTACCGGGGCGCCCCTCTCGCCCCGCAGATCGGTCAGCGGCGGCTCCCACAGGGCGAAGACCACCTCGCCGCGCGGGGAGGCGTCGTCGGCGACCTCGGTCACCGGGACGCCGGTCAGCCGGGACGCCGCGGCCGCCGGGTCGCTCGCGGTGGCGGAGGCCAGCAGGAACACGGGATGGGCGCCGTAGCGGGCACACAGCCGCCGCAGCCGGCGCAGCACCTGGGCGACGTGCGAGCCGAATACGCCCCGGTAGGTGTGGCACTCGTCGATGACCACGTAGCGCAGGGAGCGCAGGAAGGACGACCAGCGGGGATGGGCGGGCAGGATCCCCCGGTGGAGCATGTCGGGGTTGGTGAGCACGTAGTTCGCGTACTGGCGCACCCATTCGCGTTCTTCTACCGGCGTGTCGCCGTCGTAGACCGCGGGCCGGACGGCGTTGCCCAGGGGCGCGGCCAGCGACCGTACGGCGCGCCGCTGGTCAGCCGCCAGAGCCTTGGTCGGGGCCAGGTAGAGGGCGGTCGCACCGCGCCCGTTCGGCGCTTCCGCGCCGTCCGCCAGGGCGGAGAGCACGGGGGCGAGGTAGGCCAGCGACTTGCCCGAGGCGGTTCCGGTGGCGACGACCACCGACTCGCCGTCCAGGGCGTGCTCGGCCGCCGCGGCCTGGTGTTCCCACGGATGGTCGATCCCGGCGGCCTGAATTGCGGCTACGACATCCGTTCGGATGCGGTCGGGCCAGACTGCATGACGACCCGCCCGAGGGGGCAAGTGCTCCGTATGGGTGATGCGCGCAGCTCGAGAAGGCCCCCGTGAGAGGCGGTCCAGAACCGTGCCGGGGGTGGGTCGTGGGTCCTCGGGTGCCGTGGGCCGACCGGGACGGTGAGTATTGGCCATTGGAAGCGAGTGTGTCACCGGTGTGCGGGACAATGGTCCGAAGGCGTCGTGCGCGCCTGCCGGTAAGTGATTGAATGCCATCGCGGCAGCCAATCCCTCCCCTACCTACGGGTGGGGAGGCCCCTGGGGGGCGCCGCTCGATAGCAAGGTGCTGGAGGATCCGTGGACCTGTCCCTGTCGACTCGCACTGTCGGCGACCGCACGGTCGTGGAGGTCGGTGGCGAGATTGATGTGTATACCGCGCCCAAGCTGCGCGAGCAGTTGGTCGAGTTGGTGAACGACGGCAGCTACCACCTGGTTGTCGACATGGAGCGAGTGGACTTCCTCGACTCCACCGGGCTTGGTGTGCTCGTGGGAGGCCTCAAGCGCGTCCGTGCGCACGAGGGCTCGCTGCGGCTGGTGTGCAACCAGGAGCGCATCCTGAAGATCTTCCGCATCACCGGTCTGACCAAGGTGTTCCCGATCCACACGACGGTGGAAGACGCCGTCGCCGCCACCGACTGACGGCCCACCGTCCGCGGCGCCGCAGGGCGCCGCGGAGGGAGCCGAAGCAGGAGCGGGGGCGCGGGCCGAAGCGGTCCGGGCCCCTGTAAGGCACGCCCGTAGTCCGAGGGGGACGCGCATGGCCATCGTTGAACTGCGCTTCAGCGCCCAGCCCGAACACGTCCGGACGGCCCGCCTCGTCGCGGCCGCCGTGGCACGGCGGGCGGGCGTGGACGAAGCCGTGCTCGACGAGGTCCGCCTCGCCGTGGGCGAGGCCTGCTCGCGCGCCGTCGGTCTGCATGTCAGCAACGGGCTGACCGCGCCCGTCCGGGTGATCCTGACCGAGGAGGAGAAGCTGTTCTCCATCGAGGTCGGCGACGAGGTGCCCGGACCGGCCGGCGGCCCGACGGGCGCCGTGCCCGGGCTCGACGCCGCCCTGGACCCGGACACGGAAACCGAAGACGAGATGGGTCTGGCGGTGATCAGCGGGCTCGTCGACGACGTCGAGGTGACGAGCGGTGAGTCGGGCGGGACCATCCGCATGAGCTGGCCGGTGTCCGGCGCGTCCGCCTAGCCCGCAGTCGGTGCGGAGATTCTTCCGATCTTAATCAAGGCCCTGCTGAGCAGGGCCTTTTTTCATACCCCCACGGCATTTCCTAGATCAATGAGCAGGCGTCAATGCCTTTGCCCCATTACTTCTTTCGGGGGTAATGGAGTGACGCGATCTATTGCTGAGGAGCAAGAGCAGGCCAATTCCGTTTCCGGCGCACTGTTTTGATCGGGAAGAGCTCCCTACAATCCGTCCACATCTTGAGCTCATCACGTCAAGGAGGACGAATGACGGGGCTCTTCACCCCCAACGCGCCGGTCGGAAACTCCGACCTGGCAGCCGCAGTACTCACCGATGACAATCGGCTCATCGTGATGGTGATCGCGGCCGTGGCACTTGCCGCACTCGTCGTCGCGCAGATCCTGGTCCGCCAGGTGCTCGCCGCGGACGAGGGCACCGACAGCATGAAGAAAATCGCCGCAGCCGTCCAGGAAGGCGCCAACGCCTACCTCGGCCGGCAGCTGCGCACCCTCGGGATCTTCGCGGTCGTCGTGTTCTTCCTGCTCTTCCTGCTGCCTGCCGACGACTGGACCCAGCGGGCGGGACGTTCCGCCTTCTTCCTCGTGGGCGCCATCTTCTCGGCGGCCACCGGCTACATCGGCATGCGGCTGGCGGTCCGCGCCAACGTCCGCGTCGCCGCCGCCGCACGGGAGGCCACCCCCGCCGAGGGCGAGCCCGCCAAGGACCTCACCGACGTCGCCCACAAGGCCATGCGGATCGCCTTCCGCACCGGCGGCGTCGTCGGCATGTTCACCGTCGGCCTCGGCCTCCTCGGCGCCTCCTGCGTCGTCCTGGTCTACGCCGCCGACGCCCCCAAGGTCCTGGAGGGCTTCGGCCTCGGCGCCGCCCTGATCGCGATGTTCATGCGCGTCGGCGGCGGCATCTTCACCAAGGCCGCCGACGTCGGCGCCGACCTGGTCGGCAAGGTCGAGCAGGGCATTCCGGAGGACGACCCGCGCAATGCCGCGACCATCGCCGACAATGTGGGCGACAACGTCGGCGACTGCGCCGGTATGGCGGCCGACCTCTTCGAGTCGTACGCCGTCACCCTCGTGGCCGCGCTCATCCTCGGCAAGGCCGCCTTCGGCGACCTGGGCCTGGCCTTCCCGCTGATCGTCCCCGCCATCGGCGTCATCACCGCCATGATCGGCATCTTCGCGGTCTCCCCGCGCCGCGCCGACCGCAGTGGAATGACCGCCATCAACCGCGGCTTCTTCATCTCCGCGGTGATCTCTCTGGTGCTGGTCGCGATCGCCGTCTTCGTGTACCTGCCGGCGAGCTACAAGGACCTGGTCGGCGTCGAGGACGCCTCGATCACCAACCACTCCGGCGACCCGCGCGTCCTGGCCCTCGTCGCCGTCGCCATCGGCATCGTGCTCGCGGCCCTGATCCAGCAGCTGACCGGGTACTTCACCGAGACCAACCGCCGTCCCGTCCGGGACATCGGCAAGTCCTCCCTGACCGGCGCGGCCACCGTCGTCCTCGCCGGCATCTCCGTCGGCCTGGAGTCCGCCGTCTACACGGCGCTGCTCATCGGCCTCGGCGTGTACGGGGCGTTCCTGCTCGGCGGCACGTCGATCATGCTGGCGCTCTTCGCGGTGGCCCTGGCCGGCACCGGCCTGCTCACCACCGTCGGCGTCATCGTCGCCATGGACACCTTCGGGCCCGTCTCCGACAACGCCCAGGGCATCGCCGAGATGTCCGGCGACGTCGAGGGCGCCGGTGCGCAGGTCCTGACCGACCTGGACGCCGTGGGCAACACCACCAAGGCCATCACCAAGGGCATCGCGATCGCCACCGCCGTGCTCGCCGCGGCCGCGCTGTTCGGCTCGTACAACGACGCCATCGCCAACGCGGTCAAGCAGGTCGGAGCCGAGGCCGGGGAGATGAACCTCAGCCTTGACATCGCCCAGCCCAACAACCTGGTCGGCCTGATCCTGGGCGCGGCCGTCGTGTTCCTGTTCTCCGGCCTCGCCATCAACGCCGTCTCCCGCTCCGCGGGCGCCGTCGTCTACGAGGTGCGCCGCCAGTTCCGCGAGCACCCCGGGATCATGGACTACACCGAGAAGCCCGAGTACGGGCGCGTCGTGGACATCTGCACCAAGGACGCGCTGCGCGAACTCGCCACGCCCGGCCTGCTCGCCGTCCTCACCCCGATCGCCGTCGGGTTCTCGCTCGGCGTCGGCGCCCTCGGCTCGTTCCTCGCGGGTGCCATCGGCACCGGCACCCTGATGGCGGTCTTCCTCGCCAACTCCGGTGGCGCGTGGGACAACGCCAAGAAGCTCGTCGAGGACGGCCACCACGGCGGCAAGGGCAGCGAGGCCCACGCCGCGACCGTCATCGGGGACACCGTCGGCGACCCGTTCAAGGACACCGCGGGTCCCGCAATCAACCCGCTGCTCAAGGTCATGAACCTGGTGGCGCTGCTGATCGCCCCGGCGGTCGTGCAGTTCAGCTACGGCGCCGACACGAGCGCGACCGTGCGCGCGATCGTCGCCGTCATCGCCATCGCCGTCATCATCGGCGCGGTGTACATCTCCAAGCGCCGCGGCATCGCCGTAGGCGACGAGGGCGACGGCTCGGAGCCCGCCGAGCGGGTGGCCCAGCAGGCCGATCCCGCGGTGGTCTCCTGACCCGACGGGTGACCCCCGGGGGGTGACCCCCGGAGCAGCCGGAGGGCCGACCGGCCCGAGGACTCGAAGATACGCCCGAACGGCGGACAGGCGGCGCGGACTGACGCGTCGTCTGTCCGCCTTTCTGCGTGCCGGATGACGGGCGTGTATCTTCCGGGCCGAGAGCCTTCGAAGGGACCAATCCGGTGAACAAGAAGTTTGCGGCCGCAGTGTCCGGCGGTGCGGTACTGATGCTCGTGCTGTCCGGCTGCGGCGGCGATGAGACGGACGACAAGGCCGACGCCTGGGCCAAGAAGGTTTGTGACAAGTGGCAGCCCGAGCTGAAGAAGATCGAGACGGCCAGCACCGACATCAAGCGCGTGGCCACCCAGAACAGCGAGCCCGCCGAGGTGAAGACGACCGACTCGGCGGCGTTCGGGACGATGTCCGAGTCGTACAAGGCGATGGGTGCCGCCCTGCAGGGGGCGGGAGTTCCGCCGGTCAAGGACGGCGAGACGACCCAGACCGCGGCGGTCAAGAGCTTCGAGGAGACGTCCAAGGGCTACGCCGACCTGAAGGCGAAGATGGACGGCCTGGACCCGCAGGACAAGACCAAGTTCGCCGCGGGCCTCAAGGAGGTGGCCGGCGGACTCGAGGCGGCCTCCAAGGGAGGCAAGGACGCGCTCAACACGCTCAAGGCCGGCGGCCTGGACAATGCGATGAACAGCCAGAAGGGCTGCCAGGTCGCGGCGTCGTCGCCGCCGCCGAAGTGAGGTAGCGGGCCGGCACGGGCAGTACGCAGGCGAGGGCGGCAGTACGCACGCCGAGACGGCGGTACGCGCACCGGGGCGGCCGGGTTCGAGGAACGCGGCCGCCCTGCTCCGTGCCGGGCCACCGGCCGCGCGGGGCACGCATCTGCGGCGCCAGCCGACACAATGGACCGGTGAGTACCACCAGCCTTCCCTCGCCCGACCGCGCCGCCGAGCTCCGCACGGCCCTGCTCGCCGCCGGTTTCACCGCCGACGGCCTTCTCGACCTGCTCGGCGCCCCCGCCTACGCCGCCCTGGCCCGCAGCGAGACGGTCCCCGCCCTGCGCGCCACCCGCGGCCGCGGCGAGGGCCCGCTCGCAAGCCTGGTCCGGCTGTTCCTGCTGCAGCAGCCGGAGCCGTACGTGCACGCCGCCGAGGCGCTGCCCGTCGAAGCCGCGCTGGCCGACGGCTGGCTGCGCCGGGAGGGCGACGAGGTGCACGCCACCGTCGACGTGCGCCCGTACGGCGGCCCCGACGGCGAGGACTGGTTCATCGTCTCCGACCTCGGCTGCGCCGTCGGCGGGGCCGGCGGGATCGGCAGCCGCGAGGAGGGTGTGGTCCTCGGCGTCGGCGGGGCCTCCACCACCCTGGCCGGGATCACCGTCCGCACCCCGGTCGCCACCGCCCTCGACCTCGGCACCGGATCGGGCATCCAGGCCCTGCACGCCGCCCAGCACGCCACCCGGGTCACCGCCACCGACGTCAACCCGCGGGCCCTGGAGTTCACCCGGCTGACCCTGGCGCTGTCCGGCGCGCAGGAGGCCGAGCTGCTCCTCGGGTCGCTGTTCGCTCCGGTCGGCGGTGCCACGTACGACCTGATCGTGTCGAATCCACCGTTCGTGATCTCTCCCGGCGCCCGGCTGACGTACCGCGACGGCGGGATGGGCGGCGACGACCTGTGCCGCACCCTCGTCCAGGAGGCCGGGGCGCACCTCAACCCGGGCGGGTACGCGCAGTTCCTCGGCAACTGGCAGCACGTGGAGGGCGAGGACTGGCACGACCGGGTCCGCGCCTGGGTGCCGCGCGGCTGCGACGCGTGGATCGTGCAGCGTGACGTGCAGGACGTCACGCAGTACGCGGAGCTGTGGCTGCGCGACGCGGGCGACCACCGCAGCGACCCCGCCGAGTACGCGAGCCGGTACGAGGACTGGCTGGACGAGTTCGAGGCCCGCAAGACCAAGGCCGTCGGCTTCGGATGGATCACGCTGCGCCGCAGCGATGCGGAGGAGCCGTCGATCGTGGTCGAGGAGTGGCCGCACTCGGTGGAACAGCCGCTCGGCGACGCCGTGGTCGCCCATTTCGCCCGGCAGGACTACCTGCGGGACCACGACGACGCGGCCCTGCTGGAGGCCCGCTTCGTCCTGGCGGAGGAGGTCGTCCAGGAGCAGGTCGGCGCGCCCGGCGCGGAGGACCCGGAACACGTGGTGCTGCGGCAGAACCGCGGGATGCGGCGCGCGACCAAGGTCGACACGGTCGGGGCGGGCTTCGCCGGAGTGTGCGACGGCTCACTCACGGCGGGCCGGATCCTGGACGCGATCGCACACCTGGTGCAGGAGGATCCCGTCGTCCTGCGGGACCGGACTCCGGGCTCCATCCGGATGCTGGTCGAGCAGGGCTTCCTGGAGCCCGCCGACAGCTGACCGGGCCTCCCGGCGCCGCGGCGCGGCACGTCATCGGCGGTGGCCCGGGCGTGGCCGGATCCGTGAGGTAACCCGGGGTTCGCACCCCGTTCCCCGCCCGCCGGCGGGCTCCCGCCCGGGGGGACGGCCAGGGGCGGCGGGCGCGGTCCGCGGGGACCCGTACGGGACCCCGAAAGCGCTCGGAGGGTAAGGGGGAACGGCATGGAGAGCGGTCCGGCGGTCTTCGCGGCAACCGTGTTCCTGCTGTTCGGGGGGGCTCTGCTGGGCTGGACGGGGGCGCGTTCCCTGCGCCGCGCGCCGGTGGCCGAAGGTGTGCGCCCCGCCGCCGCCGTACCGCTGGCGCTGCTCGCGTCCGGGGTGTCCCTGGCGCTCGGCCTCCGGTGCCTCGCGCGGCTGTGATCACCGGCCCGGTGACGGGCCGATCCCGGCCGGCGACCTGCTGATCACCGACGGACCGACCGGCCCGGATCCGCGTCCGAAACAGGACGTCAGAGGGGGTGCGAGGGCGGGGCCAGACGGCCCCCTGGCCACCCGGCCCGGTGATCGCGACGGGTCCGCCGCGGTATCCGGGCGGCAGAAATGGCACTTGTCGGGTTACCGTTCGAGTGGCCGTTGCGGGCTTCTGCCGTTTGACACGGGGGCGGGTTGTACCGTCACACTCCGCAGCGTCGCCGTACCGCGACCGAGTGCCGACCGGAGAGAAGAGCCAAGTTGTCCCCGACTAGCGAGACCGCAAAGGGCGGCCGCCGACTCGTCATCGTCGAGTCCCCTGCCAAGGCGAAGACGATCAAGGGCTACCTCGGCCCGGGATACGTCGTCGAGGCGAGCGTCGGGCACATTCGCGACCTCCCCAACGGCGCCGCCGAGGTCCCCGACAAGTACACCGGCGAGGTCCGCCGCCTCGGTGTGGACGTCGAGCACGACTTCCAGCCGATCTACGTCGTCAACGCCGACAAGAAGGCCCAGGTCAGGAAGCTCAAGGAGCTGCTGGCCGAGTCCGACGAACTCTTCCTCGCCACCGATGAGGACCGCGAGGGCGAAGCCATCGCGTGGCACCTGCAGGAAGTCCTCAAGCCCAAGGTCCCCGTCCACCGGATGGTCTTCCACGAGATCACCAAGGACGCGATCCGCGACGCCGTCGCCAACCCGCGCGAGCTGAACCAGCGCATGGTCGACGCCCAGGAGACCCGACGCATCCTCGACCGCCTGTACGGCTACGAGGTCTCGCCGGTCCTGTGGAAGAAGGTCATGCCGCGCCTGTCGGCCGGCCGCGTCCAGTCGGTCGCCACCCGTCTCGTCGTCGAGCGGGAGCGCGAGCGCATCGCCTTCCGCTCCGCCGAGTACTGGGACCTGACCGGAACCTTCTCCACCGGCCGCGCCGGTGACGCTTCCGACCCGTCGACCCTGGTCGCCCGCCTGAACACGGTGGACGGCAAGCGCATCGCGCAGGGCCGCGACTTCGGCTCGAACGGGCAGCTCAAGAGCGAGGTCCTGCACCTCGACGAGGCGAACGCCCGGGCGCTGGCCGCCGCGCTGGCGGACACGTCGTTCGCCGTCCGGTCGGTCGAGTCCAAGCCGTACCGCCGCTCCCCGTACGCCCCGTTCCGCACGACGACGCTGCAGCAGGAGGCCTCGCGCAAGCTCGGCTTCGGTGCGAAGGCGACGATGCAGGTCGCGCAGAAGCTGTACGAGAACGGCTTCATCACCTACATGCGTACGGACTCCACCACGCTCTCCGACACCGCGGTGTCGGCGGCGCGGGCGCAGGTCACGCAGCTCTACGGGGCCGACTACCTGCCGGAGAAGCCGCGCGTCTACGCCGGCAAGGTCAAGAACGCGCAGGAGGCGCACGAGGCGATCCGTCCCTCGGGTGATCGCTTCCGCACCCCGGCCGAGACGGGTCTGACCGGCGACCAGTTCCGCCTGTACGAGCTGATCTGGAAGCGGACCGTCGCCTCCCAGATGAAGGACGCGGTCGGCAACTCGGTCACCGTCAAGATCGGCGGCCGGGCGTCGGACGGCCGGGACGCCGAGTTCACCGCGTCCGGCAAGACGATCACCTTCCACGGGTTCATGAAGGCGTACGTCGAGGGCGCGGACGACCCGAACGCCGAGCTCGACGACCGCGAGAAGCGGCTCCCGCAGGTCGCGGAGGGCGACGCGCTGTCGGCCGAGGAGATCACGGCGGACGGCCACTCGACCAAGCCGCCGGCCCGCTACACCGAGGCCTCGCTGGTCAAGGAGCTCGAGGAGCGGGAGATCGGCCGCCCGTCGACGTACGCGTCGATCATCGGCACGATCCTGGACCGCGGGTACGTCTTCAAGAAGGGCACGGCGCTCGTGCCGTCCTTCCTGTCGTTCGCCGTGGTGAACCTGCTGGAGACGCACTTCGGCCGGCTCGTCGACTACGACTTCACGGCCAAGATGGAGGACGACCTCGACCGCATCGCGCGGGGCGAGGCCCAGTCCGTGCCGTGGCTGAAGCGGTTCTACTTCGGCTCCGAGGACGCGTCGGAGGTCGTACCGGCCGACGGCGACCACCTCGGCGGCCTGAAGGAGCTCGTCACGGACCTCGGCGCGATCGACGCCCGGGAGATCTCCTCCTTCCCGGTCGGCGAGGGCATCGTGCTGCGCGTCGGCCGCTACGGGCCGTACGTGGAGCGGGGCGAGAAGGACGCGGAGGGCCACCAGCGGGCCGACGTTCCGGAGGACCTGGCTCCGGACGAGCTGACGATCGGGTACGCGGAGGAGCTGTTCGCGAAGCCGAGCGGCGAGTTCGAGCTGGGCAAGGACCCGGTGAGCGGGAACGAGATCGTCGCGAAGGACGGCCGCTACGGGCCGTACGTGACGGAGATCCTGCCCGAGGGCACCCCGAAGACGGGCAAGAACGCGGTGAAGCCGCGGACGGCTTCGCTGTTCAAGTCGATGAGCCTGGACACGGTCACGCTGGACGACGCGCTGAAGCTGATGTCCCTGCCGCGCGTGGTGGGCGCGGACGCGGAGGGCGTGGAGATCACGGCGCAGAACGGCCGCTACGGCCCGTACCTGAAGAAGGGCACGGACTCGCGGTCGCTGGAGACCGAGGACCAGCTGTTCTCGATCACGCTGGACGAGGCGCTGGCGATCTACGCGCAGCCGAAGCAGCGCGGGCGGGCCGCGGCCAAGCCGCCGCTGAAGGAGCTGGGCACCGACCCGGTCAGCGAGAAGCCGGTGGTGGTCAAGGACGGCCGCTTCGGGCCGTACGTGACGGACGGCGAGACGAACGCGACGCTGCGGCGGGACGACGACGTCGAGACGATCACGCCGGAGCGGGGCTACGAGCTGCTCGCGGAGAAGCGGGCGAAGGGCCCGGCGAAGAAGACGGCGAAGAAGGCCCCGGCGAAGAAGGCCCCGGCCAAGAAGGCCCCGGCGAAGAAGGCCACGGCGACGAAGACGGCTGCGGCGAAGAAGACGACGACGGCGAAGAAGGCCGTCGCGAAGAAGGCCCCGGCCAAGAAGACGGCGACGAAGAAGACGGCCGCGGCCACCCCCGCCCCGTCGGACGACTAGCCTCCGGCACGACTGCCGGGGGCTCCGCCGCCGGCCCCCCGCGCCTCACACGCCGGCGGGGCTGGAGTTCCCCCCGGTCGGGGCTGGATGGCGCGCAGCGTCATTTCAGCCCCGTCGGCGTGTGTGGCGCGGGTCCGGGCGGAGCCCGGGGAACGGTGGAAGGGCGGGCAGGGGACATTCCGCGCAGCGGCGTCCCCGACGGGCCCGGGCCGGCCCACGCTCGCGCAGCGGGGTGGCGGGGCGGAGCCCCGTGACCCTCCTGGTCGGCCGGGGCCACAGGTGGGGCCGGAGTCACACAGGACGGTCATCCACAGGGCTCCGCACCCGCCAAGCGCAGCGGATAGGCTGGGCGGATGACGCGAGCCGAGCAGCCAACGGTCGTGACCGCCCCCGCGAACCCCACCTACGACGAAGCCCTCGCCGCGGATTCCCGCGAGCGCGCGGTGCGCGCACTGCTGCGCACCCCCAGGCTGCGCCGGCTGTGGAGCGCCCAGCTGGTGAGCGGCATCGGCGATGCCCTCGCCCTGCTGGTGCTGGTGCTGCTGGCCTTCCAGACGGCGGTCTCCGAGGAGACCTTCGGCAGCGGCTACCAGGGCTGGGCCCTCACCGTCGCCGCCGTCTTCGGGGTCCGGATCCTCGCCACCCTGCTCTTCGGCGCCGTACTGCTCGGCCCGCTGGCCAAGCTCCTCGCGCCGAAGGAGGCAGGCGGCAAGCTGGACCGCCGCTGGACGATGGTCGGCGCCGACGGTGTCCGGCTCGGCCTGTTCGTCGTCGCCCCGCTCTGGCTCGACTGGATCCCGGCCCACGCGCTCACCGCGCTGCTGGCCACCGTCTTCGTCTCCGGCGTCGCCGAGCGGCTGTGGACCCTGGCCAAGGACAGCGCGGCTCCCGCCCTGCTGCCCTCGCCGCCGCCGGAGGGGGCGACCGTACGCCCGCTGCCGGACCACCTCGACGCGCTGCGCAGGCTGACCCTGCGGACGTCCTTCGCCGCGATGCCCGTCGCCGCCGCCGTGCTGCTCGTCGCGACGCTCGTCGGCGAGGCCCTCGGCCTCGGCGTGGACTGGTTCGCCGAGAACCAGGCCGCCCTCGGCTCGTACGTGGCCTCCGGCCTGTTCGCGGCGTCCGTCTCCCTGCTGCTCCCGCTGGTCCTGCCCGCGGCGAAGACCCCGCGCCCGCGCTCTCCTCTGGAGGGCCTGCGGGCCCCCAAGGCGGGGGACCGCCCGGAGAAGGGCCGTACGGGGGCCGTTCCGCTGCTCGTGCTGGCCAGTGCCGCCGTCGCCGGAGCCGTGTCCAGCGCCGCCGCGGTGGCCGTCCTGCACGCGTTCGACCTGGGCGGCGGCCCCGCCACCTTCGCCCTGCTCGTCCTGGCCCTGCTCGGCGGTACCGCCGCCGGCATCCGCGCCACCCAGGCCGGCAAGGTGCTCCCCGCGCTCTCCCGGCGCCGGCTGCTGGCCCTGGCCATCGCGATGGCCGGGCTCGCGCTGCTGCTGACCGGACTGGTCCCGGACACGGCGACCGTGCTGTTCCTGTCTCTGCTCGCGGGCACCGCCGCGGGCGTGGCCGCCAACACCGCGCACACCCTGCTGGACCAGGAGACCGAGGAGTTCCGCCGGGCGCGGGTCACCGAGCACCTGCAGGCCGTCGTACGGGTGGCCGTGGGCGTCGGCGCCGTCCTCGCCCCGGTCCTGGCCGCGGCCATCGGTCCGCACCGGCTGGCCGCCGGGGACGTCGTCTTCGCGCACGGCGGGGCCGCCTTCACCCTGATGCTGGTCGGCGCCCTGCTGCTGCCCGTAGGCGTGGTGGTGCTCGCCAAGGCCGACGACCGCAGCGGCGTACCGCTGCGCCGCGACCTGCGCGAGGCGCTGCGCGGCGGGGAGCCGGAGCAGGCCGCGTCCGACGCCGGGTTCTTCATCGCCCTGGAGGGCGGCGACGGCGCCGGCAAGTCCACCCAGGTCGAGGCGCTGGCCGACTGGATACGGGGCAAGGGCCACGAGGTCGTCGTGACCCGCGAGCCGGGAGCCACGCCGGTCGGCAAGCGGCTCCGCTCGATCCTGCTCGACGTCTCCTCGGCCGGGCTGTCGAACCGCGCCGAGGCGCTGCTGTACGCCGCCGACCGCGCGGAGCACGTGGACACCGTCGTGCGGCCCGCCCTGGAGCGCGGCGCGGTCGTCATCTCCGACCGCTACATCGACTCCTCGGTGGCCTACCAGGGCGCCGGACGCGACCTGTCCCCGACCGAGATCGCCCGGATCTCGCGCTGGGCCACCGACGGGCTCGTCCCCCACCTGACCGTGCTGCTCGACGTCTCGCCTGAGGCGGCGCGCGAGCGGTTCACCGAGGCCCCGGACCGGCTGGAGTCGGAGCCGGCCGAGTTCCACCAGCGGGTGCGGGCCGGCTTCCTGACGTTGGCCGCGGCCGACCCCGGGCGCTACCTGGTGGTCGATGCCGGCCAGGACCCGGAGTCCGTGACCACCGTCGTGCGCCACCGCCTGGACCGGATGCTCCCGCTCTCGGAGGCCGAGGTGGCGGCCCAGGCCGAGGCCCGGCGCAAGGCCGAGGAGGACGCCCGGCGCAGGGCCGAGGAAGAGGCCGCGCGCAAGGCGGAGGAGGAGCGGCTGCGCGCTGCGGAGGAAGCCCGCCTGAAGGCCGAGGCCGAAGCCGCCCGGATCAAGGCCGAGGCCGAGGCCGCCCGCAGGGCGGAGGAGGAGCGGCTGCGCGCCGAGGAGGAGGCCCGGGTCCGGGCCGAGGCCGAGCGGCTGCGCGTGGAGGCCGAGGAGAAGGCCCGCGCGGCGGAGCTGGAGCGGTTGCGGAAGCAGGCGGAGGAAGAGGCCCGGCTGCGTGCCGAGGCCGAGGAGCGGCGGCTGGAGAAGCAGCGGCGGGCCGAGGAGGCCCTGCTCAGGGCGGAGGAGGCGCGCCGGCTGGCGGAGGCCTCGGCGGCCGCGGCGGCTGCCCAGGCCGCGGCGGCGGCTTCGGCCCCTGCCGCGGCTCCGGCTCCCGCTCCGACTCCCGCCCCCGCTCCCGAGGCGCCCGCCCCCAAGGTGGCAATGACCAAGGAGCCGCTCCCGGACGACGCGGTGACGGTGGAGACTCCGCTGGTCAAGCGGGTCGTCCAGCCGGACGACGTGACCCAGACGGTCCCCGTGCCGAAGATCGACCCGGCGGCGGAGACCTCTGTGCTGCCGGCCGTCCCGCCGGCCGGCCCGGCCGACGAGACGGCGGTCCTGCCGCCCGTACGCCCGTCGTCCCGTACGAGCCCGCAGGCCGGCCAGGCTCCGGCCGGGCAAGCCCGCTCCGCCACGCGGCCGACGGCCCGCCGTCCGGAGGAGAGCCCGGCCGATCGGGTGCCGCCGGGCATCTTCCGGGATTCGGGCGACGACGTGACCCGCGAGCTCCCGCTGCTCGGCGACGACGGCCCGAGCGGGCAGAGCGCGCAGAGCGGGCCGAGTCAGCCGGCCCGGCCGAGCCGGCCGCGTCCCGCCTGGGCCGAGGAGACCCCGCTGGACGATCTGCCGACCCTGGCGGACGAGCTGCTGGGCCCGCGCCGGGACGACGAGGACGAAGAGGGCGGTCCGCGCCGCCGCCGCTGACGGGGATTGTCAGTGGCGCACGCCACACTGGGGGCGGGCACGAGCAGGACGAGCGGCACGGACGGCCAAGGGAAGACGGCCGGTGAAAGGCGGTGGGCGGGATGCCCGTATGGGACGACCTGGTGGGACAGGAGCGGGTGCAGTCGCAGCTGGCCGCCGCCGCCCGTGACGCCGACGCCCTGGTCACCGCCGTCGAGGCCGGAGCGCCGCCGCCCGCCGCGTCCAAGATGACCCACGCCTGGCTGTTCACCGGTCCGCCCGGCTCGGGGCGCGCCACCGCCGCCCGTGCCTTCGCGGCCGCCCTGCAGTGCACCAGCCCCGACCGCGCCCTCGGGGGCGAGCCGGGCTGCGGGTTCTGCGACGGCTGCCACACCACCGTGGTCGGTACGCACGCCGATGTGGAGATCGTCCGTACCGATCTGCTGTCCATCGGTGTGAAGGAGACCCGCGATCTGGTCCGCCGGGCGCAGCTCTCGCCGGCCGTGGGCCGCTGGCAGGTCATCGTCCTCGAGGATGCCGACCGGCTGACCGAGGGCGCGGGCAACGTGCTCCTCAAGGCCGTGGAAGAGCCCGCTCCGCGGACCGTGTGGCTGCTGTGCGCGCCCTCCCTGGAGGATGTGCTGCCCACGATCCGCTCGCGCTGCCGCCATCTGACCCTCCGTACCCCGCCCGTCTCCGCCGTCGCCGATGTGCTGGTCCGGCGCGACGGCATCGAGCCCGCCGTGGCCGCGGCCGCGGCGCGCGCGACCCAGGGCCACATCGGCCGGGCCCGCCGGCTCGCGCAGGACGAGGCCGCCCGGGCCCGCCGGGCCGCCGTGCTGAAGCTCCCGCTCCGCATCGACGACGTGGGCGGCTGCCTCAAGGCCGCCCAGGAGCTGGTCGACGCCGCCGCCGAGGACGCGAAGCAGGTCGCGGAGGAGGTCGACACCAAGGAGACCGAGGACTTGAGGGCCGCGCTCGGCGCCGGGGCCGGCACCGGCGGCCGCATGCCGCGCGGCACGGCGGGCGTGATGAAGGAGCTCGAGGACCGGCAGAAGCGCCGCCGCACCCGTACCCAGCGCGACACGCTCGACCTGGCGCTGACCGACCTCACCGGCTTCTACCGGGACGTGCTGGCCCTCCAGCTCGGCTCCTCGCTGGCGATCGCGAACGAGGAGATACGGCCCGACCTGGACCGGATCGCCCGCGCGTCCGGACCGGAGCGCACCCTGCGCCG
The DNA here is from genome assembly GCF_000717655.1 of Streptomyces katrae. Classification (GTDB taxonomy): domain Bacteria; phylum Actinomycetota; class Actinomycetes; order Streptomycetales; family Streptomycetaceae; genus Streptomyces; species Streptomyces katrae_B. The sequence continues at coordinate 137,649 of NZ_JNZY01000022.1, forward strand.
GATCGAGGCGATCATCGCCTGCCGCGATGCCCTGGACCGCAACGTGGCCCCCCTCCTTGCGGTCGAGGCGATGACGATGTCCCTCCGCGCGGGCTGAGCCCCCTCGCACCCGGCGGCCTCGCTTTCAACCGCCGTTGACCGTTTCACCCGTATGAGCGATCCGCCGAGGTCGGGCCGGGTACGGCGGGATCGGCGCGGGGCTGCGGCGCGCCCGCGGCGGCGGGCGGCCGGTCGGCGGGGGCGCGCCCGGGCCGGGTCGCCCGGCAGGACGTAGGCTCCGAGGATGGACACCAGTCGCCTGCTGCGTACCACCGGAACCGTGATCGCAGCTGCGGGGCTGCTGCTCTCGGGGTGCACCTCGGACGGGTCGGGAGGGCCGAAGGCCGCCGCCTCCTCGGCCGGGGGCACTGCGCCGACGGCCGCCCCGACCGCGGTCCCGGCCGCACTGCGCCCGTACTACGAGCAGAAGCTGAGCTGGCGCGACTGCGGTGTCCCCGGGTTCCAGTGCGCCACGATGAAGGCCCCGCTGGACTACGCGCACCCCGAGTCCGGCCAGGACGTCGACATCGCCGTGGCCCGCCGCCAGGCCACCGGTCCCGGCAAGCGGCTGGGCTCGCTCGTGGTCAACCCGGGCGGCCCCGGCGGCTCCGGCATCGGCTACCTCCAGGCGTACGCGGGCATCGGCTACCCGGCAGCCGTCCGCGCCCAGTACGACATGGTGTCCTTCGACCCGCGCGGGGTGGACCGCAGCAGCCCGGTCCAGTGCCTGAGCGGGCCGGAGATGGACAAGTTCACGCAGGTGGACCAGACGCCGGACAACGCGGCGGAGCGGGCCGGGCTAGTGGCCGCGTTCAAGGAGTTCGCGGCCGGCTGCCAGTCCCGCTCGCAGCGGGTCCTGCCGCACGTCTCCACGGTCGAGGCGGCCCGCGACATGGACGTGCTGCGTGCGGTGCTGGGCGACGAGAAGCTGTCGTACGTCGGCGCCTCGTACGGGACTTTCCTCGGGGCGACGTACGCGGAGCTGTTCCCCGGGCGGGTCGGCCGGCTCGTCCTGGACGGCGCGATGGATCCCTCCCGTCCGGCGCTCGAATTGAACCGGGACCAGACCGGGGGCTTCGAGACGGCCCTGCGCTCCTTCATCAAGGACTGCGCGAAGCAGCCCGACTGCCCGCTCGGGAAGGGCGGGCCGGAGGCGATGACGGAACAGCTCAAGGAGTTCTTCCGCAAGGCCGACGCGCAGCCCGTGCCCAGCGGTGATCCGGACCGCCCGCTGGGCGAGTCCCTCGCCACGACGGGGGTGATCGCGGCGCTGTACGACGAGAGCGCGTGGCCGCAGCTGCGCGAGGCGCTGACGGCGGCGATGAACGGCGACGGGTCCGGCCTGCTCGGCCTGGCCGACAGCTATTACGAACGGGAGGCGGACGGCAAGTACGCGAACCTGATGTTCGCGAACGCCGCGGTGAACTGCCTGGACCAGCCCCCCGCCTTCGCCGGCCCGGAGGCGGTCGACGCGGCTGTGCCGTCCTTCCAGAAGGCCTCCCCGGTGTTCGGCGCGGGCCTCGCCTGGGCCTCGCTGAACTGCGCGTACTGGCCGGTCAAGGCCACCGGGGAGGCCCGCGCCCTGACGGCGAAGGGCGCCCCGCCGATCGTGGTGGTCGGCACGGTCCGGGACCCGGCGACCCCGTACAAGTGGGCCCAGGCGCTGGCGCAGCAGCTCGACTCGGGCGTCCTGCTCACGTACGACGGCGACGGCCACACGGCGTACGGCCGGGGCAGCGCCTGCATCGACGCGGCGATCAACCAGTACCTGCTGGCGGGAACCCCGCCGAAGGACGGCAAGAAGTGCACCTGACGCCGCTGCCCCGCCTCAGGCTACGAGACGCACCCGATTGATCCCCATATGCCCCACCCATCCCACCCCTCCACCACGTGGTTCGGGGCACCCCGTTTCAGCCTGTAGACTTGGCGCCGCTGCTGATGAGAGCTCCTCTCCGAGGGAACACTTGTCTGACCAGCGGTGCCGCCTTAGCTCAGTTGGCCAGAGCAACGCACTCGTAATGCGTAGGTCTCGGGTTCGAATCCCGAAGGCGGCTCTGTAGAAGCCCCAGGACTCACTCGCCGTGACCTGGGGCTTTTGCTTTGCCTGGGGGCGGGTGGTGTCATCCCCGGTCGGCGCGGCTGCTTGCACTGTGGGAACGCCGGGCCTGTCGCCGAGGCCGCCGAGTGGGTGTGACCTGAGGCTTCGGGGAGCCCGGAGAGGCCCCGGTCGCTCGGGGGGCGGGGCGGGGCTAGGTTGGGAAGGCTGGACCTGGGCGACGCGTGGCAGGAGGCCGGCATGTCGACACGGTTGCGCAAAGTGGCGGTGGGGATGGCCGCAGCGGGCCTGGTGGTGGTGCCTCTGGGGGTGGGGGCGGGGTACGCACCGGATGGGTCGGTGGGCTCCGGTGTCTCGGTTTCGGCTCCGGTGACCCCCAGTGCTTCGGCTTCGGCCCCCGTTGCCGCCGACGGAGAGTTTCCGCAGCTCACCCCCGCCGTGGCGCGGCAGTTGGACGACGCCGTCCGGAAGGTGATGGGCGCGGCGAAGATACCCGGGGTGATGGTCTCGCTCTCGGCCCCGGGCAAGGGCGAGTACGTGCGGGCCTTCGGTGTCGCCGACAAGGCCACCGGCCAGCCGATCAGCACGAACATGTACATGCGGATAGGCAGCGTGACCAAGACCTTCACCGTGACCGCCCTGCTCCAGCTGGTCGACCAGGGCAAGGTCGGGCTGGACGACCCCATAGGCAAGTACGTGAGCGGGGTGCCCAACGGGGACCGGATCACATTGCGTGAGCTCGCCGGGATGCGGAGCGGGTTGTTCAACTACTCCGAGGATGAAGGTTTCTTCAAAGCCCTGACGAGCAATCCCCGACGGCCCTTCACCCCGCAGGAGTTGCTCGCGTACTCCTTCAAGCACCCGGTGCTGTTCGAGCCCAACGCGAAGTTCTACTACTGCAACACCAACCTGATCCTGCTGGGGCTGGTGGTGGAGAAGCAGAGCGGGCAGAAACTCAACGACTACATCAACCAGAAGGTCGTCCGCCCCGCCGGTCTGCGGCACACGCTCTTCCCCGTCGGCCCGGAGTTCCCGAGTCCGCACTCCCAGGGGTACACGGACCAGACCGCGAGCGGGAAGGTCGAGGACGCGGCCGACTGGAACCCCTCCTGGGGCTGGGCTGCCGGCGCCATGATCTCCGATCTCGCTGACCTGAAGACCTGGGCCAGGGTCCTGGCCACGGGCAAGCTGCTGAAGCCCGCGACCCAGGCCGAGCGCCTGAACGTCGTCGAGGCGCTGCCCGGCGCCGGCTACGGCCTGGGCATCTTCAACGTCCAGGGCTGGATCGGCCACAACGGCTCGTTGCCCGGCTACCAGGCGCTGGTCGTGTACCTGCCGCAGGCGAAGGCCACGCTGACGCTGACGCTGAACACGGACATCTCCTACGAGGGTTCCGAGCCCAGCACCCTCTTCGGCGAGGCGATCACCAAGATCGTCACTCCGGACCACGTCTTCAGCCTCCCCGCCCAGCCCGTTACCGGACACTGAGTGCATGGATGATGTGAATGTGGTGGTGCGCGTTGCAGGTGACGGGGATGTGGACGTCGCGAGTGGGCTGTTCCGTGGGTACCTCGACTTCTACGAGGTGAAGGTCGAGGACCCGGACCGGCCCCGCGCCTTCCTCGCGGAGCGGATCCGGGCCGGCGAGTCCCTGGTGCTGCTCGCCGACGTCCCGGAGGCCGGCACGGTGGGGTTCGCGCAGGTCTACCGGACCTTCTCGTCGCTCGCCCTGCGGCCCGTCTGGATCCTGAGCGACCTGTACGTCGACCCGTCCGGCCGCCGCACCGGCGCAGGGCGGGCGCTGCTGCGCGACGTACTGCGCCGGGCCCGGGAGGCCGGGGTGGCCGGGGTGCAGCTGGAGACCGCTTACGACAACCACGTCGCGCAAAGCCTGTACGAAGCGGAGGGTTTCGAACGCGACGAGTTCCACGTCTACTTCCACGGACTGGGGTGAAACATTCCGGCACCCCCACCGCGTCGATGGGGTGAGGCGGACGCTAGGGGGAGCGAATGCGGCAGGGTCGCAGGGACGGGTTCCGCGAGTTCGCGGCGGGCCGGTCGGGGCATCTGTACCGGTCGGCCTGTCTGCTGACCAGCGGGGACACGTACCTCGCAGAGGACCTGGTGCAGGAGACCCTGGGGCGGATGTACCTGCTCTGGGGGCGGATCTCCCGTATCGACAATCCGGCGGCGTACGCGCAGACCGTGCTCGTACGGGTCTTCCTGACGCACCAGCGGCGCAGGTCGGCGGGGGAGCGGCCGGTCGGGGAGCTCCCCGAGCCGGGCGTGCCGGCGGCCGCCGGCGCCGATCCGGCGCTGCGGCTGACGCTGCTGGAGGCGCTGGGGCGGCTGGCGCCCAAGGACCGGGCGGTGCTCGTGCTGCGGTACTGGGAGGACCGCAGCGTGGAGGAGACCGCCGACGCGATGAACGCCAGCTCGGCGGCGGTGCGGACCCGCACCACGCGGGCGCTGGGCCGGCTGCGGGAGCAACTGGGCGGATCACTGGCTGAGTTCGCCGGCCTCTGAAGCCCCTTCGCCGCCTCGATCGTCCCTTGTCCTTGCTACTCGGTGGAAGGTCTTGTTCCGCATGCCCTTTGAAGATGAGCTCAGCGAAGCCCTGCGGCGTACCGGGGACGAGTTCACGCCCGACCCGCGCGCCCTCGTCGCCGCCGGTGAACAGCGCGGACGGCGGCTGGTGGCGCGCCGCAGGGCCGCCGTGGTCGGCGGGTCGGTGGTGGCCCTGGCGGTGATCGGCGCGGGCAGCGCCTACACCGGCGGCCTGTTCGGCGGCGCGGGCGGCAGCGCGGCGGCCGTCGTCGCGCCGCAGGCCGACCCGACGCAGCCGCCGAAGGCGAAGGAGAAGGCCGGCGGCGGCGCCGTCTCCGCCGATCAGCTGATCGGCGTGTTCAGGCAACTGCTGCCCGGTGGCACGGTGTCCGGGGCCAAGGCGCGGGGTACGGGCGAGACGGCCTACCCGAGCGTCTCCGGGCTCTACGACGACGGGGAGGGGCCGGCGGCCCTCGGAGTCGCCCTCGCGCGGGTCGATCCGAAGGGGAAGATGGCCGCCGAGTCGGTGACCTGCCCCGACAAGAACGTCCTGGACTTCGACGACTGCACCCTCGAGGCGCTCGAGGACGGCTCGAAGCTCATGGTCTTCCAGGGCTACGAGTACCCCGACCGCCGGGAGCCCACGAAGGTGTGGCGGGCCACGCTGGTGACCCCGCAGGGCTACCAGGTGGACGTACAGGAGTGGAACGCTCCGGCCGAGAAGGGCCAGCCCGTTTCACGGGCCAATCCGCCGCTGACCCCTGAGGGGTTGAAGGAGTTCACGACCTCGCCGCTGTGGCGGCCGGCGCTGAGCGACCTGCCGGCCGCCCAGCCGGATCCCGGTGCCCCGCCGCCGGCCGGGGCGCCGGTCGCCGCCGCCGCGGTGCTGGAGTCCCTGCTGCCGAAGACCGGGATCACGGTCGCCGCCAAGGGCGGCGAGGGGGACTACGGCTATGTCGTGCTCGACGACGGCGACGGCCCATCGCTCGTCCAGGTCAGCGTGCAGGCTGACATGGGTGAGGCACTGAAGGGCTACTTCGGGTCCGGTGCCGTCACCCTGCCCGACGGCACGAGGGTGAAGTCCGAGCAACGGGACGGTGAGAAGGGCGGCGCGAACGTCGTCTGGTGGACCGTCGACACGCTGCGGACTGACGGCCGGCGCGTGGTGGTCTCCGCCTTCAACACCGGCAACCAGAACAAGCCCGCGACCCGGGACAAGCCGATCCTGACGATGGAACAGCTGCAGCAGATCGCGCTCGACCCGAAGTGGTTCGGCTGATCATCCGGGGCGAGTGGTGCTCGCGCGCGTCCGCTCCTCCTTGGCGTCCGCGTAGGACTCCACGATCGCCGTGGTGAACGGGAACCGGACCGGGGTGTCGCCGAAGGCGATCCGGCCGGCCCGGTCGCCGGCGTCGCGGATCGCCTCGGCGACGGCCCCGGCCTCCTCGGCGGGGCAGTGCACGATCACCTCGTCGTGCTGGAAGAACACCAGCTCGGCCCGCATCCCGGCGCCCGCGATGGCCTGCCGGAGGGCCGCGAGCAGCAGCAGGGCCCAGTCGGCGGCGCTGCCCTGGACGACGAAGTTGCGGGTGAAGCGGCCGCGGGCCCGGGTGTTGGTGGAGGCGTAGCTCGGGGTCCAGCCGTCCTCCCTGTCCTGCGGGATCCCGGCTTCGCCGTCCTCGGCGGCGCCGACCGGCGGAGGGCAGGTCCGGCCCAGCCAGGTCCGTACGAGGCGACCCTCCTCGCCCGCCTTGGCGGCGTCGTCCACATAGGCCACGGCCTGCGGGAAGCGCCGGCGCAGCGCGGCCAGGTTCTTCAGGCCGTCGCCGGAGGTCTGTCCGTACACGGCGCCGAGGACGGCGAGTTTGGCCATGTCCCGGTCTCCGGAGAAGCCCTGGCGGGAGATGGCCGTGTACAGGTCCTCGGGGCGCCCGGCCACCTCCATGAAGGCGGGGTCGCGGGAGATCGCGGCCAGGATGCGGGGCTCCATCTGGTCGGCGTCGGCGACGACGAGCCGCCAGCCCGGGTCGGCGACGACGGCCCTGCGGATCACCTTCGGGATTTGCAGGGCCCCGCCGCCGTTGGTGACCCAGCGGCCGGTGAGGGTGCCGCCCGGGACGAACTCGGGGCGGAAGCGGCCCTCGTGGACCCAGTCCTGGAGCCAGGACCAGCCGTGGGCGGTGTAGATCCGGTACAGCTTCTTGTACGCCAGGAGGGGCTCCACGGCGGGGTGGTCGAGCTCCTGGATCTCCCAGCGGCGGGTGGACTTGAGCCGGATCCCGGCCTCGGCGAAGGCCTTGATCACGTCGGCCGGCAGATCCGGCCGTACGCGGCGGCCGAAGGCGGCGGAGATCTCGTCGGCCAGCTCGGCGAGGCGGCGGGGCTCGCCGCCACCGGCGTAGCGCTCGCCGAGGAGCTCGGTGAGCAGGGCGCGGTGGACGTCGGCCCGCCAGGGGAGGCCGGAGCGGTGCATTTCGGCGGCGATCAGGAAGGCGGCGGACTCGGCGGCGATGAGCAGGCGCAGGCGGTCGGGGTGGGCGGTGGCGGCGGTGCGTTTCGCCTGGTCGTGGTAGATCGCGACGAGCGCGTCGAGGGGGAGGGGGGTGGAGGCGGGCTGGGGGTCGAAGAGGGAGTCCTGGGTGGTGGGGGTGGCGGCGCGGAGTGGGGGATCGGTGGGTACGGGGGCGCCGGTGAGCCGGGCCCAGGCGGCTGCCGCCGAGCGGGGTTCGCCGGAGCGGCCCTCGTGGGAGAGGAGGAGGAGCTCGGCGTCTTCGATGTCGTGACAGCGCTCTACGCGGGTGCCGGCTGCGAGGAGGCGGGGGTAGAGGGCGGTGGTGCTGCGCCAGACCCAGCGGGTGGTGGTGGGGGCGGAGCGGATCGCGTCCGCGGGGTTCTGGACGGTGAGGGGGCTGTGGGCGGGGCCGGTGGCGGGGGTGGGGGTGAGCGGCATGGCGTGCCAGAGGCCGTCGCCGGCTTCGGCGAGGGCCCAGTGGGGGGTGCGGTCGCTCATGGGTGCGAGTGTCCCACCGGGGTCTGACACCCCGCTCGCGCGGCGCTCCGGGGGCCTGGGTTCCGCTGCGCGGTGCCACCTCCCCGCCCCGCCCTTTCTCCGTTTCCCGGGCTCTGCCCGGACCCCGTGCCGGGGGCTCCGCCTCCGGACCCCCGCGCCTCGAGCGTCGGCGGGGCTGGGTTGGGTGGGCGGGGTCGGAGAGCCGGGGGTTTCGCTCCCGGCTTCCCGCGCGTCGAGCGTCG
>NZ_JNZY01000023.1 GCF_000717655.1 Streptomyces katrae
CGACCTTGCCCAGGGTGCCCGAGTACTGCCGGGCCACCCCGGGTGAGGCCTTGCCGTCCTTGGGGAAACCGGTGTCGTCCACCACCCACACCTGCGGGCGGACCGCCCGCACGGCCCGCCATGCCAGCCGGGCCCGCACGTCGGCGACTGGCCAGGTCGAGGACGTCATGAACTGCTGCAACCGCTGATGGTCGATTCCGAGGCGTTCGGCCATCGGCTGCATCGACTTGCGCCGGCCGTCCAGCAACGACTTGCGCCGGCCGTCCAGCAACAGGCCCCGCAGATACAACTGGCCCTTCTCCAGCCAGTCCCGCCGCACCAGCGGCGCGAACACCTCGGAAGCGAACTCCTCCAACCGGACCCGCACCGCCGCAAGCTCCCCAGCCCTCATACAACCAGCGAACTACCAACCACCCGACATGACAAGACCGGCTAACAAAGCACTACTAGAAGGCGGCTGCGGCTGCAGGCTTGCCCAGGCTCCCCTAAGGCTTGCTCAGGCCCGGCGCGTCCACAGCGGTCGGCCCTGGCCACTCCCACCGCAGTGGGCGCAGCGTCCCGGGCGGGCGATGCCGGACGCGCCGGTGGTTTCGTCAGCGTCGAGCAGGAGCCTGGTCAGCCCCCTCAGGTGGCCATCGTGCAGGGCCAGGTCCTGGCGCTTGCCGACCATGACGTCCAGGGCGATGTCCGGGCCTAGAGTCCGGGAGTCCCAACTGATGCCGCGGGTGGCAGTGCGATCAATTCGTGCATTTCGCTCGCGGTCTGCGCCCCGGTCAGCTGTACCCGCGACGCGAGAGTGACGTCCGTTGCCTGGGCGAAGGACAGGATGCCCGCAGGCCGGGCGAACGGCCCGCTGGTGACGACCGGGTCGCGATGTGTGCCGGCGAGCCGGGCCACCGCGTGCCACATGTAGTCGCGGTGTGCCGGCGAGCCGGGCCACCGCGTGCCACATGTAGTCGCCCGGGCCGTACGGCCAAGCCGCCGCAGCCGCGACGTCGAAGTCCACGCTCTTGTCCTGCTTGTTTCGTCTCATGACTCCGGTGTACGGCCGACGCGGTGGTGTCGGCCGACTCCGGGCTGCCACCTCCCACACGGTGACGCGACGGCTTCAGCCCCAGCCCCACCCCGCCCGACGCCCAGCAACAGCCTCCACAACCAACGCCCACCCCCTCCAGATATATAAGTCTGGGAACTCACCGGTCTGGAAATGGGGCATGACCTTCATGAACGCAGAGCGGAACCGGGATGCTGTTACCTATGTTTGCCCTCTGGGTTCCCCCTTGATTCCCCCGATGTTTCCCCCTTGTGTGCCCGGCGCCGAGCACGGCGGACCCGTTCCCCGAGCCGTCCCGCGAGTGCGAACACCGAACGGGACCGCCGACGAGCCTGGCCTCGACGCGCTGGGCCTTCTGTACATGGCCCGAGCCGACCCTCTTGGAGGTCAACGGCCTGCCAGGCCTCCCCCGTGATAGCGCCGCCCACCAGGCGACCGTCCTGGCAGCGTCGACCCGCAGGACGGCATGGCTGCCGCCGTCATCACCGCGCTCAACCGCTCCACACCACTCGCCTGACCGCCGGCTGCCGGGTCAGGCGACGGCGGCCGCGTAGTGATCGGCGTATGCCTGAAGGCGGGGAGCGAGTTGCCCTTCCGTGCCGGCGGAGTTGAGCTGCATCCACAGCTCGTTCTCCACGACGAAGCGGTACGCGAACTCCTCGAAGGAACCGGCGCACCGTATCAGCGAGTCGGCGGCGGCCTCCCGGAACTCATCCGCCCGCTCCCCGGCCGCCCAGGCCTCGGCGGACTCCAGCTCCAGGTGCGAACACACCACGAACGCCTCCCCCGAGGGTCGCAGGTACAGATACCAGATGACGCAGTCCTGCTGGTCCCGCATGAACCGCACGAGACGGGCGCCCTCCTCGGCCGGGCTGCGCAGCGCCGCGGACAGATCGGTCCAACAGGCTGTCACCGACACCTGGTCGAAGGCGCTGCAGAGTCTCTCGCTGCCGTAGAACGCGGCGAAGTCCGAAGGCAGCGCGAGCCCGACCGCCACCAGCTCCCGTTCGAGGGCCGCCAGGTGCGCCACGTGCTCCGACGGCCCGGTGCTCCCACCGCCCATCCACCCGAACCCGCCGTCGAGCCCCACGGCGTCCAGCGGCGGCAGGCTGTCCAGAGGGTAGACCTCATAGGTGAAGTCGCAGGGTCGGAACCGGCCCAGGTCGGTGGCGCACCAGCCGGTGGGAAAGCGGACGGACGCGGCGTCGGATACGGCAACGGACATGGGAACCCCTCGTGATGAGCTCGGATCAGCGGTACGCATCCATCCTGCCGCCCACCACTGACATTGATACTCGTAGCGGGTTCCGGTGGTCGTGGCTCTGCCACTGACTGACGCCCGTGCTGGGCTGTCTTCCCGTTGTACCGTCCGGCTGCCGGGGCCCGTTCTTCATGGCCCCGGCCAGGTGGAACATGACCTGATAGGAGCTTGGCCAGAAGCCCCCTCAATGTCCTGTCTGCCCCACCCGGCCGGCGCCGCCTCCGGCTAGGAAGGCGCCTCCAGCATGACAGCAGCAGGCATAGCGGGCACGGTTGCCCAGTGGGTGTTCGGCGGTGTGGACTCCCATTCCGACACCCTTCATGTCGCGGTCGTCACCGACAACGGCGGCCATCTCGCCGACGCCGGGTTCCCCACCACCACCGCCGGATACACGGCAACTCTCGCGTTCCTCAGTGCCCATGGGGACGTGATCGCGATCGGCGTGGAAGGCACCGCGTCGTACGGAACCGGGTTCACCCGCTCCGCCCGCGCCGAGGGCCTGAGACCGTGGTCGAGGTCAACCGGCCCGACCGTGCCGAACGTCGCCGCAGCGGCAAGTCGGACCCCATCGACGCCTACGCCGCCGCCCGAGCCGCACTCTCCGGACGCGCCTCCAGCGCACCCAAGGACGAGACCGTCACCGGCATACGCGCCCTCCACAACGCCGCCCGCTCCACGGTCAAGGCCCGCACCGCCGCCATGAACCAGATCGGGCACATCCTCATCAGCGCCCCCGAAGCGATCCGCGCCCGCTACCGGGCCCTGCGCGTGCGGGGCGTAGGTCGGCGATCTCCGGGACCGTGACCGTGGTGGTGAGGCAGCGGAACACTTCCCAGCCCCGGACGATGGCCCGTTTGAGCGACTGGTGGGTGACTGGCTTGCCCACTCACCCACCAGCGCGCGGAGCACCTGTGTCCTGAGGATCCGTCCCGGCGCAGAAGGCAGTCGGTGCTCAGGGGGAGAGTTCCCACTCCTCGGGGCTAGCGCCGCGCCACTCCACGAAGTCAGGCTCGGTAAGCTCCACGTCCTCGGCGTTCTCCAGCCCGCCGGTAGCGAGGAAGACACGGATGTCGGCCGGACCGGGGGGCGACCCCGATGGCGACGCCGTCGTAGCGCACCCAGCGCCATCCCCGCTCGTCGGGCGGGCTGTGATCATCAGGCGGGCGGACCGGTGTCCTCTGCAGCGCCATCGAAGTTGGACCGCCGGTGGGTGTTTGCTCTTGAAGAACCCGAGATCCCCCGCACGTGCCGCGAGGCTGGGGTGCAATCGGCTCATGCTGGTTCATCGTCCCCAACGCTCGAGCTCGCCCGACGGTCGCTTTCGGCGGCTGAGGCCACGCGTTGTGCTGCCGGGCACTGTGCTGCGGGGCACGGCTGTCGTACTCGGGCTGTGGTACGAACCGATATTGCACGCTCTGTTGCCGATGATGGACGGTTCCTGGTCGTCTCTCCCCGCAGGCGACCGCGCTCAGCTCATCGGGCAGTGGCGGCTGTTCCTTATTCAGCGCATCGCGGCCCTCGGGGCCGCTGTCGCACTTCTGTACACCGCCCGGAACGATCGGCTTCCGCGTCGCGGCCAGGTCACCGACCGATTCATCAAGGCCCTCGAGCGCATCGGCCACACCGAGGAGTACGTGCGCAGCGGTGGGGTTCTGGCCATGGAGCAAGTCCTCAAGGACGATGCCGGCCACACCGCCGACGCTGCTCAGGTCCTCACCTCCCTGGTACGGCAACGCACAGCCTCTGTTGCCGTGCGGAAGGGCCCGCCACGTATGCCCAAAGCAGCCAGTTACGTTCGGCGTCCGTTGCCGGATCCGCCGCAGCCTGACGTTCAGCTTGCTTTGACCGTCCTAGGCCGTACCCCCACACCAGGCATGGACCTCAGCGGACGTTGCCTTGCCCGGGCTGACCTTTGCGAGGCCAGACCTGCGCGGCACCGGCCTGCGAGCGGCCGACCTGCGAGGGGCCATGCTCGAGCGAGCCGACCTGAGAGAGGCCGACCTAGTGGAACCTGCTTCCGTTACGCGGACCTCAGCAACGCGAAGCTGGACGGATGCGACGCGCAGGGCGCAGACCTGGTCGCAGCCACGATGCATGGGTGCCGTGGCCGTGCTGGAGCCGGGTGCCACGTCGCCGACCGTAGAACTCGCCCCGGAAGCGTGACGCCTCCGCGAACGCTTCTCTCCGGACAGCATCAGGCAGCAGACTCACCTCACGTAGGAGTCGGCACGCAGTCTGCCGTCCTGGGCCGATCCAGCAATGCTGGCGAGCGGTCAGAGGTTTGTGCTGGCCAATGCGCAGCGGATCTCGTTCTCCGCGGTGCTGGACGTGACGCCCGTGCGGATGAAGTACCCGGCCGAGGCCGAGGCCGTCTTCGGCATCGAGGGCCCGCACGACAACAAGAAGGGCTTCGCCAAGGCACTGCGCGGCGTGGGCGACACGCTTGTTGAGGACCCGTACGGTCCCACCGGGCGGCGTTCGTCACCTCGGCGCGGATCCGCATGGCGCACTCTGCAGTGCGACACCTCCTACAGACCGAGGGGAACTGGGACACCGCGCAGTGGGGAGCACCGCTGAGCCAGCTGGACATGCTCGCGGAGTGGAACCTGTTCAGCAGCTACCTGGCCGACCATCTGTACAGGCTCAACGTGCACCCCACCGAGTAGGAAGCGGCCGACTACCTGCACTCGTGGCGGGTGGCGGGACAATTGCTGGGGATGCAGGAGGACAGCATGCCCGAGACCATGGACGCGGCGCGGACGCGGGCTGCGGCAGTGGACACGCTGTACGCGCGGATAACGCCGAAGTCAGCGACGTACGTGAAGGCGACGATCGAGTACTTCGCGTCCTTGGCCGGCCCGAAGGAGACGACCGTTCCCCTCACGACGGCCTTGGTGCGCTACATGATCGGGGACACCCATGCCGATGCCTTCGGCCTCGCCCGCTCATCGTGGGACGCGGTGGTGCCAACCGCCGTCAAGGGGTTCTTCATCGGACCCCAGGCCGGCGGGCTGCCGACACCGTCCGCGACGATGACACGGATCGCAGCCGAAATGGTCAGCCGCGCGATGAACGACGGCAAGAAGGCCGACCTGACGATGCCGCTGCACCTCTACGGGCACCAGTAGGTACGTATTAATGAGGCGTGCATGACATTAGGAAGCGTGGGTGTTGGAGCGAGTGCGACGGTTGCAGCCTCTTTGTAGGGCTCACCTCAAACTCCATGGAGGGCCGCGTCGAGCCGTCGCTACCATCGGGGGGTGATAACGAATGAAGGTTCCCAGTTGGGGGCGGAAGCCGCCCGCCGCTTGTCTCAACTTGGGCGTGTCGAAGTTTTGCCAGGTCTGTCGGACGCCGAGTTCGCACGGGTCGAAGCGGAATTCGGCTTCGAGTTCAGTGACGATCACCGTGCGTTCTTGGCGGCCGGCTTGCCGACTGGTCGGCCGTCCAGTCCGGGGCGGCGACAGCCCTGGCCTGATTGGCGCAACGGTGACCCTGACGAGCTCCGCGAACGGCTTGTCTGGCCAGCCGACGGCGTGCTCTTTGATGTCGAGCACAACAGCTTCTGGTCGGAAGACTGGGGGGCCAAGCCTGGAGTGCTGGCCGACGTCCTCATGGTGGCCCGTACGTGTCTGGCTGAGGTGCCGACGATGGTGCCTGTCTGTTCGCACCGGTACTTGCCTGCGGGACGTGGCACGTATGGCCACCGCGTCTTGTCGATGTATCAGACCGACATCATCTACTACGGCACCGATTTGGTTGATTATGTCCACCAGGAGTTCGGTGGCCCCGGTTTGGATCGTCAGGACGAGGCATGGGACCCCAAGGCGACCGTCGCATTCTGGCGCGATCTCGTGAGTTGAACTCAGGAACGCTTGGCCGCGTGGTTCACCGGAGTGGCTCCGGAGAGTCTTCAGGCAGCCTGTCCAAGCTGAAGCGGGGTAAGAGGCGGTCGGGAGAGGCTCTTCCACAGACGTCGTTTCACTCGGTGAGGCGGCGGTGGCAGATAAGGGCTGCGGCTATGCCGACGAAGGCAAGGAAGTGTTCTGCCTTGCGTTCGTAGCGGCGGTGCAGCCGACGGCAGCCGGCGAGCCAGGACACGGTCCGCTCGACGACCCTGCGGTGGCGGCCGAGTCGTTGTGAGGACTCGATGCATCTGCGGGCGATGCGGTGGCGGATGCCGCGTTTGCGGCGCCATCGGCGCAGGTGGTCGTAGTCGTAGCCCTTGTCGGCGTGCAGTATCGCGGCCGTCGCCTGCGGGGGCCGCGCCGGGACCGGATAGGCAGGATCCCGCGCACGAGCGGCTCGAGGCATCCCATGAGCGGCACCACGGACCGTCCCGGGAAGCAGATCAAGAGAGGAACGGTCCCCAACTTCCGGGACCTCGGAGGTGGCCCGCACGTGGCGGCCGCATTCGCTCGGGCCGACCGCCGAGGCGGTCACCCTCGGCCGGAGGATCGGGAGCGGCACCCCAAGGCCTCCGTCAGCCGGTCCGCCGCCACCCCCGCACCGATCGGGCCCCGCAGCGCCGCGCGCACGGCCTCGGGGTCGGCGGCCTCCACCACCGCCTCGACCACAATCCCGGGCCGACATCCGCCGACGGGACCAGGCCCGAACCCGCTGCCCACCGTCAGGCCGCCAAGGGCACCCGCAGCCGGCCCGCGGCCTGGTTCTCGTCGTGAATCTCCGGCACCGAACGCGCCATGAATCGCACTCCGATCGCACATCGGCGGCTCGACCATCGGGCCGCGCCGGAAACATGTCGAAAGTTCCCGCCTGCTGGCAATAGCCCTGATTCTGGGGCGAGTTAGGAGCGCACCGCACAAGCCGCCTACGCGTACCCGAGGGCGGATCACTGGCGCTCCGTCGGTCGGGCGCCCAGCCACCCCGAACCCTGACAGACTTGCCTACCGAACGTTTTGCACTAGCGCAAATCACATTTACTTCTAGTGCGTTGCTCGGCTACATTCCACGTCATGCCTGCTTCAGTTCCCCTCCCCGTCACCCTCACCGGCCGCCACGTGCGCCTGCAGCCGTTGGCAATGGAGCATCTCGGCCAGCTGTTTGCGGCGGGAGGCCGCGATGAGGAGGTGTGGAGGTGGCAGGGTGGGCCGGCACCGCAAACCCAGGAGGAGCTGGGCGGGAAGCTCGCCGTGCTGCTGGAGTCCGCCCGGCGTGGTGAGTGCGTACCCTTCACGGTCATCGACCGTGCGAGCGGCAAGGCCGTCGGCTGGACCACGTACATGGACATTGACGCGGCCAACGAACGGCTGGAGATCGGCTGGACGTGGTACGGGCGCGCGTACTGGCGCACCGCGGTCAATACCGAGTCGAAGCTGCTTCTCCTCACCCATGCTTTTGAAGACCTGGGCATGGGACGCGTGCAGCTGAAGACCGATCACCTCAACCACCGCTCGCAGGCGGCCATCACGAGGCTCGGTGCGTATCGCGAAGGGGTCTTGCGCCGACATCTCCGTCGGCCGGACGGCACCTGGCGCGACACGGTGTATTTCTCGATCCTCGCCCGGGACTGGCCTACGGCCAAGGAACGCTTGACCGCGCGCCTGGAAGGACTCGGCGATGAAGGATAGCGTCATGACGCCGGACGCTACGGCGATGCTGGCGCGTCGGCGCCCCGGTTGGTGCTCTGGGATATCGACCATGCGTTGGTCGAGTGCGGTGGCACCGCGCGGCAGGCTTACGCCGCCGCCTTCCAAAGGCGACAGGGCGTCTCCTGGCCGTTCCTTGGACGTTCGACGGCCGTACTGAACTGGCTGCCGCCGGACAGGCGTTGCGGGCCCACCGCTTGGAGCCCTGTGGCGCGCTGCTTGACACGTTCCTGGAGCTGATCGTCACGGGACTCAGTGTCCGAGCCGACGACCTGGCCGTGTATGGGCGGGCTCTGCCCGGCGCGCTCGAGGCGCTGATCGCTGTTGGGGCCATGGCCGGGGTGCACCAGTCGGCGCTGACCGGAAACCTGTATCCGCTTGCCGTCTTGAGAGGGCGTTCTGCGCTGATTCGCCATGTTTCAGGTTGAGTCGGTGTCCGGCGCGGGCAGTGTGGGCCGGGGCAGGGTGAACAGGCCGGGTTCCGCCTCGGTGAGGATGCCGCGGTTGACCGGGCGTTTCAGCTTGGCGCAGGTGCCTTCGGTGTGCCGTGGCTCCAGCCCGGTGCCGAGTGCCTGGCAGACGTCCCTGGCGCGTAGTCCCGCCTCGTCCTGTTCGAAGAGGTTGAGGATGTCGCGGTAACCGGGTGGCAGCTGCTCGGGAGGCTCGGTCCCGTCCTCGGAGGCCAGTTCCAGCACGGTCTCGCGAGTGATGTTCAGGCGTTCCAGGGTGCGCTCTGCGGCGGCGAGTTGCTCGGTGAGCCGGCGGATCTGTTCACGCAGTTGCTCGGCCGTCCCGGTCACGATCCGCTGTCGGGTCTCGATCTTGTCCAGGAGTTCCCGCCTCGGTTCTCCCGCTGTCCGGGGGTGTTGGGTGCCAGGCGGGCGGGTCGCGCCAGGTCGGGGTGGAGGTGCGGGTGAGGCGGCGGAGCATGACGTCGGTCACGCCCCACTATGGGGAACTCCGAGCAGTGGGAGACGAAGAGTCTCCGCGCCCGGCGTCTCATCCTTCAGCCGAAGGTCGGACCACTGGGTCTCGCACTCACCCTCGGCCGGTGTGGACGAGGCGGGCCGCGCCGTAGCGAGATTCTCCCGCTGGACGGCCAACACCTCGCGGCTGCTTAGCCGCCCGGCGTCCTTGAGGCGGTCGTAGTGGTGCCGTCGGCGACCGGCCTCCCATGCCTCCCGTGACCCCTCGGTCTTCAGCATCGACGTCTGGAACCGCAAGATCCTCGCCCGCCGCATCTTCGATGCTGTGGACGCCGATCACGCGCCGGATGAGCGAGCTCTTCCCCGGGCACGCCGGCACCGCCGCCCTCTCGCTCGTCGAGCACGAGTACCTCGACGCCCCACCCGCCCCCTCCTGCCACCCAACGGCATCGACGACTGGCGGACACCACCCCCGTGACCGCCGTCGGACATCGGGCAGCCGCGCCGCTGCTGCCCCCTCAGCCATGCCCACACCCTCCGGATGAAGCTCTGCAGCCGCCCCCGCCCCGACGTCCCGCAGTCCGCCCCGTAACGGAGGCCGCAGCCCCTTCGCGCAAGACCCTGATCGGGTGCCGTTGCTCCTTCTCCACTCGAACGTGTGAGTTCAAACGTCCCCACCCCCAGAGGAACTGCCCTACACGCCTTCACCGCATCTCAGTTCGAAGAATTCCCCCTCCCGGGTCCGTTACGACACCCGGGCGCGGGGGGTTGTTCGATCATCGCTCGGTTCCACGTCAATTCAGGGAGGACCAGTGCCGACAGCGCACCACCCCCGTATGGCTGCTGCCCGAATCGAACAGGTGGGGCCGGGCTACCGGCCGCTGACGAAGGTGGTGCTGCTCGTGCTGCGCTCGGACGGGAAGGTGGCGCTGGTCCGCCGGGCCCGATGCCCCGAGCGGGGCCAGTTGGCCTTGGTGGGCGGACGGTTGGAGCCGGCGGAGTGGCTGGACGAGGCGGCCTGCCGGGGGGCCTCCCAGGCGCTGGGTATCGGGGTGGGCCTGCAGGACATCGAGCTCAGCGGGCTCCTGCACTACCGCAGCGAGCGGGGCGCGGGCCGCCTGTGCGTCGTCTTCGCCACGCAGCGCTGGTCCGGGGAGCCCAGCAACTCCGCGCCGTGCGAGTACAGCGAGGTGGTGTGGGCGGATCCGGGGGGTCCTCCGGCCGACTGTCGGCCGCTCACCCATGCCGTCCTCAACCAGTACGTCGCCGGCACCCTGTACGCCGCCGTCGCCATGCCCGACGCTCGGACAACCTCGGCCGAAACGGTGGCGATCCGGGCAACGGGGTACGGACGCGAGATCCGGATGGGTCCCTCCGGCTCGGGCATGGCGGCAATTCACAGCGAGAAGAACACCGGAGTACGACCGGATATGAGGGGGACGAAGTGAGCCAGATGGCCAGCGGTGATTGCGGGGAGTCTGCGGTGTCGGAGTCGGAGCGGCTGCTGTTCGGCGGCGAGCTCGCGTACGACGTCGGCTGGGACGCGCACGAAGGGGCCTGGCTGAAGCTCGGCCTGTGGACCATGGCCAGGGGTTTACCCCGCATGGTCACGACTGGGTTGAAGCTCGCCCATCTCGCTGACGCCCGCGCCCTGCGCGTGGTCCTCGGCGCCGAGATCGGACGGGGCATCACGCAGGCGATCGGGCTGGTCGCAGTCAACGGCGTCCTGGGGCACATCCTGGCCGGTGGCACGACGAACGAGCGGCTGGCGAGGGCGGTTCCGGCTCTCGTGGTGGTCGCGGTCACCGCGCTGCTGGGTTCGCTCCTGCGGTCGGCGTCCACGGCGGCGACCGGCGAGCTCGAGCCGAAGGTCCAGCGGGTCGCGACCGAGCGGTACTTGGGGCTGGTGCACCGGGTGGAGCTCGCGGCGATCGAGGACGATGAATTCCACCGGCTGCTGGACGCCGCCCGCTATGGGGCCGATTCCGCCCGCCGGATGATCCGGTACTGCACCAACACGCTGAACTCGGGGATCTCCCTGATCGCGGCCGCGGGCGTGCTCACGGTGCTCCACGTTGCGCTCTTGCCTCTTCTGGTCCTGATGACCCTGCCGAGTGCCTGGAGTTCGCTGACGATCTCCAAGCAGCGCTACGTCTCCTTCCACACCTTCGTGCAGCACGCGCGGGCCGGTCACCTGCTGGGGCAGCTACTGACCCAGCGGGAGGCCGCGGCCGAGGTCCGGGTCCACGAGGTCGGGCCGTTCCTCCTCGGGCACTTCCGGCAGATGGCCGAGACCAGCGAGCGCGAGCAGACCCGCCTGGCCCGCAACGCAGCCAAGATCGGGCTGATCGCGGACGGAGCGTCCGGGGCCGCGACCCTCCTGACGTACGGGGCGCTGGGACTGCTGCTGTGGAGCGGTCGGATGGACCTCGCGGTCGCGGGCACGGCGGTGCTAGCCATCCGCGCCGGCGCCTCCAGCCTCGACGGCCTGGTCCTGCAGATGGCAGATCTGCACCAGGAGTCGCTCTTCGTCGCCGACTACGAGCGGCTGTGCGCGGAGGCTGAGGCCCGCGCGATCCCGGAGACAGGGGAAGCTCTGCCCGAGCAGGTGCGGGAAGTCCGCTTTGAGAAGGTCACGTTCACCTACCCGGGCTCCGGCGGCGAGACGCCCGAGCCGACTCTGCGCGAGGTGTCGCTGTCCTTTCCGATGGGCAAGGTCATCGCCTTGGTCGGGGCGAATGGTTCGGGCAAGTCCACCCTCATCAAGCTGCTGGCCGGCCTGCACCTACCCGACGAAGGCGGTGGCACGATCTGGTGGGACGACGTGGATGCCGCTAAGGCCGACCGCGGCCAGATCTTCGCGCGCATCGCCCTCATGTCGCAGTCCTTCTTCCGGTGGCCCTTCACGGTGAGGGTCAATATCGGCATCGGCCGGCCCACCACGCCCATCGAGGACGAGGCGGTGCAGGACGCGGCGGCATTTTCCGGCGCCGCCAAGTTCATCGCCGCCCTGCCGCGGGGCTTCGGCACCCTCCTGGGTCGGGGTTACAAGGGCGGGCGCGAGGCGTCCGGCGGCGAATGGCAGCTGATGGGTATCAGCCGCGCCTGGTACAAGCGTGCGGGGATCTTGGTGGTCGACGAGCCGACGAGTGCGCTGGACGCGGTCGCCGAGCAGCGGGTTTTTGATCAGATTCGCGCGCTCGCCGCGACCGGCCAGACGATTATTTTCATCACGCACCGCCTGCATTCGGTGCGGCACGCCGACGTCATCCACGTCATGAAGGACGGCCGGCTCGCCGAGTCCGGGACCTTCTCCCAGCTCATGGACGAGGAAACCGGCACAGGGGAGTTCCGGGACGCCTACCTGATCCAGGCAGCCGCGTTCGCGGACACCGTCCCTGCCCAGCGTGACCCCGCCGCGGACACCAATGCGGAGGAGCGCTCGTGAACGCCGCGTTGGGCCTGCGGGTCCAGGTGCAGACCGATAGCCTGGTGTGTTCTCCGCTCCGGGGTGTCCGGGCGTCGCGGCCGCAGGCGCCCGGGATGCCGGGAGGACCCACCATGCCCTCTGCCACGGTGCCGCTGATTTTCGTCGACGGCCACCACCTCCTCTACCGCGCGCACTTCGGGTTCCCCAAGGGCTTCCATTCCCTGGACGGCACCGATGTGACCGGTGCGTTCGGGTTCGTGGCGCTCCTGCGTAAGGCGCACCGCGAGCACTGCACCGGCCATGAGGTCCTGGTCGTCTTCGACGCCGAGGGCGGCGCCGCCGACCGGGCGCAGACCGATGGCGGCTACAAGGCGAACCGGGCGGCGGCCGACCCCAGCCCGATCCAGGCTCTGGCTCCGCTGAAGGAGATGCTCGACCAGGGCGGGGTGCGGTGGCTGGAGCGGCCCGGCGCCGAGGGTGACGATGTGCTGACCACGATCGCCACGCGTACGGCCGCTGACGGTCGTGCCGTGGTGGTGCTTTCAGGGGACCGCGACTTCTACAGCCTGCTGTCCGCCGACGGGGTCCGAATCCTCAACTTGCAGGCCCCTCCCGGCCGCCAGTTCGTCACCGCCCGCAGCCTTCCCGACCGGTACGGGATGACGCCGGCGCAGTGGGCCGACTTCCGCTCCCTGACCGGGGACCCCTCGGACAACCTCGCCGGTGTGGGGGGCGTCGGGCCCGTGACCGCCGCCCGGCTCCTGGCCGGCGGCCGTCGGCTCGAACACCTCCCCGCCACCGCGCCGGGCCGACTCGCGGAGCCCCTGGGCCTCATTCGGGAGCCCTGGGGCGACGTTCTGCGCGAGCGGTCCCTCCTGCGTCTGAACTGCGGCCTACCCATCCCGCAGGGCATCGTCGCCGGGGCGGTCACGCCCGAACTGACCCCTGCCGCAGTCCTGATGAAGGCGGCCGGCCTGTGGTGAACCTGCCCGCCACTTCGGCCGCCGCCTCCACGTCGGACGCCGAGGCGTCGCTGCGTGGCCACCGGTCCTTCACCGCATACCTGAGCGGTGAGAGCGCGAGCTTGATCGGGACGGCCGTGCACGCGGTGGCGCTGCCCTCGCTCGCGGTCCTCCACCTCAAGGCCACTCCGGGGCAGATCGCGCTCCTGTTCTTCCTGCTCCAGGTTCCGGCGTTCGTGCTGGCGCTGCCAGCCGGAGCACTCATCGACCGGCACGACAAGAAGACGGTGCTGGTCGCAACAGACCTTGTGGCGGCCGCCGTGGTAGCAGTGATCCCGGCCACCGCAGTCCTCGGGACCCTGTCCATGCCGGTGCTGTACGGCGTGGCGCTGGTGCTGGGGGCCGTGACGGTCCTGCACCAGGCGGCCGCCATCTCCATCGTCCCGCAGCTCGTCGAACCGGGTCTGCTCCAACAGGCCAACTCGCGGATCGGGGCGGCGTTCGGCGCCGCCGACACGGCCGGCACCTACCTGGGGACCGCCGTGGTGGCCGTGGTGGGCGCCGGCCGGGCCATGGCCCTGGACACCGTCTCCTACCTGGTCTCGGCCTGGTGCGCGAGCAGGATCCGCACGGCGTCCGCTCCGGTATCCCCCAAGGTCCGACGGAAGATGGTCGCGGAGGTCTGGGAGGGCCTGGTGTACGTGGCCCGAACACCGCTCGTCAGGCCGCTCGTGCTCTGCCTGGCGGGGACGGGCTTCGGGTCGGCACTGACTTCTACCTTCTGGGCCTTTCACCTATTGACCACGGTGCGAACCGGTACGACGGGGCTCGGCGTGATCTTGGGGGTATCCGGCGCCGGATGCCTGGCCGGGGCGCTGGCCGCGCCGCGGATGGTCGGCCTCTTCGGGCCTGGACCGGTCTTGGTCACCGGTTTCGCGATGTACCCGCTGATGAGCCTGCCGCTGCTCTTCGCCGGGCCCGGCCCGCTCTGGCTGCTGGTCCTCGCGGTGGCGGGCGCTCTCCAGTTCGCGGCGGCTGCTTGCGCCGGGACCACCCAGCGGTCCCTAAGACAGCAGATTTGTCCGCCCGAACTGCAGGCCCGCGCCCAGCAGACCTCGACCTGGCTCGTCTCCGGCAGCCGCCCCTTCGCCGCCCTGAGCGCCGGCGCCCTGGCGGCCGCCACGAACGTGTGGACGGTCCTGCTGGTCGGGGCTCTCGTCCTCGTCGTGCCCGCATTTGTCCTGTGGCGCTCCCCGGTCTACCGCCTCACCTCCATGCCCGTCCCCGCGTCCACGGCGCCCACCGGCGTCACCAACCACCGATCCTGAGGAGTCCACATGGCGAGCCTGTCCACCGAGCCGCGCGGCACCGCAGCACTTCTGGTCAACACCGCCGGTCAGTACCTGCTGCATCTGCGGGACGCCAACAAGCCGTACATCTGTGACCCGGGTACGTGGTCGATCCCGGGTGGTGACCGCGAGGGCGAGGAGAGCTGCCGCCAGGCCATCGAGCGCGAACTGTTGGAAGAAACGGGCCTGAGGGTACCGCTTTTGCCCCTCACCATCGTCGACGCCCACGGTCCCACCGGCGACAAGGGCCAGATCCAGGTGTACGTCGGCGCCTGGGACGGCGACGACAGCACGCTGCCGTGCCCTGAGGGGATCATGTTCCGCTGGTTCGACGCCAAGACAACGGCCTGGCTGACCATGTGCCCGTGGACAGCCGAGGTCATCGCCCTGCACCAGACGACCGCCCCCGTCCCGGCGCCCCGGTCGCCGAGCCCGCCCGCGCGGGTCGGGGGCAGTCGGGCCCGGCTGAACGTGATCGGCGTCCACCTCTACCTGGAACGTGAAGATGGCCGGATCCTGCTCGGCCGGCGTCACCCCGATGTCGCCTTTGCCGGGAACCAGTTCCACGCCCTCGCCGGCCATCTGGAGACCGAGAACGCGGTGGCCGGGTTGATCCGGGAGGCCGAGGAGGAGGCAGGTCTTGTGATCGCCCCGGAGGACCTTGAGCTGGTGCACACGGTGCACATGCTCGACGAGGGCGGTGACGGGCAGCCCCGGCTAGGCCTCTTCTTCCGTGCCCGCACGTGGAGCGGAACCCCCGAGGTGCGGGAGCCGGACAAGTGCCTCGAATGGGTTTGGGTCGATCCGACTGCGCTTCCCGAGCCGATCGTCGCCTACACCCGGAACGCGATCGAGGCGATCGGCCGCGGCGTCGCCTACTCCGAGCTCGGCTGGACCTGACTCCGTAGACCTGCCGCCCCGCCACGTACCGTCCCCCGATGCCAAGGAGCTGCCCATGCCCGACCACTCCCTCTCCAGCGGCCGCACGGCAGCCGTGCCCCGCCAGAGCGCGGGCCCGGATCCGGCAGCGGCGCGGGCCGCGATGGTGGACCGCCTGGAAGAGGAAGGCGCCCTGCACCGGGGAGCCGTGCGAGAGGCCCTGCTGGCCATCCCCCGGGAAGTCCTCATGCCGCAGCGCTACGTACGGCGTACCGAGGACGACATGACCCCGCCCCAGTGGACGCTGCTGGACTGGGCGCAGCCCGCGGACCGGCAGGAGCTCCTCGACATCCTCTACTGCGGGGAGAGCGTGCTGATCCAGCACGACGGCGAACCGATGCTGGGCCGCGAGCCGGGGAGCCGGCGCAAGGGCGGCGAGATCACGTCGCTGTCGAGCGGCATGACGATGACCGCCGGTGTGATGGAGGAGCTCGATCTTCGGTCTGGCCTGCGGATGCTGGACGTCGGCACCGGCGCCGCAGTCACATGCGCGATCGGCGCCAGGATCTGCGGAGGGCACAACGTCGTCTCACTCGACAGCAGCATCCACGTCACCGAGGCGGCCCGCGTGCACCTGGCCCGGCTCGGGCTGTTTCCGACGCTGGTCACGGGCCAAGGCGAGGACGGCTGGCCGGACCTGGCACCGTTCGACCGGATCCTCGCCTCGTATGCGGTCCCGAGCGTGCCCCTGCCGTGGCTCGAGCAACTCGCACCCGGCGGTCTGGTTCTGGCCCACATCACGTCCGGGTCCCCGTCCTGGCCCGCTCTCGCGGTCATCACCAAGACTGCTACCGGCGCGACGACCGGAGAACTGCGGCCGGCGCGCTACGGTCACCGGGCCGGCCACGGCCTGCCCCGCCTCTACCTCTCCAAGCCGTTCCGGGACCAGATCGACGCTGCCGAGAACGCCCCCGCACCCACAGCAGGCCAGCACCTCCGCCGAGCACCGCGTCGGGCTTCTGGATCATGTACGACGCCCTGCATCCCGGGGCGGTCCGTCGCGGCGCCGCCGATGACCAGCTCGTCATCGGAGCACCGGCCTGCAGATCCTGGATGTCCGCCGAGCCCGCCACAGGCGGGGCATGGACGGTGACGAACTGCGGACCACGGGACATCTGGTCCGAGATCCAGAACACCGCCACCCGCTGGCGAGCCGCCGGATGCCCCGACTTCTACCGGATCCACTTCAACCCCGATGGTGCGCAGACGATCGGCGCCGGCCCGGAAGCGGCGCAGCTGTCCTGGCCGCTTGCTGCCTCTCCCGCGCCGACAACGCTCCCAAAGGCGAAGTCCCGCGAGAGCGCCATCCACTCTCCCCAGGAGACCCTCACATGACGACCCCCTCTTCCACGCCCCGCCCTGGCCGCTGCGTGTGCCGGGCCATCGAGTTCACGGTGACCGGCGAAGCCGATTTTCCCCATACCTGTTTCCCTGATGATTGAGTGAGTTCAAGGGACTCACAGGGGTGGCGGATGGACGAGTGGTGGCTGGTGTTCGTGCCGGATCCGGAGCGGTGGGGACCGCTGCCGGAGGAGGGGGTGCTGGGGGTCCGCGACCTGCCCGGCGCCTTGGAGGCGGTGGGACTTCGGGCGGGCGACCCGGTATTTGTACGGCCTGATTACGTCGTGGACGCAGAGTTGCTGCAGTTCGCTCTCTCGCCCGATTTCCGCGACCTGGAGAGAGAATCACGTCGGAATTACGCGACGGATATCCGTCTGCTGCTGTCGTGGCTTTGGCGGCGGGGCGTTCACTGGCGGGCGGCGACCGAGGCGGACTTGCGGGCGTACAAGGAATTCCGCGTCGATTCGCCGTTGAATCCGCAGCGAGTCGGCGGTGCGAAGTGGAACCGTGAGGCTGCTGCTCTGACCCAGCTCTACAAATGGGCGAAGGTGAGTCCTCTCCCGTTGGACGTGGGGCGTCGCGCGGACCGTGAGGCAAGTGCGCGTAGCTCTCGGGTGTCGTGGCTGACGCCGCGGACCTGGGGTCTGTGGCAGCACCTGGGGCTGCGAGGACTTGGCCGCGATGGGGCACCGTTGCCCGGTTGGGACGGGCGAACCGAACTGCGGAACACCTCGTTCGTTGGGCTGGGGCTTAGCTCGGGCCTGCGGCGGCAGGAAGCCGGGGCGATGCTGACGTTCGAGGTGCCGACCCGGCGCCTTCGGTCTGGACGTTACTGCCATGGCCAGGTGGCCAGAGCGCTGTCGCGGTCGAAGCGTGACCGCACGTACTACACCTCGGTCGAGTCGGTGCGCCAGCCCGGTGCCTACAGCGAGTCCGAGCGGACGTGGGCTATCCAGCGTGCCCAGCAGGAGGGCCGTTACGAGAAGCTGTCGCTGATGAGGCTGGTCACGAACGTGACGCACGGCCGGGCTCCGGTCGTGCACTGGGTGGACCAGGACGGAGTGGCAGGCCGGCGGGAGTTGAGCCTGATGGATTGGCGCGAGCGGCAGTGGCTGTTCGTCGAGGGGTCGCACGGTCCGGAGCCGGCGTGGCTGTGGTTGACCGAGCAGGGCATGCCGATGCTTCCGGATCGATGGAACACGGTGTTCTGGCAGGCCAACCAGCGGTGCGAGGAGGCTCTGCTGACGCCGGAGGAGCGGGAGATCCCGCGCCCGCTGAGGTCGGCTGCGGTACGGGGGAAGGTCCCGTACGCGACCCCGCATGCCGCGCGCCACTCCATGGCGCTCTACATGCTGATCGTGCTGAACGAGGTCATGGACAAGAAGTACGGGCTGACCGCCGCGGACCGGCGCGACTTCGCTCAGCTCTACGGGGATCCGTGGTGGCTGGTGAAGACCTTGTTGGGGCACCGGGACGTCGAGACGACGAAGGAGCACTACCTCAGCCCGGTCATGCATCTGCAGCTGGAGTCGATCCTCGCCTTCGACACTGAGGACGAGCACGGCGAGACGGATGAGACGAAGGATCTGAACGGCCTGTTCGCCCAGTTGGCCCGGGAAACCTCCGGGATCCAGGACATCGAGCTGCTGGTCGACGCCCTGCCCGTCGCGGCGGCATCGTGAGCGGGCGGGGACGCAAAGCCGTCCTGCCGCCGCCGGACTTCCAAGCAACAGAGCGGATAGCCGCCGACGGACTGCAGGTCACGGTGCTGAACAAGGAAGGCTTCGAGCGCGTCTTCGACTTCGCCGCGATCGGCGTGCCCCAGCCGATGCGCTGCTCCCTTGCGCGAGCGTTCGCCGAGCAGTCCATGGGGTGGAACAGCCACGCGAGCGGTGAGTCATATTGGCGATCCATCGAGGTCTTCGCCCGGTTCCTCAAGGACCAGGGCCAGCCGGCCGAGGACCTGGGCGACCTCACCTCCGCCACGCTCCGGCTCTGGCGCAACAACCACAAGGACACCCCCGGCGGGCGCGAGTCTCTGGCCAAGATGCGTACGTTGCTGAAACGCGAGCCGCGGCTGGCGCAGGGCCTGGCTGCGGAGGAACTGGCCCGTCCCGTTCCGAAGAAGGGCAAGCCGTCCATGCAGTCCTACCGGCCGTCGGAGCGCGACCAGGTGCTGCTGGTCGCCGAACGGCAGTTCCGTACCGCGCTGCTGCGGATCCGGGAGAACACCACGCTGCTGGCCCGCTACTGGGCGGGTGCACTGGACCCGGCCAGCCGTGACTGGAGGATCGGGGCGGCCCTCGAGCACATCGCCGCCACGGGCGAGTTGCCCGGATATCCGGACAAGGACGGGAAGGTCTACACCCGAGCCGAAAGGCTGCTACACGGAAAGAAGCGCGGGAAGACGACCGGTCGACTGTTCCTGAGCCGGGCGGAACTTACGGCCCTGGCCGTGATGATGACGGACCGCTACGGCTGGAATCTGTCCGTCTACGACCGTCTGCACGTGCCCGTCATCACCCCGTCCGCAGGAGAGACCGCCACGGTCACCTACGAGGTCCTGGTGGAGAAGCGCCGCTCGGGAGAGGGGCGCTGGTTCGACACGGAGAACTACACCGACTCCGGCGCGGACTCGCCCGGCCGGCTCATCACCCAGGCCCTTGAAGCCACGCAGCACGG
The DNA here is from genome assembly GCF_000717655.1 of Streptomyces katrae. GTDB lineage: Bacteria > Actinomycetota > Actinomycetes > Streptomycetales > Streptomycetaceae > Streptomyces > Streptomyces katrae_B. The sequence continues at coordinate 19,554 of NZ_JNZY01000023.1, forward strand.
GCGAGCCCTGGCCGCCTCCCTGTCACCCGGCCACGACCTGCTGATGGTCGCCCGCAACCGGCGCCGTACGGACGTGGACTCCAATCTGGACCGGCCCCGGAACGTCGGCGCGCTGTGCTTCGGGGTGTCCAAGGCCGATGCACGAGTATGGGCGAGAACTCACGAGATCGGTTCGCCCTTCCAACGCGCCCGCAGGACCACCGTCACCACCACGGGCAAGCCGCTGCAGCACAAACGTGGCACCCACGAGAGCGTCTACGTCCTGCCCGACGAGAACGTCTAGCAAGCCGCCGTGGCCGTGATCGCGGCCGGCGCCGAGGAAGCCCTCGAACAGGCCCGCGACTACACCTTCAAGGGGCGGCTCACGGACGTGGGCGACGCGGCCCACCAGGAGACCGCGACCGCGGACTGCGCGGACGAGGAGACCAGCCCCTGGCCGGACCCGAGCGGCGGCTGCGGAGCCGACTTCCTGCTCTGCCTGTCCTGCGAGAACTCCCGGGTCCACACCGGCCACCACCCGCGCCTCGCGCTCCGCGCCGCCAGTTGATTTCGCTCCGCTCCGGCTGGCCGGAGAAACTCTGGCGCAAGCGATGGGACGAACACCTCCAGCGACTCGATGACCTGCGGACCAAGGTCAACGAGGGCACCTGGGACGCCGCTCTGGCCCGGATCACCGACCGCGACCAAATGATCATCGACCATCTGCTCAAGGGAGACCTCGCCCCGTGACGACAGCTCTGACCCTCGAGGCCGATCCCTACATCCTTCCCCTGCCGGTGCCGGCCAGCCCGGTGGTGCTGGACCGGTGGATCAGCGCCGGCAACTCCCACGCCAACTCCCGGTACAGCGACGACGTCTGGTCGATGGGACCGCTGACCGACAACCCCGGGGACAGCATTCACAAGATCAACCTGCGGAGGTGCCCCGCCACCCTACGGAGCGAGTTCCGGCGCATCGTCTGGGTCCTGATCAACGGCGAACTACGACCCACCTACATACGGGAACGGGGCTTTCAGAACCGGACACGCGACGGCGTGCTCAGCATGCGCGACAACATCCTGCAGTGGCTGAAGTTCGCGCGCTGGCTCGACCGGCAAGATGTGTCCCAGGTCAGTCACTGCACCATGGAGCACTGGAAGGCGTACGCCGCCAAGATCGCCAGCAGCGGCTGCACGCGCGTTCATGCCCAGACGGTTCTTAACTGGCTCTCGGACCTGTGGGCCTTCGACCAGCTGTCCGTCAGCCCCTGCGGCGTTACGCAGCCGCCCTGGGAGAGCGAGGGCATCGACGACTACCTGCCGGCCGAGACGGGAGAGGCGGGCGGGGAGAACAAGACCGAGCCGCTGGATCCGACTGTGATCGGTCCCTTGCTGACCTGGTCGATCCGCATGGTCGAGGACTTCTCCGACGACATCCTGGCCGCCTGGGCCGAGCGCCGCCGCATGCACGCCCGCGTGACGGCCACCCCGAGCACCCGAGGGGGTCTGGCGGCCGTCAAAAACTACCTTCAGCCGCTGGTCGATTCCGGAGCTCTCCTGCCCGCCACCGTAAGCCGAAAGCACGGCATTACCCTGGCCCATCACTACGTCGCAGCGGTCACAGGAGCCAGCTGGAACCAGGTCCACGACTTCGCTACTCGGCGCGGGCTCCGTGCGCTCGCCGCCCGGCGGCCTGGCCCCAGCCCGATGCAGGTGCCGGTGACGGGCCGGATCGAGGGGCGGCCCTGGCGCGAGTTCATGGACTGTGAGGAGACGCCGATCCTGGTGCGGCACCTGGCCACGGCGGCCGCAATCGTGATCCTGTATCTCACCGGAATGCGTCCCCAGGAGGCCCAGTCGCTGCGGTCCGGGTGCTGCCCCGATCCGGAACCCAACGAGGACGGCTCCATGCCGCGGCATCTGATCCGATCCCACCACTACAAGAACGTCCGCGACTCCGACGGCCACCACGTCTCCGGTGGGGAAGAGCGCGCAGTCCCGTGGGTCGCGATCACGCCGGTGGTGAACGCCATCCGGGTGCTGGAGCGGATCGTCCCCGAGGGCGAGCTGTTGTTCAGCTCCAACCATCACGACGTCGTCAGCCAGCGCAAGCACCACGGTGCGCTGAAGCGCAGCAGTCTGGGTCGGCGCGTCGAGGCCCTCGTCTCGTGGATCAACCAGGAGGCCATCGCCCAGGGCCTGCCCGCCCAACAGGTGCCGCCGGACCCGCACGGCAACCTTGGACTGAGCCGTCTGCGCCGCACCCTGGCTTGGCACATCGCCCGCCGGCCCGGCGGCCTGGTGGCGCTCGCCATCCAGTACGGACACATGCGCACCGCCCTGGACACCCGCACGTCCACCGGCTACGGCAGTCGCGCCCGTCGGGGATTCCACGGGGAGCTCGACGTCGAGACTGCTCTGGCCGCGGCGCAGACCGCAGCGCGGCTTCGCGACGCTGCTGCGGCCGGCGAGAGGATATCCGGGCCCGCTGCTCGGCGGGCTGTCGTCGGGGCAACCTCGATCCCCGCCTTCGAAGGTGCCCTAACCACCCCGAAGGCCGCCGCCAAGTTCCTCGCGCGCGATGGCCTCGTACTCTTCGACAACCCGGACGCGTTCCTCATCTGCGCCTTCAAGCGCGACACCGCCCTGTGCGACCCGGACCCCGGGGCGACGGCACCCAACCAGTTCGCCTGCCAGCTCGGCTGCGGCAACGCGGTCCGCACCGACAGTCACGCGCAGGCGGCACGCGAGCACGCTGATCGACTCGACGCAAAGGCAGCCCTCGTGCCCCAGCCCTTGGGCGACCGGTTTCACCTGACTGCCAACCGCTTCCGTGCTCTCGCCGACGCGCACGACTCCGCCGCCCAGGCCGTCGAGGAGGCCATCGCATGAACCAGCAGCACGAGGACGAACGCTCCCGCATCCGCGCGGCCATAGACCGCCTCCTGGCCGGCCAGCCCACCTGCTCCAACGGCAGCCTCACAGCGGTCGCGCTCGCCGCAGAGGCCGGTGTCCACCGCATGGCTCTGCAAAAGCTCCACGCCGACCTCAAGGAGGAGTTCTACGCGCGGGTGCGTTCGGAAACGCACCAGACGCCGGAAGTCGAAAAGCGGCTTCGCAAAGAGGTGGTCCGTTTGAAGGAAGCTCTCAAGGACTCCCGGGATGCCGAGGCCAAGTCCCGGCATCGAGCGGAGCAGATGGCACTAGCCGCCGCCGTCCTCATCCTCCGGAGACCCGACAACCAGGACCATCCCGTGCCCGACAACGTCATCCCGCTCCGCCCGTCCGGTGATTAGTGCCGGTTTCTGGTCTCATATCCGCAAGTCGTCGGATGCACTGACGGCACACGAGGGGTGGTTGGCGTTCGTGGAGCGGGACCTGGGAGGTCGGCGAGCGTACGCGGAGCATGATCGCGTGCGCGGAAGCCGAAGAGGACGAGGATGACGCTCTCTCCGGCGCCCAGCGGCGTCCGGCCGTGCGGCGTGAGCGCTCCATCGAACACGACACAGTCTCCTGGTGCGAGATCGCATTCGAGGTAGCCGTCGGCGTTGATGAAGGCGGTGCAGCTCACCGTGGGGGTCGCCGTGAGGCGATCGTTGCCGTGGTCGTGGGTGATCTTGGGAAGGCGAACAGCTCCGGGAATCAATGGAACCGTGGTTGGTGCTGAGATTGATCAAGGCCGTCGCCGGTCCCTGACGCACTTAGGATTGCGAGGGTGATGGCAAGAACCAGTGACATCGAGAAAGCGGCCGGTGTGCTGCGCGCCGGCGGTCTGGTGGCTCTCCCGACCGAGACTGTTTACGGTCTGGGCGCCAACGCGGAGGACCCCGCCGCCGTCTCGCGCATCTTCCAGGTCAAGGGACGCCCGCCCTCGCACCCGCTGATCGTCCACATCGGCGGCGCGGAGCACCTGGACGACTGGGTCCAGGAGGTACCCGCGACGGCCCGTCTGCTGGCCGAACGTTTCTGGCCGGGGCCGCTCACGCTGGTCCTGCGGCGTGGCCAGCGGGTGCCTTTGGAAGCGACTGGAGGCTTGGAGACGGTGGCCGTGCGCGTGCCCGACCACCCCGTCGCACTCGCGCTGCTGTCGGCCTTCGGTGGTGGTGTCACGGCCCCGTCCGCAAACCGCTTCGGCTCGGTGAGCCCCACGACCGCGGACGACGTCCGTGCCGAGCTCGGCGATGGCGTCGACTTCGTGCTGGACGGCGGCCCCTGTGAGGTCGGTGTCGAGTCGACCATCGTCGACGTCACGGGCGAGATCCCGACCATCCTGCGGCCCGGCGGCGTGACGCGCGAGGACCTCGAAGCAGTGCTGGGGTGCCCGCTCGCGGTCCCTGCGACCAGCCGCATCCGGGTGCCGGGCCAGCATCCGTCGCACTACGCGCCGCGTGCTCGGGTCGTCCTGGTCGAGCCGGAGAAGGTCGTCGCCGAGGCGGAGTTGGCGCAGGAGCTGGGGCACCGGGTCGGCGTCTTTCTTCCTACCGCATTCACTGGCGCTGAGGTGAAGGCGCACGCGGTCGTGGCGGTCCCCGGTTCGATGGCCGCCTATGCTCGCGGGCTGTACGGGTTCCTGCGCGACCTCGACCAGCGGGGGTGCGACCTCATCGTCGCCTCTTTGCCGGTGGAGGAGGGGCTGGGGCTGGCGATCGCCAACCGGCTCCGCCGCGCCGCGGGGCCCCGGACCACCGTGTGACCGGCGCCGACGCCCTGCCCTTACTGCTCCCGGGTGCGGGGACCCGGCGGATTCAGGGCGGATTCGGCTGAGCTTCCGCCTGCTGGCAGGCTGGAAACAGCTCATGCGCTCGTGGTCGGTGACGACCGGTTCCCCCTCCCGGGCACACCTCGCAGCCCGCGCCCTGCGCCAGGTCGGCGCGGGGCGCGGTGCTGGGGGCGTGGTCGGCTCGGTGAGCCATCGGGTGGCGCCCTTCGGGGGTGATCGAGCGGTGAACCCGGTGGGCGCCCCCCTGCACATGTACGGGTCTCCTGCGACCGGGGCACATCACGTAGGGGCAGCCACGGCCGGGGCGGTCAGGACGCGGCAGGGACCGCCGCATCGAGGCCGCGCGAGGCGACGAGCTGTGCACTGCCGTCGGCCAGACGTCTCGCGTACGGCCGGATCGATGCCTGCCGGACCGACCAGGGCCGGTAGTTTCGCCCGGCGGGGTGCCTGGCGCTGGCGTCATGTCATCCCCTAACGGATCGTCCCCGTCGCAGGTCACTGCCCGCGCGACAGGCGGGCCGCGCTGCGATCATGCCCGGCCCGCCGACGGTACCGAGCGGCCGGGCGGGAGGTCCGCACGGGGGCAGGCACCACTCGCACGCGCACGCAGAGCCCAGCCGGTTCACACTCGCCCCGGCCGGGCTCTGGGAACGGCTGGGCGTCGTCTGGACTGCGGCCATGGCTTCTGGGACTGTAAGGGGGACAACCAGCCTGGTCTGGTGGGAGACCCCGCGCCGCCCTACGGCCATATCAGTGGCCAAGGCCTGGTACGGGTGGTCTCGCTCGGCTGCGCGCGGCCCTACGCCACGCGCTCAGCGGCCTTCTCTCCCGCATCTGCGGGCGACCGTGATGGGCTCGACCCCTGAACGGGGGCGAACCATGAACGACGGCATCCGCGTCACCATGAGCCACGATCCAGAAGGCACAGTCATCACGGTGGCCGGCGAACTGGACATGGACACCTGCCCGACCCTCCACCAGGCCACTGCCGCCGCGGCAGCCAATGGCGCCCCCTTGCACCTGGACCTCGTCGGTGTGCCCTTCATGGACGTCTTCGCACTGCACCTGCTGCTCGACCTCCAGCACGACTTCCAGCGGCGTCAGGCATCGTTGACCATCAGCGGATTCCAGCGGCAGCCCACACGGCTCCTCACCCTCACCTCCAGCGAGCACCTGCAGCTCCGCTGCACCCCGCCACGCAACGTCGTCTTCCCGCCGGTCTTCCTGGAGTTGGGGTCCCTCCCGACGCCGGCCTTGAGGCAGACAGCCGCACACGCCGTCGACGTCACGACTCGGCGGTGTTGATCACTACACCCGGGCGGAGCCGTGCCAAGCCCTGGCCCGTCGGGATCGCTCAGAGCGATCCAGCGGCTGACCGGCGCCGTGCCCAAGGCGGGTTGCTGTTCCCACGGCTGTCTCCCGGACGACATGTCAGGCGGCACACGTTGCTCCCGTGGGACGACCGGAGTCCGGAACGGTCCGCACCACCCTGAGCGGAGAAGATTGCGGGAGATCGGAGCCTCACCCTCGCCGTTTCAGCGCTCTTGCCAGGCGGGGGAGTTCGTCGTGGAGCAGTCGGCCGGCCAAAGCGCCGCCGAACACGACGACTCCGACGCCGACCAGCCAGGACTGGATGACCAGGACGGTTCCGAACGGGCCGTACGCGACGGCGCTGGATGCGATCAGCGGTGAGAACACGAGCCGGGAGAAGAGCCTGAGGCCGAGCAGCCCGAGCATGGTGGCGACCGCCCCGGGCAGCAGAGTGACCCAGGCGACCCCGCCGCCGAGCAGGAGCCGCTGGGACCACCAGAAGAACAGGGTGCCGCTGACCACCGTAACCACCCCGCGGACCGACGAATCCCGCCACAGGGGTGTGAGCGCGGACAGGAAGAGGACCCCGATGAGGACGGCGAGCCACAGCACGTGCCGCCACCTGGCCCACCACCGGGCCGGGGGCAGATCCCAGATCTTCTCGTAGCCGCTCTGCACCGCCGCCCCGAACGACAGACCGAATACGGCGAGGACGGCGAGGCCGAACGCCGTCGTGGTCCGCCAAGCCTGACCCGGCAGGGCGAACAACCGCTCGATCTCCCCTCTGGCGGCCGCCGAGACGCCGAGCCCGTCTCCCAGCCACTGCGCGAACCCCCGACCGCTCGCCGGATCGGCCGCGGACACGACGATCAGCAGCGGCACCAGTGTCAGGAACCCGAGCGCCGCGAAACCCAGCGAACGCTGCGACAGGTCGATACCGCTGCCCCACCCCCACCTGCGCCCGGCCCGCGAGCGGCGGATCGCGCTGCGCAAGCGCCCGAACGGAGACAAGCGGCCCACGGCATCGGACCAAATGCCCTCCCTAGGGCGCACTTGGGCGCGTCTCCGAGCCCGGGGCCTCGGTCGGCTGCTCTGCCGAGGCGCCGTGCTCGGGGGCTTTGCGCCAGCGGGCTTCGCAGAACGAGTAGAGGCCGAACAGCAGGAGGCCCACCGCCGCGGCGATCAGCAGCACGGGCCCGGCGGGCGTGGCGGCGAACGAACGCAGCGTCTCGTCCATGCCCTTGGCTTCGCCGGGATCGAATCGCACCGCGGCCAGCACGACGAACAGCCCGGACACCGCCGCGACCACGCCGGTCGCCACGCCGCCGACGATGCCCAGCCCCGCGACGACCCGCCGCGTCGCCGGGCTCATCTCGCCCGTCCGGAGATTCTCCTCGAACTTCCGCATCAGGCTCCGGACCACGATCACCACGCCGACGATGACCAGGACGGCTCCGACCACACCGACGAGCACCCGCCCGAAGGGCCAGGTCAGCACCCTCGCGGTGTAATCCTTCGACGTCTCATCGCCGGGACGGCCCCCGGCGGACCCGCCGACCAGCGCGGTCTGCACCACCCCAATACAGATCACGGCGTAAAAGACCGCCAGCCCTGCAGAGCCCAAGCGCCGGGTCCACCTGTCACCGCCCGTCACCGCCTGTCCGAAAGCGGCCTCGGACAGCCGCCACAGCGCCATCGCCGCCAGCCCCACCACCAGCGCCCACAGCAGCACCCGGCCGAACGGCTGCTCGCCAATGGTCCGCACCGCACCGGACCGGTCGGCCTCCTTGCCGCTGTCGCCGCCGAACCCCATCTGCACGGCCAGCAGCCCCACCAGTACGTAGATCACACCCCGCGCGGAGAGTCCGACCCTGGACAGGACCTCCATGACACGGCTGTTGGACACACGCCGCCCCCGGGATCCGGCCTGGGCGGCACTGCCGTTCCTTATGGCCATACCTGGCACCTCCAGGGCCCTGCCGTGAGGCCGGCAGGGCGGGCGCGGTGGTCAGTGCTTGAAAACGTCCTTGATCTTCGCCCCAGCCTGCTTGGCGTTGCCTTTGACCTGGTCACCACGGCCTTCGGCCCGCAGGTGCCAGCTGCCGGTGACACGGCCGACGGTCTTCTTGGCGCCGCCCTTGACCGCCTCGGCCTTGTGCGCGATCTTCTTGCCGATACTCACGGGTCGCCACCCTTCGTTCTTCTGCCGGGGGATGCCCCGTCCAGGGGCATCCCCCGGCGGTTTGGCTGGCCGGCGATCGACCTGCCGACCTACCGAGGCTCGGGTCGGTGCTTGAACGCGTTGAGCCCCCTGCGGCGCTCGCCTTCCGGGTTGGGATCTCGCGCGCTCGTCGTCTGCGGGCGGGAGATGCCGCGCTGGTCTACGACGTCTTCGCGGTCGTTGCCGACCGCGGCCGTCTCGCGGCGCGCCGTGCGTTTGGGGCACCTCTCGCCGCGGCCACGACGCATGCGCGAAGACCGCGGCCTCGTCCTCGGCGGGCAGGACGTCGTCCGTGCCGATCGCCGGGGACTTCTTCACCAGCGACCGGTCGTAGTCGACCTTCACGTAGCCCGGTCCCGCGATCACCCCGTTCAGCGGGACGAAGACCAGGTGGTGGCGGGTGGGCAAGCCGACCTGGACGGTGGCCATGGCGGGCTCGTCGGTGGTGGTGTCGACGTAGATGGCCTCCAGCACGCCGATCTTGCGGCCGCCCGAGTCGAGGACGTCGTGGGTGCGCCACTCCCGTATGTCCGCTAGCTGGATCATCCCGAGCGCCCCTTCCCGCGACGGTGTATCGGTGGGCGTTGCACTTTCCAGCCTGCCCCGCCAAGCCCGCCCGCACCAGCCTGGACCGTACGGCGCGCCGTGCGGCCCGGCTCTGACCTGAACGGCCGAGCCCGGCGTGACCGGTGCCGGGCGCGGGCGTTGGAGTGAGTGACACGTGCCCCCGGCCCCCACCATCGAGGGCCGGATCCGTGTGACGGCCCCTGCTGCCGCGCCCGGCAGTAGGGGCCGTCGTCGTGTTCCAGGCCCGGCATGCCTTGGCTGGTCGGTGTCGAAGCGGTCACGAGCCGCCACGCTGGCAGGCCTCGCGTCGTTGGACCCGCATGGAGCAGGAAACCGTTTCGCCTCCGCAGCGGGCCGGATCGTCCAGACCTCCGGAGGGGTTTGGGCGATGACCGACACCCCGATCTATGACGCTGTCGAGCGCGAGTGGCTCGCCTGGGGCCGCGAAGTGCCCCGCGCCCCGGCGACCTGGTCGGCCCGGGGCCCGGTGATCACCGGCGACCTGTTCCTTCGGGCGTAGGGCGCGGCCGTCTCGTTCACCGTGGTACGTACAGCCGCTCACGCAGATAGAGCGGGGCCGTGGTGTCCGCGACTTTCGCCAGGCCGGTCAGCAGGGTGCGGATGGCAGGGTCGTTGCCGTCGCGGACCGCCTGCACGATTTACTCGACCGTCTCACGTACGGACGGAGCGATGCCTGCCGGAGAGGCCGAGGAGAGGTCAAAGCCGGCCGGGTCCGGCGGGATCGCCCGACTCGGCTCCCGCCGGGGTGCCCGGTGCTGCCGTCATGTCATCCCCACCCGGTCGCCCCCTCGCAGGTCACGGCACTGCCCACGCTGCGCGGCGGGGCCGTACTGCGATCATGCCCGTCCGCCGACGGTACCGAGAGGCCGGGCGGGAGTCTGCACAGGTGTCCTCACGCCGGCCTTGGGCCATCGGTGCAGCCTTTGTCGCTGATCGCTGTGGAGTGTGACCGAGTGGGTAGACGCGGTGAACGACATCGACCGCGCGGGATCTCGGAACGGGGTGAAGGACATGCAGCAGTCAAAACTGGCCGGCAGTCTTGCCGAGCATCTGCTGGAGTGCACCTGGCGGCCCGAGCGGCCCGCGCAGGCCCGCGATGCCGCGGCCGAGTTCCTTCTCGACCTGCGGCCATCTCCGCCCGTGTCCACCGTGCAGGACCTGGTGCTGCTGGTGTCCGAACTCGTCACCAACGCCGTGCGCCATGCGGGCGGGGTCAGCGCGATGACCCTGCGGGCGGACCGCCGCAGCATCCAGGTGATCATGGCGGATCCCAGTCCCGCTCAGCCGCAGGACCGATCCCCCGACCTCACCGGCCGAACCGGCGGTTTCGGCTGGCCCATGATCCAACGACTGGCCCACAGCGTGAGGGTGGAGCCCCGGCCCGGCGGCAAGGCGATCACCGCGACCCTGCCCCGCTGACCACCCAGAATATCACTCACCGTGTTTAATGCGGCGCATATTGGAAACGCTGAGTAGCCACAAGGTGTAAAGGTCAAGGCGAAAGGCGGGACTCATGTCCGTGAGCATCGGAATCATCCTCGTCGCGGTGACGGCGGTCATCGCTGCGATCGCGCTCGCCCCGGCGGTGGAACCCACGCAATCCACCCAGGCCTCAGCACGCAGGACCGGCCCGCGCAGACGTCCTGCCCGCCGGCTGCACAGCATTCCACCGCAGCAGGCCGGGGACCGCAGGCGGAGCTTCGGCTGACCGGCAGCCTGCACCCCGGCCCGCCCCTTTTGCTGGTTACCGTCGCCGGTGACGCCAGGGCGGCTCGGGGCAGGCGAGGCCAGGTTCCCGCATTCGGGGACGAGGCAGGACAAGGGGGTGGGCCCGCGACCGTCGCGGGCCCACCCTTGTCCGCGGTTATGCCATCGCGCCGAGGAACGGGGGCGCCAGGGGGCAGTGGATCAGGTTCCTGCGGGGTGTTCGCCCAGGCGGCCGGGCAGGCCGGCAGTGCCGCGGCTCTCGGGGTTCCCAGCGCAGCAGGAGGACCGCCGCGAGCATCGGGGCGCAGGTCAGGAGTATGAACGTCATGACGCCGCCGCCGTCAGTGAGACGACCTGAGTCTGCTTGTGTGTCGCTGCGGCGGCCGCGTGCAGGAGGCGTTTCACGGCCCGGGAGCAGTTCGCGAGCCTGAGGCGGCGTCCGTGCCGGGGCCACCAGTCCAGGACAGCCAGGAAGCCGGAGTCGGCGAAGGTGACCTGCTCGGTGTCCAGCACGAGGCCGGTGTAGCCGTCGGCGGCCGCCGAGGCCAGCAGCGCCCGCAGCGGGCCGGCGCTGAAGTGGTCGATCTCCCCAGTGAGGTGGACGACCAGCGTGGCGCCGAGGGTGGTGCAGGAGTGGACGACTATGACGCCGGGCGCGGTGTCCGCGCCCGAGTCGTGCACGGCAGGAGGGGCTGGCGACCTGAGGGTGGCGGACAGTATCGGGAGGGTGCTTGAGGTACTCACATCCCCATCAACACCTCCCACCCGGCGCCGGGAAACGAGCAACGCGCCCCTTTCACCCCATGTGACCAGCACCGATCCCCGACAGGAGGAAAGATTCCACCCGGATGAGGCAGTCAGGCGCCTGCCGGACGACCGGCATTGGGCGGACCTGCTCCTCCTCTCCCGCCAGAACGCGATCGGCCGCGTAGTGCGGACAGGACAGCACATGCCAGGTCACCGTGAGGCGATCGGAGGCCGCGGCGAGAGTGCGGGCCTGGCCGTCGGATGGTCCCGCCGCGCAGTACGGGCACAGGAGAGTCTGCGTCCTCGGTCCAGGCACTTCCGGCCCGTCATGGCGGGCGGTGTCGCCGACCGGGTCGGGCCGCCGTCCGAAGGGGCCTTCCTGGCAGGGAAGGGCACCGACATGGGGGGCGCCCTTTGCGCGGTGGGAGCCGTAGATCATGAGGTCATGACCCCCTCTGCCTGTCCGGGAATGCGTCCAGCACTCCGGAGGGCGACGAAGTCGGCGTGCGCCGCTTTGACGGCTTCCGGATACGCCGCCCGCTTCTCGTGCTCGGCCAGCGCCCGGTAGACGCTGGACAGACTCGGGTTGTTGCCCTTGCGCCGGCCGGTGGGGATGAACAGGTCGGGCTGAATCTGCTCGACCGTCTCACCGCCCGCTCGGCGGCGCAGCACGGTGTGGAGCATGTCGTCGGTGATGACTGGCGGCCGTCCGCCGTGCTTGCCCTTGCGTGCCGAGGTGTCGAGCGGCCGCGTCCGCCATGTCGGCGGCGGCCTTCTCGGGCCAGGGGCGGGGCCGAGTGGTGTCGTGACGTGCATCTGTGAAAGCGCCCTAAATATCGAACAGTTGAACTTCAGTCGCCCGACCCGCGGCGCCTCCGCGGCCCGCCGATGGTGTCCTGACGATCATGGAAGGGGTGGCACATTGGTGGACTCAACTAACCTACCGACCCCAGGAGATCACCTGATGAACGCCACTCCCGCCGCCGACGCCCAGGGAGCCGGAGACGCCGGGGACCGTACCGGCCGCTGCCTCTGCGGCCGCATCCGCTTCACCGCCCGGGGGCCGGCAGTGTTCCCTCACACCTGTGCATGTGGACACTGCCAAAAACTCGGAGGCTCCCCGGTGATGTGGTGGGTGGGATTCGAGACGGTCACCTGGACCGGAGAGAGCGAGCCGACCTGGTATGAGACCTTCGAAGGCGAGGCGAAGCGCGGCTTCTGCCCGACCTGCGGCAGTCGCGTCGCGGCGATCGACAGCGACATCCCGGAGATCGGCATCAACGTCACCGCCCTCGACGACACCAGCGGACCGGATCTCGTGCCGATCCACGCGTCCTTCCACGACAACGCCGTGTACTGGTTGCCCCCAGTGCCGAAGACCGGGCACAGCACGGCCGGTTGACCGCTCGTCCACTGATCGGCGACGTCACCCACGCCATCAATGGCCCCGGCAGGCACCCCGCTCTCGCCCGCGAGTAGGGCGCCAACTCCCGGGCCGGGGCCCGCAGCGGGACACGCTTAGCCAGGCCGACGGAGAACGCTGCGAGCGCCGTGCGGCAGCCCAAGAGGATGCTGAACCGGAGGGACCAAAAAGGCGCTGGGCTACTTCCTACACGAATTCTGGCCGTCGACGCCTGCCGAGACGAAGGCGTGAGACCACATTCCAGGACCTTGAGAAGTCCGGGCGGCTGCGAAGAATCTGGGTGAGTGGAACATCGGGTCATCAGCGATGAATTGAGAGCCGCCCGCCACATGTTCTTCTGCATCGGGAGCATGCTCGGCGACCGGAACGCGGGCAGGTTCATCAGTTTCATCGAAGCGGCCCACATCACGCCGGTGAACAAGGCACAGTCGACCTGACAGGAACCGCTCCTCTGGACCTTTGGGTGGTCGTCCCATCCCTTCCTCAGTCACCACCGCGCGCCACCATGCCGAGGAGGCACAATCCGTGAACACAAGGACTTGACAGGGAAATCTGCAGCTGCAAGGACTGCCTTCGGCTGTCCGGTGGTCCGATGATGTCCTGGGTCTCCTTCCCGCTCGACGGCCTGACGTGGAGCGGTGCCGGTGGCGAGCCGACCTGGTACTACACGTGGCCGGACTCCCGAAGGGGGTTCTGGCGGACCTGCGGGAGTCAGCTCTGCGCCCTGGACGACGGGGCGAGCAGCATCGCGATCACCCTCTCCGCCCTGGGCAACCCTGCCGACCTCGTACCGGTCACGCAGAGCTTCCGAGACACCGCGGTCACCTGGCTTCCACAAGTCCCAGACACACGTGCCCAGTGAGGAGCGTCAGCCTCCGCCCCCGTCCTGACCAAACGGCCCCGTATCCAGGAGATCCGGTGAACGTGTTCGAGTCGGTGGCCGCCGACCACAGCCGGTACCGGCCCGGCGTGCCCGAGGACGCGGTACAGCTCCGGGCCACGGCCCTGACCCGAATCCCTGAGCCCACGGTGGCCGAACTCGGCGCCGGGACCGGTCAAGTCGCGCACGCGCTGCTCCCGCTGCTGCCTCCCGGCGCGCACCTCGACCACGTGGACCGGGACGAGGGCATGCTCCGCACCGCGTTCGACCTCCTGCGCCCTGACTTCAGGCAACGCACTGTGGTCTTCCACCCTGTCCCCGCCGAGGGCTTCGACCCGCTAGTGCCCGGCTACCAGGCGGACTTGATCACGTGTTGCAGGGCCTTCCACTGGATGGACAGGCCGGCCGTCCTCGCGATGGCCGACCGGCTGACCGGGCCTCCGGGTGCCGTCGCAATCATGGGTGACGGCAGCCTCTGGACCCGCCAGGCCGATTGGACCCGTGCGCTCAAGGGCCTGATCCAGTCCGATCTTGGATCGGGCCGCCGCGCCGGCACCACCGGGACCTACACCGAACCCGGCCGCCGTTTCGAGGAGGACCTCGCCGAGTCCGCGTTTACCGACGTCACTCTCGCCGTGCTCGGCACAGCCTTCCACCGCCTGGTGCTCCACGCGGATCCTGCGCCCCTCAGTGCCCGGATCGGAGCGAGCTGCGAGTACTTGCAGGACGCGCTGCGCAGCGAAGCCGTTCGGGCCCGCCGGCACCGCCGTATCGCCGAGGGCCGCCGAGGCGTGGCCGCGCGCCGCCCAGGTGATCGACACCAGCAACCTCTCCCCCGGCCAGGCCCTCCAGGCGGCCCTCGCCCGCACCTGAGCAGATCGGAGACCCCTCCAGTGACCACCCCCGCTACCCAGGCTGTTGTCCGACTCGGGACCCGGCCCAGCCCCATGGCCATGGAGCAGACCGGCCGATTCGCCGAAGCGTTCCGCGCCCGCCACCCGCAGCTCACCCTCGACATCCTGAAGATCACCTCCGAGGGTGATGCCCACTTCGGGCCCCTGTCCCAAATCGGCGGCAAAGGAGCATTCACCCGCCGCGGCGACGCGTGCCTCCTCGACGGCCGGGTCGACGCAACGATCGCCTGCGCCAAGGATCTACCAGGCCCCCACGACCGGGCCCCCGGCATGGCCGTGGCCGCAGTCCTGCCCCGCGAGGACGTCCGCGACGTTCTCGTCCTGCCCGCCGGACACCGAGCCGTCGCACTCGCCGAGCTGCCACCCGGCACCCGGGTCGGCACCAGCGCTCCCCGCCGGGCAGCCCTCCTCGCCGCCCTGTACCCCCAGCTCGTCCCCGTTCCGATCCGGGGAAACGCCGACCGGCGATTGGACCGGCTTGATCGAGGTGACCTCGGTGCGGACGCCATGATCGCGGCCCTGGCGGGCCTGCGCCGCCTGGGCTTGGAAGACCGGGCGTCGGTGATCCTGGATCCGTCCGAGTGGATGCCCGCCGCCGGCGCGGGAATCGTCGTCATCGAGCACCGCATCGAAGACATCCGCACCCGCGACCTCCTCGCACCGCTCACCCACGCCCCCACCCGGGCCCTCTTCGATGCCGAACGCGTCACCCTGGCCACACTGAAGGGCGGGTGTCTGACCGCCGCTTCCGTCCACGCGATCCTCGACCCGGCCACCCTTCAGATCACCCTGCAGGCAGCCGTCCTCGACCCCAACGGCGGGCCCTCCCTGCGTACCACCGTCTCCGGCCCCCTCGACACCGCCGCCGAACTCGGCCAAGAAGCCGGTCAGCGCCTCCTGGAGGCCGGAGCAGGACTTCTCCTGGCAGTCGCCCCGTGATCGACCACCCCCGCCCGAACCCACCCCCCTCAGGTCTCAAGAAGGGTCCGCCCATGACACCGTCCCCCTCACCGTCCCTGCTGGCTGTCTTCGCACACCCAGACGATGAGGCGCTCGTTGCCGGCGGAGTCCTCGCCCAGCACGCGGCGGCCGGGGCGCGCACTGCCGTCGTCACAGCTACCTGGGCTCCAGACAGCCTTCGCGCCGCCGAGCTCGCAGACGCCCTGCACCTTCTTGGAGCGGGGAAGCCCCGCATGCTCGGATTCGCCGACCTCCACGTCCCCGGCTCCGCTCCCGGCCAGCCCCGCCTCTGTGACGTTCCCCAGGAAGAAGCGGTGGAACGGCTCGTGTCACACGTGCGCGCATTCAGGCCTCAGGTGATCGTGACGCACGACGCGTTCGGGTCCGGGCACCCCGACCATGTCCGCACCCACGAAGTGGTCCTCCAAGCTGTGCGCACCGCTGGCATCGAGGGGCTCTGCCCTCAAGCCGGGCCCTCCTGGCGTCCCAGAGCGGTATATGGCGCATCGCACCCTCGCTCGGAGAGCGACGCCCTGGCCGGTCTCCTGTCCACCGTCGGAAAGCGCATCCACACCGTGCCGGACGAGATGGTTCACGCGGCCGTCGATATCCGCCCCTGGCTGGACCGCAAGCTCGCCGCGATCATGGCGCACGCCAGCGAAGTGGCTCGTGAAGGGTCCCTCCCGGGTCTCCTCGCCCGACTCCCGAAGCCTGAACGGGAGGCGATCGTGGCGACGGAGTTCTTCACTCGCTTGGACGCCGGGCACTCACCAGGGCCAAGCAGGCTCAAGGTGTTGACCGTCTGACCAAGCCAACGGGGAGCCGGCTGCCGCCGCACCGAATCGCCACGCGGCACAGCCACGGGTCGCGGCCCGGTCAGGCATCATCCGGAAACGGTCGCGCACCGGCTCCCCAAGCGCGTGAACGGTTGCTAGATCCGCGACTTCCGCAACGAGTGCCACGCCGCCCCGCCCAGAGCCCGCATCGACCGGAACACCGAGAGCTGTTCGTGCCGGCGGTACAGGGCCCAGTTGTACGGGACGAGCGACAGCTTGTTCGATGAGAGCGACCCGGCCCGCTGAGACCGGTACACCGCCAATGGTTCCCGCAGAGCACGGGCGGGAGTCCCATCTCGCATGATCGACAACCAGAGCGCGTAGTCCTGCCTCTTCGGCATGTCGGGCATCAGCCTCGTCCCGACCACCCTGCGGTCGTACATGGCGGTCAGGGCGCCGATGTGGTCCTGGACCAGCATCGCGCTGTAGTCCACGCGCTCCGGCGCCCACACCACACGCCCGTTCGGGACGAAGTCGGCGGCCTCGCCCGCGTACAAGGCATCGATCTTGTAGTAGGAGGTGAACGTGAGGGGCGTCCCGGCCGCCGCGGCGAAGGCGAGCTGTTTCTCCAGCTTCGTCGGAAGCCACATGTCGTCGCTGTCGAGGAAGGCGATGTAGTCACCCCTGGCCCGCGCGATGGCCAGGTTGCGGGCCCGGGCCGCGCCGCCCTGCTGGGCCGCTGCCTCTGGCAGGACCCGCTCGTCCTGCCGGGCCAGCTCCCTCAGCAGATCCATCGAGTCGTCCGAGGACGCGTCGTCGGTGATCAGCAGTTCGAGATCGGGGTGGGTCTGCGCCAGCACCAACCGGACTGCGGGCCCGAGCGTGGCCGCCGAATTGTGTACCGGCATCACCACAGAAACCAGGGGCACGGCGGTGCTCCTTACCCAGTTGGAGTCGTCAGGGATGTTGTTGTCGCCGACCATGGCTACGCACGGCTGACCGGCTGTCGACCCTGGCCGAAGCGGCCGGCCCGGGCCGCCTCGTCTCCGAGGCCGCGATCTCCCGCTACTATCCCCTGCTCGACTTCCCCTGCTCGACTACGGCGCCGCGGTCGGCACCACCGAAAATCAGACCGAGCGCCAGCAGCTGCGGAACGAAGTGCAGCTTGTGATCGGGGCCCCGGTAGACCTGTCGGACCCCATACGCCCAGCGCCAGATGGGCAGTGCAGACCCGGCTCGCCCCCCGAAGTCCACACCGAGGCCGCGTCTGATAGGGAGCAGGGCGGCCTGCGGCGCGTTCCGGCTACAGTCACGGGCGGGGCCCGGAGCCAGTGCAAGCGGCTCCGGGCCCCTGCTTTACGTGGGTCTGTACGGGCAGGCGGTTTGCGCCGGCGGGGCGAGGAGGGCGAAGAAGGTCATGCGGTCCTCGACACTCATCTTGCCGTCCATGGAGACGGCCGTGCGGAGGGTGCGGATGGTCTCCTCCGCCGGCATCTCCCACCGCTGGTGGACATCGTGCATAATCTCGCCGATGTACTGGTGGGCGGCTGGTCGACGTGGGCCAGGCCGTGGAAGTCGGGGGCGATGGAGTCGATGACCTCGGTCGGGTTGAGGTCGCACCCGGCTTCGTGCTGGGGCCCGGGCCCGAGCGGAAGAGGCTGGGCACGGTCTTGTAGCCGCGGACGGGGGGACTCCGGTCATGCAGAGGTCACAGATCAGCGGGCGCCTGAAGGGCTGCGGGTCGGGACGGATCTCCTCTGGGGATACCGTTCGCCCGATCGTTCCGTCAGGCAGCAGTTCCCGGGCCGTCCTCCCTTTCATCTGCAGGGGGCGGGGTGAAGTCGGCGGGCCGGTCGCTCCGGGGGCGGCCGGTGTCGCGGTTCCTGGGCGAGGGGCTGCCACGGGGAATTGCCCCCTACGCGGCCGGCACCCACAGGCGGGCGCGGGCCTGGCGGCGGATCTCGTCCGTGCCTGTCGGGGATGTGCCGGGCGTAGTCCAAAACGGGTGGCCGTACATATTGCGGAGGGCCTCGACGAGCTCGTGCGGCAGTCGGTGACGGACAGGACGACCGTCCTCCGCCCCGGCCCCGGACGCCGTGCGGGCGGCCGGGTACGGGGCCCAGGAGCACTGGTTGCCAAGGGCACCCGTGTCGGGTCCCCGCATGGGCCTCGCTTGACTGATGGACGGCGCGACGGGTAGGGAGAGGCTGTTCATTGCGCAAGGTGTGAAACGGGGGACATATGAAGCCGCTCGAAACGGGCGATCCCACCTCGCTCGGCGAGGGCCGCTACCGGCTGGTGGGACGGCTCGGCCAGGGGGGCATGGGCGTGGTCTACCTGGGCCGTTCCCAGTCCGGCCGTGCGGTCGCCGTCAAGGTCGTACGTCCCGAGTTGAGCACCGAGCCCGGGTTCAAGCGCAGGTTCGCCGACGAGGTCGCGGCCGCGCGGCGGGTCGGCGGCTTCCACACCGCGCCGGTGGTCGACGCCGACCCAGACGGGGAGCCGGCCTGGCTGGTGACGGCCTTCGTGCCCGGTCCCACCCTGCAAGCGGTACTCGCGCGCGTCGGATCGCTGCCTCTGGACACGCTCACCGTCCTGGCGGCCGGCCTGGCCGAGGCACTCGAGGCGATCCACCGAGCGGGGGTCATCCACCGCGATCTCAAGCCCGCGAACATCATCGTCGCGGAGGACGGGCCGCGTGTCATCGATTTCGGCATCGCGCGCGCCCTGGACGGAACGTCCCTGACACAGACCGGGCTGCAGGTCGGCACGCCGGGATTCCTGGCACCCGAGCAGCTCACCGGTGGTGGCGCGGTCACCCCTGCGGTCGACATGTTCGCTCTGGGGGTGGTGCTCACCCAGGCGGCGGGCGGCGCCCCCTTCGGTGACGGCCCCTCCGCGGCCAGGCACTTCAAGGTGGTCTACGAGGAGCCGGACCTGACCGCGGTGCCCGGTGAACTCCGCGAAGCCATCGGCGCCTGCCTGGCCAAGGACCCGGCGGTGCGGCCCACCCCGGCCGCCTTCCTCGACACTCTCACCGTCCGCCACCCGGACGGTGGCTCCTGGCTGCCGGAGGCGGCAACGCAACTGCTCCCGCCCCCGGAACCGGCGGTGCGTCCCACCGTGCCGGACGGCCCGTCGGACACGGCGCAGGACCTCGCGGTACCGGACGCCGTCCCGCCCGTCGTCGCGGAGCCCCGTACGGAACAGCCGCGCACCGTCACGGGACCCGCGGCGCGGCTCTCCCCCGCCCCCGCCCCCGCCCCTGCGCAGGTGCCGCAGGCGGATACAGAGAGGCCCCGGCGGCGCCGCGCGGTGGTGGCGGCGGTGCTCGTGGCTTCTCTCGCGGTCGTCGGCGGCCTGTACGCGTGGCAGCCCTGGAGCGACTCCACCCAGGACAATTCCAAGCCCGGCGCCGCCACGCCCACCGGATCCGCCCTCGCCCCTGCCCCGTTCCCGGCCGATCCCTTGCTGATCCGGCAGGACACCGCCCCGGGCTGGCCCGGGACCTGCCACAGCGTCATCGCCCGCCGGGACGCCGCGACGGAGAAGCCCGTGGGGCTCATCGCAGGGGGCGCAGGCACATGCGACACCCTGCCCCAGTGGTCCCCTGACCGCGGGTCGTTCGCGTTCACCCGCAGCACACCCGAGGGCACGGCCGTCTGGACCGCCAATGCCGACGGTTCGAACGCTCGGCGGATCACCTCCATCGCCGGCGGCAGGGTGTCCTGGTCGCCGGACGGCAGCCAGCTCGCCGTGCTCCGCAAGAAGGACGGTGTCCAGCAGCTCTTCGTGGTCGGCGTCGCCGACGGCACGGCCCGCCAGCTCACCTCGGGCGGGAGCCAGGTCGAGGATCCCTCGTGGTCGCCGGACGGCAAGAGCATCGCGGTCTGTCTCCAGACGGCTCCCGAGAACTGGCAGATCCACCTGGTCGACCCCGCCGCCCCGAGCCGCGCCCCACAGCAGGTGACCCGGCTGCCCCATCCGGCACTCGACCCGGTGTGGTCACCCGACGGCTCCACCTTCGCCTACACGGCGGGGACCTACGGCACGGGCACTCAGGGCGACATCCGCCTCGTGGACGCCGACGGCAGTAACGATCGTGAACTGGTCACCACCGGCGCCCACGAGATGGACCCCGTCTGGTCCGTCGACGGCACGTGGGTTGCCTTCGTCCGCGGCCCGTACGAGAAGCCCGTGATCTGGGCCGTGCGCGCGGACAAGACCGGAGAGCGTACGCTCACCACCGGCGGCGGTGCCGAGGGGCATCCCTCCTGGCGCTGAGAGCGGAAGAGGCCTCCGGCGCGGCGTGCTCTCCGCGCGCGACCAGCACCTCGGCAAGCACGGCGAAGTCCGCTTCCCTGGCCGACCAGTCGGTGAAGAGGTCCAGGGCGAGGCCGGCGAACGCGTCCTCGTCACTGTCGTCGGAGAGATGGGGTCAGCCGTCGCACCTCGGCGCCGAACAACCGGTGGGCCGGCTCTGGATGTGTGCGCAGCGCCGCGGCAGCCGTCCAGGGCTCCTGGTCGCGACGGTTCGCCTACAGCATCGTGGCATTTCCCCATGCAGAGGACCGCTGGTACCAGTGGCGATATCCCAGACGCGGCGGGCCGCCATCAGCAAGGGCCGTGCCCACAGCGGGATCTCGTGGGGCAAGCAGCCCCGGCGGAGCCCCTCGTCGTGGAGGGTAATGGTGGCGCCAGCCGGGCCCAGGTCGTGGGCATGGGCGGTGCGGGGACGGCTGAACGTCCGTCTGCGAACGGTTCTGCACCGCAACTTCGAGGGCCGCCAGGGCAAGGGCGGCGGTACTCACTTGGCCTCCCTGAAGAGTGGCGCCGCCACCGTGGCGCCACTTGACCTCACCCGACTCCCAGTCCGACGCCAACGCGACCGCGGGAGTCTGAGGCCGTGACGGGGTCGAGGACGGACTCTTCGAGGCCTGGCGCAAAGGCCCGGAGGCCCGGCTCCTCGCACGAGTACGCCGTCTGGGCCCTACAGAGCCAATGGTTCAAAACGGTCATCCGTTCCCGGTTCGGCGACACCTTCCGTGGCAGCTCGCCGAAGTGAGGCCTGCTGATCGGCTGACGGAAGCGCACACAAAGGTGCGCACACTGCAAGTCCCGGAGGGCGTAAGGACGGCGCTGTCCCGGAAGCTGTTGGTCGTCACGGCCGGGGTGAAGCACGATCTCGCCGATGCGGCAAGGCGCCTGGACGGGTCGATGAAGGACCTCGGCGAGGGTCGATCGCCTGAAGGCGACTGAGCAGCAAATGTCCGCGCTGGTTGTCAGCACGCGTTCCTGTGAGGAGAAGCAGAACCATGACGTCACTTGATCCTGCAACCCGATCTCAGCCCCCTGCCGGTCATCTCGGTTGGCTGACCGCTGTGACCGGGCTGGTGTCCATCGTTGCCGTGGCCATCCTGACCTTGACCGGTCACGCTGCCGCAGCCACCACAGTCGGGGTCATCGGTGGCGGGGTGAGCGCCGCTGGCGGCATCCAGGTGACCGTCCGTATCCGGCGCTGAGGCATCGGCCTCCTGCTGCGGGACTGCGGGCCGTTCGCCGCAGCCCCGCTCGCGCTGACCGACCGCGACACCGTGACCGGCGCCGTGCGCTTCGCGAACGAGGCCACCGCCGCCGGCATCCGCCCCGTCTTCGGCGTAGACGTCGCAGTCGCTCCCCACGCCCCCGCCCGCCCTGGATCCGCCATCCGACCCCGCACGCCGGTACGCGGTGGAGCACACGTGGTCTGGCCGCCGCTGCGGGTCACGCTGCTCGCGCGGAACGCCGCGGGGTGGGCGCGGCTCTGCCGTCTGGTGTCGGCTGCTCATGCCGGTGCGGCCGGCTGTGCTGGGGCGTGCCCGGCACAGGGCCTGGCTCGCTGCGGCTTGCCGCCTGTACCGTCGGCCTCGCCGATCAGCTCGGTGCCCGTGCGGTGCTGACGAACGCGGTCCGGTACGCAGATCCCGCGCAGCACCGGATCACCGACGTGCTGGATGCGGGCCGCGGCGGAGCGGATCGCGGAGGCGTCCGGCGCCGGTGCGGGCGAGCGGCCGCATTGCTGGCAGAGACCGGCCGCATCCCACCCCGACCGGTCGGGCGTCATCATGCGTCGACCAGCTTCAGAGTCCTCTTCGTCTTCTTGGCTGGCGCCGTCTTCTTCGCTGCCGCGGTCGTCCCAGTCGTCGCTGGTGCCTCCGCGGTTTAGGCGGCGCCTGTCTTGTCGTTGATCTGGAAGGTGATTACGTCGACTTCGTCGGTTCCCGCCAGATCTGGGTAGTGGCCCTTGAGGCCTTCCCGGAGTTCGGTTGCGGTCGTCAGCCCCTCGGCTTGGGCGTCCTGGTTGGTGAGGTCGCTGACCAGGCAGTGCCTGATGCCGGTCACCTCTGCCGGCAGGACGACTTCGGGGTCGCTTTCAAACACCAGCCGTGCCGGCCCGAGCTGGGCCGGGTCCCGGAAGCGGGTGGTCTTGGTCTTGGCGCCAGAGCGGACGTCTTCAAGGTAGCGGGGGTTGAACCGGATGATCGGGGGACCGGCCGTCTCGGGGTCTTGGTAGAGCGATGGGTCGAGACCGTTCATGCCTTCCGGGGTCCATCGCTGAGTCAGCGGCATCAGGTCGGCGGCGAGAACGGACCTGGGCCCCGCGGGCGTGGGCACGATGACGCGCATGGTGGGGTAGTAGTCCACGAAGACCTGCCGATCGCGCCCGCACGGCCCGATGACCCCCCGCCCGTGGTTTCCCACGGCAACGATGCAGCGCATCTGGCGGGCACCCTGGGCTCGTGCGGCTCCCAGAGCCACGAGTTCGGCGCAGGGTCCGCCGGTGAAGTGGTAGAGATTCACGCCGGCGAACATCCGGTAGTCGGCGGCCATGACCGCAGCCCCCATCGTGTGGACCCCGTCTTCGTCGGGCCCGGCGTCCGTATGCGCGTCTATGGTGCGGCGTGCCAGCTCCACGAGCTCACGCTCGTCATCATCGAGAGCTCGTGCAGATGACGGTACGTACACGTTTTCAGCCTTCCCTTTCGTCAGCAGTCGCCAAGATCATTCCACGCCATGCAGGTGGGCTCCACGGGATTTCGGCTTGCCTTGACTGGGCCCCTATCTGGCGGCGGATGCGGCGGGCAGGCGCGAGGGCCCGGACGGTGCAAGGTGCCAGGGCTGCCAACTGCCCGGAGGGTGGCGAGGAGGCACTGGCGCTGGTCTTCTGGGCGTTGTTGAAGGAACGGGCCGGCGATCCTGCAGGTGCCGAAGCCCTGGCATGGCAAGCACCCGGCTCATGCCCTACTTCGCCTTGATGGAGATGGCAGAGACACGGAAGGCCGCCCGCCTCCACGAGAGCGCGGGCCGCCTCTATCGCCAGCTCGCCGGTGCCCGACTGCTCGATCCGTCCGAGGGGCAGTGGCCGCACGGCCTCGACCCGGACGGATCCCCCACACCGCCATGGCGATAGAAGTGCGTGCCGCCCGTGCCCTTACCTGTCCTGCGCGGTCAGGAGCAGGACCAAGGGCCTGGGAGGGGGTGGTCCCGAGCGCGGTGGCCACCTCTTCGGCCGGCAAACCGTCGTCGCACAGGCTGCTGGCAGCCTCCCGGCTTACCCAGGCGGCGATCCGCTCCAGCACACCCGCGGCGCGCAGCGCGGCCAACGGTGCGTCCGCGACCCGTGGCGGTCAGCTGCTCGGCCGTCTCGACCAGGAGCGCGGCCAGCCGTTCGGGCAGCGGCACGGTGGCGTCGCGGACAACGGACAGGTGCGCGGTCCAGCCCGCGCACGGTCCCGCGAGGTCGGCGTCCGCTTCGTACAGGGGTCGGTCGCCGATCGTGTCCCAGTCCAGGGGGTACGGGGCGGCGCTGCGCCATCCGCGCGCACACGGCCCGGAGGACCTCGGCGCACGGGCGGCCGTGCCGGCCGTCGTAGGCCGACCAGTGCGAGGTCGACGGCACGTTCGGACCGCTCCCGACATCGAAGTAGACCGGACCGGGTTCGCGGCCGCCGACGAGCACACCCGCCGCGTCCGCGTGCGCGTCGCCGAAGTCCACCGTCCACCAGTCCCAGTCCACCAGCACACCGCCCTCTCCCGCGTCCCTGCCGGCAGGCCGGCCGGATCCCGTCTGCGACTGCCCCATCCGCGCGGGTGCCGACACCAGGAAGGGCCCAACAACCAGCGCGGTTGGACACCGGCCCCGGCAACACAGCGCTGCTGGAGGGTTGAGCCGCGGTTGCCGTCTCCGGCGGAACGGGCGCGGCTGCATGAGGGGCGGGCCGGTGTCACGCAGGCGCGGCTCGCGGCCGCGTTGAAGAGGCCGCGGACGGTGAAGAACCGGGAGAACGGCCGCTCCGAGCCAAAGAGCCCCGACCAGCCGGGGGGGTGGGCTGGCCGGGGCAGGCCCGGCCAGCGGGGGGGGCCAGCCGGGGGCATGCGGGCGGAGTCGCAAGGGCCCTCACTTCACAGCGGATCCCCCGACTCCAGCCGAACGATCCTCGCAGGCGAACAGCCACCACGCCTGTCGGACACGCGCCCGGCGGGCGGGTGCTGGTGCAGACCCGGCGCGGTTCGCTGTTCCAGGACCGGTGGCCCGACCTGGTGGCGGCCGCCGAGCAGCAGGTGCCGCGCGGCCTGGTCCTCGGTGGCGAACTGGTCGTATGGGACACCGAGGCCGACCGGTTGTCCTTCGAGGCGTCGCAGCGCCGGGCCGCCGCTCGCGGCCGCGCCGCCGCCGGTCTGGTCGGCCGGTGGCCGGCCTACTTCGTCGCCTTCGACGTCCTGCAGCTCGACGGGCAAGAGCTGTTGCGGACGGGCAAACCCTGTGAGGGTACGAATGTCTGGTGCGCACTGACGCTTCCCACTGAACGACGCGGTTTGACCACCGTCGCAAGCACGCGCCCGTGCTCTACCGACCCGGCAGCCGATGTGGTGCCGGGTGGGGAACGGCTCGCGGATCCGTGGTCAGGAAATCAGGACTCCGCGATGACCTCGTCCGCCTGCATGCCCTTCTGTCCCTGCACCGCAACGAAGGTCACCTTCTGGCCTTCCTTGAGGGCCTTGAAGCCGGTGCCCTGGATCGCCCTGAAGTGCACGAACAGGTCAGGGCCACTGTCGGGGGTGATGAAGCCGAACCCCTTCTCATCGTTGAACCACTTCACCATGCCGGACTGGCGCTCAGACATAACCGCTCCCTTGAATCACGTTCTGCGACCGGACGCACAGGCGCCCGACGGGCTGATCATCCCTGCCAGCGGAACGAAGGTCACGGAACCGGCCGACCGGCCCCGCCCCGAACCCCGGCACGTCCTGCGCCGTGACGTCCAGGCGCAGCCGCTTGAACCGCATCGGTGCCGGAAGACGCCGCCTCGGTCCACGGCCCGGTCTGCGCTGACCTCCGCCACCAGCTCCAGGCGGACCAGCACCACGTCCAGGACGTCAAGGCTCCCCCACGTCGATGCGAACCGCATCCCTCGGTCGCACCGCGGACTTCTGCGCGGTGTGTTCCGAGTCTGCGCTATTGGGGGATGGTGACCAGGATGCGGCCGTGGCCACCGCCGGCGTCGACGTGGTCGTGGGCCTTGGCGACGTCTTCCAGCGACTGACGGTCGCCGACGGCGACGGTGAGGGCGCCGACGGCGGCGGTGGATGTGAGGTCGCGGGCGGCCTGGCGCTTGGCTTCGGGCGGGAAGTCGTCGCTGCCGAGCAGCCGCAGAGTGACGTTGTTGAACAGCAGGGGCCAGAAGGGGATCTCGGTGCGGTCCCTGCGGGTGGCGTAGGCGGCGATGACGGCGTTGTTGGCGGCTACGGCGTTGTCGAGGTCGGCGTTGTCGGACAGTGCGACCTCGATGATCCGGTCGACGCCCCGCGGCGCGTGCGAGCGAATGGCCGCGGCGGGGTCGCCGGTGTCCAGGGCGATGGCGTGGGAGACGACGGCCGGGTTGACGCGGTCGAGGTCCGCGGTGCGGCGGACGGTGGCGATCACGGTGGCGCCGGCCCAGTGGGCGAGCTGGGCGGCCAGGGAGCCGATGCCGCCGAGGACTCCGTGGACCAGGACCAGTTGGCCGTCGACCGGGCCGTCGGCGAAGACGGTGCGGTGGGCCGTGATGCCGGGGATGCCGAGGCTCGCCCCCAGCTCATCACTCAGATGATCTGGCAGAGGTACGGCTTGGTGGTCAGGTACGACGGTGTACTGAGCAGCTGTGCCGAAAGGGCGGTAGGACTGGGCGCCGTATACCCAGACCCGCTGTCCGACGCGGCGGGCGTCGACTTGGGCGCCCACGGCGTCGATGACCCCGGCGGCGTCGCTGTGCGGGATCACGCGTGGATAGGGCATGGACGAGCCGAGCCAGCCACGCCGCTTCTTGGTGTCGCCGGGGTTGACGCCCGAGACGGTGACACGGACGCGGACCTCACCGGGACCGGGAACAGGGTCAGGTAGTTCACCGACGTGCAGGACATCGGCGGCGGGGCCCTGGTCGTCGTACCAGGAAGCAAGCATGGAAGTACCTCCGTGGGCGGTCAGCTCGCGGGAACGGCGGGCGCATGCGGATCACTGTCGGTGCATGCGGTGTCGAATACGGGCGGCTTCTCCCCGAGGGTCTCGCGCAGCCAGGTCCGTTCGGCGCGGCTGGTGGCGCGGGCGGTGAGCAGCATGCCGCGCCGGTAGGGGTCGGCGACCTCCTCGGCACGCAGGGGCCGCTGGTTGTCGTAGAAGAAGCTCGCCGACTCTTCCAGGAACTCCAGCCGCCTGCGCAGCACCGCGTGCTGTTCGGCCACGTCGGGCAGGTGGGAGAGGAAGGCCAGGACGATGTAGAACCGGGTGAAGTCGGTGATCTCGTGGTCGGCGGGCTTGCGCAGGCGCTGAAGCATGTCGGCCCGCCCGGCCGCGGTCAGGCTGAGCACGTACCGGGCCGCCCCCGCGGCCGGGTCGGCGCGCCGCTCGATCAAGCCCGCCTTGGTCAGACGATTGATCGCCGGGTACAGGCTGCCGTCACTGACCGGCCGCGTATAGCCGGTCAGCTGTGAGACACGGCGGCGCAGCTCGTGTCCGGGCAAGAGGGCCTCGGCGAGGAAGCCGAGTATCGCGAGTTCCAGCATGAGTCCATCTTTGCACGCGGACATCGAATCGATGTGAACATCGATTCGATGTTACGCTCGTAGGTATCCGCCGAAACGTCTCTGGAGAGGCACAGCAAGATGCCGTCGCAGTCCACCGAGTCCGTGATGAACCGCTTCGTCGAGTTCATCAACACGGGCAACGAGGATCTCGCTCGCGAGGTCATTTCTCCGGACGCGGTGTTCCACGCGCCAAGCCACCCGGAACCACTGCGGGGGCCCGATGGGTACATGGAAGTCATCGGGATGATGCGCAGCGCCTTCCCCGACGTCCAGTGGACGCTGGAGGAGACGGTCACCGAAGGCGACACCGTGGCCGCGCGGTTCACCATGCGGGGAACCCACGACGGTGAATTCTTCGGGATCCCGGCGAGCGGCAACAAGATCTCGGTGCAGGCCATGAACTTCTACTACCTGGCCGACGGCCGGATCGTCGGCGAACGGGGCCAGCCCGACCTCCTCGGGGTGATGCAGCAGATCGGTGCCGTACCGGCGCCGTGAAACCACGTTGGGCTGGCTGAGCCTTCGGTCGCGCGGGATTGCCGCTGCCCGGAAGGGCCGTACGCGGTGGTAGAGGGGTGCGGCCGAACCTCCCTGACCCGCCGCACCGCCCGACCCGGCCCGCACCTGGAGCCGGGGACATGAGGGAGCTGTGCCGCGCGGCCTACGGCGTCACCAGCCCCGCCGTCGCCTCGCTGTGCCACCTGACCTGTCGCTGACCTGCGGCGCACCCTAGCGATTGAATAGAGGGATCCCCGCCCCAGGAGCAGCGCCATGACCTCCCCCGCCCCGTCCCCCACATCGAGACCACAGGTCGCCACCTGGTCCCCCTCGCAGACCGGTCATGCGCGCGGTGGCACGTTAACTGCGCCAGTGACTCCGATTCCGGAGCGAGCTGCTCCACGCTCCCGTGTCTTGCGGATAACGCGCGCTGTGACGTCTGGCACCGCGCCTCCTGCGTTCCCCTTTCAGAGGGCCATCCACGGGACGCGGCAGCGGTGGGAGGCCGTTCCCTCCGGGCACAGGGCCGCGATCACCGCGTTGCGGATGGTTCTGTGCCTCCGAAGGGAACACACCAAGCGGACACGCAACTCGATCGGCTGTCGAGCGCCACTGCTGCGGGCGGGATGTTCCACCGCCCACTGCTGCGCCAGGAAGTCGTACGCGTCGGCGGGTGAGGTCTCGCTCACACTGACGATCCGGGCACCGCGGGAGCCCACGGCGTCCTCGACAAGCGTTTTGACCCAGGCCAGCCCCTCCGTATCCGCGTACAAGCCGAACGTGAGGTCGCGCGTCCTCATGCCGCTGCCCCCGTGCACCAGGAGTGAACCGGCGCGAGGGTGGATGACGGCGGCCATCCGTTGACCGTCGCCAGTAGCTGCCAGTAGCGCTCCACGAGCGGGTCGGTGCTCGTTCGCAGGCGGGCGAGGAGCCAGCGGCCCAGATCGCTCTCCTCGGCACGCTCGAACGCTTGGGCGTAGAGCTCTCCCAGTGCGTCGGCCGGGGATGCGTCCGCGGTGGAGGCCGGAAACAGCCCGGCGGACACAGCCTCGTTGATCCGTTCGCGCATCGCCAGGTTGAGGGACTCTTGCAGCGCCATGCCGTCCTTCCGGGAGAGCTCTTCCGCCTGGTCCTCGGCTGTCCGCCGGATCGCACCACGGAAGTCCGCGGTCTGGCAGAGTCCGCCAAGTTCCACCCAGGCATCGACCCGCTCGGACGTTGGGTCTTCGGGTAGTTCAGGCAGAACGGATTGCATCAGGCTTACGAACTCGGCATTGATGTGGAGGCCCGTGAAGGCTTCCTCGATGACGTCGGCCACAGGGCGGTGGCGTTCGGTCCGGGAGGGCGTGGCAAGTCGGTGCACGAGGTCCATCTCCAGAGGAGTCGCGCGGCCGCGTCCGGCGACCGCTCGAAGAAGGGCGCGGGGTAGGCGCAGGGTACGGATCTGCACGTCCAAGGCGTTGGCGTGCGCTTGCACGATCTCCGACAAGGACGCCTCCCGGTCCAGTACCCTGCGCACCGTCGCCAGGTCGAGCCCCAGTTCGCGCATCGTGCGGGCCAGCTCGAGGCGGGTAAGCGCGTCCGGATCGTAGAGCCGGTAGCCCGCCGGGCTCCGGCCGGTCGGCGGGACGATGTCCCGGTCGGAGTAGAACCGGATCGTCTTCACCGTCAGTCCGGTCCGGCGGGACAACTCCCCGATGGAATATTGCGTGTCGCTGTGCATGCCTCCAGCCTTTCGTCTCCCCCTACGGGAGACTCAACCGGGGCCGACACAGCAGGGTTTAGGCCGCCCCCTTGGATCACCACGGCTGCTGGCACCTCGCCGCACTTCATTCCGCGCCATCTTCTCCCGGACCACCAGGTGATCCAGAGAAAGCACCGGCCTGGCGGGCGCACGACGCCGGCTACGGCACCTCGCTGCCTCGGAACACCCGAATACGCCCAGTATGGGGGCACCCTTCCGCCTTGCGATGAGGCGGGCGCAGTAGGGAGGTGAACCGTGTCCGTCCTGCCGCCCGACCTGCCTCGGCTGCGGACACTGGTCACCTACCTGGGCGGCGAGCTCGACCTGGCCGAGGCGGCCCTGGCCACGGCGAGGAACGCGAGGCCCTCGCCGCGTCCGGACGGCCGCCGAAGGAGACGCCCGCGTGGCCGGCCGAGCGCAGGATCGGAGGCGGCCGGCTTCCGGCCTGGTACACACCGGGGACTGCTGGGACACCGGCAACCGCTGCACCCCTTCACGGACTGGGAATCGA
This sequence comes from Streptomyces katrae, assembly GCF_000717655.1. Classification (GTDB taxonomy): domain Bacteria; phylum Actinomycetota; class Actinomycetes; order Streptomycetales; family Streptomycetaceae; genus Streptomyces; species Streptomyces katrae_B. The sequence goes on from NZ_JNZY01000023.1 coordinate 49,632, forward strand.
TGACGGATCCGTTGTGCGAGTGCGTCGCGGATCGGGTCAGCCTCGGATCATTGTCTCAATTCGCGTTGAACGACCAGAAGATGCCGACCTCGTCCGCCGACACCGCGATCAGGCCGAGGTCCATCATGTAGTCGGTGAAGGGGTGGCCGCCTTCGAGGTCCCGCGCCAGGAAGTCGGGCGCGTCGGAGCTGCGGGCGAGGTCGGAGGAGGTCCAGAACGCCGCATCGGGGCCGAAGCGGTCCAGCAGGGTCCGGGCGTCCGCGAGCACCGCGTCCCGGTCCTCCCGGGACCGGACCGGGGAACCCTCGAAGAACCACTCCTGCGCGAGCGAGGCGAGCAGCTCGACGGCGGCGCCGGCCGTGATCGGCCGGAGCCCGGCGCGCAGGTCCTCGGCGGCCGTCGCACGGAACGGGTAGGAGGGGAAGCCGGCCTCCCGTCCCTCCTTGAACGTCTCCGGATCCAGGGCGGACCAGCCCCGTGGGTCGGCGACCGACCGCTCCATGACGGCGCGGACGTCCTCGGCCCAGTCCTCGTGCAGTCGGGGACCGCTCCCGGCGAAGGTGAAGACGTCCTCCAGGAGCCGTAGCAGCGCAGCTTCCCAGGTGACGGCCTCGGTGGATCGCGTCGGCATGGTTTCCTCCTCTCGGGCTCAGCAGTCGAACATCCAGAACAGCCCGACCTCAGTGTCGGAGAGGATGACCAGGCCGGCGTCCTCCCAGTAGAACGTCATCGGGCTATAGCCCCAGTGGGACGCCCCGAAGTCCAGCGTGCCGTTCCTGCCCGCACCGACGGTGACGTTGGTGTAGCACGTGAACGTGTTCCCGTAGCGGGCGAGAATGGTGCGGGCCATGGCCTGCAGCTCGTCGAAGCTCTCGGTGAACCGTTCGAGGTTCCGGAGGGTGCAGCCGCCGTCGGTGAGTGCGAGGAGAAGGTTCTCGGCGCTCGCACGGTCGATCTCGTGCAACCGTTCCCCGACGTCGGCCGGGGTGAGCGGACGCTGGGGGTCGGCCTCATGGGGCGGTCGGAAGGGGAAGGCCGGCACTTCTGTCGTGCGCTCGTTCGCGGTGTCGTCGAGCCCGGCCCAGCCCCGCGGGTCGGGGACGGCGCGTTCCATGACGGCGAGCACGTCGGTCCGCCAGTCCTCGTGCTTGCGCGGACCGGTGGCGCTGAACGTGAACGCGTCCTCGTAGAGGTGCCGTACCGCCGCTTCCCAGGACGCCTGGTCGATGGACATCTTCGAAGGGCCTTTCTCACTTGCAGGGCATGGACGTCATGACGGTGAACGGAGGATCGCGGCTGCTGTCGTACCTGATCCTCATGTCGACGCCCGTGACGCTGGCACTTCGCGTCCTCGCCCACGGCGGGCCGACGTGCCCAGGATGAAGGTCCGTGAGTCGGTTCACGGACCTCGGAAACCGGAGGGAGCCGACGTGGAGGAACACAGCCGAGAGGCGAGCTGGGCGGGCTAGCGCTGAGCCTGCCGACTGATACCCGGCCGGGCTCAGTGCTGAGCCTGCCGTCCGTCCGGTCCCACCACGTCGTCATCCGACGTTCTCCACCAGCCACGTCGCCGCCTCGACGATCAGCGGCACCACAGGCGACCAGTCCTGGCTCGCCATGCTGCCGTGGTCGCGGGTGGGCGCGTGGCAACGATCACCGTTCCTGACCTGGTGCTCACTGAGGCTCGTCGAGGCCGTCTGGTGTGCGCCCGATCCTGTCTCTACGTTCGCTGCCCCGTGGCTGGGGCCGCTCACCGCATGTCCGCGGCGAGACTGTACTCCGGCAGTGCGATGTCCCCGGCCTTGGCGAACTGTGCGGCGAGCAGGTTCCGCATCGGCCAGCGGGTCATCTGGCGCATGGAGAGGTCCCGCAGGCGGATGCCGAGCCGGCCCGAAGGCGCGAATCCCGAGGCGCCGCCCGGCGGGAGCTGCTGAGCCTGGCTCACGTACGGGCGCATCACCTCGTCGTAGCGGCGGAAGGCCATGCGGTGGTCGCCCTCGGCGGCAGCGAGTTCACCGGCCAGCACGTAGGCGCCGACCAGAGCCATGCTGGTCCCCAGGCCGGTCAGCGGGGTCGCGCAGTATCCGGCGTCGCCGAGCAGCGCCACACGGCCGCGCGACCAGTGGTCGAGGCGGACTTGGCCCATTGAGTCGAAGAAGAAGTCCGGGGCAGTGCGCATGGCCCGCAGCAGGCGTGGGGTCTCCCAACCGACGCTTGCGAAGCGCTGGGCCACGAGTTCCTGCTGGGCGGCGACGTCCCGGCGGTCGTAGGCGATCGGTACCGAGCGGAAGCTGAGGCCGGCCTTGATCTCGCCGGCGAGGCGGCCCGGCCGTGCGGAGGCGACCAGTCCGCCGGGCGCGTTGTGCATCAGGTACCAGCCGTCGAGCTCCAGGTCGTCGGTGGCGGTGAACCAGGCTGTGTAGAGGCCGAGCGGGTGGACGAACTCCTGCTCTGGGCCGAAGGCCAGCGCGCGTACCACGGAGTGGGGTCCGTCCGCGCCGACGACCAGCCCAAACCGGCGCGGCGCGGCTTTCTCGAAGGTGACGGTGACCGCGTCAGCGTCCTGATCGATGCCGGTGACGGTGTCGTCGAACAGGTACTCCGTGTCCGGCAGAGTGGCCTCGTACAGCAGGTGAGCGAGATCGCCGCGGAGGATCTCGATCTCGGAGACGATCCCCTCGCCGCCGAAGCTGTCGGCGGGCACCCGCGCGGTGGTCCGGCCGTAGGCGTCGACGAGTGCGAGGCCGCGCTGGTCCACGCTCTCCGCCCTGGCCCGGTCCATCAGGCACATCCGCTCGATCACGGTGCGGCCGGCGCCGCGCAGATCCACGGTCTGCCCGCCCGGCCGGGGTTCCGGCGCGCGTTCCACGATCGTGACCCCGGAGCCGCCCTTGCGCAGCCAGTACGCCAGTGCGGGCCCGGCGATGCCAGCACCGCAGATGAGTATCTCGCTGTTCGACATGAAGCGAAGGTACGCCGTACGCAAGCCAGTACACAAGCATGAAATCCCTTTACAATACGGCGTGTTGAACTGTAGTGCACTAGTGCTGTGGGGCTGGGAAGGCGCTCGTGTGCGGGGATCGTCCGGCGTCGACAGCTAGGATGGCACCCATCCAGGTGCACTAGTGCAGAGGGGTGTCGATGAGCGGACAGGCGGTACCGCGCTACAGCCAGATCGTCGGCGAACTGCGGCGGCGGATCGAGACGGGTGAACTGGCGCCGGGCGATCGCGTGCCCTCGACCCGCGAGATCACCAAGCAATGGGGCGTCGCGATGGCGACCGCGACGAAGGTACTCACCGAGCTGCGCCACGAGGGGATGGTCCGTGCCGTCCCCGGCGTCGGGACGGTTGTGGCGGCCCCGAGCCGCCCGGCGCGGGCCGCCCGCCCCGCGGCCGCCTCACGCCCGGGCAGGCCGTCTGATGCGTCATCGGTCCAGACGGCGCTCACGCTCGGACGGATCGTCGGTGCCGCTGTCACGGTCGCCGACACGGAGGGGCTGGCCGCGGTCTCGATGCGTCGGGTGGCCTCCGAACTCGGAGTGGCGACCATGTCGCTATACCGGCACGTGGCCGACAAGGACGATCTGCTGACGCGGATGATGGACACGGCCATCGCGGAGTACCCGTTGCCCGCCGACCCGCCGGACGGCTGGCGCGAGGCCGTCGAGCTGGCGGCCCGGCAGCTCTGGGACCTGTTCCGGCGTCACCCGTGGTTCGCGCCGGCCCTGTCGGTGACCCGCCCTCAGATGATCACCTCGGCGCTGCCGTACAGCGAGTGGATGCTTGCCACCTTGCACGCCCACGGCCTCGACTTGCAGTCCGCCTTCACCGCGCACCTCATGATGCTCAATTACGCCCGTGGTGTCGCAGTCCACCTGGAGTCGGAGCAGGAGGCCGAGGCGCACAGCGGCCTGGACAGCGAGGAGTGGATGGACACTCAGGAGCCCGCGCTCCTGGCGATCCTGGCCACCGGCCGGTTCCCCGAGCTCTCACGCCTTGCCAAGGCCGGTTACGACCTCGACCTCGACGCCCTCTTCGAGTTCGGCCTCCAGCGCCTCCTCGACGGCCTCGCCACACTCCTCAACGAGAGCTCCGCCGACTAAACGGAGAACTCGAGGCCCCGACCACCGACACCAAAAGAATCGGCTCCACATCGGACTCGACCTCTGGACCGTGACGTCACAGTCCCGGCCCAGGGCTCTCGTCTCGGCCTCGACACCTGCGGAGATACTCCAGCCAGGAGCGCATGCGCAGGCCGGCACGGTCAGGCTATGTGCAGTTGAGGATGAAATCGCAAGTGCCGGTGCCGGGGCTGGGACTCAGAGTCGGCTCGCTGTTCAAAATGTAGAATCCTGGATACTTCCCCGCCGGAACTACGATTATTGTTTGATTGGCCATGCGGTCGGAGGAGGCAAACGCTGTGTATTTCGCCACGAGGTAGAAGAGGTTTACCTTTTCGAGGGTGGGCTCCTTGGCGTAGAGCCCCCGATAGGTGCGGTCTTCCGTCGAGTCATGGCCTGGAACGATGAGGACTTTCTTCGCCCAGTCGTCCGGGCTGGTGGCGAGTTTTCCCACGTTCGCATCCAGGTAGGCCTGCACGGGCGGGTTGAAGTCGGCCATGTGGATGTGCAGCTGGTCCTCGCTTCGTTTGAGTGCCGAGTTGATGCCGAGCCCCGTCCGGGTGGTGTTCATCTTGAGATCCACATAACCCCACGCGGTGTTCCAATAGTGCAGGGCGGGATTGCTCCATACATCGTGGCACTCGATTCCCTTGACGCGCGCGGTGGGGACCAACAGGAGGCCCTTGCCCGGGCCGCCGCTCATTACGGCGCACTCCGGATTCTCGTAGAGCCTCATGACGGGGTTGCAGGGAACGAGTGGCTGTTTCGACCAGTTCTTGACCTTGAGCCAAAGATAGAGCCGGTCGCCGTCAGTTGCGTCGCCGCAGTCGGGGCTGGGCAGGGTGCCGGGACGGTCTTCCCGCTGATTTTCGGACATGTGCCGCCTCCGTGATGGTCGGAAGTGGCCGCGGCCCGAATACGGAGCGGGTCGCGGCCCGCTCACCACCACTCTGGCGCCCTCTCGGGGGGACGTCATCTTCGCTGCGGGTGAATATACCCATATCCCCCAGACGGAGTAGTGGACCCCTTGCCGCCTTGACAGATCCCGCCGGAGAGACGTGGGTCGGCGGCGGGACCGGCGTGCGCGAGCAGTTGGCCCACCTGTAGGCGCGCACACCCAGGTTTCTGGACGTTCTGGGCCCCTCCAGGCGTCGGTGCCGTCGGCCCCAGCCCGGCGCCGTCCGGCACGGCACAAGGCGGCGCCTAAGGGCTTGGAACCTTGTCGCAGACCTTGGTTTCGAACCCGTTGCTGGGCCGCCGGGTCTGCGGCGTCCTTCGAGCACCGAGGGCAAGCTGGTAGCAGTCGTCCGCGAAGGGGCCGCCACCCACACCCGCCGACGCTGGGCCCGGCGCGCGTGGGTCCGGCCCGAGGCCGGCGGCCAGGAAATGCGGCTCTGTCGCAGCTCTTGTGACAGTCTTCCCAGCGAGCGCGCAATCAGCGTGAGAGATGCCGGTCCACGGGGACGTGTACCAGCCGCTGGACTGGAGATCGCCCTTGAGTCATAGCCGTGCCGATGTCCCGGAGGCTGGACCGGCGACGGTCGTTCGTGGAACCGGCTTGCGTCTCGATGCCGCACTGCACCGCTTGGCCGTGACCTTCCGCGGGAGTGTCGTTGATCCGGACGAGGTCCAGTGCGACTGCCACTGGGGCAGCGCGGAGGAGCTCGCACTGTTGAAGACCGCGGATGTGGAGCTGGACCCCGACCTCCTCAACCGCACCTGGCGGGAAACCGACTGGCGGGACCGCGCCTCCGTCTTGCGCCGCATCCTTCCCCAGTTCGCCAGAGCCCTCGTCAGCGGCTCAGTCGAGCCCGTTGGAACGCTGGGGAAGGCCGGATCCCTGTTCGCTGAGGGGACTTGGCAGGAGTGGCCTGCCCAGCAGTCAGAAGCGGTGGGGGAGTTCCTGCACGCCTGGTGGGCCCACACCCTCGCCGACGCGTGCCCCGCCTTCCCGGCCCACGAGGTTCTCGAAGTGTGCACCGGAGCCTCGGGCACGGTGACCCCATGGCTCGCTGTATGGGAACAGCAGGACGATCCCACGGCCAACCAGCACCTGGCCACGGCACTGGACTTCTGGGAGTACGACCTGCTGCAGGACACACTTCCCCTGCATACCGATTACTGGGAGGAAGAGGACAAGGAGAAGGCACGGGTGGAACTCACCACCTGGGTGGTCCGTCATGCCCCTGCCCGTCTGCGGGTCCAGGGGGCTCCCGAACATCTCCTCCACGCGGTACGACTCCTCGGCCTCACCGGCCCCGACCGCTGGGACGACACTCACTGGCCCATCCGGCCCTCCGCCGCGTGAACCGGGCACGAACCGACATCCCGTCATTTCCCCTCAAGTAGACACTGAACGTCACGAGATCTGCGGCCGAGCCGAATTACGGGCTCTGTCGGGGATCCGCGTGGGCTGTGGGAGGGGCGCTCTGTTGTCGGGGTACCGCGGGGGTGTCACCAGGTGAGGATGACGGCGCCGTTGCCGCCCTTGGCGCCCTTGGCCCCTACTCCGCCGGTCGGTCCGTAGCCGCCGTCCAGGCCCTTCCACTTGTCGCCCTTGGCATTGCCGACATTGGGGTCCCACTCGCCGCCCCCGCCCCCCGAGCCTCCGTGTGCGCCGTATGCTCCGGCGCCGCCGTCGCCGCCGGCACCGTAGGACACGCCCTGGGCGCGGGCCGCCGCGCCGCCTCGTCCGGCGGCGCCGGACGCGCCGGAAGATCCGCCCGCTCCACCCCGGCTAGTGCCGCCCTGCGGGTTCGTTTGGCCGTCTGAGCCCTTCGCACCGGCCTTGCCAGCCGCTCCGCTCAGACCGGCGGCTCCCTTCACCGCAGAGGCCTGCGAGTGGCCGCATTGGTTGCTCGAGCTGGAGGCAGTGGCACCGCCGGCCCCGGCCGCGCCGCCCTCCTTGGCTCCCGCGCCGCCGGCGCCGGCGCCGCCGCCGCCCGTCGAGCCGTTGGTCCCGCCCACACCGCCTGAGCCGCCGCTGCCGCTCCGCCCCGGCGCGCCGCCCTTGCCCCCGAGGGTGCTCGCGATGGTGGAGGGGAACTTGTTGTCCTTGTTGCGGAGGACGATCATCGAGCCTTCCGCGTCGCGCCCGTCGTGGCCGTCGTGGCCTTTGCCGCCGCTGCCTCCATTGGTCCCGCCACCCCAGGCGGTACCTCCGCCCTCGCCCCAGCTCGCCTCGGAACCGCCCGCACCGCCTGCGCCGCCGTCTGCGCCGGCCCCTACAAAGATCTCCACCTTCGCCCCCGGGACCACATGCATCGTGCAGGTCACGAACGCGCCGCTGCTCGCACCGCCGCCTCCGCCACCACCCGCGCCGCCACCGCCTCCACCACCGCCTCCACCGCTCGTCCCGACGGCATTGGTGCTTCCTCCGTTGCCTCCCCCACCGCCACCGCCCGCGCCGCCGCCACCCCCGCCCGCGCCGCCACCGCCGCCACCGCCCCAGACATACATGGTGATGGAGTCGACGCCGTCAGGGACGGTCCACAGCCACCGGCCCGGCCCCCACTGCTTCTTGTGCTCGACACTACGAACCTCAGCCTGCTGAGCGTGGACGGCGGGTGCGCCGGCCACCACAGACGCGCTCACCAGGGCAGCCGCTCCGACAATGTTTCTGATCATGGCCGTTACAACGAACCACCGACTCCCACGTCACGGACACGGAACGCCGCGGGCCTGCCTAACCCTGGCGGTTGCGTCAGCCTGGACCGTCAGCCCAGCCGCACACGCCTTTCTCACGGCAACTCGGGGAGCAGAGCGACACCCGTGTGACTCAGCGCTGTACCTAGAACGCTCAAGGGCCAACTACAGCGCTCCGTCAAACCCGTGTGACTGAGCGCCGTTGTTGGCCAGCCTGGCCAACAACGGCGCTCGCGATCCACAGGCATCCCGGCCCAGGAGCTTTTAGAGGGGCACGACGCTGGTGACCGGAGCGAGCAGGCCGAAGACGGGATCGAGAGCCCCCGCCACCTGGCTCAGCTGACCGAGCTGATTCAGCTGGTTGAGCTTGTTGGTGGCTCCGGGGTGGATCGACTGATCGTCCGCGTTGGCCGGGCCCGCAGCCAAGGCGAGGGCGCCGAGGACGAGCGCCGAAGAAGTGAGCAAGGTGCGCATGTTCATCATGTCTTGATCAACGAATGCAGAGGCACGTGGATACCCCTGGCAACAGGTTCTGCCGGCGCTCCGGCATAAGCACACCTCTGGCCAACTACGACGCTCAGTCACAACTACGGCCGATGGCCGGGCGTGGCGTTCGCGGAGAAAGCGAACACATGTTTCACTCGGGGTTGTGAGACCACCGTTCTGTCTCCCCGAGGCCCTGATCACGCTCCAAGGGGCGTGGCAGCAGACCTACGTGGAGGTCTCGGAGTCCCCCGACGAGGCCGGTGCGACCGTGCTGGAGCCCCGGCTGATCGCCCTCTCCGGAACCCTGTGCACCCACCCCTACTGGGCGGCCCCCACCGCCTGGCGAGCCGGCAGCCCGAGCTGCGGCGCGCCGCCCGCATCCACACCTCCGCACCGGCGGACGGGGAGGCAGCAGCATGAACGAGCAGACCACCACCAAGCCCCGCCCGCAGGTCGCCACCTGGGCACCCAGCCAGACCGGCCCCTACGCCCGGCCGTGTGTTGACTGCACTTTCTGGGGCTCGTCGGACAGATGCGGCGTATGAACGCGCAGGCGTACTGAGTCTCGGGGGGCATGCGGCGCAGGTCTGCTGACGTCCCGCCCTGGGCTGGGGATGCTGTTGGCGAAACCGGGACTGCGCTCTGTTCCACTGGCCATCGCGTGGATACAGAGCGCAGCCAGAACGAAGAGGGGGTTACAAGGGGCGGACCATTTCCGCTTGCGGACCCTTCTGCCCCTGGGTGACCTCGAACTCCACCCGTTGGTTCTCTTCCAAGCTCCTGTATCCGTTGGTCTGGATGGCTGCGAAGTGCACGAACACGTCTGCGCCGCCATCGTCCTGGCTGATGAAGCCATACCCCTTGTCGGCGTTGAACCACTTCACAGTGCCTGTTGCCATCGGTCCCACTCCTTCATCCGGTACCACGGCGCGATCTTGACGCCCCGGCCGCAGCCCAATCGAGCAGGCTCCGGCACTTGATCATTTCCTCCCGCCGAGGCGAAATCCGCCGTTCCCCCTGCACCTCACCCATGGGGATGAACCTCACCACGGCACGGGCCCTCCAAAGCTGTCCGGGACGAGGCGGCTCGGGAGCAGGCGGCCGTAAGGGCGCTTCATCATTCGGTCCGGACACCGCCGACCTGTAGCCCGCCGAGCGCGCCGCCCTCGACCAAGGGGTGACCGTACAACGCGGTCAGGGCTACGCCGTGCGCGTCACCGCCGTCCCGGCCGTGCGCCAGTGGCTCCTCGCCCGCTGCCAGCCGCTCGACGGCGCCCGGGGCGTTCCGGCGATCCCGGCCCAGCGCAAGGCCCGCCGCTACCACGAGAACCGCGTCAGCACCCTCGCAGCAGCCGCACCATGATCAATCTCACCGGCCGCTCATCGAGGACGTGTCCACGCCGCGGTGCGTCAATGCTGGCAGGACGGCCGCACGCGGAGCAGCTCGGTCCTCAGCACGGGTGTGCCGTCGACCGGTGCCGGGGCCTCCGCGGTCGGTTCGATGCCTCCGGCGGCGACTTTGTCGAGTGTCGTCAGGCCGTCGGCGCCGACGGTGCCGAACACCGTGTAGTTCGGTCGCAGCGCGGAATCGCCGTAAACGACGAAGAACTGTGAACCATTCGTGTCCGGACCGGCGTTGGCCATCGCCAGCAGGCCGCGCCCATAGAGGCGGCGCGCGCCGGTCGGATCGGTCGGTGCCGGCGGCAGGTCCACCGGCAGCTCGTCCTTGTACTTGTACCCGGGCCCGCCCTCACCGGTACCGGTCGGGTCGCCGCACTGCAGGACCTTCAGCGTCGGGTACGCCGTCAGACGGTGGCACACCGTACGGTCGTAGAACCCATGCCGTGCCAGGTGCAGGAAACTCTGGACCGTGCACGGCGCCTTGGCCCGGTCCAAGTGCAGCGGGAGCGCGCCCTGGCTAGTCGGAACAGCCATGTCAACCGTGCCACGATTGGGGGTGCGCCGCGGGTCAGGCGGCAGCGGAACAGAGCGCGCCGGCGGCTCGTCCGGGGTCTGTGTGTACTGGCAAGGGCCGTGCGTCGTGCGCGGCGGAGCGCCGTCGGAAGCGGTGGCGACACTCCCCCCGGACACGACTAACGCCACGGCCGCGAATGTGCTGATCAGTGCCCGTTTCATCTCGCACGCCCTCCCGATGATCGCCAAGTCCTGGAGCGGTGGCAGTCTAGGGCGTGCGTTTGGTCCGCGGGAATAGTTAACGGCAGGAGGCTGGCCCGGCCGACCCCGAAATCCTCGCCCTCCAGCTGACGTCCCTGCTCGACGGAGCCAATGGCGCTGTAGGCGTCGGCCGCACCACAGGCTCCAGACGGCCCTCACGCGGCTCCGCCAGCCGCTTCCGTACCGTCCGGACCGTCACACCGGCAGCCTCCGCCATCACCCGCACATGCAACGACGACACTGACCCCCGCCCCTGATCCACCGCCAACAACCGACGCACCACCACACCCTGCGCCAACCGGCCGTCCTCACCCATACCCACCGGCACAGCCTTTAGCTGCGGCCGGTGCCCTTCCCCAACGCCTTCGGCATACCCTAATAGCCGAGGGAGGCGTTGTCGGAGCCGACTGCCACTCCCCTCCAGCTCGTCGAGTCGAATCGAGGTGATGTCGATCCACCTCCCGACGTTCTTGCCCCACGCGATCGTATGGGACTCGCTGTCGCAGCTGAAAGTACTGGGGCGGGATCCGTAGCTGTGTACCTTGATGACGGCCTTGCCACCCGAGTTTCGTACCAGTGCGCGTAGTAGAGGTAGAACTCGCTCCGCGGCGGCGGTCGCGGAAGGCACGGCAGTACGCGACCAGGCCGGCCTCACCTCCCTGGACACGCGCCACATACCAACGACCAGGGAAACTGCGCAGTACTCAAGCAACCTGCGCAACCAGGCCCCAAAGCAAACAACTCCGCAGGTCAGACGGCTGGACGACCCTGCGCTCTGCGCCGAATCGGTGAGCCAACCCAGCCACCAACCCGCTCAGTCAACCTGCACGGCTCCAGGTCACAAGCGTGACGACTACGCAGATTCACTGCCCCACGACAGTTCAGTCTGTTGCTACACCGCAGCTCGTTGACCGGGCCAGCTCATTTCGATGACACCAACTTCACCGCGCCAACCTGCCCCCACAGACCCCCTCGCACCGCCGCGACCGGCACAGATCAAGCAACCGAGTCATGGGAAAGGACATGCGGCCTGATGGACAACCACACGCGGCGTCGCACACCGTGCTCGGCTGAAGTCACGCGAAGGACGGCCACCGATTGGCGGCCCACTCCCGCCAGTCCGCCCAGCCGGGCGGCGGGCCGGCGGCCCCGCAGTCTCCCCGCTCAGCCGCATCGGGCGCCTCGAAGTGCGCCCGCCCGTGCAGAATGTCGGCCTCGGTCATCGGAAACGTCTCCCCGGGGGCGTTCGCCCAGCGCTGGGCGATCCGGGCACGTTGGGTCTCGTCGTCCACCGGCAGGTAGATCATCCGGAAACAGGCATCCTCGGCCTCGGCCAGCCAGCGGATCGCGGACCGTTCGTCCCGGGACCAGCAGCCGTAGTCCACCACGACGTTGGTGCCCAGCCTGAGCGCCTCCAGAGCGAGCCAGAGCATGCGGCCCTCCAGCACGTCGCGCTTCCCGTCCGCCTCCGCCATGCCGAACAGCGGGATCATCCAGTCGTCGGGCGTCAGGCGCAGCGCGCCGTGCTCCTCGGCGAGCTGCCGAGCCTTCGTGGTCTTCCCGGCCCCTGGTAGGCCGACCATCAGGAACAACGTGGTCACGCCCAGATCGTGTCAGGGAAGCCGGGCGGACGGCCACTGCTTTATCTGTCTGCTCACGGCCTGAGCCACAGGTGGATTGAGGCCACGGTGACGACGCCCGTCGGCGGCCCGGATCCAGTACGGGCTGTCAGATTCGGTGGCGGTGAGCGCCGACACCGAGAGTGACGGCGGACGTTCTTATTTTTCACTTAGAACGTGTCCCTAGCGTCTCGTTCATGATGATGCAACGTGGTGCAGTCGGATCTGCTGTCCTCACGGCCGTGGCCTTGACCGCCACCCTCGGGGTGGCCGTCGTGGCTCCCGCCCCGGACAAGGCCGCCTCGGTGTCCCACAGCAAGGTGACGGACAATCTGTACATGTCGCTCGGCGCATTCGAGGATGCCACGTCCGGCGAGGACCCCAAGGTCAAGGCCCTGCTTGACCGTACGGACATCGGCGGCGTACAGGTGGTGGTGCCCTGGAAAGCCCTTGAGGGGAAGAAGGGGGAGTACAAGTGGTCGCGGCTGGACAATGCCCTGACGTATCTCCAGGAACGCCACAAGAAACTGTTCGTCCAGGTTCAGGATCGGTTCTTCGACGTAGCCATGGAGGACGCCAACGTGCCCCAATATGTGAAGGACGAGGGCGGGGTCGCGCCGACGGTCGATGAGAACCCTGACAACCCCACCACGCATGGGGCCATGGCCGCGCAGTGGAACAAAGGGGTGCGAGCAGACTTCCAGGCCATGCTGAAGGCGATGGCGGAGAAGTTCGACGGCAAGCTCGCCGGGGTGAACCTTCCGGAGACCGCGGTCGAGGTGGACACCAAGAAAGATCAGACCAACTACACCTCGAAGTCCTACATCGATGCCGAGATCGACAACATGCGCTACGGCAAGAAGGTCTTCACCAAGACGCAGTTCATCCAGTACATCAACTTCCTGCCGGGTGACGACGACCACAAGCGCATGAAGGAAATGTTCGACCTCGCCAGGGACGAGAAGATCGGCATCGGAGGACCGGATACCCTGCCGGACCGGAAGTACCAGATGGAGAACTCCTACAAGTTCCTCCACGAATACAAGGATGCCCTTCCCCTCGTCGCGATGGCCGTCCAGGAACCCGACATCAACGCCAAGGACCCCAAGACCGGTAAGCCGTACACCCGCGAACGGTTCACGGACTTCGCCCACGACTACCTCGGTGCGCGCCAAATGTTCTGGACCACCGAAGCAGACTGGCTGCAGAATCCCCCGGTATGACACCTGCCCGAGTGCGGCCACTCAGACCCCTGGGAGTGACGGAGCGCTCCCAGGGGGCACCTCGCGATGTGATCAGCACATGACCTGCGGGAATTGCGCAGCAGAGTCTGAACGCCCTCAAAACGACCAGGGCCGGCCCGCACGTCTGTCGTCAAACGCGGCGAGCTCAAGCGGTCAGCGCATCACCGCTGTTCAGGAGGCCAGCGTAGACCTCTGCCGGAGCCATGGGTCTTGCGCGGGCGATGGTTGAGTTCGTAGGCGATGGCGTCCAGGTCGGCCTGGCTGATCGTGCGGAGGTCCGCGCTCTTGGCCAGGTACTGCCGAAGCAGCCGGTTGGTGTTCCCGTTGGTGCCGCGCTGCCACGGGCTCCGGGGCTTGCAGATGTAGATCGGCATCCCCGTCTCGGAGGTGATGGCCTGGTGCTCGGCTATCTCCCGGCCCCGATCCCAGGTGAGAGTCCGCCGCAGTCGGGGCGGGATGGTGAGGTGCGGAGTGACCTGCTGGGCCACCTCGGTCGGTCTCCGCCACTTTTTCCCGTTGGGGACATCGCGCGGAATGAGGCCTTGGAGGAGGCCCGGCAGAATTGCGGGTCGAACTCTCGGCCGTTGGCTGCGTGGTAGGTGGCGAGCAGGACCTTCCCGATGACTTCCTCGCCGCGCGCGAGGTCCTGCAGCCCAAGGTCCTTGGACCTGCACAGGCCGGCCAGGCCGTCGAGACTGCTCGTGTTGTCCTGATCGGGATGCCGATGCGGCGTGGATCTGGTAGCTGGTGACGGCGCGGCTCGCGCACCGCTAAGACGAAGCGGGAGAGGCTGCCGACGGGCAGCTTGTCGTCGCCCTCGTGCCGGAAGTCGAGCTCACGTCGGGTGAGCTCGCTGTGCACGGCGTTGAGCGGGGACCGCGAGCGGGGTAGAGGATGGCGATCCGCTCGGGGCTGATGCCGACCGCCCCGGGCGCCACGCCTACCGGCTCGCCTTCGCGGCGGCCCACGTCCACCTCGCCGGGCCGCACTACTGCGACATGCTGCGCCGCGCAGGCCTGCGCGGCCACCACAGCCGCCCGGGCCTCGGCGCCCGCGCCCTCGTCGACTCCGGAGCCTTCCCGTACGGCACGCAACATCACCGCACAGCTGGCCGAATACGATCGGGCGGGGGTGGACGAAGTTGTCGTCAACGTCGCGGGAATGTATGCCGAGCATGGCCGACCGGACGCCGTACGGGACCTCCAGAAGATCCTCGAGGCCTGCCGGGAGGCAAGGAACTGACCCGTGAACGGGTGCGAGAGGCCGAGGCACGCCCGCGTGCCGCCTCCCGCACGCGGTGAGGAGAGGCAAGACGGTGCCCGACGACATCGCCCGATGGCTGAACGAGCACGCCAACCCCTTGAGCAGCCTGACCCCCGGCGCGCCGGTGGAGGACCTGAAACCCCTGGGGAAGGCCCTGCGGGGGACACGGATCGTCGGTCTGGGCGAATCCACCCACGGCACGGGCGAGTTCTTCCGGCTGAAGCACCGCATCGTGGAGTTCCTGGTCCGTGAGGAGGGGTTCACCACCCTCGCCATGGAGGCCAGCCAGTCCGCCGCCCGCGCGCTCGACACGTACGTCCGGTACGGCACGGGCGCCCCCGAACGGCTCGTCGCCCGGCTGGGTTTCTGGACCTGGCGCACCCGCGAGATGGTCGACCTCGTCGAGTGGCTGCGCGCCCACAACCGCGACCTGCCCGAAGAGCGCCGGGTCCGCTTCGTGGGAACGGACCCCCAGCTCTGCGCCGACTCGGTCGCGGCCGTCACCGCCTTCCTGCGCCGGACGGCGCCCGATCAGGCCGGGCGCATGGGCGCCTTGGACGTACTGGCCCGGGCCCGCCCGGGCTCGCTTCCGGACCCGGACGAGGCCCTGATGCGGCGCGCCGAGGAGATCGCCCGCCTCGTCGCGGACCACGCCGGGCGGTCGGGGCCCGGCGACGACGCCGACGAGGCTCTGGAACACGCGCGGATCCTGGTCCGCGCCGCCGACCTGGTGACCCGCCCCTTCGGGGCCTCGGCCGGCGAGGACGGCGTGTACGCCGCGCGCGACCGCTTCATGGCCGAGGCCGTCGCACGGCTCGTGGACGACGACCCCCAGGCGCGCGTCATGGTCTGGGCACACAACGGGCACATTGCGAAGGGCACGTACGGGGAACAGGTGCCGGCCCTCGGTAGCAGACTCCGCGAACGGTACGGCGACGCCTACTACGCGCTGGCCCTCCTCTTCGGCAAGGGCTCCTTCCTGGCCCGCCGCGGCAATGATCTTCAGCGCCCGCCGGCCCGCCACCGCATCGGCACTGGCCTCCGCTCCCTGGAGGCCAGACTCACGCACGCCGTACCCGGCGACCACTACGCGGACCTCCGCGCCGCGGGTTCCCCCGCCGACGCCGCGCCCTGGCTGCACGCCCCGCACGCACAGCGCAGCTTCGGCGCCAATGTCCAACGGTTCTTCTACCGCTTGAACACAGCCCCGCTCGTCCCGGCCGAGGACTACGACGGCATCGCGTTCGTAGCACGCTCGACCTGCTCCCACCTGCTGCCCCCGACGGAGGACTGAGGCTCTCTCACAGCCACAGGTCGAGCGCGGCGTTCAGAGTGAGCTGCCACATCGGTTCGGCACCTGTGCCGAATGCCGCGGCGAGCCCGTACCCCACGGACGCGTCATAAGGGTCCCGGGCACCCTCGGACTTGCCCGGCGCCTCCCAGTCGGCCGACACGCGCCCGTCGCCGCTCGATGCGAAGAGGCCGAGCAGCCGCTCGTCCCGCAGCAGCCGACTGGTGCCGAGAGAGCCCGGAACCAGCAGATAGCGGCACTCCCGCGCCCCTGAGACGACCTCGACCCGGTACGAGCGCCGGGTCAGGAATCCCTTGGAGGGCCGCAAGGTCTCCTCTGCTCCATCGACGAGCAGAGTGAGGTGCTCCGGGTCGCGCGTCCCGATCGGCACATGGCTCTCCGGCACAGTGTGCGGGGCCCGCCGGATCTCGACCGGCGGCAGACCCTCCCCGCTCACGCCCAACGTCCCGGCCTCGTGGTCGAGTTCGATCCGGACCGCGCCGAAGAGCGGATCGTCGGCGGGCACGTACGCGTACGGATTCATCGGGACCTTGCCTCCCGTTCATCCTGGTGATCCTCTTCCCCCAGTCTCGTCCGGACGCGGAGGGCCGCTTCCCTTTCCGGCCAGAGGCGGGGCCGGTGGGCAGGGGCTGCGCCACCGCCTGGGCGTCGGGGAGCGCAGCGGTTGTTCCCCTGTGAACGAGCAGCCGTACCCCGGTGCGACGCCAGCCGGCTGCGTAGTAGTAGTAGTCGTTCGGCGGCGCCGTGACGGACACGGACCACCGCGAGCAGTCCACAAGCCGGATCTTCGCCGAGCCTGCCGCCGGGCGGCGCGGCCGGCCATCGTTCAGCGTCCGTGATCGGAAAGGGGTGTGCCAGTGCCCCTACGAACGGCGCGCACGCCCGCCGAACGGGTGAATGTCAGCAGTAGATCGAATCTGATTGGACATGTCGATCACGCTCGGGGGACGTTGGTGTGCAACCGGCCCGCCCGTTGCCCCGCTGCTGGTTGCAACGAAATCCCGGCGGTTTGAGAATGCTCCCCTTCTGGCGCTGCGGAGGTTTGCCTTGTCAGCTGAGATCGACGTCTCGTGCCCAGGCTCGGTGCCCGCAAGTCCGGCTGGAGACGCAGTGGCAGTGGTGGGGGTCGGTCTGCGCCTTCCAGGTGGAATCACATCCCTGGGCGGACTGTGGACTGCTCTTGAGGAGGGCCGGGATCTGGTCGGTGAGGTCCCCGCCGGTCGATTCGACACGGCGGCCTTCGTGGCCACCGGCTCGGCACGGGCCGGCAAGTCCTGCACCGGGGCCGGCGGATTACTCGATGACGTGACGTCGTTCGATGCGGGCTACTTCGGGATCTCACCCAAGGAAGCGGCGCGAATCGATCCTCAGCAGCGGCTGCTGCTGGAATGCGCGGTCGAGGCGTTCGACGACGCCGCGATCGATCCGGCAGACTTCGCAGGCAGCGACGCGGCCGTGGTGATGGGCGTTTCCTCGCACGACTACTTGGACCTGCAGCAGCGACGGCCTCGCACGATCAGCCCGTACACGATGGGCGGTTCGGCGTCCTGCAACACCGCCAATCGCCTCTCCTACGTGTTCGACTTCCACGGCCCCTCGAACGCGGTGGACACCGCGTGTTCCTCAGCGCTGACCGCGGTGCACCAGGCCTGTGAGGCACTGCGCTCGAGGCGCGCTCCGCTGGCTCTCGCGGGTGGGGTGAACGTCATTCTCAACCCTGGCGGCTTCGTGGGGTTCTCCCAGGCGTCGATGCTCTCGCCCACCGGGCGGTGCAGGCCGTTCTCGGCGCAGGCGGACGGCTACGTCCGCTCCGAAGGCGCTGGTGTACTGATTCTCAAGCCGTTGGCCGCGGCGCTCGCGGACGGTGACCGCGTCCACGCGGTGATCCTGGCGAGCGGGGTCAACGCGGACGGGCGCACCTCCGGGCTGGCGTTGCCCAGCGCCCGGTCACAGGCAGCGTTGCTGGAGCACGTGTACGTGACCGCGGGCATCGACCCGGATGACGTGGCCTACGTAGAGGCTCACGGCACGGGTACGCAGGTCGGCGACCCGATCGAATGCGAGTCCCTGGGAAGGACGCTGGGTCGGGGGCGACGATCGGCGGCGGCATTGCCGGTGGGGTCGGTGAAGTCCAACCTCGGGCATCTGGAAGCGGCCTCGGGCGTAGCGGGTCTTCTCAAGGGGCTGCTGGTCCTGCAGAAGCGGACGATTCCCGGGACGCTGCACTCCATGCCGCCGAACCCGGCCATCGACTTCGCCTCTCTGGGGCTGGAGCCGGTGACCGAGCAACGGCCGCTGGACACGAGCGGCCGGGGCGTGGTGGGGGTGAACTCCTTCGGCTTCGGGGGTTCCAACGCTCACGTGGTCCTGGCCGAGGCGCCCGGCGCCAGGTCGGCCCGCTCATCGGATGGTGCATCGTCGATGTCGGATGGGCCGTCGCCGGCGAAGGACGCGGCTGGTGGTACGGGGCGTCTGCCGGTGGTGGTGTCCGCGCGGACACCCCAGGCGCTCGCAGCCGCTGCGCATGCGTGGGGTGCGCACTTCCAGGAACGGGCGGAGCAACCCGGCGCGGAGCCCGCAGATGACTTCTACAACGCCGCGTACACCGCCTGCCGCCGCCGGGCGGGGAAGGAACACCGGATCGCCGTGCTCGCCGACGGCCCCCAGCAGGTCGCGGCGGCTCTGCGGTCCGTCGCGGAGGGAAAGCCCGCGGCCGGGGCGGTCTCGGCGGCCGCGGTTTCCCTGGGCCGGGTGGGTTTCGTTTTCGACGGCAACGGGTCCCAGTGGGTGGGCATGGGCTCCGATCTGCTGAGCGGGGACCGCGCGTTCACGACCGAGGTCATGGCCGTGGACGCGGAGTTGGCGCCGATGCTGGGCTGGTCGGTGCTGTCGGAGCTGGCCGGGGCACCGGACCCGTCGCGCTGGCAGCGTACCGAGGTGGCACAGCCCCTGCTTTTCGCGGTGCAGGCCGGTGTCGTGGCCGCACTGGCCGCCCGCGGTGTCGAACCCACAGCGGTCGTGGGCCACAGCGTGGGTGAGGTCGCGGCGGCCTACTGTTCGGGGGCGCTGAGCCGGTCCCAGGCATGTCGCGTGATCGCCGAGCGCAGCCGCGCCCAGGCGGCGACGGCAGGAGCGGGCCGGATGGCGGCGGTCGGGCTCGGGGCGGACGCCGCGTGTGGGCGGCTGGCCGCCGAGGGCTACGGCGAGCGCCTGGCCGTCGCCGGGATCAACTCCGACCAGGACGTGACGATCGCCGGTGAGGCGATGGCGCTGGAGGAGTTCGGGGGCCGCCTGGACGACGAGGGCGTCTTCTTCGTCGATCTGGGCCTGGACTACGCCTTCCACAGCGCGGCCATGGACATCATCGAGGCCCCGCTGCGCGAGGCGTTGGCCGACGTGCGCCCCGGCAAGTGCCGGATCCCGCTGATCTCCACCGTTACCGGGAACGCCGTGGCGGGCCCGGAGCTGGACGCGTCGTACTGGTGGCTCAACGTCCGAGAGCCGGTGCGCTTCGCCGAGGCCGTCGACGCTCTGACCGGTGCCGAGCACCAGTGCGATGTGCTCGTGGAGATCGGCCCGCACCCGGTGCTGAGCACGTATCTGCGGCGGGCGGCGGCGAAGCGGACACAGCCGGTCGCCGTCGTGACGACGGTGTCGCGCTCGCTGCCGGGTCCAGCGGCGCTTGACGAGGCCTACGCGCGGTTGCTGGCCGTCGGTGCGCAGGTCGACTGGGCGATGGTCTTCCCAAGGCAGGGAAGGGTGGCTGAGCTGCCTGCCTATCCCTGGCAGCGGGAGCGGCACTGGAACGGTCACCCGGACTGGTGGCTGGAGGACACCGCGCAGGCGGCGTCCCCGCGGGCGCAGCATCCGCTCCTGGGTGCCCGGCAGCCGGTTGCCGATCCCGTCTGGCGCCGGCAGATCGAAGCGAACTCCCTGACGTGGATGGGCGATCACGTGGTGTCGGGGGCGGTCGTGTGGCCCGCCGCCGGATACGTGGACATGGCCTTGGGCGCGGGGCGGGAGATCCTCGATGCCCCGATCGAGGTGACCGGTCTGCGGATCGGCCGGGCCCTGACGCTGCCGTTGGACGATCCGGACCTGCGGGTCCAGCTGTCGACGAGCCTGGCCCCGGACGGTGTGCTCGTCGTCAGCAGCCGAAGCGGCGAGCAGGGCGACTGGAACGAACACGCCCGCGGCCGGGTCCGGCGCCTGCTGCGGGACCGGCCGCCGGCCCTGGACCCTGGCCTGGTCCGAGCCCGTCTGTCCGAGGCGGTGTCCGTGGAGGAGCACTACGCCGCCTGCGCGCGGGCCGGCCTGCCCTACGGACCGGCGTTTCGGCCCCTGGCCGCGCTGCGCACCGGGCCCGGGGAGGTACTGGCCGAGTACAGGTGCACGATCGAGCCCTCGCCCGGGCATCAGGCCCACCCCACCCTGCTGGACGGTGCCCTCCAGGCGGGCATGCCGCTCATCGCCGCCCTCGGCGGGGATGCCTGCCCGTTCCTGCCCGCCTCCATCGAGACGGTGCGCGCCTGGCAGCCGATGCCCGAGACCGGGCTGGTGCATGTCCGGGCCCGGACGGCGACCGCGCAGGAGGCCGTGTGGGACATCGCCGTCAGCGACACCGACGGGGTGGTCACGCTGGAGGTCCTGGGCTGCAAGCTCCGCCGCTTCGAGGCGGGCCGCCCGCCGCGACCCCAGAGGCTGACGGAGGTGCTGCGCGCCGCACCGTTGCCCGGCGAGGCAGTCCGCCCGGTCCCGTTGCCGTCTCCCGCGGAGGTATTCGCCGCCTGTGAGGAGGACCTGGGCGCGCTCGCCGCCGGGTGGACCGCAGGTCCGTACGGCGCCTTCCGCACGGACCTGCTGCGGATGGTGGCGCACTTCGTCGGCGCCGCCGTACGCGAACTCGTGCCCGAGACCGACGTCGTGACCGTGGAATCGCTGCTTGCGGCAGGTCCCGATGCCAAGTTCACTCGGCTGCTGCACCATGTGCTGGGCACGGCAGTCGAGCACGGTGTCCTGACCGCAGAGGGGACCGATCGCTGGCGCCTGACGGGGGAACCCGCCCCGCAGGAGCTGTTCGACGCGCTGCTGAGGGATTACCCGGCCTGGGCCGTCATGGCGCAGACGTACGGCCTCTGCGGACAGCACTTGAGCGGGGTACTTCGGGGGACCGTCAGTCCTGTGGAGTTGCTGTTCTCCGACACCGACGCCTTGGCCGCGCGCTTCTACGACGGTGTCGCCATGGGCTATCAGGGCCGAATCTGCGAAACACTGATGTCGGGCATCGTGGAACGGTGGCCGCGCGATCGCCCGCTGCGCATCCTTGAAGTGGGCGCAGGTACCGGAGCCACCACGGCCGCGCTGGTGCCGCACTTGCCACCCGAGCGCACCTGTTACACCTTCACCGACATCTCGCCCGCCTTCTTCTCGCAGGCCAAGCATCGCCTGTCCCGCTACGAGTTCGTCGACTACCGGACTCTGGATCTGGATGCCGACCCTGCCGGCCAGGGATTCGCGGAGTCCTCGTTCGACATCGTGGTCGCATCCAACGTCCTGCACGCCACGAAGGACCTCAAGGCCGCTCTGCGCCGCGTCGCTGACCTGCTGGCCGACGGCGGACACCTGCTCGCGCTGGAGTACCACGACAACAGCCTGCTCGCACCGGTCTTCGGTCTGCTGGACTCGTTCTGGGAGACGACCGACGACGAGCTGCGTCCCGCAGGGCCGCTGTTGGCGCGCGCTGAGTGGGAGCCCCTCCTGCGCGACTGCGGATTCTCCGCCACCGCGCAGAGCGGTCAGGCAGCAGCTGCCTCGCTCAGCGACAACTCGGTCATCCTCGCTGCCCGCAGGCCTCGCTCCCCAGGCCTCGATCCGGGCGGCGTCCCGGAGGGGCACTCCGCGCACGACACCGGGTCCCGCACTTGGCTGGTGGGTGAGCTGCCGTGCAACAGCCGTACGCAGACCCCGATGACGGGTTCAGTGGTTGCCGCCCTGCGTGAGCACGGCCACGACGGCGCAGTCCGTGCCGTTTCCGTCGAGGACACCGTCGAGTCGTGGACGGCACTTCTGTGCGGCAAGCAGTCCCCGAGCGACGTCGTCCTGATCGCCGAAGCAGGCGAGGCCGGCTCGGCGACCGAAAAGACCGAGACGGCGGCGTGCCATCTGGCGGTACTGGGGGCAGTCGGTGCCGCCTGCGAGCAGCGGCCGGACCCCGCCGATCTCACCGTGTGGGTGGTCAGCTGTGGCCGCGACGCCGTCGTGTCCACGCCGCCCGTGCCTGAATCCGCCGCCGCGTGGGGCGCAGCCCGCACCCTGGCGAACGAGCACCAGAACCTGACCGTCCGCCGGATCGCCCTCGCCGGAGTACGGGACGCCGAGGACCGGCACCTGCTGGCTGAACGGGTAACGCGGGAAATGCTCCTGCGACCGGAAGAGGACGAGGTTCTCCTCACGCCGGCGGGCCGGTTCGTGACGGTGGTCAGGCCCCTGGACCCGCCACGAGGCTGCAGCGGCGCCGATGGCTACACGCTCACTTTGAACGCGCCGGGACTGCACTACCGGCTGGGCTGGCGCCCCGCCGACATTCCCCGCCCGCGGGCAGGTGAAGTCGTGGTCGCTGTCGGGGCGGCCGCGTTGAACTACAAAGACATCATGATCGCGACTGGCCACGTCCCAGCCGCTTCGTCCCCTCGGCCGGACAGCGCCGGCATCGGCTTCGAATGCGCCGGGGTGATCACCGCGATCGGCCCCGGGGTCACCAGTTTCGCGCCAGGAGACCGCGTCGCCGCGCTGGCGGAAGGCTGCTTCGGCTCCCATGTCCGGGCCCGCGCCGACCGCGTCATGGCCTTGCCGGCCGGCATGACGTCCGCCGAGGGCGCCACGCTGCTGCTGGTCGGCCTGACCGTCGAATACAGCCTCGGGTACCTGGCGCGACTCACCGCGGGCGAGACGCTCCTGGTACACGGCGCGGCGGGCGGAGTCGGCCTGGCCGCCCTTCAATACGCCCGCCGGGTGGGAGCACATGTCATCGCGACCGCGGGAACCCCCGTGAAGCGCGATCTGCTGCGACTACTGGGCGTCGAACACGTCCTGGACTCGCGCCGACTGCACTTCGCGGAACAGGTCAAGGACCTCACCGGCGGCCAGGGCGTCGATGTGGTCCTCAACTCCCTCGCCGGCGAGGCACTTGTCCGCAGCCTTGGCGTGCTCAAACCGCACGGCAGATTCCTGGAGCTGGGCAGGCGCGACTTCCTGATGGACAGTCGGCTGCCGCTGGCCCCCTTCGCGCACAACCTCGCGTTCTTCGGCGTCGACCTGACGACCATGGTCGGAGGAACGTCAGCCGTCCTGGACACCGCCTTGGCGGCTCTCGCCGCCTCCGTACACGACGGCACATATCACCCGCTGCCCTTCCGCGCCTACCCGGCCCGGCGCATCGAGGAGGCGTTCACGAGCCTCCAGCACTCCCGGCACACCGGCAAGATCGTGATCACGTTCGAGGAGGGTGTACAGGTCCAGAGTCCGCTGACCGGGCCCGACCTGGATTCCACGGCCACGTACCTGGTCACCGGCGGCCTCGGCGGGTTCGGTGCCGCCACCGCACGCCACCTCGCCGCCCGCGGCGCCCGTCACCTCACCCTCCTCGGCCGCCGCGGCACCGAGGCCCCCGAAGCCGCATCGCTCCTGGCGGACCTCCGCGATGACGGGACCGACGTCACCGCCTACGCGGCGGATGTCACCGACGAAGCGGCGCTGCGACGCGTCCTCGACGACATCGACGCCTCCGGACGCCGATTGGCCGGTGTCGTCCACGCGGCCATGGTTCTCGACGACGCGCCGCTGGCCGGATCGTCGAACGAGCGCCTGCGTGCGGTCCTGGGCCCCAAGATGACCGGTGGCCTGCTCCTGGACACACTCACCCGCGACCGCCCCCTGGACTTCTTCGTCGTCTACAGCTCCGTGGCCGCCCTGATCGGCAACATCCGACAAGCCCCCTACGTGTCCGGCAACATGGTCCTGGAGGCGCTGGTCCGCGACCGTCACCGGGCCGGCGTACCGGCCCTGGCCGTCCAGTGGGGTGCCATCGGCGACTCGGGGTACGTGCACCGCACCGGACGGAACGACGAGATGGCCGTACTGGGGCTCAACGAGCTGGCCAGCGCCGACGCGCTCACGGAACTGGATCGACTGCTGGTCCACCCGGACGCCCGGGTCGTCGCCGTCGGTCACTTCGACTGGGACCGGCTGGGGCGTCTCACGCCCGACCTGGCGGTACCGCGCACCGCCGGACTGCTCCGCAAACGGGACGAAACCGGATCCGCGGACCGGATGCGGGTCGCATTCGCCGAGGCCACTCCCGCACAGGCCGCCAAGCTGGTCGAGGAGAAACTCGCCGAGCTCTTGGCGGACGTCCTGCAGACCACCCCGGAACGCATCGACCGCGGGCGACGTCTGGACCTGCTGGGCGTGGACTCGTTGATGTCCCTGGAATTCACCGAAGTAGTCAGCAGGGACTTCGGCTGTGAACTCCCCGTAATGGAAGTGTCCGGAGCCGCGCATCTGTCGGAGATCGCCCAACGCGTGCTCACCCGCCTGGGCTACCAGGCGAACGCGAACGACTGACCGTCGACCGGGTGCGACACCGAACCCGTCACCGCACCCGAGCCCGTTGCAGACCTGAGGGGACACCATCTCGTGGCATCGCCCATCGGCCACAACCTGGCCGGCCGGCCTTCGCTCGTCGCGATCACCCGTCGGCCCGCCGCGACTCTGCGCTTGGTATGCGTACCACCTGCGGGTCTGGGTCCCGCCTTCTACCGAACCTGGGCCGAGCATCTCCCCGAGACGGTGGATCTGTTCGCCGTGCAGTTGCCGGGCCGCGGAGCGCTCGCCGAGCAGCTGTGTCTGACCGACCCGCACGAGGTCGCCGACCGGTTGGCCGAGGTGATCCATGAAGTGGACGACCGCCGACCGTTCGCCCTGTTCGGGCACTGCGTCGGAGCCCTGCTTGCCTACGCCACCACACGCGTCCTGCGTCGCAGGCAACACCGCGGCCCCCTGCTCCTCGCGCTGTCCGCGTGGCCCGCCCCACACCTCGACGTGCCCATCGCACAGCTCGCCCGGGTCATGCTCGCCGGTCGCGCACGCTTGGCTGACCTCTACGGCCCCATTCCGGAGGAACTCCTGGCCGATCCCCGAGCCATGGCCACGGCGTACACACCGTTCCTCGCGGACATTCTGATGGCACTGCAGTACCACCAGTACGACGAACCGCCCCTGGACCTGCCGCTCTCCCTGTACGGCGCCCGCGACGACGCCGTCTTCCCTCCAGAGTTCCTGCATACCTGGAGCGACCTGTCAGCTCAGCCGGTCACACCCCGCATTTTCCCCGGCTCCCATGCCTACCCCCGTGACCAGGCACGCGAGTTGACCGACCGGCTCGGTAAGGACCTCCTCGCCGCCAGGCGATACGCAACCCAGCCGTGAGCGCGACCACGACGCCGCCATCGGGTGACCTCCGGCGTTGGGCGGCGACGCTGACCGTGTGCCTGGGCCTGTTCCTCCTGGGCATAGACATGACCATGCTCAATGTCGCCGTCCCCGATCTGCAGGCCGATCTCCGGCCGTCGATGGCCCAGATCCAGTGGATCGTCGACGGCTACGCCCTCGTCCTGGGCGGTACTGTCCTGACGGCAGGTGCACTGACCGACCGCATCGGACGTCGGCGCGCCTTCGTCATCGGACTGGCACTGTGTGCTGGAGCGTCACTGCTGGGCGCCCTCGCCCGGACACCGGAGCAGGTGATCGCGGCACGCGGCGGCATGGGCGCGGGAGCGGCCCTGCTGATGCCCGCCACCTTGTCGACCATCCACAACCTCTTTCCCGAACCACAGCTGCGCCGACGGGCCATCGCGGCATGGACGGCGGTTCTCGGCGCGGGCGGTCTCACCGGACCCGTGATCGGCGGTTGGCTCGTCGAGCACTTCTCCTGGCGCGCCGGCTTCTGGATCAACCTGCCCGTCATCGCCGTCACGGTCGTGCTCGCTGTGCTGGTGGTGCCCGAGTCGCGCGGATCGGGCAAACCCATCGACGTGCCCGGCGCCCTCACGTCCGCCGCCGGATTGCTGTCCCTGGTATGGGCCTTCATCGAAGCCCCCACCCACGGCTGGACCGGAGCACCCGTCCTGGCGGCCTTCGGTGCTGCCGGCCTGCTGCTCACGGCGTTCACCGCCCGACAGGCCACTGCCCGGCATCCGATGCTGCCGCTCTCCCTGCTGCGCCGTCCCTCCGTGATGGTGGGGGCCGCAGTTCTGGCGCTGATGTCGTTCTCCCTGTTCGGAGCCCTGTTCATCACCACCCTCTACCTGCAAGGGGTACTGGGCTACACACCCTGGCAGGCAGGGCTACGAACCCTGGCACTCCCGGCCGGACTCGTGATCGGGGCCGCGGGCAGCCTGCCGCTCGCAGCCCGGTGGGGAAATCGGTTCACGATCGTGGCAGGGCTGATCGTCGCGACGGCCGCCTTCGCCTTCCTCGCCACCACGACCGCCAACTCCGCGTACGGCCATCTCGTCGTCTTCCAGACGGTCGCGGGCGTGGGCGCGGGTCTGTCGGCAGCGGCCGCGACGGAGACCGTCATGGGAGCAACCCCGGGCGATCGTGCCGGACTCGGCTCAGCCATCAACGACGCCACACGTCAGATCGGCTCGGCACTGGGCGTAGCCGTACAAGGATCTCTCCTCGTGACGATCCACAGCCACCGCATGGCCGACCGCCTCGCCGGCACCGACGTGCCCGCATCCCTGGCTCAGACCGTCACCCACCAAGGCCTCACGCCGATCGACACCGCCCCCACACTGCCCGACTCCCTGCGCGAGGAACTCCTCGCAGCGGCACACGAATCCTTCGTCGCCGGCCTGACCGGCACGGCCTTCCTGGCCGCCGCGGCCACTCTCCTCGCTGCCGTGGCCGCCACGTTCCTCCTGCCCTCACCGACGTGTCAGGCTCTTCCCACTGCCCCTCACGCCCCTCGGCAAGGCCGGGGTGCGGTCCTCGGGGCGGTGCCGCCCCCACAGATGGACGCGAAATGAGGGCAGACCGATCCCGCCGGATTCGACCGCTGTAGTCGTCGTGTCGGCGGGGCACAGCATCCACACGAGATGAAGCGTCGACCCACCCCAGTACTCCTCGCCGAGCCGCTGTCGCCGCGGCGGAACAGCCGGGAAGCTCTGTACGGATTCGTCGGCGGGCGCTTCTACGCCGCTCAGGTGTCGGGGTCCGACCAGCCAGACCACATCCGCAACGCCCCAAGGACGGCAACGAACTCCCTGGCGGGATAACGGCCTTCTCGAGCTCGGGGCAGAGGGCGGGGCCCGAGCCCGCTGTAGGCGGGCTGATGCGGCTCGGCATCCTCACCGTGGGCGGTCATCTCGCCCTTGACCTGCAGGACGTAGGCCAGAGCCCGGTCCTCCAGGCCGTGACGGAAGTCGGCGTTCGCGCCGTAGCCGGCGTCGGCGACCAGTGCGGCGGGCCGCAGGCCGATCGCGGACATCTCGTCGAGCATCTCCAGCGCGAGCTGCCACTTCGGTCGGTGATGTTCACTGTCGGGGATCCGGCAGGCAGCCCGGCGTGCGGCGGCCTGGGGCCCGTCCCATGCGGCGGGCAGGAACAGCCGCCGTGACAGCGGGCACGAAGCCGTGTCCGAGGCGGCGTGGACGCTGACACCGATCTGGCAGTTGCCGACCTTGCCCAACGTGCCGGAGTACTGGCGGGCCACCCCGGGCGAAGCAGTGCCGTCCTTGGGTTCAGCCGTTCGCCGGATGGACCACCTCGACCCCCAACTCCCTCAGCGCTTCGACCGCGGGAGAGTCGGCGGGGGCGTCCGTGACGACGAGGGCGATCTCCTCCATCGAGCAGATGCGGCCCAGCGCGGTGCGGCCGATCTTGTCGGCAGTGGCGACGAGGACGACCCGCTGCGCCGCGGCCACCGCGGCCCGCTTCACCTGCACGTCGTCGAGGTTGTAGGCGGTGGCGCCCTGCACCGGGTCGATACCGCAGCAACCCAGGACGAACGTGTCGAAGCACAGGTCCTTGAAGGTCTGCACGGGGGCGTGTCCGTAGAACGACAGCTCCTCGGGGCGTACCTGACCGCCGGGCATCACCAGTTGGATGCCGGAATGCCCGGAGAGGACGAAGGCGGCATGCAGGGAGAGAGGGGTGACCGTGAACTGGCGGCCGGCCATGGCCTTGGCGACGGCCACGGCGGTGGTGCCGGTGTCCAGGGCGACGGTCTCGCCGTCGGTGAGCAGATCGACCACGGCGCGAGCCAGCCGCTCCTTGGCCTGCGCCCCGGACATGGCCCGGACCGCATAGGGCGGCTCGACGCCGCCGGGCAGGCTGCTCACGGCGCCGCCGCGCACCCGGCGCAGGGCGCCCCGGGACTCCAGTACCTCCAGGTCCCTCCGGATGGTCATCTCGGACGCCCCGGTGGCCTGGGCCAGCTCGGCCACGGTCGCGCGGTTCTGCTGCACGAGCAGCCCCACGACGAACTTGTGCCTCTCCATCACGTTCATGTGTCTGCTTTTAGCACAGACGGAGCACTCAAGCGCCCCCTGATGCGCGTTCCGCACATCTGAACTGTTGAAACGAACATTTTGAGTGAGTATCGTGAGCGGCATAGTGTGAATTTCAGGCAGCTTTGAACGTCGAAGATGTTCATTCGACTAAGACCGATGAGGAGAGCGATGTCCTCCCCCAGTGAGGCCGACCTGCCGGAAGCGGGGAGGCCCCTCCTCACCACCGTCGCGATCATCGCCTCGTGCGTGGCGTTCGTGGTGATCGGCGCCCTGCAGGCCCTCTATGGACCGGCGATCCCGGCCCTGCGGGAGGAGTACGGCGTCAGCCCCGCCGTGGCCGGGCTCAGTCTCAGCGCCCACTTCGTCGGCGCACTGGTGGGCGTGCTGGTCTACCACCTCCTGCGGGGCCGGCTGAACAACCGGATGCTGCTCGGCGGCTCCTACGTGCTCATGGCGGCCGGTGCGGCCGTCTTCGCCTTCTCGCCGAACTGGACACTGGCGCTCGCCGGCACGTTCGTCATCGGCCTCGGCTTCGGCGGCATCGACTACGGCCTCAACCAGCTCTTCGCCGTCGGGTTCGGCCGCCGCAGCACCGCCATGCTCAACCTGCTCAACGGACACTTCGGTGTCGGCGCCATCGCCGGCCCGGCCCTGATCGGCTGGCTCGGCGCGGACCACTACCCCGACATCTTCCTCGGCATCGGCGCGATCAGCCTGCTGATCCTGTTCACCCTGGGCGGGGTGGCCCTCCGGGAGCCCCGGCCGGCCCCGGCCGAGGGCGCCTCGACGGGCGGCGCCCGGGTGCTCCCGATCATCGCGGTGTTCATCGGCATCTACGTGCTGCACGTCGCCATCGAGACCGGCGTCGGCGGCTGGGAGCCCACCCACCTCGAAGCCGTGGGCTACGGTGCGGCCACCGCCGCCACCGCGACCTCCGCCTACTGGGCGGCGATGACCGTCGGCCGGTTCGTCGTCGCGCCGCTCAGCCTGCGCTGGTCCGCGCCTTCGATCCTGATCGTCTGCTGCGCGGGCATGGCCGGCTTCCTGCTCCTGGCGACGGTGCCCGCCCTCGCCCCGTACGCGTACTTCGGCGTCGGGCTGATGATCGCGCCGATCTTCCCGACCTGCCTGCCCTGGCTGAACCGCGCCGTCCCCAGCGTGACCGCGGCCGGTGCCTACGTGATCGCCGCCTCGATGATCGGCGGCGTGGCCTTCCCGCCGCTGCTGGGCGGTGTCATCGACACGATGGACGTGACGCCGGTGCCCCTGGTCCTGTTCGTGCTCGCCGCGGTGTGCGGCGTCCTGAGCCTGTGGCTGCGGCGCAACGCCCCCGATCCCGGTGGGGTGGACCGCCCCGGCACGACCGGACGCAGCGATGCCGTCGCCGCCCCCCGAACCTGAGGAAAGACGAGGACCAAGAGGACCATGCGGAACTTGCGGAACTTGCGGAACACGAGCAGCACCAGCGACAGGAGGAAGTCCGAAACATGAAAGCCGTTCTCTTCGACATGTTCGGCGTCATCGCCCGGGTGCAGTCAGCCGAGTCGCAGGGCGCACTCGAGCGCACGGCCGGCGGCGACCCCGACCACTTCTGGGAGGCGTACTGGGCGCAGCGCGCCCCCTACGACCGCGGGGAACTGACCGGCCCCGGCTATTGGCAGAAGGTCTGCGCGCAGCTGGGACTCCCCCTCGACGCCCGCCTGACCGCGGATCTGATCGCCGCCGACCTCGCCAGCTGGAGCGAGATCGACCAGCACACCGTGGACCTGCTCGGCCACCTCGCCGACCGGGGGTTCGTCCTCGGGCTCCTCTCCAACATCCCCGAGGAACTGGCCGCCCGGTACGAGGCAACCCAGCCCTGGCTCGAGAGATTCGCGGTGCGCGGACTCTCCTGCCGGATCGGCAGCGCGAAGCCGGAGGCTGCCGCCTACCAGTGGTGCATCCGGGAACTCGGGCTGCCCCCCGAGGAGATCCTGTTCGTCGACGACCGCGCGGACAACGTGCGGGCGGCACGCGAAGTCGGTCTACAGGGACACGTGTTCAGCTCCCCGGAAGACTTGCGAGCCGCCTTGGAGGCCGTGTCGCCGTGATGGCGACAGCGCAGCTCTTCGTCCTGTGCGCCACCGTGGACGGCTGTTTCCCGCCCCCGCGCCGGGAGATCGAGACCGGCCGGGGACTCGTCGGCGCGCTGCTGGTCCAGGGCGGCGTCTGGCGCTACGAAGACCCTCGTCGGGTCCCGGCCGGTGTACGACCGCGATGTCCTGCTCGACCCCGACGCGCCGCCGGTCGCGCCGCTCGTGGCGTACCTGGAGATCCGGGCGTGCCCGGACGGGCTCGACCTGGTCCGGGAACGCCCGAACTTCGCGGTGGTGCGCACCCTTTCCAAGGCGTACGGGCCGGCCGGAGTACGCATCGGCTACTGCGTGGCGGCACCTGCGGTGGTGTCCGCGGTGCACAAGGTGTCCGTTCCGTTCGCGGTCAGCAGGCTCGCCCAGGCCGCCGCGCTCGCCGCCCTCGACCGCCCCGAGGACGTACGCGCGCGCTCGGCGGCGGTGATCCGGGAGCGGAACCGGCTGTACGCCCGGCTCGTCCGGGCCGGGAGCAGCCGGCGACCCCCTCGCAGGCCTACTTCGTGTGGATGCGCTGGGGGAACGAGCCGCCGAGTTCGAGGAGTTCTGCGCCCGCCACGGTGTGCTGGTGCGCGCGTTCCCGGGAGCCGGGGTACGCGTCACGGTCGCCTCCGGGAGGAGAACGACGCCTTCCTCTCGGCCGTCGCCCGCTACCGGGAACCCCGAGCCGCCGGAGCGCGTCGCAGCACTGCTCCGCCTGCCGGTCGCCCGTCGGCCCCCGGCAGGCACGGTCTCCGGCGGCGCCGCCGGTTTCCGACTGCTGCTCTGGACGAGGCGGCGCCGGGAGCCTTCCTCGACCCCGCTGATAGGTTTGGCGATCGTTCTCCTCGGCCGGCCGGCCGACCCCGCGCTCCCGCTCGCTCACCGAAAGGTCGGCCCCGTGCACGACACCCCCGTGGCCGCCGCGGCCCGACGCGCCGCCGAGCACGCGCGACGGTTCGACGCCCGCTTCGCAACGTACTTCGACGAAGTGGCGGACCGCATGGGCGGCCCCACCCTGGGGCGTTACACGCCGCGCGCCCTGGAGCTGCTGCGGGAGCTGTCGTTGCGGGGCGGCAAGCGGCTGCGTCCGGCCCTCGTCTACGAGGCGGCGCGGCTGGTGACCGAGGGGGAGGTTCCCGGCCTGGACGAGGCCGCGCTCAGCCTGGAACTCCTGCAGACGCACGGGCTCGTCCACGACGACATCATCGACGACAGCCCCGAACGGCGCGGCGGTCCCTCCACCTACTACGCGTACCGGCAGGAGTTCCCGGACGACGAGCGCACCGCCTCGGCGCTGGCCATCCTCGCGGGCGACCTCGCCGCGTTCCTGTCCGTACGCGTCCTGCTCGACGGCGCCGCGTCGGCCGAGGTGAAGCAGGCCATGCTCAGGGTCCAGCTGGACACCGGCGCCCAGACCGTCGCCGGGCAGATCATCGACCTGGAACGGGATTCCAGTCCGCTGCCGGACGAGGAACTGCTCCATTGCGTCACCGAGTTCAAGTCCACCCGGTACTCGATCCTTGCGCCCCTTCGCCTGGGCCTGCTGGCTGCGGGCGCCGACCTCGCCGCCGACGACGAACGGCTGCGCCGCTATGCCACCGCGCTCGGCATAGCCGGCCAGATGCGCAACGACTACCTCGACCTCTTCGGGGAAGGGGGTGCCGGCCCGGGCTCCGACATCCGTGCGGGGCGGCGCACGTACGCCGTGCGCGCCGTACTGGCCGCCACGGACGGTGCCGAGCGGGCGGTGGTGGAGAAGGCGCTCGGCGACGTCGACTGCCCCCGGGAGTCCGTCGACCACATCCGCGACCTCGCGCGGCGCCACGGCATCGACGCCCGGATACGCGCCGACATCCGGCGCCACGCGCAGAACGCCACCGCCGAAGCCGCCGCATGGACGCCCCACTGGCGTACGGAAGCCGTCTCCTTCTTCACACACCTGCCCCACGTGGTCGCCCACACGGTGCAGTGAATCGCTCAGGGCATCCGTCCGGCCGCCGCGGCGCCTCCCCCCGGCGATCCATGGTGATCCCTCCCGGGGAGGCGCTGCGCACGCCGGAATCGGGCGTGTCGGAAGGTTCTGTTCGGGAGGCTCTGTGGCCGGGTGTCCGGGGCAAGGGGTGGCGGGCGAGCCGCGTCGCGCAATGCCGCGCGCCTGGCGGCCGGCCGCCGGCCCCGCGCGAGGATGGAGGGATGACAGACCACTTCACCACCCGGACCATCGACGTCACCACCGGCTCCGCCGAGGCCGTCCACGATCTGACCGCCGCCTGCGCCCGCTTCCTCCGCGACGTCGCCCGCGGGCGCGACGGGCTCCTCAACGTGTTCACCCCGCACGCGACGGCCGGGCTCGCCGTCATCGAGACGGGCGCCGGCAGCGACGACGACCTGCTGGACGCCCTGCGCACGCTGCTCCCCGCCGACGACCGCTGGCGCCACCGGCACGGCTCCCCCGGCCACGGCCGCGACCACGTGCTCCCGGCGCTCGTGCCGCCGCACGCCACACTGCCGGTCGTCGGGGGCGAACTCGCGCTGGGAACCTGGCAGTCGGTCGTCCTGGTGGACACCAACGGGGACAACCCGCAGCGCACCGTACGGCTGTCCTTCCTCGGCTGAGGACCCAGTGCCGTGCGGCGGCTCCCCGGCGCCTCAGGAGCGCCGGGGAGCCGCAGCCGGAGCCGTCACCGCCGGCGGTCGCGGTCGGCCGTACGGCGCTGGGCGTCGGTGTTCGGGGTGAGGGCGTCCCCCGCCTCCCCATCCCGGCTGCCCGGGGCGACGGCCTCCTCGGCTTCCTTGCGCGCCTCGCGGTCGCCGCTCTCCCCCGGCGCCTTGGAGGGCGGGGTGGTGCGCCGGTGCTTCTTGTGCTCGGTCATCTCGCGTGCTCCTTGCGGCGGTTCAGAGGGGACGGCCGCCGAAGGCGTCGCCGACCCGGTAGTAGGCGGTGAGTTCGTCGTGGTAGCCGGCGTCCTCGAGGTGCGTGTCGCGGTGGAACTCGGGAGCGTTCTTGATCTGCTCCTTCGTCCGGTCGATGTAGATCCTCTCCTCGTCCACGTCGATCCGCGAGACGGTGCCGGCCGGAAGGAGGACCTCCTTGCCGAAGATCCACGGGCCGGTGTCGACCACGATGTACGCGGAGCCGGCCTCGTCCGAATGCTTGTCCACCTTGCCGATGCCGCCGTCGACGGCCTCGACCTTGAATCCGCTCAGATCGACGCCCTGCAGGTGGCCGGACGTCCCGCGGTAACCCCACACGTTCCCGGTCATGACGAGTGGTCCCTTCTGCTCGGCTCGGATGTGCTGCCTTGCACGACACCGCGCCTGCCCCGCCTTTCAGGTCTCACACGGGCGCGGCCGGTCGGACGACTGTTTCGTTGTGCGGCTGCCGCGTGCGGATCTCGTTCGCTCAGCGGCTTTCTCCTCAAGCCCGCGGAGGCTGAACTGGGCACATGCCACCGCGACAGGCCGAACCGACCACCGAGCCCTCCGAGGAAAGGCGCGACGACGACTGCGCGCGGGTCCGGCGCATCCTTGCCCGGGCCGGGTTCGACACCTCGTCGGCGGAGGGGGACGGACTGCGTGTATGGGCGGCCCCCGACGGTGTCATGGTGGGGTGGGTCGCCCGCGAGGTGCTGAGGCCGACCCTCCGGATCCACGGCCACGAGGAGGACCTGTCCCGGTTCACCGCCCTGGCGGGCCTGCGCGAGGCGCTGCGGACTGCCCTCGCCGTGGTCCTGCGCGATGCGGGCTTCGCTGTCGCCACCCGCGAGGAGTGCCTCCTCGTCCTGCGGCCCGGAACGACTCCGGCGGACGGAGGGGGCCGAGCGCGACGCTGAATGCTCAGGCCCCGGCGAGGGTGCGGCGGGGAAGCTCGCCGTAGGCCTCTCGGTAGGCGGCGGAAAAACGCCCCTGATGGTGGAAGCCCCAGCGGTGGGCGATGGCCGTGACGGTGTCCCGCGCGGGATCCGCCGCGACCAGGTCGGCACGGGCCAGGGCCAGGCGTACGCGGCGCAGGTAGGCCATCGGGGTCGTGTCGAGATGGCTCCGGAAGGCGTACTGGAGGGCCCGGGGAGTGACCCCTGCGGCAGCTGCCATGTCGGCCAGGCCGATTTCGCCGTCCGGTTGCGACTCCATGAAGGCGACGGCCCGGCGGACGGTCTGCGGCGTCGCGTCCCGGGTGTCCGCGAGCACGGGATCGGGGTGGGCGTCGGTGGGGAAGGCAGCCAGCAGGACCGCGGCGAGCATCCTGGCGGCGGCGTCGACCACGAGCCGTTCTCCGCCCTCCGGCAGGGCCAGGACGCTCTCCTCCACGTAGCCGACGGTCCTCTTCCACTGGTCGGCCATGGCCTTCGACACGGGAGTGAAGCGGCTGAAGCGCAGCGGACGGGCGGTGTGCCCGGGTGGGCGGCCCGCGACCTCTTCCACGAGGGCGATCGGTACGGTCACGGCGCGCAGCTCGGCCGCGAACACCCGTCCCGCGTAGGGGAGGTGGGGCTGCGAGATCGCGAGGACGTCGCCCGGCCCGGCTTCGGTGACGTCGTCCGCGCACTCCCCGACCATGCGGCCGCCGACCACGTGCGTGACGGCCACGGCCCCGAGGGGACGGGTGGCGTAGGCGTACTCCGTGGGCAGCGCGAGGGTGCTGAGCGACACAGGACCGGCGTTGGTGCGGGCGTAACGGAAGGAGCTGTGGGGGGCGGGCGTCTTCATGCGCAGGCTCGTCCCGTAGGCCGCCTTCAGCCAGTCGCGTGCGACGTCCACTTCGGTGGTACGGAAGCTGTGCCCGTCCGAAGGGTCGGCGTGCGACTGATCAAGCATGGCGATGGGCGTCCTCTTCCACGGGGGCCGGGGCACGGCAGGGCCGCGCGGTTCAAGCGTACGTGCTGCGGAAGCCTCGACGGGACGTCGCGGAAGAGGTCCTATCCGGCGCCCTCCTCGACGTAGCGCGGCAACTCGGCGACGAGTCTGCGCGAGGCCTCCCGCATCGCCGAACGGGTCATGCCCGCGGCGTGCGGGGAGAGGGCGCAGTGGGGGTTGAGGGGCAGCGTGGAGACACGAATTTCCATGTCGACGACGCGGCAAGCGCGGATCTGTCAGCTTCAGCGTGCTCAAAAAGAGCCTGGTCGGGTCGGACGAGTCAGCATACGAGCTGCGGTTGCCGACGAGTCGGGCCCGGATTCACCACTTCTCGGCGAGGGATTCGAGCGGGGCATCAGCGTTGGCACGGGTGATCCGCCCGGCGATGGCGAGGGCGTCGACGACCCAGCCGCGAGCTTGCAGGGTCCCACCGAGGTGGCCAGCGAGGACGGCCGTGACCGCCTCGTGCCGGGCATCGTTACCACAAGCCTCGAGGACGAGTTCGGCAAGGGGTTCGAAGTCGCCGTCCTCAGCGTCGCGGACAGCGGAGGACATCGTCGAACGTATGCGGTACATGCCCGCGGCTTCCTTGAGATCGCGCCAGAACCGGGCCTCGTACCGTCCGGGCAGGGCGTCGAGGAGGGCGGCGAGCTGCTGCTCGTCGTCGATCACGTCGGACTCCTTCCGATAGGCGTCGGGCCAGTATCGGCGCCGCCTGATCTATCCGGAGGCGCTTCCGAAGAGTCGAACGGATACGGCACCGAGTCACGCCAACCGACGGCACGGGCCGGTCTGGTCACGCGCTGTTGGGCCTGTTGGACCAACCGAGCCCAACGGGCCCAACCGGTGAATCCGCAGTCCCGTACGGGGCGACCCGGACGAAGTCGCTGCGCCTGGTGACCGGGTTCAGCACAGCGACCTTCAGCGGGCTCCTGGCGGCAGCCTGGATACGTGAGAGCCAAGTGTGATTCGGTACCAGGATCGTCAGATCTCTCGGCCACCGGGCGAGCGCTTTCGGATCAGGGCACACCACGCCGGCCAGGTTGAACCCGCCGCTTCCTCCCGTCGCCCGGGAGTAGACGAGCAGCCCGCGGCCGTGGGCCGGGCTCTGATCGCCGTAGGTGATCGCCTTGCCCGAAGCGGAACGGACCATCTGTGTGAAGGGCTCCCACACCAAGGCATCCAGGCCGGCGTACTCGAAGAAGCCAGCCAGCCGCTGCAACTCCGCCGCCCGCTCGCGCTTCCGTTCTCGCACACGCTCCTCGGCCGCTTGGCGACGTTGAGCAGCAGCAGCGGCCCGTTCCTCGGCCTCCTGGCGGCGACGCTCGGCGTCGGCTGCCCGTGTAACGGCTTCGGCCTCAGCCTCCAGTTGGGCGCGGGCGACGGCCATGCGCTCGTACGCGGGAGCCGTCCACCACACCGCGCCGTTCACGCCGGTGTGAACGTGTACCTGTCCTTCAAGGACCCACTTGATCGCGTCACCGAGCGAGCAGGTTATGTGCTCCCACTTCGCCTTCGCCTTCAAGGTGCGCGGCGCCCAGGCGTAGCGCACCATCCCGTGCCACACCGTCCAGGTCTCGCCGCGCTGCTGTGGGAAGCGCACCCGCAACGAGGGTACGACCCTCTCCCACGGCCGGTCCGTCAAGGCGACCCAGCACACCGCCACCCCGTCCTGCGCATAGCGGTCCGTGCGCATCTGGGCGTCCTGCGGCGTCATCGGCGACAGCTGCGCCTCCAATGCCATGAAGGGACGGCCGTGCTCGTCGAAGACCATCACGTCGGCGCGCCAGTTCCGGGCCTCGCTGCTGACTTCCAGGTCCGCCCGCCAGCCCGCTGCCCGGGCAGCCAGGGCCAGCTCCAGCTTCAGCAGGTGGTGCTCAGGCGACTCGTTCGCCAGCTCGCAGTCCTTCGGCCGCACCTGGTGGTAGAAGTGCCGGGCGCTGTACTGGGATACCCGGGCGAAGACCCGTCCCCGGCACTCCGGACACGCCAGCTCCAGCCCCTTGACGCGATGGACGTCCGTCCAGGCGCGACCACACCCGAGATCGTCCAGCGACGCGTCCAGCCTGCCCCATAACGGATGTACAGCGGTATACCCCATCAAGCCCCCTTATGCGCCTCACCACCAGCGTCCCCAGCCAAAGACGGCCCCACGCCCTCTCGCGCCACCGCGTACCGACTGAGCACGGCCTTGTCGATCAACGTTGCCTGCCTATCCCCCGCCAGGCAAGAGCCACTTCAGTGCCGTCCCCCTCGCCCGGCAGCACGCTCCACTCGTCCCCAGTGCGAGCCACGGGGAGAGCTACAAACCTGGCCGGCTTCCCTTCCGCAGTCGGGACACGCCACAGCCAGCACGGCCGGCGAGCCGGGAGACCGGGAACTCATTCTGCGCTGCTCCGCTGCGCGCGCTCATCCAGGATGGGCTGAACACGCTCGTCGTGTGGGTATGGCCGGACCCTTCTGCGGCCCATCCGGTCGTCGTTCACACAGTCCTTGCCCACGACGGCGAAGCAGCGTGGGCAGTGTTCCTTGATCCAAAACCGGCGGGCCACCAGCTCGTGCCGCGGCGATGGCACCTTCGGACGCGCCGGCGCCTCGGGTTCGGACCTGCCCGGATCCTCGAGACCTGCGCGCGCCTTCCACTCGGTAATCTTGCTTACCTCGTCAGGGGCAAGGAGGTCCCCGGCGTGGTCCGCCGCACGACACAGGCTCCGCACGAGCCTGCGCATCTCCGTCGCCGGCGCACGACAGCGGAGCAGAGCCAGGCTTTCCGGGGTCCGCGCTGAACCCGCTTCGCAGCCTTCATCTCTGCCTCCTGCCTGCTCCTTTGTATGTCGAGCATCTGCAGGCCGACGCCGCAGGCAGCCAGGTGGGCGGCCGCAACATCCGCGAGCCGGGCCTCCTCGCCCGTGCGCTCATGGCTGGCTGTCGCAGAGGCAGTACCGGGGTGTCAGGTCTGAAGATCGGTCTCAAGGGCGACATCGCCGTCGACTGGCCGGCGGCCGCAACGCCTGTGACGAGCAAGACTCTGCCGGTAACGAAGACGAAGCGCCTCGACCGCAACCGGCCCGTCTCGGTCCGCGAGTGCAAGCGCTACTGGGGAGCCAACTACACCGACGGCGGCAAGGGAGTGCGACGAGTTCCCCTTCGCCTCCACCTACGAAGGATCCGCGATCGACGAGTACGACCCCCACGTCGAGAAGAACAACTTCTCCGTCCAGCCCGTCCCCGGCGACCAGAACGGAGCCGGCGGAACCCTGCTGCGCGGCTTCTACAACGCCCACCGCATCATCGACGGACCCGAAGACGGCTTCATCGTAAAGATCAACTGGCACAGACGTCCAACAGCAGGGCCCGGTACAGGGGTGTGCCGGGCCCCGCCCTCATCCGGCCTTCGGCCAGAAATCGATCACGTACCGCTCCACGCCGTACGCCGTGCCCTCATCCCGCGTCACACGCTCCACCTCCGCCCTGCCCGCGCAGCGGACCCTCACCCGCCACATCCCCCCGCGGCCAAGCCGGATCAGCTCCTCGGCACGGCCGCTCCCCCACACCGCCACCTCGCCCGTGACCGACTCGTAGTCGATCTCCCCCTGCTCCTCCCACTCGCCATCCTCGTGGTCGGGCGGGCCGTCCCAGACACGGGCTGTCACCGCGGCGGTGTGAGTGTGACCAGCGCTGAACACATCGAACCGGCGGACACGCTCCTGCAGGAACACCCCCCAGTCGAAGTCATCCGGGAACGGCACCGGCACCACGCTGTCGTCCGACTCCTGAAAACCGAACGCCCGGAACTCCACCCGCGCATCCAGCTCCTGCTGCCCCAGCAACCTGGCCACGCTTCGCCCTTCCTCCCAGAACCGCAAAACCTCCACCAAGACCGTAGAACACGGCACCTCCCTCCCCGCGAGGACCAGCCACCTGGCAGCTCCCACCGTGTGGCTGCACGCATGACCCAGTCGACGACGTCGGGGAAGCAAGGAGCCTGGTTGCGGAGGTCGCTGGGCCGCCGACGGGGATTGCGATGGCTGACCGCCGTCTCGGCGGGCTTCAACGATGCCCCGGTGCCACCAGGTCCGGCCGTGGCCGATCGCTCTCGGCGCGGCAGGCCGGTAGCCAGAGGCAGTGCACGAGCAGAAATTCCTGCGGCAACTCCGAGGAGGGGCCCGGCTTCCCTGCCCCTGAGGAGGTCCTCGGGATCGCTCTCTTCGTCGGTGCCGACCGGGATCGGTTCGCCTGTCGCCGATGAGAACGGCAGCACCTCGTCGAGCCCGATGCTTCTCACCTGAATAACGACTTGATACGGCTTCGCTCCACCTCGCCCCAATCAGTCTGGCGTGGCTCACTCGAACGTCGGGACGATCTCCAGAAGGTGCTTAAGGGCGTTGGTCACAATGGGGACCTGTTTCTCAGGGGCGATGGTCCGGGTTTATCGGCGTCGATGGGCCCGGGCGGCTCGGTGTGCACTCGTGACGCTTCCGAGCGGGCGGTTTTCTGTATCTGATGACGGCCATCATTCAAGGAAGGCGCGGAACGAGCTCCAGCCAGGCTCGCGTCTCCTGGAACGCAGGGTCGTCACCTTCCAGGAGCGCGCGGAGGGGAAGCAGCGGAGTCAGCATGTTTTTGATCCGGCGTAGCTGCAGCATCTGATCCCTCGATGCTGATTTCCACTCTTCGGCGAGACGCGCCCCCGCTTCCAGCGACACTCCCACGTTCCGCAGGATCTCTGAGCAGAGAGCGCGAAGGTCCCGAGCCGCATCCGCGTTACTGGCCCCGAACTCCCGGATCATGTAGGCGCGCACGTTTGCAGAATCGGCCATCGCCTGCTGCGCCGTGTGGCTCCGCTCCTTTCTTGAGATTGCGGAGAGCGCGAGACGACCCCAGCGGAGCCTTGTTTTGTTTGAGAGACCAGGTGACTGCATGCCGCCGACGGCGAAGTCGCGCAACTGTTCCCAGTGCTCCAGCGAGCAGGCCCTCGCTTCGGGTGTCAGCAGGTACCGTTCCAGGTCCTCCGGCGAAGAGCTGAGGAATCGGCGCCCGCTCCCGTGGCAGCCGCGTGTCTCAGGGGAAGGGTCAGAGGATGGGGATTCCGGCACGTTCAAATGCCTCCTTCCCGATGTCAAGGCTCTCCTGGGAGGGCCAGTAGTGTCCACTCTGGTTGTTTATATCCGTGCCGAAGTAGTTGCCACCGTTTCCGGCGATCTCCGCCTCGTCTGCCGCCCGCACAGGAGCCCCATTCGTGAGCACGGGGTGCTTCAGCTCGGTGCCTTGAGTCATCGAAGCCTTCGTCCCCGACACGCATGGGCTTTACTCCGAGACGTTCGGCGTCTGCCAGCTCGCCTGCCAGTTGGCCCGACATCCGATTGTGGAAGAGGCACGGTGAAAGTCCTCTTGGGTCGCTCCACGTCTCTGGGTTGTTGACGTACGTCGCCGGGTTCGGTGCAGGGACGAGCCTCAAGGGGTCCTGGGAGAGGTAGCGGGCCCATTCCGGGTCATAGTAGCGGAAGTGGTTGTAGTGGAGCCCCGACTCAAGGTCGAAATACTGGCCCGGGAAGCGCAGCGGTGTGTAGGCCGTCGCGTCGCGGCTCCACGTTGTCGTGCCCCACAGATTGGTGCGCGTGCGCCAGGTCGGTTCGCCCGACTCGTCGACGAGTTCCGTCGGAGTGCCGATCAGGTCAGTGACGATGGCGAAGAAGCGCTCGTCGGTGGAGTCCTTTCGGCGTTCTGTCTGGGCAAGGGGGCGCAGCCCTGCATAGTCCCAGGTGAAGGCGATGTCATCGGTTGTCTGCTCGCAGAGGGTCGTGCCGTCCCAGGTGAAGTGGACCGTCTCGAAAGGGGACTGCTTGGATATTCGTCGGCCCAGGGGGTCGTACGCGTACCGCCAGACCGTGCCGTCCGGTGTCGTCACCGCGGTGAGACGGTCCTCCGCGTCCCACTCGTAGCGCCAGGTGTCGGGCTTTCGGGAGAGCCGGATCTTCTGGCGTAGAACAATGCGACCCTGGCCGTCGTGTTCGTAGCGGACGGCACCCGCCCTGGTGATCCGAGTGCCCTGGTAGGCGCGTGTGCCCGTCGCGGAGTGGGACGGGTGGGCGGCTGGCCACGAGGCCTGTGTCTGGTTTCCGGCGTCATCGTAGGCGTACTGCTCCGTCCAGCCGCGCGCATGGACTGCCGTGACGCGGCCGGCCGAGTCCAGGTCGAAGCGGCGGGCGCCGGAGAGTGTGTCGCTGATGCCGACGAGACCGCCGTCCGCGCGGTAGGTGTATGCGCGGTGTTGGAGGCGGCTGACCCAGGAAGTGATCTCCTGGGCCGTCAGGCGGCTCATCTCGTCGAACGACGACGTCAGTGACACGAAGTCCGATACTGTGCGTTCCACTTCGCGGCCCAGGGCATCGAAGGAGAAGGAGATCTGCGCCCGGATGCGGTGAGCTTCGTCCTGCGGCCCGCCTCGTCGTACGACCATTTGGCTGACCGCACCGCCGGGCGTAGTCCTGCGGACCCTGCGGCCCAGTTCGTCGTACGCATGCGTCGTCGTCCGGCCGTTGCCCTGCTCGGACTGCAGTCGACCATAGCGATCTCGCAGGCGTTCCAGCCAAGGCTGCGTTTGATGTGCGCCCACACGCCCACGACGGGGTTCAGGTCGGGCGGGTAGACGGGTAGCAGGAAGACAGTCAGTCACTCCCGCTCGGCGACAAGGTCACGCATCTTGCGGGAGACGCGGGTGTTGAGCCGGTCCCAGACCAGTTCGATCGGCGCTCTGACCAGGTGATGAACGCCGTCGACGAGTGCGATGAAGTCCCTCTCGCTCATGCTGCAACGTGTTCCTTTGCCCGCGGGATGGGTCCGCAGACGGTGACACGGCCGGGTCCTGGAACCTGGCCGCATCGCGATCAGCCCGGCCACCGACAGCCGACCCGAGCGTCGTCCGCTGACCGTCACGACCGGGGTGACCCCTCGCCGGCCCCCCAGGTCCGTCCCCGGGGCGGCCTGCAGGTGAAGCCGGCATTCCTCGAAGAAGAGGTAGCCCCCGCAGGCCGCCCGGCCCTTTTACCTCCGTCCAGGTCGCCCCCCGCCATGCGGTGACAGCCTGCTCGTCGCGTTCGGGGACCCGCCGCGCGGGCACCTGCAGGGAGAAACCGAGCCGGTACATCAGGCTCGTGGCCCCGGAGACGCTGTAGGTGATGTGGAATTTCCTGCCGATCAGCGTGGCTACCCTCGAGGCGGTCCACACCTGCAGCCGTGCGCGGCCGGCCCCTCCTCCAAGAACCCCGCAAGCATCTCCAGACACCGCGGGGACAGGCGGCATCTTGAGCCGCTCGGGCCTCGGGAGACCAGTGCCTGAACACCTCCGTCCGGCCACAACTGGTGCCACTGGTACATGGACTGCACGCTCACCCGCAGCCGTCGTGCGACTTCCGACGGCTTGATCTTCTGCTCGAACAGTCCAGCCGCCTGCATCCGCACCGTCTCGCGCCGCTGACGTCCTGTCGGAGTCAGCCCGCCCCCATCCGCATACCTCACACACCACGGATACAGCCACCCACCCACACCCATCAGGAGCTTCGCAACGATTCACCCCAACAAGCTAAAGTCAGTTGGTGCGGTGTCGGCGGTCGCCCGCCGTCCAGGCGGCCGCCGACACCTTGACACCGGTCAGTGGTGGCGACGCCCCCAGGACTCGGTGTCGACCGTGCGGCCGCGGTCATCGCGCAGCGTGGCGGTATCGGCGTGGTTGTCCCAGATGTAGTCGCGGCGGTTCTGGAACAGGTCGGTGCGGGTGTTGTGGCCGGTACCGGTGTGGATGCGGAGGGTGGCGCGGCTGTTGATGCGGATGTTGTCGAAGCGGTAGCGGTTGCCGTCGTCGTCGCGCAGGGTCCAGCCGCGGAGGTTGATGGCGTCGCGGGTGGTGTTGGTGATCTCCACCCACTCCGCGTTCAGGGACCGGTTCGAACGGTCCTCCCGTCCGGGGCTGTCGGCCTGGACACGGGTGATCTCCACCCGCGGGTGCTGGCGGCGGTCACGGTCCTGCGCGGTGGCCGGCAGTGCGGCAGCGCCGACCACGGCCCCGGCGGCCAGGACGGTCGCGGCGATACGACGGACGGAGGAAGAAACAGAGGACATGAGTGACGCTCCCTCAACAACGCTTCCGACAGCCGAAACAGGCGGGAGAAGCGGTGTGGCATCCCGGCGCGGAGTGAGCCGAGGGCCACACTCTCCACCCCGCACCTGCCCCGCCACAGCCCTTGCCGAGGCCGGTTACCAGACGCGGACATACCCGTCATACTCGCCTGCATACTGCACACATACTTCCCAGGCGTGACCCTGACATCCACGGGCGGCTACACCCACCCGGCCCGCCAGCGACACCCGGACACAGTGCGCTCCGGCGCACCCCCAGGCGCGCTCCTGTCCCGCCTCACCCACCCGGAGTAGCCGATCAAGTAACAACCGTTCTGCGGAATTCTTCGCACCCACGCCTGTAGTTCGACAAATTCTTCGCGTCCTGCGCGGGCCGAAACTTTCGCCCGTCACCATTCGGCGTCTCGGTGGACCCAGCCGGACAACCGGCCCTGCCCTGCCGCTCGATCGGCCACGCCCAGTCACCGCTCACCGAACTGGAACCGGGCGTCCATCCGCGCCACGCGAGGCCTCCGGCACGCTCTTGTTGCACTCGATCCTGGCGTTGGCCAGCAGCCAGGCCACGACCGCCAGCCAGT
Organism: Streptomyces katrae; assembly: GCF_000717655.1. Classification (GTDB taxonomy): domain Bacteria; phylum Actinomycetota; class Actinomycetes; order Streptomycetales; family Streptomycetaceae; genus Streptomyces; species Streptomyces katrae_B. Next base: position 93,752 of record NZ_JNZY01000023.1, read on the forward strand.
CGCACTTCGAACACAACTCCGGCCGCCCACCGGGTCCCGGGGCCGTCCAGCAGCAGACATTTGCCATGCGCACGCCAGCAATCCTAGAGTCGGCGCGTTCTGATCATTGACACGGGAGTTCCGGCCACCATGCGCATCCAACGACTCGTCGCGACCGCGGCCCTGCTCTCCCTCGCGACTCTGACCGCGTGCGGGAGCGAGAACGGAGCCAGTTCCATCGACGGCTCTCTGGGCAACCCGGCACCCGCGAAGAACGGCGGCACCGACGGACTGGGCGGCGGCACCGACCAGAACGGCAAGGCCGGGCTGCCCAAGGCGGGCTCGATGGCAAAAGCCGCCCAGATCGTCAACACCTACGCCGACTGCCACGACCTCTCCACCGACCCGCACGACGACGACTTCTTCCCCGGCGACGAGACCTACGACCAGAAGTGGGGCGTTACCGAGCGCGGCGCCTGCGGCAGGGGCACCCGCATCTTCCTGTTCAAAGACTTGAAGACCTTCCAGGCCAGGTACAAGGCTGAACTCGACGAGGACCGGAAGGAAAGCCCGAACAAGGGGCACCGCGGCAAATTCCTCCTCGGCCAGGACTTCGCCGTCCTGCCCGACCAGAAGGCGGTCATCCGCAACGCGATCAAGCCCGGAGGCCTCCTGATCCTCAACTGCCACCCGGACTTCAACCCGCCCAGTGGCTACCGCAAGGACCCCGCACTCGTGAAGGGCTGCGTCCTGACCAACTACTTCGAAGACTGATCCGCCACTCCACGCCGCGGGGAGCTCGTCTGCGCCGAGGCACTGCGCAGCACGGGAGAACGCAGAAGCCCTCGCCCCCACCGCGCCAGGCCTGCCCGAGACACCCGCGTGGCTGGTCGAACGCGGCACCTGATCGGGCGGCCTCCCGGTCCCCACCCACTCCCCCGGCTTGAACGAGACACTGACCTGCTGAAAACCCTGCTCGACGCCGTCACCGAGCCACGCTTGGAACTCAACCCCCCGGCTGACAGCTCTCCTGCGAGTCCGCATCGGTGAATGCACCATCAGCCGGAACAACCGGTCGATGACGAAATGGCCGCACGCCGAGGCCTCGAAGCGTGCCGTGTTGCGGTGCAGTCGTCGAACGGGCCATCCGGCAGGCCGTGGTTGCCATCCCTTGCCCACGACGTCGACGGCCGGGTCGTCAACGGTCAGGCGGCCGGGGCCGGACGCCAGCGGACTGGTAAGCGAGTGCTGCCGGCCCGGCTGCGTGACGGCGACGTGTGACGGCGGCCGATGCCCGGCCGACAGCACTCCGGGAGGAGGAGGCCACCGACGCGGCAGGCGGGCTCCTCGCCAAGCCCCATCTCACCCAACCTGCCCGCGATGCACCCCCGCGACCCGCTCCACACCTCCCCGAACCACCCGTACAGACCCCATACCGCGCGCGGCCGGCCCGTGCGTCGAATGCAGGACCACAGGCCTGCCAGTACGGGGGCACCGAGCGCCTGTCCGGGCGCTGTATCCCTACGGGCCGCTCCCAGATTCGGCAGAGCGGGGTGGCCCAAACCAGAGGAGACGCGTGCCCGTACGCCGGAGCTCGCTTCATTGGGTGGTTGGGCGGCCCGGTGCTACTGCCGCCAGAGCGCTCTGGTCACCGGGCCTCGCCCGCGCACGCCCTATCGACGCGGACTGAAGCGACCGCGGACCGAGGATGCGGAGTCGCCTGTTGCGTACGCCGGGGCATGGCGCCGGCCACTGAAGAAAGCCGTTCCCGAGCCGGTCAGCTTGTCATTCAACCCCTCATGGCCGTCATCGAGTCCCTCGGCCTCGTCCTGTCCACGACTGCCCGCGGCGCTCCGCCGCCTCCGCTCCCGCGGTGAACACCGGTGTCCGACGAGAGCGGGCGGGTGGGGCGCCTGTGTGAAGAGGAAACGATTTTGTGTTTCTTGTGCAGGGTGGGGTGGGCAGTTGTGATTCGGCTTTGTGGACGGATGGCGGAGGAGTGGGCGTGGTGGCAGTTCAGGACGTTCAGCGGGCCACGGGGGGTGTGCCGGGGCTGGGCCATGTGATCCAGTTGGCGCGTGATCCCCTCGCCTTTTTGGCATCCCAGCGGGAAGGGCCGGCGGTGGTGCGGCTGCAACTCGCGGGGCGCCGGGTGTATCTGGTCAACGGCGCCGAGGCGGCTCGCCAGGTGCTGGTGTCGCAGGTATTCGACAAAGGCGGCCCGTTCATGGACACGGCGCGGGTCCTGGTCGGCAACGGTGTGATCACGTGCAGCAATGCGGATCACCGGCGTCAGCAGCCGGTGATGCGGCCCGCGTTCAGCCGTCAGCAGGTGGCCCGCTACGCCCCGGTGATGAGCGAGTGCGTCACGCAGACGGTCGGCCGGTGGTGTGAAGGTGAGCGGCTCGACGTGGAGGCGGGCATGTACGGGCTGGCGGCCCGGGTGGTGGCGCGGACGTTGATCGCGGCCCCGGCCGGCCACCACGCTGCCGATGCCATGGCCGCGGCGCTGCCGGTCCTGCTGGAGGGCATGTTCCGGCGGATGCTGGTGCCCTGGCCGCTGCTGCACCGACTCCCGCTGCCGGCCAACCGCCGCTTCCAGCAGGCGCAGGCCCGTCTGGAAAGGGCCGTTGGCGAGGTGATCGAGCAGTACCGGGGCGGGCAGGCGCCGGGGGACGATCTGCTGTCCCTGGTCATGGCCGCCGCCGACGATGACGGCCGGCCGCTTGACGACAGCGAGGTGCGTGATCAGATTCTGTCGGTGCTGGCCGCGGGAGTGGAGACCACGGCCTCTCTGCTCGCCTGGACCCTGCACGCCCTGGCCGGACACCCGAATGTGGAGCGCCGGCTGTGGGCGGAGCTGGACCGCGAGCTCGCCGGGCGGGCTCCCGTATTCGCCGACGTTCCGCGCCTGGCCTACACCCGGCAGGTCCTCCTCGAGGTGCTGCGGCTGTGGCCGCCCACCTGGATGCTCTCCCGCATCACCCTCGAACAGACTGTGGTCGCCGGCTTCAGCGTTCCTGCGGGCGCGGATGTGATCGTCTCCCCCTACGCCCTCCAGCGCGACCCGGCCGTCTTCGACGATCCTGAGGTCTTCGATCCGGACCGGTGGCTGCCCGAACGCCTCACCACGGGCCAGCGGCAGGCGTTCACCGCTTTCGGCGGCGGGCGCCGCAAGTGCCTGGGCGAGCAGTACGGCATGGCCGAGGCCGTCCTGGCCCTCGCCGCGATCAGCAGCAACTGGCAACTGCGCAACACCGACGCCGTTCCGCTGCGGCCGAGGCCCCGTTTCCTCCTCACCCCCAAAGCCGGCCCCCTCGTCCTCACCCGCCGCACAGCCTTATCCCGCGCGGGAGGCCAGCAGTGACCGCCGTCGGCCACACCGAAGACGACGACGCCTCCGTCGCACGGCCGGCGTCCAGGCCCGGTTTACCGGGCCCAGGTGAGGGCTACCCCAGGTTCCGGATGCCGCTCTTCCCCCGGTTCGCGCCCGCCAGGCGCCGTCCCGGCCTCGAAGCTCTGGAACGACGCTGCGCGGCCCGCCTCGCCGAACTGCTCGGCGACGCCTACGACAGCCGGGAAGAGCTGGAGGCGTTCCTGGAACATCGCACCAGCCTGTGGAACCTGCTCACCTACGCCGACGCCCGCGACGACCGCATCGAGCTGGTCTGCGCGTGGATCGATGTCCTGTTCGCCATCGACGACGTCCTCGCCCACGCCCCGGCAACGAAGATCCGGCAACTGGGCATCCACGACCTGCCGGCCGTCATCGACGGCGGGCTCCCGGAGCCGGCTACCGTCTTCACCCGCGCCTTTCAGCAGCTGCGCGAGCAGACCCTGCCGCTGGCGCCCCCACGCGTCTGGCAACGCTACGCGCGGACCCTGCACGAGTTCCTGGACGCCTGCCACGCCGAGCGGGGTCTCATCGACAGCCGCGCCGTATTGGACCTGCCCACCTACGAAAGCCACCGCCACCGTTCGATAGGCGAATGCTGTTTCCCCCTCCTGGAATTCGCCCTCGACACCGACCTCACCGACCGGCTCGACGAGCTGCCGGAACTGCGGCGCCTGAACATACTGGTCGCCCGCCACTGGATCGGCGTCAACGACGTCTTCTCCTACCGCAAAGAGCTCTACAGCGGCGACACCATGAACGAAATCCATCTCGCGCTCGCCCACAACGGCGGCAACCTGCAAGCCGCCGTCGACCGCATCGCCGCGACCGTCCACCGTGTGGAAGCCGAGTTCGACGACGTCACCACCACCCTGCGGGCGGGCGCGGCAGGCCAGGACAACATCCTTCGCCCCTACCTCGACGCGCTGGAGGTGATGATCGCCGGGAACCTCGAATGGTCCTACCTCACCCCCCGCTACAACGGGCTCGGCCACACCTGGAACGGCCAGAGAGACACCACCGTCATCCTCACCCCTTACCGCACCGTCTACCTGCCGCACACCCACACCACGCCCCGCACGCCAGTGGCCACCGACCCCCACTGAGCCCGCCGCCCAGGGCACGCTCCACCTCTCCGGGGCGTCTGAGGGCAGCCCCGGACACACGACAGCGCGGGCCGCCACCGGGGGGTGGCGACCCGCGTCAGGGCATCGACACAGGGTGACGATCGGCGGACGGCTCCTGCGCATACGCGACTCCTGACCATGCCGGCCCACCAGTCCCAGGCCGGGATGGCGCCCCGCAATCGGCTGAACCCGGTCAAGCGGTCAGCCGCGAACCCTCTCCACACGATCCCTTGTCGCTATGTCGTCGGTTGTCCTCCCTGAGGAGGAGGGGACTACGAGTGCACGGGCGGGTCCGTCCCGGAAGCCCCGGCGAATACGCGGATCTTGGGGATGAGTCTCGGCCACGTGTCCGAATTTCAGGTGGTACGTGCGAGGGACGGAAGGTCCGTTCTTGGGAGGGATCCGGTCTGACCCGCTCGTGCAACACAGTCGAGGCGCAAGCGATTTCACCAGACGAAGGAACGAAACCACGCGCATGAAACGTCTCGCACGGCTGCTCGCCACCGCCGGACTCCTCGCCGCCGCCCTTCCCGGGCTGGCGACGCCGTCGGCCTCCGCCGCCTCGACCCCCTCGTACCTGCGACAGACGCCGGCCTGGCACCGCTGCAGCCCCGATCGGCCGGCGGCGTACGAGTGCGCCACCCTCAAGGTGCCGCTCGACTACCAGCGTCCCGAAGGGCGTACCCTGAACCTCGCCATATCCCGGATGAAGAGCGAGAACCCCGCCAAGCGGCGTGGCGTCCTCCTCCTCAACCCCGGCGGCCCCGGGACCTCGGGTCTCTACCGGCCGATCCGGACGAATGCCGAGATGCCCGAGGACGTCCGCGACCGCTACGACCTCGTCGGCTTCGACCCGCGCGGCGTCGGCGAGAGCAGCCCGATCGGCTGTGGTGATCTGAGCGAAGCGGAGGTGGGCGTCGGCGGTGCTTACCGGCCCGAGACCTTCGCCTCGGACGTGTCCTGGGCGCGCGGAATCGCCGACAAGTGCCGTGCGAAGTCGGGCGATGTGATTCCGTACATCACCACCCGCAACACGGCGCGCGACATGGACGTCATCCGCGCCGCACTAGGGGAGCGGACGGTCTCGTACCTTGGCTACTCGTACGGGACGTACCTCGGCGCGGTGTACTCCCAGATGTTCCCGGAGCGCACCGACCGGTTCGTCCTGGACAGCGGCGTGGACCCGGGGCGCGTCTGGCGCGGCATGATCCAGGCGTGGGGGACCGGAGCCGAGCCCGCCTTCGAGCGGTGGACGCGGTGGGCGGCGGAGCGCTCGGACGCTTATGGGCTCGGCGCCACGCCCGAGGCGGTGTCGGCCACCTTCTGGGCGCTGGTCGCGCGGGCCGACCAGGACCCGATCATCCACTACGGGGAGAAGGTGACGGGTGACTACATCAGGGCCGACCCGTTGCTCTTCTTCGATCCCCACGGTGCCTCGGTCGTCGTCAAGTCCATCAAGGCATCGGCCGACAAGGCGCCCCAGCCGCCGGGTGGCACCGCTCCGGGCGGCATGGCTCCGGGTGGCACCGATCCGGGCGCGAGCGGGAAGGGCGCCGACAGGAAGGGGCCCGGCGCGCAGTCACCGCTCGGCGGCGTCCGGGCCGCCGGCCCCGGCGTCGACGCGGGAGGGGCGTCGGAAGGTCCGGACGCCATTCCCGCCAGCAACGTCACCGCCGTGTACTGGGCCGTGGTGTGCGGGGACACGGACAACTGGCCCCGCGATCCGGAGCAGTACGCGCGGGACGCGGCGCGGGACAAGGTGAAGCACCCGCTCTACGGGGACTTCGCGTCGAACATCAAACCGTGCGCCTTCTGGCAGCGGCCGCTGGAGCCCGCCACGCCCATGAAGACCCGGGCCGATGTCCTGACCGTGCAGAACGAGTGGGATCCGATGACCCCGCTCGACACCGGCCAGGGGCTGCACCAAGCGCTCAAGGGGTCACGGATGGTGCTGGCGCTGGGGGGTGAGGGGCATGGCGTGTATCTCTCCAACCCCACGGCCTGCGCCAACATACCCGTCAACGCGTACCTGTCGACGGGACGGCTGCCCGCGAAGGACGCGACCTGCCACAACCCGCCGCCCACCCCGGATCCGAAGGGTGCCGGAGCACGCTGACGACAGGGCCCGGCCGCCCGGCCTCGCTGGAATCGGCTGAGCCCGGTCAAGCGGTCAGCCGCGAACCCTGTCCACAACAGGCCCTCGACACCGGACACGTCCGTCCACGACTCCAGCCACTCCCGGGCCGTCGCCAGGTCTGTCGTCATGGGGCAGAGCGTCCACGGGGCCGTCAGGCCGTGATCGGCGAACAGGGCCTCAAGCCGGGCGCGGCTTTCGGCGTAGGGGCGGTTCAGCTGTTCCTCCCCGTCCAGTTGCAGCACGTCGAACGCAACGAAGTAGGCCGGCCACCGGGCAGCCAAGGTGGGGGCGGTGCGGCCGCGGGCGGCGGCCCGGCGCTGCACCGCCTGGATCGACAACCGGCCCGCCTCGGGACCCACACCAGCAACTCGCTACCGAGGACCAGCCGCCCGGTGGCTGCTGCTCGGCAGCCGCGACGAGATCAGGGAACCGGTCTTGGACCAGGGAACCGCGCCGGGTCTGCAACAACACCCGCCCGCCCGGCCCGACCGCGGTGAACAGCAGCACCCAGTGCCCGTCGAACTCCTGCTCAAACGCCAGAGGACCCAGCACACCGGGACCCGGCACCGACTCCGCAGCCCGGCCCCGGGGGCCAGCCTGGCCCCGCAAGGGCATGGCCTGGTGAAGGACGCCGTACGGCGGAGCGTGGCAGGGGGGCAGGTGCGACGTGGACCGACGGTGGCCAGTGAGCCGCCGCGACCGACCCACCGGGCATCAGGGTCCGTCGCACGTGGCATGCGGTGGTGTTCCCGGCGGCAGGTAGACCGAGCGTTCCTGCGTGGTCAAGTCGCGGCCTATGGCATGACAGATCTTGCTGATAGCTGCGGTGGGGGTCGGCAAGGCCAGGTTCCAAAGGCGTACGGTCTGGTCTCTGCTGGCGGTGACCACAGTGCGGCCGTCAGGGCTGAAGGCTACGGAGAGCACGGTGTCGGTGTGCCCGGCGAGCCTGGCAAGCATCGCGCCAACGGCTGGGTCCAATGTTGTCCGTGTCCCACAGCCGTACTGTGCCGTCCTCACCGCCGGTTGCCAGGACGCGCCCGTCCGGGCTGAACACCGCCGACACGACAGCGCCGGTATGACCGGACAGGCTCCCGCGACTACGACCCGTCAACGGGTCCAACAGGTGAACCGTCCAGTCCTCACCACCGGTTGCCAGAATGCGCCCATCCGGGCTGAAGACCAGAGCGTGCACCTTGCCGTTGAATCCGGGCAGGTTTCTACGCCCGTCGCCGGTGGACGCGTCCCACAACTCCACTCCGCGGGCAGCGCTGCCGGTGGCCAGAGTGCTGCCGTCCGGACTGAAAGCCAAGGCTGCCGCCCCGCCGTTGTACCCGGCCAGACTTGTGCGGAGGCGGCCGGTGGACGCGTCCCATAGCTTTACCCCAGTATCGTCGTTGCTCGCGGCGTCGCGCTGGGCACGTGGGGCGGACCTACCGGGATGACGGTCGTCGTGGTCTCGGCCGCCGCCCCAGTGGCATGTGCCACAGTCTCCAAACGCCGCCAGCGGGGGCTTGCCCAGGGTCACCTTGCGCTTGCCCACACTGTCGCCGGGAGGCTTGCCCGGGGCGGAAGCGCGAGCGCCAGCCGCGGGCCTTCTCGGCATTCTCGGCGGCCTCCTGCTCCATGCGGTCGCGCTCGGCCTGGTCTGCTGCCCGCGACCCTCTTGTCCTCGCACGGCTCGCAGCGTCGGGTGCCACCGGTGGCCCGGATCCGGGGACAGCTGGGTGTTCTCCCATCGGTCGGTGTCGAACTTCGTCCCGCAGCCGGCGCAGGCAGGGCGGGCGGCCTCGCGCTCGGCCTTCTTCTGCTCGGCTGCGCGGCGCAGCTGCTCCTGGTACTCCGCCTGCTGCGCCTCCATCCGCTCCGCTCGGCGGGCGAGGACAGCGTCCCGGCGGGGGTTGCCGATCGCGTCGCGCAGCGGCTGCATGGGGGTGCGGCCGAAGGCGAGGGAAGACCGGGCCGTTCGGGCGGTGGGCGCGCAGGTTGCGCAGGCCGGTCGCGATGATCGGGATCTTCCTGTCATAGCTGCTGAACCCGTCGGCCGGCTTCCCCGCCCACAGCGGCCGGGACAGCTCCTGCAGCCGCGGGACGGTGCGGTTGGGGGCGCGGGCGCCGATGTGGTTGAAGACGATCAGCATCAGCGCCTTCGCGCGGCGAGTGGGTCTCGCTCCGAGCGCCCTGCGTTTCTACGACGACTGCCGCGTTCTGCGGCCGGCGTGGGTTGACGGGACGACCGGATACCGCTTCTACAGCCCTGCTCAGGAGGCCCGTGCCGCTCTCCTGCGCAGTCTGCGAGAGGCGGGACTGCCGCTGGCCGAGGTCACCGTGGTGCTCGACGGGCCCGAGCGCGAGGGCCGCGAGGTGCTGGAGCGGCACCTCGAGAAGGTGCGGGACCAGGCTCAGACCGCTAGGGCCGCCATCGCGGTGGCTCTGCGTTCCCTCTCGACCGCCGACAGTACGACGGAAGCGCGAATCGGCGGCGTGGAGTTGGCCAGTGCAGTACGCCAGGTGGTGCCGGCCGCGGCCTCCGACGTGGAACTCCCCGCGCTGGGTTGCGTCCTCATCGAGATGGAGGACGGCGAGGTTCGTCTGGTCGCTACCGATCGCTATCGCCTGTCGATGCGCGTCCTGAGGCCGGCGGCACTCGATGGAGGGCCCCGCCGCCTGCTGGTGCACGCGACTGACCTGATCGAGTTCGGGCAATGGGCGGCGCGAGTCCGCCAGGTCACCATCCAGGTCGGACCGGACGGCGCCCGCGCACGCAGTACGTCAGAGTCCCGTGCCCTGGTGACGACCGATGACCTGTTCCCTGCCTACCGCGAGATGCTCTCGGCTCTGGCTCCGCCCGAATACCGCGTGGTCGTGGATCGCCTGGCCCTTCACGATGCGGTCAACAGCCGTGCAGACGCTCCACGCATCGCTCTGAGCTTCGCCGGCGACGAGCTGATCGTCTCTCTCGCCGATCACTCCAACGCCGTCACCCTGCCTGCAGTCTGCCATGAAGACCTGCCCCAGCGGATCGGGTTCGACCCGAGCGTCCTGGCTTCCGCCCTGGAGGCCAGTGTCGGGCCCGACGTTCTGCTGGAGATCTCCGCCGTAGATCAGCCTGTCGTAGTACGTTCCGCAGACCAGGGCAGCTTCACCACGCTGGTCATGCCCGTCTCCCTCAACACCTCCAGCTGATTCTTCCTCAACCCCGCACCCTCATCACCCCAGGAGAACCGTGACCGAGCCCCAGAACATCGTCGTGCAGCTGTGCGTGCAGGGTATGCAGGCCGAGACCGAAGGACGAGATGCCCGAGCACGGGACCTGTTCCTTCAAGCGTGGGAAGCGGCCGAGGACGACTACGACGCCTGCATCGCCGCCCACTACCTCGCCCGGCACCAGCCCACCCCGCAGGAGACCCTGCGCTGGAACCAGGAGTGCCTGAACCGGGCCGACAAGGTCGGCGACGACCGTGTCCGCGGCTTCTACGCCTCACTTCACGGCAACATGGCCCGCGCCCACCGGGACCTGGGCCAGATCGACCTGGCCCGCGAACACTTCGAGTACGCAGCGAAGCACATCGACGACGTCCCAGCAGGCCCGCACCAGCAATGGCTCCGCTACCGCATCGCCGCAGGACTGCGCGCCACCGCCCCGGCCGCACCACAGCAGCACGAAGACCCGGTCGGCGAACTCCTCGCCAAGCTCTGCGCACGCACGGACCTCGAAGCCCTGAGCCTGCTGCTGCCTCCGTACATGGGCAGCCTCGGCACACCCGATGACGAGGAGAGCATCACCACCGCCCTGCGCATGCTCCATGCCGAGCGTCGCCTTCCTGACGACGAGCAGGCCGCCCTCAGCCACGCGATCAAGGTCCGGTCCGCCGCGTGAGCGCCCCCGAACCCCGGTGACACACGAGACACGCGTGTAGACCAGCGGCCGCCTTCCTGGGAGCCGCCGAACCTTCAACGATGTGGAGGGAAGAGCGGGGGACAGTCGAAATCATTCAGGCTGATCAGCCTGCCGCAGGATTCCGGGGACCAGATACGTGGCCATACGCGCTGCCGTGGCGGTGGTGCTGACCGCCGCCGAGCGCCACCGGCTGAAGAAGATGACTTACGGGCACAAGTCTCCGCACCAAGCCCGGCAGCGCGCCGCAGTCGTCCTCGTTGCGGCACGTGGCCGGGGTAATGCCAGGATCGCAGCCGAGATCCACTGCACGTGGACCCGGTCCGGACCTGGCGCGGCCGGTTTGCCCACGGCGGGCTGCCGGCGCTGTCCGACCGCCGACGCTCCGGGCGCCCCGCCCGTTTCACCCCCGTGCAGGTCGCCGAGGCCACGGCACTGGCCTGCCAGCTGCCCGCCGAGACCGGCGTGCCGCTGTCGCGCTGGTCCTGCCAGGAGCTGACCGCCGAGCTGACCGCGCACGGGATCACCGAAACCGTCTCCGCGTCCACGGTGCGCCGCTGTCTGCGCGAGGACGCGCTCAAGCCCTGGCAGTACCGGTCCTGGATCTTCATCCGCGACCCGGACTTCCCGCCCAAGGCCCAACGTGTCCTGGACCTTTACGCCCGCACGTTCGAGGGTGTCCCGCTGTGCGAGGACGAGTACGTCATCTCCAGCGACGAGAGGACCTCCGTCCAGGCCCGCTGCCGCTGCCAGCCGACCCTGGACCCGGCCCGGGCCCGGGCGATGCGCGTCAACCAGGAGTACGGCCGCGGCGGTGCGCTGGCGCCTAGCTGGCCGCATACGACGTCCACCGCGCGAGGGTCTTCGGCCGCTGTAAGCCGAAGACCGGCATCGTCCCCTTCATGGCCCTGGTCACCCAGGTCATGACCGCCGAGCCCTACGCGAGTGCCAGACGCGTCTTCTGGATCGTCGACAACCGTTCCTCCCACCGGGGAAGAAGGCCATCGGCCGTCTGAACAAGGCGTTTCCGAACGCGGTCATGGTCCACACCCCCGTACACGCTTCCTGGACCAATCAAATCGAGATCCTCTTCTCGATCGTCCAGCGCAAGGTCGTCCAACCCAACGACCTTCCCGGACCTGACCCAGGTCCGGGACCGGCTCCGAGCGTTCGAAGACCGCCACAACGCCACGGCACAGCCGTTCCAGTGGAGGTTCACCACCTCCACCCTGGACGATCTGCTGGCCAGGCTCGACCGACACACCTGCCGACCGACAAGAAGAATCCTCCGTCGCGCTGGGAGCGTGATCAACCCCCCAAGGACTTACGAAGCCGACCACTAAGGACGCGCTTCGCGCGCGGCGAGACCGATCAGCCCTTGCTCCTGGTAGCGGCGTCGGCGGTGGGCGACTGTACTGAGTGTCGCCGGGTGCTGGCGCCCGTCAGCTCGGCGGCAGTCCCGCTTGAGCCACGACTCCTAGCTGACGTGATCGGCCATCATCACCGCGTAGTGTCAGGCCGCGAAGCTCCCCGCCTTTCGCCCAGCCATGCCCAACGGCAGCCGAAGACGTTCTCCAGAACTCAGAGAGCCCAGGGCCTTGTAGAGGCCTACCGGCAGCTGACCAGCGCGAATGACAGGTATGCGGCCCATACCGGACGAGCCACGTCGCCACCTCCTCAGTTGCCCCTCGTCCTTCCAGCTGGCGGCTTCCGGCCGGTTGTGACTGAGCGCGCCAGTTGGCCCGTGTGGCCGACAAGCGCGCTCAGACACGGTCGCCACGCCTGTACAGTGCCGGCCGCCGAAGGGGCCGAGCGTTGCCGTAGGTGGTTGTGCGGGTGGCCGACCGGCCAGCCCGAGTCGTCAGGCGGGGAGGAAGAACCCGGTCACGTCGGCGAGGAGGCCGTCCCGGTGCACGGCGCTGCTGACGCCCGTCATGAAGGTCTCGCCGTCCGGGCCGACTTGGGTCCAGCGGGCCAGTGACCTGTCGTGGTGGTCAAGGACCTCGTCGATGCGGAAGCGGTGTCCGGGAAACGCCCCGGCGAAGCCGTTCATGTACGCGTCCAGTTCGGCCAGGCCACCGACCTCGGTTCCCGGGTCCCGGTAGGTGACCTCGTCGACCGCGACCGCGCCGAGCGCGGTCAGCCGTATCGAGGGGTCGGCCGACCAGCACGCGGCGTAGTCGTTCCAGAGCTGCTGTTGGTCACTCATCGCTGTTCCTCTTCGTGGGCTTGCTTGGCTTGCCTGGCACCGATCGATGCCATGGCTCCATCAGTGATGGTGTGCAGTTTGGCGGCGCCCGTACCGGACCGGACGAGCACCAGGAGGCCCTGGTAGAGCGCCAAGAGCTGGGCGGCTGACTCCTCGACGTCGAGTTCCGCGGGCAGTAGCCGCTGGGCTCGGGCGCGCCTCAGCGCGTCGGCGAAGCCGGACTCGATCGTCTCCAGCCCCCGGCGCACGCCCGGCGTCGCCTGCGGGACGGTGAACGACTCCACCGCGGTGTTGGTGAGCAGGCACCCCGGATCGGGTTCAGGGCCGACGCCGGTGTCGAACGCCGAGGTGAAGAACGAGCGGATGCCGGCCACGGGATCTTCCGTGTCCTGCAGGTGAACGCGAACCCTGCCTTCCACCACTCGCTCGTTGTAGGCGTCCAGCGCGGCACTGAACAGGCCTTCCTTGCTGTGGAACGCCCGGTACAGGCTGCCCGGGTGCATTCCGGTCGCCTCTTCGAGGTCGCGCAGCGAGGCGCCGAGGTACCCACGACGACGGAACAGACGCATGGCGGAGGCCAGCACCTCGTCCTGGTCCCAGACCTGTTTGCGACCCATCAACGCCCTCCTTTAGTTGAACGATCGCTCACAAACTAGCATGCCAATGCCCCGTGCGGGCCGCCCGACTGCTGCCGCGGGCTGAGCAGGGCGGGCCAACTGAGCCGCTCACCGGCCAAGTGAAGTGCTCAGCCCCGCCAACACGTAAGGTGCGCCGTAGTCGGCCGCTGAGCACTTCGGCCGCCAATCGCCTGCGCCGCCTTCAGGGGACGGCCGTTACGTCTCGAGCCGCTGCTGAAGCGGCGGGGGCTCACGCCGCCACGGGCACCGGTTCCCGGCGCCACGGCCTGAGCAGGACGACGGTCAGCGCGGCGACCGCGCTCAGGCACAGGAACACCGGCCGGATACCGGCCATCGATGCCATCAGCCCTCCGAGTGTCGCACCGAGGGGCGCCGACCCGATCCCGACGAACTGGAACGCGGAATTGACGCGGCCGAGGAGCTCGTTCGACACGGATCTCTGCCGCATGGAGATGACCTTCACCCCGAAGAGCGTGCCCACCGCGCTGCCTGCGGTCATCAGCAGCGCGATGATCCACACGTTGTCCGAGAGGCCGGGCGCCGCGATGGTGGTGAGCAGTCCCCCGACACCAACCGCCACCGCGTGGGGCTCCCCGAGCAACCGGGAAACCCGGGCAGCGACCGCACTGCCGATCACCGACCCGATACCCAGGGCGGACAGCAGCAATCCGTACTCACCCGTGGTGAGCTGGAGCGGACCGGGACTCACCGCGTACGTGACCAGCAGTGCGGCATTGGCACCCGACGCGAAGTTCATGACACCCACCGACAGCGCGGCGCGACGCAGCCAGGAATCGCTGGTGACGGCCGACACCCCGATGCGCAATTCCCGCCAGATCTGCCGCGGAGACCAGGGCTCCGCGGAGTCCTGGTCGCTGTCGGGAGTGGTCGGGACCGACAGTCCGGCGATCAGGCAGCAGGCGCAGATGAGCCCGATCACGGCGGCCTGCGTCCACCCGAACAGAAGTCCGGCCACCGCTGGCCCCACCAGCGTATTCGCGACCACCTGGGATACGGATATCCGACCGTAAGCGCTTTCCAGCTGCTCGTCCTTGACCACCTGGGAGACCGCGCTCTGCGAACTCAAGTCGGCCGCCACCTCGGCGACCCCGTACACCAGGGCCAGCGCGATCAGCAGTGCGACGCTCGCCAGGGCGGCGACCGTCATGGCCAGGAGGGCGAAGGTCGCGAGCACGCGTATCGCGTTCGCCGCGCGGATGATGGTGGACCGGTTCAGCCGGTCGACGAAGACACCGATGAGCAGGCTTGCGAACAACCACGGCAGGTAGCTCGACGCGACAACGAGAGACACCTCGAAGCCGGAGGCACCCCAGGCCAGGGCCAGGAGCGGCAGCAGGACTCGTAGCAGCCCGTCCCCGAAGTTCGAGGACGCGGTGGATACCCAGAGGCGGTAAAACTTGATCACGCTCGACTCTCTCAAAGGTGTCGCCAGCCGCCGGCAGGAGGGAGCGCGAGGGCCAGGATTCCGGCATCGGCGGGCTGTCGAGATCGTTGAACGGAGTCTTCGTCTCCGTGTAGGAGTCAAATCCTCCGTCCTGCCGCCAAGCAACACCCGGAATCCTGGCGAGAGCTTCCTTGTCTCCCAGCGCCTTCAAAAGCATGCGGTCCGTACCGAGGAGGGTGATGCGTCGGCTCATGGATGAATCCGCCAAGATCACCGTCCACAATCCCGGTGGCTCAGTGTCGCCATACAGCACGAACGCATCGAAGTGGGCGGCGAACAGTTCAGCGAACTGCCGGCGACCAACTCGGGGGCAACCGGCTCTCGATGCCGGCGTCAAAGCCCATCATGTAGCGACCGAAGACCTCCCGGGTACGTGGCGGCCTAGGATGAGGAGTGGGGGGCCTGTGAGGGTGCCGGTGGTGGCGCCGATGATCGCTCCGGTGGTGTCCCGTCTGATCTTGGTCCAGCCGCAACATCCGGCGGGGTACCGGGTCGAGATGCCTTTGACCACGAGGCCGGCCATCGGGCGGCCAGGACCGGACGCCGCGGACGCGGGCGGCGGCCCGGCCTGCCAGCGCCTGAGTGGGGAAGACGGCCCGGTGGTACTGCCCCCAGATCACTGGGCACCGGGCCTTGCCCGCGCACGCCACATCGGCACGGGCTACCCGCACCCTAACCGGGGCCCGCCCGCGTCCGGACGCACAATTGCAGCCAGGACCGGCCGGAAGATGGGTCCTCCGGGGCACCGACGGGTGCCGGTCCCGCTTCATGGAGATCCGCCGACTGGCTCGCAGGACGTCGAACGCGACCAAGTAGGCCGGCCACGGCCACCGGACGGCCGGCTTCGGGGGGCGCTGCGGGCGCCGGCCCGGCGCTGCAACGCCTCGAACGACAACCGGCCCGCCTCCACATCCCAGACGACCAGCTATACCCCCGCCGCAGCTCACCGCCACCCGCCAACTATCGCTGCTTGACATCCGTAAGAGCATCCGGGCGACATCTCAACTCACTGTTCCACGGCGCGAGGCCGGAACCCGGAGAGGGTGCCGGCCTCGGCCGTTTCCGCGGTGCCGGTGGGTGGTCAGCCGCGGCGGACCCGTACGAGCCGGAAGGCGGCGTAGAGGGCGGCGGCGGCCAGGGCCAGGACGATGGAGGTCTCGATGAGCTGGGTCGGCCAGTAGTGCGAGGCCGGGTGGAAATCCGTGTACCGGGCGATGATGTTCATGTCCGCCGGGCAGTCGCCGCCGCTCTGGGCCCGCCCGAAACAGGCGTCATAGGGCAGGCGCTCGCCCGAGGCGGTGAGGTATCCCGTGTCCATCAGCAAGGCGGAGTTCGGCATCAGGTGCACGGGACTTCCGGGGTAGGGCGCGGTGCCGGTCTCCGTGGGAAGGAACGACCACCGCAGGGCGCCCAACGCCAGCAGGGTCAGGCCGGTGAGGAGACCGGTGACCGCCATGGCGGCGAGGGTACGCCGTACCAGCTGGCCGACGAGGACTCCGAGGGCCACGCCGAGCAGGCAGTATCCGACGAGGACGGGGCCGGTGGCCTCGTACGCTCCGCGGTCGGCCCAGTGGAACTGGTAGGTCATGGACACCCGGGCCCAGCCGAGGCGGTAGACGGCGGCCAGCGCAGCCGAGCCGAGCGCCACCGCCGTCGCTGCCACGAGGACCTTCGCGCCGAGCCAGGCCCTCGGGGTGAACGACTGGGTGAGGGCGAGCCGCCAGGTGCCGCTCTCCAGCTCCCGGGCGGTCATCGGGCCGGCCACGAAGGCCCCGACCAGCAGCGGCAGGAACACCAGGGCCTTGCCTGCGAACTCCATGAACAGGCGCAGGGCGCTGTAGGCGTGGTTCGAGTACAGAGCGCCGTCGTGGGGGTCGGAGGCCCACGCGCGCAGGGCGAGCACCGCGGCGAGGCCGGCCACCACGAGGGCGGGCAGGGTCCACAGTGCGAGCCGGTGCTGGCGGACGGTGACCCAGTACGGGCCCTTCAGGGTGAGCGCGCTCATGCCCGCACCTCCGCGGTGGCCGGGTAGCCCTCGGCGTCGAACGGCGGGGCGTCGGGGGAACGCAGGTGGGCGAGCAAGAGCTCCTCCAGGGAGGGGTGCGTCGTCTGCCAGGTCCCGCTGTCGACGGGGCCCCGCAGCCGGACGAGTGCGGTGAGCTGGCGGCCCGTCGTACGGGACTCGACGACGGTGTGCGCGGCAAGTTCGGCGGACGCGGTGACGGGGCCGGTGAGCAGCCGGTGGGCCGCACTGACCTCGTCGATGGGGCCGGAGAGGCGGATCCGGCCGCCGTCGGCGAGGAGGAGGTGGTCGCAGGCGCCCTCCAGCTCGGTGAGGATGTGCGAGGACATCACCACCGAGGTGCCGTTGTCGGCGGCGTCGGCCATCAGCGTGCCCATGAGCTGGTGCCGGGCGAGCGGGTCGAGATCGGCCATCGGCTCGTCGAGAAGGAGCACGTCGGGGCGCTTGCCGAGGGCCAGGGCCAGGGCGACACGGGTGCGCTGGCCGCCGGAGAGCGTACGGACCTTCGCGTGCGGGTCGAGTACCCCTGCGTCGACGATCCGCTGCGCCGCCTCGGCGTCCCAGCGGCCGGGGTTGAGCTCCTGGCCCATGCGCAGGGTCTCGCCGATGGTGAGCTGCGGGTAGAGGGCCTTGTCCTGGCCCACGTAGGCCAGCGTCTCGCGCGACGCCGCCGTGCGCAGGGTGCCCTCCGTGGGGAGCACGAGCCCGGCCGCGAGCATCAACAGGGTCGATTTTCCGGCACCGTTGGGGCCGACGAGGGCGCACACCCGGCCTTCGGGCAGCCGGAAGGAGCAGTCGCGCAGCGCCCAGCCTCCCCGGCGTCCGTAGCGCAGGCCGAGGCCTTCCGCCTCTATCACGGTTTGCGTCATGCGTCGCCGTCCCCCTTGAAGTGTCGTTCCAGTACGGATGTGAAGAGCGCGGCCACGTCGTCCCGTTCCAGCCCGGCGTCCCGGGCCCGCCGTGCCCAGTCGGCGAGTTCCTCGCGCAGCGGGGAGTCGGCCGGGGCACTGCCCAGCGACCTCCGGATGAAGGTGCCCAGGCCCCGCTTCGCCTCGACGAGCCCTTCGCGTTCCAGCTCGCGATAGGCCTTGAGGACGGTGTTCGGGTTGATGGCGGTGGCCTCCACGACCTCGCGTGCGGTCGGCAGTTTGTCGCCGGGCTCCAACAGGCCCAAGCGCAGGGCCTGTTTGGTCTGCTGGACGATCTGCAGGTACGTGGCGATGCCGCTACGCCGGTCGATGCGGTATTCCAGCACGCCAACACCACCCTTTCACTAGGTAAGTAGTGAAAGGGTGGTGCACGGGTGGGTCGTCTGTCAACTCGTCCCGCTCGGCCCAGCCGCGTCCACCGGTCGGTGGAAGCGGGATTCCCACCCCTGCCACATTGACGTAAACGTTCGATATCAATGGGCCGTTGGGTGAGATCCGCTCACTGACCGTCCTTTGGGGGAAGCACTACTGCACCACTCACACGTCGCCGCTTTGCCCTGTTGGCTGCCCTGGCAGCGACCATCGTTCTTCCGGGGGGCGCATCGGCTGCGGCAGCCGACGGGAGCAACCAGCTGACCGCCCGAACCTTCAATGCTCGCCCCGGGAGCTGCGGCTCCTTCGCTGGCCGACCTCGGCGACATCACCACAGCCCGCGCCACCGAGGCCATGATCCTGGTCGTGCCCCACATCCTGCGCCGGCACGGCTTCAAGCCCTTCGCCGTCTCCGGGGACGGCACCGACTCCGCAGCCGGCGCCAACCGGGTCGAGGCGGACCAGGACGGCCCTTGCTTCGCGTACTCGGGCGTACGACTCCTCACGACACACTCCAGCGCCCGAGGAACCCCTCGACCACCGTCGCCAGGGCCTGCGGACTCTCGTCCGGGGCGAAGTGGCCGGCGTCGTCGAAGACCTCGAGTTCGGCGTTCGGATACCACTGGAGCCAGGTGGACCGCATGATGTCGGGGCCCATCGCCGGGTCGTTCGCACCGGCCACGACGAGTACCGGGGTCGTGTTTCCCTCAACCAGCTCGTGGATGTCGGGGCCGCGCGTCCAGGACTCGAGGTACGAGCGCAGGGCCGCCTCCGAGGAACGTTCCGAGCCGCTCACTCTGGCGTCCAGCCACGCATCGTCGTGCCGGCTGCCGGTGGTGACGTCGAAGATCGTCCTGCGGTTGCCGGACTCCTCCACGGCCCCGGCGAACAGCTCCCACATGTCCCCTTCGAGCGGGAACCCGGACGCGGGCACCGGCGAGATGCCGACGATCGAGCGGATCCGCGAGGGGGCGTCCAGCAACATCCGCTGGGCCGCCTTCCCGCCCATGGAGTGGCCGATGACCGAGAAGGTGTCCCAGCCGAGGTCGTCGGCCACGGCGAGGGCGTCCGCCGCGATCTCCTCCATCGTGTATGCGCCGGGGATGTCCATCGCCTCGCCATACCCGCGGCAGTCCACGAACGCGTAACTGAACGCGGCCCCGTCCAGGTGCAGCCGCAGATCGCCGAAACTCGACCTGTCACCGAGCCAGTGGTGAAGGGCCAGGACCCGTTCGGGACCGCTCCCCTGCACCTCGTAGGGAATGACGCGTCCCGCCACTACTTGATCTGTCACAACGTTGGGCTCTTCCCTTCGGGCCGGGCCCGGAATCCCGTCGACTTGAGGCTTCGCCCCAACGGCGTAGGACGAGAGTGCGCGTCGCCGACGGGACGGCGGGCAGCAGCCGCGGCCGTTCCGGGAGGCCCAGCGCGGTCGGCGTCGGGGCGGTCGGCGCCGGGGCCGTACACGCGGCCCGTGAGTCGCAACGGTGTGGTGAGGAAGTGCCCGCGGGCTGCCTCGGCACCGTACCCGGCCGCCGTCCTGGCGTTTCAGGGCCTTGACCCCCGCAGTCCACGCCGAGGCGCCGCAGTCCGGCCTCCGCGCGCTGCACGGCCACGGCTGGCCGGCTTTTCTCTCGTACCGCAGGGCCATTTCGCGCGGCCGTAGCCCGGACGCGTGGCCCATGCGAAGTACCTTCTCGGCGTAAGCGCCGCATATCGCCGGATCAGCCTCAGGCGTCCGCGCATCCTCGCCGAGGCCCGGCCGCAGGAGGGCACCGGCGGACGGGAAGCGGGGATCGCGAGCATGGCCGATGCCCCGGACGGCACCTACGGGGCGTGGCTGGCCGAGCTCGGCCTGTCGGAGGCGATCGAGGGGGCATCCTCGCCGGGTTCGAGATTGACGTGCTGGAGATCCGCGACCCTTCCCCCGTTCTCGGGGAGTCCGAGGAAGCGCGGCGGGGCCGGTGCCTGGCGCTGCTGCACGGGGTGGCCGAGGCGGGCGCGGGTGCTTCGGTGGCGGCCGTGGGGTGACGGCGGCGACGGCCTGGTCGACGCCCGCTCCGGCGGCGCTTGCGGTGCCGCGATCGGTGGCCCCGGCGCGGCCGTAACCGGGGAGCTGCTGAATCGCTTATCCCTATTCGTCATGTCAGGTGCACAACCGCACCCCGGTGACCTGGCATACCCCTGGCCTGCCCGCGCCCCGCAGCCGATCTCATCCACGCCGAAGACAACTGACGACACTGCTCCGGCGAGCCGCGCGCCGTGAAGACCCGTTACCCACCCCATGGCAAGGCCCCGGGACGGGGGGCGTCCTGTGCATCGAGGACGAACCGGGCGACGTCGATACCGCGGGCGTCGAGCTCGCCCATCGCGGCCGCGATGTCCGGCCAGGCCGAGGAGGAGAGGATCGCGTCGCGCACCAGGCCCTCGGGCATCGTGGACTTCAGGAGGTCGGTCCACCGGTCGGTGCCCTCCGCCTTCGTCCGCGCGATGTTCGCGACGTCCGTCGGCGTCTTGGCCCACGCCGTCACCGTGCCGCGCACCGGATGGGCATCCTGCGCATCCCGCGACGGAGAGGCTGGGCGCCGGCGCCCGAACGCAATGAGGACTGGGCCACCCACCGACCCTCGCCCAACAAGTCATCCCGCCGCGGGCCTGTGGCTGAGCGCCATAGTTGGCCTGTCCGGCCAAGTAGGTGCTCAGATCCGCCGGTGAAGTCGGGTCTGCCGCACGATCGGGTGACATCTGAAGTGGCTTGCCCTGTGGGGCAGGTGGGAAGGATGTCGCTGTGCCCAAGCCTTATCCGGAAGAGTTCCGCCAGGACGTCGTGCGAGTCGCGAGGAACCGTGGTCCGGGTGTGACGGTCGAGCAGGTGGCCACCGACTTCGGTGTCCACCCGATGACGTTGTGGAAATGGATGCGCCGGGCGGACATCGATGACGGCTCCAAGACCGGAGCCTCCAGCCAGGAGAGCGTGGAACTGCGGGAAGCACGTCGGAGGATCAAGCTGCTGGAGCAGGAGAACGAGGTCCTGCGCCGGGCCGCGGCCTATCTGTCGCAGGCGCATCTGCCGGGAAAAGGATCTACCCGCTCGTGAAGGAGCTGGCCGGGGACGGGGTGCCCGTCACGGTGACGTGCCGGGTGCTGAAGCTCGCCAGACAGCCGTACTACCGCTGGCTCGACAGGCCGGTGGCCGACGCCGTGCTGGAAGAGGCGTATCGCGCGAACGCGCTGTTCGACGCCCACCGCGAGGACCCGGAATTCGGCTACCGCTTCCTGGCCGACGAAGCACGTGATGCCGGGGCCGCGATGGCGGACCGGACCGCGTGGCGGATCTGCCGGGACAACCGCTGGTGGAGCGTGTTCGGCAAGAAGCGCGGCCGGGGCAAGAAGGCGGGCCCAACGGTGCACGACGATCTCGTCCGTCGTGACTTCACCGCGACCGGCCCGAACCGGCTGTGGCTCGCCGACATCACCGAGCATGCCACCGGCGACGGCAAGCTGTATCTCTGCGCGATCAAGGACGTCTTCAGCAAGCGGATCGTTGGCTACTCCATCGACGCCCGGATGAAGTCCCGCCTGGCCGTGACGGCCCTGGACAACGCCGTGGCCCGGCGTGAACACGTCGACGGGTGCATCCTGCACAGCGATCGCGGCTCGCAATTTCGGTCCCGGAAATTCATCCGGGCGCTCGACCGGCACCGCATGGCCGGATCTATAGGGAGGGTCGGAGCTGCCGGCGACAACGCGGCCATGGAGTCCTTCTTCAGCCTGCTGCAGAAGAACGTCCTCGACCGCCGGAGCTGGACCACCCGCGAGGAACTACGGATCGCGATCGTGACCTGGATCGAGCGGACCTATCACCGGCGTCGCAGACAAGCCGCACTCGGCCGGCTGACCCCCGTCGAATTCGAGACCGTCATGACCACACCGGCCCTCCAAGCCGCGTGACCCAACCTGTCACCCGAACCTGCACCAGACCCATCGCCTCGTCATGCACGGCCGAGTCGTGGGCGAGCACGACCGAGTCGTCGAGATCGTCGAAGTCCTTGGCCCGGATGGAACCCCGCCCTACAAGGTGAGGGCCGCAAACGGCCACGAAAGCATCATGTCGCCCGGGCCAGACAGCCAGGTTCAGCACCTCAAGAGCGACCAGGCCTGACATACCCCCTTCACCACCCAAGGGCCCGCCAACCGACAGCCTCCTGCGGACAGGTCGGCGCCGCCGAACGAAGCGCCCCGGCGTATTACGCCGGGGCGCTTCGTTCGGTCGGTGAGGGTGACAGAACCACACGAAGGGCTCGCCCAGTCCCGCAGACAACGTAGGGAAGTTGAGTGGAGAGCCTGGTCGCAAAACGACTGCCTCCCGGCCCGAGGGCAGGGGGCAGCACTGAAAACGATGGGGTTGATCAGTTGTCCTGCACGTCCCTCAGGATCTCGGCCTTCGTCGCGTCGAGTTCCACGCACCACTCGACGCCGTGGGGGTCCACGAGCTCGACCGTGTAGAGGTAGATGAGCCCTTTCAGCGTTGCCTCTCCAGAGTGAGGACGGCTTTGTGATGACGCTCATACGGTGGGGGCTGATGCGGGCTCTACGGACGATCTGGCAGGACTTCAGCCTCCATGCCGCGTTCGACGGGGGCGCGGGCGTGTGCAAGTGCGTGGACGTCGCGCTCTCCGGCGGCAGGTCGTGCGGGAGGTAGGCCCACTGACGGCCGGTCCGACCCTCGTAGAGGAACGCGTTCACGACCTCTCCGGGCCCCTGGAGATGCGCAGCCCTGTGCCCAGCGGTGGCGACGAAGTCCAGTTAGGGACGTCATCGCTGACGGCCTCTATGATCACGACCGGGGGTGTTGATGTTGAAGGCGACATGGGGGCGATCCGTCGGGGCCGCGGTTCTCGCGATGACGGTGATTTCGACGGGCGGGTGCAGCGCCGGGGGGTCGGTCGGCAAGGGGGCCCCGCTGACGCCCGGCGCGACGGCCACACCGCAGGTCACGAAAGCAGCCGCGGCCACCGGGCCAGGGGCGCCCGAGAAGTCGGCGCGGATCACCCCGGAGGACAGCAAGCTGCTCGAACGCTTCCGTAAGAACAGGGTGCCTGCGGGCTACGAACAGCCGTCTGAGGACACCCTCGCGGTGATCCTCCGCGGAGCCGACGGCGCCGGCCACCTGGGCTGGATGGCGGACGAGCAGACGTACTGCTTCGCCTCGACCCGCGCGAGCGGATCGCTCTCCACACGGTGTGAGCGGCTCCCCGCCCGGCACGCCCCGCACATCGCGGCCGGCCCGCACCTCGACGGCCACCTAATAGGCGAGGAGTACCACTACTACACCGCGCTCGTCCTCGACGGGCGGGGCCGTTTCTCCTTCACGGGCCCCAGCAAGAGTTTCGGACCGGTGCACCAGGCCACGGTGGTATTCCCTTCGGGCAGGACGGCCGCCCTCCTCGTCTACGAGGTCCTCGACCGGCACCTCGACGCCGCCGAGATCTGCGACGACGGCCGCGCCCACTGCTTCACGGCAACCGCCACGATGGAAGACCCGGACAGTCCCTGACAGCTATCCCGTCATCGCTGGTCACGAGTGAGATGATCTCGCGGTGGCTGGTGTGATCACGGCGTCGGAGCCGTCTTGGATAGCCCCATTCAGCGGGCTGAGCCCACGGCAGTTGCGCAAGCTGGTCACCGCGATGCGGCGTGAGGGTGCGGACCCGGTTCGCAAGGGCAGGCCGTGGGGCCTTTCACTGGAGGACCGGATCCTGCTGGTAACGGCCTACTGGCGCACGAACCTGACGTTGCGCCAACTCGGCCCGTTGTTCGGCGTCTCGAAGTCCGGGGCGGACCGCGTTATCGACCACCCTGGCCCACGGCTCGCGCTCCAGCCTCGTAAGCGATTCCGCAAGGACACCGTGCTGATCGTGGACGGAACCCTGGTCCCTACCCGCGACCACACGGTGGCCGAGCAGTCAAAGAACTATCGGTACTCCACCAACCACCAGGTCATCATCGATGCCGACTTCCGCCTGGTCCGAGACACCAATGAACGAACCCGAGCACCACTCAACGTATGGGACCTACCCCTGACCAAGACACGAGGAAAGGTGGACACGGCCTTCGCCGCGTTAGGCTGGCGGGGAGGCGAAGTAGGTGTCGGGGCTGGGCACGTAGCCGGTGTGGCAGGCGTCGCAGCAGCCCTTGGTGCACAGAGGCAGGCAGAAGTAGGAGATCGTTTTCACCTCATCTGATCGGGTATCGGCCGATTCTTGAGGTCTGAAATTGCGGTGCGGGTGGGGTTGTGGACGCGGTCGACGCCTGGGGGCTCGCGGGGTTGCGGATGGGGCGGCGGGCGACGTACTCCTGTCTCATCCCAGGATGCCCGGCCTTCGCGGTCGTGTGCTTCCACCGTCATTGCGTGCGCCTGGGCGCACGCGGTCCTCGGCGGTACGCCGCAAGCATGCCGAGGCGACGCCGATATCCGAGTGATCTGTCCGATGCCCGCTGGGAGTTGATCGATCCGGTCCTTGCCGCCTGGCGCTTCGACCGCCGCGGCAGGGCCCTGGTCGGCCGGCCACCCGAGCACGACCTGCGCGACATCATGGACGCGATCTTGTACGTGGACCACACCGGACTCCAGTGGCGCTACCTCCCGCACGACTTCCCACACTGGAACACGGTCTACGGCTACTTCGCCACATGGGCAGACGAGGGCGTGTTCGCCCAGATGGGCGGCCTGCTCAGGCAACTCTTGCGGGAGAAGGAAGGCCGGGACGCCGAGCCATCGGCCTGTGTGATTGACGCCCAGAGTGTCAAGACCTCCACCAGCGCCCACGCCTCCAGCCAGGGCATCGACGCCGGGAAGAAAAACGTCGCCAGAAGGCGGAGCATCGTCACCGACACGCTCGGGCTCCTCATCGCGGTGCTGGTCACCGCGGCGAGCGTGCAGGACTCCGCCGGCACCACCCTGCTCGACCAGGTCGCCGCCGCCCACCCGCGTGTCCGCAAAGTGTGGGTCGACGGCGGCCACCGCCAGCACCTCGTCGAGCCTCCGCGTCACCTTCGTTATTCGCTTGGGGCAGCGATGTCTCAGCTTTCTGATCATCCCTGTCGCCTACTTGCGGCAACGGTTGGTCGAGTCTCAGGAAGTCCGGTACGGGGAGGCCGACCATCGCGCGTGTCATGGGGCACAGGGTCCACAAGGTCGTCAGTGCGCGGGCTGCGAAGAGGATCTCCAGGCATCGGCGGCACTCGGCGTAGGGCAGGGCCAGCAGCTCGATGCCGTCGATCTGCAGGGCGTCGAAGGCGATGAAGAACGCGGGGGTCTTCGCGGCGAATGCGGTGGCGGTGCGGCCGCGGGCGGCGGCCCGGCGCTGGAGGGCTTGGCAGGACAGCCGGCCGGCTGCGGTGTCCCAGACGACGAGCTCGCCATCGAGGACCAGCCCCTCGGGCAGTTGCTCGGCGGCCGCGACCAAGTCGGGGAACCGGTCCTGGACCAAGACGCCGCGCCGGGTCTGCAGGAGCAGCCGGCCGCCGGGACGAGGAACTGTCAAAACCTGTGGATGGGGGCAGGCCGGACGCTGGCGGGCTGCCGTAGTCTGCGGGCTATGTCGAGAGCTCGCGTGGTTCGGGGCCGCGGGGCTGTTCTCATCCCAGCGCGAGCCAGTTGATACCCAGGCGGGCGATCTGGGAGTTCTCCTCCGGCCCCAGCGGCTCACGCCCGGTGACCTTGCGAAGAAACCGGGCAGGGCTCCATCCCAGCCCGGTCACCCCACTCGTATCCGTTCCGGCGAGGAATTCCAGCAGCAGGTCTCCGGCCGACGGCGTCAGCCATGCCTCACGCCCGAGCGCATCGGCCAAGTCGATCCCGTGCACGGCGACTTCGAAGACGCGCGT
This sequence comes from Streptomyces katrae, assembly GCF_000717655.1. Classification (GTDB taxonomy): domain Bacteria; phylum Actinomycetota; class Actinomycetes; order Streptomycetales; family Streptomycetaceae; genus Streptomyces; species Streptomyces katrae_B. The sequence goes on from NZ_JNZY01000023.1 coordinate 119,810, forward strand.
CAGCATGAAGTCGGCCAGCAGCATCGCATCACCGTGCCGCGTCCGCACCACCCGGCGCTCTGGCTCCTTCCGGCACAGCTCCTGTGCCTTCCACCAGGTTTGGGCGAAGTCGGCGACGAGGTCGCCCCCTGAGTGGTGACGGGCGGCGCGGTCCCGTCCCAGATCGATTCGGGCCGCGTTGGTCGCGGCGCTGAAGCGGCGGTCCGGCCTGTAGTACTCGGCCGCGGAGACCTCGGGAACCTCGGGGACCTGGCCGTCGATCATGTCGGGCACCCAGTCCAGGACGACGCAGATGTGGCCCAGCAGTTCACGGGCAGACCACGGTGCACACCGTGTCGGGCGGTCCCACACGGCTTCGGACGACCCCGCAAGTTCCCGGCCGAGCGTCTCGGCTTCTGTCTCGAACGCGTCCAACACCCGGGTGAGGTCCATGATCGTCAGGCTACCAGCGGGCCCCGGGCCGGTCTGTGGTCAGGCTGCAGCCACAGTTTCCGGACGTTCGACCAGGGCGCCGCTCTCGAAGCCGGCGCCGGTGCGGACGAGGGAGACCAGGTGGGCGCCAGTGATCGCCCGCCACCGGGTCTGGGCGGACTCGACCAGCTTGAACATCATCGCAAGAGCGGGACGGGTACGGGGTCGGCGGGTTGAGCGCTCACGGGCTCCTACAGGAAGGTTGTACCGCACGGTAGCGGTTCAGCCCCACGGCCGGTGGGGGTAGCTCTGGACGTATCGGCATGCCGCGGCCTCGCTCGTGCCTAAGCTGTCGCAACCTTTCCATCAAAACCGTCGGCCGCTCCGGTGAGAACCCGACTTCACCGCCGACCCACCCGCTCCTGGAACGCCGCTGTGGTGCGCGCCGTTACCTGTCCTGCGCGGTCAGGAGCAGGACCAGGGCCTTGGAACGGGTGATCCCGAGCGCGGTGGCCAGCGTTTCGGCGGACATGCCGTCGTCGCACAGCGCGCCAGCGCTGTCCCTGCTCACCGGGGCGGCGATCCGCTCCAGGACACCCGCGGCGCGCAGCGCAGCCAGCGGCGCGTCAGCGGCCGGGGCGGCCGTGCCGACGTACCGTGCGCTTTCGCAGAGTCGCCCTACTACTGGAATCCAAAGGCTGGGTCACTTGCTCGTCGAAGGCGCAACCCGCTATCTTGAACATGTTCATGTTGAACACGTTCAAGAGAAAAGAGTGGCCATGGGTGGCGCCGAGGTCATCGCCTGTTTGCTGCTGTTCATCTTCGTGATCATTCCTACGAGCGTTGGCCTCACCATCGCCAATTTCAGGGCGTGCGCGGAGCTTCGTGCACTTCGTCGGACGACCCCCGAGCGAGCAGCAGCACTTGCGGACCCGCTCGCTCCAGCTCCACCGCCATCCCCGCCGCCGCCTGGCCAGGTCTGAACTGTGGTCACTGCCCAACGCCCGTCGACGGCCACGCTCCCGGCCCGCCTCCTCGGCACCGACCACGGGGCGCAGACGGGCAGGGCGAAACACGGGGCGCCGGGGCCGTTCGGGTTTCCGGTGTGCCGAAGTTGCTCCAGTAGCTGACCACCTGGCCGGCCAGGGCTCGCTGAGCGTCGGTCATCGGCCGCTGGGGCGGGACGGAGGAGAACAGGTACGGCAGCTCGAAGCTCTGCGCCGTCCCGTAGGGGAAGCCGGGGTCCGCCCAGAGGCCAGGCCCAGGAGGGGCAGACCGACACGCCCGTGTTCCGCGCGTTCCTGCACGGGTGGTGTCGAGGTCGTCCGGCTTCGATCCCCGCCTGGAACGCTACTGGGGCCTGGTCGGGACGGGCAGCCAGATGGCTGACGGAGAGACTGTCGGTCTCGATGGCCGAGGCTGCTCGGCCCACAGCTGTGGTCCGAGCCGGCTGCCGCCCGTACCCCGGCGACCGGGAGGCGGCTGCGGACGTTCGGCCCGCTGCGCGGTCAGCGGGCGGTCGGTCCGCTGGTCACGGCCGTCCAGCTGCCGCCGCGGACCGCGTACACCGTCAGCTTGCGGTTGACCGTGTCGCCGTTCCCGTCGAAGCCGACGCGGCCGGTGACTCCGTCGAAGCCCAGCCGTGCCACCGCGGACGGCAGTTCGGCCCGGGCGTCATGGGGAAGGGTGCCGCCGTGGGCGGCCACGACCGCCTTCACCGCCTCGATGAGGGCCCAGGTCGCGTCGTACGCGTACGGCCCGTACCAGCCGGCCGCATCCGTGTAGCCGGCCTTCCGATACCGGGTGAGGAAGTCCTGCCCGGCTGCCGATTCCTCGGCGGCCACGCCGATGGTGGTGGCGAGGTCGCCCTCGGCCTCGGGGTTCGTCGTGAGGTACTGCTGGTCGAAGATGCCGTCACCCCCCATCAGGGAGACGTTCACCGCCGCCCGATCGAGCTGCTGGGAAAGGGCTGCGGCGGTGTCGTAGTAGCCACCGAAGTAGACGGCGTCGGCTTCCGAGGACCGCACCCTTTCGGCCAGGCCCGCGAAGGCGCGCTCCGCGGGATCGACCTGCTCGGTACCGACGACGGTCCCGCCCAGCTTCGTGAACTCGGCCGTGAGACCGGCGGTGAGAGCGGTGCCGTAGGCGCTCGCGTCGTCCACCACGTACAGCTTGGTCTTCTTCGCCTCGCCGTGCAGGTACCGGGCGGCGAACGGCCCCTGGTCAGCGTCCGTGGCGACGGTGCGGAAATAGGTGGAGTGGGGACGCGACGGGGCCCCGGCTGCCCAGGTGGAGCCCCGTGTCAGCACGGGATCGGTGTTGCCCGGTGACACGACGGCCATGTTCGCCCGCGCCAGGGGCGGCACGAAGGTCTTGGCGACACCCGAGTTGAGGGGGCCGACGACTCCCAGCACCTTCTCGTCGGCCACGAACCGGGCCGCGTTGGAAGCTCCCTCGGCGGGGTCGGCGCCGTCGTCCAGGGCCTTGATCTCGAAGGTCACCCCGGGGACGGGCTTGGTTTCGTTGGCGGTCCTCACCGCCAGCTCGGCCGAGTTCCTGATTCCGACTCCCATGGAGGACAGGGCGCCGCTCAGCGGTGCGTCCACCCCGATCACCACGGTGACGGAGGAGGCCTCCGACCCGCTGCCGGCCGCGCCGTCGCCGTGCGGCGTGCCCTTGTCCCCGGTGAGGGTCCAGGTGAGGACGGAGCCGGTGGCGAGCGTGGCCAGCACGGTGGCCACGACGACGGACCGCCGGGTGAGGTGTCGGCGCCCGGTTGGTGCCCGCTCGCCGGTCCCCGTCCCGTGCGTACGCGCTTCCCCGGCCCGGGGCTCGGGCAGGGGCGGGGCGGTCGGCCGGTCCGGCACGGGGCGCTGCGAGGCGTCCGCGCCGGACGCGGAGTCCAGGACCGTCGGGGTGCGGGGGGACGGCGGCGGTGAAGTGGGCCGCTCAGGCACTGCCCGGCCGGCAGTGGGCGGCGCGGCATCCGGCGCCGGCACAGGCGTGGCGCCATCCGGCGCCGGTACGGGAGTCGCCTGCGGGTCCGGCGCGGGCGGGGAGGCCGGCTCCTGTTCGCTCCCCCGGCGGGCGGGTGCGCAGGGCGCAGGCTTGCAGGACCGCAGTACCGATGCCAGCATCTCGGCCGCGTCGTCGGCGTCCACGCGCTGCGCCGGGTCCTTGGTGAGGAGCGCGTCCAGGACGGGCGCGAGCGGACCGGCGTGGACGGCGGGCCGGTGCGGGCGGGTGAAGACGGCCACGGCGAGGGCGTGGAGCCCCTCCGCGTCGAACGGGGGCCGCCCCTCGACGGCGTGGTAGAGGGTGGCGCCCAGCGCCCACAAGTCATTGGCGGCGGTCGGGCGCTTGCCTTCCAGCTGCTCCGGCGCCATGTAGTGCGGGGTGCCGATGACCATCCCGCTGTGACTGAGCTTGGTCGTGGCGTCCGCGAGGTGGGCGATGCCGAAGTCGGTCAGGACGACGCGGTCCTTGGCCAGCAGCACGTTGTCCGGCTTGATGTCACGGTGGACGATCCGCGCCCTGTGCGCTTCGGCCAGCGCGTCGAGCATCGCGGCGCCGATCTCTGCCACGCGGTGCACGGGCAGCCGCCCGCCGTTGCGGATGGCGGCGGCCAGGGACTGCCCGCGAACCAGCTCCATCACGAGGACGGGGGCGCCCTCGTGCTCCACGACGTCGTGGATGGTGATGATGCCGGGGTGGTTGAGCGTGACCGCGGCCTGCGCCTCTCCGATGAACCGCCGGACCAGCGCCGCGCGGTCGCCGTCGTCCATCCCTGGCGGGAAAAGGATCTCCTTGACGGCGATCTCACGTCCGAAGAGATGCTGGTCGAGGCCACGCCACACCCGGCCCATACCGCCTTGGCCGATGCGTTCGACCAGCTGGTACCGGCCGGCGATGAGTTCGGGATTCTGCTCGGTCACGCGGACACTCTAGGTCCTGCTGAGCCGAGCAGGTGACGAAAGCATGGCTCGATGTCGCCCCTCCCGAGCAGCGGGGCGCTGCGGCACGATCACGGTGCCAGTCCCGCGCGGCCGCCCTCTGCCGCACGGGCTGCGTAGGACGGTTTCCGGCGGGTAGGCGGGCGGTATCGTCCGCCAGTGGAGGAGGACCCGCATGCCGACACGGCCCGTCCCCGCGTACGGGAAGCAGCCCGAGTGCGGCACCCTGCTGGCTGGTCGCTACCTCCTTCAGGCCCCCATAGGTTCCGGTGGCACGGCGGACGTCTTCCGCGGCACCGACGAGGTGTTGGGGCGGGAGGTGGCCGTCAAAGTACTCCGCGCCGGTACGGACACGGCCACCGTCGAGGACTTCTGCAACGAAGCACGCACGCTGGCCCGGCTCTCACACCGCGCCCTCGTCACCGTCTTCGACGCCGGCCGACAGGGCCAGGGCGCCTTCATGGTCACGGAGTTGATCCGCGGCGCCACCTTGCGCGCCCGGATAGACGCCGGTCCGCTCAGTGTCGTCCATGTGACACGGCTCGGTGCCGAGATCGCCTCCGCCCTCGACCACGTCCACTCCCACGGCATCGTCCACCATGACGTGAAGCCCTCCAACGTCCTGCTCAGTGATGCCGGTGCTCCGCACCTGGCGGACTTCGGACTGTCACGGACCGTGCACGACCGGTCCCGTGACGCCTCCGAGACACTGGTCGGCACGCTCGCCTACATGGCCCCCGAGCAGTTCCTCGGGCAGGGCGCGAGCACGGCCAGCGACATCTACGCCCTGGGACTCACCCTCCTCGAAGCACTCACCGGCCACCGCGAGTACCAGGGAACGCCCGTGGAGGTCGGCACCGCCCATCTGCTCCACGGGCCGCGGCTGCCCGAGGGGCTCCCCGGCGACCTCGGCAGACTGCTGAAGGCGATGACCGACCAAGACCCCCAGGCACGCCCCGACGCCGCCCTCGTCCATCTGCGTCTGCGCGACATCAAGTGTGCGCCGGTCCTCCGCACCGCTCCGGTGACTCCTGCCCCTGCGGACGCGCCCACACACCGCACCTCGGAACTGCCGCCCCTGGCGGCCGCCCTCCCGGCCACCCGGCGGCCTCTACGACCGTCCGCATCCGGGCGGTGGCGGGGTCCGGCACCGCGGCGTGCGACCGCATTGGGCATCGCGGCCGTGGGAGTCGCCGCGACCTGCGCTCTGCTGGTGGGTGGCCTTCCCACCGGGGAGAGGACACCTCCTACCTCGACCTTCAGCGACCACTCGCCCGCACCAAAGGCAGCGGAGCCGCCGGTCCCCCGGTCCGCGCTCCCCTCACCGTCTGCGTCCCCGGCGGCCGCGGCACCCCCCGCCGCCGCCCCGCAAGTCCGGCCGTCCGCCACCCCGAGCGATCCGCGCTCCCGGCGGCAGGACGGCGACCGGCCGGGCAAGGGGCAGTCGGTGGCGGCCAGGGAAGGTCCCGTAAAGGCGGAGGGAAAGAAGCGCAAGGAGCGGCCCGGCTGATCCCCTCGCACGGACCGGTGAGGTCACGCGCCCATGCCGGGCAGACGGAGTTCGAGCCTTGGCGAACCAGGTGCACAGGGCTTCGAGCCGGGGCCGACATCGGCACGTGGTGCCGCTGACGTCGGGCTCCCTGTCGTCCGACACCAGCTGCTCGTCCCGCGGATGCTCTCTCCCCTGATCGAGATCCAACGGCGCACCGCCATCCATGCACCGGCACGTCATGTACGGGCGCGGTCGCGGAGCCGCTGTCGCACAGACCCTGGTACCGCATCAGGCAGCGCCCGCTCTGCCGATGGCGGTGTGGCAGCGAGTGGACGCCCTCATCCCGGGTATGTCGTAGCCCGGCTCTGGATGCCGACGGGGGGTCCCCCACGCGGGGAAGCCCCTGGCCCCGATCGCGATCGCGGTCAGGGCGGCCAGGGCCGCGACAGTCGCAGCCCACGGCGGCACCCGCCTGGTGACCAAGGCACAGGAGAGGAGCGGCAACAACGCTCCGCCGAGCAGGATGAGCGGCAGGTCGACGAAGACCACGCTCAGATCGCGGGCGTGGCCTCGGATCCCCCGTCGATGCTTAACGCGGGCCGTGGCGCCCAGAGAGCCGGCCCGGTCGCAACACCGAGGCCGGTGAACGACCGAGACCTCAAGACCAGCGGCAGCCCCGGGCAGACCCTGGTTCGCCCCTGCCCCGGGTGCAGCCGGAGGCTCGGGCCGGCCAGGGGATGTCTGCAAAGTGATTCAAGGGTGCCGAAGCGGACCTTCCGTGGCTGCTCCGGTCAGGCCTCCCCGCGCAGCCGCCGGGCGATGTCGATGTCGTCCTGCAACGCGCTGACGCGCTCGGCTCGAGTTTCGCCCGCCGTCTCGAGCAGCGCGGCAGCTTGTTCTTCGCCTGCAACTGGCAGCCTCAGCCCCTGCAGCTGGTGGCCCTCGTCGACGTGGCACCCACGCCACGTACAGCAGGGAGCCGATGCCGAGGGGGCTCGGGGGCGGTTGGCCTCGCGGCCTGCCAGCGTCCCTATCCGCAGAAGGCCGCTGACCCCATCAGTGTGGGCCGTCGTGCTGCGCGAGGGCGTTCTCCCGCAGGTTCGGTTCCTTGCGGAGTGTCCTGGTGAACCATGTGCCGTAGCGGTCGCCCAAGATGGGCGCTGATGCTCCGTGGAGGATGATGCTCAGGCCCACGGTCACGGCGATGACCTCGCTCAGCAGGGTTCCCCCGGGCAGATGTTCTTCGAGGGCGAGCAGGCCGAACACGAGGGAGGCGAGCCCGCGCGGACCGAACCAACCGATGTACGCGATGGAGGCGGGGCGCAGGCCGGTGCCGGCCAGGGCGAGTGCGACGGGCAGCATCCGGATGACGGTCAGGCTGAACAGCGCGTAGAGGACCATGCGCCAGGTCAGGTGCTGGAGTGTCGGTCCCAGGATGACGGCGCCGAAGACGAGGAAGCTCAATGAGGCGAGGAGGAGGCCGAGGCGTTCGGTGAACCTGGTGCTCTGCGCCGGGTCCGAGCCCTGGGGAGGGATGTCCAGGTCGGCGGGGGTGCGGCGCAGGTGGATGCCGAAGGCCAGGCCGGCGGCCCAGGCGCCGATGAAGCCGCTGCCCTCGACCATGGCGCACAGGACGTACGCGATGACTGGGACGGCGAGTACCAGAAACTGCCGCCAGTCGGAGCTGCTCAACCCCCGGGCGAGCGACCAGCGCAACAGGCTCGCCCCGGTCCAGCCGGCCGTGAGTCCGATCGCGCTGCTCAGCAGCAGCGCGCGCAGAAACGTCTCGGCCACGCTCGGATGGTCGTGGCCCTCACCCGCCGCCGCGAGGGCCAGGACGAAGAACGGAAGGGCCAGACCGTCGTTCAGACCGGATTCGATGGTCAGGCCGCCGCGGACCAGTGGGGGCACCCGCTTGTTGGAGAAGGCCTGCTGCCCGAGCGCGGCATCCGTCGGCGCGAGGATGACGGCGGCCAGGGCCAGCTCCCACACGCTCAGGCCGGGCAGCAGCGGCCAGGCCACCAGCAAGCCCAGAGCCATCGTGACCGGCAGGCCGACCACGAGCAGCCGCAGCGGCAGGAACTCCTCCAGGCGCAGGTCCCGGGCCCTGATCCCCGCCGCGTCCGCGAACAGAAGGAGCACCAGCGCGCTCTCCAGGAGCGTCCGCGTGACCTCGGGATCCTTCGCCCCGTCCAGCAGGTCTAGTCCCAGCGGGCCGATCGACAGACCGACGAGCATGAAGACCAGCGGTCCCGAGAGCACCGTGGTCGACAAACGGCGTGAGAGCGCCCCGTAGCCGGCGACCACACCTCCGGCGATCAGGACGGCCCAGCCGTTCATCCGCACTCCTCACGCCCGCCTCGCGCAGAGAGGCGAGGTCCGACCCTATGGCGGTGCCGGTCTGATCTGCGGGAACCGTGCTACGAACGCCCCCGACTCGGCCCAGTCGGACCAACGCGGCCGCAGGGAAGGGAACGAGGCACGCCGATCCCGTGATCGGGTATGAGTAGTTGACGTACAGGAAATTCCGGCAAGAACGATCTTGCTGGGGTTCGCCTGCCTCGCGTGCCGAGCGAGGAGTCGAAGTTTGAGATAGGGCCCGGCCACCGCCCGCGCCCGCGTCGGCGGGCCCCTCACCGCCGCCACCGGGGAAGTCATCAAGGCCGCCCGCGACCTGCTGCCCGACCCCGGCCGCTCCATCACCTCGATCGCCAAGCTCCTCGGCGTCTCCCCTGGCACCCCCTACCACCGCATCCCCGACCAGCGCGAACTGCGCGCTCGCGCTGTCCCCCGCCAGCTCGAAGCTCGTAACGACCGGGAGCGCCGCCGTCGCCGCTGCGTACGCGCCCGTGCTCAGCCCCGACACCACGATCGCGCCCGCCACCCCATCGGCACCCTGCTATGCCTCGCTGGGGACGCCGTGATCATGTACGCGCCCCTCAGCGACTGGCCTAATCGGCCTCGTCAGCAGTGACGCCGCTCGGCGTAAGGGCGCGTGAGGAGCTCCTGGCCGTTCAGCTGCGACAGGTCGAAGGCGATGAAGTAGGCCGGCCACCCTGCCGCCAGACCGGCGGCGCCCCGAGCGCGGGTGGCGGCCCGGCGCCGCAACGCCTCGAACGACAACCGGCCCGCCTCGGCGTCCCAGACGACCACATGAGGACAAGGAGTGCGGGCCGCCACCCCGTCAGGAAGGCGGGGCCCGTACTGCCGCTCTGTCATGGCCGCGTCCGTCTCGCCGTCAGCGGCCTCGCGGTAGGGGTTACCTGGCGCTGAGGAAGGGGTCCAGCTCTCGTTCCAGCGCGACCTTTGGCTTTGCGCCGACGATGGTCTGGACGACCTCGCCGCCTTGGTAGACGTTCAGGGTGGGGATGGACATGACGCCGTACTTGGCGGCGGTGGCCGGGTTCTGGTCGATGTTGAGCTTCACGATCTCGATCTTGTCGCCGTGTTCAGCGGCGATTGCTTCCAGGGAGGGCGCGATCTGGCGGCACGGACCACACCACTCGGCCCAGAAGTCGACCAGGACAGGCTTGTCACTGTTCAGGACGTCCTCGTCGAAGGAAGCGTCCGTCACGGTCTTCAGAGCCACAGGGGCCTCCTCGTTCCTCAGTCAGGGCAAAAACAAGAACACCGCAGCACTCCGCCCTGCGAAAGCAGCAGACAGGACTCCACGCCCGCACATCCCCGGCCCGCGGCGTAACGGCCAGATACACAGTGTGGTCGACGGCTTCGCCTCACCGCAGCCGCCTCACCGGATCCGCCCCGAACCGGTCATGCCGGACCCAGGCGCCAGCCCGTCCGCACCCGGCCGCCAGCCCCGCCAGCGGTCGTACGGGCCTGGGCCGGCCAACGTGACTAACCGGCCCGCGCCCAGCCTTGATCCCGGCAGGGACGAGGCCCTGGACCAGCTCGACACGCTCCTCGACCAAGTGAGCGAGCCACGCGTGAAGCTGATCAGCGCCGGCGAAGGACGGGCGTTGATGGTGCTCCTCGGGCTGCTCGACGCCGCCGAGCTGCCCGAGGACATCCGCCGGGCAGCGGGCGAGATGCGGTTCCGTCTCGGCTCCGGCCTCGCCTGACCCCCGACCCGGGGCTACGGATCGGGGCTCGGCTCGAAGACGCAGGTGGTCGGTCTGTCGGCGAAATCGCTGTCGATCTGCGCCGGTCGTAGACGGCCTCGGGCCGGATCCCCGCGGCAAGGCCGCCTACCGGAGCACGCCGTGAACGGCAAGGTGTTCGTAGCAAGCGGTCCGCTGCGGCGGTAGCCGCGTCGGCGGGTTCCGGGGTGCTGCGGGTGGCGGTGGCCCGGTCCATGGCCGCCGCGAAACCGGCATCGCGGCGGCGACGCAGTAGCCGTAGCCGCAGTGCCCGGCGAGGTCGGAGCGTTTGACGCTCTCGCGGGAGGCGGCGCGGGGCAGCGGGGTGGAGTCGATCAGCCGCAGGTCGAATAGGCGCGGTCGGGGACGTCGGCAACAGTACGGGCACAGATCTCCGTGATCATGCAGTTGCGACGTTCTGTGATCACTGGGGAGACCTGTGCCCGCGCTTCGAGGATGCGGCCGGATGGCGGGAGCGCCTGTCGACCGTGGCGGCAGCCCCTGCCGACCGCGGCGATCTCTCGACCGCGCTCATCCGCCCCGACGGCATCGCCGCCTGGGCCGCCGCCCCGGGCCTACCCGTAGACACCGCAGCTCTGGCGACCACGCTGCGCACCCGGCTCGGCGAACCGCACACACGTACGCCGAACGGCCAACAAGGTGAAACTGGCCAACCTGCAGGCAGGAAAGGCACCGGACAACGCAGAGGGGAGGTCTGATTGTGTGCGGTCCACTCTGCCGGCCGGTCGGCACAGATCTGCCCTGATGCTGCCGAAAGGCCACCCCGCCTCCGCACCGGCAAAACATCCGAGGAGCAGGAACGACGATGGCACCCGATCCGACAACCGCCCAGGTGACCATGACCCTGGCTGCCCTTGCAGCCACCGGGGCCACCCCGCGTCCGTCTGGGGAAACCCCGCAACAACAGACCGAACGAATCATCACCGGCATCAACGCGCAACTGAGCGATCCCGGCCTTGCGACGCAGGGCGCGTGGAAGCTGGTGTGGCTCGCCCTGAGCGAGGCCAACGCGAATATGGCCTACATCGCACGGAGCACCAACGGCTCGAACGAATTCGCCGTGGTCGCTCGCGGAACGGACGCCGATCTGACCGACATCCTCGAGGACCTCGATGTCGGCACAGTCGTCCCGTTCCCCGAAAGCGGATCGCCGAAGCCCATCGCCGTTTCCAAGGGGGTGATGGATGCGTTCAAACGGGTTGTCGACGCCCGCTCGATCGCCTCACCCTCCCCGAACGTCACGCTCGCTCAGGCGCTCACCGCCGCACTCAACTCGGCGCCCTCCTCGCCGCAGCCGACCGTCTATCTGACCGGTCACAGCCTGGGCGGTTGCATCGCCACCATGCTCGCGCCGTACCTGCAGGCACAGACCTGGCCGAAACAGCCGAGGTTCGCGGTGATCACCTATGCCGCTCCCACCGCCGGCGTACAGAGCTTCGTCGACTACTTCGACTCCGTGCCGTGGGTCATCGACGAGCGCCACAACAACGCCTACGACCTGGTACCTCACGCGTGGGCCGATCTCGACACCACCGCCGGCTGGTACCCCAGCCCGGGACCACAGGCAACCGAAGAAGTGAAGCTGCTCATCGGGGCGACCTCCAGGCGCACCAAGGGCAACGTCTACGTCCAGCCCGGCACGCTCTGCCCGATGAACACCAGCTACACGAGCCTTGCCAAGAACCTGGTCAACAAGACCACCCAGGACTTCCTCGGCCAGGTCGCCTTCCAGCACGCCAACTCCACCTACCTGGACCTGGTGGGAGCGCCTGCCGTCCCTTCCGCACCGGTGGTGACCGACGTGACTCCCACCTTCGGCGAACCCGGCGCCACGGTGACCATCAACGGCACCGGTTTCAGTAAGGACAGCATGGTCGACTTCGGCCACTTCGCCTGCCCCACGCGCAACATCGACTCCGACAGCAGGATCACCGCGAAGGTCCCCAACGGAACCGGCGTCGTCAACGTCCGCGTCACCAACACCCTCGGCACCTCGCCGGCCGTCGCGATGGGGCAGTTCGCCTATGGCGGACCCGCACCTGTGGTGGTCAATGCCGTCAGCCCGACCAGCGGAGAGGTCGGCACCCTGGTCACCATCAGCGGCTCGGGCTTCGCCGATGGCGCCACCGTGCAATTCAAGGACAAGGCATCCGATTCGGTCAAGTTCGTCTCCACCGGACAGATCACCGCAACCGCGCCCGGTCAGCTCGACGACCACCAGACGGTGAACCTCACCGTGACGGTCGGCAACGCCACCTCTCCCACCAGCCCGGCCGACGAGTTCACCTACACCGGACGGTAGCGTCCGCACGCCCCGTTCCCGGGGTGGTGGCCCTTCGAGCAGCCCCGGGCCCTTGCCGCCGACCGGTCGAACCGTGCCCCGGCGAAGGATCGCCGCAGGACCGTTCACCCTGCGGCGAGCAGGCCACGGATCTGTGCGGCGAGCAGCTGCCGGGCGACCAGGTGTCCGGAACCCAGCCCCGGCCGCCAGATCAGGTTGGGGGCTGTCGCCGTAGTACCAGCGCGTCCAGACCGCATAGTCGGAGCCGATGATGAACTGCTCGATGCCGCGCGGGAAATGCCGCTGGGTCACCCCGTGGTCGCAGATGTACAGGGCGCCGTACCCGATGTCGCAGGTGCCCGCCGGCACTCCGCTCCCGTCCTGCCCGCGTAGACGGGACCGCCGCTGTCCCCGGCTCCGGCCGTGATCCGTTCGGAGACCTGCGAGAGCTTGCGAGGAGCCGATAGTGCTTGTGCTTCTTGTCCCAGAGCAGCGAGCCGACCGCCGTGACCTTGCCGCCGCACTGCTCTCCCAGGAGGGCGCCGTCCGCGCAGAGCAGTTCGCTGACGATGGCACGGCCGCTGTTCCTGACGACCCTCGACAGCCCGTGGGGATCGCCGAGGCCGTACTCGCTGTAGACCGTGGGTGCGGTCTTCACGTTCAGGTCGAGCGCGATGGGGCCGAGTCGATGTATTCCTGGATGTCGACGACCTTGCCGAGGGCCTTGTCCTTGTTCCCGTTCCTGACGACTTCGCCGATCCTGTTCACGCAGGGCGCGGCCGTGGTCATGTACTTGACCTGGGTGAGCGGGTCGACCACCGTGAAGCCGGTCGTGCAGTAGTTCGGCGACCCGGTCCCCGGCCCCTCCCGGCAGGTATCCGCTGGCCTCGAACCTGGTCTTGTCCGGCGCCTTGGGCACCAGGACGGTCGGGGACCCGCCCTCCATGGTGCTGCCGTTCACGGGCACTTCTCCGGCGAGGGAGGTCAGGGCGGAACGGTCGCCCTCCAGGCCGTCCAGTTTCTGCTGTGATCCGGGGACGACGAAGGGGGCGGGTTCGACGGCGACCTCCAGGGCGTTCCCGTCGTTGCTCGGATCCACGCTCGTGATCGACGCCCCGCCCACGGTCGCGTCGGGGCGGGCCATCGTCCGCGCCTTGTCCTCCAGCTCCGCACGCGTGTACCTGGCGACCTCGACCGTCACGCGGAGGCCCTGCTTTCCGCTGGGACGCGATCAGGTTCGTGAGGAGGCGCGTCACTCGGGAGGGCGCGCCGATTCACCGGAGAATCGGCACTGCAACAAGGCAGCGGATGTCCTGCCCGGGTGTGTCGAGGGACGTATCAGATGCAACATCGTGGCGCCGAACCCGGTTTCCCAAGGTAGAAGGCCACGCCATCACCAGGACGAGCCGTACGCCGAACTCCCCACCCCAGGTCGGACATCGTCACCAACCCGAGCGGAATGATGCAGGCGACATAACTCCGCCTACTTCGAATCCCACGCCTCGGCGAGCGGCACCATGTGGTCGATGTCCAGCTTGGAGGCGTCAGTGACGGTGGTGTCGTCGTAGTACGACACCCACACACCCCCCCGTGAGCACGCAGCCCGGACCTCGGACAGCAAAACCTCGGCGCGGGTGTTGCAGCCGTCCACGGGGATGTCGCCCGCGTTCCAGTGCTTGAAACTGGTTCGCTGGTAGCCGGTACGGTCCTCCTCGACCGCGAGCGGAAGCACGGAGTCCGCGCCCCCATCGGCAGAAGCCTGCGGAACGGCCGCCGGCTGCTCGGCAGCGTACGCCGCAGTGGGCAACGGGGTGGGGGCGAGCCCCTTGTGCGAGGCGTGTAAGGCCGCGCGGCGGGCGCCGAACGGGAGCTGAGCGGTGCCCGCACTGCCACCCAAGACCTGACCCGCGGGACCGCCTGACTGCCCTCGCGCACAGCCGCCAGGTCCCTTTCCAGCTCCTCCATGCCCGATATCCGCCTGGAACTCACGGGTGCTGAGCAGCTGTTATCCATCATCGAACGCCCGGACAGCTGCCCCACCCTGCCGCAGGTGGCCTGCCGGTCGGAGGCGGAGGCATGCGGTGCTGGCAGTCGCGTGGCGCAGCGCCGAGGCTGGCCCGCAGGGTGTGCTCGCGGTCACCTGCGTGACCTCCTCCTAAGGGCTGTCCCGTAATCCCCGGTGGATCAGCGTGCGGCGTCGGATGCGGTGCATCGCAAGGCGGAGGAGCGTCCGCATACTGGGCGTATTCGGGCGTTCCGACAACGCGGCGAGGCGGCGTAGCCGGCTCGTGGTAGCGGAAGAGACACTTCCCGGGTGAAGGAGAGGAGCCGGCCCTACCTGCCTGTCCGTGTCGAGAGCGGCTGTCACGCGTGGTTGCCCAGGCTGCTCAGCCGACTGCGAAGCCGTGACGTGTTTCCTGGCACAGCATCCGCCTGCTCCAGCCTCAGTGGGGCAGTGGTGCAGTGGTGCAGTGGTGCAGTGGTGCAGCCTGAGAGTGACGTGCCTGCGGCGGGCACCCGGGCAGGCGTGGTCATTACCAGGGGCGGCTGATGGTGTTGGTGTCGAGGGTGACCGAGCCGTTGATGGCCAGGGCCTGTCCCTGGATGGTTACGCCGGCGTTTACGGTGATGGATGTCAGGGCCAGGATCCTTCCCGCAAAGACGGTGTCGGTGCCAAGAGTGGCTGAGCTTCCGATTTGCCAGATCACGTTCCTGGCCGTGGCGCCGTTGATGAGGAGCACGCGGCTGGCCGTTGCCGTGGTCAACGTGGATCCGATTTGGAGAACCCATTCGGCGTTGCGGTCGCCCTGGGCGTCCAGGGTGAGCGTGCCGGTGAGAGCGAGGGACGTGGGGGCGTTGTAGACGCCGGGGGCCAGCGTCAGGCCGCCGAGGTCTCCGGAAAGGCCGGCGTCCGGGAGCTGGGCGACGGCAGTGTCGTAGGTGGCGATGAGATCGGCGTGAGCCTGAAGGGCGTCAGCGTCAGTGATGTGGATGGTGCCGTGAACCTGACCGGGCGGGAATCCGGTGACGGACGTTCCCGGGCTCACCCCGAGATCCCCGGTGACTTCGGAGGGGCCGGTGTTGGTGACCGGCGCGCCGCCCAGCACCGCGAAGCGTCCCAGATAGGTGTAGGCGTCCGAAGCGGTCGCGGTGCCGCCGAGAGTGATGACGGAGACGTCGACCGGGCCGAGTTCTCCGGCTGGGAGCAGTGCGTGGATCTCCGTGTCTGAGGCGATCCGCCAGGACAGGGCGGGCGTGCCACCGAAGGTGACGCCAGTGGTGTAGGAGAACGCGGTTCCGGTGATGACGACGAAATTGCCACCGTCCACCGGCCCTTTGTCCGGGGTGACGGCAGTGATGGACGGCGAGTCGAGATAGGTGTAGATGACCCCACCGGCGGTTCCGCCCCTGCTTCGTACGGTGATCGTCACCGGACCTGCGGAGACAGCCGCAGGGACGGTGACGGTGAGTTGACCGTCGGAGCCGACGGTGAAGGCGGCGGCCTGCGCACCGAAGAGGACCTCGTACGTGGTGTAGAGGCCGAGTCCTGTGAGGGTCGCCGTGTTGCCGCCGGTCAAGGGGCCGGCGGGTGGCGGAAGGAGGCGAAAGGAGGGTGGCGGCAGGTAGTAGAAGCTTCCGACGACGCCCGTTCCGCCGGCGGTGGTGACCGAGACCGGAACGGCGCCGTGGCCGGAGGGGGTGACGGTGGCGGTGGTGGAGTCGCTGAGGACCGTGAAACTCGCAGCCCGGCGGGAGTCATAGAGCACGCTGGTGGTGCCGGTGAAATGGCTGCCGGTGAGCGTCACCGCGTCACCCCCACCCGTGGATCCCTGGTTCGGTATGACCGCCATGGGGCGCTCCCTGAGTCTGTCGGCCGGTCGGCGGGCTGCATCGTCGGCCGGTCCCTGCACCGATGGCCGCAGTGGTTCTCCTCTTCGGAGTAGCCCACTGGCCCACGCACCTGACAAGAGTTGAGGGCATATGTCACCCGAATGAGGTACGTGTTCGCAGGCGCATATCCAGCCGACACCGCGTGCCGCGCGGCGGCTGCTTCCGTGGCAGAGTGTGACGTTGCCCGGGCCCGCGGCCTCGCCACCGCAACAATCTCGGATGTTGCAACGAATTAGCATATAAGCAGATCGTCAGCAATACGCCGCCGATGTGCCCTGTTTTCACGCCGTGCGCTCACCTGAACGGCTGATTATGCGACGAAAGTCTTGTCGGACTGCCACTCTGCTGGGTTGATTCTCGTGTCAGTATCAGCGGCATTCGAGTCCGCAAACAGACACGGGCAAGCCCCCTGATCAGGCGGCAACTGACTCCTGACGGGCTGTACTTCTCGACAGGCCCTGCGCACAGCGCCGACGGCTGCAGACCGTCGACCGGGCATCGGCGCAAGGCCATCGAGATGCCACTTGGCCAGTGGACACGAGAGCAGGCTCGCCCTCATCCGGGACGTAAGCGGACCGAACGCCCCATCACTGCTCGGCAATGTACCGCATTCCGAGCGAGGAGGAACGCTCATGCCTATCAGCCCGAACCAGGGATCCAGCGGCGGCGGCACACTCGTCACGATCACCGGCAGCAACCTGACCGGCACCACAGCCGTGCGCTTCGGTACGCGACTCGCCACCTCCGTCACCAACGTCTCGCCCACCCAGGTCACCGCCGTCTCCCCCTCCGGCACCGGAGCGGTCGGCGTCACCGTGACCACCCCGGGAGGGACGAGCAACCCGATCCCGTTCTACTACGTCGGGGCACCGTTCAAGCAGTCCCTCAGCCCGTCTTTCGGGTCGACCGCGGGCGGCGACACCATCACCATCAACGGCACCGGATTCTCCAGTGCCACCAGCGTCTCCTTCGGTGCCAACACCGCGGTGCCGACGGTGGTGTCCGACAGCCAGCTCACGGTCGTCGCACCGGCCGGCGCGGCCGGCTCGGTCGGCGTCAGCGTCACCACGGCCGGCGGCACCAACAACGGGCTCTCGTACACCTACGTCGCCGCCCCGACGGTGACGGCGGTCGTCCCGGCGCAGGGACCGGAGTCCGGCGGCACCGCGGTGACCCTGACCGGCACCGGCTTCACCAGCACCAACCAGGTCACGTTCGACGGCAACCCGGCACCCTTCACCGTGATCTCCGACACCTCGCTGTCGGCCGTCACGCCTCCCGGCACCGGCGGTCCCGTCGACGTCGTCGTGACCAACGACGCAGGCAGCGCCATCCTCGCGGACGCGTTCACCTACATCGCCGGCCCCGGCATCTGACCGCTCCTCGGCCGGCAGCCCCTCAGCGGCCGGCCCGTCCGGAGCGGACGCGATAGCCCATCAGGGCCCGTCCGCCCCCAAGCCCCCGGCCCGGAAACCCCACCCGGGCCGGGGGCCCGCCCGCCCGCCAAGAGTCAACGGCAGGGCAAGCCCGTCAGCTCTCTTCTCTCCTCGGCCCTCCCGGGCCCGCCCGACACTCTACGGAGACACCGTGAAAGACAGCGCCCCCGCGGCGGGAGCGGTCCGGCCCACCGCCGTCATCGCCGCCGTACCCGTTCTCACCGCGGTCGTACCCAGCACGGGCCCTGCGGCAGGCAGCAACAACGTCGTCCTGAACGGCAGCGGCTTCGTCGGAATCACCGCCGTCATGTTCGGCACCAAAGCGGCCCTCGGCTACACGGTCAACTCCCCCACGCAGATCACCGCAGTAGCCCCGTCCGGAACCGGCACCGTCGCCGTGACCGTCAAAACGCCCGGCGGAAGCAGCAACTCGGTCCCCTACACCTACGCGGCACAACCCTCCCTGACCGCCGCCTCGCCGAGCCAGGGACCGTCTTCGGGCGGCACCACCGTCATCCTCACCGGGACCGGCCTCACCGGGGCCACGGCAGTCACCTTCGGCAGCACACCCGCCACCAGCTACACCGTCAACTCACCCACCCAGATCACCGCCGTCACCCCCGCAGGAACGAGCGCCGTACCCATCACCGTCACCACGCCCGGGGGTACGACCGGTCCCGTCTACTTCTTCTACCTCAACGCGCCCACCGTCACCACCGTGTCGCCGAGCCAGGGACCGTCTTCGGGTGGCACCACCGTCATCCTCACCGGGGCCGACCTCACTGGGGCGACGGCAGTCACCTTCGGCAGCACACCCGCCACCAGCTACACCGTCAACTCACCCACCCAGATCACCGCCGTCACCCCCGCAGGAGCGGGCTCCGTAGCCGTGACCGTCACCGGCCCGGGCGGCATCAGCAATTCCGTCATCTACACCTACGTGGCTCCACCGGTCCTCGGCTCCCTCACCCCCACACAGGGGCCCACCGACGCCGGAGCCGGCGTCACTCTCACCGGCAGCGGTCTGACCACCACGACCGCCGTCCACTTCGGTGCCGCACCCGCGGCCTTCAACGTGCTGTCCGACACCACGGTTGCAGCGACCGCCCCAGCGGGGGTACCCGGCCCTGTTTCCGTCAACGTGACCACGATCGGTGGCACCAGCAACTCCCTCACCTACACCCGTGTCGCCGCTCCCTCGATCTAGATCGGCACTCCAGACCGCTTGGACGACGCGGGTGCTGCCGACCCTTTACCCCGGAGGCTCTTTGCCGGTTTTCGTTTCTGTTTTGGGCGCGAATGCTTCGACGCCGGGCGAGTCTGCCGACAGACAAAGGGACCATTGCGCATCACCGTCCGTGAATCTGTGAAACCGTGCTCCCCGCATCGCCATGCCTCTGGCCCAAGCGGGTTGACTAGGCCCAAGCCTCCCAGGAATGCGAGAACCTGCGGCGTAACGTGACGCTCCCCGACCAGTCATGGCGGACCTCCGCCCGGATCGATCAAGGAGCCGAAACCGTGAGACGTTGGCAAGGCCGAAGAATGTGGAAGACCGGCACCATCCTGGCGCTGGCCACCGTAGTGGGCCTCGCTTCACCGGCAGCGGCAGCTGTCAACTCGACGACGACGGTCACAGCGTCACCCCCAGCAGCAAACGTCGGGGTACCCGTGACACTGACCGCGACCGTCACCTGTGCGGCCGACCCCACGGGAGGTCTCGGCGTGACGTTCTTCGACGGCGGCGACATCCTGAACACCGTGCCCGTCGGCGCGGACGGACAAGCGGAGCACACGACCTCCTTCACGACCACCGGCAGTCACACAATCACGGCCGCATACAACGGGAACGAAAACTGCTTCGCTTCGAGCAACACGACCGCCGTCGTGGTCTCAGCGGCGCCCACACCCGTCCCCCCCACGCCACCTGCGAACGGGTTCTGCCTACTCGCCTGCGGCGGCCTGATCAATTTCACGGTCGGTGACATCAACAACAACATCGAAGTGCACTGACTTCCCTGACGGCTCAGCGGCGCTGGCCCGGCAGAGGGGCACGCGTTCTCTCCTGCTACGCATGACGCTACGCCGGACACCTTCCCACCTGCAGCGATCACAGCAACATGACGTCCACCTCACGGTCACCGCGGGCAAGGGCCAACCTCGCGCTTTCACGTGCGTCCATGCCTTGATCAAATAAACGGAGAGTGCTTCTGACCTGCAACGATGGGATTTGTATAGGGTCCCTTTGGCTGCACGGAAAGAAGCACTCTCCAGGTGAGCAAGCGTAGCGGGTTGTACCCGCGTGTCCGCGTCGAAGGCGGTGGCAGCAGGGCGGTCTCACAGGCCGGGGCGGTGCGGCTGGTCGAGACGCTCCGCAAGTCCGGGCTGGACACCGCGATGTCGGTGGCAATGACACCATGGCGCAAGCCGCGGACGGTGCACGACCCGGGCAAGGTCCTGCTGGATGTCGCGCTCGCGGTGGCGCTGGGCGGGGACTGCCTGGCCGATGTGGGCATGTTGCGGGCCGAGCCGGCCGTGTTCGGGCCGGTGGCCTCCGACCCGACGGTCTCCCGGCTGATCGGCAAGCTGGCGGCGGGTGGACAGCGGGTCCTGGCCGCGTTGCGCACCGCCCGTGCTGAAGTACGCGAACACGTCTGGAAGTTGGCCGGTGACGCGGCGCCGGATGCGGGCGGGCAGGTGATCGTGGACATTGACGGCGTCCTCGTCCTGGCACATTCCGAGAAGCAGGACGCCGCCGCGACCTGGAAGAAGACGTTCGGGCACCACCCGCTGATGGGGTTCGTCGACCACGGCCGAGGCGGGTCCGGTGAGCCGGTCGTGGGCCTGCTGCGGCCTGGCAACGCGGGTTCCAACACCGCAGCGGACCACATCGAGGCCACGGCGCTGGCCCTGGCCCAGCTGCCGAAACGGTTGCGGCGGGGACGGCAGACGCTGATCCGTACCGACTCCGGCGGCGGCACCCACGAGTTCGCCGCCTGGCTCGCCCGGTGCGGGCGGTGGTTGTCGTACTCGGTCGGCATGACCATCACCGACTCCATCCACCAGGCCGTCCTGAAGGTGCCGGCCTCCGCCTGGACGCCGGCCGTGGAACCCGACGGCGATGTCCGCGACGGCGCGGTGGCCGAACTCGCCGGTGACTGCCTGACGGGCTGGCCGAAGGGGCTGCGGCTGATCGCGCGGAAGGAACGGCCGCACCCTGGCGCCCAGTTGCGCTTCACCGACGCCGACGGGATGCGCTTGACCTGCTTCGCCACCAACACCGCCGACGAGGCGATCGCCGCCCTCGAACTGCGCCACCGGCAGCGGACCCGCGCCGAGGACCGCATCCGCGCCGCCCGCACCACCGGCCTGCGCAACCTCCCCCTCCACGACGCCACGCAGAACCAGATCTGGCTGGAGATCATCCAGGTCCTGGACATGCTTGCCTGGATGCCCCTGCTCGCCCTGACCGGCCAAGCACGGCTCTGGGAGCCCCGCCGCCTACGACTTCGGCTGTTCTCCACCACCGCCCAGCTCATCATCACCGGCCGTCGCCGCTACCTCCGCCTCGCCAAGCACTGGCCCTGGACCGGCGTGATCACCGATGCCCTGGATCGGCTCCAGGCCCTTCCGAACCCCGGCTGACCAGCACATTCTCATCCCTGCGAGCAGCACCAGCCCACCGGAGCCGTGGAACCCGGCGCGCACCCGACGCGACAGCCGGGCCCCCAAGCTGCCCAGACTCCGAAAATCCCGACAACACTCACCACAAAGGGTCCTCAGCAAGCTGACGAGCCCTCATGAACGACCGAAGTTAGGGGTGTTGCAAAATTTCCGACGGACGGCGCGAGTCGATATCGGCGACACGCGGTTGTCAGTGCCCTCAAGTAGGTTCTCTCCGTTCGGCCCGACAAGTGGGCCGCCGAGCTGAGGGACTCGTCGTAGTGAGCATCTACCTGCACTTTCGCGCCGTGGCTGAGTCCGACATCCGGGACGACCACACCTGGCTCGCTGCATTCATGTCTGAGGCTTGGGAAGACCACGTCGACGAGTACGCAGCGGGAATCGCCTGCTCGATCAACAAGGGCTGGGACTCTGTCAACGACCTCTATACCGCAGCGGATGCCCTCGATGGATACTCCGACGAGCCCTGGATACTGCCGATCTACGGTGGCCGCCCCGTGCCACACAGCGCTGATGCCGACCCCTCCGATCCCCCGCTGATGCTTCTGGAGCCGCCTGGGGTGTCACAGGCCGCACATTTCCTTGCAACCGTCCCTTTCGACGAGCTGTGGAACGTTGTCGGCGCCAGCTTCAGTGCCCTCGGCTGGAGCAGCCAGGAATTCCTCGACCACCACAGGGATCTCCAAGGGTTCTACGGGCGGGCGGCTTCGGCAGGCCACGCCGTGGTCAAAGCGGTGTGGGCTTGAAACGTGGCCACGTGCTGGTTACAGCCACTCGTTGATGGCTGCGACCAGCACGGCCGCTTCGTAGCGGACGGCGAGTTTGTCGTACCGGGTGGCGACAGCGCGGTTCCTCTTGAGGCGGTTGATCCCGCACTCGACCGTGCGGTCTCGCGCACGGCACCGGCAGGGGAGGTCTGCGGTACGGGCTCCAGCCTCCGAAGCGGGCGAGGAGGGTTCGAGTCTCGTTCTCGTCGACGTTCAGGCCGGGGGCGGCAGCCACCGCCTCGGGGCGCGGCGCTGGCCGAGGGCGTGTCGGTTGCATTCAGCCGCCGTATCGAGCGCAAGGGCGTCATCGTGTGGGGCAGTGGTGCGGCTTCGGTCAATTGGTGATCTTCGCTTGGGCTGTCCAGGGCTCTGGCGGACCCTGCGCACCTGCGGGACCAGCGGTCCGGCGGGACCGGCGGGACCGGTCGGACCAGGGTTACCCGGGCAGCCCGGCCTACTGCCGGCCCCCGCAACGTCCGCACCGACACCGCCGGCAAAGCAGCGTCCGAACCAGTACCTATTCCTGCCAGGCGCGGGTCCCCGGTGCTTCCTGATCCACCCGCCGATCACACCGACCCCCGCTGGCCGGTGATCAGAACTTACGCAACTGAGACAGCGTCACCCCACGTGCGATAAAGCCCGGGAACAGCGATCCCATGCGAATCCCTCACCCCCAAGGCAGTGATCCCACCCGCTGAAAACAGCCTGCTACCAGCAATAACGTCCCAAAGCCCACTGTCTCTCACCCCATCACCCCAAAACCGCGAGACCCCAACCAGCCGTTGCACAGAAGGCGAGGGCGAATGACGACCCTGGGTCGGGCAGCAGCGGAAAGTGGCGAAGATCTTGCGGTCCTTCCGGCAGGCGTTCGTCCGGTTGAGACCCGGAGGGTGTGGACCGGAGCCTCCGCATGCGGTTCGCCGCCGCCGCTGCACGAAACGGCTTCGGCCCGGCCGACAGCGCCGTCGTGCACCACTCCTCAGGCTCTCGAGGTCATTGTTACCGGTCTCGCCGCGGGCGGTACGACACGGGCAGGAGAACGCTGCCGCTACGTGCCCCAATGCCGGACTCGCCCGCCTTGATGACCGAATACCGCCCTATTGGACAGCGTGGCCGATTTTGAAGCCGCGGTGTTGTCGGGGAGTTGGCACCGGTCCATGATCGCTTCTCGTACAACCTGACTACCCACCAAGGAGCCAAGATGTGATGGCAAACCCCCTTCCACGGGATGGGGATGGACGGCCTGCGGGCCGCCTTCCGGTACCTGCAGCCCGGGGTCACCGTGCAGGGTTCTGGTTTCTGAGCAAGGGACGTTTCTGAAACTCACCTGCAAAGCCACTCGGAGGAAGAGGTACTCCGGGGCTTTTCGTCTCGGCCCCCGCACAGGCGGTTCTCAGCTTCTCCCGCACTACAACATCCGCGTGGGCACGGCCGTTCACGCCGAGTGGGTCCACCTGGCAGCACGGCTTCCTGTATGCCGCCCCGTACGCCGGACTCCGCTACTGCGCCGACGCAGACCACGCGGTCCGACACGCGTCGTCATTACCTGATCGCAGCTCGCCGCGTTCTCCTCCACCGTGCCGCTCTCTCGCATGCCCTGCATTCCACCATCAAAGGAGTTCTTGATCTTCATGTACAAACGCTCGGGGTTTCTCGCCCTCACCACTGCGGGCGTAGTGCTGTGCACCGCTGGTCTCACGCCATCGGTCAGCCAGGCAGCCGGCAGTGCCGACGGCGAGAAGGGGTCCTACGCCGAAAAGCACGGCCTGACAGCGGATGACATCGGGCACATCAACGCACTGAACGAGAAGGCTCTGAATCTGGGTCAGCCCGGCAAGCCGTCGGGAGGATTACTGCCGAGTGCCGCCGAGTCCCTCAGGGCCTCCGCATCGGCTGGCGACAGGGTCACCCCTCCCGCCGAGCCGCTCGACAGCATGCCTGACGCGTACCGGGCCCACGGAGACAGGGCCACTACCGGCATCAGCAACTACATACGCAAGTGGCAGCAGGCCTACAGCCACCGCGACGGCAAACCTCAGCAGATGACCGAAGAGCAGCGAGAGCAGCTGTCCTACGGGTGCGTCGGGGTCACCTGGGTCAATTCAGGCCCCTACCCGACGAACAAGCTGGCCTTCGCGTCCTTTGACGAGGACAAGTACAAGAACGCTCTGGAGACCACCGGGCCACGGCCGGGCGAGACGCGGGCCGAGTTCGAGGGGCGCATCGCCAAGCAGAGCTTCGACGAGACAAAGGGGTTCAACCGGGCTCGTGATGTGGCATCCGTCATGAACAAGGCCCTGGAGAACACCCACGACGAGGGGGCCTATCTCAACTACCTCAAGGCAGAGCTCACGAAAAACAACGACGCTCTGTCCAAAGAAGACATCCGTTCGAACTTTTACTCAGCCCTGAGGAACACACCGGCCTTCAAGGACAGGAACGGGGGCAACTACGACCCGTCCAAGATGAAGGCGGTCATCTACTCGAAGCACTTCTGGAGCGGACAGGACCCCAGGAACCCCTCCGACAAGAGGAAGTACGGCGACCCGGACGCCTTCCGCCCCAACCAGAACACAGGCCTGGTCGACATGTCGAAGGACAGGAACACCTCGCGTAGCCCCGCCAAGCCCGGCGAGAGCTACGTCAACTTCGACTACGGCTGGTTCGGGGACCAGAAAGAAGCAAACCCCGACAACACCATATGGACCCACGCCAACCACTACCACTCCCCCGGCGGCGCCATGGGGCCCATGCAGGTATACGAGAGCAAGTTCCGCAGCTGGTCCAGCGGCTACACGGACTTCGACCGCGGAACCTACATCGTCACCTTCATACCCAAGAATTGGAACACCGCCCCCGCCAAGGTGAAGCAGGGCTGGCCGTAACACCCGGCCCCTCACCTCGAACACGCCCTCCGAGCAGCTGCCCAGCCCCACCACGTGCCACATGCGGAGCGGGGCAGCCTTCGATCACCCACACCCCCCAGTTCGCGGCCCGATGACCACCCGCCCCGACCGGGTGTTGCCCATCACCCCCAGGGCTCCGCTATGAGCCTTGAACACTCGGACAGGCAGTCCTCCGCGTCGTCGACAAGGGCCAGTTGGAGCCCGTCGAGGAACCGGACCGGCGTATCCCGCCTCCCCTTTTGCCACTCACAACAGGGGAGGCGGCCGGTACCTTCGTGGGGATGACGGTCGCATCGCGGGCGGTCCGCGCCCTCCTCCCGGCCCGACTCGATGTCGAACAGTTCGGCGCCCGGCACGATGTCGTACGTCGTCCAGTACGTGAGCCCGTTGATCACCGACGGGCCGAGGTAGGGACAGTGCACGGTGGTGGCCTCGACGTACCCGGCGAACTCGGTGGTGGTGCGGTCCAGGGAGACGCGCAGAGCCCCCGCCCGGGCGGGCGAGGGCTCCATGCGCGTGGTGCTGGTCACTCCGCGGTCTCGGCGAACTCGGGCCCGCAGTTCCACGACGCCTCGACGCGGCCGGTCTCCCGGTATGCCGAGAACGCCTCGCCGTTCAGCCGACCGCGCTCGTCGGTGAACCAGACTGCGGGCAGCGGTCCGTACGCCTCCTCGTACACGGCCACCTCGATGTCCCGGGCCCTGTGTGTTTTCGGTTGGCCGGCGCCCTTGCCACCCGCCTCGGCGGAAGTGGGCGCCGGCCACCAACATTCTCAGAACCCGTACGCGACGTGGCGTGAACGCAGGTCATCGCCTTCCAGCGGATCGCATAGCGGACAGTTCCCGGTGTGTTCAGACAGCACACTGCGGGTGAACCTGGCCGCGTCGCACGGCCCAGTGCTGCCAGGAGCTCAGCAGTCCCCCCTACGGTGCCATCCATGAGGTGATGCTCCTCAACGGGCAGGCCGCCGAGCTCGACAAGCTCATCGAAGCCCGATTTCGCGATCACCAGCACTTCGAAGTGATCACCAGCTTGCCCGGCCTGGGCACCATCCGCGGCGCCGAGTTCCTGGCCGCCACCGGCGGCGACATGTCCCAGGTGAAGATCGCCGACCAGCAGGGATACGCCCAGATCGCCGGGACGGCGGGCGAGGTGTGGGTCCGCGGCCACCACGTCATGCAGGGCTACTTCGAGGACCCGGCCGAGACCGCCGCGGCCGTCACCCCGGACGGCTGGCTGCGCACCGGCGACGTCGGGGTCCTCGACACCGACGGCAACCTGCGCATCACCGACCGGATCAAGGACATG
>NZ_JNZY01000024.1 GCF_000717655.1 Streptomyces katrae
AGCACATGATCCAGACGAAGGCCGTTTCCGCGTACGGCGGTTACCGAACCGAGTGATCAAGTACGAGGCACCGTTCGACCTCGGACGTTAAAGATCAAGATAGGCCATGTGTCGAAAGTGCTGCCATGCGCCTGAGCCGTGTGCGCCAAGGCTGAGTGCAACTCGGTGGCGCCTGGAAGGGGAAGTGAGGAAGGATCACACGCATGGTTTCGGTATTGCAGAACGTGGCGATTGACTGTGCGGATGCCTACGGGCTGGCCCGGTTCTGGAGCAGAGTGACTGACCGTCCACTACATCCGGAGGACAAACCGGGTGACCGGGAGACTCAGGTGCTGCTGGCGGAGGGCCCAGTGCTGTACTTCAACCAGGTGCCCGAGGCCAAGAAGGTCAAGAACCGGATCCATCTGTGTTTGCGGCCTGAGACATCACGTGAGCAGGAGGTGGAACGGCTGCTGGGCCTCGGTGCCACCCTTGTCACCGATCACCGGAATCCCGATGGCTCTGGGTGGGCAGTCCTTGCTGACCCCGAGGGCAACGAATTCTGCGTTCTCCGCAGTGAGTCCGACCGAGCCGCGATGAGTTCCTGACGCCCACGCGCAATCCTGACCGGTTTCGTATGACCGCTGGTCACAGCCACTCGTTGATGGCCGCTACGAGGACGGTCGCCTCGTAGCGGACCGCGAGCTTGTCGTACCTTGCGGGCTTGGTCTGCCTTGTCCGGGATGGCGCAGCGGATTCCCCGGCGGCGCAGGTAAGCGCGGTTCTTGCGGGAGGCGTACGCCTTGTCGGCCCGCACGCGGTCAGGGCGGACGCGTGGCCGGCCCGGCCCGGTGCGGACTGCGCCTCGCTGGTGCCGATCTTGTAAGACCGCCACCTGCCAGGTGCCAGGCGAAGTCATGTCACACCGGGTTCTCGGAGCGGCTGCATCCGTACCTGTTGGTCATGTCGTACTCGTGGCCGACCAGGATGCGTGCGCCGCAGGCGGCGCAGACCGCGGGCGTCACCGGGTTCACCCGCAGGACGTAGGTGTTCTCCAGGGCCAGGACGGCGTCCACGGACTCCTTGCCGTGCTCCTTGATGCCCTGTCCGATGAACTCGAAGGCGCCGTACTGGGCCCCGCACTCGCAGTCGATGCGGTTGGAGTGGGCGGGCCCGATGTCCTTGACCCCCAGCTCCGAGGTGATCCTCTCCCGCTCCTCGCGCGATACGGGCTCCATGCCCCGGTCCTTGACCCGTCTCGGGCTCCAGTACCACGCCTTGAACGCCTCGGCCTGTCCGTGGGAGAGGTAGAACGTCACCGATCTGCCGGCCTTCAACGCGTCCTGCACGGCCGCCACGACCGCGCTGTCGTCCCCCGACATCACGATCCTTCCGTCGCGGACCACGGCATCGATCTCGGCGAGCGAACCGCTCTTCATGGGCGTCCTTCCGGTGGGCTCCGTCGGCTCCGACCGTTCGATGCTCACCCGTGACCGCGCCGTCGGCCAGCGGGGGCGGGCGACCGGGGCGTCCCCGTCCTCCACCGAGCCGAGTGGCCGCACCGAGGACTGGTACTGCAACGCCGCCGCCACTGCTCCAGGCGGGCGTCTCCCCGTGTGTCCTCCACGACAAGCACGATCCGCGGCGCGCGGGCGGGCAATGGTTGCGCTGGTGCCCGGTCGGCACCGTTGCTCGTACGCCACGACCCAGGAGACGGCGATGGACGCGATCGTACTGCTGCGCGAGGACCACAAGACGGTCGAGAAGCTGTTCAAGAGGTTCGAGAAGAGCGGCGACGACGCTCTCACCGAGCGGCGGAAAATTGCCGACGAGGTGATCGAAGAACTGACCGTGCACGCCTGGATCGAGGAGCAGATCTTCTACCCCGCCGCCCGCGAGGCCGCCCCCGACACCACCGACCACATTCTGGAGAGCATCGAGGAGCATCACGCCGTGGTGTGGATGCTGTCCGAGCTCAAGGGTATGGACCCTTCCGACGAACGCTTCAAGGCCAAGATGAGCGTCCTGATGGAGAACGTACGGCACCACGTCGAAGAGGAAGAGCAGGAGTGGTTCCCCGACGTCCGCAAGGCAATGGGGCGCAATCGGCTCACCGAACTCGGCGACCAGCTCGAAGCCGCGAAGAAGAAGGCCCCGAAGGACCCCCTCGCAGTACCCAGCGCGACCGACGGATGAGCGGCCGGCCCGGGCCACTGCGGGCAGCCGACTCGATCAGTCGGATTCACTCGCGAGTTGCAGGGCGAGCTCCTGCAGGATCTCCTGCGCAGACATCCCCGACTCCGTCTGGTCGAATGCGTCTGCGACCGCCTCGAAGGCCAGCACGAACCCGCTGATCAGGTCGCTGAGGGGCCCGGACAGCTGATCCAGCATGGCGAATCCGATCTCGGCCGCATCAGCTTCGGCAGGCACGAGGAACTCCGCCGGCGTGACCTCACCGAGCAGCGAGGAGACGTAGTCCGTTCCGATACCGGTGCGCACGCCCGTGAGGGCCGCGATGGCCTTGAGTTTGATCTCGTTCCCGGTCATCTCGCGAGCGTACGGCGGAGCTCCCCGCGAGGGCGGTTGACGTGCCGCGAGCCCCGATCGGGAGGTCCGGGCGCGGCCCCGCGGACGTCTCGAGCGTGCGTGACCGGGTAGGCGTACGGCAGAACTGCGGTCGGCGGCTGGAACCGGGCTGCGCAAGGGCCCAGGAGCTCGACGAGTGGGTAGAGGGAGGTGCGCCCATGGGCGGCGCAAACGAGAACAACGACGGGACGGTACGGCGGCCTCGGATGCAGCACGAAGGGGGTACCGCGGACGAGCACGGGCGAACCCCGGGGGTTCCCTCGCGCACGGGCACCGGGGCCCAGCCGCCGGCAGACGCGGAGCGGGTGGCCAGGGCCAATGAACGCAGGACCAGGACCGTCCGTGGACTCAAGCGGGACGAGATCGACCAGCAGGAGCGCGACTGGCCTCGGTAGCGACTCGGCCGCGCCCTCCGGACCCAGCCGGGCGACCGCGTCGATTCTTTCGTGCGTCCGAGTGGTCCATCGGCGGCAGCCGCCGGCGGTAACAGGTCCGTTGCCTCCACTCCACTCTCAGTCACGGCCGCCCCTCGCGGCAACAGACCCACCCGCACCCCCGTTCGGAGCATCAAAGCCGTGTGCGGGGTACACGCAGGGCATGAACGAGGAACAGGGCGGCCCGCGGCCCGAGGAGGTGCTGCTCGCTGGTCTGAGCGTGGACGCGACCCGGCCGGAGCAGCCGGTGTTGCTGGACGGATCCGGAGCTCCGATCCGGACCTGGCGCGAGAACTACCCCTACGAGCGGAAAGTCCGGCGGGCGGAATACGAGCGGACGAAGCGGATCCTGCAGATCGAACTGCTGAAGCTGCAGCGCTGGGTCAAGGACACCGGGGCCCGCGTGGTGGTGATCTGCGAGGGCAGGGACGCGGCGGGCAAAGGCGGCACCATCCAGCGATTCACGGAACGGCTCAACCCCCGTGGCGCACGCATCGTGGCCCTGGACAAGCCGAGCGAGCGGGAAGCCGGCCAGTGGTACTTCCAGCGCTACATCGCGCACCTGCCCGATCGCGGGGAGATCGTCTTCTTCGACCGTTCCTGGTACAACCGCGCCGGCGTGGAGAAGGTCATGGGCTTCTGCACCGAGGCCGAGTACCAGCGGTTCCTCCACCAGTGTCCGGCCTTCGAAGCGATGCTCGTCGAGGACGGCATCCTGCTGGTCAAGTTCTGGTTCTCGGTCTCCCGCGCCGAACAGCGCACCCGCTTCGCGATCCGCCAGGTCGACCCCGTACGCCAGTGGAAGCTCTCGTCCACCGATGTGGCGTCCCTGGACCGTTGGGACGCCTACACCACCGCCAAGATCGAGATGTTCCGCGCCACTGACACCGTCCATGCCCCCTGGACCGTGGTCAAGAGCAACGACAAGCGGCGCGGGCGGCTGGAGGCCATGCGCAGCCTGCTGTGGCGCCTGGACTACGCCAGTAAGGACGAGGCGGCCGTCGGCCGGCCCGACCCCCTGATCGTCGGCGCCGCCGACACCCTCCTCGAAACGGGGGAGGAACCCGCAGACCTCTCCCCCACTCCCCTGGGAGGACCGCCCACCGGCCCCGGGCACCACCCGGACACTCGGATGCCCCACGCCGGGATGCGTACAGCTGAGCGCCGCGCGGACCGGCAAGGGCGGACCCGGGATTCCGACTGACCGTCACACTCGCTAACCCAATACACCGGACCGGGCTGCGGTGAGGACGAATCCGCTGCGCGGGCGGGTCGGGACCCGGGACAGTGGAATGGACAGGTCCTGTTCGGGGACGTCGAAGTCGAGTGCGGCGAGTTCCGCTGCGAACGTGGCCAGCACGGCGACGGTGACGTCCTCGCCGGGGCAGCGGTGACCTCGAGCGGGGTCCCCACCTCCTTGCGGGATGAGCTCGTCGGCACCGGGTTCCCGTCCGGCGAAACGCTGGGGATCGAAGCGGTACGGGGCGTCCCACCGTTCGGGGTCGTGGTTGTGCCCGTACAGGTCGAGCAGGACCAGGGTGTCCTTCGCGATGGCCTCGCCCTGCCAGGTCAGGTCGGTCGCGGCCAGGCCGCCGACGAACGGGGCGAAGGGATAGAAGCGCCGCACCTCGTGGGCGAACGCGCGCGCGTACTGCCCTTCGGTGTCCTTGCGGAGCAGCTCCCGGTGGGCCGGCCAGCGGTGCAGGGCGTGCGCGGCGAAGGCGGCGAACCAGGCGATGGCGACGGTGGGCCGGATGATGTTGAGCAGTTCGACGGCTGCCGTGTGCGGGTCGAGCAGCCGGCCGTCGGCGTCACGGTGCCAGGCCACCGTCTCGAACGCGGTGCCGCCGTCGCCCGCCGGCTCCTCTCCCTCGCGGGCGGCGCGGACCAGGGCGGCGAGGGCCTCCTCCTGGCGTGCGCGGGCGGCGCGGGCGCGCCAGTGCCGGGCTCCGAGGGTGGCGAAGCCGTCGACCATGGCCGTGCAGTCCTCGGCCATCTGCCGGGCGTCCCCGTCGGAGAGCCTGAGACCCACCCACGTGCAGACGGAGCGGGCCAGGATGCGCGCGGTCTCGTCGAACAGCACGACGCGTCGGCCACCGCCCCAGCCGCTGACCGCCTCGGACCATTGAAGGGCCACCTGCTCGGCCAGCGCGGCCACTCCCGCTCCGTCCTTGAGGAGCGCGAGGAACATCGCCTTGCGGGCGCGGTGGGCATCGCCGTCCAGGGTGTGTACGGCACCTTGCCCGAAGAGTGTGTCGAGCACGGGGTCGGGAAGGGCGAAGGTCCGCCGGATGTGCCGCTCGTCGTAGAAGAAGCCGATGGCCGCCGGCCCGCGCAGCGCGATCGCCGGCCGGCCGAGCAGCCTGGTCCTGACCGGCCCGCCGTGGGTGGCACGCATCCGGTCGGGCAGCCAGGCGTAGCCGCGGGCCAGGAGAGGCAGGGTGCTGTCGGTCCAGGGGGCGAGGGTCGTCTTGAGTGGAGACATATTCGTCGGCTACCCCTCAGGTCCGCCCGCACACCGGGCACCCGTCCGACCACTCCGTTCGGCGTACACCCGCGCTTCATCTCCCCCTCGCGGACGGGACGTACCCCCCGGCCGGGTAGCAGTCCACCAGCGGGGCCGATGAGGCATCCTGCCAGGAAGGCGACGCAGCCGGGCACGCCATCGAGTGCCTCGCCGAGGAGTCGGGGCGTAGCGATGTAGCGGTCGATGTACTGGTCAACAACGCGGCCACCGGTACCGCCACCCTGACCTCAGTACAGCCCTTGAACGCAGGGCCGTACCTGCACTCGTACGTCGCGTGGGCGGCTCATTCAGGGCGGTCCGGGGGCCACAAGGCCGTCAGGGTGCCCAGGCCCCGGGCCAGTCCGTCCCAGCCGACCGGAAGGTCCACCACGACGACGCCCGAGGTGGGCAAGCCCGACCTCAGCCGGCCCAGCAGCGCCGAGGGCCCCTCACCGCACAGCGCTGAGGCCAGTTCGTGCAGACCGGGGTTGTGACCCACGACGGCAAGAGCGCCGAGGCCCCCCGCCATGGTCGGCCAGCACGGCCATCAACGCGCTCGGAGCCGCGTTGTAGAGCCGCTCGTCGTACACGGCGCGGCGGGTCCCCCAGCGCCGGCTCGACGAGCTGCCACGTCTGCCGTGTCCTCAGCGCCGGGGAGCACAGCACCAGCTCGGCCGAGAACGGGGACAGCTCCAGCCACCGGCCCGTCGCAGCCGCGTCTGCGCGCCACCGAGCGCTCAGCGCCCGCTCGAAGTCCTCCGTGCGCCCTTTGGGCACCGCCTTTGCATGACGTATCAGCAAAAGTCGGCGCTGCCTCGCGTTCACGACGGCGGAGGGCGTCTCGTCGGACTCGGATTGCGGGGACGTGTGGGTCTCCTCCCCATGCTGCCGACTCAGGTCATCAGGATGATGGCGTACGCGAGGAAGAACAGGGCGACCACCAGGGCCAGCAGGCAGATCGCCAGCAGGGGCCCCGTGGCCCAACCGCGTGAGAGGGGCCTGTACGGACCTGCCCCCGAGCCGGTGCTCGACTCCCCGGGCGGGGTCTCGCCCGGCGGGACGCCGCCACTGCCCTCTTGGGCGTCGGGTGGGGTCCACAGGCGCGGGTCGGGCTCGGAAGCCGGGTGCGATGCGGACATGGCGTGCACCTCCTCGAAGCCGCTGTGCCTGTTCGAGGGCGCCGAGGCCGACCCGGCGCACAGGCACAAGCACGGCTACCCGGTGCCTACCCGCGGCCCGCCCGCTCACTCCTCGCGGGATGGGGCGACGAGTAGCACTGCGGGGCCGCCGCGCTTGGAGGAGGAGAGGTGAGGGCCCCGCCTCGCTGCCTTCCGATGCCCAGCGCGGTGAGCCACACCGCGTGCCTCGGGGCGAGAAGAGCACCTGGACGCCCACCTCGCCCGCCAGCGGAAGTCGGCGCCCTACCCGCCCACCAAGACCATGATCCACCGGGCTCGACCTCCTACACCGCGCGATGCGGAGACACGGTCGAGGCCCGGTGCAGCGGACGACGGTGTGGGAGGTGGTCGGTGCGACGGAAGGGTGACGCGCCGCTTGGGCGGCCTATCCCTGTGGCCCAGCGACTTTCGGACATCTCGCTCCGATGCCGTGCGCAGAGGCACAAGGGGGGCTTTCGGGGGCAGGCGAGAGGGTGCCCATCCGTGCGCCGCCTGACCCGGCCGGCCCGGCCGGCCGCGCGCGGCGCTCGACTCAAGGAGGTTTCACGATGCTGATCACCGTCACCCGTACCGGCGGGTTCGCGGGCAGGGAACGGACCGCTTCCCTCGACACGGAGTACCGGAGCGACGGCGCCGAGCTGGAGCAGCTGGCCGAGCGAGCCCTGAGTGGTGAATGCCCCGCGGACCGGGACTCCGTGCCGGACGGGTTCAGCTACGTCGTCCACGTCGACGGCAAGCTGGTGGAGTTACGGGATCCGTACCTCACCGAGGAACAGCGGCAGCTGATCGCCACCGTCCTGGGCGAGGGCGCCTGACCGTCCCTCCCGCCCGGCCGTGCCTCCCCGCGCAACGGCCCGACGGGGTCCCGTACCGGGCCCACCCGGGCCCGGTACGGGACCGCCTGTGCCGGTGCCCTCCGAGTCGGGGCGAGCCGTCAGGCCACCGCCTCCGGGCCGTCCGCGACAGTGAGCCAGGCGGTGCCCATCCGTTCCCGGGCCGAGGCCAGCGCGGCGTCGATGTCGCGCGTGCCGGTCGACACGCACAGCGTGTAGACCACGTCCTCCAGCCGCTGCCGCAGCGGTTCCCGACGGCCTCCGGCCTGGTGCTGCGACACCACCTCGTACTCCTCCACCAGACGCGCCAGCACCGCAGGGTGAGCCATCAGCACGATCTCGCTCCTTCACACGTCGCCTTCACGGGGCTGGAACGCCGCCCGTGCCTCGAGTGCCCCCGGCCGGGCGTCCCATGCGCCCCACGCGTCGTACTGGCCGATAGTGTGCGGTGGTTGGTGCGGTGAGCAGCCGCTGCTGCGGCCGGCCAGGCGTCCGCGCCGATCGACGCACCCCGCCCCGCGATCAGCGCTTGCCCGGCGGCGGGATCGGCGTTGTCGAGCGCGATCGGTCCGCCGCGCCGCCGGGCGGGTGCCCGCGGCCATGTTGATTGACTCCCTCATGCGCAGCGCGGTCATCGAAAGGCTACGGAAATCGAAGGCGACGGACGCCGGACGACGGACGACGGACGACGCCATGATCGAGGCCCGTTTCCGCCATGCGGCCATGCAGCGGGGTGGCAGGTCACCGGCGGTTAGGTCACCGGCGGTTCAGGCCGGCCAAGTGCCCGAGACGCGCCGTACGGCAACGGCCCCGGACCTCTGGACGGCTGCTTTGACCAGGGCGAAGATCGCGCCCTGAATTGCTGCGGCGATCAGGATCTCGCGCCACTGCCGATCCTCGTCCGTCGCGTTCGGGGCGTCATCCTCGTGCCCGGCGAGTTTCCAGACCTTTTTGAAGATCGCCCCGGCCAGCAGGCCGGCGCCGGCGCCGAGAGCCAACCCGACCGGCTTGTAGGCGACTTTCGATGCCTTCATGGCCACGCCTCCTCTTTCCGTCACTGCCCAGCCGACGCGGCTCCCCGAGGCCTGACCGTCGAGGAGCCGCCCTGCGGGGCCTGTTGCTGCCGGGATCAGCGCCCGGAGCGGGCCCGCTTGCCCGCCCGGCGTTGGGCATCGGGACTCGGTGTCAGCGCGTCTCCTGCCTCAGCGTCGTGACCGCCCGGCAGGACTGCCTCTTCGGCCTCGGGGTCGTCGGCCTGTGCTTCTGGTGCTCAGTCACCGTGCATGCTCCTGGCTTCGCGGACGGTGCCGTCGCCGCAACGGCGCGCCGGATCAGATGAGACGGCCGCCGAACGGCCCGCCGATGTCGTAGTACGTGCCGATTTCCGCGCGGTAAGCCTCGTCCTGCAGGTGCTTGTCGCGGTGGAACTCGGGCGCGTTCTTGATCTGTTCCTTCGTCCGGTCGACGTAGACCGTCTCGTCGTCCAGGTCGATACGGGATACGGTGCCGGCCGGGAGGAGGACCTCCTTGCCGAAGATCCACGGACCGGTGTCCACCACGATGTACGCGGAGCCGGCCTCGTCGGAGTGCTTGTCCACCTTGCCGATACCGCCGTCGACGGCCTCGACCTTGAAGCCCGTCAGGTCGACGCCCTGCAGACGGCCCGAGGTCTCGCGGTAGCCCCACACGTTCTCCGTCATGAAAATCCCCTCCGTGGTGGTTGGGTCGGCCATTCGTAACAGCGCGCCTGCCCTTCGCCTGCGGTCTCACACCCGGCGATCCGGATTCCATGACTCAGCTGGATGCTTGCGGAGAAGACGGTGGTGGCAGACGTCGTGGGGAGCCCCGGCGGGTGCGGGAGGATAAGCCGGCCGCGGACGGGTGCCGTCCGTGGGCAACGAGCCCGGATGCCTCCCGACCTCCGCCGGGCTCGCTCACTACCAGCGGTACCAGCGTCCGTTACCGCTCTTGGGCCGGGCGACGAAACCGATCAGCCACAGCACCAGCACGATGATCGCGATCCACCAGAGGATCTTCACCGCGAAACCGGCACCGAAGAGAATCAGGATGAGCAGGAGTACGAGAAGCAGGGGGACCATGAGTATCAACCTCCGGACGGGCGTGTGCCCTGCCCACTGGCCTTCCACCGTGGCGGGCAATGTGGTCGGTCGCTGGCCTAACCGTGGCCGAGGGCGTTCTTGAGCTGCTGCTTCGTCATGGTCGACCGCCCGTCGATGCCACGCTTCTTCGCCTCCTCGTACAGCTCGTCCTTGGTGCGTCCGGACGAGCTGCCGCCCCCACGGGATTTCTCGCCGCCGCGCTGTGCGGCGGACTTGCCTTGCGTGGAGCTGCGACTGGCAGTCTTGCTCTCCCCCGATCGGGCGCGTTCCTTGTTCACCGTGCGCGAGGCCATCTCCTCCGCGCGTTCCTCGGACATGCCGCGCTTCTCGCCGGACTCCTTGATGTGCTCGTACTGGCGCTCGCGCTTCGGACTGGATCCTCGGGGCATGGCGGAACCCTTCCCATCGACGGTGTGGTGTCAAGGTCATGGTGCGCGTGCCCTCCTCGTCTCGCATCTCGCCGGTGGCGGACGAGGGTCGGGTGGCCGACGTCCTGTCAGCGATGCACTGCGGCCGGGCCCCTCACCCTCGGGGCAGCGGCGTACGCAGTGCGCTGTGCCCCCGGTCCCAGGCCACGCGGATGTGGTGTGCGAGGCGGTCCTCCAGCAGGACGGTCGCCGCGCATCCGAAGGCGATGTCGCACTCCAGGTTCGGCTCGTCGGCGAGGAGCCCGCCGATGACCTCATGGCGTACGACCTGTTCGTGGACGGCGTCGGCCTCGACGTGCTCGGCGTAGAAGTGCTCGGCCGCGGCTCCGGCCCCGCACCGCCGCATGGCCTTGGCCAGGCGCCTCGACCCGGGCGAGGAGGTGACCTCGACGCACGCGAAGTGGCCGACGAGGGCACCCCGCAGGGCCCGGTGGAGTCCGAAGAGGGACATCAGGTTCACGGTCGCGAGCAGCGGCGCCGGGGCGTGGTCCAGGTAGCGGCCGTACGTCGGGTCCAATCCGAGGTCGGCCATCAGGTCCGCGAAGAGCCGCGCGTGGATCCGGTCGGCGTGGCCTGCGCCGAACTCGTCGTACTCGATGGCGACCATGGCCGCCTTGGCCCTGCCGGTGAGCCGGGGGATCACCCAGGCGTGCGGGTCCGCCTCCTTGAGGTGGTAAAGGGACCGCAAGGCCGCGTACTCGCGCAGCTGCCAGAGTTCGCCGGCTGTTTCGAGGTGGTGGCTGAGGCTGCCGGAGAGGTCCAGTGGCTCGACGAGCAAGGGGGCGAAGGCCTCCTCCACCGATCGGGGAGCGTGGGACAGCTCGGAGCGCAGGGCGTGCAGGAAGCGGGCTTCCAGCGCTTGACGCAGCCGCAGCAGGTCCGGGTCCCATTCGCGTGCGTCGTCCACCCCGTCGAAGCCCCGGTAGTGCGGTTCGTAGAGAAGGTAGAGGGCGAGCTGGAGGTCTTCGCCCCATGGGGCGGCCTTCAGGGCGGCCGCGGGGGTGTACTGCGGAGGACCGCCGGACCGCAGGGCCCGCAGCACGGCATCGGACAGCTCGCCCCGTCCGTCGACCAGGCGGGGGCGGACGGCGGTCGTCGGGCCCGGGCGGGGCGGTGTCATGACGGGTTCCTGTCTTCGGGAGGCGCGGCGGCTCGCTCGCGTCGCCGGTGGCTGGTGTCGCACCAGGGGTAGGCGCGGCTTCGACGGCAGGTGCACACGGCGACCGTGAACCGGTCGGACCGGGCGAGCGTCCCGTCGTCCAGGACGATCTCCACCGGACCTTCGATCAGGACCGGACCCTGCGGCTCCACGGAAACCCTGCGCGCGGGCGCGGGCGTGGGCGCTGGCGCTGGCGCGGCGGCCCGGTCCGGTGTGGTGTCAGGGGTACCAGGCACGGATGATCACCAGCTCCTCCTGTTCGTCGGTGCCGGCCGCCAGGCCCTGCTGCTCCAGCCAGGCCCGCCGCGACCGCAGGACGGGCCCCCAGGGCACGCAGGCCTTGGCGGTGACCTCCGCGGCCAGCCGCCCCACGGCCAGCCGGTCGATGGTCTCCTGAGCCCCGCACATCCCCGAGTGCACCATGAGCAGGACGCCGCCGGGCCGCAGCAGTGCCGGAGCCCGCGCGCAGATCCGGTCGATGACCCCGCGCCCGTCGGGTCCTGCGTCCCAGGCCCTCTCGGGCCCCCGCGAGGGCAATCGGGTACTCGGGGCGGGGACGTACGGCGGATTGGCCACGACCAGGTCGTAGCGGCGCCCTGCGGTGCGGGCCGCGAAGTCGCCGTGCAGGACGCGCAAAGGAACTCGTCTGCGCAGTGCGTTCAGGCGAGCCGTCACGATGGCGGGCCAGGCGACGTCGACCGCCGTGACCCTGGCTCCCGTGGCGGCGGCGTGCAGGGCCAGTGCTCCGGTGCCCGTACCGATCTCCAGTACGTCTTTGCGGGGCCCGAGGTCCTCTCGGGTCAGTGCCTGGGCGAGGAGCCGGGTGTCCGCCTGCGGCCGGTAGACACCCGGCAGGGCGATGAGAGCCGTGGAGAGTGCTTCCCCCGGGGTGAGAGCCGTGCTGGTCAACGCGTTCCTCCGGGTCGGATGGGGCCGCGTGGGCGGGTTGCGGCCAGTGGTCGGCACGGTTCGCCTGCCCGCTGCGGAGCGTCTCATCCGGAATTCGGCGATCTTTGGGGAATCCCTGTTCTCCGGTCGACGCATCCGGCCTGGAACCTCGACTTCCGGGGTGGGACGGCCCACCGTGACCTCCGCCCGGCCGGCGCTGTCAGGGGCGGCGGCTCCTGGCCTCGGCCTGCATTGCCCCGGAGCTGCTGCACGGCGCCACACGGAGCGCCTGGGCCTGAGGGTCCTGGTCACCGGCTGGCAGCCGCAGCCCCAGCAGCGAATGGCCGAGGTGGCCGGCATCCCGGGGTCCCGCGCGGCCGCCGGAGAACGGTATGCACTCGCCGGCTTCCGCCGGCTCCTCGAGGACCGGGCGCAGCGCGCACGCGACCAAGCCGACTTCGCCTCCGGCTGGCTGCCCCGGCCCAGAGGGTGTCCGGGCGCGGACGTCTTCCCTGACCCAGGCCGTTCCGGCGGCGCGGTGGGATACGGCGGAGGCACGCGGGGAGCGGCTCAGCCGCCGCAAGCGTTTCCTGCCAGGAACGGGGCCGGTGCTTCAGCGTGAGGGGTCCCACGCCTCGGGGCCGCCTCCGCGCCACTCCACGAAGTCGGGGTCTGTGAGGTCCACGTCCCCGGCGTTCTCCAGCCCGGCGGCAGCGAGAAAGACGCGGATGTCGGCCGGGCGGTGCGCGACCCCGATGGCGGTGCCGTCGTAGCGGACCCGGCGCCAGCCCTGCTCGTCGGGCGGGTAGACGATCAGCTTGGCGGACATGAGCCCAGCCTCTTCCCCGCCCTCTCACCCGTCATCTCTCCGCAGCCGAAAGGGTGACACCGTGCGACCAGGGGGCAGCCGGCAAGGCGCCGTTCGAGGGCGGCTTGCCCGGGCTCTCCCTTTTCAGTGACGCGTACGGCTCCATGGCCGTGGATCACCGCATCCGGGGGCGGACCCCTCCCACAGGGCCGACGCGCCGTTCCGATGTTTGTCCCCGGGGGCCAGGGGCACGCGTCGACGAGGGGGCCGACATCCCCGTCCCTGGAGGCGCGAGACCCATGACGACGTTCGGGTACTTCCTGGCCTGCGAGGAATTCACCCCGGGCCAGCTCCTGGAACAGTCTCGCCGGGCCGTCGACGCCGGGTTCACCCGCCTGGCGATCTCCGACCATTTCCATCCCTGGAACGACGCGCAGGGCAACAGCCCACTGGTCTGGTCGATGATCGGGGCCTTGTCACAGACCGTGGACCTCCCGGTGACCACTCTGGTGACCTGCCCCACCATGCGCCTGCATCCAGCGGTGACGGCCCAAGCCGCGGCCACGTCGAGCCGGCTGCTCGACGGTGGGTTCGCCCTGGGCGTCGGCACCGGCGAGGCGCTCAACGAGCACATCCTCGGTGACCGCTGGCCATCGTTCGACGAGCGCGCCGAAATGCTGGAAGAGGCCGTCCAGGTGATGCGCGCCCTCTTCACCGGCCGTCAGGTCAGCCACCGGGGACGGCACTACACCGTGGAGAACGCCCGGCTGTACACCGCGCCGCACGGACGTCTGCCGATCCACGTCTCCGGCTTCGGATCGAAGGCGGCGGAACTCGCCGGGCGGATCGGCGACGGATTCGTCACCATGGGACCCGACCAGGAGGCCATCGGCCGCTTCCGGGACGCGGGAGGGGAGGGAAAGCCCGTCATCGGCGGACTGAAGGTGTGTTGGGACGCCGACCGGGAGAAGGCAGTGAACACCGCCCACCGGCTGTGGCCGAGCGAGCACCTGCCGGGCGAACTGGCCCAGATCTTGCCGACTCCCGCCCACTTCGAGCAGGCGAGCCGGCTCGTCACCCGGGATCGGGTCTCCGAGAGCGTCCCCTGTGGCGACGACGTCGAGGAGCACGTGGCCGCCGTCCGGGCCTACATCGACGCAGGCTTCGAAGAGGTCTACATCGGACAGATCGGGCCGGACCAGAGCGCCTTCTTCGACGCCTATCGCGACAAGATCCTGCCTGCCCTCACCTGAGCGACTCGGTGGCGCCGGCGCCGGACGGGGTCGGCTACTCCACGATCAAGAGCGGGTGCGGGGGGCCGGTCGTCTCGAGGGTGTCCGAGTGGGGTGCTCCGCCGGTCGTTTGCCTCCAGACACGCACGTACGCGGTCTTCGCCGCCCAAGCGCCGAGATCGGCGGTGTCGGCGCTGTA
This sequence comes from Streptomyces katrae, assembly GCF_000717655.1. Taxonomy (GTDB): domain Bacteria; phylum Actinomycetota; class Actinomycetes; order Streptomycetales; family Streptomycetaceae; genus Streptomyces; species Streptomyces katrae_B. The sequence continues at coordinate 14,351 of NZ_JNZY01000024.1, forward strand.
CTCCTGCCAGGTCGTGCCCTGCTCATCGGTTGTGGGCCTCCAGGTATCCGGCTTGGACGCCCACACGGTGATGCGGGTGACCGCGCGGACGTGCTGACGGAGGGGGCTGTCGGGCTCTGTGAACTCGACCGGAGCCTTGAGGGAACCCAGTCGGATGAGCCCGAGGTAGGCGAGCGAGTACACGCGTGCGTCCTCGCCCTCGTCCCACCTGTCGGGGCGCACTGTGATGGCGTTCCCCTGGTAGTACGTCGCTTCGTACAGGGTTGCCTCGATCGCAGGGCCTGCATCGTCTGCCATGGCTGCCTCTCGCGGGCGCGGGGCGGCGCGGGGACCCCGTGCCTGCCGTCGTGGCCGGGTCGGTTCGGGTGGGGTCGGTTCACGTGGGGTCGGTTCGGGTCGCGGAAAGGTGACGACGAAGTCCGCGCTCAGCGAGCGGACAGCATTTCCAGCTCGGCCTCGTAGAGCAATGCGGGGTCGAGGCCCAAACCGGCGAAGTGGCCGCCGAGCTCCAGGGAGAGGACACCGTGCAGCCGGGTCCAGAACGAGACGGCCAAGGGCAGGGCCAGGGGCAGGGTCAAGGCCGGCGCAGGAGGTGCCGTCGGCCTCTCCTCGTGGTCCTCCGGTTGGGTTTCGACCGCCGTGGCGCGACCGTCCACGGTCATGGTGACACCGGCACACACGTCGAAGACGATGCCGATGATCTCCGAGGCCATCGCGGTGACATCGGCGGGGCTGCGGTATCCCGGTACCCGTGGGCCGAAGACGAGAAAGTACCGCTGCGGGTCGTCGAGAGCCCACCCGCGCAGCGCGTGCGCCAACGCGGCGAGATCACCGCCATTACGGGCGGCCGCAGCCCGGAAGGTGCCCACCAGGCTCTGGTAGGCGTCCCGAACCAGTTCGGTGAGCAGTTCCTCACGACCCGTGAAATACCGGTAGAGGGCGGCGCCACTCAGCCCCATGTGTTTGGCGATGCCGTTGAGCGAGAGTCCGCACGTCCCGGCGGCGGCTATCTGTTCCCACGCCCGTGCCTTGATCTCGGCACGCACCTGCTGGCGGTATCGCTCGCGGGGGGTCGTCGTCGCAGCTGCATCACTCATGACAGCCTCCTCCTCGCGTGTTACACCCTATCGCTCGCGAGGGGATCGCTGTACTTTCTACCTGCCCTGACGCAGACAATCAGTGGCACCCACGCTTCACGGGTTCGCAACTCACCTCTTGAATTTGTCTTTTCCCTTTTCCTTGAGGCGCCTGGCCTTTCCGCGAGCCTCCAGGGCTGCGCCCTTGGCCTGCTTGGTCTTGTTTCCCATGACGTGTGCCGTCTTCTTCATCGTCCGACCGACAACCTGCTCGGCGGCCGCTTTCATTTTCTCTCTGCTGCTCATTGCTCCTCGTTTCCCATGTCACTGCCCCTTACCCGCATGGAGCGGCGAATCCCGGACGGGTAGCCCCCGGTGCAGGTGGTGGGGCGGCAGCGTTCTCCTCCGAGCGGCGCGGGGTGACGGGGTCAGTCCCGGGGCGGAAGGAGGGGGCCGAGGGGACCGAGGTCGAGGTTGAGGTCTTCGAGGGCGTAGCCGTGTTCGGCGCACAGGTCGGCGAGGCTGTCATGAAGAGCGAGCAGCGTCGCGCCGAGTTCTTCTTCCTGTTCATCGGTGAGGTCGCCGGCGTCGACGCGGCGCAGGGCCTGGCGTTCGATGAGCTGGCGCAGGAGCTCGATGAGGGTGAGGACGAGTTTGAGGAGGTCTTCTGCGACGGTGTCGGGGTCGGTGTTGAGGTGTCTGGCAGGGCGCGCTGGTTGCTCATGGGGCGTGGGAGGTGCCTGGATGAGGCGAAAGGCGTGGGTCAGGCTGTCGCCCACGTCGTGAAGACCGCGGCGGTGTGGGGGCGAGGGCCCTTCAGGGTGCACTGTGGCCGCCGTCCTGCACCTGGGTGGGGGACGTCTCGGAGCTGATGGAGACGATCAGGGCGCGCAAGGAGATGCGGACGAGGTCGATGTCCGCGATGGACAGGACGATGTCACCGGTGAGGACGACCCCACCGCTGAGGAGCCGGTCGAGAAGGTCGACGAGGGCGACTTGGCGGCCGGGCAGGGGTTCTCCGTGTTCCGTAAGGGTCATGGTGGCGACTGTCGGGGGTCGGCGGGGCTGTCAGGGTCGGACATGGCGAAGGAGTAGGGGGCCCAGGGGCCGGTGACCTCGATCCGCAGGTCGGGGAAGTTGCGGGCGGCGTCGGCAATGGCTCGCCGGAAAGGCTCAGCTTGGTCGTCGGGGATGAGGTAGGCGTCGTTCAGGACGTTTTCCTGCGGTCCGGTGAGTGCGCCGCGCTGGGGCGCGTGGCGTGCACGGCGAGTGGTGTGGCGAGCGGCGATGGCCTCGATGAGGTCGGCGGCCTGCTTGGCTTGTTCATACACCGCTTCGCGGGCGTGGTGCTGCGCACGGCGGGCGTGCAGGTAGGCCTTGCCCGGGCTGGTGGGAGCGGCTGATGTGGCTGTGGCACCGCCGGCGGACCGGGCATCGGCCGCGGTGGGGGGGGTGAGGTAGATCTTCACTCCGTATTCGGTGTGTGCTTGCAGCTCGTCAAGGAGCCGGGCGAAGGTGTGGTGCTGGGCGGTGAGGGCTTGGCGGGCCCGGCTCTCGTCCTGGTAGACGGTGGCCATGCGCAGGGGCAGGAGAGGCGCGAGGGCCGCAATGGCCTGCACGACGTCGTGATGGGTGCGGGCCACGTCCTCAAGCCATTGCAGGTCCTCGAAGTGGTCCTTGAGGGCGCTCTCGTTGAAGTCGCGTTCGGGTACCTCGCTGGCGACGAAGGCGAGCCCGCCGGAACCGCGGGCGGTGGGAGCGGTGGGGAGAGCGGTGGGGAGCAGAAGCCGCACTGGCGCCCGGCCGATGCCGAGCAGGCCGGCGAGGGCCTCGCCAAGGGGCTCCGTGCGCCGGGTGACGGCGTAGACGTACGTGAGGGTGGCGGGTGTGTTCACTGCTGACTCCCCCGTCGCCGCCTGGTCGGGCCGCCGGGTTCTTCTTCCCGGGCCTCCCCTTCCACTTCCTCTTCGGGCTCTGCCCCTGCGATCTCGCCCCGGAGGGCCTCCAGCTCGGCGCGCAGGCGGCGGTTTTCCTGCTCCAAGGGGCTGCCCGTATGCCGGGAGGACAGGGAGGGGTCGTGCTCCCACCAGTCGATGCCCATCTCCTTGGCCTTGTCCACGGAGGCGATCAGGATGCGGAGTTTGATGGTCAACAGCTCGATGTCGAGAAGGTTGATGCGGATGTCGCCGGCGATGACGATGCCCTTGTCCAGGACCCGCTCGAGGATGTCGGCGAGGCTGGACGAGGAGGAGGTCTGCCCGTACGGCACGGGCATGCGGGAGGAGAACCCTCCGGGGCGGCCGGGCAGAGGTTCGGTCACGGTGGCGCTCCCGCCTCAACTCAGGACAGCTGGTTGCGGTAATCGGCGATTTCCGTCAGTCGGCCGATGAGTTCGTCCTCGCATCGGTCAAAGGTCTCCTGGTCGATCTCCCCGCTGACCAGCTGCTGCTCCAGCTGGGCGAGGCGTTGCCAGATCGGGGCGGGGTCGTAGTACTCCTCTTCCGCCTTGTCGACGACACGCTGGGCGACCCAGGTGACGGCGCGTACCGGCGCGAGGGGAAGCGTCAGGAGGTAGGTCAGCAGTCCCATGGTCTTCCTCCCGTCGGGGCCGGGGTGCGATGTGGGTGTCAGACGAAGCTGTAGGGGGGCAGGGGGCCGGAGAGCCGCAGGTCGATGCCGCTGCCGATCTCGCGGGCCAGATTGGCCTGCGCGGCGTGGAAAGCCTGCGTCTCCTCGTCGGGCACGAGCAGGGAGAGGTTGAGGAAGTCGCTCCCCGACGCCGGGCGGGCAAGGTATTCGCGGGAGAAGGGAATGAGGGCCTCGGTCAGTCCGGCTGCCAGGGTCTCCTGCCGTGCCAGCACCTCGCCTGCGACCAGCTCCCCCAGGGCGAGCGGCAGGCCGGGGTCCCGGTCTCCGCCCCGGATGCGCTCGTTGAGATCCCTGGCCTCGGGCAGGTCCTCGAGGATCTGCTGCAGCAGCGGTGCCTCATCGGCCTGCGATGCCCGCACGTGGTACTCGGCGCAGCCCTCGAGGCGTTCGAGTGCGCCGAGGTAGCCGTCGGCGTTGGACTCCAAGGCCTGGGAGACCGCGAGGTCGTCGGGGGCGGTGTAGCCGAACTGCAGTGGCAGGACCACCCCATCGGCCATCAACCGCTCCTGCACCTCTTGGTGCGCGGCCAGATCGCGGCGCTTGGGCCGGATCTCCTCGCTGATGTCGCTGACCACCGCGCACAGCGGCCCGGCGGTCACCGTGCGCAGCGGGGCGGGTTCGGAGCCGACGCCGCTGACGCCGTCCAGGCGACGGGGGTGGTCCTTCGCGGTGATCGAGTACACGTAGAGCGGCATCGGTTACTCCTTCTCCCGGCGTACGGGGCGCCGGGCGGGGCGGCGTCGCCTGGGTGCCTCCTCCACTTCTTCTTCGTCTTCTTCCGGTTCCGGCTTCTCGGATGTGGAGGATTTGCCGGTCAGGGAGTCGGTCACCGCTTCGACGGCTCCGCTCAGTGCTCCTTTGGTCTTCCCGCGAGCACCGCCCTCAAGCATGTTGCTCATGACGTCGGGCAACTGGGCGGGGGCCTTGCGGCCCGCTTCGAGGTCGAGGCGGTTGCAGGCTTCGGCGAAGCGGAGGTAGGTGTCGACGCTGGCCACCACGATCCGCGCGTCGATCTTGATGAGTTCAATGCCCACCAACGACACGCGGACGAAGACGTCGATGACCAGACCCCGGTCGAGGATGAGCTCCAGGACGTCGTAGAGGCTGCTCGTACCGCCTCCTTGCCCTCGGGCGACGGGGCTGCCGCCCTGCGGCACCATGGTCATGGCGCCTCCTTCCGCCGGCGTGTCCTGCTGTCAGGTCGGCCGGTCGATCGTGCCGCGGCTGTAGCGGCGGGTGCGTTCGTAGGAGATCAGCTCGCCCTCCTCGTCCAGTGCGACCCGGTAGCTGGCCATCACGCTGGTCGTGTCCGGGATTCGCGCCAGCTCCACCACCTCCACCTGGGCCTCCCAGCCCTCCTCGGTCGGCTTGAGCGAGCTGACGGAGTCGGGGAACCGGCCCAGGAGTTCAGCGAGCTGCTCGGCCGCGGCGCGCATCGCCTTCGCCGCGCCGGGCACGCCCGAACGGCGCCGGGACGCGCTGCGCCTGGGCTGATGCCTGTCCTGCTGATCGCCCTCACCGGCAGCGCGTGAAGAGGCCCGCCGGGGGCGTGCAGGTTCCGCTGCGGCCATATACCACTCCCTTGGGGAGACGGCGTCACAGAAACTAGAATGTCACTAAATCTGCGCATAAGTCTCGCACCGGGGGCAGGAGCTTGAGAAAGGCCGCCCGGGCAGGACGCGCTTCGTCGGCCGCCAGTGCGCGACGCCAGGGTCCCGCTGCCCGCGTGGGCACCAGACGTTCCTAGAGCGCCCTGACAGGGGATGATCATGGACGACACCACCAAGATCGCGCTCGCAGCCGCTGTGGCTGGGGGCTACGTACTCGGCCGGGCGAAGAAGGGCCGCCTGGCGTTCACCATGGCGACCTACCTCGCCGGCCGCCGCTTCGGGCTCGAGCCCGGGCAGCTGCTCAAGGAAGGCGCCTCCCGGCTCAAGGAGATGCCGCAGTTCGCCGATCTCGGCGAGCAACTGCGCGGCGAGGCCCTCGACGCAGGCCGGCAGGCGCTGGTCACCGCGGCCAACCGCAAGCTCGCCGACCTCGCCGACTCCCTTCACGAGCGCACCCTCGAACTCACCGGCGGCGGCGAGCGCAGTCGCACCCGCGAAGAGCAGGACCAGGACGAGGACGAGGGCGAGGGCGAGGAGCCCTACGAGGACGAGGAAGCCGAGGAATACGCGGAAGAAGAGGGGGACGAAGAGGGCTACGCCGAGCCCGAAGCCGAAGAGGAAGAGGAAGAGGAGGAAGAAGGGGAAGAGGAGGGGGAGGAGGAACCGGAGGAGGAAGCCGAAGAGGAAGAGGGACCCGAGGAAGAAGAGGAAGAGGAAGAGGAGCCGGAAGCGGAAGAAGAGGAACCGGCGCCGCCGCGCCGACGGCGACCCGCAGCGCGCAGCGGTAGGAGCACCGCACCCGCCCGGGAGGCCGAGAGGCCGAGGCCCGCCAAGAAGGCTGCACCGGCGAAGAAGGCGGCCTCCGCACGGAAGACAGCGCCCGCCAAGAAGGCCGCACCGGCGAAGAAGGCGACCCCCGCCCGGAGGGCACCGGCGAAGAAGACGGCCCCCTCGAGGGAGGCACCGGCGAAGAAGGCCGCGCCAGGCAAGAAGGCGGCGGCCAAGAAGACCGCGAGCGGCAGGCAGGCGGCCAAGTCCGCGCCCGCCAGGAAGAGCGCCTCTTCCACGAGAGCTCCGTCCAAGGCGGCGGCGAAGAAGACCGGCAGCGCGCCACGCAAGAGGACCGCTGGGCAGAGCACACCCGCCAAGAAGACCACCAGCCGCAGTCCGGCACGTAAGACGGCCGCCAAGAAGACCGCGGCCCGCAAGCCGTCCACGCGGAGGTAGGCCATGGCAACCTCAGACCGCTCCAGCGCACAGGAGTCCACGTCCGGCCTGGACCAGCTGCTGAAGGAACTGACCGGCTTCCTGGCCGCGCAGGCAGACCAGCTGGTCGACAAGGCCACCGACAAGGTCTCCGACGTCACGGACCAGCTCTACGACGTCGCCGACAACGACGGTTCGCTCTCGGACATCGCCGGCATCGGCGGCCGCCTCCTGCAAGGCGACTCGCCTCTGAAGGCCATGGCCGGCCAGCAACTCGGAAACCTCAAGGACAAGGTGACCGACACCTTCTCCGAGGCCTTCGGGAAGGGCCGCGGCCGCAAGAGCGGCGGCGGCAAAGTGGTCAACATCGTCGAGGCGATCGACGTCGGCCTGCCCCTGCGCACCGTCTATGACCACTGGACGCAGTACGAGAACTTCAGCAGCTTCGCCAAGGGAGTCCGCGACGTCTCCCGCGATGACGAAACCAACAGCGACTGGAAGGTCAAGGTCGGGCCCTCCTCACGCAGCTGGAAGGCGACCGTCCAGGAACAGATACCCGACGACCGCATCGTGTGGACCTCGCAGGGCGCCAAGGGCACCACGCGCGGCTGCGTCAGCTTCCACGAACTGGGGCCGACGTTGACCCGCATCGTCATCGTCGTCGAATACCACCCCTCCGGCCTGTTCGAAAAGACAGGCAACCTGTGGCGCGCCCAGGGCCGCCGCCTGCGGCTGGACCTCAAGCACTTCCTCCGCTACACCATGCTCACCACCGACGAACCCGAAGGCTGGCGCGGCGAAATCCGCGACGGCGAAGTCGTCCAGAGCCATGAGGAAGCCCTCGAGGAAGAGCAAGCCGAGGGCGCGGACCAGGACGAGTACGAGGATGAGGAGGACCAGGAGAACGGAGCCGAGGACGACGACGAGGGGTACGAGGCCGAGGAGCCGGGCCAGCAGGATGGAGAGGCAGGAAGCGAGGACTACGAGGACGAGGAGTACGCCGACGAAACCGAAGAGGAGCCGGAGGAGCCGGAGGAGCAGGAGGAGCCGGAGGAGCCGGAGGAGCAGGACGAGGAGCCGGACGAGGAAGAGTACGAAACTTCCCCGCCTCGCCCACGTCGACGGCGAAACGCCTCGTGAGGCTGCGCCGACGGCGCCGCCCGCGCTCTCCCGAAAGGCAGGGGGCGCGCACACGTGAGGGCCGGCGGAGCGTCTCCGACCGGCCCTCACCCCCATGTCACCCTCGGGAATGAAACCCTCACTCAGCTCCCATCAATGCTTCAGTGCGTCCTTCGCCTTTTGAGCGGCCTGCTTGGCATCACCCAGCGCCTGCTCGGAGCGCCCCTTCGCCTCCAGACTTTCGTTCCCTACAGCCTTGCCCGTCGTCTCCTTCAGCTTCCCCTTGGTGGTCTTCCCTGCGTTCTTGACCTTCTTGCCTGCACCCATTCGTCTCACCTCCACCCCGCTCAGTACATGGGCAATACAAGCCCGACCACCACCTACCCCACACGAAAAGCGATACGCATTACTCGCCGATTAAGACATGGCGGACTATTCGGGCCAAACGGGAGACCAGGCCTTCGGGCAGAGCAGGCCCCCGCGTTCCATCGCGTCCGTCACCGCCATACCGAGCCGCCCCGCGAATGGCCCCGGACGGCATGGCAGCTCAGTGCGTCCGCCAAGCGGGCCGTGGCGGCGTCGGTCGTGCGCACGTAGGTGTCCTGCGGCATCGGACGTCGGCGCGCGCCATCGCTGCCTCGCCCTCAGGCCCCGGATCCTTCCGGCTGCGCACCCGCCGCCGCGCCGGCGGCGGCGGGTGACCTTGCGCGCTGCCTCGCCGGGCAAGACCTCCGGCGTCCCGTCCACACCAAGATGGCGCGGCCTGGCCACCCGCCACGCAACGCGGTCGTGGAGCCCCGAGAAGCCCCGGGGCCGTCGGCCATGCCGAACAGGAGCAGGAGGCGCGCGGCTGTCCACGGGTACCCGCCGCGCTGACGGTGAGCGCCGGCCCGGTCCATCAGCGGGGCGTGAGGCGCCACTGCTGCTCGGGCCGGGCTGCACACGGCGACTGGACCACGGGCGCCGTCTGCTCCGTGCCCGCGCGGGCGACGCTCAGGCACAGCCCGCTGTTGTCGTTGACGAAGCGGTACAGGACGCGGCCCGAGGGGTCCCGGGCCGGCTCCGGGGCGACGCGCCACAGGTGATCGGGGTACTCCCCGCAGGGGAACTGGTTGACGGTGACACCGGCGGCCTTGTTCGCAGCGGGTACGGCCACGCACAGTCCGCTGTTGTCGTTGGCCACGCGGTAGAGCGGCCCGGCGGGGCCCTGGCCCCAGGGCTCGATCCGCCAGTAGTGGTCGGGGTGGTTCCCGCAGCCGAACTGGTTCAGGTCGGCGACCTCGGTGCTCGCGCCGGGAACGGCCAGACACAGGCCACTGTTGCGGTTCACGATCCGCAGCGGGACATCGACCGGTACCGCCGCCGGCTCGGTGTCCCGGTCCTTCCCCGTGGACGGCGACGGTCCCGCGTCAGAGGTCGGGCGCCCGGCCGGGGACGACGCGGGCGGGCTGCTCGGGGCAGCGGAGGAGGCCGGTGTCGGGGACGGTGTGCCGGGGACAGTGGCGTCGGTGGACGGCGAGAGGCTCTCGGTACCGGCCGGCGGCGCGGCCACCGAGGGCGACGGCCCCGGTGAGAGTTCCGCCCCACGCTGCTGTCCCGCCACCATGGTCACCAGGACCCCGGCCACCGGAACGACCAGCCCGACCAGCCACCAGGCCCACCGCGGCGGTGTGTAGCCCGTACGGGCCCCCGGACCGGTGGCGCCCGACGCCACACCCGCCCCCGCCGCCCCTCCGGACCCGGCGTCCTCCTCCACGGCCACCCCCGCCCTCAAAGTTCGCCCCCCGGCCCAACTCCCCGTCACCGCAATATTACTGAGGGATCATCGGATAAGCGGCCATGTACCGTGGGCCAAGGGCCTTCGCCGCGGAGAACGCCGCGACGGTCAGGTCACCTTGTCTGGCACGAACACACCGGCAACACCCAGCACCAGCGCGGGGAAGCCGGACGGGGCGGCCCGGACACGCCGTGGCCGTCCGCCTCCGGGGAGCCCGATTCGCCCTCCAAGTCGGCGGAGCGACGATTGACTGCAACGACGGGGACGGCCCGGACATGAAGCCATTCCACATCCCGCAGCGTGGGGACTGAGACATCGTGAACCAGGAGGCGTACCGCCGAGAGCTGGAATATCTGAGCCAGTACGCACACGACGACTGGGTCGGCTTCTCTGTCGTCAGCGGAGCCGTGGGGAGTCTGCTCGGACGGGGCGCCACGTTCGAGGAACAGCTGGCGTTGCTCCTGCGGATCGTCGCCGCTCTGTACGACGCCGGGGCACGACCGGGAGACCTGACGGAGTCGGAACAGGACCCCTTCCTGCCATGGAATGCGGACGAGGCCGGGGCTTTGGCGCGAATCGCGGCAGAGATCGACGCGCATTCCCAGTTGCCCGACTCCGGTGACATCTGCTGGTTCACGGTGCCGTGAGGCCTGTCACGGTGTGTGCGCGCTCCCCCGTCGGGCCCGGCACGCGTGGTGGAGCTTCACCGAGGGGGCCCCTGCCAGCTGACAGGGGCCCCCTCGCTCGGTCAGGTGCTGTCCAGAGCGCCTGGGGCACCTGCCCTCGTCCGCACACTCCTGTCGGCACGGCCTGATCACGAGCGTAGCGAGCCCGCCGACGGCCATGGGCCGATACGGAAATCGCCCCGACCGGCAGCGCGCACCGGCCCCGATGCTGTATGGCGCCCTGCATGGCGCGATCACCCAACCGGCAGGAACGGGCAGATCCGTCTCCGCGGCCCCGCGGCCACAGGTTCTGCGCCTGCTGGGCGGCGTGCAGCACGCATCACCCGAACGGCCTACGCGCCACCGCTCCGCGCGGGCGGTGCGGGCTGGTCCGTGTCACGGTGACAGGGCGACGAGAGGTCCACGCACGCGGGGCCCGGCCGGTCGAGGAAGCCCCGGCCGGGCCCCGCAACGGACCGAGGTCCCACTCTCCTCCGGCCCGTATGACTCATCGCCGGCGGGGACCGGACAGGTGACCGGCGTCCAGACCACCGGCACGTCCCACCGCGGCCGGCCGCCGCAGACGCAAGGATGCCCGCACCCACCCCCGACGACCCACGGCTGGAGACCACCGTGCTGGAACGCAAGCAGCTCAAAGGCCGAACCCACGTCACCTTCGTCCTGCCCGAAGACAACCCGGAGGGGCCGGTCAGCGTGGTCGGAGACTTCAACCACTGGAACCCCGCCGCCCACCCGCTCGAACCCCGAGGCGACGGCACCCGCACCGCCCAAGTCGCCCTGCCCGCCCACAGCACGCACTCCTTCCGCTACCTCGCGGCCGGCGACTACTGGTTCAACGACGAACAAGCCGACAGCGACGACGGCACCAACAGCCACATCCACACCTGACCCACCCCGGGGCAGTGATCCGGGGCTCCGCCTACCGCGCCCGGCTCGAGGCGGTTGTCGGCGGGGAAACCGGACCGCGCCGGCGGTGTAGTGCCACCGGTCTCCGTTGCGGGAGGCGACAGTGACCTCAGCACGGAGCAGTGGATCCCGGGCTCGCGGTAGTGGACTTTCGGCAGTGCCGCAGGGCGGCGGAGTTCCGTAGGGTCGCGTCCGTGAGAACAGCGATCATCAAGGCCCGGGTGCCGGCACCGGTACTGTCCGCAGGTCTCTTCATCGGGGCGGTGGCGGCTGTTGGCACCGGTGTCGCCACCCTGTGGTGGGGCATACCGGCGGCGGTCTGCGCCTTCCTCGCGGGCTGGCAGCCGGGGCGGAACCGCAGCACGGGTGCGGCCTTGGCCGGAGTGCTCGGGGCCGCCGTGGTGGCTGTGCTCCTGGTGCCGGCATGGTTGGGCTGGGCGAGCCAGTTCGTGGGATTGTTGCTCGTGGCGGCGATGCTGCCGTGGTTCGCGGGCCGGTTCCTGCGCCAGTACCGGGCACTGGTTCGGGCTGGGTGGGAGCGGGCCGCGAGGCTGGAGAGGGAGCAGCATCTGGTCGCCGAACAGGCCCGGTTGCGCGAGCGGACCCGGATCGCGCAGGACATGCATGACCTCCTGGGCCACGACCTCAGCCTCATCGCCCTGTCCGCGGGGGCACTGAAGCTGGCCCCTGGTCTGTCTGAGGACCACCGGGCCACCGCCCGGGACATCCGCGTCAGGGCGGGAGCCGCCGTGGACCGGCTCGGCGAGGTGATCGGTGTACTGCGCGGGCCATCGGATCCGGTTCCGGGGCCCGAGCCCGGCGCTGGGCTCACCGCACTCGGGGCCCTGGTGGACCGGGCGGCCGCGGCGGGGCTTGACGTCCGGCTGCGGGTAGAAGGCGAAGCGGCGGCCGGTGACGCGCCGCTGGCCGTCGAGCGGGCCGTGCTGCGCGTCGTCCAGGAGGCGCTGACAAACGTTGCCAAGCACGCCCCGGGGCACCGGGCGACCGTCGTCGTCCGACACGTGGAAGGACGGACCGAGGTCAGTGTGAGGAACAGGCCGGTCCCCTCCATGTCTACGGCCCACCATGACCGCGCCGCCCGTCCCGCACCCGGGTCCCGGGCCTCCGCACCCGGCGAGGGCCACCGCTTCGGTCTCATCGGCCTGGATGAGCGCGTCCGACTGGCCGGTGGAACCTTCACATCGGGCCCCGAGGGCGGCGGGTTCGCCGTCCGGGCCGGGCTCCCGCACCGCCCCGGATCCGTGCACCCGCCACGCCACGCCGAGCCCGATGGTCCAGGTGGCGTACTGCCTCCTGAGCACCGCAGTGCCCGTCGCCGTCTGGGCCGTACCGCCGCCGCGGCCGTCCTGGTGCCGCTGTGCACCACCGCGTTGCTCATCGGCGGGGTACGGGCGTGGGACACCGTAACTGCTCGGGAGTCGGTACTCGCCCCCCAGGACTACGCCCTCCTGCGCGTTGGGCAGTCACGCGCGGACGTGGCGCCGTACCTGCCCGAGCGCCAGACGACCCGTCGCCCGGCAGTACCCACGCCCACACCACAAGATGCGGCCTGCGAGTTCTACGTACAGACCGGCGACCCGTTCGACGACCGCTCGGGGGACATCTACCGTCTCTGCTTCCGGGCCGGCCGCCTGGTCTCCACCGACAACTACACCGGGAAGGCCGTCCGATGATCCGGATCCTGATCGCCGACGACGAGCCCATGATCCGCGCAGGCGTCCGCGCAGTCCTTGCCACTGACCCCGGTATCACTGTCGTCGCCGAGGCAGCCGATGGCCACCAGGCGGTGGAGCTCGTCCGGCGCCACCGCCCGCATGTGGCCGTCCTCGACATACGGATGCCGGGGACCGGCGGTTTGGAAGCTGTCGTCGAGATCCGAAGGACCGTCCCCGAAACGGGGGTTGTGATGCTGACGACCTTTGGGGAGGACGAGTACATCCTGCGGGCCCTCAGCGAAGGTGCCGCCGGCTTCCTGATCAAGTCCGGCGAGCCGGAGGAGCTGATCGCCGGTGTCCGTGCGGTTGCCGGCGGCGCGGCCTACCTGTCACCGAAGGTCGCGGCCCGGGTCGTCGCCCATCTCGCCGCGGGGGGTGCGGGCGCCCAGGTCGGCCGCCGTTCCGCGGCCCGCGCTCGCGTCGAGGCCCTGACCGCCCGTGAGCGGGACGTGCTCGGCTTCCTCGGCAGCGGTCTCTCCAACGGGCAGATCGCGCGCCGCCTGCACCTGGCGGAGGGAACGGTGAAGGCCCACGTCAGCTCGATCCTCGCCCGCCTCGGCGTCCACAACCGGGCCGCAGCCGCCGTGGTCGCGCACGAGGCCGGCGTGGTCCCGGTGCCGTCCGACCCCCGGCTGCCCTACAAGGAAAGCTGACACCGCCCGTACGGCAATCGGCAGTACGAGGAGCCGTACGGTCACCACGGCCGTCGCGCCGAGCGCCGCGCCCGCCAGGACGTCGTGCGGATAGTGCACCCCGACCAGCACCCGCAACAAGGCGGCCACCCCCGCCACCGGCAGCACCAGGGCCGCGAGCCGAGGACGTACCAAGGTCACGCCCACTGCCAGCGCGACCGCCAGGGTGGCATGGTTGCTGGGGAACGACCAGTCGCCCGGCTCGGGACACGATGCGAGGGCCGAGATCCCTGGCAGGGCACGGCACGGACGTTCCTCGTCGACGAGGAGTTTGACCGCCTCACTCAGTCCGTAGGCGACAACGGTCCCGGCGGCCGCCACTGCCACCCCGGCCAGGCCCGGCACGTCACGGCGGCGCAGGGCGCTCCAGCCGACCCAGGCCAGCAGCAGGCCCAGGAACAGCAAAGTACCCTCACTCGCCGCTTCCAGGGCGGTCTCGGCCCACGCCGGCCCGTCCGCCACGCTTCCGGTCAGGGCACGGTAGGCCCTCTCAGAGAGGCCCGCCGTGACGTGCACCGGTTCATTCGTGCCCAGTGTGCCGTCGGGCGCCAGCCAAACCACAGCCGCTGCCCCCGTCCCGGCCGAGGCGACCGCCGCCGGCAGCCGTCGGCCCCACCCGTACTGCTTGATCGATTCCATGCCATCGACGGTAGGAACACCGCAGGCCGGGGGCCCTGGCCGAACGGCAGCCCAGTCCCCCGACGATCGTCAGGGTTGACCGGACACTCTCGGAGATCCAGAGGCTGTCGCGAAGCCGTGAGCGTCATGCGGTAGCGGCTTCCATGGGCGGTGGCTGGGCCGTGTAGTGGCGTCGGTCGCGGATGAGGGCCCACAGGACGTTGAGGCGGCGGCGCACCCGGGCCTGCGGACGCCTGCCCACCACCGGCCCCCGCCCTCTTTTCACGGTGCCCGCCCCCTGTCGGGGTCCGGCACGGGCCGTGGAGCTCCGTCGGGCCGGGCAGCGACATGGGCCCGACAGCACGACGGCGTCGTTGCCGCCGCCGTACGTCCCGGCGCATCAGCTGTGAGGCGGTGCACCGGGCGGGTGGCTCCCGCCGACGATCACCATGCGCTCGGGCAGGTGTCGGCGCGCGCTGCGGGGTGCTCAGCGGTTGGTGTTGAGGAACCCGATCGCGACGGCGCCCCACCAGCAGGCCTGGGAGAAGAGCGCCGTGGCGCCGCCCCAGGCCATCAGGCCGCGGCCGATCGGCTCGGTGGCTTCGGTGAGGCGGCGGCCGAGCAGGCCCGCCTGGAGGCCGTTGAGGGTGAGGAGGCCGACCAGTGCGATCTTCGTCTGGGTCAGTGGGGAGTGGAGGTCGGGATGGAGCATGAGCCCGCTCGCGACCAGCCCGCCGAGTCCGGCCCAGATCGGCATGTGGAGCCGGGACGTGGCGGACAGGACCTCGGTGAGCGAGCAGCGGCCGGTGGTCCACAGCAAGCCGTAGTAGTCGGCGGAGAGCACCGCGCCGAAGCCGAGTATCAGCGAGGCGAGGTGCACGAAGAGCGCAGCGGTGTGCAGCGACTGGTCGGTGCGCACGTGGAGGGAGAACCACAGCCCCGCCGTCAGAACCATCATCGCCACCAGGCCGGCTGCCGCCACGGTCCACCACGAGTCGTACAGACGTACCGGGCGGCACGGGGTTCTGGCAGGCACCGAGGCGGCGGCGGGGGACAGCATGAGAAGGGCTCCGGGGGCGGTACGGGCGCGGGCCGGCACAAGACCCACGCAGAGGCGAGGTAAGGCTTACCTAAATCTCGCTGTTCGTCAATGCGGGTCCGCAGGCTGGAAGCCGGAGCGTCCGCTGACCGCTTCGGCCGACGCTGCGCACGCCGACCGCCCCCGTGGCCGTTGGAGCGTCAGGTCCTGCGCCCTCCCTCGGGGATGACCAGAGGAGTGCCGGCGACCGGGCATTCGATGACGGCCGCACGCAGGCCGAAGACCTCGTACACCAGTTCCGGGGTGACGATCTCGGAGGGTGTCCCGGCGGCCATGACCCGGCCCTCGCGCATCGCGATCAGGTGGTCGGCGTAGCGGCAGGCGAGGTTCAGCTCGTGCAGCACCATCACGACGGTGCGGCCCTCGGAGCGGTTCAGGTCCGCCACCAGTTCCAGGACGTCGACCTGGTGGGCCAGGTCCAGGTAGGTGGTCGGCTCGTCGAGGAGGAGGACCGAGGTGTCCTGGGCCAGGGCCATGGCGATCCAGACGCGCTGGCGCTGGCCGCCGGAGAGCTCGTCGATGGAGCGCTCCGCCAGGTCGGACGCGCCGGTGGCGGTGAGGGCGGCGTCGACGGCGGCCTCGTCCGCCGAGGACCACTGGCGCCACCAGCGCTGGTGCGGGGTGCGGCCGCGGGCGACCAGGTCCCGCACGGTGATGCCGTCCGGCGCGCTGGGGGTCTGCGGCAGCAGGGCCAGCCGCAGGGCGAAGTCCCGGGAGGACAGGGAGGCGATGTCCTCGCCGTCCAGCAGGACGGTTCCCCCGGCCGGCTTGAGGAGGCGGGCCAAGGCGCGCAGGGCGGTGGACTTTCCGCAGGCGTTCGGGCCGACCAGGGCGGTGACCCGGCCCGCCGGGATGGACAGGTCGAGGTCGTCGGCGACGATCCGGTCGCCGTATCCCAGGCGGAGGCCGGCACCGTGGATTGCGGCCGGGCGGGTGCCGGTCGGTGGGGCGGTCAGCGGGGCGGTCATCATCAGCCTCCCTTTCCGGCCCGGTTGGCCCGGGCGAGGAGCAGCAGCAGGTACGGGGCGCCCACGGCGCCGGTGAGAACGCCGACGGGCAGTTCGGTCGGCGCCAGCACGAGGCGGGCGGCCAGGTCGGCGAGGACCAGCAGCACCGCCCCGGTGAGGGCGCTGATCATCAGCGGGATCCCCGCGGTGCCGGCGAGGCGGCGGGCGATCTGCGGTGCGCCGAGCGCGATGAAGGCGATCGGCCCGGCGGCGGAGGTGGCCAGGGCGGTGAGGCAGGTGGCGAGCACGAGCAGCGCGATGCGCGAGTGCTTCAGCGGGATGCCGAGGCTGCGTGCGGTGTCGTCGTCGTACTGGAGCAGTTGGTACGGGCGCGCGAGCGCCAGGGTCAGCGGCATGAGGACCGCGAGGGCGATCCCGGACCACTGGACGTGTTCGTAGCCGCGGCCGTTGAGGCTGCCGGTGAGCCAGACCATGGCGCGGGAGGCCTGGTCGATGTCGGCGCGGGCGAGCAGCCAGCGGGTCAGGGCGATGAGGGCGCCGTTCGCGGCGAGCCCGACGAGCACGAAGCGGTAGCCGGTGATGGTGCCGTCGCGGTAGGCGAGCAGGTAGATGACGGCGGAGGTGAGCAGCGCACCCGCGAGGGCGCCGAAGGGCACGGCCCCGAAGGTGCCCGCCCCCGCGGAGGTGACGCCGCCGATCAGGATCGCGGCGACCGCGCCGGCGCCGGAGCCGGCCGCGATGCCGATGAGGTCGGGACTGGCCAGGGAGTTGCGGGTGACGGCCTGGTAAACGGCTCCGGCCAGGCCGAAGGCGGCGCCGACCAGGAGTGCGGTGAGCGCGCGTGGAAGGCGGAGTTCATGGACGATCAGGTCGGCGGCGCCGTCACCGAAGCCGAGGACCGCGCCGAGCACCTCGCCGACGGGGATGGCGTACGTGCCGAGGGACACGGACGCGATGAGCCCGGCGAAACCGGTGACGGCGAGCACGAGGACGGCAACGGCGACCCGGGGCCGCACCGCCACGCCGATCGGGCCGGCCTCCCACCGGAGCAGGCTGGTCAGGCTCATCGGGTGTGCTCCTTCAGCTTGCCCCGCTTGACGAGGAGGGCGAGGAAGGGAGCGCCGAGCAGGGCGGTGACGACTCCGGCCTCGAGTTCACCGGGGCGGGCGACCATCCGCCCGACGACGTCCGCGGTGAGCATGAGGGAGGCTCCGCCCAGCGCCGAACAGGGCACCAGCCAGCGGGCGTCGGGACCGGTGAAGGCCCGTACGATGTGCGGCACGACGAGGCCGATGAACGTGACCGGGCCGGCCGCCGCGACGGCGGTGCCCGCGAGGAGGATGACGGCCACGGCGCCGAGCGCGCGTGTCGTGCGGACCTTGGTGCCCAGGCTGCTGGCGAGGTCGTCCCCGAGCGCGAGGGCGTTGAGCCTGCCGCTGAGCCCGATCGCCAGCACGAGCCCTGCGGCGGCGAACGGCAGGAGATTCAGGGCGAGTCCGGAATCCCGCCCGGCGAGGGAGCCCACCGCCCAGAAGCGGTACTGGTCGAGCGTGCGGACGTCGAGCAGGACGAGGGTGTTGGTCCCCGCGTCGAGCAGCACGGTGACGGCGGCACCGGCGAGCGCCAACTTGGCGGGAGTGGCCCCGCCGTACCCGGTCCCGCCGACGGCGTACGCGAGCAGCCCGGCGAGCGCTGCGCCCAGGAAGGCGAACCAGATGTACTGGTAAGGGCTCGTCAGCCCGAGTGCGCCGATGGCGGCGGCAACGGCGAACGAGCCGCCCGCACTGATGCCGATCAGGCCCGGGTCGCCGAGCGGGTTGCGCGTGATGTCCTGGGCCACGGCTCCGGCCGCGCCGAGCGACAGGCCGACGACCAGACCAAGGAGCGTGCGGGGCATGCGGAGTTCGCGGATGACCACGGCATCACCGTCGGTGCCGCCGGCTATCGCGGTCAGCACGTCGGAGAGCGGAACGGCCTTGGTACCGATGGCGAGGGAGGCACAGACGGCCGCGAAGACGGCGGCGAGGAGTGTCACCGTCAGTGCAGCACGGGTGGAGGTTCGGCGCAGGGCGGGGCGTGGTGGCGGCGCGGGGCGGGCTGTGTCGGCCGCCCCGGCGACGGCGGGCTTCAAGGTCACGCCTCACAAGGTAAGGCACACCTTAACGCACTGTGCGGTCCGCTCGGTCGAATACGACCCGGGGTGGATTCAAGCCTGAACAGCCGCTATTCTCACAGCGCTTCACACAGGTAAGCCTTGCCTAAGTCACTGGCCAACGGTTTTTCACAACCTGTCACCAGTCGCTCGTCTGCACCGTCAGCTCATGGGAGAGACCCGATGAACACCTTCACTCAGCGTCGCCGGCCCGGCCGGATCGCCGCTGCCGTCCTGACGGCAGCACTGGCCTTCTCGCTGGCCGCCTGCGGTGGCGGAAGTGGAGATGGCAAGGCCTCCGGGGCTTCGGACAAGCCCGCCGCGGCCGACGCCGGCTTCCCGCGCACCATCACCCACGACAAGGGCACCACGGAGGTCAAGACCAAGCCCAAGCGCGTCGTGGCGCTGGACAACAGCCTGGTCGAAGCCGTCGTCGCCCTGGACGCCCCGCTGGTCGGCGGCGTCGCCGCGTACCGTGACCAGAAGGGCTTCCCGGCCTACCTCGGCGACGCCGTCAAGAACACCAAGGACGTCGGCCCGCTCGACAACCCCAACCTTGAGGCGATCGCGGCCCTCAAGCCGGACCTCATCGTCTCGGCGACCGTCCGCCACGCGGACCTGTACGACCGGTTGAGCCAGATCGCCCCGACCGTCTTCGTCAAGACGACGGGTCCGATCTGGAAGGAGAACATCACCTTCCTCGGTACGGCACTCGGCCAGGAGGAGAAGGCCAAGGCCAAGCTCACGGCGTACGAGACCCGCGCCAAGAAGATCGGTGACGCCATCAACGCCCAGGGCGGCGGCAGCGGCGAGGGCGGCAAGCCGACCGTCTCGGTCACCCGCTTCGTGGACGGCCCGACCCGCATCTACCTGCCGAAGAGCTTCTCCGGCATCATCCTGACGGACATGGGTCTGCTGCGGCCGGAGAACCAGCGGGACACCGTGAAGTTCAACATCGAGATCAGCGAGGAGCAGATTCAGCAGGTCGACGCCGACCACGTCTTCCTCACGGCCTTCTCGGGCGGCGCGGACCGCAAGAAGAAGTTCATGGAGAACCCGCTGTGGCAGCGCCTGAACGCCGTCCAGAAGGGCAACGTCCACGAGGTGGACGACGCCACCTGGATGACCTCGGTCTCGCTCCAGGGCGCCGACATGGTCCTGGACGACATCGCCAAGATCTTCAAGGTCGACCCCGCCAAGTGACCTGGACTCGGCCGCGGTTGAGCAGCGCCGACGGCAACTGAAAAAACGACCGCGGGCCGGTACCGGGAGATCCCGGTACCGGCCCGCGGTCGTTCGCACCGTACGGTGCGCGCTCAGGCCTCCTCCTCCAGCCGCCGGACCCGCTCCGCGTCGCTCGTGCGCGGGCAAGTGCCGCACGGACGGGCTGCGTCGAGTGCGTAGTACAGGCAGCAGCCGCTCCGGGTGCGGGTCGGGTACTGCCGCCCCTCGCGGCCCGCCAGCCGGCGGAAGTCCGCGCCCGCGGGGAACGGCGCGATCGATGTGGGGAGCAGATCGGTCGCGGCGCTCACGGCCCGTTCCTCCTGGCCGAGGACCCGTCCGAGGTACCAGATGCCCGATACCAGGTCGTCGCCCGCCATGCCCCACAAGGCGCGCGGCCCGCGCCGGGTGTACGGGCCGATCGCGGCCAGCAGCGGACGCACGTGGTCGGCGATCGCGGCCCGCAACTCCGCGCGCAGGGCCTCTTCATGACCGACCACGCGTACGCCGTACGGCCGTACGTGCGGCAGAGCGGCCCGGGCCGGCGGGGCGCCGACCGCGGGATCGTCCGGCAGGCAGGCGAATCCGGAGCCCGGCGTCACCTCGTGGACGCCCGTGGTGAGGTTCAGCCGGATCTCGGCGGGGCGGATGCGGGGGACGCGCCGCTCCAAGTGCCAGGAACCGCTCATCAGAAGGCTGACGGACCAGAGGTAGCCGTGCAGCGCGCGGGAGGCGGCGGCGTCCGGGCGTGGGGCGAGCCCGTGCCGCTCCCGGATGCGCGCGAACTCGGCGGCGATGAAGGCCTCGAGGGCCTCCGGTCGTTCTGCCAGCTCCGCTCCGGTCACCCACGCTCCCGCCGCCGTGTCCCCGGATCCCGCGACCCGTACGTCCAACGCCTCGCACACCGCGGCGAGTCGCCGATAGCCGGAGGCGAGTACGAGGCCTGCGCGTGGGGCGGCAGGGCCGGCCGGGGAGTCCAGAGAGGTCGTCATCGGCGTTCCTTCACGGGCGTGCGGGGGTGCGTCAGAGATCGGAACTTGAATCAAGGTAAGCCTTACCTTATCTTCTGTGGGCGTCCTTGATCAATCCGCTCAAGTCGGCCGACTGGAGGGCGGGTTGAAAAGTAAGGCTTGCCTAACCTAAACTGCGGCAGCCGGTTGCTGCCCAGCAACCGGACGATCCGTCCATCCGTGACCACAGCCGCTCGCCGCTCCACGACTCGGAAGGGGTCACCGCTCATGCGGTTGTACCTGCTCGCCCTCCCTCTCACCGACTCGGTCACCGACGGTTTCCTCCCCGCCGCCGCCAGGCTCGGTCTCGACGTCACCGTGCTGACCGACCAGCCCGAAGCCCACCGCGAGCGCTACAGCCCGGACATAGAAGTCCTGGAGTGCGACGTACGAGACTTCCGCGCCGTCATCACCCGGATAGCGACCCACCACGCGCCCGACGCGGTGTTCTCCAACAGCGACCACCTCCAGGTGCAAGCCGCCCTGGCCGCCGAATACTTCGGCCTGCCGGGCAAGAACTGGCAGACCGCCCTGCGCGTCAAGGACAAGGCGCAGATGCGCCGTCACCTCAACGCCTCCGGCACCGACTCCGTATGGTCCGTGGAGATCGCCCCCGGGGACCGGCCCGACGCCGCCGAAATCGCCTACCCCTGCGTACTCAAGCCGCGCGAGGGCGTGGCCAGCGAGGACGTGGTCATGGTGCACGGACCCGAGGACCTGCTCCAGCAGTGCAAGGAGATACAGGTGCGGCGGCCCGGCGTGCCCCTGGTCGTCGAGGAGTACCTCCAGGGCCAGCTGTACACGCTGGAGACGCTCGGCGACGGCGTGACCCGCCACGTCCTGGGCGGATTCCGCACCGAACTGACCCCGCCGCCGCTCTTCATCGAGCAGCAGCTGACCTTCGTCCCCGCCCATCCCGAGCCGGTCGTCGCCCAGATCCTCGCCCAGCTCGACGCCCTCGGCATCGGCTTCGGCATCTGCCACACCGAGTTCGTGGTGCACGACGGCCGCGCCCACATCATCGAGGTCAATTACCGCGCCATCGGCGACCAGTGCGACCTGCTCCTCGCGGACCTGCTCGGCATCCCGCTCTTCGAACTCGTACTGCAGACCCACCTCGGCGAGCCGCTCCCGGCCGACCTGGGGGCCCGCCGCGATGGCGCCGCCCGGATCTCGTGGCCCACTGCCGACCGCGCCGGCACCCTGACGGCCGCGCCCGACACCACCGATCTGGACGTGGACGGCGTACGGCTGACGTACCGTCCGATGCGCGCCGTGGGCGAGCGCCGCGACCTGCACCACACCCACCGCGACTACCTCGGCGCCGTGCGGGCCGTCGGCACCGGCCAGGACCTCGTCAACCGCGTCCATGCCGACTTCCTCGCCACCCAGCGCTGGGAGATCACGCCGTGACCCGCGCCGCCACGACCGTCGCGGCCGAGACCGCCGAAGACACCTTGCTGCTGCGGGTGCTCAGCGCTTTCCTCCGCGAGGACGTCGTCGGCCTGCGCACCCGCACCACCAGCGTCGACCGCGCGGACGGCACCTGGCTGCGGCTACCCCTGCCCGCCGGCGGGGACGCGGCGGCGCTGCTCCTCCCGGTGGCCGAGGACGGCTTCCAGGGCGCGTACGCCGCCCGCCTTCCGCTGCTCGTCAGGGAGCCGGACGGCACCGAACTAACCGGCTCCGAGGCAATCGTCGGCGTGCTGACCGGACTGGCCGACCCCGTCGACCGGCCCGGCTTCGAGGCCTTCGCCGAGGAGTGCCGCCAGACCCTGGCGACCATGCGGCTGCACGACCGGACCGCCGGGGAGGTCTTCGCGGACCTGACCGCCCGCTACGGCGCCGACCCCGCCGACTGGACGGGCCTCGCGGCCTCCCTCGCGTACGACACCCTCGCCGCCCGCCTCGACCACCCGGTCTACCCGACCGCCCGCGGCCGCTCCGGCCTGGAAGACGGGCAACTGCGCGCGTACGCCCCGGAGTTCCACCCGCGCTTCGGCCTGCGCTGGCTGGCCGTACCGCGGGACGCGCTCACCATCCCCGGCGGCCCCGCGGCGCTGCCCGCGAGCTGGCCCTCCCCCGCCGACCTCGGCCTGCCCGAGCTCTCCGGCAGCCACCTGGCGCTCCCGGTCCACCCGCTCAGCCTCGGCGCCCCGCTGCGCGACGCCCTGCGCGAAGCCGGGCTGGAGGGTACGGCCGTCCTCGCCGACGTCCCGTACCTGGAGGCCGTACCGACGCTGTCGATGCGTACGGTCGGCCTCGCCGGCCAGCCGGACCTGCACCTCAAACTGCCGCTGGCCACGGCCACACTGGGCCTGAGCAACCGCCGCACCATCAAACCCGACACCCTCGTGCACGGCGCCGCCGGACAGCGGCTGGTGGAGGCGGTGATCGCACGGGAGCCGCGGTTCAAGGACACGATCCTGCACGCCGACGAGACGGTCTACGCCCACGCGGGCCACGAGCTGCTCGCGGTCCTCTGCCGCCGCTACCCGGCCGGCCTCGACCGCGCCTCCGTGCTGCCCCTGGCCGCGCTGCTGAGCACCGCCCCCGGCGGGCGGCTGGTCATCGACCACCTCGCCGACCGCTTCTACGGCGGCGACCCGGTCGCCCTGCTCGACGCCTTCCTCGCCCTGCTCCTCGACTGGCAGACCACGCTCTACGGCTACGGCATCGCCCTGGCATCGCACCAGCAGAACATCTCCGTGGTGCTCGACCGCACCCCGCAGGACGGCCGCACCCGCCTGCGGTTGCTGTTCAAGGACGACGACAGCCCCCGCTTCAACGAACCGAGGCTGCGCCAGACGCTGGGCGCGGCGGCCGACGAGTTGCTGGCCTCCTTCCATGACCCGCGGATGTTCGGCGGGGACTACCGGGCCGTCACCGACATGCTCACCACCATCACCCTCCACCTGTGCGCGGGTTCCTACGCCTTCGGGCTGGCGGAACACGGCCGCACGGCCTCGCCCGAGGCGGTTCTGGGGCTCGTGCGCGAACGGCTGGCCGAGGCCGCCGAGCGGCTCGGGACGGGCAGCGGGGAGCCGGGCGCGGCGCTTCGCGAGCGGGTGCTGGACGCCGCCGAGCTGCCGGTGAAGGCGATGGTCACCGCCGGAACGCTGCTCACCAAACAGCGCTCGGGCGCCTCCGACATCAACACGCACTACACGACCGGCCCCAACTACCTGCGACGGCGAGCGAGGGACCTGCGATGAGTGCCACGGCGGCTGCGCCGACGGACACCGACCCGAAGGCGGCAGATTCGGAAGGGGTGGCCCGGCCGACTCTGGGGCGCCGTCAGGTGCATGCCGTCGCCGGGTGCTACTTCGTGGCGTCTTTCGCCGCACTCGGGCTGCCCCCGTACCTCACCGAGATCCTCCCCGGGCTCGGCGACACCACCGCCCACTGGGCGGGTGTGCTGTACGTGGTACCCACCGTTTTCGCCGGGGTCGGGGCCCCGCTGTGGGGCCGGCTCGCCGACCGGTTCGGCCGCAAGCGGCTGCTGCTGCGCGCCCAGCTCGGGCTCGCCCTGTCCTTCCTGCTGGCCGGCTGGGCCGACTCCCTGGCCACCTTCACTTTCGCCCTGGTGCTCCAGGGCATCCTCGGCGGCACCTACGCCGCGTCCAACGGCTACCTCGGGGCCGCCCTGGAGGGTCCGGAGCTGTCCAAGGCGCTCACCCTGCTGCAAGGCGCGGCGCGGGCGGCCCTGGTCTTCGCACCGCTGGTCGTCGGCGCACTGTCGCCATGGCTGTCACCCCACCGCCAGTACGCCCTGCTCGCCGTCCTGCCGCTGACGGCGGCGGTGCTGATCGCGGCTCTGCCGGAGTCGCGCGGGCCAAGACGGGCGCCGGCCGGTGAAGCGGCAGGGACCGGGAAGGAGACGTCGCGTACTGAGGCGCCCGGGGCGGAGGCGGCCGAGGTGACCGCCGAGCCCTCCCCGGTGTCGGAACTGCGTGTCCTCTACGCCCTGGAATTCGCCTTCGTCTTCTCCACCGTCATCTCGTACCCCTACCTGATTCAGCTGATCGAAGACCGCATACCCGGCACCTCCCCCTTCCTCTCCGGCGTCCTCTTCGCCCTCCCGCACCTGTGTTACCTGCTGACGGCGATGGTGGTGCATTCCGCCTTCCACCGCCGCCCCCGCCTCGGCATGGCGCTGGGCTTCACCTGCATCGCGCTCGGCCTGGCCGGGCACGGCGTGGCCGACAACCTGGCCGCGCTGGCCGCCGTACGGCTGCTTCTCGGCGCGGGCCTGACCCTCGGACTCGTATGTCTGTCCGTACTGGCCGCCGAATGCGTCAAGGGGCGTGCGCCGGGCCGGCTGTTCGGCGTGCGGGAGTTCTTCTCCAAGGCAGGCGCGGTCGTCGCCGGGGTCGCCGCCGCCGTGGGCACCAGCCACTACGGCCCGGCCGCGCCCGTACTGACCGGCTGCGCCATGGCCCTGGTGGCCGCCTGCGCCCTCGCCCTGCCCCGCTCTCGTAGCAGTCTCCGTTCCACCCGCACCCGCTGGAGCCGTTGATGCCCCCGCTGAACAAGTCGCTCGCCACCGATCCCCTGCCCGCCGGCCATACCGGCGCCGCCGGTTCCGCCGGCCGTACCGGCCTGCCGAGCGCCGACGACGTCGTCTCGCACACCCTCCTCAACTGCCTGCTGCGCGAAGTGTCCAGCCCCGAGCACCAGAGCGCCGTCACCGACGGCCACCTGCTGCTGCGCCTCCCCCGCCGCGGCGTGCTGCTGCGGGTCGCCCTGCGCCGCACCTCCCTCCTGGGCGCCCACCGGTTCACCGGCCCCGTGCTGGAGCAGCGCGGCGACCTCTGGGCCGGGATCGACTGGCGGCGCCTCGCCGAGTACGCCCAGGACGAGCTGTCGCTGCGTACGGGCGTGCAGAACGAGGAGTTCCTGGACCAGGTCGCCTCCGGCCACGAGGCCGTGACCGCGGCGCTGGCCGCCCGTACGGGAGGGCCCTCCCGCCCCTTCACGGACGAGGCGGGCCTCGCCACCTACCTCGCCTCCGAGCAGTCCCTGCTCTTCGGCCACCGCTTCCACCCGACCCCGAAGGCGCGCAGCGGCGACGCCGCGTCCTGGCTGTCGTACGCGCCCGAGGTGGGCGCCGCCTTCCCGCTGCGCCACCTCGCCGTCCGCGCCCATCTGATCGCCGAGGAACGCGTCGGGGAGAGCGCCACCGACCCGCTGGACCGGCTGCACCCCGATCTGCCGGACGGCTACCGGCTGCTGCCCGCGCACCCGTGGCAGTACGAGATGCTGCGCGAGCACCCCGAACTGCGGGCCGCCTTCGACCGCGGCGACATCCTGGACCTCGGCCCGGGCGGTCGGCCCTTCGCGGCCACGGCGTCCGTGCGCACGCTCTACGACGGCGAGACGTTCCTGAAGTTCAGCCTCAACGTCCGCATCACCAACTGTCTGCGGAAGAACTCCAGTTACGAGCTGACCGGCGCCGTCGCGCTGACCCGGCTCCTGGAACCCGCCCTGTCCGACCTGGCGGCCCGCTTCCCCGGCAGCGCGATGCTCCGCGAGCCCGCCTACCGCAGCCTCGCCCTGCCCGGCCCCGACGGGACCCCCGACCGCGCCCTGCTCGAAGGCTTCGGCGTGATCGTCCGCGAGGGCCTGTCCCGACAGCTCCTGCCGGGCACGACCCCGCTGCTCGCGGGCGCCGTCGCCGACGAGTACCCGACCGGCCCCGGCCACATCTCCCGCCTCCTGCGGGGGGCCGGACCACAGACGGCGCTCGACTGGTGGGCGGCGTACCTCAGGCTGCTCGTCCCGCCCGTACTGGCCGCCTACTTCGACCACGGCCTCGTCCTGGAACCCCACCTCCAGAACGTCGTCGTCTGCGTCGACGACGACGGCATGCCGGCCCAGGTCCTCTTCCGCGACCTGGAGGGCACCAAGCTCCTGCCCGAGCAGCACGCCGCCACCCTCGCCTCGCTGCCCGCGGACGTCGCCGGCCCCATGACGTACGACGCCGAGCGCGGCTGGGACCGGGTCGTCTACTGCCTCCTGGTCAACCACGTCGCCGAGATGCTCGCCGCGCTGGCCGACCTGCACCCGCAGACCGAAGCCGCGCTGTGGGCCCGGGTCCGCGCCACCCTCCAGACGCACGCCGACCGCCACGGCTGCCCACCGCGCCTCGCCGCCCTGCTGGCCGGCGTACCACTGCCCGCCAAGGCCAACCTGCTCACCCGCTGGGAGCGCAAGGCCGACCGAGAGGCCGGCTACGTACGCCTCGCCTCCCCTTTCGCCGAGGACGTCCTGTCGGAAGCGGCCCATGACGAGAACACCTGGAGCGAAGCCCGATGACCGCACCCACCGCATCGGTGACCGACCACGTCCTTTCGCTGGACTCCGCCGAACTCCCGGCCTACGTGTACGACCTGGCGGCCCTGCGCGAGCACGCGGCGTCCGTACGGGCAGCCCTCCCGGCGAGCGTCGAGCTGTACTACGCCGCCAAGGCCAACCCCGAGGCGGAGATCCTGTCCGCACTCGGCCCGTACGTCGACGGCTACGAGGTCTCCTCGGGCGGGGAACTCACCCACGCCGGCAAGGCCGTGCCGGGCCGGCCGCTGGCTTTCGGCGGCCCCGGCAAGACCGCGGCCGAACTGACCGCGGCCCTCGAGCAGGGCGTCTCCCGCTTCCACGTGGAGAGCCTCCACGATCTGAACGTGCTGGGAACCCTGTCGGCCGGCCTCACCCCCGAAACCCGCGTCTCCGTCCTCCTCCGCTTCAACCTCCCCCTGTCGCACGACTCGCTCGCGGGCAGCTCACTGACGATGGGCGGCCGGCCGACCCCGTTCGGCCTCGACCCGGCGGACGCGGACGCCGCCGTCCGGCTCCTCACGGACGGCCGGTATCCCCACCTCGAACTGCGCGGCGTCCACGCCCACCTGGCCAGCGGCCTGGAAGCGCCCGACCTCCTGACCGCAGCGGAATCCGTCATCACCTGGTCCGTCGACCTCGCCGCCCGCCACCGCTTCCGCCTCGCCGAGGTCAACGTGGGCGGCGGCATGAACGTCGACTACGCGTCCCCCGGGAGCCGCTTCGACTGGGCGGCGTACGGGGCCGGCCTCGCGCGCCTCACCGCCGCCCACCCCGGCCTGACCGTACGGATCGAACCGGGCCGGGCCCTGACCGCGTACTGCGGCTGGTACGCCACCGAGGTCCTGGACGTCAAGGACAGTCACGGCGAGGCCTTCGCGGTCGTCCGCGGCGGCACCCACCACCTGCGCACCCCGGCCACGAAGGGCCACGACCAGCCCTGCTCCGTCCTCCCGGTGGAGGCCTGGCCCCACCCGTGGCCCCGCCCGTCCACGAGCCGGCCCGCGGTCAACGTCGCCGGCCAACTCTGCACCCCCAAGGACCTCCTGGCCCGCCAGGTCCCGGCTGAGGGCCTCCGGGCAGGCGACCGCGTGGCCTTCGCCCTGGCCGGCGCGTACGCCTGGAACATCTCGCACCACGACTTCCTCATGCATCCTCATCCCACGTTCCATTTCCTGGGCGGCCGCGGCTAGGCCGTCTCTTCCAGGCCTGCCGGCGGGTCGGTGGCGGGCCTGGTCCGGTGGCGGGGCGCTGCTCCGTCTGCCCCGGTCCGCCGGGGCCGACGGGAGGAGACCGGCCGGTAGGCGGACGGGTGGCGGGCGGGGCGTGGGACATCCCCAGGGGACGTGCCCGCTCGCCGAAGGAGGCTCCCTCGCGCCACCCGTGCACACCTTGCCGCCCGACCGGTCCCGCAGGAGGTGGCGGGGGCGACTCGCCCCTGGCCGGGGCACTGGTCGTCACCGCGCTCCTGTCCGTGATGCTCCCGGCGGCCGCCACCGGCAACGGCACGATCTGGACACCCCGCCGTCGATGCCCCCGGCGCGTCAGAGCCCGGCCTCGGCCGCCGCGCCCTGCCCGCCGGGCAGGCGGGCCCCTGCCTCTACGTCATCGGCGGGGGGCGTCCGCGTGGGGCCGGACTTCCGGAGCACGCATCTCGGCGGGATCCGGCGGCGGGCGGCGGTCACGGAGGGTGGCAGCAGCCTTGCTGACCACCGATGCGGCAACCACCGCTCAGCCTGCGACCGCGGCAGTTCCCGTCCAGCGTCCGGTCGGTGCCGGCCTCCGCCACCGACTCGGGACGGACCAGGGGCCGCGCCCCGGGACGTCGCGGGAACCCGACGCCGCCCCGAACCACACACCGGTCCACGGACGCCCAGGGCGTCCTTGTCGTGAGGCAGAGCGAGCGCGCCAGAACCTTCGGCGGGGCGCTGATGCGTGATGATGTTGACTACCATCGTGGGTAGTTGACGTGCGGACCGGGCCTGGGGGGCTTCTTGTGAATGATGCGGTCGAATTGGCGGACATGATTGCGCAGCTGCGCCGGGAGCTGAGCCGCGCGATGTCCGCCGGCGAGGACTCGGACCTGAAATTCAAGGCGGAGCGCGTGGAGTTGGAACTGACCGTGGGAGTGGAGCGGACCAGCGAACCGGGCGTGAAGGTGCGGTTCTGGGTCTTCGACGCCGGCGCCTCGGCGAAGCGCTCGGCCACCGTCACCCAGAAGCTGACACTCACGCTCCAGCCCGTACGGGCGGACGCGCCCGAGCAGATGGCCCTGATCTCCGGGGACGAGCTGCTCGGTGAGCGCTGAGGCGGCCGCGCGGCGCGGCGGACTCGACCCGCACCGCATCGCCGAGGTCATCGTCACCACCGCCGCCGGAGGCGGGCGGCGGGGCTCGGGGTACCAGGTCGGCGACACGACGGTACTGACCGCCTTCCACGTGGTGGCGGGGGCGGCACAGGTGCTGGTGCGTTTCGACGCCGACCGGCCGGGCCAGTGGGCCGCGACGGCGGAGCTCGCCTGGTCGGATTCCGGGACGGACGTCGCGGTGCTGACCTTCGCGGCCCCGCCGGGCGCGGCGCCCGTCCCGTCCGCGCGGTTCGGCCGTATCGGCGACGACCGGCACGCCGTCATCGACGTCCACGCAGCGGGCTTCCCCCTGTGGAAGCGCCGGCGCGGCGCCGACGGCAGGCAGTTCCGGGAACTGCACCAGGCCGACGGAACCGTGGCCGCCCTGTCCAACCTGCGCACCGGAACCCTGGAGATCACGGTCCCGGCGGCGGCCGCCGACCCCGACCCCGCGGTATCGCCCTGGTCGGGGATGTCCGGGGCCGCCGTGTGGGCCGGGCCGTACCTGGTCGGGGTGGTCGCCGAACACCACCGCGGAGAAGGCCTCGGCCGGCTCACGGCGGTCCGCATCGACCACACCCTGCAGCGGGTCGCCGACGGCCCCCGGGCGGAGCTGGCCGCGCTGCTGACCCTCCCCGGTCACGCGGCGCTGCCGGAGGTCGGCGCCGAGCCGGACGGCCCGCACGCCCCGGGTGTGCCGACCCCGTCGAAGGTCATCGGGCTGCCGGTGGCGCACGGCCTCGAACTGTTCAAGGACAGGGCCGAGGCCCGGGACCTGATCGGCCGCCATCTCGCGGACCCGGGCATCCGGATGGTCACCGTCACCGGACGCCGGGGCATCGGCAAGAGCGCGGTCGCCGCCAAGGTCATGGATCTGCTGGAACACGGCGAGTGGCCGGGCCACGCCCAGGTGCCGCTTCCGGCGGGCCTGGTCAACCTGAGCACCCGTACCTCGGGGGTCTCCCTCGAACGCCTCTACTTCGACTGCGCCCGCGCTTTGGGCCCCGCGCACGAAGCCCGTCTGCTGGAGGTCTGGGCCGCCAACCGCCCCGTGCCGGACAAGATCGATGAACTCTTCGCCGCGATGGGGGACCGGCTCTTCGTCATCCTGGTCGACAACCTGGAGGACCGGCTCCTGGACGACGGCCGGCTCGACGACGAGGAACTCGACACCTTCTTCGACTGCCTCTTCCGGGCCCGGGGCACACCGAGGCTGCTCGTCACCTCGCAACTGCCGCTGCGCCTGCCGCCCGAGCTGCGCCGGTTCGCCGCCGAGGTCGAGCTGTCCGACGGCCTGCCACCCGCCGAATCCGTCGCGCTGCTGCGCGAACTCGACCAGGACGGCACCCTCGGTGTGGCGCAGCTCTCGGACGAGGAGCTGCTCCAGGCGGCGGTCCGCGTCCACGGAGTGCCGCGCGCACTGGAACTGCTGATGGGCGCCATGGCCGACGACACCCTGATGCTGCCGACGCTGGAGGACGTTCTCGAGGACTTCACCCTGCGCGGTGACGTGGTCGCCGGCCTGGCCCAGGACCGCTACCAGCGGCTGAGTGCCGACAGCCGCAGCGTGCTCAACGTCCTCGCGGTGCTGCGCACCCCCGCCCCGCGTGAGGCGGTCGAGTGGATCGTCGGCGGCCTCGACCCCGCGCTCGACGTCACTGCTGCCCTGTCCGGCCTGCTGCGGATACGCATGCTGTCGGTGGACCGGCGAACCCGCACCTATGCCCTGCACCCGATGGACGCCGACCTCGCGTACGGTGCCCTGCCGGCCGAAGGCCCGCTGGGGCGGCCCGCGTTGGAGCGACGCGCGGCCGAGTGGTACGCGCGGATCGCCCCGCCCCGCCGGGACTGGCGCACGCTGGACGACATACAGGCCCACCGGCGCGCATTCGACCACCGGGTGCGGGCCGGGGACATGGACGAGGCAGCGCTGATCATGGGCACCATCGGGCAATGGATGGTGTGGCACGGCTCGGTGCTCTCCGCGATCTCGATGCACCTGACTCTGGAGGAACAAGTGAACGACGACCGGGCACGACTCGCCCACCTCATCAGCTTCGGGCAAGCCCGGTTGAGCGGCGGCCCGCTGCCGCACGCGCTCGAACTGTTCACCGAGGCCGCGGAGGTGGCTGAGCGCATCGAGGACGGTCACGCGCTACAGGAGGCCATGTTCGGCCTGGGCGACGTACACCGGCAGCTGGGCCACCTGGAGGACGCGGCGGGGCCGCTGGCCCGGGCCGGCGCGCTGGCCCGGGAGAACGGCGATGCCGAAGCGGAGGCCCACGCCGTCCTCAGCCTCAGTCTCGCCCACAGCACCCTCGGCGACGGCGAGGCAGCCCTGGCGGGCGCCGACCGGCTGGGCGAACTCGCCGCGGCCTCAGGGAACCAGCTCACCGAAGCCCGCTCCTGGAACGCCCGCTTCACGGCCCTGCTGACCCTGGGCCGCTGGGAGGAGACCATCGTGGCGGGCGACCGGGCCGTGCGCGCCTACGCGGCCGCGGGCGTTCAGGAGGCGACGGACTACGCGCTGAACGCCAAGGGCGTGGCCCTGCTCGCCCTGGGCCGCCCCGAGGAGGCTCTGGCCTGCCTGGAGGAGGCGCTGCGCGCGGCGTCGGCCATGGAGAATCCGCGGACCGAGGGCGTCTGCCTCTACAACACCGCCTGGGCGCAGTGGACCCTGGGCCGGTACGGGCAGGCAGCCGAGGCGGCCGAGCGCTCGGCCGCCTCCCTGCACCGCGCCGGGGCCGTCGAGGCCACGGCGGCGCAGGCACTCGGCGAAGCGGCCCGCGCCAGGATGGTGCCCGCTGCGCGTACGGCGGCCGATGCCCTGGACCGGGCGGCGCAGGGCGCCGGCAGCAACGTGGAGATGGTCCGCCCGGCCTGGCTGACCGCGCACGCCGAGCACTTGCGCGACCACGCCTGACGGCGGTCCGCCGAACCCGTCGAGGACATCGCACCGGACCGGGCCTGGCAGCGGATGTCCCGGCCGGAGTACGCAGAGTCGATGCGCATCGACCAGGAAACCCTGGACGCCGAGCTCAGCGGGCGGGAGTCCGGGGTGTCCAGCGACCCACGACGTCCGGCCTCCTGACTCCCGCGTCCGGCCGGCATCGGCGAACCGGGCGTCCTCGGTTGGAGGTTGACGCCACCGCCGCCTCGCGTCGCGCTGGCTCAGTGCCGGTTGCGAGGGGGCGCATGGTATCGCTGCGGCTACTCGGCCTGTAGCGCGGCCAGTCGTTGCGCGAACGGCACCACCTCGAAGCCGTCGGCCGGATGCACCGACGTGATCGCCCCTGTCAGGGACCGGGGTGCGATCGCGGTGGCGGTGTCGACGTCCGGGATGACGTCCCGACCTGGGGGCGCCATGAAGCGTGCCAGCTCCGCGCCCGCACGGGCGATCCGTTGCGCCAGGCCCTCCTCACCCCAGTCCTGCGAGGCTGCGTACACAGCCGTCGGAAGGACGAGCGCACGCAGGTAGCTGAAGAGCGGGCGCAGAGCGTGTTCGGTGACCAGGGAGTGCCGGGCGGTGCCGCCCGTCGCGCCGAGGAGCACCGGTCTCCCTGTGAGGGCGTCCTTGTCGATGAGGTCGAAGAACGATTTGAACAGGCCGCTGTACGACGCCGCGAACACGGGAGTCACGGCGACCAGGCCGTCTGCGGCTGCCACCGCGTCGAGCGCGGCAGCCAGCCGGACGGGCGGGAACCCGGTGACGAAGTGCTCGGCGATCTCCGTCGCCAGGTCCCGCACTTCGATCACTTCGGCCTGCGCATCCACATGACGCAGTGTCGCGGCAGCGAGCCGGTCGGCGAGCAGCCGTGTCGAGGAGGGCGAGCTCAGTCCTGCCGATACGACGACGAGCTTCATGCCTGCGTCTCCTCCTTCGAAGTCTCCCGGGCGGCCGCAACACGGGCCGAGTGCGTCGGGGCGTCGGGCACTCCGGCCGGGCGCAGGTTCGCGAACTCCTTGCGCAGCACCGGCACGACTTCCTCGCCGAGCAGGTCGAGCTGCTCCAGGACGGTCTTCAGGGGCAGACCCGCATGGTCCATCAGGAACAGCTGGCGCTGGTAGTCGCCGACGTAGTCCCGGAAGGACAGGGTTCGCTCGATCACCTGCTGTGGCGAGCCGACGGTCAGCGGGGTCTGCGAGGTGAACTCTTCCAGGGACGGGCCGTGGCCGTACACCGGCGCGTTGTCGAAGTACGGTCGGAATTCGCGCACCGCGTCCTGCGAGTTCTTGCGCATGAACACCTGGCCGCCCAGCCCGACGATGGCCTGCTCGGGGGTTCCGTGCCCGTAGTGGGCATAGCGCTCGCGGTACAGGCTGACCATCTGCCGGGTGTGGGACGCCGGCCAGAAGATGTTGTTGTGGAAGAAGCCGTCCCCGTAGTACGCGGCCTGCTCCGCGATCTCCGGTGAGCGGATGGAGCCGTGCCATACGAAGGGCGCCACGCCGTCGAGCGGGCGAGGGGTGGAGGTGAAGGACTGCAGCGGCGTGCGGAACTTGCCCTTCCAGGTGACGACGTCCTCGTCCCACAGGCGGCGCAGCAACGCGTAGTTCTCGACGGCGAGGTCGATGCCGTCGCGAATGTCCTTGCCGAACCAGGGGTAGACCGGTCCGGTGTTGCCGCGGCCCATCATCACGTCGACGCGGCCGTCCGCGACGTGCTGGAGCATCGCGAAGTCCTCGGCGATCTTCACCGGGTCGTTCGTGGTGATCAGCGTCGTGGACGTGGAGAGGATCAGGTTCTCGGTGCGACCGGCGATGTAGCCGAGCATCGTCGTCGGCGAGGAAGGGACGAACGGCGGATTGTGGTGTTCGCCGGTCGCGAAGACGTCGAGGCCTACCTCCTCGGCCTTCTGCGCGATCGCGAGCATCGCCTTGATGCGCTCGTGCTCGCCCGGCGCGCGTCCGGTCGTCGGATCGGCCGTGACATCGCCGACGGTGAAGATCCCGAACTGCATGGCTCCCCTTCCCAAGATTGTTTACAATTCAACCATACCTCGGAACAGGGAGTGCTCCCGAGGTATTCCCGGTCGAGAGCGGGGCCCGCACGCCCACGTCACCCGAGCTCAGCTCCGTCGGACCGGGGGGTCCGGGACGGCCGCCCTGCGGGCGTGCAGCACATGCGCGTCCAGGGGCAGCGGGCCGTGGCCGACGAGCTGGAGGCCGGCGTCGGCGAGCAGGCGCGCGTAGTGGTCGGCACGTCGCTCACGGCCTCCGACATTGCAGAGCATGTGCAGGTCCCATGCCGTCGCCAGCGAAGGGGAACCGTCGGCGGGCAGGATCCGTTCCACGACGAGCAGGTCCGCGTGGGCGGGCATCGCGCGGGCGCAGTGGCGCAGGATCTCCCGGCAGCGGTCGTCGTCCCAGTCGTGCAGGACGCGGGAGAGGACGTAGACGTCCCCTCCGGGCGGCACGTCGGCGAAGTCGCCCGCGCGGTAGTCGCAGCGCGCGCCGCAACCCGCTGCGCCCAGCAGGCGGCGGGCGGCCTCGACGGCGTGCGGGCGTTCGAGGAGGACACCGCGCAGGCGCGGGTGTGCGGTGAGGATGCGGCCGAGGAGCTCCCCGTTCCCGCCGGCAACGTCGACGACGGTCGCGGGCTGGGGCGCCTGGGCCGCGGCGGTGACGACCGGGTGGTCGGGGAGCGGCTCGAACATCCGTGAGCTCGCGGCCATGGACAGGTCGAAGAGGGCGGCGAGTTCGGGGTCGCGGGCGAAGTGGTCGAAGTGGTTCTCGCCGAAGAGGCGGTCGAAGGCCGGCTGCCGGGTCCGCACCGCGTGGTCGAGGTCGCCGAACGAGCGGTAGAACGGGCCGCCGTACATCAGGGCCAGCGGCCGCATCGACCCGGGCGCGTCCGCGCGCAGCAGGGCGCCGAGTCCGGTCAGGCGGAATCCGTCCTGTTCCTGTTCCTGTTCATGGTCCTGGTCCTGGTCCTGGGTCACGGCGCCGAGCATGACGAGGTAGCGCAGGAGCGTGGCGAGGCTCCGGGGGTGGGTTCCGGTCAGCCGGGCGAGGTCCTCGGTGCGGTGCGCGGTGCGGGTGTCCATGGCATCGGGCAGGGACAGCCGGGCGAAGGCGGCGAGAGCCTGTGTGGTCCATGCGCCGGTGAGGAGGCGAAGGAGCGTTTCGGCGGGTTGTCCTGCGGTCCGGTGCGGATGCTGGTGCTCGTCGGAGTGGTCCAGATGGGCGGCGAGGGCGGCGCGGTGGTCGCCGTGTGCGTAGAGTTCCAGCCGCCGGTAGCCGCAGACCGGATCCGCGGGGGTGGTGAAGTACAGGACCGTGCCGTCCTCGTGCGGGTTGTAGCCGCCGCCGTCGGGGCGCGCGCCGTGGCGGCCGAGGATCGCGCACAGGCCGCGCAGCGCCAGGGGGTCCGAGTGCTCGATCTCGAAGGCGAGGTGGGCCTCGTGCCGGCAGGTGCGTTCGTAGGCGGCGATCCGCTCCAGGCCGGAGTACGGGGGCACGGTCAGGGCGAACACCTCGACCGCGCGGTGCTCCCCGGCAGTGCCGTGCACCTGCGGGCGCAGGATACGCACGTCGAGCTCGGCCGGATCGCGCCGGTGGCGCCGGGCGAGGCGTTCCCGGACCACCACGCTGGGGTGGGATGGGGTGTCCGCGGCCAGCCCGCAGTCGGCGAGCTGGGTCCGCAGGCTGTCCGCGTCCGGCGGGAAGAGCAGCAGCCCTGCGTGGGCGAACCGGCAGCGCCCGGCGAGTGCCTGCAGGTCCGGTCCGCCGAGTCCGGGCAGGAGGAGGGGCAGCAGGGCGGCGCTGTCGTGCTCGCGGACGAACTCGGCTGCCGCGCGCAGGCGGGCCGTGTCGTCCAGGAGCATCGTTTCGTCGGGGAGCGTCGTCGTCATCGTGGGGGTTCCTCGGGCCGTTACGGGTCGGGGCAGGGCATGGCGAAGCAGGGTGGAGCCTGGTGGGGCAGGCGCAGGGCGCGGGGCCAGGTCAGCGGCACGGGGGGTGGGGTGCAGCGGCCGTCACACGCCGACGTAGTTCTCGGCGAACCACTCCTGGTGGATGCGCGAGGTGCGCAGCGAAGCAAGCCGGGAGCGCCGCAGCGCGGCGTGGAAGAACGATCCGGCGTCCTGGTCCCCGTCGGGTGCCGTGTGCAGCAGCCGGGTCATCCACCCGGTGAACTCCTGGGCCCGCCAGATGTGCGCCAGGCACTGGTCCGAGTACCGGTCGAGGCCCGCGGTGTCGCCCCGGGTGAGGGCGTCCGTCAGGGCTCCGGCCAGGATCTCGGCCTCCAGGACCGCGAGGTTGGCGCCCTTCGCGGCGGCCGGGGCGAGCAGGCTCGCCGCATCGCCCGCCAGGAAGAGCGAGCCGTGGCGCAACGGTTCGATCACGTCGCAGGTCAGGTCGAAGATCCCGCGTTCCCGGAGCGTGCCCCGGTGCAACGGGCCGTGGTCCGCGGCGCGCATCCGGACGTCCAGCTCGTCCCAGATCCGCTGCTCGGGCCAGGCGTCGGCAGGGATGCCGCGCTGCCACTGGAGGTAGTAGCGGGTGACGTCCGCGGTGCGGGCCATGTGCCCGGCGAAGCCTCGGTCATGGACGGCGTAGCCCACGGCGTCAAGGCTCGGCGGGGCCTCGGCGAGCAGCCCGAGCCAGGTCACCCCGTGGTCGTGGTGGTGGCGGACGGCGCCCGGTGGCAGGGAGCGGCGGGCCGCCCCGTGCCGGCCGTCACAGCCGGCGACGTAGCGGGCGGACCACCGGGTGGGACGGCCGTCGGGCTCGCGCGTCGTGACGTAGGGCCGGGTGCCGTCGGCGTCGCGTACGGCGAGCGCCTCCGTCTGGAAGCGGATGCGTCCGCCACGGTCGAGGTAGTGCGTCAGGAGGTCCGTGACCAGGTTCTGCTGCGGGTAGACGTGGTGCTGGCCGCCCTGGCCGAGGGAGCCGTAGTCCAGCCGGAACCGGCCGTCTTCGGTGCGGAATTCGCAGGTGCCGTGGCGGAGGCCGCGCCGGTGCAGTCCGTCGGCGAGGCCGTGACGGTCCAGGATCCGCCCGGTGTCCGGTGCGAGGAACCCGGCGCGGGCCCGGGTCTGGACATGGGTGCGGGAGGCGCGTTCGAGGAGGACGCAGTCGATCCCTGCTGCGTGCAGCAGGTTTCCGAGAACGAGCCCGGCCGGACCGGCACCGAGGACGATCACGTCGGCTGATTCCCGTAATGCGCAGGGGTTCTGACTTTCCGTCATAGCGCCTGAAGCATAAGCACGCGAAGATCGATGAACCTACGCAAGCCATCCATAGACGGGAATAGAGTGACAATCACCCTTGACGTCTGCGGCCCGTGACGGCGGGGCCGGGAGCGGTGTCGGCGGCCGGACCGTGGTGTGCGCCCGGGCGTGCGGGGGCGGCCACACGCCCGGGCGCACACCCTGCCGCAGGCTTCGCCCGTCGCCGGGGTAGCCCGTGCTCGCCGGGTGCGCGACGGGCGGTGGCGGTGGCGGTGGCGGTGGCGGTGGCGGTGGCGATCGTACGAGCGGCCCGGAGGGCGGTCGGGGCCGCGGTGGCACCGCGGGTCGAGTCATCCGCAGCCGACGCGGC
Organism: Streptomyces katrae; assembly: GCF_000717655.1. Taxonomy (GTDB): domain Bacteria; phylum Actinomycetota; class Actinomycetes; order Streptomycetales; family Streptomycetaceae; genus Streptomyces; species Streptomyces katrae_B. The sequence goes on from NZ_JNZY01000024.1 coordinate 52,100, forward strand.
CGTGCCCCGGCGTGCAGCTTCCACGCACCACGGCACCCGGCCCTCCCGCTACCCCCGCGGGACGGCCACGTCCGCGAGCAGCGCGCCGCCCGGCCCGAGGTCCGACCAGGCGCCCTGTCGGCTCAGTACCGCCACCGCCGAGGTCGGGAACTTGGTGCGGACGCGCTCCAAGGCGTCCCCCACGGCCGCCCCGGCGACCAGCAGCACCAGATCCTCCAGGCCCGGGTTGTGCCCGACGAGCAGCAAGGTGCCCACCTCGGGAGAGACTTCGCGGACGACGTCGAGGAGGTCCCGCGCGTCCGCCCCGTACAGGCGTGGGTCGTGCCGGACGGGCGGCGTGCGGTCCAGCTCCGCCGACGCCAGGTCCCAGGTCTCCCGGGCCCGGCGTGCTGGGGAGCACAGCACCAGATCCGGTACGTCGAAGGAGCCGGCGAGCAGTCGGCCGGCCGCGGGCGCGTCGCGCAGACCGCGGGGCCCGAGCGGACGGTCGTGATCGGGAACCCCGTCCGGCCAGGCGCTCTTGGCGTGGCGCAGGAGCACGAGCCGGCGCGCTGTGCCTTGCGCTGCCGCGTTCCGTAGGTCCTGAACCTCGGGGGCTTGGTCGCGATGCCTCATACCCCGAGCGTAGAGCCCGTGGCTACGGACAGGTCCGTTCGCAGCAGCGGTGCGCCGTCGGGCCCCGGTCTGCCGCGGCCGGAGTCGCGACGGTGACCGTGGTGAGCAGGAGTGCGGCGGTGGCGACGGCGGTCAAGGGCAGGGGAACGCGCATACGGGATCTCCTCCGGGCAGGGCGGCCGGGGTGCAGGACCGCCGTCATCAACCGCCGCCCCTGCGTCCCCGCCCTTGTTTCACCTATCGACTTTCGATAGATTCCGATCGCAACTCGATGGAGGGATGGGCCATGGGAAAGCTGACAGTGGGTGCGTTGCGCGCCGTGCTCGTGGTGGTGCTCACCGGCACCGTGTTCGTACAGACACTGATGGTGTGGACGTTGGTCAGCGGGAGCGACCCCGAGGACGGGTCGATCCCGCTGACCCCGCTGCGCGTGATCACGATCCTGGGCATGCTGTCGGCCCAGGTCGCCCTGGTCTCCGTATGGCGGCTGGTGACGATGGTGCGCCGCGGAACCGTGTTCTCCCACGCCGCCTTCCGGTACGTGGACGCCGTGATCGGCGCGATCGTGGCGGCCGCCCTCCTGTGGTTCGCGGTCACGGCCATCAATGCGCCGGGCCAGCGGGACGACCCGGGCGTCACCGTCATCATGGGCGGCATCGGCCTGGCCATCCTGGGGGTGGCGCTCATCGTGCTCGTGCTGCGGATGCTCCTCGCCCAGGCCGTTGCGCGCGACGTCGAAGCCGCGCAGATGCAGGCCGAGTTGGACGAGGTGATCTGATGCCGATCACCGTCGACATCGACGTGATGCTGGCCAGGCGGAAGATGTCCGTGGGCGAACTCGCGGACCGCGTAGGGATCACTCCCGCCAACCTGGCCGTCCTCAAGAACGGCCGGGCCAAGGCGGTACGCTTCGCGACGCTCGCCGCGCTCTGCGAAGTGCTCAAGTGCCAGCCGGGCGACCTGCTGCGCTGGGAAGCCGAGGACACAGCGGACGGATGACCTGCCTCGGCACGGGCGTGCAACGAAGCCCGGAGCGGGCTCGGTGCTCACGGTGCACAAGTTGCGGTGCGCAAAGCTCGCCTGGCGGGCCTCCCGCGCATCGCCCATGCTGAAGAGGAGGGCGCCGGCGGCCCTGAGACTTGTCCTTCCGCAGGGCCGAAGTCGGCGCCATCACTTGACGCGCATGCCTTACGGCCCGAACGTGACGTCATCCCGCCGCCGTTCGTGGCAGCCTTGGACGGAGCGGTACCGGGCGGACCTCCTCCGGATGAAGTGACGGAGCCGGGACGGTGGTGGTCCCGGCCCCTTCGTTTCGTGTCCCATGACTACGGGATGAGGAAGGAAATGGACGAGAAGAAGCCGAAGATCTTCAGCGATCCGGAAGCGCTCTCGGACGAGGAGATGATGAAACTGATCAATGAGATCCTCGACAGCGTCCCACCCGAACAGGCCGAGGCCCACCTCCTGGCCATTGCCGAGGGGGGACCGGCTCCCCGGGACGTTCCGGTGGACCTGACTCCCGCCCAGGCGAGCAGCCTTCTCCTCTTCCTCCACAGAGGCGGCGGCTGATTGCGCGCCAGAGCGACCGGGGTGTGCGTCAGAAGCCGCAGGGCGCTCCCGCACCCCGGAAGCGCTCGGGATGACGCCGTCGGTACTCGACCAGGGACTGGGCGACTGCTGCTCCTTCACCGACGGCGGCGCCGACCCTCTTGACGGATCCGGAGCGCACGTCGCCCACGGCGAACACGCCGGGCACGCTGGTCTCCATCGGCAGTGCGTCCGGGCCGGCTCCGCCGCTTCCGGTCAGGACGTATCCGCGGCCGTCGAGCTTCAGCTTGCCGCCGAGCCAGTCGGTCGACGGGTGGCCGCCGATCAGCACGTAGAGGCAGTGCGCGGGGACCGTGCGCTCGCCGCCGTCGCGATCGCGCAGACGCAGACCGGTGAGAGTCGTCCCGCCGTGGCACTCGGCCACCTCGGTCCCCAGGAGGACCTGCAGGCCCGGCGTCCGCTCGATGCGCTGCACCAGGTAGCTCGACATGGAAGCGGCGAGGTCGGCGCCCCTCACCAGCAAGGTGACGGTGCGGGCGTAGCGCGCGAAGTAGAGGGCGGCCTGTCCGGCGGAGTTGCCCGCGCCCACCATGTACACGTCCTCCCCGGCGGCCGAGGGGGCGTCGGACAAGCATGCGCCGTAGTACACACCGGAGTTGAGCAGGCGGTCGACGCCGGGAGCCGTCAGGCGGCGCCAGTCCACGCCCGTGGCGACCACCACCGCTGCCGCTGTCACCGAGGCCGTCTCATCGGTACCCGCCTTGACGAACTCGACGGTGTGGTCCCCGGTGTCCGTCGGGGTCACCCGACTGGCCACCCGGGTGGGCTGCCACTCGACGCGGGCGCGGCGGGCCTGTTGCAAGGCGCGCTGGGCGAGATCGCCACCCGTGAGACCTACGGGGAAACCGAGGTAGTTCTCGATCCGCGAGGTCGATCCGGCCTGCCCGCCGGGCGCGTCGTCCTCGATCACGACCACGCTCATGCCCTCGGCAGCCGCGTACACGGCCGCGGACAGACCTCCGGGGCCACCACCGATCACCGCGACGTCGTAGTGGTCCTGTTCGGCCGGCCGGATGAGACCGAGCCGCTCGGCCAGGTCACTGATCGAAGGATCCACGATCTCGGTGCCGTCCCCGAGGCGGACGGTCACCGGGGCGTCCCGTACGTCCTCCTCGGGGAGCCAGCGGAAGATCACGCCGCTGCGGCCGAGGAAGTCACGCACCGCATAGGCGGCGGGTGAGAAGCGGCTCCCGCGCACCTCGGCGGTCGGCACACCACCGTCGCAGTCGGCGTTCCACGTGCACAGGGAATCGTCGAGCGCGCCACGAAGGTGCTCGGCCGGGTCGCCCTCGTCCCGGGCCGCCCCGACGGGGGTGCCGTCGGACTCCGCACTGCCGCGCTCGGCCAGCGACAGCCAGCGCACACCCGGGTGCTGCGCGGCACCCGGGTCGGGTGCTTCATCGGCGAGCACGGCTGCCACCGGTACCTTCCGGTCGGCCAGCGCGCGCAGCGCGCGGACCACCTCCGCCTGCCCTCCGACCTGCAGCACGCGGAAGGACGTCCGGTACCAGCTTTGCACCAGCTCAGCGGTTTCATGCCGGCGGAGCGGGTCGGAGTCGGAGAGAACAATCACCGGCAGTGCGGCATCGGCCATCAGAGGTCCTCCAGCAGGTTGTGAATGATCGGCTTCCTCCCCGGTCAACGAGCGGGGACGCCATACGAACCGGTCTGGAGAAGCCACTACAGGAGGGCGGGCAGCAGGGGGCGGGTACTGCGCACCCCCCTGTCTTCCGGGCCCGCCTCGGACAGCCCTCAGAGGCGCCCGAAGAACTGGTTCCCGCGCGCCGAGTGGTTGTCGCTCGTGTAGTACTCCTTCATTGCGGAGCTGATCTCGTCACGGCTCAACTGCCCGTCGCCGTCGACGTCCAGCTGATTGAACGCCTCGTCGAAGGTCTCGCGGGGCAAGCGGAACATGCCGTGGAGCAGCGAGGTGTACTCCTCCCGGCTCAGCATGCCGTCGCCGTCGCGGTCACCGAGCTCCGTCCAGGCGTTGCTCATGTTCCTGATCCGTTCCCAGATCCTGTTCTGATCCGTGACGATCCGCGCCCGGAACGCCGCCCGGAACTCGTGCCGGTCGACCGCCCCGTCGTCGTTCTTGTCCATCTTCTGGAAGACGGCGTCCCAGAGGTCCCCCAACGAGTCCCGCAGTCCGGCCACTGCCGCCGGAGCGACACCGAGCGACTCGGCGAGCTGGTCCGAGAGGCCGATGACGTCCGACTTCTCGAGCCGCCCGTCGCGGTCCGAGTCGAAGACATCGAACGACCGGTCCAGCTTGATGTCCAGAACGCTCACGACAACATCCCCTTCACTCCACGTAGTCGCCTCACTACAGGCGAGGCGGGCTCAGGAAACCACAGGTCACGTCCCCTACGCACGGAAAGATCGGGTGCCTGACCATTCCGGGTGACACGGCCGGAAAAGTCATCTCATATGAGGGGGCGCCGCCGTCCCGATCGCCGCGGCCAGTTCGGGGGCGTGCGCGGCGAAGGGGCCGAGGTCCGTGGCGGCGGCGTAGGCCGGGTGGCCGCGGTGGTCCGCCAGCCGGGCGAGGGCGCGGGTCCCGTAGTACGCCGACGGCCCCGCGGGGGCGGGTGGGGGCGGGAGGGCCGCGGCAGCGGCGACCGCCGGCAGGGTTTCCTCGAACAGGGCCTGGCAGGCGCGCACGCCGCGGAGCATGACCTGGAAGTGGCGGGCATCGGGGGCGACCGGGAAGCGGCGTACGGCCAGGACGCGGCCGGTGTCGATGCCCGCGTCGACCTCGTGCAGGGTCGCACCGTACTCGCGCTCGCCGTTCAGCAGGGCGAAGAGGACGGCCACGGAGGGCAGTCCGCGGTGGCGGGGCAGGAGGCCGTTGTGGATGTTGAGGATGCGCAGGCCCCCGGAGAGGAGTGGGGCCCGGAAGATCCGGCGGTTGTTGAGGGACCAGACGACGCCGTCGGTGCAGACCTGCGCGAGGGCATCGGCGTGCGCGTTGACGTCGTCGGAGGCGGGAACGTGCAGGTGCCGGGCGCCTGCCGCGTCCTGCGGATCCTCGCAGCAGACCAGGTCTACGGGGTGGCCCTGCGCGGCGGCGTGTGCGACGGCTCGGCGCAGCAGTGCGCCGTCTCCGACGAAGATCATGCCGGGAGCTCCTGTCGGGCGGCGGCGAGGTGGGCGCAGACCTGTGCGAGCGTCAAGTTCCGGACCAGGCAGTCGAGGCCGGCCATGAAGCGCCGGGCCTCGGCGGGTTCCAGCAGGTCGTCGGCGACGGCAGTGAGCATTTCCACCAGGGCGAGGGAGTCTCCGCCCAGGGTCTGGAAGTCGGATTCCGCGGACAGCCGGGCGGTGTCCACGGCGAGGATCGCGGCCCAGTGGGCGGCCACCCGCGCCTGGAGGGCGGCGGGCTCCGCCGTGTCGTGGGCGACGACGGGCGCGGAGGTGAAGGGGTCGGGGAGGGCGTCGAGGTCGGCCTTGCCGCCGACCGTGCTGGGGATGGCGTCCACGGTGATGACGTGCGCCGGGACCATCGCGGCGGGCAGCAGGGCGGTGAGCGCGGAACGCAGGGTGGCGGGGAGGTCGGGGAGGTCGGGGCCGCCGTGCGGAGCGCCTTGGGCGCCGGTACCGCTCGGGCTCTTCGGGGCGTCGCCCGCGCCGCCGTACGAGCCGTCGGCGCGCGGGACGACGTACGCGCACAGGACCGGCGCGGTGGTGTGCGGGCGGCGCCGGGCAGCCACGACGGCGCGACTCACCTCGGGCCGGGCTTCGAGCACGGCGACGATCTCGGCGGGCTCGATGCGGTGCCCGGCGATCTTGAGCTGGTCGTCGATGCGCCCGGCGAACTCGACCGCCCCGCCCGGCAGTCGCCGCCCGAGGTCCCCCGTGCGGTAGCTGCGGGTGCCGTCCTCGCGCTCGGTGAACGGGGAGGGGCGGCCGTCCGGCGCACCGAGGTAGCCCCGGGCCACCTGGGCGCCGCTGACGACGATCTCCCCCGTACGGCCGGTGTCCTCGGTCCCGGTGCCGATGCGCTCGCCGTCCTCGGTGACGAGGTCGACCCGGGCGTAGGGGCCGGGGGTGCCGATGGGGAGGGTGGCGGCGGTCGTCGGCCGCGCATCGTCCACGACGTGGGCGAGGCAGACGACGGCCGCCTCGGTGGGGCCGTAGCCGTTGATGATGCGGCAGTCGGGACCGAAGGCGGTCCGGGCGGTGCGTACGGCGGCCGGGGTCAGCGGTTCACCGCCGAGCAGCAGGGTGCGCACGTCACCCCGGTCGGGCAGCAGGGGCAGGTGGGAGGGGGTGAGGGCGAGGGTGTCGGCCCGGTGGTCGGTGACGAGCCGGCGCAGGGTGGCGGGCGAGGGCGCGTCGGGCGCGAGGACCACCGTTCCGCCGGCCAGGAGGGGCAGGAAGAGGGGGAAGCAGGAGATGTCGAAGCCGTAGGAAGACGCGAAGCCGAAGCGGGTCCGGGCGTCCACGCGGCAGACCTGCGTCATCCAGCGGACGAAGCCCGCGAGGGCGCGGTGTTCGATCTGCACGCCCTTGGGGCGGCCGGTGGAACCGGAGGTGTGGATGACGTACGCGAGGTCCTCGAGCGCCGGGGCCGGCGGGACCGGGCTGGCCGGCGGGCCGGTGACGAGGTCCTCGGCCGCAAGCAGGGAGCAGGGCGCGAGCGCGCCGAGGCTTTCGGTGAGGTGACGCTGGGTCAGGCAGAACCGGGCGCCGCAGGCGCGGAGGATCTCCGCGGTCCGCGCGGCGGGGTGGGCGGGGTCCAGCGGCACGTAGGCGGCACCCGCCTTCAGGATCCCCCACAGGGCGCAGACCCCGGCCGGGGTGCGGTCGACGACCAGACCGACGAGGTCTTCGCGACCGATCCCCCGGCGCAGCAGCTCGGCGGCCACGGCGTCGGAACGGCGGTCCAGTTCGGCGTACGTGACCACCCCGCCGGGGCCGTCGAGCGCGGGCGCTCCGGGCGTACGGGCGGCCTGTGTGCGGAACAGCTCCACGACGGTGGCGGGGCGCGGGGGCTCCGGTTCCACGGCGGGGGGCGGTACGGGCCCGGACGCGGGCAGCGTCGCAGGTGCGGAAGACGGCGGAGCCGCGGGCAGAACCGCGGGCGGCACTGCGGGCGGCACCGCGGACCCGGCCGGCGCCGCAGGCGCGGGCTCGGGCCGGGGCCGCCGTGCGGGACGGGGCACCGCAGCGGATGCGGGCGCCGCCGTTGCTGCCGGTGCGGCGGAAGTCGGCAGGTGGGCCAGGACTCCGTCCAGGAGACGGGTGGCGCGTTCGGCCAGACCGGGGCCACCGCGGACGCCCATCGTGAGCTCCGTGGCGGTGTTCGTCTCCGTGGCGGCCATCGAGACGGGGACCAGGGGGGCGTGGACGGGCAGTGCGTACAGGGTCGTCGCGGTGAAGCCCCCGCCGGAGAACTCGGCCGGGTCCAGACGACCCAGGTGGGAGACGACGGCTGAGGCGAGGTGCCGGTCGGCCCGTACGGCGCCGGCCTGGGCGGCCCGCAGCAGGAGGCGACCGGCCGCCGTCGGCAGGGGGAGGAGGGCCGACTCGAAGCCCTCGGCGAGCTCCTGGTTCTCGGCGAGCGCCCGGAGCAGGGTGACCTGTGCCCTCGGCCACTCCTGTCCGGGGCTCAGGTCCAGGAACAGCGGCAGCGTGAGGTTGCCGGTCGAGACGATGCCGGGGCGGTGGCGCCGCAGGTCGACCGGGATCATGACCCGGGTGCCGCCGCGGGCCGCGCTGCCGGAGCGGGTACTGACGCTGAGGGCACCGCCGGAGCGGGCACCGGCCGTCGCCGCGCTGTCCGTCAGGGCCTGGGCCAGCCTGGCCGTGAGGGCCCGGTGGTGGCCGGGGAGGGTTCGGCGGAGCCACAGGGTCTGCTCGCGGCCCGGGACCGGGCGGCCCAGGGGCGACGGGCGGTCGGGGACGAGTCCCGGGCGCCGGGCTGAGGCGCCGAGCCGGCGCAGCAGGCCGCGGTCGGTGTCGGGGGCGAGTGCGGGGCGGCCGGGCTCCCCGCGCAGGGCGCGGAAGACCTCCCGTACCCAGGTCAGGGCGCCGTGTCCGTCCATCAGGGCGTGCGAGGCGCTGAACACGAGCGTGGCGGTGTCCGTGTCCGCGGAGGTGTCGGGGACGACCAGGATCCCGCACTCCGGCGGGTCGTTCCGGCGTGAGCGGCCGGTGAGGAACGCCGCCGTGGCCGGTTGCGACACGTCGATGCCACCGGGGGCCGGCGTGGCGTACCGGATCGTGGGCAGCGGGCCCTCGGCGGTCCAGACGGGCCCGCGTCGTACCAGGCGGGAGCCGGGACAGGTCTCGGCGGCCCGGGCGACCGCCGCCCGGAGGGCTGCCGGTTCGGGGACGGTGTGCCCTTCGACGACGATGCGCAGGGCCATGGTCCCGCGCGCATGCCCCGCGGAAAGGTAGAGGTGCTCGGTGGCCGACACCGGCCGCCGGTACATGGGGTGAGGGGGTGTCATCGCGCGGTGCTTCCTTGGTCGGTACGAGTGGACGCGGGCGGCTTCCGGCCCTGGGGCTTCTCCGGTCGCGCCCAGGCCTCGACGCCGCCGATGCCGTGGATCCAGCGGAGCAGCCCGCTCACGCCGTCCTCCTGGGTGCGCGGCGGGTCGTAGCCGAGGTCGCGGCGGGCGGCGCCCGTGTCGTACGTGGTGGAGCGGGTGAGGAGGGCGGTCATGTAGCGGCTCAGCGGTGGGCCCGTACCGGCCGAGGGGCGCAGGCTCCACACCGCCTCGACGGCCTCGGCGAGGATGCGGGTGGCCGCGACGGGGACGCGGGGGTGCGGCGGTGGGCAGCCGAGGAGGGCGCCGACGCGGGTGAGGAAGGCCCACAGGTCGGTCTCCTCGCGGTCGGCCACGAAGTACGCCTTGCCGCCGATGCTTTCGGCGGGGACGGCGCTCGCGCGCAGGCAGGCGTCGACGGCGTTGTCGACGTGGCAGAGCGAGACCCGTACCCGTTTGCCGCCGGACAGGTCGGGCAGTCGGCCCGCCCGCATCGAGGCGATCACGCGGGGCAGGAAACCCGCGTGGTCGCGTGGGCCCCAGATGCCGCGCGGTCGCAGGGCGCAGGTGGTGAAGTCCGGTGTGTTCGCGGACAGTACGTACTGCTCGGCGACGGCCTTGGTCGCGCAGTAGTGGTTGAAGAACCGGGTGGGGTAGGGGGTGCTCTCGTCGATCCGGAGCCGGTCGCCCTCGCGCAGGTGCATCAGCGCGCTCGGGCTGCTGACGAAGACGAAGCGGGTGGCGCCCGCGGCGCGGGCCGCCGTCAGCAGCCGCTGCGTTCCGGTGACGTTGGCCTCCTCGAACTGGGCGCGGCTGCCGTGGTCGACGACGCGGGCGGCGCTGTGCAGCACGGTGTCGCAGCCGATGGCCGCGCGGGCCAGCGAGGCGGTGTCGGCGAGGTCGCCGGGTACGAGGTCCAGTCCCGGTCCGAGGGCGCTCAGGCGGGCGGTGTCGCTGCCGGGCCGGACCAGGGCACGGACCCGGTGGCCGTCGCGCAGGCAGGCGTCGGCGAGGTGGCCGCCGAGGAAGCCGGTGGCTCCGGTGATCAGGATGTTCACAGGGCCCGCCACCAGGTCGCACCGTAGAGCATGGTCAGTGCGGCGGTGGCCGCGCGTCCGTGTCCCGCCGCCCTGCCCCGTGGCAGCGCGAGGGGGATCTGCGCGGCGTGCACCGGGATGCTGAGGAAGGCGTCGGCCCACCAGAGCCGGCGCAGCAGGGGTACGTCGGGGACGTCCGCGACGGCCGCCCAGATCGCGCCGCCGAGGAGGTACGCCCAGCCCGCGAGGGGTACGAGGCGGGCCGCACGGGTCCGCGAGAACAGGGGCGGGGGCGGGGCGAGGCTCCGTTCGGTCCAGCGGGCCAGCTGCTCGCGGCCGATCTTGGCGTTGTGGCGGATGTCCACCGGGAAGGCGGGATGGTGCAGGAACTCCTCCAGCCCCCTGGTCGCAACGTGGTCGGCGGCGAGGCCGCGCAGTTCGGCCACCAGGTCCCGCCAGGCGGCGCTGCCGGCCGGGACGTCACTCTCCACGCAGACGGCGGGGCGCTGGGCGCCTGCCGGGCCGATACCGACCAGGGCGCTGCGGCGCACCAGTGGATGGGCGTTGAAGACGCCCTCACAGCGCACGGTGTACAGGTCCCGGCCGGCGGCGCGCACCCGTTGGGAGGTGCGGCCGCAGAACCAGAGCCGGCCGCGGTCGTCGACGTAGCCGAGATCGCCGGTGCGGTGCCAGGTGAGCGAGGTGCCGTCAGGCTGGGTCTCGTGCACCTTGTGCAGGGCGTCGGAGCGGGGCGCGTCGTGGTAGCGGGGGCTGACGGACTCGCCCTCGACGAGTATCTCGCCGACGCTGCCTGCGGGCAGGGCGGTCCCCGGGTCCAGGCGGGCGCGCGGGCCGTCGGTGACGGGGAGGATGCGGACGCGGGTGCCGGGGACGGGGCGGCCGATGCAGGTGCCGGCTCCGCGGGCGCTGCCGGCGGAGGTCTCGCCGAGGATCTCCTCGGATTCGATCGAGGTGATCGGCAGGACCTCGGTGGCCCCGTACGTGACGTGGACGGACGCCTTCTCGCCGAGCACGGTGCGCAGGCCGGCTACGACCGAGTCGGGGACGGGCGCGCCGCCGGAGACGATGCAGCGCAGGTCGGGCAGCGGGCGGCCCAGGGCCGTGAGGTGGTCGGTGAGGTTCCGCAGCAGGGCGGGCGAGGCGAACATGGTGGTCGCACCGAATCGTTCCAGCGCATCCACGAGCAGGGCGGGGTCGGCATGGGCGACCTTGGCCGGTGCGAGGGGGGCGAGGACGGTGGTGGAGCCGTAGACGAGGTCGAGCATGCCGTAGAAGGGCAGGGTCACCAGTGACGTGTCGTCGCGGGTGCGCCCGTGGGCGGCCTCGATCTGGCGGGCGATGGAGAGCGCCATGCGGTGGGTGTACTCGACTCCCTTGGCGGGGCCGGTGCTTCCGGTGGTGAAGCCGATCATCAGGAGGTCGTCGCCGCCGACGTCGGCGGCGGGGGTCCTTCGTCCACCGGTGGTGCGCAGCGCGTGGAGGGTGTGGCCGCCCCACAGCCGGCGGCGGCCCAGCGTGACGGGGATGCGTACGCGGCCGAAGGTGCGGCGGCCGAGGACCCGTACGAGGTGGGCGAGCGGCGGCCCGATGAACGCCTCGGCACCGACGGCGCGGTAGCAGTGGAGCATCCGGCGCACGCCCATGCCCGGGTCGACGACGACGGGGACGGCGCCGAGCCGGAAGAGCGCGAAGGCGAGGGCGAAGAGCTCCGGGCCGGGCGGTGCCATCAGTACGGTCTTGGTCCCGCGGGTGATCCCGGCGCGGGCGAGTCCGTGGGCGATTTCCTCGACCGTGTCCTGCAACTCCCCGTACGTGACTTCGCGGTAGCGCAGGCCGCCGCCGGGTTCGCGGCCGTCGGGGTGGATGACGGCCGGCTTGTGCGGGAAGGCGGCGGCGTTGCGCTCCAGGCAGTCGGCCAGGCCGGCGGCGGTTGCGGAATGGGGAACGGTGCTCATGGCGTCCCGTCACCAGCCTTCGGGCCGGTAGGCGACGCAGGCGGCGCTGGGGCCTGCGCCGACGGCGACCATGAGGAGCCGGTCGCAGTCCTTGGGGCGCGGGGCGGCCATGGCCTGGAGGTAGCCGAGGATCGGCGCCGCGGTGTGCGGCTCGCCGTCGCCGCTCTCCTTGCCGTCTCCGTCGACGGCCGTGTCCTGCGCGGCGTGCGGGTCGACCACGAGGGTACGGTCCAGGTCGATGCCGTGCTCGCGGGCGTACCCGGCGGTGCACACGGCGGCGAGTGCGCTGCGCCGCGCGCCGTGTCCCTCCGTACGGCGGACCGTGATCCGGGAGCGGCCCTCGCTGCCCATGGCCACGGTGTCGAGGTACCCCTCGGTGTCGCTGGGTCCGTCGCCCGAGTACGCGGACACGGGGCCGAAGCCGGCGTCGGGGTCGGCGCTGCGCTGGAGGAGGAAGGCGCCGGACAGGTCCGCGTACGGGTAGCCGGGGTCGAGGCGGGCGTAGCCGCCGGGGTGCACGTCGGCAGCGGTGATCAGGACGCGTTCGGCGCTTCCCGTGTCGAGGAGGCTCTGGGCGAGCTGTACGGCGTTGAGGACACCGCAGGCACCGTTCATGAGGTCGAAGGAGAAGCCGGCGGCGGGGGCCGGGTCGGCGATGTAGTCCAGGTTGATGCCGACCTCCTTCTGGATCAGGGCCGCGAGGGCGGGTTCGAAGGTGTTGGACTCCCGGTAGACACCGGCGTTGATGAGGACGCCTACGGATGACGGGGAGACCTGCGCCTGCGACAGGCAGGCGCGGGCGGCTCGGCTCGCGAGCTCGACGGAGGAGGCGGGTCCGGTGCCGTGGTGCGCGGCGGCGTGGGCTGCGGCGATGACCATTCCCATGGCTCAGACCCCCATGTTCGTGATCGTGGCCGACAGGGCGCCGGTCACGACGCCGGAGGCGGCGGGGACCATGAGGAACCGGGATCCGGGGCGGGCGGTGCCGGCCCGCAGGTGCTCACGCAGCGTCAGGAAGTGGGCGGTGGTGGCGGTGTTGCCGTACTTCTCGACGACCGCGAGGGAACGGGGCATCGGGGTCTTGAACTCGGCCTCGGCCGTCTGGTTCACGTAGTCGATGAAACGGGTGCCGACCTGGTGCTGGATGACGTAGTCGAATGCCTCGTCGGCGAATTCCCGGCCCTGCTTGGCCAGGAGGTCCCGATGGAACCGCGGCCACAGTTTGAGCCGGTCGCGGTCGTGCATCTTCTTGTTGTCCGTGTAGAGGGCCACGCCCTGGCTGCGGTCGCTCGGCATTCCCATGCAGAGGTGGGAGTACTCCGAGCAGGTCATCAGTTCCATGTAGTGGATCCGGTCGGCCTCGTCGGTGGAGGCGTCCAGGACGACGGCGGCCGCCGAGTCGCCGACGGAGAGCGAGGCGAACTGCGGGTCGTAGGAGTCGGTGACCTCGCGGGCCGCCGTCTCGGCGACGGCGGTGGCCTGTTCCCCGCTGACGACCAGGCCGTTGCGTACCGCGCCGGAGCGGATCATGCGGTCGAGCAGGTAGACGCCGGTCATCATGCCGGCGCAGGCGTTGGACACGTCGAACTGGACGGCGGGTCGTGCGCCCAGTTCCCGGGCGAGCAGCGCGGCGAAGGACGGCTCGAACGTGAAGCGGCCTCCGTCAGTGAACCGGGTGATCGAGGCCGATATGACGACGTCGAGGCCGGCGGCCTCGTAGCGGGAGCCGGCGAGGCAGTCCCGCGCGGCGGACAGGGCCATCGAGAAGGAGTTCTCGGCGGCTGCCGGATCCGGGTCGTACACCCGGCGCTCGGCGATTCCGGTGATCCGCTGGAGGTCCGCGTCACGGACGGCGGATATCCCCTCGGTCAGCTCCCGGGTGGTCACCACGGTCTCGGGTACGTAGGCCCCCAGGGCCTCTAACCGGCTGTGGCGATTCAGTGTGCTGGTCTTCATGCTTCGCGTTCTCCATGGGACATCCCCGTTACAGACAGCGAAGTTACCGTAGCGTAGGGATCAGCTCGTATGCCTCGCAAAAGGAGTTGAAGGGTGCAGACAGGTCGATTCCCAGCCATGCACCCGATGGACCACATTTCGCCAGCGCCCGGCCCTGGCACCTCCCGCCACTCCGATCGTCGGCCGGAACATCACGCACGGTGCGCAAAACCTGTCCGGAACCACTCGGTCCGCCTGACCCGGCGAGGCGCTCTGCAATGACATGGATCATCTCCAGCAGTGAGGACGTACTCATTTGAAAGCTAAACGACATTTATTGCACGTTTTTGCAACCTTGAGGTCGAGAAACACATCCAGAGAGGAGGAGGACCCACCCGTTCTGCCCGCTTGAGGGCAGCCGCACCGTTCGGAGCGAAGTTCGTGCACGTGTACCCGCAGCCGCAGCCGCAGTCACAGCCGCCCAGGCGATCCCGCAAGAAGGTGTGGATCGGCTCCGCGGTGGCCGTGGCCCTGGTCGCCGGCGCCGGCGCCGGGTTGATCTACTGGAAGACGGACTGGTTCGACGGGAACGGGGAGTCCGTCAGCTACGCGAAGCCCTCCACCGGGCCGGACAAGGGCAAGAACGACGAGACCGGCAGTGGGAAGCAGCCCTCAGCGCCGAGCGCGGATCCGGACGTGTCCCTCCCCACCGGCCCGTTCACCGAGTTCAAGCAGACGGTCAAGCTGGACGACGGCACCCGCATATCCAAGGCCCGGGTGAAGGGCCCCAAGTCCGGTTTCGAGGGCAGCGTCTGGGTGTGGACGCCCAAGGAGTACGACCGCCCGGAGTACGCGAAGAGCGCTTTCCCGGTCATGATCGCGCTGCCCGGAGGCAACGGGAACGCCGACAACTACTGGGCGACCATGCCGCAGCTGGGCCTCCAGAAGGCCGTCGCCGAGGGCGCCGCGGCCGGCAAGAGCCTCCCGTTCATCCTGGTCATGCCGATCCTGAACCCGGACAACAAGTACTACTACGACGGCTCCGACATCCCCGGCCAGGCCAAGATGGGCACCTGGATCGGCGAGGACGTACCCGACCTCGCCCAGGCCAACTTCCGTACCTACAAGTCCCGCGACGGCTGGGCCTTCATGGGCAACTCCTCCGGCGCGTTCGTCGGCCTCAAGCAGCTCCTCCAGAAACCGGACCGCTTCCGGGCCGTCATAGCCAATGGCGGAGAGATCGTCCCCGATTCCCCGCTCTGGAAGGGCCACCAGGCGGAAATGGACGCGAACAACCCCGAGAAGCTCGCCCCGAAGCTGATCGCCAACAAGGGCCCCGAGGTGAACGTCCTCTTCCAGTACGGCACCAAGGAGGGCGGCCGCGACCGGATGGAGAAGTTCCAGCAGCAGTTCGGCAAGGGCCCGATCAAGGTCACGATCCACGAGATCCAGGGCGGCGACCACAACGGCTGGGACTACGTCCGGGGCATGAAGGAAGGACAGCTGGAGCAGCTCAGCAAGCTCATGAAGGGGCCGAAGCCGCAATAGGGGCGGGCACGGAGGCCTCGGCGGGCCCGTCCTCCGGGGGGAAGGACCGGGCCCCGGGTCACAGCCGCGGGAACAGCGAGCGGCATCGCGATGTCCGGCCAGGGTGCCGCCGCAGCACACGGGGCCGAACCGCGTCGGACTGCGCCGTGCGAAACCCCGGCTGTTTTCACCCTGTGCACGGCAGGACCACTCGCGTCTTCGATGCGCGGATACGGTCCGGTGAGCCTCGTGCCGTCGAGCGCCGCCGATGTCGGTACGGCGACGCTGTCGCGGACTTTCTACCTCACCGATTCGCCGGCGAGGCCGGTGCGTCCGCCCCGATGAGCCGGCGCGTCTACCTGGCCGCGGGCTGGTACGACTGGCCCTCGTTCGTCGAGGGTGACAGCGGGCGCCGGTCGGGAAGGCCGTCCCACGCCGTCCCAGTGCCTTCGGCGAGGACGCCGGCTCCGCGGCCCCAACGCCAAACCGGCCCGGCGCAGCCCGGACATCACTGGCTGCGCGGCGCGCCGGGCCGGGCCGGTGTCACGGTCACTTCAGGCGGTAGGTGCACATGGGTGTCTTGCCGTCCTGGTTGTCGGCGACCTTCTTGCCGTCGACGGTGATCACGCACGACGCCGGCTTGAGCATGCCGTCGGCGGCCTGCACCGAACCCGGGACCACGGAGACCGTCGTGCCGATGCGCTTCTCGGCTTCGGTGGTGAAGGTGATCGTCTCCGTCTTCTTCCAAGGCAGCGTCACCTGTTCGCCCTTGTTGGACGCCAGGTTGTAGTAAATCTGCGCGGGTCCGGAGCCGAGCACTTCCAGGGTCACCTCGTGGCTGACCTCGCCACCGCCCGAGGCCGGCTTGCCGGATCCCGACGGGCTGCTGCTCGCGGAGGCGGCGGGCTTGGCCGGGGCCGTCGAGCCCTTCGCCTCCTCGGACTTGCTCCCGCCGCCACCGCAACCGGTCAGCACTCCGGCCGCCAGCACCAGAGCCGCCCCTGTGACGATCTTCCGCATGGTTTCCCCTCGTTGGACGAAAGCCATGATCTTAACCAGGGCCTTTGCATGATGCGGCAGCGGTTCGGGCCCGGGGCTCTTGAAGCTGGTGTCCGCCCACGGGAGTGCGTGCGGCTCACTGCCGGGACCGGACTCCAGCCGGTCCGGGGCTGCCCGGTCTCCGCTATCCGCCACGGCGCTCAAGCCGGGGCCCGTACTTCGGGCTCATGAACGAGAGCCAAAAAAATCGGGCGGCTGTGTCGAGAACCCGTGGCCGGCTCCGTCCCCGGAGTGAAGGCGACCACAATGGGTCGCACCAGCACCGAGGAGAACCATCATGGCCAAGTACTTGCTGCTCAAGCACTACCGCGGCGCCCCGGCTGCGGTCAATGACGTGCCCATGGACCAGTGGACGCCCGAGGAGATCTCGGCGCACATGCAGTACATGAACGACTTCGCGGCCCGGCTCGAGGGGACGGGCGAGTTCGTCGACGGTCAGGCGCTCGCGCCCGAGGGCACCTTCGTCCGGTACGACGGTGAGGGGCGCCCCCCGGTCACCGACGGCCCGTTCGCCGAGACCAAGGACCTCATCGCCGGCTGGATGGTGATCGACGTCGACAGTTACGAGCGCGCCGTCGAGCTGGCCGGAGAGCTGTCGGCCGCCCCGGGGGCGGGCGGGAAGCCGATCCACGAGTGGCTCGAGCTGCGCCCGTTCCTGGGCTCGAACCCCACCATCACGGAGTGACGTCATCGATGGACGAGGCCCTGCTCCGGAACCTCACACCGAGCGTCCTCACCGTCCTCGTCCGCCGCGGAGCCGACTTCGCGGCGGCCGAGGACGCCGTGCAGGAGGCGCTGGTCGAGGCGGTCCGCGTCTGGCCGGACGACCCGCCGCGGGATGCGAAGGGCTGGCTGGTCACGGTGGCCTGGCGCCGGTTCCTCGACGCCAGGCGGGCGGACGCCTCACGCCGCCGACGGGAGGACCGCGTCGAGGAGGAGCCGGCGCCCGGGCCCACGCCCGCGGTGGACGACACGCTCCGGCTCTACTTCCTCTGCGCCCACCCCTCGCTGACGCCGTCGTCCGCGGTCGCGCTCACGTTGCGCGCCGTCGGCGGGCTGACCACCCGCCAGATCGCCCACGCCTACCTGGTGCCCGAGGCGACCATGGCACAGCGCATCAGCCGCGCCAAGCGAACCGTCTCCGGCGTGCGGTTCGACCAGCCAGGCGATGTCGCCACCGTGCTGCGCGTCCTGTACCTGGTCTTCAACGAGGGCTACTCGGGTGACGTCGACCTCGCCTCCGAGGCCATCCGGCTCACCCGGCAGCTCGCAGCCGCGATCGACCACCCCGAGGTGGCGGGCCTGCTCGCCCTCATGCTGCTCCACCACGCCCGGCGCGCCACCCGGACCGCGCCCGACGGCAGCCTGGTGCCGCTCGCCGAGCAGGACCGCGGCCGGTGGGACACCGCGTTGATCGCCGAGGGCGTCCAGATCCTGCAGACGGCCCTCGCCCGCGACCGGCTGGGCGAGTTCCAGGCCCAGGCCGCGATCGCGGCACTCCACGCCGATGCGCCCACCGCCGAGGAGACCGACTGGGTGCAGATCCTCGAGTGGTACGACGAACTCACGCGCCTGACCGACAGTCCGGTCGTCCGCCTCAACCGAGCGGTCGCCGTCGGCGAGGCAGACGGACCTCGCGCCGGGCTGGCGGCGCTCGCGGCGCTGGACGACTCACTGCCCCGCCACGCTGCGGTGGCCGCGTACCTCCACGAGCGCGACGGCGACCTGACGACGGCGGCACGGCTGTACGCCGAGGCCGCCCGAAAGGCACCCAACCTCGCCGAGCGCGACCACCTGACACGCCAGGCGGCCCGGCTCAACGCCCGGCGGCGTCCGTGACGCGAGCGCGTGACTCCCGGATGTGGGGCCGGGGGTGAACCGGGCCGGGCGTCGCCGAGCGGCGCAAGCTCCGTGCCGGACTCGGGGTGAAGGCGGCCTGGGCCCACCCTCGCGGATCCACGTCGCGGTCCTGCCCCGCGCCCGGGGCCGCGCGTTCCGGAATTCCGGAACGCGCGGCACACTCCCCGCCCTGATGCCCCTCCAGCCGGTACTCATCCAGGCGGGAACGCGGGTCGGGCTCCCTCCTGGTTATGCGAACTGGCCGGGCTGGTAGTCGCCGGCGGGCGTCTGGAGCAGGACGTTGCCCCGGTTGAAGGCGTTGATGACGGTGATGACGCCCACCAGAGCGCCGAGCTGGTCCTCGTCGTAGTGCTTGGCGGCGTTCGCCCACACCGCATCCGGGACGCCGCCGGCCGCGTCGGCGATCCGGGTGCCCTCCTCCGCCAGCTCCAGCGCGGCACGCTCGGCGTCGGTGAACACCGTGGCCTCGCGCCAGACCGCGACCAGATTGAGGCGCTCCGCGGACTCCCCGGCGTGTACGGCGTCCTTGAAGTGCATGTCGGTGCAGAAGCCGCAGCCGTTGATCTGGCTGGCGCGGAGCTTGACCAGTTCCTGCGTCGAGGCCGGCAGGGTCGAGTCCGAGAGCACCTTGCCCGCAGCGATGATGTGCTTGAAGACCTTGCCCAGGACCGGGTTGGTGAAGGGGTTGAGGCGTGCTTCCATGGTGGGCTCCATTGCCGTTGTCTGACGGTTACACCACTGAGACACCGCGTCCCGGCAGCTTGTGACAGGCATGCGATGTGACCCCCGTCTCCCTGTTGTTGCGCCGCGGCAGGAGTGCCCGCTGAGCCGGCGGGCACACGGCGCCCCCGCGGGTGCGCTCCGTGCCCTCAGCTCCGCTCCCCGTCGAAGAGCACTCCGGGGTTGAGGACCCCTGCGGGGTCGAGCGCGTGCTTCGCGGCCCGCAGCGCCCGGACGAACGGCTCCGGGCGCTGCCGGTCGTATCCGGGACGGTGGTCGCGGCCGACGGCGTGGTGGTGGGTGACGGTTGCTCCGTGCGAGCCGAGCACGTCCATCGCGGCGGACTTGATCTCGTCCCACATCGCGACCTCGGAGCCGCGCCGCGCCGCGGCGATGACGGTGAAGTAAGGGGCGGGGCCGTCGGGGTAGACGTGCGTGAAACGGCAGTTGATCAGCCCCTCGGTGCCGGTGACCCTGCGTACGACGGCGCCCAGGTCCCGGTGCACGGCCTCGTACAGGGCGTCGGCACGGTCCCACGTGCAGGCCGTTTCGAAGGTCTCGCTGATCACGCTCATCCGCGCGAGTCCGTCGCGCAGGTAGGGCATGCGCAGGAACGCGGAGCGCCACGCACCGGCCGCGGAGTCATCCGGGGGTCCACCGGCGGGACCACCGGCCGCGGGCGGTGCCCCCGCCGGCGAACCGCCGTGATCCCGCGCCAGGGCGACCAGTTCGGCGAGCCGGTCGGCGACGGGGAAGTGCGCGGACTCCACCCCGAGGACGAGTACGCTCCGGCCGCCGCCGGCCACGCCCGCGAGCGCCGCCTCACCCGGATCGAGCAGCCGGCAGTTGGCCGGGTGCAGGCCCGACTGTGCGACGGCGCGGACCGCACCGGCCGCGGCCTTGAAGTCGTCGAACAGGACGGAGGCGGACGCCTTGTGGCGGGGCCTGTCCTGCAGCCGAATCCATGCCTCGGTGATCACGCCGAGCGTGCCCTCCGAGCCCAGGAACAGCCGGTCGGGGGACGGGCCCGCGCCCGAACCGGGCACGCGCAGCGACTCGTTGACGCCGACCGGGGTGACCACGCGCAAGGACTCGGTCAGGTCGTCGATGTGGGTGAGGAGCGTGGCGTAGTGGCCGCCGGCCCGGGTGGCCAGCCAGCCGCCGAGGGTGGAGAACTCGAAGCTCTGCGGAAAGTGGCGCAGGGTCAGCCCGTGCGGTCGAAGCTGGGCTTCGAGGCCGGGCCCGAGCACGCCCGCCTGGATCCGTGCCGCCCTGCTGACCGGGTCGATGTCGAGTACGCGGTCCAGGGCGGCGAGGTCGAGTGAGACCACGCCGCGCCGCCGGTCCCCGCGGTACTCCACTCCCCCGACCACCGAACTGCCCGCTCCGTAGGGCACGACGACCACGTCCGCGCCGGCGGCCCAGTCCAGGACGTCCACGACGTCCTGTTCGCAGCGGGGGAAGGCGACCTGGTCCGGAGCCGCCCCGAGTTCGCCGCGCAGCGCCCGTACGACGTCGCGGTAGGCCTTGCCGTAGGTGTGGGAGGCCCGGTCCGGCGGGGTGTCGGACATCAAGTGGGCGAGGGAGGACGGCGGGGCGACCCCGGCCTTCGGCAGATCGACGCTGCGGACGTCGGGCACCGGCAGCGGGGTGTCGGCCGCACCGGGGACCAGCGCGCCGAGGGCGACGCACTCGCTGTCGGCCAAGGCCTTGTCATCGGTGCCCCAGCCCCACCAGGACCGGCGGCGTCGGGGCGGGGCGAGAGGAGCGGCGGGAACGGTCTCGGCAGCCATGGCGATATAACCTTCCGGTAATTTACCGCTTGGTAATTTACTCCACCGTATAGTTCGTCTCATGGACTCCACAAGCGCCGGCACAGCACCGGGCATCCCGTCGGCCACCTCGCCGCCGCCGGGCAGGCGCCGGGGCAGACCGGCGGGGACGAAGGGCGTACCGCGCGCCGAGCGCGAGGAGCAGATCCTCGCCGCCGCGCTGGAGGAGTTCGGCCGGCACGGCCACGCCTCCGCGTCGATGGCCGCGATCGCCCGGCGGGTGGGCGTGACGAAGCCGATGCTCTACGCCTACTTCGACTCGAAGGACGGGCTCTACCTCGCCTGCCTCGAACACATCGCCGCCCGCGTCGTCAGGGCGATCGACCAGGCGATGTCCGGCGGCCCGGCCGCCACTGCCGGTGAGCAGCTCCCCCACACCGTCCTCACCGGCCTTTTCACTGCCCTCGAAGATCGGCGTCACGCCTGGTTCGTCCTCTACGACAGGACCTTGCCGCCGGGATCCGAACTGCGCAGCGCCGCCCAGCGGCACCGCGAGGCCATCGACGGGCTCGCAGCGACCGGCACCGCGGCACTGCTGAGCGGCCACGGCAACGAGGACCCCCTCGACGCCGATGCCCTCAAGCACGTGTGGACGGGCACCGTCAGCGCCCTCATGGGCTGGTGGATCGCCCACCCCGACCAGTCCGCCCGGGAGATGAGCACGCGCTGCGCCCGCCTGCTCAAGGCCATCCGCACCGCCTGACCCCCGATGTCGTGATCAATGCCGCTGGTTCATCGCGGGGTTGAGGCGGACGAAGGCCGGCCGACGGTGGTAGAGGGAGCAGGGTCCACGAGCTGCCCGTGAGCGCCAAGTCGGGGGGCTGACGGGTCGCGCCGCACGATGGCCGGTGCGGTGGGCTCAGGGGCTCCGGCTCCGGTGGACGCATGACCGGGCGCTCCCGGGTAACACGCCGTCAATGAGCAACGCACACGACGCGGACACGAGACCCGGCCGTCTTCTCCTGCTGCTGCCCCTGCAGGCGGTCTGCGTCGCGGGCTTGGGCCTGCTGGTGTGCGGGCCCCTGGCGGGCCGGTGGCCCCTGTCCGCCGAGGACGGGGTCAACCGCGCCCTGGCGGCCCGGCGCGGTGCGCCCGCCACCGTTCTCTCGGACGCGATGTCCATGCTGGCCGGGACCGGCAGCGTGATCGCGCTGACGCTCGTGGCCTGCGTCGCATTGCTGTGCGTGCCCCGCGTGCCCCGGTGGCGGGAGGCGGTGTTCCTCGCCGTCTCCGTCGCCGCGCAGTCTGCCGTGTTCGTGCTCGTCACGCTCGTGGTGGAGCGGCCCAGGCCCGATGTCCCCCACATGGACGGGGCGCCGCCGACGTCCAGTTTCCCCTCCGGGCACGTAGGGGCCTCCGTGGCGCTCTTCGGGGGTCTGGCCGTGCTCGCGGCGGGGCGACTGCGCGGTGCCCGGCGGAACGTCGTGGTGGGTGTGCTGCTGCTGCTCCCCTTGGCCGTGGCCGGCTCCCGGGTCTACCGGGGCATGCATCACCCCTCGGACGTGGTGGCGGGGCTGCTGAACGGCGCCTGCACGCTGCTCGTCGTGGCGTACGCGCTGCTGCTGGCGGCCCCCGGGGCCGCGCCGGGGCCGGCAACCCGTGGCGGCCTGCCCGCGACGCGACCCGGCGAGGGCGGCGGGGGCGGTGGGGGCGGCGGCGGAACGTCGTCCGGGGCGCGGGGCCGGGTCGTGGTGGTCCGCCATCCGCACGCGTGCGGCCGGGAGACGGCCGAGCGGGTGCGGGCCGTGCTGCGCAGCCACGGGTACGCGGACCAGGTGTGGGAGCAGACCTCCGTCGAAGAGCCGTGCGGCGCGCTGGCCGTGCGCACGGCCGAGGCGGACGCCTCCCTGGTCGTGGTCTGCGGAGGGGACGGCACGGTGCGGGCCTGCGCCGACGTGGTGGCCGGCACCGGGATCCCCCTGGCGATCGTGCCCTGCGGCACCGGCAACCTCCTGGCCCGCAACCTGCGGCTGCCCACCGATCCGGCGGCCGCCCTGCACGGGGCCCTGTCCGGAGAGGCCGTCGGGCTCGACGTGGGCCGGGTCAACGGCGACGGCTTCACGCCGACACGGTTCGTGGTCATGGCGGGTGCCGGTTTCGACGCGGCCATGGTGCGGGACGCCTCGGCGCGGCTCAAGGAGCGCCTGGGCTGGGCCGCGTACGTCGTCTCGGCCCTGCGTCATCTGCGCGATCCCCGGATGCGGCTGTCGATCCGGCTCGACGGGGCTGCCCCGTTGGAACGGCGGGCCCGCATGGTCGTCATCGGCAACGTCGGCTCGCTGCAAGGCGGCCTGCCGCTCCTCCCCGACGCGCGGCCCGACAGCGGCCGGCTGGAGGTGGTGCTGCTCGACCCCCGCGGGGCCGGGGGGTGGCTCGCGGCGGTCGGGCACCTCGCCTCCGGCACCACGGGCGGGCGGGCTCGGCCGGCGCCGGGCGGATCCGGGCGGCGGGCGGCACGCGGCGCGCTGGAGTATTTCAGTGCGGCCCGGATCGAGCTCAGCTTCGCCCGAGCTCAGCCGCGGGAGCTCGACGGTGACGCGTTCCCGGCCGGTACGCGGATGACCGCAGAGGTCGAGCCGGGGGCGCTCCGCGTATGCCTGCCCGTGCCCGCGCGCAGCGGCACGCCGGACGAGCGGGTGGCGGACGGGGCGCAGGGGGCGGCGGCCCTCTCCGCCGGGGACTGAACCCCGCGCGCTCGCGCGGAATTCAGAGGGACGGGAGGAACGGTCATGGGCACCGCCACACGGGTACCGCCGCTCAGCGAAGTCGAGGCGGCCGAAGCCGAGTCGCACGGGGAGGGCGAGGGCCTCTCCGGTGAGGAGGCATGGGCCGCGCTGCGGCGCCACGGCGGCTGGAACCTGGTACGGGACTCCTTCATCCGGTTCCGCTACGCCGACGGGTTCAGCCACTCCCGGGCCCTGGCCCTGCAGACGGTCCTGTCGATCCTGCCGCTCGCCATCGCGCTCATCGGCCTGTCCGGAGTGCTGCACACCGAGGACATCGGGCGCATGGCCGAGCTGACGATCAGCCGGATCGTCAGCGGCCCCAGCCAGGACGTCGTGGACGACGCCCTGCGCGAGAGCCGCCGCCAGGCCGGGGACGGCGGCGAGGCGGCCCTGTGGCTCGGCCTGCTGTTCTCCATCGCCAACGTCACCACCGGCATGTGCCAGGTGGAGCGAGGCGCGAACCGCATCTACGGCGTGGAGCGCGACCGCCCGTTCCTCCACAAGTACACCCGCGGGCTGGTCATGGCGCTGGTGGCCGGGCTGCCCCTGGGGCTCGCCTTCTCGGTCACGGTCCTCGGCTCCGACCTCGGCCTCGCCATGACGGAGACGTACCACCTCGGCTCGGCCGCGCACCAGGTGTGGGACGTCCTGCGCTGGCCCGTCGGGATCCTGCTGGCCGTGGTCGCCACCAGCGCCGTCTTCCGCCGCTCGCCCCGGCGTACGCAGCCGGGGTACACCTGGCTGGCCTTCGGCGCCGGCGTCTACCTGGTGCTGTGGCTCGGCGCGACGTGGGGGCTGAGCCTGTACGTCGGGGCGAGCAGTTCCTTCACCACCGTGTACGGGCCGCTCAGCGCGTTCATGTCGCTGTTGCTGTGGTCGTACCTGACCTCGCTCGCCCTCTTCCTCGGCCTGTCCTTCGCCGCTCAGCTCGAGGCCGTACGGGCGGGGGTGGCCGGCCCGGTCACGAAGGATCCTGGGGTATGAACCGCCGTGGCGGGCCCGACGCCCGGTTCGGGGCGCGGCTGGCGGTCACGTCGGCCGCCACCGCCCTGGCGGCCGTGCCGTTCTCCCTCGCACTGGTTCTGGTGGAGTCCCAATGGGCTCCGCTGCACCGGCTCGACCAGGGCGCCGCCGAGCGGCTGCACCGTTCCGTGCTCGGCCATCCCGCCTGGGTGCGGGTGCTGGAGTTCCTCACGCAGGTCGTCTGGGGTCCGTTGACCATGCGTCTGCTGGTGGCCGCGGTGGTCGTGTGGCTGCTGTGGCGACGGGCGCTGCGGCTGGCCGCGTGGGCGGCGTGCACGGCGACGGTCGGGGGGCTCGTGGGCTTGCTGGCGAAGAACGCGGTCGAGCGCGCCCGCCCGCACTTGCCCGATCCCGTCGCCCACGCGCCCGGGTTCTCCTTTCCCTCCGGGCACGCCATGACGGCCACCACGTCCTGCGCCGTGCTGCTGCTGGTGCTGATACCGCTGGTCCCCCGGGCCTGGCGGCCGCTGCCGTGGGTCCTCGCTGCGGCCTCGGTGTTCGGCGTCGGCTGCACGCGGGTCGCGCTCGGCGTGCACTGGGTGAGCGACGTGGTCGGAGGCTGGCTGCTCGGCCTCGCGGTGGTCACCGCCACCTCATTCGCCTTCGAGGCGTGGCGCAGCGACATCGGCCGGCCCCGCACCACGCCCGCCCAGGGCTTGGAGCCCGAGATCGTGACGGCCGATCCCGAGCCCCCGGCAGGCATGACGCAGCGGTGATGCCCGCCGGGGCCGGGCGGCGGTGTCAGCCGACCTGTGTACCCGGCGCGCGCCCACCGCATCACCCGGGTACGAGGCTCGAAGAGCCCGCGGACGGCGGTGGCCGTCACGTGCTTCGCCAAATGTTGGGTGACCGTCTTGAGCCAGGCCAGCAGCTGCACTTGAAGCAGCGCTTCCGCACACTGACGCGGAAGCCGCGGATGCCGGGGCGGGCAGAGGGTAGACGAATCGGTGACGAAGGACACAAACGATGAAAAGGGGTGAGGGCGTTGTCGGTCAAGGCCGTGGGCTGGGCACGCTCGTTTCCGGTATCGAGGGGAGTATGGGCGGCGCGGCAGTGGACCGCCCGGCACCTGGCGTCGCTGTCCTGGGACGACTCGGCCGCGGACACGGTGCACTCCGTACTCCTCAGCGTTTCCGAACTCGTCACCAACGCCCACCTGCACGCTGCCGGCACCGCCCATCTCGTACTGACGTGGGACGGCCGGTGCCTGCATGTCAGCGTCGCCGACTCCGATCCGCGGCTGCCCTGCGCGCGGCCGGCCGACGCAGAAGCCGGTGCCGGCGCCACCTCCGGCCGGGGGCTGGGGATCGTCACCACCCTGGCGGACTCGTGGGACATCCACGCGTGCCACGGCGGCAAGGCGATCACGGCCTGCTTCCGCCCCCACTGCGGGGCCGACCCCCACACCGGCCCGCCGGCCGACCGGGAAGGCCCGCTCGGGTCATGACCCGCCGACCGCGTCTTCGACGCTCGGGTACAGGGACAGGACCGTATCGGCGCCCGTCAGGGCGAAGAGCCGGCGGAGCTGCTCCCCGGGAGCGGCGATCCGCAGGGCGGTCAGATGGTGCACCCGCAGCAGCAGGTTCAGGAACGACGAGTCGCCGAAGGTGACGGAGCCGGCGTCCAGCACCACCACCCGGTGCCGGTCCGCGGCGGCGGCGAGGGCCTGCTCCAGAGGGGCCAGCGTGTCCTGGTCGAGCTCCCCGTGCGCCGCCACCACCCACCCCGCCCCGGCCGGGTAGCCGGCCCCGACCACGCCTTCGTGGTGCGTGTCCCCTGCTCCGGCCATGTCCGCCTCCCGGATCGTCACTTGTACGGCCTCCGCAAGGGAGTATGCCTTCCCCTCGGCCGTGCGGAAGCGCCGGGACCGCTCACTCCGTACCCGGCGGGCGTCCGGCAAAACGATCTCGCGCGGGCCGTGTGGGAACGAGGATCCGGGGCATGAGCGTTCCGGCAGCCGTCAGTCAATCGGGAGGGAACGGCCACCATGTCTCGCTCGGCCACCGCCGTAAGCCCCATTCGTGCAACAGACGTGCAGATCACGCCCTCTGTACCGGGCAGCGTGGGAGGCCCACCGCAGGACGTGCCACTGCCCGAGGTGAAGAACCCGCGGGAGACGTCGCCTGGCGACGCGCGTGAGCTCTCGAAGCTGTTCTTCGCCAGGCTCCGCAGCCTCGAAGAGGGCACCCGCGAATACCAGTACGCCCGCAACACCCTGATCGAGATGAACCTCTCCCTCGTGCAGTTCGCCGCACGGCGCTTCCGCGCCCGCGCCCGCGGCGGAGGCCTGGACATCGACGACATCATCCAGGTCGGCATCATCGGTCTCATCAAGGCCATCGACCGCTACGAACCCGACCGCGAGGTCGAGTTCTCCACGCTCGCCCTCCCCTACATCACCGGTGAGATCAAACGCTACTTCCGCGACACCACCTGGGCCGTGCACGTCCCGCGCCGCCTGCAGGAACTGCGTTCCGAGCTCGCCAAAGCCCAGGAGACCCTGACCGAAGTCCTGGGCCGGGCCCCGACGGTCAAGGAGGTCGCCCAGCACCTCGAACTGACCGAGGAGCAGGTCATCGACGGGCTGGTCGCCGCCAACGGCTACACGAGTGGCTCCCTGGACACCGCCGGCGCCGACAGTGACGAGCCCGCGACCTCGTCGAGCCGGACGACACGGCCGCTGGCGGAACGGCTCGGCGACGTCGACCCCGCGATGGAACTCTTCGAGGAGTTCCACACCCTCGCCCCCCTGCTGGAGCAGCTGGACGAACGCGACCGGTTGATCCTCCAGCTGCGCTTCGGCCAGGAAAAGACCCAGGCCGAGATCGGCGCCGAACTCGGCATCTCCCAGATGCAGGTCTCCCGCCTGCTGTCCCGGACCCTGACCCGGCTGCGCGCCGGAATGCTCTCGGCATAGGCAACGGACGTGCCACCGGCCCACCGACACGACGGCCCCCTCCCGCCCATCGGCGGACAGGCGCTCCACGACGATGTGATGGGGGCGGACGCCGTCGTACGGTGCGCGGGTGCCGGCAACGACGGGACCGGTGCGCCGCGGCCGCTCGCCGCCCAGCCGCTGCGTGATCGTCCCGGCGCCCTGTTGCACGGCAGCTGCGACCGAGGCCCTCATCAACACCGCCTTCGCGGGAGGACGGGCAACCGTGCTGTGCCCGTACGACGTGTGGATGACCCTCGGCTGTGCGGCCTGGTCGAGATCCGCGCCTCGGACACCGGCCTCACTCTGAGGATGCACATGACATGCTCCTGAGACCGGCGATTCCCCTAAACTGTCACGACCATGCTCGAGTGTCCCCATCCACGGGGGGACATGAGCGAGGTCCGCGACAGCGGGACCGTGACGGGAGGCGGGGGGCCGATCGGAACCACGAGGGTCCCGACGAGCAGAGAGACCAGTGTCAACGGTGGGGGTGAGGTACCACAGTGGAAACCATCGGACCGGGAACCGGCGATCCACTGCACCCAGGGCCTTCCGCCGTGGCGCAGCGCCGTCGGCTCGCCCTCTCGGGCGTGCGCGGCCACGTGGCCAAGGGCCGCGACTTCACGCGCCGGGCGTTGCAGGACTGGGGCTGGGACGGGAACGCGACCGCCGAGGACGCCCTGCTCCTCGTCTCCGAGCTGCTGACCAACGCGTCACTGCACGCGGGTGGTTGCATCGAACTCGTGGTCTCCGCCGGTGAGGTGCTGCGGATCGAGGTCTTCGACGGTACGACGACACTGCCCCGCCGCCACCCTTCCCCGCAGCGCGGACTCCCGGGCGGCCACGGCCTCTCCATAGTGGAGCGCCTCTCCGATCGCTGGGGCACACACGTCCATGAGAACGGCAAGGCCGTCTGGGCCGAGATCGAGGCATCGCGGCTGACCTCGGGCAGGCCCACGGGCCGGTGACCCACCGGGCCGCCGGCCCTGTGTTCCCTACGCGAGTGTCATTCCGGAAGACCGGGGCAGCCGCGCAGTATGACACCGAATGCGCTCACTTCCCTGGCCCTGACCCCGGCGCCCGGCCCCGCCTGGGTCCACCTGATCGTCATCGCCTTCGCCCTCCTGGTCCTCGTCCGCACCCTGGCCCGCCACCGGTAGCACTCACTCCTCCGGGGCAGACGCGCAGGGAGTCAGTGGACCCAGCAGGCCCGGGAAGGGAACAACACCATGACATCCGTGGCAGCCGTGGCACGTCCGAAGATCCTGGTGGTGGGTGCCGGATTCGCCGGCGTGGAGTGCGTACGCCGCCTCGAGCGGCGCCTCTCCCCCGCCGAAGCGGAGATCACCCTCGTCACCCCCTCCTCCTTCCAGCTGTACCTGCCGCTACTGCCGCAGGTGGCCGCCGGGGTGCTGACACCGCAGTCGATCGCCGTGTCCCTGCGCCGGAGCCGTCGGCACCGTACCCGCATCGTTCCCGGCGGCGCCGTCGGCATGGACACCCGGGCGAAGGTGTGCGTCGTACGGAAGATCTCCGGCGAGCTGACCCCGCTGCCCTACGACCACCTGGTCCTGGCCCCGGGCAGCATCACCCGCTCCTTCGACATCCCCGGGCTCGCCGAGCACGCCCGCGGTATGAAGACCCTCGCCGAGGCCGCCCACCTGCGCGATCACGTCATCGCGCAGCTCGATCTGGCCGATGCCTGCGAGGACGAGGCGGAGCGGGCGTCGCGGCTCCGTTTCGTCGTCGTGGGCGGCGGCTACGCCGGCACCGAGACGGCGGCCTGCCTGCAGCGGCTCACCCACCACGCGGTCCGGCGCTACCCGCGCCTGGACGCGCGGCAGATCCGCTGGCACCTCGTGGACATCGCGCCGACGCTGATGCCCGAACTCGGCGAAGCCCTCGGCGCATCGGCGCTGGACGTGCTGAGGAGGCGCGGCATCGAGGTGTCGCTCGGCGTGTCCGTCGCCAAGGCCGGGCCGGACGAGGTGACGCTCACCGACGGGCGTGCCCTGCGCACCCGCACCCTGATCTGGACAGCCGGGGTGGCCGCCAGCCCGCTCATCGCCACCTTGGAGGCCGACACCGATCGCGGGCGGCTCGTGGTCTCCCCCGACCTGACGGTGCCCGGCCTTCCAGGAGTCCTCGCGCTCGGCGACGCGGCCGCGGTGCCCGATCTCGCCGCGGGCCGGGACGGGGCGGTCTGCCCGCCGCGGACGCGACGGAGTCTCCAGGCCGCTCGGCATCGAGCTGCGCGGAATGCCCGCGCAGGCGGTGGCGCGGGGGTACCACTGGGCGGCGCTGCGCACCCATGTGGCCAGGACGAGGGTGCTGACGAACTGGCTCCTCAACGCGGTCGCGGGCGACGACTTCGTACGGACGGGCTTCCAGGAGCGTGGCCGGCTTCGCGGGCTGGCGCGGCGTCCACGGGGTACTCGCGGAGTATGGAAACCTCTTCGGATCGTCCGGGCGGCTCGCGGCGCCCGTGGTGGGGGCGGATCACGGCCGTTCTCGTGGTGGTCGTGGTGCTGATCGTGCTCGTGGCGCGCTTCGGCCTGGTTCCGGGATTCGGCAGCCTCTTCGGCGAGGAGACCCGGGACCGCTCCGGCCCGGCCCTGCTCAAGTCGATCCAGGACATGGACCGTTACGAGGCTGCCGTCGGCAACTTCCAGGTGGTCGTGGACCTGGAGAAGGACGCGGCGTTCCTGCCGGACGCCATCCGCGGAACGCGCACCCTGTACGTGGGGGCCGGCACGGTCAGCGGTTACGTCGACCTGGGCGGGCTGGGCGAGCGGAACGTCTCCGTGAACGGCGACCGCACCAAAGCGTCGATCCGGCTGCCGCACGCGGTGCTCGGCACGGCCGCCCTCGACCCGAACCGCTCGTACGCGGTGTCGAAGCAGCGGGGCCTGCTGGACCGGATCGGCGACCTGTTCTCCGACAACCCGGCCGGTGAGCAGGCCGTGCAGAAGCTCGCCGCGCAGCACATCGGCGAAGCGGCCCGCGACAGCGGCCTCGCGGAGCGCGCCGAGAAGAACACCACGGCGATGCTGGAGGGGCTCCTCCGCTCCCTCGGCTTCCGTGAGGTGACGGTCGCCTACGGGTGAGCGGGGGCCGTCCCGGGCTCCGGCAACGGCGCGAGGAGGAAACGGGGCAGGGGCGCCCGGGTGCTTCTCCGAGCGCCAGGCGACCAGCTGTTCCCGTACGGCACGGCGCACCGTCCACAGGTCGTCGGCGTCCTTGGCCGTGACGATCGCGCGGACGACCATGGCGGAGGGAGTCGTGTCCGTGACGGCGACGTCCCAGCCGCGTCCGTCCCACTGCGGCAGTGGTGCAGTATCTCGTGCACCTTGTCGCGTATGAGGCCCAGCCGGACTCGACGGCGGCCGAGGCACGCCCACGATCAGCCAGGCGCCGGCGCCGATCAGCGCGAGCGAGAGGACCCGGCCGACGACGGCCTCGTTCTGCTGCAGCGGCCGCCACGCGGTCTGCCGGTGGGCCCCCCGCGCCCTGAGCAGTGCGGCGAGCAGCACGATCTGCAGGGCCGGGCGGCAGCGGCGCAGCGCGGCGCGCCAGGGCCCACCGGGTGACCTCAAGGGGGTTACCCGCCGAAGGGAAGCCGAATCCGGGGGTATCTCGGCCAACTTGTCCGTGCGCCCCTGCACGCCCCCCGCAGTGACGTTCCATCAGCCGGGTATGGGGGCACCCGTGGTGCCGTTGGTACGTCTACCGAGGAGCGCACACGATGACGAAGGTCCTCGTCCTGCACAGCGTCAGCCTGGTCAGGTCGGCACTCGCCGCCCTGCTGAGATCCGAGGGGTCCTTCGAGGTCACGTCGGCGGGCTGGCGGGGCGCGGCACGCCAAGCCGAGTCCTTACGACCAGATGTGACGGTCGTCGACCTCGACTGTCCGGGGACGACGGCCGTCCTCGCCGATGGTGGGTGCGCGCACCACCAGGTCCTCGCGCCCCCGTCCACCGTCCTGGTGCTCGCGTCGACCGGCGCACCGGGCCAGCTGCACCGCGCCTTCCGCGCCGAGGCCCGCGGCTACGTCGACAAGGACGGCTCGCCGGGGCGGCTCGTACGGGCGGTCCGGAAGGTCGCCGCGGGGGAACGGTTCATCGACGCCTCGCTGGCTTCCGCGTTCATGGAGGCCGACCCCGTGCCGCTGAGCCCGCGGGAGCTGAGCGTGCTGACCCGGGCCGCAGAGGGCGATTCGATCGCCGAGATCGCCCGTACGCTGCACCTGGCGAGCGGGACGGTACGCAACTACATGGCCGCGGCGACCCGCAAGACCGGGGCGCGCAATCTCATCGACGCGATCCGGATATCCCGGCGGGCCGGCTGGGTCTGACCCTCGGGCGCCACGGACGGGCCCGACGGCCGTGTCACTCGTCCGCGGCCTGGTTCCACCTCCCCACCAGATCGCGGTACAGGGGTGACTCGGCGGGGAGTTCTTCGTGCGTGCCGCAGACGGCGCGGCTGCCGTCGAGGACGAGGACCCGGTCGGCGCGGGCCGCGGACGAGACGCGGTGGGCCACGACGACGAGGGTCCCGGGACGGTCCGCGAGGGCCCGTTCGGCACGCTCCTCGGCAGCCGGGTCCAGGTGGCAGGTGGCCTCGTCGAGCAGCAGCAGCGGGGCGGGCGAGAGGTAGGCGGCGGCGAGTGCGATCTGCTGGCTCTCGCCCCGGGACAGCAGCCGGGGGGACACCTCGGCGTCCAGGCCGCCGAGCCGTGCCACGAGCTCGTCCAGCCCGAGGGCCCGGACGGCGCGCTGCAGCCGGGCGTCGCCGGGCCCGGGGGTGCCCGGGGCAGCGGCGAGGTGGGTCAGGTTCTCCCGTACGGTGCCGGTGAACACGTAGGCCTGCTGCGGCAGCAGGGTCCGCCGCGGGTCCGGGCCGGTGGCCCCCGGTCCCCGGCGGGCGGCCGCGCCGGCGACGAGGACCGATCCCTCGTCGGGCGACAGCATTCCGGCGAGCAGGGCGGTGAGCGTGGACTTGCCGATTCCGCTCGGTCCGACCACCGCGAGGTGCTCCCCCGGGCGCACCGCCAGGTCGAGGCCGTCGAGTACGGGAACCGCGCCGGGGCCGTAGGCGAAGGTGACGCCCCGGAGTTCGGCCGCGGCGTCGGTCCGCGGGCCGGCCGGCCGGGGCGGCTGCGGCTTCGCGGGGCTGTGGCCGGCCGGGTCGGGCGGCGCCGGAGCGCTGAAGCGTTCGAGGACCACGAGCAGCCGGGTTCCGGCCGAACCCAGTGCAGTCATCAGGGAGTTGAGGGCGGGCAGCAGGGCCTGCACCAGGTACGTGAGGCCGCCGGCCAGCGTACCGGCGGTGACACCGTGGCCCAGCAGCCAGGGCGTCGCGGCGAGGAGTGCGATCACCGGCAGCCGGCCCGCGGTGCCGAGGGCCAGGGTGCGCAGGGCCGCCCAGCCCGCGAGGGTGCGCGCCAGCCGTTCCTGGGTGGCGATCAGGGGCTCCACCCGGGTTTCCGCAACCGCCTGTCCGCCAGAGGCGACGATGTCGCGCAGACCCTCGGCCAGCGTCCCCACACGGTCGGCCAGCGCCTCGTCGGTGTCCAGGGACCTGCGTTGTACGGAGGCCAGCGGGCGCAGCGTGGCCAGGAAGGCGGCCATGCCCAGCAGCAGGGGCGGCAGCACGACCAGCAGCAGTACGGGCGCCAAGGCGGCCATGCCGACGAGGGCGCCCACCGCGGTGAACACGAACGAACGTGCCGTCAGGACCAGCCCCGCGAAGGAGTCCCGGGCCATTTCCGTCTGCTGGGTCAGCCGGGCCACGGAGCCCGTGTCGGCAGCGCCCGCCGCATCGGCGACCGCCCGGTCCAGCGCCTGCCGCACCGCCCGCCGGACCAGGCCGTCCCGCAGCGGCTCCACGAGGTCCGCGAGCCCGGCGAACACGCCGCGCAGCGCGAACCCGCCGAGCAGCGCTCCGGCTCCGGCCGCGGCCAGCCAGCCGAGACCGGTGGCGGTGCGGCCGGCGAGGAAGCCGTCGTCGAGGGCGCGGGCCACTCCGTAGCCGCCGAGGAAGGTGTGCGCGGACTCCAGGAGCGACCATCCGGCCAGCCGGCCGACGGCCCGTTGGTGACCGCGCAGGAACCGCCGTCCCTCGGGGGCCACCCGGCCCCAGGCCCCGCCCCGGCTCACCGGGCCGCCTCCCGCTCCGCTTCCGCCTCCGTGTCCTGCTCCGTGGCGGCGGCGAACACCGCCCGGTAGGCGGGGTCGTGCCGCCACAGCTCGCCGTGGGTTCCGGTCGCCCGTACCCGCCCGTCCTCCAGCCATACGACGAGGTCGGCGCGGACGGCGGACGAGAGGCGGTGCGCGACCACGATCCGCGTGCCGGGCCGGATCTCCCGGGCGAGGGCCCGCTCGACCTCGCGGGCCGTGACGGTGTCGAGGCTGGAGGTGGCGTCGTCCAGTACCAGGAGCCGCCCCGCATGGTAGAACGCCCTTGCCAGCCCGAGGCGTTGGACCTCCCCGCCGGACATCGGGGCGTGGGCGAGGCGCGTGCCGTATGCGTCGGGCAGGCGCCGTACGAACAGGTCGGCTCCCGCGGCACGAGCCGCGGCACGCACCGCTTCCGGGCCGGGGTCCGGACCCGCGCCGAAGGCGATCGCCTCGCCGACCGTGTCCCCGAGCAGCACGGGCCGGTCGAAGGCGTACCCGACTTCGCGGCGCAGTGCTTCGGCGGTCACCTCCCGCAGGGGCACCCCGTCCAGCAGAACGCGGCCCGCGTCGGGGTCGGTGAGCCGGCCGGCCACGGCGGCGAACAGTGTCTTGCCCGCGCCGGAGCGGCCCACCACGGCCACCGTGGTGCCTCCGGGGATGACCAGGCTGATGTCGTGCAGGACCGTCGCACCGCCGCGCACGACGCGGACGCCCTGCAGTTCCAGGGTGCCGGGGCCGCCCGCCGGCAGTTGCGCCCGGCCGTGGCCGAGTACGGGCAGGGTCAGGAGGGCGGCGGTCCGCCGGGCTGCGGACCGGCCGCGGACCACGGCCGCGAGACCGCCGGTCACGGCGCCGATGCCGGCCGCGAGGCCTGCGTACCTTACGGCGGCGAGGAGTTCGCCGACCCCGATGGCCCCGGCCGACAGGCGGATGCCGCCGACGGCCAGGACCGCGTACAGGAGCATCGGCATGAGGGCCGCGGACCGGGCCGTGGTGCCGCCGTACACCTGCCACATCCGCCTGCCCTCGGTGCCCAGCTCGGGCAACCGGGCGAGGATCCGGGCGCGTTCGCGCTCCGCGGTGCCGGCGGCGGCGATCGTACGGGCCCCGGCCAGCGCCTCGGTCAGCCGGCCGGCGGTCTCGAGCTGGACCTGCTGGTAGCGGGCGATGCTGGTGTGGGTGTCGCGGGCGAAGGCCCGCAGCAGGAGCAGCAGGAACGGAACGCCGAGGAGGAAGGCGAGTGCCGTCCACACGTCGATGAGGAAGAGCGCGGTCACCGCGCCGAGCGGCGGCAGCAGTGCGGCCACGGCGTGCGCGACGGCGGCCGGGACCTTCCCGGCCTCGGTGGCGTGTGCGGTCAGCAGCGCGGCGGTTTCGCCGGGTGCGTGGCGGGCGGCGTGGTGCGGGGCCGACCGCAGCAGCCGGGCGAGCGCGAGCCTGCGCAGGCGGGCGGTGGAGCGGCCGTCGACCTCGCCGGTCAGCCGGGCGGCGGCCGCGTCCAGCGCCACTTCGGCGGCGATGACCGCGGCGCACAGCAGTGTCCAGGCGGGGCCCGCCGGGGCCCGGCGCAGCAGCAGGTCCAGGGTGTGGCCGAGGACGGCGGGTTCGGCGAGCGCCGCGACGGCGGCGCCCAGCGTGCATCCGAGGACGGCGGCGGTGCGCCCGGCGCTGTGCCGGGCCGCTGCCACGAGAGCCCGGTCGGCGGCGCGTGTCACGGCCGCCGCCTGCGCCGTTCCGGCCTCCTTGCCGGCCTCCGCGTCGGGGGGGCTCATCGGCGGATGCCTCCAGTCGCGTGGTACGTGGTGCGGGCCCGGGCGGCGAACCGCCCGGGCCCCCGAGGTGACCTGTGTCAGTTACAGGTCGTGATGCTCAGGCTGCTGTCGCCGCAGAGCAGCAGGCTGGCACGGCTGCCGCCACCACCGGTGTACAGCGCACCCTCGGTGACCTCTTCCTTGGGGGTCTCCATCGACTGCAGGTCGAGAAGCGTCATGTCAGATTCCTCTTCTGTCGAGTGGTGCGATGGGTCACGGCCCCGGGCGGGGCCGGCTCTGGGGCCGCCGCGGTGCGTCGCAGCGGCGGGAGGAACGGCAGGTGCGCGCGCCCGCCGGGCGCGGCGCTGCCGAGGGCGAGGAGAGCGCCGGCGGTCCCCGTGGCGAGGTCCATGGACAGGCGCATCATCTGCTCGCCGGGGAAGGCCAGATGTCCCTGGTACGGCACGGCGTGCCGGGCCAGTGCGTCGATCTGGCGGGCGATGTCATCGGGGCCCGTGCCCGGGCCGGGCGTGGTGGTCCGGGCCAGGTGGAGGATCATCCCGGCGGCGCCGCGCAGCAGCCCGGGCTGGGCGTAGAAGGTCGCCTGCGCCGCCCGTACGATCTCGCGCCGGGCCTGTTCGAACCGCTCGTCGGGAGCGTGCTCCAGCCAGTCGTCGAGGACCATGCCGATACCGACGCTGCCCTCGCCGAGGTAGGGCATCGTCCGCCAGCCCTCGTTCACCTGGAGGGTGCCGTACGCGCTGGTGACGCAGCGGTCGAGGTCGCGGTGGAGCGACCGGGCGGACTGGAGCAGCAGTTCCTTGTCGCCGGTGCGTTCGTACAGGCGCAGGAAGAGCAGGGCGGGGCCGGTGTTCCCGTACATCAGGCCGGCGCGGGTGGGCCGCTGCTCGGGCCGGGCGAGCAGTTCGGCGCAGCGCAGGGCCGCGGCGTGCAGCTCGCTCACGCCGCTCGCGGTGCCGAGCGCGTCCAGGGCCAGGCCGATACCGGCGAGTCCGCCGTGCAGGTCGGGGCCCGCGCTCTGCCAGGGCTGGTGCAGCAACCGCTCGGCGAGGGCGAGGGCGCGGCCCGGGTGTCCGAGGCGGTGCAGTGTCCAGGCCGTGCCGGCGAGGCCGTCGTAGAAGCCGAGCGGGGTGCCGGAATCCGGTTCCTCGGTCCGCTGCAGCAGCCATTCCTCGGCTTCGGGCCAGGGTCCGGCGCCGGTCTCGGCGAGGGCGTGGAGCACTCCGGCGATCCCGTGGCCGAAGCCGATGCCCCCGCCGGCGGCGGCGAACTGGGCGATGTCGCCGGGCACGAAGCGGTCCTCGCGGTCCGGGGTGGCGCTCGCACGTATCGCCGCGGTCATCGACGTTCGGGCGGCCGGCCAGTCCCCCGGCTCGACGGGCAGGTACGGGCCGGGCGGTGCGGGCAGGCGGCCGCCCGGTGCACCCTGCGGGGCGCCGGACAGGATCTCCTCGACGGCCTCGTCGAGGAACCGCCTCGGTACGGGGAACTGCGCGGCGGCGACGGCGGCCAGATGGGCGGCCTTGGCCCGGTCCAGGACGAGCAGGCTGGTCAGGGGGAGGAAGAGGGCGAGTCGCAGACAGGCGAGGGCGTAGCGGTCGACGGAGAACCCGCGCCGCTCGGCGGGGGCGACGAAGGCCGGGTTGGCCACGGTCTGCCGCAGTCCTTCGTCGACGTGCGCGGCGGCTTCGAAGTCCAGCAGCGCGACGGACGGTTCGCCGCTCTCGTCCTCCGCCACCATGATGTTGAAGAGGTGGAGGTCGTTGAAGACCACGCCGCGGGCGTGCACGGCTTCGACGGCTTCGGTCACACGGCGGTGGATCGTCAGGGCCCACTCGGTGTAGGAGGCGAGCTCCGCCGGGTCGGGGTCCGCCTCGATCAGCGGGTGGCGGCGGGCGAAGTAGGTGTTGAGGGGTTTCCCGGCGAGGTGTTGCAGTACCAGGAAGTGGTGGTCACCGACCGTGAACGTGCCCCGCACCGCGGGCACGCAGTCCAGGCCCGACAGCCGTTCCAGTGCGGCCCGTTCACGGTGCAGCCGGGTCACGGCGTCGGCGCCGTCGGCGGCGAGCCCGGCATGCGGACGCGCCTCCTTGAGGACGACGGACTCGCCGGTGCGGCTGTCCTTGCCCAGATAGACGCCGCCGCCGTTGGAGAAGTGCAGCGCCCGCTCCACCGTGAAGGGGAGGTCGGTCAGGGTGGTCGCGGCGCGTGCCGCGAGGTGCGGCTCGAGGAAGCCGGGCAGTTCGAGCCACTCGGGCGGCTGGAACACCGGCCCGCGCGGGTCCGGTACGAGGCGCCCGTCGGGGGTCTCGATCGCCGGGACCAGTTGGCCGTGCTCGTCGTAGCAGTGCCGCAGGGTGAAACTGCCGTAGCGCAGGTGGACCGGGCCGGCGCCCCAGCGCAGATCGCTGAGGATGTACGGGCCGGCCGCCCCGGCCAGCGCGGCGTCGAGTTCCTCCGCGATGCGGCGGCACTGCTGCTCGTCGGCGGGGTACACGGTGATGAACTTGCCGCTCGCCGCGCGGTCGGCGTACTTGGCGTTGCGCAGGTGCAGCAGGTACCGGCTCGGTACGAACTTGAACGCGATGCGTCGGGCGGTGCAGTACTCGTACACCGTCGTCAGCAGCGATTCGGCGTTGTCGAGCGTGGCCGAGACATGGATCTTCCAGCCCTGCGGGGGCAGTTCGGTGTCGGCGGGGCGCAGTGCGAGCCAGTCGCCGCTGCGGTGCGAGCGCCACCCCGACGGGACGGGGGCGAGCGCGGCCGGATAACTCTCACCGGCGCGCCGGTACGGCGCGTCGTAGAACCAGCGGTCGGCGTCGCAGAAGGCGGCGTACCCCTTGTTCACACCTGCTCCCTCGGTCGGTGGCAGAACCGACCGTGTCACGCCGGGCGGATGCGGCGACAGTCACGCCTGTCACCGATGGGGTGTGCAGTACTCACGAGTCACGAGTTCATGACCGTGATCAAGGTCCGATGACACAGGACACCGAGGGCGGCCTTTCGATCACGGCCCTGCCGTCCGGGACGCGACGGCCCGGCCGCATGTAGTTCGAATTTGAACGTTATGCTGGAGGGACCACATCGAGCCAGACCGTTCGAGCCATCGGGAGCGCTGCCACATGTCCGTCCGCCGCCTGAACCACGCCGTGCTCTGGATCCGCGACGTCGAGCGCTCCGTGGCGTTCTACACCGACGTCTTCGGATTCCAGGTCGACCACCTGGCCGCCGGTCGCGCCGCCTTCCTGAGCGCCCCCGACAGCCTCAACGACCACGACCTCGGACTGTTCGCGATCGGCGCCGACGCGCCCGGTCCCGAGCAGGGCCGGGTCGGCCTCTACCACCTGGCCTGGGAGGTCGGCACCCTCGGCGAGCTGGCTGAACTGGGACACAAGCTCACCGAACGCGGTGCGCTGGTCGGCGCGAGCGACCACCTGGTCTCCAAGTCCTTCTACGCCAAGGACCCGGACGGCAACGAGTTCGAGGTGATGTGGCGCGTCCCCCGCGAGGACTGGCCCGCCGA
The DNA here is from genome assembly GCF_000717655.1 of Streptomyces katrae. Taxonomy (GTDB): domain Bacteria; phylum Actinomycetota; class Actinomycetes; order Streptomycetales; family Streptomycetaceae; genus Streptomyces; species Streptomyces katrae_B. The sequence goes on from NZ_JNZY01000024.1 coordinate 90,927, forward strand.
AGACTCCGACCAGCGCCCGGGCCCGCTCGACCTGCCGGCCGCGATCGCACGATGGGGCGCGGACCTCGCGACGGGTTCGGCGGCAGGCTCCGCCACCTGAGGAACACGGACATCCGGCCGGCTCCGGTCGCGGGTCCGGAAGGAGCGTTCCCGTCGGCGAGCGGGCGGCACGCTGCGCACGCGGCCGGCCGACCAGGGCGGGGCAGGCGCCGGCGCTCCGAGTGATCCGCTCGTCGTCGTCATGCATGAGCGCGGCGAACTGCGAAGCCGCCCGCTGCGCGAACGGCAGCGCCATCTCCCACGCGCCCTCGGCCTCGTGGCCGACCCGGAGGCAGAGCAAGGTGCGGCACACCGACCCCGGCATCGCGAAACTCCTGGCGGCCGGCGGACGCCCGAAGTGGATCTCCGCACGCTTTCGTTGCGTTTGCCCGTCGCTGCGGACGGCAGGAAACTGGTGATATCAGCGTGGCCCCGCCGCTGGAATGCGGGCTGCTTGGCGCCGAACGCTTCTCCCGCTGCTGTCACATCAGCGGGCCCCTCATGTTTCCTCGACTTCTTCCGTGGCCGAGAACTCGATCAGTGACCCGAAATCAGTGATCCGAGAACGAGAACGTCCAAGCGTCAACTGATGAATTGCCAACCGTTGGTCTTCTCGCCCTGGAGGTGTCCCATGAGCAGGACCCGCCCAGTCAACTGCATCATTCCCCCGTACATTCTCGACAAGCTCCTGGAGAGCGAAGACCGTGAGGTACGCCAGGCCGCTTTGGACACCCTGCTGACCACTGCACGCCTGAGGGGCGAGCGAGCGGTCCGGGCGGCCTTCGCCGGCGCGGCCGCCACCGCCGGTAACGGCCGGCGCACCATCTTCGACTGTGAGGAGGGCGTTTCCCTCCCCAACGCCGTCCTGGCCAGGTCCGAAGACGGTCCGGAGGCCGCGGACCCGGCCCTCAACCAGGCTTTCGACGGACTCGGCCTGACGCGCGATTTCTACAAGGAAGTGTTCCAGCGCAATTCGATCGATGACCGGGGAATGCGGCTGGATGGATACGTGCACTTCGACGTGCAATTCAACAACGCGTTCTGGGACGGGCGTCAGATGGTCTTCGGCGACGGGGACGGCAAGGAGTTCAGCAACCTCACGGGATCGCTGGACGTGATCGCCCACGAGTTGACGCACGGGGTCACCGAGAACACGTCGGAGTTCGAGTACCACAATCAGTCCGGGGCCCTGAACGAGTCGATGTCGGACGTCTTCGGGTCGCTGGTCAAGCAGTGGTCGCTGAAGCAGACGGCCGAGGACGCGGACTGGCTGATCGGAGCTGACGTGTGGACCCCGGGAACCGGCGGCGACGCCCTGCGATCGATGAAGGCGCCGGGGCAGGCATACAACCACCCGCAGTTCGGAAAAGACCCCCAGCCCGACCGTATGAGCAAGTTCGTCCACCTGCCCGACACCCCCAGAGGGGACTTCGGCGGAGTGCACTACAACTCCGGCATTCCGAACAAGGCGTTCTTCCTGGCTGCCGTGGGCATCGGCGGATTCGCATGGGAGGCGGCCGGGGCCATCTGGTACGCATCACTCAAAGCCTCCGGCAGGGACGCCACTTTTCAGGATTTCGCGGACACCACCTTCCAGAAGGCCGGGGAACTGTTCGGCCCCGGAAGCCCCGAACAGTCGGCCGTGCTGGCGGCGTGGCAGGGAGTGGAGATCCAGATCAGCGGGGTTCCGGCAGGACTCACCCGGGCACGGAGCCAGCCGGTCGACGGGAACGGCGGCCCGGGCCGGCAGGACGGCCTGGCGGCCCTGTCCAGGCAGATCGGGGAACTGAACGCCAAGGTGACCGGGCTGGCCAGGGAAATCGCCACGCTGAAGGGGGCCAGGTGACCACCGGTCGCGCGCAATGAAGGTGACCCTGGAGTCGTACGGCGGGCTGGCGGCGGCAGCGCGCCGCCGGCCCAAGGTGCTGGACACGGCGGCCCTGCCCGAGAACGCCGCAGCGGAGATGACCCAGCTGGTGGCGGCGGCCGTCGCGATGCCCGTGGAGGACCAGGCCGACCGTGCCAGGGACGCGATGACCTACACGATCACGGTGGAGGACGACGACCACGTGACGGTCCTCGAGCAGTCGGACGCCTCCATGTCCCCGGCGTTCGCAACCTTGCTCGCCTGGCTCAAAAAGGATCTACGATGAGCCGAAGAAGCCGGTCGGGCACGGTCCGGCCCCCGCCGAGCGGGGGTCGGTCGGAGTGACACCGGCAGAGCCCCTTCGGGAGTACGAGGCGGGTGGTCGAGATGACCCCGACGCTGCAGGTCGCGCCCGCGAACGCCGAGCAGGCCCGCGCCTGGGACGGTGATGAAGGCGCCTACTGGGCCGAGCACGCCGACCGGTTCGACCGAGCGATTCGCGGCTACCGCGCACGCTTCCTCGAAGCAGCGGCGATCGGTCCGGCCCACCACGTGCTCGACATCGGGTGCGGCACGGGCGAGATCACCTGCGAAGCCGCCCGCAGAGCCACGGCGGGCCGCGTGCTCGGCGTGGACCTGTCGGCGGCGATGCTGCGAGTGGCCCGGCGGCGGGCACTGGCCGAAGGACTGGCGCACGCCGGGTTCGAGCAGGCCGACGCCCAGATCCACCCGTTCCCGGCGGAGGAGTTCGACCTCGCGGTCAGCCGTACCGGGACGATGTTCTTCGCCGACCCCGTCGCCGCGTTCCGCAACATCGCCCGGGCCGTACGGCCGGGCGGCCGCACGGTGCAGCTCGTCTGGCAGCCGCCGCCGCGCAACGAATGGTTCCTGGCCCTGACCGCCGCCATGGCGGCAGGCCGGGACCTGCCCGCGCCGCCGCCGGCCGCCCCCGGACCGTTCTCCCTGTCCGACCCCGACCGGGTGCGCAGCCTGCTCACCGGCGCCGGGTTCGGCGAAGCCGCCTTCGAACCGCTCAGCGAGCCCATGTACTTCGGAGCCGACGCCGATGACGCGTACCGCTTCGTCAGCGGCATGCTCGGCTGGATGCTGACCGACCTCGACGACGCCGGCCGCGAGCGTGCGCTTGCCGACCTGCTCACGACCCTCCGCGCGCACGGGACACCGGATGGCGTGTTCTTCCCCTCGGCCACATGGCTGATCACCGCGACGCGCCTCTGAACCGGCGTCCGGCCCCTGTCCCACGCCCGGCCCGTCACCTGCGGCGGGCCGGGCACTGCGGTCCGGAGCGGTCACGGCGTGACGGTCGGCTTCTCCGGCTCGAGCGAGTTGCCCGCAGGGATCCTGCCGCAGCTGGTGGGGGCGGTCCTGCCCGCGAAGCGGTCGTCCAGCCAGGCCATCGCGCGCGGCGCCCAGTACGGCATGGCGCCGACGTGGCTGAGCAGGTCGTACTGCTCGTACTTGATCGAGCTGTTGCCGGTGGCGCAGTACTGCCGGGCCAGCGTCCGCACGTCCCCGGCGACCATGACGCCGTCACCCGTGCCGATGCCCGGCGGCCTGTTGAACGTTCCCTCGGGCCAGCCCGCGTTCCCCTGCCCGATGAACCCCGGGACGGTCGGGGTGGCGGCCTGGCCCAGATTGATCTTGTTGACCGCTGCGACGAAGGCCGGAATGGAGTTCGGGTCCTTGTACTCCGGTTTCACCATGTCCTTCCACGTCATCCCCGGGTGGCGGGCCAGCGCAGCGAGGATCGAGCCGTCTTCGAGCTCCTTGACGACCGCGAGGCCCTTCGCACTCAGGTAAGGGGTGAGGTCGATGCCGTACGAGCGTGAGACTCCCATGAGGGCCATCGGGATCACCCCGTTCCAGGCCAGTGCGCCGTCGACGTACCTGAGGTTGTGCGCAGGGGCGACGAGCAGCCCTCCCTCGGCGAAGCCGACCAGCTGCTCGTTCACCTCGGGCGCGTACGCGGGGGCCAGGACCGACGTCCAGTTGGTGGCGACGGCCCCGCCGGAGTAGCCGAACAAGCCGAACTTCGTACCGGCATGCAGACCCGTCTCCTCGGTCCGGACGGCGGCGCGGATCGAGTCCAGGGTGTTCGTTCCGTACTCCGGGCCGGCCGCGAAGTCGGCGTTCTGGCCCTCGGTGTCAGGGATGACCACGTCGTAGCCTTTGAGCAACAGCGGTGCCAGGACGAGGGATTCGGCGTTGGCGATGGCGCCGCCGAGGGAGACGTTCCCGGCGACGGCCCGGGAGGGGCCGTCCTCCGGGCTGAGGGAGTCGTAGAACGACTGGTACGACACCGCCTTGCTGCCGTCACCGTACTGGCTGCGGACCACGGTGGTCACGTTGGCCGAGGGCCTGCCCTGGGCATCGGTCGTGCGGTAGAGCAGCTGGATTGCCCTCAACGGCGTCGGGATGCCGAAGACGTGGTAGTTCAGCGTGCGCTTCTTCAGAACATCGCCCGGCCGGTACGCGGAAAGCGGCTTGCTGCCGTCGTGACGGTAGAACGCGTCGGGCGCCGCGGTCGTCCCCCGGGTAACCGCACGGGGTGCGGCCGTCGCCGTCGGCGCCGACCCGACGACGATGCCCGTCACGATGGCGGCGGACAGCAGAGCAGAAGGTCCCCGGTTCATTACTCCCCCGTATGTCGAGCACAGTGGCTTTACCTAGCGGTAACTTACTGGAGGTAACGCCGTGCCACATAGCAGCGTCGCCAGACCTGCGCCAGCAGAGCCGGTCCGGGGAGGGGAGTTGGATGCTCTGCGCACTGCCCTGCAGAAGCTGCGGACCGACCCGCACGCGCCCAAGGCCTTCCCCGCACCCGTGCTCGAAGCGGCCGAGGCCGCCGCCCACGCGCCCCATCTGCCCGACAAGGACGCCACCCATCTACCGCTCTTCACGATCGACCTGCCGACGTCGAAGGACCTCGACCAGGCGATGTCCCTGGAGCGGCGGTCCGGCGGCGGCTTCCGCGTGTACTACGCCATCGCCGACGTGGCGGCCTTCGTCGCGGCCGACGGCGCCCTGGACACCGAGGCCCACAAGCGGATCGTGACGCTGTACTTCCCCGACGGCAAAGTGCCCCTGCACCCGCCCGCGCTCTCCGAGGGCGCGGCCAGCCTGCTGCCGGACCAGACCGTCCCCGCCCTGCTGTGGCAGCACGACCTCGACGCCCACGGCGAGGTGACCACCTCGCACGTGGGCCGTGGCCTGGTCCGCAGTCGGGCCAAACTCGACTACGCGGGCGTCCAGCACGCCATCGACTCCGGCACCGCAGAGGAACCCGTGGCCCTGCTGCGCGACGCGACATCGGCACGCTCTGCGAGGCCGTTGAGGCCGCGCGGGGAGGCATTTCGCTCACCCTCTCGGAGCAGGAGGTCACGTTCGAGGACGGATCGTTCCGGCTCGGCTACCGGGCGCCGTTGGCCGTGGACGGCTGGAACGAGCAGGTCTCCCTCATGACCGGGATGGCCGCGGCCCGGATGATGCTGAACGGCGGTCCGGGCATCCTGCGGACCCAGGACACGGCCCCGCCCCAGGAGGTCGCACGACTGCGCCGCATCGCCCAGCGCCTGGGCATCCACCGGCCGCCGCGCCTCTCGTACGCCAAGCTGATCCGCTCGCTCGATCCTCACGACCAGAGGCACGCGGCCTTCCTCCACGAGGCGGCCGGCGCCCTGCTGCCGAAATCGGACTACAAGTCCTTCCGCGACCACGACCACATCCCCGATCAGACCAGCCACGCGGCGATCGCGGCCCCGTACACGCACTGCACCGCCCCGCTGCGGCGCCTGGTCGACCGGTACGCCGGCGAGCTGTGCGTGGCTGCCTGCGACGGCCAGGCCCCGCCGGACTGGGTCCTCGCGGCCCTGGACGACCTGCCGAACACGATGACGAAGGCGAAGGGGAGTGCGCCGGACCGGCGGTCCGTGGACCTGGTGGAGGCGGCGGTCCTCATGGACCGGGTGGGCAGCACCTTCGACGCCACGGTGATCGACACCGACGAGGAAGAGAACCCGCCGAACCGGCGCGAGGGACAGGTTCAGATCGCGGACCCCGCCGTGGCGGGCAGAGTCACCTCGGCGGACGTCGACCTCGGGCTCGGCGCCAGCGTCCGGGTCAGGCTCGAACGGGCCGACCCCGCGTCCCCGGACAGGGAGAGGAAGATCCTCTTCAGCTTGGTGCGGGAACAGTGCCGCCGCAGCGGGCCACCGTGCCCGCGGCTGCCGGCTGGTCCGCCGTCATTCCGCTCTGCCTCGGCCGCCGCGCGTCATGCGGGTGATCAGGACGGAGAGGGCAGAGGTCGCCGCGAGGGTGCTCGCCATGACCAGGACCACGCCGACGGCGAAGAGGCCGCTGGAGTCGTCCGACCAGTCGTAGTACGAGGCGACGGTCAGACCGGCCGTGGTGCCGAGGACGGCGCTCGCCGCGTGGCCCCGGACGTCCGCCCACGCCACCGGGGCCGCCAGGCTCAGCACCAGCCCGACCACCTGCCATGCCTCGTACGGGCCCGTCACCGAACCGTCGGGGTGCACGTCGCGGTGCTGGTCCCAGCCCAGCCAGGCGGCCCATGCGGCGACCGAGACGAGGAACAGGAGCAGAACAGGGGCGGGACTCAGTGGCCTTCGATGCATGACCCCATCGTCCCGGCCGGCTCCGGAGGCGGGCAGAGCGCAGGTACTCATCCGTGCGTGAGTAGCCACGAGATCTGCCGTCGGAACCCCCTCAGAGGAGCGGGCCGGGACGGGGACCTGCCCGGCCAGAGGAACGGTGTGTCAGGAGGCGGTCTTGGTCGCGCTGGAGACGACGCACTCCTTGTATTCGCTTCCGTTGCCCTTGCCGGTGTACGGCGTCGTGGCCTCGGCCTGCTGGGTTCCGCCGGCCTTGACCGTCAGGCTGGTGACCCTGGCCGTGGCGGGGACGGCGTTCGACCCGGGCGCGCCTTCGAACTTCATGGTGATGTTGTAGGTGTAGCTCAGCGAGCCGCTGTTGGTGACGGTGAGCCGGGCGACGAGGTTCTTGCCCGAGTCGTCCAGGCGGCACTTGTCGATCTTGATGTCCCGCTCGGCCTTGTTGGCGCTGCTCGATCCGCCCGTCACGGAGGTGGTGCCGGACGAGGTGCCGCTGCTGCTGTCGCTGCCGCCGGTGGTGCCGCTGCCGCCGGTGGTGCCGGAGGTACCGCTGCTGGAGCCGCCCGAGCTGCCGGAGTGCGAGGAGCTGGAGCCGTGGCCGCCACCGCAGCTGGCGCCGTGGGAGCCGCGGGCTCCCGTGAGCGCGACGACGGCGATACCGAAGACGGCTATTGCTCGGACATGACGAAGCTTCACATTCAATCCCGTTGCAAAGAGTGATGAGCGAGTAGGGCACCTTGGCAGGCGCACGCCACCTTAATACCGTCTTTATGTCGCCCCGGTCGCACCCATACGGACGGGCCCACCTGATCGTGACACGATCACGACATACTGAAAACAAGCGGGAACGCGGGCCGCCGACCGCCCTGGACTGCAAGTCTGTGCGCGGGCCCGCCGGTTGTCAGATCGAAGCCTCGCCGGTCAGTGAAGGCACGGCGCACGGACGGAGGACCATGAGCGAGTCTTCCAAGGTCGCCACCACGGCAAAAGGGAACCGGTCGAGCTCAAGACAGAGTGCGACGTCGTCAGGATGGGCTCCTTGACGCACGCCCTCCGTCAGCTCGGCGGCGGCGCGCGACTCGCCGGCGCGGCGGAGGAACTCAGCTGCATCCGCTCCGGCGTCGCCGGCCCTCCGGGCGATGTACTGAGCGCACGCCAGGTCTTCGTCGGCGCGCCCGTCTTCGCCGGTGACGACGAACGTGACACTGTCGCACCCGCGTGTCCGCAGGAGCCGAGCCGTTGCCTCCGCCACCACGAAGCCGGCGCACAGCACCAGCGACGCTTCCTTGACCGCAAGGGCGCCGACCGTCCCTGCCGTGGTTTTCTGCACGACGGTCCGTCCGCCCAGGTCGATGGACCGCAGCAGGCCGGGTGAGTTGACGGTGTCGAACCCGGGCGCGGGCGGACCGTCCTTGAGCGCCACCCAATCCGGGTGGCGCGTCTTGAGCGCCAGCGCTTCATCCAGCGACTCGGCAAGAACGATCTTTTCCGCCCCCTGGGCAAAGGCCCAGGGGGCCACCGTGAATGCGCGCATGACGTCGACCACGACCGCCACGGAGGGGACTTCGACCAGCTCGGCGATGCCAAGGAAACGAGCGTCCATCCGGTCATGATCACGCATGCCCGACCCGGAGCGCCCGGACAGTGGTCCGCATCACATCGACCGTCCCGGAGCGGGGGCCTTCGCCGTGCCAAGCCGCGGAAGGCCCGCCCGGGGCCGCGTGAAGACCCCCGCGGCAGGCCGGGGTCGGGGGCAGCCCGCAGCAGGAGCAGCTCCTTGTAGAGCGGGGCCGTGGCCGCCACCAGCAGGTCCCGCGCGTCCGGCTCCGGGCGGGACCTCGCCGCGGTCCAAACCGCTCGGGCGACAACGGGTGCGCAGCGGGCATAGCGGCCCTCCCAGAAGCGGGACAGCACGCCGACGGCCGGATCGGCCGGATCACGACGTCAGGGAGATCACCGGTTGCCCGCTGCCCGATCCGCGGTGCCGGCCCCACGCGATCACCGCGGGCCCGGACGGCGCCCTGTGGTTCACGGAGTGGGCCACTGCGCACATCGGCCGGCTGACCGTGGCCGGAGAGCTGACGCGCTACCCGCTGCCCGCACAGAACTGCGAGCCCCACGGGCTGGCCTTCACGCCTACAGCCAGGGCGCGCTCCGGGTTGTCCTGGGACCCGCTCGCGGCGTCCCCGGCCGCCTCAGCCGAGGGTGAGCGGGTGGTCTGGAGCGAGCGCCCTGGCGATCCGTTCGGCCACCGTGGAGGCGGAGTTACCCTCGGGGGACGAGGGGCCCTTGGTCACGGAGACCGCGATGGACAGCTCCTGCGTCGGAAGGTAGGCCGAGACGGCCGCGTAACCGGAGAAGGACGGATTCGTCGCGATCCAATCGCGGAGGACCAGGACGCCGAACCCGAAGTGGAGGGCCTCGGTGTTCTTCCGGCAGTACGGGGCCGGGCACTCCTTGGTCGGGGTGCCCAGGCCGACCGTGCCGGGGTTCAGCTGGGTCCGGAAGGCCTCCTTCGACAGCAGGGCTCCGGTGCCGATGCCGCGGGCGGAGGTGGCCAGATCGCAGATGTCCCCGGTGAGGACCGCGCCCGGCGCGGTGGTCCACGAGGGGTTCCAGTAGCTCGACTCCTCGTACGTACCGCGTTCCGAGGTGAAGGCGTGCAGGGCCGGGGCCGGGAGCTCGGGGGTCGCGGAGTTCCTCGTCTCGTGCAGGCCGAGCGGGTCCAGTACGAGTTCCTGGAGCACCTGGTCGAGGGGCTGGCCGGTGATCTTCTCGAGGGCGGCGCCGAGCAGCTGGAAGTTTTCGTGGGAGTAGCTGAAGCTCGTGCCCGGCTTGTACCAGAGCGGGTGCCTGCTGGTGATGGCCAGGGTGTCCGCCGGGGTCCACTGGCGGAAGGGCTTGGCCTCGATCTCCTTGAGGAACACGGGGTCGGTGACGTAGTCGTGAATGCCGGAGGTGGAACTGCCCAGCATGCGCAGGGTGATCTCGTCGGCGTGGGGGACGTCGGGCAGCCACTTCGAGAGGGGGTCGTCGAGGCCGACCTGGCCCTCGTCGACGAGGGCGAGCAGTGCGGTGGCCATGTAGACGATGCCGACCGAGCCGGTACGGAAGTGCATGGCGGGGTCGGCCGGAACTCCGGTCATCGATGTGCCGAGCGCCCCGGTGACGATGTTCCGCTGCCCCGTGGTGACACGGAGGACGACCGAGTTGAGCCCGAACTCCCGTTGCGCCGCGCGGGCGATGTCGAGGACGCTGGCCGCCTGCCCCGAGGCCGCCTGGGGGGCCGGGGAGCTCACACACTTCCGCGCGGGTGCGGCGCCGGCTGCGGCCGGAGCGGTCCCCACGCCGAGCGGCAGGACCGCGGCGACCAGAGCGGCAGCGCAGACGCACGCCGTTCGAGAACGCCTCACGTTCACCAGTATGGATCCGCCGCGGGCACCCGGCCCGGCGGGCGGCGCTCGACCGCCGTGCAGCACCGCCCTCCGACCCGCGGAAGGCCGGATCGGGATCCTGGCGGACTCGTCGATGGCCGGACGGACGGCCCGGCCCAGCCCAGGCCGCGGCGGCCCTCCACGAGCCCTTCGCGTTCGATTCCCCGATAGGCCTGCCCGGTGGATGGCCGCGCTCGCCGCCGACTGGGAGACGCGCCTGGCGCACATCAAGCGCATCGCCGAGTCGACGGAGGGGCACTGAGATCGGCGTATTGCCGTGAGCACATGGGCACACCGGGGCCGCCAGGTCAGACCTTCGGCGCCCACATCATCCGCGCCCCGGAGGGAACCCTCACGGTCCGCCCGCCGGGGCGAGGCGACTCGGCCGTACTCGCCGCGATCCGGTCCCCCGGATCAGGCCTTGATGCCGGGCACCCGAAACAGGCACCTCGCGTGGCGTTCGCCTCATGCACACCACCCTGACGGCGCACGCCCGGTGCTTCTGGGGCGACGAGTACGGCCCGACGGTCACGCGACCAGACGCAGCCAGGCCGCCGCGAGCGCTGCGTGGCCGGCCGGTGTCGGGTGTACGCCGTCCGCGGCGCAGTACTCCGGCCCGGCCGTCGCGGCGAGCTCGGCGAACATGCCGTCGGCGGCGAGCAGATGGGCGCCGTACTTGCGGGCGAGCTTGCGGACGACCTGGATCTTCGGGTCCAGGTCGGTGCGCCATTCCTCCCGCTCCTTCTCGCCGATGCGCACGCCACCGCCACCGGCCTCGACGACCCCGCGGATCGGCAGGAGGAACGGCTCGATGAGTACCAGCTTCGTTCCCGCCTCGGCGAGGGGCGCGAGCAGGCGGTCGTATCCCGCTTCGAACTCCTCCGCGGGGATCACGTACCCCTTCGGGTCCAGCGTGTGCCAGCCCATGTCGTTGACTCCGACGAGGATCGACACCACGTCCGGACGCGCGTCGAGTACGTCCGTCTGCCAGCGGGCTTCGAGGTCCATCACCTTGTTGCCCGCGTTCGCGGTGTTCAGCCAGGTCACGGGCCGATCCGGGTACCGGAGTCCCCATTCGCCCGCGACGCGCAGCGGATAGCCGAACCCGAGACCGTCCTCGCTCTCCAGGCGTTGGCAGTCGGTGATCGAATCGCCGGTGAACATCACGGTGCTTCCCGGCCGGACAGTGATCGTCATGTGCGCTCCTTGGACCAAGGTTGAAGAGGGGGAAGGCGGATGGGAACGTTCGTGTTCCGGCGCTCAGAAGATTTCCGGACCACCGAACCAACGGCCGGCGGCCCGCTCGAACGCTTCACGGTCCGGGGTGCGATCCCCTGCCCAGGCGACCGTGCCGTCAGGCCGTACGAGCACGGCACCCAGCCCGAGGTCGTTCCTCGCCGGACCGGCCACGTACCGTATGCGGCTCTCCCAGCGCATCGCCGAACCGCGCAGGCGTCCGTCGACGGTCAGATCGAGCGCGACGCCCCGTCCGTCCTGCATCAGGTCTCCGAGACGCGTGCCGTCCTCGAGACGGAGGTCCGGGGCGTTGCGGCCGACCAGCGGGTGCTCGCTGCCGAGGTCGTAGCGGACCCACGATCCCGACAGCCTCTCGAACGCGTAGGTCGTTCCGTCACGGGTCCCGATCAGGTCGCGGACCACCCCTTGGATCGCCTGGCCATGCGCGTCCGGCCGCATGGCCGCCACCTGGGCGCGCGACCAGTCGAGGACCGCTGCGCCGATCGGATGGCGCTCGCCGGTGTACGTGTCGAGGAGCCCCTCCGGCGCGTACCCGTGCACGGTCGCCGCGAGCTTCCAGCCCAGGTTCACGGCGTCGCCGATGCCGGTGTTGAGTCCCTGCCCGCCCAGGGGCGAGTGGATGTGGGCGGCGTCGCCGGCGAGCAGGACGCGTCCCTGCCGGTACGTCGTCGTCTGCATCGCCCGGTCGGTGAAGCTCGAGGCGAGCCGGACGTCGCCCACCGTCACGTCGGTGCCGGACACGCGGCGCAGAACCCCCTGGAGATGGTCGTGAGTCGGCTGCTGCGAGCGATCGAACGCACCGCCGTCGAAGTCCATCATGCCGATGTGCCCTTCGGAGGGCATTCGGATGTACATGCCCGTCGGCGTCAGGTTGAACCCGGGCCGCAGCTGCTCGGTCTCGGTGATGGTCGCATGCATGGTGTAGCCGGTGAACTGCGGCTCGGTGCCGACGAAGTCGAAGCCCGCGAGCCTGCGGACCGTACTGCGTCCGCCGTCGCAGCCGACGAGCCAGCGCGCCGCGTACGCGTCCGCGCCGGCTTGCGCGACCACGCCCTCGTCGTTCTGGGCGATGGCCGATACCGTGACGCCGCGCCTGACGTCCACGCCCAGCTTGGCAGCCTGCTCGGCCAGTACCGCCTCGACCGCTTCGAGATACGTCATCAGGACGTCCGGTGCCGGGCTGGGAAGTCGGAACGGCAGGGCAGCGACGTCGACTTTGGCCGGATCGAGCACCATGCCGGCGAAGTGACCGGCGAAACGAGGGGGCGACGCCTCGTCCTCATCGGGGTCCACGGAGACGCCCGAAGCCGTCAGCAGTGGGTGAAGCATGCCCCGGCGGTAGAACGCCTGGATCGACGCGGCGGACAGGCCGCGCATCCCCAGCGGTTCCGCCTTCAACGGGGAGCCGGGCTCCGGCTCCCGCTCGAGCACCAGGACCGTACAGCCCGCGAGGCCAAGCTCGCAGGCGAGGAACAAACCGACCGGGCCGGCGCCCACGATCACTACGTCATGCACGAGAAATCCCCTCCCAGACCTACGGCCGGACGGCCATCCGGCCGTACTTCTGGAAAGGTGCCGGGCCCCACCGACATCGGCCCGACAGTCCCCGATACGCGGCCGACACCGGCCCGACAGCCACCGGCATGCCACCGACAGCACGGTGCGCCGCCGCCCGATCACCCTTGGCCGAAGTCCTTCGATCGGCAGCCGCTCCAGCTCGCAGGGCTCCTCAGGCGGGGCGCTTGGCCATCACGACCACACCCGGCCCGGTCTGCTCATCTGCGGGGAGCCGGAGTTCGGCGACCGGGCTCAGCCCCGCCTGCTCTATCAGGTCCACGAGCTGTTCCGGCCGCCACTTGTGCGTCGTCCAACGAACGGATACACCTCCGTACGCCTCGGTGCGCATCAGGTCTTCGTCGCCGACGTGTGTCGCGGTGATGAAGTGGCCGCCTGGCCTGAGGGCGCGCGCGAACATGGCGAGGACCTGAGGAAGTACGTCGCGCGGAAGGTTGAACAGTGACCACCACCCGAGTACGCCGCCGAGGGAGGCTTCTCCGAGGTCGAGGTCGGTGGCGGAGGCAACGCTGAAGCGGCAGTGCGGATGCAGCCGGCGGGCGTTTTCGATCATGCGGGGCGAGAGATCGACCCCGGACACGTCGAGTCCGCGTTCGGCGAGGTAGGCGGTCACCGTTCCGGGTCCACAGCCGACGTCCAGGACGGGCCCGAGCTCGCTCACGGTGTCGGCGAAGGCATCGATCGAGGCCTTGAGCCATGGATGGCGACGGATGTCGCCGATTCCGGTCGTCACCACCATGTGGGCGTAGTTGTCGGCCACCCGGTCATAGGAATCCCGGACCACGTCGAGATCGGCTGGACGGTCGATACGGTGTGCGCGCATCAGCCAACGATACGAGGCCGATCTCGGTTCCGGCAGTACAGCCGGTGGAACCGAAGATCTTCCGGAACCACGGACGGCCGGGTCCCACCGCAGGGCGGCGGCGACCAGGCCTTCGAGGGCCCCGCGAGGCACTTCGCCGCCGTTCGCCAGCCCGTCGAAGACCGGTCCGTACCGACTACACCGCTCCCCTCGTACGCGGTCGACCGCATCGCACTGCTCGGCGACGCGGCGCACGCGATGGCTCCCCACCTCGGGCAGGGCGCCTTTCAGACGCTGGAGGATGCGGTCAACCACGCCCCGCAGGGCCACGGTGGCCTGGGCCGTTCAGCGCGGCATCACCCACCTCGGGGCCCAGGTGCCGGCCGCGGCGTGGTCGCCGGTTGCCGTGGCGGCGAGGTGGGCGCGCAGGGTGGCCAGCGCCGGGTGGGGGTTGTCGCGGTGCCACAGGAGCGAGTGCGGGTAGACGGGTGTCGGATCGGTCACCGGGATGCGGCGCAGGCCGTGGTCGGCGGGCCAGACGAGGCGGGTGTGTTCGCCCATGAACGTGGCCAGGGCCGGGGTGTCGGCGACGGTGTCGAGGAGCGCGTCGGAGCCGAAGTTGGGGCCGGTCGCCTCGATGGCGAGGCCGAACTCGGCGACGAGGTCGTCGTAGTAGGCGGCCCACTCGGTACCGGGGACGATGCCGGGCATCCAGATCCGGTGCCCGGCGAGCTGAGCGAGGGGCACCGACCGGGCACCCGCCAGCGCGTGGGCGGGGCCGGTGAGGAGCTGGAGCGGCTCGTCGAGGACCCGGACGGATTCGATGTCCTCGGGAAGGGGCCGGCCGGGCGCGGCGACGGCGCGGAAGGAGGCGTCGATCTCACCGGACCGGATGGCGGCGACGGCCGTCTGGATGTCGGACAGCATGAGCACGTCGAGGTCGATCTCGGGATGCGCTCGGTGGAAGCCGCGCATCAGGCCCGACGGTGCGACGCGCGAGGCGATCACGTCGACGCGCAGTGGACGGTGCCCGGTCCGTACGGACGCGGCCGCGCGCTCGGCGACACGAATCAGTTCGCGGGCGTGGGGCAGGAATGCCTGCCCGTCGATGGTGAGCTCGGCGCCGCGCGGGGTGCGGGTGAACAGGCGCACGCCGAGGTTGCGCTCCAGCGTGGCGATGCGTTTGGAGACGGCCTGCTGGGTGATCGCCAGCTCGGCGGCTGCCTCCTGGAACTGCCCCGCGTCGGCGGCGGCGACGAAGGTCCGGACGGTGTCGAGGTCCATGCCCGTACCCTACGAGCACAACCATCGGTTGTGGCTGAGGGCCTCTGTGGTTGTTTGATCCCAGGGGACGGTTCTCGCTTTGATGTTTCCGGTCGCGGATCGGTTGTGCGGGCGAGGGGCATCGGACCATGAGGAGCGGACAGCGGCTGGGACGGTCGTTCGGGTGGCTTTGGGGGGCGTACGGGACCAGCGCGCTCGGCACGTGGCTCGCCTTCGGCGCGTTCCCACTGATCGCCGTCCAGGTGCTGCACGCCGGACCGGCCGAGGTCGCAGCGCTCTCCTCCGCGGGAGCTGCGGTGGGCGCGGCCGTGGCGGTGCCGCTCGGTCCTTGGGTGGAGTTCCGCCGCAAGCGGCCGGTGCTGATCGCGACGGACCTGGTGCGGTGCGCGGCGCTGCTGACGCTTCCCATCGCGTTCGCGCTCGGCGTGCTCACCTTCGTCCAGCTTCTGCTGGTGGCGGTCGTCGTCGCGGCGGCCGACATCACCTTCCGCGCCGCCTCCGGCGCGTACCTGAAATCGCTGCTGCCGGCCGAGGACCTGCTCGTCGCCAACGCCCGGTTCGAGTCGACGGCCTGGACGACGACGATCATCGGACCGCCGCTGGGCGGCGCAGCGATCGGACTCCTCGGCCCGATGGCGACAGTGGTGGCGGACGCGGTCAGCTACCTGCTCTCGGCCCTGGGCATCCGCGCGACGGGCGGGCACGAGCCGCACCCCGAGCGCGCGGCGGCCGCGCGCATCCGGGCCCGGGACCTGCTCGACGGCTGGCGGTACGTCCTCGCCGACGCGGCGCTGCGCCCGTTGTTCTTCAACACCGCCTTGTTCAACGGCCTGGTCATGGCCGCCCAGCCGCTGCTGGCCGTCCTGATGCTCGGCCGGCTCGGGTTCACACCGTGGCAGTACGGCCTCGCCTTCGCTGCGCCCTCGATCGGCGGGCTGCTCGGTTCACAGCTGGCCCGGCCACTCGTCACCCGGTTCGGACAGCACCAGGTCCTGGCCGTGGCCGGGACCCTGCGCGCGCTCTGGCCCATCGGCCTGGCCTTCCTGGGGCCGGGCACCGGCGGACTGCTGCTGGTGATGGGTGTCGAACTCGGGCTCATCTTCTGCTGCGGGGTCTTCAACCCCGTCTACGCCACATACCGCCTCGAGCGCACCGCGACCGACCGGGTCACCCGCACGCTGGCCGCCTGGGCGGTGACGACCAAGGCCACGACCGCGCTCCTGACGGCCGTGTGGGGCGTGCTGGGCGCCCTGCTCGGCCCGCGTACGGCCATCGGCCTGGCCGGCGTACTCCTCCTGGCGACCCCGCTGCTGCTCCCCCGCCGCGCGGCAGCGGCTTCGTCCGAGCCGGTGCCGGCACCGGGCCGCACGTGAAGGGCCGACGCTGCCGGGCACCACGGGCGAGAGGCGAGCCCGGCGCTCAGGCGGGCCGCCCACGTCCTGCCCAACGGATTCCCGCCCTCTCCTCACCCGGCTTCTATCGTGGGCATCACAGACGGCATCGAGCGCTGAGGCGGGCCGACCATGGCGGAGGCGGGAATCGACTACGCGGCGGTGTTCCAGGCACTGCCCGGCATGGTCGCGCTGCTGACTCCCGAACTGGTGTACGCAGACGTGAACGAGGAGTTCCTGCGGATGTCGGGCCGGACGCGCGAGCAGCTGGTGGGCCGTTACCTGTTCGACGTCTTCCCCGACAACCCCGGCGACCCCGCCGCCAACGGCGCGCGGAACCTGCGCGCCTCACTCGAGCGGGTGCTCACCACCGGCGAGCGGGACGCGATGGCCCTCCAGCGCTACGACGTGGAGTCCGTGGAGCGGCCGGGTGAGTGGGAGGAACGGTACTGGAGCCCGGTCAACGCTCCGGTGCTCGGACCGGACGGCCGGGTCATGGTGCTGGTTCACCGCGTCGAGGAGGTCACCGAGCTCATCACGGCCCGCGGCGGGCGGGGCAGCGGCACCGGGGTGCTGGAGGCCGAGCTGTACACCCGGGCCCGGGAGCTGCAGGAGCTCAACGAACGGCTCCGCGAGGCCCACGCCCGCGAGCGCGAGATCGCCCTCGCCCTGCAGGACGCGATGCTGCCCGCCCCCGGCCCCTTCGGCCACCACCGAGCCGCCGTGCGCTACCAGCCCGCCACGGGAACGCTCAACGTCTGCGGCGACTGGTACGACCTCGTCGACCTGCCCGGTGACCGTATCGGGGTCGCCGTGGGCGATGTCGTAGGCCACGGCCTCCACGCCGCCTGCGTCATGGGCCTGCTCCGCAGCGCCCTCAGCGCCGCTTCCCGTGTCGCCGACGGTCCGGCCCAAGCCCTGGAAGTCCTCGGTCTCTACGCGCGCTCCGTCGAAGGCGCCGAGAACACCACCGCCGTCGAGACCTGCATCGACTGGGACACCCACACCATCACGTACAGCAGCGCCGGCCATCCCCCGCCCGCCCTGCTCCGCAGCGACGGCACCGTCGAATTCCTCGACCAGGCCACCGATCCCCCGCTCGGCGCCCGCCCCGACCACGTCCCCCGTCCCCAGGCCACCACCGCCTTCGCCGAAGGCGACACCCTCGTCCTCTACACCGACGGCCTGATCGAACGCCGCCGCGAGGACATCGACATCGGCCTCGCCCGCCTCGCCGACGCCCTCACCCACCACCGCGGAACCGACCCCGAGCCGCTCGCCGACGCGCTTCTCCTCGACCTGCTCCCCGCTATGGGCGCCACCGACGACACCGCCCTCGTCATCGTCCGGCTCTGAGCGGCCGGCCAGTGCAACGTGCACGCTCAGCCCTCAGAGCGCTGAAATCTCGCTCAGCAGGTCATCCAAGCCCAGGGAGCCCTGCGACAGCGCGGCCATGTGCCAGGCCTTGAGGTCGAAGTCCGCTCCGTGTCGGGCTCGGGCCGCCTCGCGGCCCATGAGCCAGACACGCTCGCCGAGCTTGTAGCCGATGGCCTGACCCGCCATGCCCAGATAGCGGACGACCTCGCTCTCGACGTAGTCGGCCGGGCGGCTGGTGTGGCGGGCGAGGAAGTCCTGAGCCAGCCCGGGCGTCCAGCGCTCGCCCGGGTGGAAGGGGGAGTCCTTCGGGATCTCCAGCTCCAGGTGCATCCCGATGTCGACGATCACGCGAATGGCCCGCATCATCTGCGCGTCCAGATAGCCCAGCCGCCGCTCGGCGTTGGACAGGAAGCCGAGCTCGTCCATCAGGCGCTCGGCGTACAGCGCCCAGCCCTCGGCGTTCGCATTGACCAGGCCCACGGTGGTCTGGTAGCGGGAGAGGTCTCCGGCGACGTGCGCCCACTGGGCCAGCTGGAGATGATGACCGGGTACGCCCTCGTGGTACCAGGTGGTGACGAGGTCGTAGACCGGGAAGCGGGTCTCCCCCATCGTCGGCAGCCAGGTGCGTCCGGGCCGGGAGAAGTCCAGCGACGGCTCGGTGTAGTAGGGGGCTGCGGCACTGCCTCGCGGGGCTATGCACGACTCGACCCGGCGTACCCGCGCGGCCAGTTCGAAGTGGGTGCCGTCCAGCGTGTCGATCGTTTCGTCCATCAGCGACTGAAGCCACTGCCGGGTCTCCTCGACCCCCTCGACGGCCTCGCCGTGCCGGTCGCACCAAGCCAGCGCCTCCCAGGGGGTACCGGCGCCCGGCAAGACCCTTTCGGCCTCGGCGCGCATCTCGGCGAGCAGCCGGTGGAACTCGCTCCAGCCGTACGCGTAGGCCTCGTCCAGGTCGAGATGGGCGCCGTTGTGGTGACGGGCGAGACGGACGTAGCGCTCTCGGCCGACGACATCGGGTGCGCTTTCCACGGCCGGGGCGTAGGTGTCACGGAACCAGTCGCGCAGTTCCGCCAGGCCGCCGGTGGCCGCGGTGGCGGCCGTGGTGAGTTCGTTGCGCAGCCGCTCGGGGCCGGGCTCGGTGAATTCCGCGAACCAGCTCCGTTCCGTACCGATCCACTCGGTCAGCTGTCCGATGACGGCCGATACCTGCCGTGGCCCCGCGGGCAGCCCGCGCGCGAGGCCGGCGTTCAGAGACGCACGGTAGCCCGCCAGGGCGTCCGGGACGGCGCGTAGCCGTCGCGCGATCGCCGCCCAGTCCTCGTCCGTGTCCGTGGGCGTGAGCGTGAGGACGTCGCGGACCTGGTGCAGTGGTGAGTCGAGGTTGCTGACCGTACGCAGTCCCTCGCCCGCCTCGTGCACGGCGAGTTCGGCGGTGAGCCGCTCACGCAGCAGCCGGGCGCAGCGACGCTCGGCGATGTCGTCCGCACCGGGAACGGCCTCTGCGGCCGCGAGCTGCCGCAGGGTCGTACGGGCCAGCTGGGTCACCGCTTCCTGGCCCTCCGGCGAGAAGTCGGGGAGCCGGCCGGAACTCTCGGCGACGCCGAGGAAGGTACCGGCGATCGGGTCGAGTTCGACGAGGGCGTCGACATGGGCGTCGGCCACCTGACGGGGCAGCCGACCGCCGCCGGGATGAGTGGAGTTGGGCATTCGAGCCGTCCTTGTGCGATGCGTTGCAGTGCCAGTGCTGTCGTGCGGACATCGGCGTTCGGTGTTTGTGTTTGTGCCGCAAGGGCGTTCGGGCTCCGACCCTCTTCGGATCAGATCCATTCCAGATTCCGGGCGATGCGCAACGCGTCAATGCGGTTGCGTGCATCCAGTTTCACCACGATGGATGAAATGTAGTTGCGCACCGTCCCTTCGGACAGCGACAGCCGTGCGGCGATCTCCTCCACCGTGTCACCCCCGTCGAGGTGCTCGAGCACGGAAAGCTGCCGGGGGGTCAGCGGGCAGTCTCCGTTGGCCACGGCCGCGACAGCGAGCTCGGCGTCGAAGGCTCGCTCACCCTCGTGCACCAGATGGATCGCCTCGAAAAGGCGCTGGGGCGGGACACTGCGCCGCACCATTCCGCCGATCTCCCCGGCGAAGGCCCTGCGGACGGCCGACCGGACGCATGCGGTGGCAACCAACAGCGTGCGGACCTTGGGAAGGATGGCGATCTTCTCGGCGATATCGACCGTTTCCTCGTCCCGGCCTTCGAAACTGATGACCACGACATCGGGTCGATTCAGTTCGGCGAACTCAAGCGCGGCATACCTGTTGTCCACCGATCCCACGACTCTGATCTCCGGATCCTGTTCCAGCAGTGCCGTGAGCGCACATCGAGACAGGGCAAGATCATCGTAGACCATCACATCGACACTCATTCGAATCCCCCGATCAATTGAGACGATGCAGCGATAGCGTGCGCGTACGAAATGTTTGCGTGATGCCGTCCAGGGTGCCGAGCGGGCGAGCCCCGGGATTCGTGGGCATACCGAACACCCTTGCACGCAACGTGTTTCGGACGTCGAACGAGCCATTGCCTGTGTCAAGTCGCGCTCGCCGATCGGCTTCCCTTACGCGTACCACCGGCGCGGAGCGGCGCGCCACGGCACGCCCGGCCCTGACGGACGACTCCCGGATGCGGACACGCCGAAGGGGAGCGCGTCGCGCTCCTGCGGGTCGGGGGCGCCGGCGTGGACGCCGGGATGCCGGCTGATCAACGGCCACCCCACCGGGACACCGGTGAGGGGCGCCCGGTCACGGCAACGGCGTCAGAGGGAGTGCGAGGAGATCCACACCGTGCGGTGGCCCCGTGAGTTCGCCGGCCTTCGTCCAGCCCCACCGCCGGTACATCTCGCGCGCCGACGCCCTGCTCGACGCGGCGAGTACGGCGAACGGCTCGGAGCGGTCTGCCAGTAGCAGGTCCAGCAGCTCGCGCCCGTGCCCGCGGCCGCGCAACTCCCGTACGACCGCGAGCTCGTAGACGTAGAACAGCGGCCGGCGCAGCCACAGCGGGGCGGGCGCGGCGGCGCGCGGATGCCACCATCCCTCCTCGCGGTGCACGCCGTAGGCGAAACCGCCGAGTACACCGCCCTCCAGGACGGTGGTCACGCAGAAGCCGGGCAGCTCAGCATGGCCGGCCAGCTCTCGGGCGAAGCCGTCTGCGGCCGCCGCGTCCTCGTGGTAGGGCGGCTGGCGGTAGACCCGGTGGTAGACGTCGCGGAACTCCTCCGGGCGGCGGACCTCGGTTCCACGCTCAGCCATGGACGGTCTCCCGCTGGACGTGCGCCGGCAGCACACGGTGGAGTCGCTGCAGCACCACGACCGCCGCGAGGCAGCAGAGGCACAGCGCGAACCAGGGCAGGCCCGCTCCCCGTGCCAGCAACCAGGTGAACACCGTCGGCGCCATCACCCGGGCCAGGCTCCACATCAGCTCCTCCAGCCCGAGGTACCGGCCGCGGAGGTGCCCTGCGGCGATCGCCACGGTCAGCGCACTGCTGGTCGGGGCCTGGAGCAGCTCGGCGACCGTGAAGACGACCATGCCCAGGACGAGCCCGCCGAAGGCCAGTCCGACGTGCTCGCCGGACACCGCCGCGAACAGCGCGAAGGACACCATCCACAGAACGGACGCCACCTGCAGCACTCTGGTCCGCCGGTACCGCTCGACCGCCCTGGCCACTGCGGTCTGGGCCAGCATCACCATGACGGTGTTGATCGCGAACAGCATCCCCGGCTGCCACGCCGGCAACCCGCGCGCCTCGATCACGTAGGCGCTCAGCAGCATGGTCAGCGCGAGGTCGCACAGCGCGAACACGCATACGGTGGCCAGGACGCCGAGAAAGGCCCGGTCCGCGAGCACCTCCCGGTACCCGCCTCGGGGCTGCCCCGGAGCATCCCCGGCCGGAGCCGGGCCGCCGCCGCCGACCGGAGGCAGCACGGCGGTCCGGCGCCAGCTCGCGACCAGCCCGGCCGCGAGGAGGAACGACACGGCGTTCAGCACCACCACGGCGGTGTAGCCCGAGGTGCCGCCCCAGCCGACCAGCGTGCTGCCCACCAGACCGCCGACGCCGATCCCGACGTTGCGCAGGGACCGGTCCATCGCGTACCAGCGCGCCCTGTGCCCGTCGTCGGCCACCTGCGCCACGAGCGCCGCGACCGCGGGCCGGAACAGACTGTCGCCCCACAGGGTGACCGTGACCAGTACGACCAGCTGCCAGGGGGTGTCGGTGAACACGTAGGCGGTGAAGGTCAGTACACGGATCAGGTTGCTCGCGATCAGCACGCGCCGCGGCCCGATCCGGTCGATCAGCGGGCCCCCCAGCGGCCCCGCCGGCAGCGAGAGCAGCGCGCCGACGGACAGCATCAGGCCGACCGTGGTCAGTGGGATGCCCTTGGCCGCGTGGAAGTACACGACGGCGAACGGGAGGAAGAGCCCGGTGCCCAGAGCATCGACGATTTGCGCGACGATCAGAGGCTTGCGGCCTTTGGTGTTCGGCAGGCCGAGTGTGTCGATGACAGCCATCGGTTGTCCCTCACGCGTGGGGTAGTGGAAAGACGTTGAACTCCTCCTCGGCCAGCGGCTGCGACCGCCAGCCGAGCCGGACGCCCGCGCGGCCGATCCTGCCGTCGCCCCACATCGGCATGCCGGCGGGGAAGTTCGACACGAGGCCGGGCACGATCGTGTGGGCGGCACTGAACCCGGCCGCTTCGGCGTCACAGGTCGTCAGGTCGACGCTGATCACCTCGAAGCCGCGGGCCTCGACCCGTTCGCGGTACGCCTCGAGGCTCCGCTGCCTGAGCGCGGGCAGTCCGTCCCAGGGGCGGGTGGGGAGGTCCCGTACCCAGGGTGCGACCCGCTCCGCCGCCCGCGGATCGAGGTGGACCTGCTGCTGGCACAGCAGGTCCCGGACGTCGCTGAAGTCGGGCCGGTAGGAGTCGAGATAGCGCCGGTCGGCGCGGTGCGGCTTGAGGTTGCCCAGGTGCGGCAGGTCCGCCCGGCCGTCCGCCAGCATCTTGTCGTCGTCCAGGAAGCGGCAGGTGTGGTGCAGGGTGAACCCCTCGGCGAGTGCCTTCTGCGCCGCCTCCTGCGGGTCGGGCCGGGTGGCGAAGCCGATGCCCAGCCACCCGGCGGCCCGGTCGCGTACGACCGCGGCGAGCACCGGGACGTCGAACTCGTTGTCCAGATGGATCAGGCTGATGTCGTAGGCGTCCAGGCTGTCGGCGACCAGATCGCGGATCCGGTCGGGAATCGGCAGCCGGGGAAGGCGGGCGGCGTTGGCCCACCACAGCATGGTGGTGTCCCGCTCGATCACCTCTTCGAGTCCCGAGGTGACGGCGTGCTCCTCGCTGACGCCGCAGGCCACGCCTGCCACGAGCGGATCGGAGTAGGCAACCGGGTCGTGCTCTCCGTGGGCGACCAGGAAGGCGGGCACCCACACCGGCTCGCCGGTCGTCCACGAGCGGCCCTCGACCCAGGCGCACTCAGCGTCCACGGTCAGCGGCGCGAAGGGGAAGCCCTCGCTGCGGTACTGCCGCTGCGAATACAGGTGCAGCCGACGCGGGTCGAGCACGGGCACGCCGGCCCTGCGCAGCCGGGCGTGGCTGCCGTAGCGGAGCCGCTCCTGGGGCAGGCGGCTGCCGCAGTAGCGTTCGACCGCCTCGCCGACGGCACTGCGACGGGCGGCGTCGAAATCGGACCAGGACGTGCCGAACGCCTGCCGGTCGTTGGGCCAGTCCGCGACGCGCCGCATGTCGGCGACGTCCACCGCGCACACCCGCAGCTGCGCCGGCATGCCCGGCAAGGGCGCCAGCTCCTGGACACCGGTCACCACGCCGACTTGGTCGTCGACGAGCAGGTCGGCCTCGGCGTCGCCGCGCACCACCGGCCGCGGCCGGGTCGGAACCGGCAGGATGGTGCGCTCGATCCGGTCGAGCCGGCGCGGATCGAGCTCGACCTCCTCGACGGTGGCCTCGCCCGCGACCCAGCGCTCCAGGTACGTGCCGAGCTGTGCGGATGTCCAGCGGACGTCGCCGTCGCGGAGCCGGTGGCCGTCCGGCTGCGACGCCGTCCGCATGGCCTCGACGACCCGCGGGTCGTGGGCCGCGCTGAGCCGGCGGTCCAGTACGTCCGCGAAGTCCGCCGTGGCCCCGGGTGTGATGGCAGGACCGAGGACGGCCCGGCCGCGTTCATGGCGCAAGGGCAGCCAGCGCAGGCCGGACCGGGCACACAGCTCGTCGATACGGCTCAGTTCGCGGTGGGCGGGGTGGGAGAATGCGGCGACGAGCACGGTGTCGCGGACGTCGACGAGGGACAGGTCTTCCGGGGCCGGCCCGACGTGTGCGTAGCCGGTGGTGCTCAAGGCGTGGGCGAGGGGGGCGGTGAGCTCCGGCGCGCCGGTGATGAGGACCGTGGTGCCCGCCACTCGCGCCGCCCGCTCGGAATCGAGGGCGGCTCCGGCCGGACGCAGGCAGCCGTCGTGCTGCAGGACGTCGACCACCTCGGCGTATTCGGAGGCCATTCCCGCCAGCAGTTCGCTGCGGGACCTGGTTCCGTCGCAGCGTGCCAACCATGCACGAAACTCGGAGGTGGGGGCGGATATGTAGAACTGCCCACCGTTCGGGGTGGCGAGAAAGCACAAGTCCTGCTCGAGGTCGTATATCTCAACGTCCACGATTTCCAAAGCGGTGTCGTCCGCCGACATATCAGCCCCCATAGAAACTGACTCCTGGTGCAAAGTGCCACGGTCCCGGGGGGAACCCGGGACCGTGGTCGAGCGACCTCAGAAGGTCAGCGTCACTTGGCGACCGAACGGTTGTGGACGACCGCACGGTTGTGCACCACCGCGCGGTTGTGGACGACGGCACGGTTGTGAACGACTGCGCAGATGACGTTGGTCTTGACGGTCGAGATCATGGAAGTTCCTCCCGTTTGGCTGTCAGGTACGAGAAATAAGTTACGGGAATTCGGCACCGCCACCTAGGTGCATTCCTCACGAATCCTCGTGGATGACTCACAGGTTCGCCCGGCTCTCCCGGTCCGGGAATACGGCACAGGGATACGGTGTTTGCCGGACTCGCTCACCACCACCCGGGCAGGGGGCGGGAGGGCATCCTGCCTGCCGGAGATCGTGGGTATCGCGGGTATCGCGGGTATCGCGGGTATCGCGGGCGTATCGAAAATCGGATACACCACCGCAACGGCCCTCCGTCTCCCATGGGGGCATGAAGCACAACGCAGCCACGGCGGCACAGCCCCGCCGTACGCGCAGGATCCTGCCCCTCAGCCTGGTGGTCACCGGGATGGCGTGCGCCGTGTTCGTCGTGCGGGGGCCGCTCATGATGTCCGCTCCGCGGTGCATGGCCGGGCAGTGGCACGGCTGCTACGACACGTTCAACGGTGTGGTGCTCATGACGTTGGTCGCGCTGCCGTTGGCCGTGCTCGTGGTGTGGGCTCTGGCGCGCCGGCGGCGTGCCGCCGGCGTCACATGGGCGTGGCGGATGTCGCTGGCCGAGGTGGGCATGGTCCACGGGACGGTGCCGTTCCTGTGGCTGACCATGATGCCGGGCGCCGCCCCCGGCATCGCCCCCGCCCGGGTGAGCCTGGTGCCGCTGCGGGACCTGGTCGCGATGGGATCGCTCGGGATCGTCGGCAACCTGCTGGTCTTCGCGTCGCTCGGGTTCTTCGCCCCGATGCGGTTCGCGGCGCTGGCATCCTTGCCGCGGATCCTGGCGCTCGGGGCGGGCTGCTCGGTCCTGGTCGAAACCGCACAGTACGTACTGCAGCTGGACCGGGTGTCCTCCGTGGACGACGTCCTGGTCAACGCCGCCGGCGCCGTACTGGCCGCGCTGGCGTCGCGCCGCTGGTGGCGTACTACGGCGGAAGCGCCGGCGGACCGGCCTCACCCCGCCCCGGCGCAGGCAGGCTGAGTCGCGTGTCCGGTGTGCCCCGTATTTGCACATGTCTCTGCATACGTCGGCGATATGTTCTGCTGCTTAGGCTTCGGACATGCGCGTACTGATCGTGGAGGACGAGCCCTACCTGGCCGAAGGCGTCCGTGACGGCCTGCGGCTTGAGGCGATCGCCGCCGACATCGCCGGCGACGGCGACTCCGCCCTGGAACTGCTCAGCGTCCACTCCTACGACCTCGCGGTCCTCGACCGCGACATCCCCGGTCCCTCCGGCGACGAGGTCGCCCGGCGCATCGTCGCCTCCGGCAGCGGCATCCCGATCCTCATGCTCACCGCTGCCGACCGGATCGACGACAAGGCTTCCGGGTTCGGACTCGGCGCCGACGACTACCTCACCAAACCGTTCGAGCTGCGGGAACTCGTCCTGCGGCTGAGGGCGCTGGACCGCAGGCGCGCGTACGCCCGGCCCCCGGTCAGCGAGATCGCGGGCCTGCGGCTCGACCCCTTCCGCCGGGAGGTCTTCCGCGAGGGACGCTACGTCGCGCTCACCCGCAAACAGTTCGCCGTGCTGGAAGTCCTCGTCGCCGCCGAGGGCGGGGTCGTCAGCGCCGAAGAGCTGCTGGAACGGGCCTGGGACGAGAACGCCGACCCCCTCACCAACGCCGTACGCATCACCGTCTCCGCACTGCGCAAGCGGCTCGGCGAACCATGGATCATCGCCACGGTGCCCGGCGTCGGCTACCGGATCGACACCGGTACGGACACCACCGCCCCCGGCAAGGACGACTTCGGCCCCGGCAGTACGCATGCATAGACGCCCAGGGCTCAGCGCCCGTCTGAAACTCACCCTCAGCTACGCCGGATTCCTCGCCGTCGCCGGGGCTCTCCTGCTGACCGTGGTGTGGGTGTTCCTGCTGCGCTACGTACCCGACAACTCTCAGGGCCTTCTCGGTATCTCGCCCAACCGCTACCTCCTCGTGCACACCTTCGCCCCCGCCGCGGCCGTGGCGATGGCCTTCCTGCTCGTGTTCGGCCTCGTCGGAGGATGGATCCTCGCCGGCCGGATGCTCGCCCCCCTCACACAGATCACGGACGCGGCACGGAGGGCGGAGAACGGGTCGCTGTCCCACCGGATCCGTATGAAGGGCCGCCAAGACGAATTCCGTACACTCTCCGACGCGTTCGACTCGATGCTCCGACAACTCGAGTCCCACGTCGCCGAGCAGCAGAGGTTCGCCGCCAACGCCTCCCACGAGCTGCGCACGCCGCTGGCCATCTCGCGTACGCTCCTCGACGTCGCCCGCAAGGACCCCGCGCGGGACCGGGACGAACTCATCGAACGCCTGCACGCTGTCAATGCGCGGGCGATCGACCTCACCGAGGCCCTCCTGCTGCTCAGCCGAGGCGACAGCGGAAACTTCACCCGCGAGAGCGTCGACCTCTCCCTCCTCGCCGAAGAAGCCGCCGAAACTCTGCTTCCCTTCGCCGAACGGCGGCGGATCACGCTCGACGTCACCGGTGGGGCGGCGCGGACCAGCGGCTCCGCGGAGCTCCTGCTGCGGATGGTGACGAACCTCGTCCAGAACGCCGTCGTCCACAACCTCCCCGCCGGCGGCACCGTGACCGTCCATACCGAGGCGCAGGGCGACACGAGCGTGCTGCGGGTCGAGAACACCGGCAGTCGGCTCCCGCCGGAACTGGTACCGACCCTCACCGAACCCTTCCAGCGCGGGACGGAACGCGTACGCACCGACGAGCACGCCGGAGTCGGCCTCGGCCTGGCCATCGTGCACAGCGTCGTCCGCGCCCACGACGGAACCCTCGACCTCGTCCCCCGCCCCGCCGGCGGTCTGCTCGTCACGGTCCGGCTGCCCGGCACGCCGTGACTTCGCCCCCGAGCGGAGCTGACGCCGCGAGCGCGCCGACCCGCGACGGCGTCGCGCTGGCCCGGCTCGACGAGCAGCGGGGCGAGCGCACCGAGTGGGTCTTCGACCGCTCGACGTACGGCTACCTCGGCGGCCGGGGCGTGCAGGTCAGGGGGCACGACGGGATCAAGGCGAGCACGGTCATCGAGCGCACGGCGGTGTTGGAGCGGGCCGCGGTGGACGCGCAGAAGAAGCGGCCCGGGGCAACGCAGGGCACCGTCTGACGCGCCGGCGCCGACGGCAACCGCCCCGTTATCCCGCGCTGCGGGGCGGCAGCCGCCGCGTGATCCGGTCGAACAGCTCTGTCAGCGGTTCGCTGATGTCCCGGCCGAACTCGGTCAGTCCGTACGTGACCCGGGGCGGTGTCGTCGGTTCGACCTCCCGCCAGACCAGGCCGTCCTGAACCAGCGAGCGCAGGGTCTGGGCGAGCATCTTCTCGCTGATGCCCCGGATGCTCTCGCGCAGCTCGTAGAACCTGAGGTCGTTGCTCCGCAAGGAGATCAACACCCAGATGCCCCATCTGCTGGTCACATGGTCGACCACATCGCGCGCGGGGCAGTCGGTGTGAAACACCTCATACCGCCGGGCCGCCTCGGGTCGTGTGAGCTGCGCGCCTTCCTCCATGTGATGAGCTTACCTCCAGGTATGTCCTTACCAAAAGTTAGCCCCTCTCCTAGCGTCAACGCCCACGGAGCACATCGGGCGAGGAGCTGATCATGATCGTGGTGACCGGGGCTACCGGGAATGTGGGGCGGCCGCTGACGCGGGCGCTGGCCGAGGCGGGCCGACGGGTGACGGCGGTGTCGCGGCACGCGGCGGCCGTGCCGGACGGTGTCCGCCACGTGGCGGCAGACCTGGCCGAGCCGGCCGGCCTCGAGCCCGCGCTGGCCGGGGCGAAGGCGCTGTTTCTGCTGCTGTCCGGCGGCTTGCACGCCGCAGGAGCCAGCCCGGCCGACGTCATCCGCCAAGCCGCGGCCGGCGGGGTCCGCCGGGTCGTACTGCTCTCCTCGCAGGGCGTGGCCACCAGACCCTTCGGCCCGACGCGGATCGCGCTGCGCGCGGTGGAGGACGTACTGCGGGAGTCCGGCCTGGACTGGGCCGTCCTGCGGCCGGGAGGCTTCGCCTCCAACGCCCTGTGGTGGGCCGAGTCCGTCCGCGCGCAGAGGGTCGTCGCCGCGCCCTTCGGTGACATCGGGGTACCGGTCATCGACCCGGCGGACATCGCCGAGGTCGCCGCCGCCTGCCTGCTGGATCACCGCCACACCGGCGGTGTGTACGAGCTGACCGGCCCGGAGAGGATCACCCCTCGGCAGCAGGCGGAGGCCATCGCCGCCGCGCTGGGCTCGCCGGTGCGGTTCCACGACCTCACCCGCGACGAGGCCAAGGCAGCCATGGCCCAGAGCATGCCGGTGGAACTCGCCGAGGACACCCTGGACGTCCTCGGCTCCCCGAATCCGGCCGAGCTGCGCGTCAGCCCGGACGTGCAGCGGATCCTCGGCCGCGCGCCGCGCCCCTTCGCGGACTGGGCCGGCCGCAATGTCGCCGCGTTCCGCTGAGACCGGTCATGCCCCCTCTGTCCGCTCCCGACTCGCCCTGAACGTGTAGGGCGCGACAGCATGGAGGGAGGGCGGTCGACCGCGGCTGCTCTCGCAGAAAGGCGTTACAGACCGTGACGAGGCAGCGCTTTGCGTTCTGCGGGGCTGAGCTGGCCGCTGTCTACGTGCTCGCCGACGGCCGCGAGGAACTCCATCTGGCCGAGCTGACCGGAAACCGCGCCATGCTGTACGGCCTGCCGGCGGTCCTCTCCGTGGACGGGCACTCCCCCGCCGCCGAGGCCTACCGCTCGGGCCGCCCGCTGTGGCTGAACCCGAAGGAACTCGCAGCGTACGTCGAGGAGGACCCGCACCACTTCCCCGGCCGGGTACGGGACGACTCCGTCAAGGCGTCTCCGGCCAGGCTCTCGCTCGGCGCCCTGCCGCTCGGGCACGGCTCCCAGGAGCTGGGCTGTCTGATCGTCGCCGGTGACGTCCCCGACGGGTTCAGCAACGACCGCCGGAGCCTGCTGGAGCTGTACGCCGACCAGGTCGCCGCCGGACTCGCATCGGTGGCCGCCCATGCGCCCGGGCGCCCGGCCCCGCGCCGCCCCCTGCGGGGACACACTCTGGTCCCGCTCCGGGGCGGCGCGTTCATCCTGGAACTCGACACCGGCCGCATGGAGGCGCACGCGCGCGTGCTGGAGATGCTCGGCATCCCGCCCGACCAGTTCGACGGCAAGGTGGAGACGCTGCTCGAGAGTGCCGCACCGGACGACGTCCCTGCGCTGATGGCCGTCGTCGAGCCCGACAGGCTGACGTCGGGTCCGCAGCAGCTGGCGTTCCGCATCCGCCGGCCGGGGGGTGAACTGCGCTGGCTGGGCCTGCGGTGCCGGGTGATCACCGACGACGACGGCACCCCCGTACGGGTCCTCGGCGTGGTGGCCGACGCCTCCTACCTGCGCCCCAGCGCCGACGAAGTCTCCATCGTGCAGCGGCTGTCCGCCCAGCTGGCCGGCGCGACGACCATCAGGGACGTCAGCCAAATAGTGGTCAACTCCCTGCGCGGGCCGCTGGACGCGAGCCGGGTGGCGGTCGCGGAACTGGAGGCCGACCGGCTCGTGGTCACCGTCCTCGATCCTCCCGACCCGCAGGCATGGCCGGACATGTGGCGTTCGGAATGGCGGTCCGAGTGGCCGGACGCCTCGATGCACGACCTGCCCACGCTGCAGAGCGTGCTGCGGGAGGGCCATGTGAGCCTGTGGCCGCCGGGTGCGGACCTCGAACCCGCGCTCGCGGGGATCGGGCCCGGCGGGCTCGCGGTCCTGCCGCTGCCGGCGGACGGCCGGATGGTCGGGGTCTGCCTCGTGGGGTGGGACGGGCAGCACCGGTTCGGACCGGAGGAGCGGTCCCTGCTCACCGCCACCGCGGGGCTGGTGGGGCAGGCGCTGACGCGCGCGCACGCGCTGGACGCCGGCCATGAACTCGCCACCATGCTCCAGCGCAGCCTGCTGCCGCGCAAACTCCCTTCGTTGCCCGGCGGGGTGGCCGTCGCCCGGTATCTCCCCGCGACCGTGGGGCTCGAGGTGGGCGGCGACTGGTACGACGTGATCCCGCTCGGCGACGGCCACGTGGCGCTCGTCATCGGCGATGTGCAGGGGCACAGCGCCGGGGCTGCGACCATCATGGGCCAGATGCGGACCGCCGTGCGGGCCTACGCAGTGGAGCGCCACCCGCCCGATGTGGTCATCGCCCGGGCCAACCGGCTGCTCGTCGGCATGGAGACGGATCTGTTCGCCACCTGTCTGTACGTGGACCTGGACATGGAGGAGGGCATCGCCTGGTTCGTCCGCGCCGGCCACCCGCAGCCGATCCTGCGCAACCCGGACGGCACTACCGCGGAGATGACGGTCGAAGGAGGACCGCCGATGGGAGTGGTCACGGACACCGCATTCCCCATGACGGAGGTCGGCTTGGTCCCGGGGGCCGTGCTCGCCCTGCTGACGGACGGCATGGTCGAGTCGTCCAACGTCCGTCTGGAGGACGGCATGCGCCGGGTGTGCGAGGCGCTGGCCATGGCGGACCCGGCCGACCCGGGGATGATGGCCGACGAACTGCTCGCGGGGGTCAACCGGCGGGACGACGACGTGGCGCTGCTGCTCCTGCGCTACGACGGCACCCGCGCCCGGCCGACGCGGACCAACTGGACCGTCTGGCGGCTCCCCAACGCCGTCCAGCACGCTCGCCGTTTCGCCGCGCGCACGCTGCGCTCGTGGGGCGTGGAGGAGGAACTCGACGTCGCCCTGCTGGTGGTCTCCGAGCTGGTCACCAATGCGATCGCCCATACGCAGGGAGAGGTGCAGCTGGATCTCACGCTGTCCGCGGACCGGCTGCGGATCGCCGTGAACGACACCTCGCCCCGCAGCCCGGTCAAGCCGGCGAGCGTGGACTGGTCGGCGACGGGTGGCCGCGGAATCCTCATCGTCGAGGCGACGACGGCGTCGTGGGGCTCGGTACCGCTCAGCGGCGGAAAGCAGGTGTGGGCGGAGGTGCCGCTGGCCACCACCGGAGCGGCTCGCCCAGCGCGCGCGGCGGCTCCGCCCGGGGTCAGGTGACGCTCGCCGATCGGAATCATCTGCACCCAATTGGGCGAAAAGGCCAGGGAAACGCTGCTCGTCGCGCCTCAGGACGAGCGATGGTCTCTACAGACAAGGCGGCTCGAGAAGAGGAATGAGACATTGCATCTGACGCGTACCGGAACGGTCCTGGGCGCAGCCGCGCTGACCGTGCTGACGATCCCGGCCAACGCTCACGCTGCGGCAATCGCTTGCGGCGGAGGCACCTCGACCGGCCGAGTGGCGGTCAACGGCTGCATCAGTGCCCAGCGGGGATCTGCCGGCCGGTTCCCCACTCGAGACATCACGGCGTACATCAAGGCGCGTAACACTGGAGCAAAGGGGCTGAACGTCTCCTATGAGGCGTTCTTCCGTGTCGTCGATGGCGGCCACTGGGAGAAAGTGGGCAGCGGCCGTGCCTACGTCCGGGCCGGCGAGGCCATCGGCCCTGTCGAAGTGGGAAGCACGACCCGGGTGTGCGGCCCCGTGAAGGTCGAGATCCGCGTACATGCCCGCGCCGACGGCGCTGCCTGGAGCGGCTGGTCTCCCGCAGCCACGAAGCAATGCCAGAGCTGAGAGCGGGGCGTTCTGTGCCCCGGCGGGGCCGGGGCACGGAGAAGGTCACGGGAACGTCGGCGGCGTCCAGCCCCGATCACGCCCGCTGAGCCCGACCGCCCGGTCCAGCAGCGGGGCGTCGTCCGGTACGGGCACGATCGGCCCGAAGATGCCGTCGCCACGGTCCCCGTCTTCTGCAGCCGCCAGCAGGAACGCATGCGAGGCGCGCAGCGCGGCCTGATCGGGTACGTACTCCTGCCCGGTGGCCCGAGCCAGGTCCCATCCGTGCAGCACCAGTTCGTCGACAGCCACCACGCCGGCGATTTCGCCGGGCAGGTCCACGCCGCCCGCGCGGGTCATGCCGCTCCAGGCCGCCGGATCCTGCCAGGCTTCGGCCAGTTCGCCGAGCGCTCTGGGCAGGCCCTCCCGCCAGCCGGCGGGCAGGGAGAGCGCGGCTGAGCCGGGGGCCGTGTCCGTCGTGGGGCCCAGGTCCTTGCGGGCGGCGTCGCGGAAAGCGACGGCGAGGCCCGCGAGGTGACCCAGCAGGTCACTGACCGCATAGTCGGGACAGGGCGTCCGGTCGGCGAGCGCGGCGTCCGGGACGGCCGCCGCGAGACGGGCCACGATCCGGGTCTGTGGTCCGAGGTCGATGGTCCTCGTATCGGTCATCTGCCACTCCTCCCGGACGATGGATCTGAAGGGTAGACCGGCGCCAGAGCCCGTACTCATCGCCACGCGCGCCGATCGGGTGCCTGCCGAAGTCCGGCATAGCGTTCACCACCA
The DNA here is from genome assembly GCF_000717655.1 of Streptomyces katrae. GTDB lineage: Bacteria > Actinomycetota > Actinomycetes > Streptomycetales > Streptomycetaceae > Streptomyces > Streptomyces katrae_B. The sequence goes on from NZ_JNZY01000024.1 coordinate 123,965, forward strand.
ACCCATTGCAACAATCCGAGCGGTCATTGTTGCATTAGATTCAAGGTAATTGCAACGATTTTCCTCAATCTACCTGCCATAATGCCGATCCTGCGCAACAAATCTGTTGCTCGAACCATGAATGCAACGTAGCGTTTCTCACATGAGAAACAACGGGCCGAAGGCTTCTCAGGGGGGTCGGATCATGGAGACAGCGCAGAGCGAGCAGCCGTCGGCGCCCGGCGCCGTCACCGCCTTCGCCCGCTTCGCGCTGTGTGGCGGCGGAGTGGGGCTCGCCTCCAGCTTCGCCGTGGCGGCCCTCGCCGTCTGGATTCCCTGGGGCCTGGCGAACGCCCTGGTCACGGCGGTTTCCACGCTCCTCACCACCGAGCTGCACGCCCGGTTCTCCTTCGGCGCAGGCGGGCGCGCGACCTGGCGCCAGCATGCCCAGTCGGCCGGGTCCGCGGCAGCCGCCTATGCGGTGACCTGCCTGGCGATGCTCGTCCTGCACCAACTGGCGGCGTCACCCGGCGCGGTGCTCGAGCAGGTCGTCTATCTGTCCGCCTCGGCAATCGCCGGTGCCGCGCGGTTCGCGGTGCTGCGCCTCGTCGTCTTCGCACGGAACCGCTCGCAGGCCGCGGCCACGGTCCGCACCGCCCGTCCCGTACGGGCGACCGCGCCCCGCGCCGCAGCACCGTCCGGCGTCGCAGCAGGGCTCTGCCGCGCCGCCTGACCGGCACGCCGGCGGCATGCCAAGTTCCGCCGACGCGCCAGGAGATGGCCGCCGGCTTCGGCTGGGTGGCGGCCGGCCGTCGGGCGGCGACTTTGCATCAGGCGGGCGAAGCACCGCATCCACGATCCAGCGGAAAAGGAGTTGCCCGCGGGCCGTGGCCTCGATCATGCTCGCCCGCATGGACCTGTAACGGCTGCCACGTGGCAACAGCCAACCTGTCGCGCGATCGACCTCGGAGCCTGACGACTCGGCCCCGAGGTGATGAGTCGCGCTCTCGTGTGCATCCGTCAGATCCAGGAGCCGCGGCCCGGCCTGCGAGAGCTCCTGCTGAGTCCTGAAAGCAACCACATCCATGAATACCGACCGCAAGGCCCTGTGGGCCGTGCGTCAGTCCGCCCTGCCCAGCGTCGTACGACCCTGCCCGGACTGCTCCGGCACGCGTCACCGGCCCTCGGGCAAGATCCGCGTCAACGCGAACGGCAAGCTCCTCGACGTCTGGCTGCTCCTGAACTGTGCAGCGTGCGACCGGACCTCGAAGGTGCCCGTCCACGAACGCGTCCACGTCTCGTCGCTGGATCCCGCGCGCCGGATGGCGTACGAGACCAACGATGCGGCCGTAGTGCGGGAGTTGACGATGAGTGCGTCGCTCGCCGCGAAGAACGGATACCTCCTCGACTGGACCGGTACCTGGGACCTGGAGACCCGCACGCCCCTCTACGCACTCGACGACCCGGCACCGCTCAAGGTGGTGGTCAGCTTCGAGCTGCCCGTGCCGGTCCGCGTCGAACGACTGCTCGTCGTCGGGCTCGGTCTCAGCCGCACCGAGATACGGCGCAGGGCCGGGGACGGGCGTATCCACCTGCCGCTGGCGCTGAATGCCAAGAGGCGCCAGGACTTCGAGCTCACCCTCCACGGACCCGGCTCCGTCGACACCGCGAAACACTCGCAGCCCCTCGGCGCTCGGACCGGCCTGCACACCGGCCTGAGCCACATCGGGTTGCAGGACCCGCCGCAGCGATTGCCGCGCTCGGCGATGCCTCGAGCGTAAGAGGGGAACAGCGGGGCCTCTTGGCCGGCCCGTTGGCGTACACAGCCTTCGAGGTGCAGCTGCCAAGAGGCCCTGCTCTGTGCGTGGCCCCGTCCGAGTCTTCCTCGACCCCTACGAGGCGGCCAGGGCCTCCAGGGCGGGCACGGTTTCGGCCGGGGTCGGCAGGGCGGCGTTCTCCGCCTGGAGGCGGGCGGCGGCCTCGCGCAGGGACGGGTCGGTGATCAGACGGGTGAGGAGCGCGGCGTCGACGTCCTCGGAGGCGGAGCGCAGGGCGGCGCCGGTCGCGGTGAGGGCGTCGGCGTTGATGAAGTGGTCGGCGCCCTGCGGGAGCAGGAGCTGGGGCAGGCCGGCCTGCAGGGCGGTGAGCAGGGTGCCGGAGCCGCCGTGGTGGATCAGCGCGTCGGAGGCGGTCAGCAGCTCGGCCAGCGGAACCCAGGGCAGCGCACGAACGTTGTCCGGGAGGGTGCCGAGCGGGGTGAGGTCAGCGTCGCCGACGGCGAGCAGGAACTCGGCGTCCACCGAGGCGGCGGCCTCGATCAGGCGGACGATGGCGCGGACGCCGTCCATCTCGGTGAGCACGGTGCCCAGGGTGACGGCGATACGCGGGCGGTTGCCGCGGCGGAGCAGCTCGGCAGGGACGGTGCCGCCGCCGTTGTAGGGGATGTAGCGCATCCGCAGGCCGCCCGGGTCGCCGCCGAGCGAGGAGGGGACGATGTCCAGCGCGGTGGGCTCGGCGGGACCGGCCACCCGGTACGTCTCGTACGCCTCGGTGAAGTTGGCGGCGATCCGGCGGACCATGTCGAGGCCTGAGGTGACGCCGAAGTTCTGGATCACCGACGGTATCTTGAGCTTGGCCGCGACCAACGGGGCGGAGGCCTGGAAGGAGTCGTAGACCAGCAAGTCGGCGCCCCAGCTGTCGGCGACCTCCAGCAGGCCCTCCACGGTGGGGCGGGAGATCATCGCGAACCCGCGGGCCGCCCTGTCGAGGATCTCGTCCGAGGACAATTCGGGAGCGACGTAGCGCACCTCCTCGTCGGCGGACTGCTCGATCATGTCCCGGATGGTACGTCCGTCACCGATCTCGACGATCGGAAAACCTGCCTCGCGGAGCCGGTTCAGCGGCTGCGAGCTCGCGAACAGCACCTCGTGGCCGGCGGCGCGCAGTGCCTGTGCCGTCGGGATCATCGGGAAGAGGTGGCCGGCCGCGGCCGGGCCGGTGAAGAGTATGCGCACGGTTTCTCCTTGCCAGTGGTCTACCGGTCCAGGACGAGTCGTGCGGGCTCGCCCCTGTTCGCTTCGGTGAACTGACGGGAAGGCGCGTTGTGTTCCCCACCGAGGATCGATAACCGGACATTCTGCAACGCGCCGTCCGGACACGACACGATGTGCCCCTCGGGACAGCGGTGACCGCCGTATCCGCGTCGTCCTCAACGAGCGGCTGTGACCGGCACTTTCACAGCGACGCCTCGTCATCGAGCAGCCGCCGGGCGGCGAGGGCGAGGCCGGCCCGCGCCAGCCCCGCGGGGCCGCTGAGGTCGATGGCGAGCGCCTTGCCGATCTGTTCGATCCGGCGCGCGACGCTGCTGTGGTGCAGGTGGAGCACGTCGGCAGCCCGGCGCAGCGACCCGGCGGCGCAGTAGGCGTCCAGCGTCTCCAGGTCCTCGGGGTTTCCGGCCACGCGGGCGAGCGCGGCGACATCGGGGTTCTCACGCAAAGCCGCCCGGGGTACCTCGGCGAGGAGGGCCAGCGCGCCCAGGTCGGCGTAGTGGACGACGGGTTCGCGCGGTGTGGCGAAGCGCAGGGCGGTGCGGGCCTCCCGCCACGACCGGTCGGGGCTCTCGGCGGCGCCGATCCCCGCGCGCACGCCCGCCGGGAGCCGGTCCCGGTCGACGGCGGCGGCCAGCACGACCCCTACGCCGCCGATCTGCGCCGCCTTCACCGGGCGGCCCGGGCAGACGAGCCCGCCCACCTGGTCGAGCGGCAGCCGCGGTGAACGTACGGCGAGGACACGGACCGGCAGACCGGCGGTGAAACCCAGGAGCCGCAGCGCCCGGGCCCTGGCCGCCTCGTCACCGTCGGCGCTGATCGCCAGTTCGACGAGCGCGGGGTCCGCCATCGTGGTCCGGGCCGGACCGTACCGTTCGACGGCCGCCGCGACGGCGAGGGCGAGCCGGTCCAGCAGCACCTCGTCGAGCGGGTTGGCCGGGCCGGGCCGCTCCAGCCACACCGTGCCGATCTCCTCCTCGTCCAGGAGGACCGCCGCCGTGCCGGACGGACTCGTGGGCGGGGCGAAGGCCCCGGTGCCGTCGGGCGCGACGCGGATCGCCCGCTCCGTGCCGTGGAGCCGTATCCCGGCAACGCACTCGGCCAGGCCCGCCGAGGCGCGGGCCAGCGCCGGCAGGTCCACCCGCCGGCGCATCAGCGTGTCGTAGAACGCGACGATGCGGAGTGCGCCGTCGACGTACGGATCAAGTCCCGAGAGCCGTACGGCCAGTGCCTCCATGGCAGAAGCATAGGAGGGCGGGCGGCGGGAGACCCCGGCCCGCTCGGCCCGCTCTCGACGGAGCCCTCTCGACGCCGTACCGCCAGGCACTCTGCGACACCGGCAAGGCCCCGCAGGGACCGGCGGCCGCCCCGTCGCCGGCCCACCCGGCCGTGGCCCCGCTCCGCGGAGGGTTCCGCGGATCGGGGCTCGGGTCAGGAGGACTGGTCCGTCAGGATCGCCGGGTCCGAGAGGCCGGCTGCGCCCGTTTCGACCTTGCCGGCGAACCGGCGCCGGAAGTCGGGGACTTCGGATGCGGTGACCGTGACGTCGTACCAGCGTCGCGTGTTCTTCAGGGGCACGGTGTACGTGACGGTGGCGCCCTTGGCGACCGTGAGGCGCTTCGGCCCTCCGCCGTACGCGTTGGTGACCGTGAGCGTCGCGGTCGAGGCTCCGGCGTTGGTGAGGGTGATGTCCAGGTTGCCCGTGGCGGCGTTGTGGCGGGCGGTGACCTCGGGCCCGGGGGTGGTGCCGGGGTTGCGGAAGCCGCGGAGGAAGCCGTTGGGGCCGTGGACGGTCAGGTCGGTGACACCGGCCGAGTAGCGGGTGTTCCAGGCGTCCGCGATCGACTTGCCGGCCTCGGTGGTGTACGTCCAGGGTGCGTCGGTCCGGTTGGCGGAGGTGACGTAGAACTGCGCGCCCAGGTCCGGGCCGCCGCTGAACGTCAGCCGGAACTTGCCCTCGTCGGTGAGTGCGGTGCCGTCCACGTACGGGGCGTACTTCAGCGGACGGGTGGGGCACAGGCCCCTCTCCTGGCGCGGCATGGTCGCCACGGCCGGTGGGGTGGCCCGGAAGTCGGGGTGGCGCTCGCGGTCCTGAGGTTCCCAGCGGCCGGTGTCGGGCAGCCGGACCGTACCGGTGTCCGTACGGGCGAAGTCGAAGGCGGAGGTCAAGTCACCGCAGACGGCTCGGCGCCAGGGCGAGATGTTGGGCTCCTGCACACCGAAGCGCTTCTCCATGAATCGGATGACGGAGGTGTGGTCGAAGGTCTCGGAGCAGGAGTACCCGCCGGTACTCCACGGCGAGACCACGAGCATGGGCACGCGCGGGCCCAGACCGTACGGACCGGCGACGTAGCCGGCCTTGCCGGGGAAGACGTCGAGCGCGGTCGGCACGGTCGACAGGCCCTGGTTGGCGTCCGCGGGGGCGTACGGCGGGACGACGTGGTCGAAGAAGCCGTCGTTCTCGTCGTAGGTGATGAACAGCGCGGTACGGGCCCACACGTCGGGGTTGGACGTCAGCGCGTCCAGCACCTGCGCGATGTACCAGGCGCCGAAGTTGGCCGGCCAGTTCGAGTGCTCGCTGAACGCCTCGGGGGCGGCGATCCAGGAGATCTGCGGCAGGGTCCCGGCGGTGACGTCGGCGCGCAGCTTGTCGAAGAAGCCCTCGCCGGTCCTGGCGTCGGTGCCGGTGCGGGCCTTGTCGTACAGCGGGTTGCCGGGCTGCGCGTTGCGGTAGTTGTTGAAGTAGAGCAGCGAGTTGTCGCCGTAGTTGCCGCGGAAGGCGTCGTTGATCCAGCCCCAGGAACCGGCGGCGTCGAGGCCGTTGCCGATGTCCTGGTAGACCTTCCAGGAGATGCCGGCCGCCTCGAGGCGCTCGGGGTAGGTGGTCCAGCCGTAGCCGGCCTCGGCGTTGTCGAGGACCGGGCCGCCTCCCTTGCCGTCGTTGCCGGTGTGGCCCGACCAGAGGTAGTAGCGGTTGGGGTCGGTCGAGCCGATGAACGAGCAGTGGTAGGCGTCGCAGATGGTGAACGCGTCGGCGAGCGCGTAGTGGAACGGAATGTCCTCGCGCGTCAGGTGGGCCATGGTGGCCGGCGTCTTGGCGGGCACCCAGTTGTCGTACTTGCCTTTGTTGAAGGCGCTCTGGCCGCCCGCCCAGTCGTGGTTGAGGCCTTGGAGGTACTCCATGCCGAGGTCGTCGGACGACGGCCGGAACGGCAGCGTCTCCTTGCCCGCGTTGTCGGTCTGGTGCCAGACGGACTTGCCGCTCGGCAGAGTCACCGGACGCGGGTCACCGAAGCCACGGACCCCGCGCAGCGCACCGAAGTAGTGGTCGAAGGAACGATTCTCCTGCATCAGGACCACGATGTGCTCGACATCGGCGATGGTGCCGGTCGTCCCCTGCGCGGGGATCGAGGCGGCGCGCGCGATGCTCTCGTTGAGCAGGGTCAGGGCGGCGGCGCCGCCGGTGAGCTGGAGGAAGCGGCGGCGGTTCAGTTCTGCCATGGCGAGAGGGACCTCTGCTTTGATCGGCGAGTGCTTGAGCGCCCCCAGAACAGCCTGCCCGGGGTACCGGAGAGGGAGCCTGACGTGACGGCGGCGAATACACCAGGCGAACGGCAGCCGGATTCCGCAGGAGTTCGGCCGTTCTCCGTCGCCGATGGGTGTGGCGCCTCGACGGGCGGCTCCGCGCCGGCCCCCCCGAAGCCACCGCGCCCCCGGAGCGCATGCTCCGGGGGCGGGAAGTGGATCCGGGCTTCGCGGATCAGGCAGCGGTGATGTTCTCCGCCTGCGGGCCCTTCTGGCCCTGCGTGATGTCGAAGGTCACGGCCTGACCCTCCTGGAGCTCACGGTAGCCGCTGGAGTTGATGTTGGAGTAGTGCGCGAAGACGTCGGGGCCGCCGCCGTCCTGCGCGATGAAGCCGAAGCCCTTTTCGGAGTTGAACCACTTCACGGTTCCGCTGGCCATGGTCTTGCCCTCTCAGTCGATGTCGGGTCCGCACCGCGCGGCCCCGGAGGTGATCGCCCTGGTCCGGCACTGCACAGCAAAACGCCCACGCCAGGGCGCGGGCAGGGACTGCGAACCACGACAGCTGCCGCTGACGCTACACGCAGGAGCGCCCCGTCACCAGAGAGCGACGATCACTCGTTGCCGTGAACGGCGACAACGGCCGTCCACCGGCCGGGGACCGGGGCTCCGAGCGCTGATATATCCGGACAACTCCAATGATCCTCATTCCATACCGCCCTGACGCCCACTCGACCACGTCTCGAGAGGGCGGCCCCCGCCCAGCCAGACCGGGCCTCCACCGCCCGGCACATCACCCGCCTGCGCTCCCTGGTCCGCGGCGGCCACATCGAGGTCCACGACGAACCACCTCTTGGCCCGGATGGGTCCCGACGGCCGGTTCGAGCGCGGCGGAGGGACCACTCTCCTGGCCGACGGCAACCCCGACGACGGGGATCTCGGAAGCATCCGGTGAGAGGGGCGGGGCCTCAGGGTGACGGCTGGGGCGAGCGCGTCAAGGGCACCCTCAGCGACACGGGGGCCCGCCCACGGGTCGGTGATCACACCTACGGACTGTTCGGCGTCGACTGGCGTCGAATACCCGTGGAGACGTGGCTCCAACGCTTCATATCCGCCACCGACCCGCCTGTGCCGACCGCCGGGCCATCGCCCTTCTCGCGTACCGCGTTCGACCAGGCCGTACGTGAAGCGCTGGCGCACTGGCGCGACGCCGGCGCCTTCGCCGCCTGCGCCCTGCTGCGCACCCGTCTCGTGGCTGACTTCGACGACCCTGTCAGGGAGCTGCGTGCCCTGCTGCGCAGGGCCGTCGACGACCTCGCCCGTGACCCGCGCGGAGTGCGCGCCCGCGAGGCCCTCACGGCCGGCTACTTCTCCGGCGCGCCCACCCAGGAGGCCGCCGCCCGCCGCCTCGGCCTTCCGTACGGCACGTACCGTCGCCACCTGCGTCAGGGCCTGGACCATGCTGGGCACCGCCGTCGGCGCCCTCGGCGGAGCCGCCGCGCTGCTCCCGGCCAGGGTGACAGCGGCTCGCGGTCCTTCACCCGTCCGCTCGAAACCCGCCTCTACCCGACGCTTCCTCCGGCCTACGTCAACACCTTCTACGAGCGTGTGTGAGATGACTGCTTCGAGCGACTGGCCGGAACTGCGGGACCTGTACGGCGCATCGGCGGCGCCCGACCTGGACACCTGCCACTTCTTCCATGTCCACATCGACGAGCGCGGCACCTCGGTGACCTTCGGCTTCGAGACGCCGCAGCTGCCGGAACACCCCAAGCCGGAGTGGACCGCGTCGGCATACAACACCCTGCGCTTCTGGGTCGAGTTCACCGGGGTGACCGGCCTGCGGGTGTCGGGCATCCTGGCGGAAGCGAAGCGGGCCGTGCGCATCACCAACGGCGGTGGGCCGGATCCGGATCGCCTCGAGGTGTCCGTGACCAGTGAGACGCGCTCGATCGCCTTCTCTGCCACAAGCATCACGAGTCACGCACACACGTGTCTGTCTGAAGGGATCGATCTGAAGGGGGATCGCCGTAGCGGGCGGTGCTTCACATGGCCAACGGGGCGAACGGGCTCAGTTCGTCCCCTCCCGCCCGCACCACTCCGTAGCAGTGTTCGGGTACCTCGTTCCAGGCCCCCGGCAGGTCACCCAGCGGCTCGGACACGATGAGGCGGGTCTCGTCCGACAAGCCGTGCAGGAGGGGCATGTCGGGGTGCAGCGCGCGCAGCGATTCGACCTTGGTGCTGTAGAAGAGCGACCGGGCGATGCCCTCACTGGCGTAACGGAAGGCCCAGACCGCCGAGCCGTCGGTCACAGCGACCGTCATCTGCAGGGGCGCAGCGATGCCGTGTTCGTGGCCGACGCGCTCCACCAGGCCCGCCATCCGGGCCACCGCGCCCGGGGGGTCGGTGTCCAGCCCGAAGGTCAGTGCGAGGAAGAACATGACCTCCGAGTCCGTGGACCCCTCGAGGTCGGCGTACAGCTCGGGGTCCACCGCCATGCAGAGTTCCCTGCGCAGCGTGTGGAATTCGGCGATGGAGCCGTTGTGCATCCACATCCAGCGGCCGTGGCGGAAGGGGTGGCAGTTCGTCTGTTGCACCGGCGTGCCCGTCGAGGCTCGTATGTGAGCAAAGAGCAGTCCGGACCTGACGTGCTGCGCGATCTCACGCAGGTTGCGGTTGCTCCACACCGGGCCGATGTCACGTACCACCGCGGGGACGGGGTTGTCCGAGTTCTCCGCGTACCAGCCGATGCCGAATCCGTCACCGTTGGTCGTCTCGACACCGAGGCGGGAGTGGAGGCCCTGATCGATCAGGGAGTGTGCGGGCTTGTACAGGATCGTTTCAAGGACGAGCGGGGTTCCCGAATACGCGAGCCACCGACACATGGTTGATCCCCTTCCCGGGTGAGCGCGTGCAGGAAGCCACGATTCCGCCGAGCACGCGGTCTACGGTCTGCCCCCTGACCGGCCCGACGGCTTTCGGGGCCGGCCGCCAGGGCCCCGAGGGTCTCCAAGTCCGTCATTTCGATCACTTCGAGCATACGAGCCTCACCGGCTCGCCGCATCACTCGTCGGCGGCGGCCCCCTCCAGGACCAATTGGTACCATTCATTCAACATTGCAATGTTTTCTGGAGGTCGCGTGGTGCATGCCTCCGTACACGTCCGGCGACTGTCCGCCACTGCGTCCGTCTGCGGAGTGTGTCTGCTCCTGCTGCCGCCCGGTCCGGCGCAGGCGTTCTCCGGCGGCAATCACGAGAAGATCACTCGCGCCGCCCTGACATGGGAGCCCGGGTCGTTGACGGCGATGGCCGACTCGCGCGCCGGGGCGATCGTGGCCGACGACCAGGGCGACTACTTCAAGCTCGGCATCCTGCACTGCGACAACGCCGACTTCCTCGCCCCGCGCTTCACGCCCGCGTACCCCCGCACCCGCGACGAGGCGAACGCCGAGCTGCTCGCCTGCATCCGCGGCTCCGTCGCCCGCCTGCGCGCTGCCGTCCGATACGCCGACGGACTGGTCGACTCCCAGGGCAGGGTCATCGCGCGCCAGAGCGATCTGGGCTCGCCCTGCACATGGAGCGAGAGCGCGGGACGCGCCAAGTGCAACGTCCTCGAACAGCTCGGCCGCGGCTGGCATCCGATCGAGGACTTCTACTCGCACAGCAACTGGTCCGACAAGGCCGACGCGGGCCCAGTCGGCACGGACAACCCACCCGGGCTGAACCGCTCGGGCATCGCGCCGTTCCTGGACATCCGCCGCTACAGCTCCATGAAAGACGCCGACTGGACCAAGGAAGCCGCCGGCCTGATTCCCGAGGACCTGGCCACCGGCTGCTACCCGGACTTCGAGTCGACGGGCGTCAAGACCGCCGACTGCACCGGACGCATCGAGCACAACCGCGCCCTCAACAAGGACACCGAAGCCGCCCGGCGCTCGGGCAACGGCAACTTTCAGCGGGCCACCGAGCTGGCTGCACAGGACATCGCCCGCCAGTGGAAGGACTTCACGGCGGAGCTGATCGCCACCTACCCCGACAATGGCCGCGGCGCGCAGATGATCTGCGCGCTCACCCACGACACTCCTGCAGTCAGCTGTCCGAGAGGGCGCTGAGTTCTGCGCGAACCCACTCGGGTCTCAGGAGCCTTCACTGGGAAGAAGTTTTTGACCGATCGTTCCAGATACCTTTATGATCTTGTTCATGGCCAGGACCAAGGAATTCGATCCGGACGCCGCGCTCCAGTCGGCCCTCGAGCTGTTCTGGCGGCGCGGCTACGAAGCGACGTCGATGGCGGACCTCGTCGAGCACCTCGGCATCGGCCGGGCGAGCATCTACGCAACGTTCGGCAGCAAGCACGAGCTCTACCTCAAGGCGCTGGACCGGTACGCGCAGTCCGCCGACCCGCGGCTCTTCGCCGACCTGTCGGGGCCGGGACCGGCCCTGCCGGCGGTGCGGGCCGTGGTGCGCCGCTTCGCCGCCGAGGCCGCATCGCCGCAGGAGCGGCTGAACGGCTGCTTCGTCACCAACACCGCCGCCGAACTGGGCGCTCGCGACTCCGCGGCGGCCCGCCGGGTGGAGTCGAGCTGGGACCGGCTGGAGACGCTGCTGCACGCGGCGTTCGTCCGGGCGCAGGCGCAGGGCGAACTGCCGCCGGAGCGCGATCCGCGCGCTCTGGCGCGGATGCTGCTGGTCCTGCTGCAGGGGGTGCGGGTCGTCGGGAAGGCCTCGGCCGACCCGGCCCGCGTACGGGACGCGGCCGAGCAGGCGCTGTCCCTGCTGGACTGAACCGAACCGGTCCGCACCGAGCCGATCCGATCCGCACTGACCGCGATGCCCGCGGAGGAGCCGCCCGGCTCCTTTTCGCGTGCCCAAAAAATGGAACGATCGGTCAAATATCAAGGGGGAGAACATGGGGATCGCTGAACCCGTACAAGGAGCCACCGCAATGACCCGCTTCACCAACTCGTCCGTCCTCGTCACGGGCGCCGGATCCGGCCTCGGCCGGGCCATCGCCCTCGCCTTCGCCGCCGAAGGCGCACGAGTCGTCGCCGCAGGCCGGACCGCGGCCTCGCTCGACGAGACCGTACGCCTCGTCCGGGCGGCCGGCGGTACGGCCGAGGCGGTCACCGCCGACGTCACCGACTCCGCCCAACTGGCCGCGCTCGTCCGGAAGACCGTCGCACTCTTCGGAACGCTCGACGTCGCCGTCAACAACGCGGGGATACTCCGCGGCACGGTGCCCGCCGGCGACATCGCCGAGGAGGACTGGGACGCCGTACTGCGGACCAACGTCACCGGCGTCTACCTGGCCATGAAGCACGAGATCGCCCACATGCGGGAGAACGGCGGCGGTGCCATCGTCAACATCTCCTCGAACCTGGGCGCCCACTCCCGCATCCCGAACGCCGCCGCGTACATCACCTCCAAGGCCGCAGTCTCGGCGCTGACCCGCGCAGCCGCCCTGGACCACGTCCGCGACGGCGTGCGCATCAACGCGGTCAGCCCGGGAGCCTCCGCCGCGCCCATGTCCCTGCGGGCGGGCGAGACGGAGGCCGACCGCGCCGAGCGGGTCAAGGACGAGAACCCGCTCGGCCGCGTCGCGGAGGCAGAGGAAGTGGCGGCCGCGGTCCTCTACCTCGCCTCCTCCGCGGCGGGCTCCGTGGTCGGCCACGACCTGGTCGTCGACAGCGGCTCCTCCGCCTGACCGCCCGGCACCGGCCCCGTCGCGCGTCCGTCCCGGCGCTGCCCGGCGGGCGCGGGGCCGGCTCCGGCCGTCTCCCGGGCCGTCAGGAAGATCGGCGCCGCAGCCGCGTGGTCAGGTGGTGCTGGAGCGGCTGGCCCACGGCCGCCATGTCGTGCACCACCGTCAGCAGGTCGCCGTCGAGGCTGTAGCGGCGCCGCGTCCCGGTGACCTCCTTGGCCATCGGGGTGAGCGCCACGTCCTTCGTCCCGATCTCGATCTCCGTACCGGCCACCGTGCCGACGTACGTCTCGACGATCCCGGTGGCGTGGGCGAGGACGACCTCCAGGTCCGCGTCCGGCGTCACCCGCCACCAGCCGGCCTCCCGTCCGGCAGGCCGGACGGGAGCCCCGGACTCGTCGACCAGCCAGGCGCGTGCCTCGTAGCGCAGGAAGGGGCGCCCGTCGTGGCTGAAGACGACCTCCTGCGCGTAGCGGAAGTCCCGTTCCAGCGTGGGGTACTGACCCTGGCCCCGACCGTGCCAGCGGCCCACCAGCCCCAGCACCGGCTGCAGCAGCGGGTGCGGCTCGGGGCCTTCGCCGAGGGTGTGGGTGTCGGGGTACGGATTCTCCTGCACCGGATCGAACATGGTCACCTTGTCTGTGTCGGCGAAACGGAGGCGGCGTACAGCGCGGGCCGTCCATTCCGGATCCTGCCCACCCGGCTGCCCCCGGGAGACGCCCCTGGCCATCGCCGCCCGGCACCCTACCTCGCTGCGTACAGACCGTCGCTGCGTACAGACCGCCGTCCCGGTCGCTCTCGCCCCCCTACGCGCTGGAAGGCGATCAAATTGTTCACGACGAAGATCTGGATCAAGGACGCCCAGAGGAATCCCCCCACCGTGAGTTTCCTCGAAGCCGTGAAGGTGAGTTCGCGCATGCCGTCCCGTGGTGCGGAAGCTCTGACGCGGCCGGCATTCACCCGTCGAGCAGCCCGGCCGGGCGGGGCTTGCCGCGGTCGCCATCGTTGCCCCTGACCGGACGGAGGCTCGCCCGGGCCACGGCGCTCGGGACGACCATCCCGGGCGCGTGGCTGCGCCTCGCGGCGCGCTGCCCTGGTACCCCTGGTACCCCTGGTACTGCGATACCCGACACCACGACCTCCTGTAGCGCAGTACGCGGGAATGCATCACCGTGCTCCGGATGAAAGCGGCGACCGATGCCCTGTCAGGGACTTCCGGGATCACCCCCGGCGCTGGTGTCTTTCGCCGGCAGACACTAGTGCGGTATTCATTCCGTGCCCGTCGGCGCCCACGAAGGGGGGCCGTACGAGCGAACGGAATACCCCCGGCCGGCCCTCTTCACCGCGGCGCTCCGGCGAGGGCGGCGGCGGGGTCCGGCGAAGCCTCTCTCCGGCTCGCCGCGAACGATCGACTCCTGTTTCCGAGTACCGGGGTGCCGCTCTAGCCGGTGACGCCGGCGCTCTTTGCCCTCAGCTGCCCATGGGTCGTCTGGTCCAGCCTGTCCCACGCCGGATGGGGAACAATCACCGGCGCCGCGGTGCTCCTTGCTGGCACGCCGTCGCTGTTCCTCGAACCCGCTCGCTCATCTTGAGGTTTCCGGGGAACGGGGAGTCGTCTCCCCTCGTACGAGTGCATCAGCCACCACCGACGAAGAACTCTCGGTCCAAGACCGCCTCTCGGGTCGTCGTCCCGGGCGTCATCGTCCCGTTCGTGCAGGGGTGTTGTCAGTGGTGGCCGATAGCTTCGGGGGTGTTGGAAGGGCCGTTTCCCGACAGGAGTGGACGATGACCGAGAACCGTGTGGAGCCCGTGCTCAGGGTGGTGCTGACCGATGTCAACGAGCGTGTGGTGGAGGCGTGGCGGGCGGCGTTCGCGGACACCCCCGGGATCGAGATCCGCAGGGGCTCGATCCTCGACGAGGACGTCGACGCGTGGGTCACCCCGACCAACTCCCGGGGCCGGATGGACGGCGGGGTCGACGCCGTCATCAAGCGGCACCTCGGAGCCGGCATCCAGCTGCGCGTGCAGCGGGCGATCCGCGACCGGTTCGCCGGGACCCTCCCGGTGGGCAGCGCCGTGTGCGTCCCGTCCGGTGCGACCGTCCCGCGGTACCTGATATCGACGCCGACGATGGTGCAGTCCTCGCAGAACGTGAAGGACACGCTCAACGTGGCCCTGGCGTGCGCCGCAGCGTTCCAGGCCGTGCACCGGCAGAACCGTCAGGTGCCGGGCAGCATCCGCTCGGTGGCGCTGGTCGGAATGGGCGCGCAGACCGGCCGGGTGCCGGCCCGGGTGTGCGCCAATCTGATGTGGACCGGCTACACGCTCTTCCACGACCACTGCTTCGAGGACGACGACCAGCTGCGCGCCACGATCACCGCGCAGCTCGACGGCATCGAGAACGCACCGGTCACGGAGCGGGTGCGCATCGTGCCGCCGAAAGGGCATTCCTTTCGCCGCTGATCCCGCGCACACCGCCGCTCAGCCCGCCGGCCACCTCCATCCGTCAGATACGACAACCGGGAGCCCTTCCCCCATGACCGACGCCACCACCCCCGCGGCCCAGCCCGATGCCAACGACCCGCTGGGCCTCACCGAACTCTTCAAGGGTGGCGGTGAAGCCTGGCTTCCGTTCCTGAAGCCCGTCATCGAAGCGCAGCCGGATGCGGCCCGCTTCATCGGCCAGGGCCGCAGCCCGGAGGTCGTCCCGGTCCGCGAGCTGACCTTCCAGGCGCTCAAGCCGAACCCGCCGCACAAGTGGAAGGTCGTCGTCTTCGGCCAGAACCCGTACCCGCGGCCGGAGAGCGCCACCGGGATAGCCATGTTCGACAACACCTTCAACGACTGGAAGGACAGCCAGTTCGGCAGGGTCGTCAGCATCCGCTGCATCATCAAGGCGGCCGCGATGTGGAAGTACGGCATCGCCAAGAAGACGCCCATAGCCGACGTCCGCGCCCTGTTGAAGGAGCGGGACACGGTCCAGCCGCCGGAGTGGTTCCAGGCGATGCTCACGCAGGGCGTGCTGCTGCTGAACGCCTCGCTGACGGCCAGCGGCGACGGAGCGATGGGGGCCGACCGGCACACGGCGTTCTGGCGGCCCGTTGCCGAACGGATCGTCGAGGAGATCCTCAAGGCCAAACAGGACGCCGACGAGGAGGATCGCGGGGTCGTGTTCGCCTGGTGGGGGGCCCACGCCCGCAGCCTGAAGAAGGTCGTCCTGCGCCTCCAGAAGAAGTACCCGGACGTCGAGGTCCGGCACATCGATCACCCCAACCCGGCGGCCCAGGGCGACGTCTTCTGCGAGGGCGACCACTTCGCCACGGTGAACGCGGCTCTCGCGTCGCTGGGCGCCGAGGAGATCGACTGGCTGCCCAGCAAGGGGTGGAACGAGGGTGCGGCGGGGGCCGGCGGTGCGGACGGGGACGTCGCGGCACGCATGGGGGCCTTCATCGCGTCGACCATGGAACTGCACCAGCTGTACCTGGATCGGCTCACCGGCGTAAAGGACGAGGGGCTCGTCCTCCCGGCGATCACCGGTGTGTTCGACACCCCACTGATGGACTTTCAGGAAGCCGTCGCGCCGGTCGCCGAGGTGCTGCCCGGGCTCGGCCGGCAGATCGACCGGTCCCACGAGTTCGGCAAGCGGCGGGCGGACGAGACGGCCGGCAGCATGTCCGCCGACGCCATCGCCGCGCTCTACCTCTACACCTGCGAGTCCGCCTTCTACCGCGAAATCAACGCCGTCCTCCGCTCCCCGGACCGGACCAAGGTCGTGCCCTACCTCGCGTACCTGCGGCTGCTGTTCTCGGCGGTCTCGGGCCTGCCCGCCCACACCCGGCCGCTCTGGCGCGGTGTGTCGCTGGACCTGCGGGCGCAGTATCCGGTCGGGGGGACGGTGACCTGGTGGGGCGTGTCCTCGTGCACCTCCGAGCTGAGCGTGGCCCGGTCCTTCCTGGGCAGCCGCGGCAAGCGGACGCTGTTCGAGGTGACGCCCGCCCGGGCGGTGGGGATCCGGAGCTTCTCCGCGTTCACCGGCGAAGAGGAATACATCCTCGCGCCCGGCACCCAGCTCAAGGTGACGGATGTGAAGACCGAGCGCGGCGGCCTGTGCACGATCAAGCTGGCCGAAGAGGAAGCCGCCCCCCTCGTCTCCTGACGGCCCCACGTACGGACCGGGTCCGGCCGGCCTCGACCGCCGCCTGCGAGGTGGTGCTGGAGCCCCTCGTGGCAGGTAGCGGGGTCGCATCACCAGCTGGATCGAGGCCGAGAAGCCGGCCCCGCCCCAGGGCCCGGACTCACAGCCGGAGCCGGGCCGCTGGCTCGACGATTGCCATGCCTCGGTGCGCAAGTTCGAGGCTGCGGCGCGCCGCCACCGGGGAGGGCCAGGGCCGGGGGGACTGCGGCGCCTGCTCCTGCTGCGCACGCTGCGCGGCCGCCTGGCGAACGCCGTGCGAGCCGTACTGGCTGGCCCTCCTCACGTTCGACGCGTTCCTCACCTGAGGGGTGAGCGTGATCGTCGACGGCCCTCCGGCCTTCTTCGGGACGGACGCGGAATCCCGGTCCGATGGCGTCGACGCGGTCCCGGGCATGGCGGGCTGCTTCCTGCAGGCGGCGGTCGTCCTGTGGGCGTGGACGGTGCACCTGGAAGCGTCGGAACCAGAGGAGGGATATCGCTCGCGGATCGACTCGGCCGCCGGGGCGGCGCGGAAGGAGGGGCGGCAGGGCGCCAGAGCCGGGAAGGCGGACCGGAAATCCGGCGGAGCCGCGGGGTGAGGAGCCCAGTGGGTGCACGCCGCGGGGTGGCGGCCGACGCCGGGTGACACGGCGGCGTCGGCCGGTGCGGCGTACGCTCGTCGGCAGGGGGCTCGTGGCCGACATCGCCGGTGGGCGGCAGGCTCACCGAGGACGAGTCGAGCAGGACCCGACGAGACCGCGGGAGGATCCATGACCGTGACCGCGCTCGGTGACCGGATCGAGATCGACGACAGGACCGTGCTGGTCCTCGGGCAGGAACTGGACCTTGAGCAGGACCAGCCGGACGTCGCCAATGCCCTCGTGCACCGGGTCGGCGACACCCTCGTGCTCGTCGACACCGGGGTCACCCCGGCCTTCCGCACGGCTTTGCGGGAGGCGACGGAGCGGGTCAGGCCCTGGTCCCGGGCCTTGGTGCTGACCACGCACGGCCATCCTGACCACGTCGCCAACAACGACCTGGCCGACGAACTGGGTGTGCCGGTCGAACACTACGTCCCCGCCCTCGACCTCGACCAGATGCGGGCCCCGGCGTCGTACTGGGGCCGGGCCCTCGAGCGCATCGCCGGGGCGGCGGCGCTGCCCGCGCCCGCACTGGCCGCTGACGAGCTGGTGTCGCTCTTCCATCCGATGCGGCCCTTCGGCGCCACGACCCGGACCTACGAGGAACGCCCGATGGAGCGGATCCGGATCGGCTCACTGCGGTTCATCGGCTGGACGTTCGCCGACGGCGCGGTCCGCGTGCTGCGCAGCCAGGGCCACTGCGCCGGGCATGTGATCGTGCACCTGAGGGACTGCGGCGTCCTTCACCTGTCCGACGAGGGCAACGGACCCTGCGGTGCCATGGCCGACGCCGATCAGCTCAAGATCCAGACCACGCTCGGCGCCGTCGCGCTCCTCTTCGAGGAGGGAGAAGCCTCACTCCTCACCGACGGGCACACCTTCGCCGTGCGCCGTGGGGCCGAGGCGGTGCGCTACCTGGACACGCTGCTGGAGCAGGCCACCGCCCTGCAGGCGGCGGCACTCGGTATGACCGGGGAGAACAGGCGGGTCCGGCCGAGCTCCTTCACCGCCCGCTACGGGGAAACCGTCGCTGAGCTGGGAGGCGGCGGCGCCAACCCGAACTCGATGTTCAACACGATGGTGGCGGTCAACCAGCTCCGCGAGCTCGGGCTACGGCCGGAGTCCGACGGCTTCGATGCCCCGTGGTCCCGGCCCGTTCTCGAGAACCCCGAGCCGGACCCCCCGCGGCCGGCCGCGGCTGCCCCCGGCAGTCAGCCGACCAGCACGCTCAGAGGAGCACGGTAAGGGCGGAGGCGACGGCTTGCACCACGCCGTCCAGGCCTCTCATGCTGCCGGGCCGTCCTTCGCGACCGAGGCGTACACGGCTCGGGCCTTTCCGCCCAGTCGAGGCCCCGCCAGCCAGGTGGACGAGGCCGGGCCGATGGAGGTGTTGCTCACGAGGGCGAGGGTGCCGTCGGGACGCTGGGCGAACCAGCCACCACCGGAGGAGCCGCCGGTCATCGTGCAGCCGATGCGGTACAGCGACGGCCGGTCGCGGCGCAGGGACAGCCGTCCGGGGCGGTCCTGGCAGGCGAACATCCGCTGCCCGTCGAAGGGGGCGGCGGCCGGGTAGCCCCAAGCCTTCATCGCCGGGATCGCGGGCGTCGGCGGCGCATCGAACCAGACCGGTACGGCCGCCCCGGTCGCCACCTGGAGCGACGTGCGGGTGTCCTGCCGGGCCACGTGCAGCACCGCGAAGTCGCCGGACGCACCGGCGCCGCCGGTGGCGGCGCCCTCCACGAGCCATTGCTCGGAGGTCCCGGCCCGGTCGGCCCACCACGTGCCCAGGGGAGCAACGTCGGCCGCCCCGGCCGCGCGGCGGGACGCGCCGGTGAGACCCCGGTCGTTGTAGGAGGGGACGAAGACGATGTTTCGGTGCCAGGTGCCGCCCGCGCCGCCGTGGACACAGTGACCCGCCGTCCACACCAGGCTGGAGCGGCCCGGCCGGTCCGGGTCCTCGACGGCGGTGCCGGAGCAGACGCTCGGCCCGTCCGGCCCGTCGAAGAAGACCTTCCCCAGCGCGGGCGCACTCGCGCGGTACGGGGCACGCTCGGCAGCTGCCCGAACAGGGGCCGGTTCGGGGTCGGTCTCCCCCAGGTCGGCACCGAGCCCGTCCGCCACGGGCGTGTCGTATCCGGCGGCTTCGGCCATGCGCTGCGGAGTCCAGAGACCGGGGACGACGGGATTGGAGAAGCCGGGTACGGCCCGCCTGAGCGTATCGACCGGCCCGGAGCAGGCGGTCGTCACGGCGAGGACGGCCAGGGCGATGAGCAGGACGGCCAGGACGCCCGGGCGTACCGCGCCCCAGGGGCGGGTGAAATGCACGTTCATGGTGACGTTCCTCGGGGTGTGGGGCCGCGGCGCCCGGAACTGCCGGGCGTCGGACGGAAGTCGGAAGAGGAGGATCAGCGGGGGTGGGTGGACCGGCGGTGCTTCGTCCACCCGCCCCGATGCGCCCGGCTCAGCCGCCGAAGCGGAGGGACTTCACGGCCGGGAACCGATGGCGGCCCGAGCGGGCCACCGGCTTCTCGGGAACCGCGGCAGGAGCGGCGTCCGGCGCGAGGTCGCCCGTGTTCGGCCGGGCGTTGTTCTGCTGAGCGGTGCCGTTCTGGAAGGTGAGTTCGGCCACGGAGGCGCTCGGGGAAGCAGCGGTGTCTGCCGCCCCGTCGTTGCCGTTGCCGTTGCCGTTGCCGTTGCCGTTGCCGGCGGAGAGCAGGAGTACGCCGGCGGTCGCGAGAACGGCGAGGAAAGCGGCACGGACGAGTACGGAACATCGGAATCCCCTTGGTGGTTCGATCGGTTCGCTCACCCCGGCGGGTTCCAGAACGAGGACACTGGAGACACGGAGCTCCTCCCGGCCGAGTTCTGTCGTACGGCCCCTGAGACACGACGGTGACAATTCCCGAACCGGCCGAGGACGGACGGAGCCGTCCCCCGACCCCGGATCCGGCCCCGGCATGGCGCGCAGCGCGGTACGGGCCGGTGGGGGTTCGTGAGCCCCTGGTTCGTGCCTACCCATCGGGTACGACGGCGCTGACCGAGCTGGCGGACCTCAGCCGCCTCGGCTTCGAACCGACGGTCAACATCCGCCCGGTGGCCGATCCCGCATTGCGATCGCGCATCGCGCAGCGGTGGCGCACCCTGGACTTCGACGGGTTCGCGGAGGAGGAACTGGCCCGGCAGCCGGAGGACGGCGGCCTCGGCCACGGAGCCCTGAAGTGCCGGGCCGGCATCCCCCTCACCGAGGCCGTGCTCGAGCGGGCCACCTCGGACTCCCTTCGGCACCGTCTGGTACTCGTCGGCCGCGCCGCGGCGGGCTCCGACACGTTCGACACCGCGGCGGCGCGACGTCTCGGCGTTGCTCTGCGTACCACCCCCGGGGCCAACGCCGGGGCCGTCGCCGAACTGACCCTGGCCCTCATGCTCGACGCCCTGCGTGGTGTGTCCCGGCGGGCACAGGCCCTGCAGCAGGGCTCCTGGGCGGCGGCGACCGTGTACACGTGCCGGCCACGGCCGAGACGAACGGCCTCATCGGGGCCGAGGAACTCCGGTTGATGCGGCCGGGATCGGTCCTGGTCAACACCGCCCGGGCGAGCGTGGTCCGCGAAGCGGACCTCGACCGCGCCCTTCGGGACCCGGGATCGGGCCCGTGGCACGCGGCGGTCGACGTCTTCGAGGCAGAGGGCGCCGGATTCGCCTCCCCCCTCAGGGACAACCCGCACTGCACGCTCTCGCCGCACGCGGCGGGCATGACCCGTTCGGCCATGGAGGAGGCCTCACGCAGACTCGTGGCCGAGTTCGTGCGCTACGTCGAGGAGAACGGCGTCGCGAGCGCCCGGCCCAGGTGAGCACCGGCGAACGTACGCTCCGAGCAGGGAGGAGGTTCTGGCGGCGGTGAAGTCGTTGGGGCGCCCTTGGTCCCTGGAGTCGGTCGCCGCGGCTGTCGATGCGCTGCGGCGCTCTCGGGACCGGGTCGCCGCACATGCCGCTGGGCGCCGTGCGCCTCGGGGGAAGCGGTACGGGGGCTGCTGCAGGAGCCGCCGGCGCACGCCCGCGCCCAGGCCTACGAAATCCCCTGACGGCGCCGGCGGCTACACCTGATCCCGCTCCGCCTCGGAGACGAACGGCTGCAGGAAGGTCGCGATGTGCTGCTCCACATCGGTGATCCGCTGCTCGTACGCGTACAGCTGATCGCGCATGCCCGCCTTGGCCTGCTCGTCCAAGCGGGACTCCTCGATGTTGCGCTGGACGATGCCGATGAGGTCCTGGAGCTGGATGTGGAGCGTTTCGCTGATCCCGCCCCACACGGCGCGCAGGTCGGCGGCACGGCTGTCCGCGTACTGGCGGGCGGTCAGGCCTGCCGAGTCCTTCACGTGGTCGGAGAATTCCTCCGCCGCGCGCGATTGCAGCTTGCCGTTGGCGAAGATGACCGCTCCCGAGGCCAGCAGCGGTCCCACGGCCGCGCCGATGGCAAGGGCCACGCCGACCGGTGGAAGGGCCAGGCTGACCAGGCCGGCCGCTGCGGCGGCGGCCGTCCCGCCGACCACCGCCGCACCGCTCCCCGCGCCGATCGCCATGAGTGAGCTGGGGCGGAACAGCAGCGGCACGTCGTCATGGTGGCGGCGCCCGTCGCGCCCGTGGCCCTTCCCCGCCGCAATGGCGAGCGTGTAGAGCAGGTCGTTCTGGTCCCGGATGGACTGCGTGTTGCCGGTGAGTTCCGCGCGGAGCTTGTCGAGGAGGGTGGCGTGCGCCCTGATCAGCGGTTCGAGCTGGCGCACCAGATCGGCCTGCCGCTGCTCGATGAGCTGGTCGAGATCCTGGGTGCAGAAGACCTGCATGCGTTCCTGGAGCCTGACGGTGTACGCGTCCATCAGCTCGTGCTGGGCTGCGACGCGGCCGCCCTTGGTGAAGGACCGGACGGCTCGGCTCAGGCGTCCCGGGCCGCTCGTGACGTGCCAGTCGCCGATCTCGCGGCTGACGTCGATCAGGAACGCGCTGAACTTCAGCTGCAGTTCGTTCTCGATGTCGAGGATCTTGCCGCCGACGATGTCGCGGATCGCGTCGGCGCTGGCGCGCAGCTGGTCCTGGGTGGACTGGCTGCGGTCGAGGAGCTCGCGCAGCTCCGCCGTCGACTTCATCAGGACCGCGCCCTCGTCGTGCAACCGCACCCGCAGGTTGACGGCGTTGTGGCGCAGGAACTCGGCGAGACGTACGAACTTCACCCGGGCCGCGTCGCGCATGCAGAAGACCTCGAGGGCGGACTCCAGCCGCCCGATCCCCGATGCCTTCAGGGCTTCGGCGTCTCCGTCGATCCGCGACCGCAGGGCCTGGAGGGCGCTGATGAAGAAGACGTTGGCGGCGGCTGTGGAACCGGATTCCCCGCTGAGCTCGGCGACCGCGTTGCGGCAGCGGCTCATCACCTCCGCCCGTTCCTCCTCCTCGATCCGGTCGAACTGGTTGACCACGAAGAAGATGTCGCGGTGCCCGAGCTTCCGGACCCGGGTGAGGTAGTTCTCGGTCTCGTGGAGGGTGAACGGCCGTCCCGCGTCGGTGACGAACACGACGGCGTCCACCTCCTCCAGGTACCGGAGGGTCACCAGCTCGCGGTCGGAACTCTCGTTGATCCCGGCCGAGTCCACGATCTCGACCGATCTGCGCAGCAGCTCCAGCGGCTGCTCGACGACGGCCAGCGCGAACGAGGGGGTGCGGGGTGCGCCGTACGCGTCGATCTGGAGGGAGACCTCCCGCTTGAACTCCTCCGTCGTGACGGCCGTCTCGACGCCCTGCCGGTCCGCGTCCCGGTAGAGCCAGGCCCGTTCGGTCTCGCCCCAGCGCAGGACGGTGGTGAAGGCGGTGGCCGGATTGGCCTTGGTGGGCAGCAGCCGCTTCCCCAGCAAGGCGTTGATCAGGGTGCTCTTGCCGCTGCTGAACTCCCCGAGCACCATGATGCGGAAGGTCTCGCGCTCGAAGACCGCCCCGTTGATACCCAGGTCCAGTGCCGCGCCCGCGCCGCCGGGCGGGGCGATGACCGCCGCGGCCTCGCCGGCCACGTGCTGCAGGCGCTGGTAGTACGACCGCAGTGTTCCGATGTTGTCGCTCCAGCCGCGGAACTGGGCGGCCGGTGATTCCTGGCCGCCCGGTAACTGCCGGTTCTCGTGCGCCATCAGGTCCCTTCCAGGGGAGAGAGGTGGGCGTGTACGGAGCGGCTCAGCGACCGCGCCGTGCTCTGCAGTGAACGCCAGTGGTCGAGGGACTCGGGCTGCGCGGCGACGGCCGTCGTGTGCAGCCGCCACCACTGCTCGTCGCGGTCCCGCGCCTGGCTCAGCAGTCGGTCGTACACCTGCCCGACGCGGGCTTCGGTGCGCGCCACCTGCTCCGTGAAGGCCGCCTCGACGATGCGTTCCAGATCGTCGATGGCGCGTTCACGGCGCTCGGCCTGCCCGTGCTCGAGCGCCTCCGTGACCAGGGCCGTGCCGGCCGCTCCCGCGATCTGAGCCACGACCTCGGTGGAGACGGGAGTCAGTACGCTCTCGATGGCGGTGCCGACGAACTCCGGCAGCCAGGAGGCGTCCCAGCCTGTGGCGTTCTGCGACTCCGCGGCGGCCGCGGCGTCGGCAACACCCGGCAGTGCCGCGGCCGGCACGACCCCCCCGGCACGGGGAGCGGCCAGTCCCTGGAACAGTTCCTCGCCGGGCCTGTTGCGGAGCAGGACGGCGCGCAGCCGGCGAGTGTCCTCTTCGAGCACCCGGTCGACGGTCCCGGTGATCCACGCCTCGAACTGCTGCAAGGCTTCAGAGGTGTACGGGATCGCGTGGAGGCGGATGAAGTGCTGCTCCTCGGGCGTCTCCAGCATCTGGGAGAAGCGCGCGGCGAGTTCGCGCGCCGCGGCGGCACGCCTCCTGCGCGCCTCGGCGGCGATCGTCTGGACGAGCGAGGCGCGCCACTCCCCCGCGTCGGCGCTGAGCACGATCCAGTGGAAGCGGGCGCTCTCGTGGGCCGTGTGCCAGATCTGTGCGGCCCGCGTTCTGACGGGGTCGGTCCGGTGCACGTCCGTGAGCGCCCGCGCGGCGGCCTCCTCGACCAGGCCGCAGGTGGCCGCGAGGAGGTGCAGCCGGCGGATGGTCCGCAGCGCGCGGCGCAGCCGGATGCCGGCCAGCCGGCCCAGGGCCGCACGGAGCGGGGCGATGCCGTCGGGTTCCCCGGGCTCCTGCGCCGTACCGGGCGCGGGGGCCGGTCCGGGCAGTACCAGGGCCTCGGGGGCCAGGACTGCGACGAGGTGGTTGACGCGTCGCAGGATGTCGGCCGCCTCGTCCTCGACCTCGGCGAGCTTGGTGACGACGACGGCGAGCGGAGGGCTGTGCGGAGCGGCGGCGAGCGCCTTGATCCGGGCCTGTTCGGTGGCGAGCATCGCGCGGCGCGCCTCGGTGACGACGACCACCACGTCGCAGTCGCCGACGATCCTGGCGAGGGCTGCGGTGTCGGGCTGCCGCACCCCGGACCAGCCCTCCCAGCCGGGGGTGTCGACGATTTCCACTCCGGCACGGGCCGGCCAGGAAGCGGAGGGCACCTCGACGCGTACGGTACGCAGTCCGGCCGGGCCCGGGGCCTCGGTGCCGACCTCCTCGGGGGCCCGGGGAGCCCAGACTCCGGCGGGCTCGGCGGGCTCGGCGGGTTCGGCGGTGAACGGGCGCACGAGGACGGGCGGGCCGTCCGTGGGGTGTACCGACACCGGCAGGCAGGCCGTACCGACCAGCTCGTTGACGAGGCGGGACTTGCCGACGTTGCTGCCGCCGATGACGCAGATCCGGGCCCGCGGGGACTGCGCGCGGCGGGCCGTGCGGCGGATCAGCGAGGCCGCGGAGTCCGCTCCGGCCCGGTCCGCGAGCAGGGCCACCTGCTCGGCGAGTTCACCCTGCAGCAGCTCGCGTTCGTACTCCCCCGTACCGACCACAGCGCCGCCACCCCACCCCGTCAGGACCTCCCCGGCGCGACCATGATGCCAACGGATGCTGCCGTGCGCCGCCCGTTCCGCGGGAAGGAGCTGCGCGACCACGGGGTGGAGCTGGTGCACCCGGCGGGCGGCCGCGCCCGCGCCGCCGGGCCGGCGAGGCCGCGGCGGCCGCGGGGGCCGTGCCGGCCGCTCCCGCGATCGGCCCAGCAGGTGGTCGAGGTGGTCCCGATCGGCGGGCTGACCACGGTTCCGGCCGGGGCCACCTCTTCTGTCACTGTGTCGGGAGACGCCAAGGCAGCCGTGCAGAAGTTCTCCGGTGGCCCAGCCGTCAGCGTCAAGGCCTACTTCTCCCGATAGCAGGCCACTCGGCACCGCCGGTCCGAGGAACGAACCGGCGGACCGGCGGACCGGCGGACCGGCGGACCGGTCACATCTTGCCGGGGCGGTAGCCGGACGGGAGGGTGTACACGAACTCGCGGGGGTCGCCGTGCGCCGCCTCCAGCTTCTCGTAGGCGCTGTGGTAGCCGAGGGCGTAGAGGTTCCGGTTCGGGTCCCAGGTGTTGTAGCAGTAGATCGAGTTCTTCTTGCGCGTCATGTGCGGGGCGGGGATCTGCAGCACGTGGGAGGCGCCGTCGGCGCGCTCCCCGTACGGACGGTCGTACGCGTAGATGTGGTTGAAGCGCACGTCGCTGATGGTCCCGTCGTTCATCAGGCGGTAGGCCGCGTCACTGCAGGCCTTGTGGGTGGCCGTCACGTCCAGCCAGCCTGCCGAGAACTTGTGCGAGGCGCCGGGGTACTTCTTGGCCAGCGACCTGACCTTCGACGTGACCGCGTCCACGAACTTGCCGTACGTGGCATCGCCGTGGGCACTGTCGACGAGGTTGAAGTTGATGACCTTGTCCACGCCGAGCACCTTGGCCGAGGCCGTGAACTCGGCCGTCCGCGCGGGCACGATCATGCTCGCGCCGTCCGTGGGCCACTGCAGGTCGTGCCAGTGGCCGGGAGCCGCGCACTTGCCCTTCAGACCGCAGTCGCCGACGTTCATCAGCCTGGCCAGCTGGTCGTTCTCGCCCCGGCTCACCAGCACCAGGTAGACCGGCCGGCCCGCCGCCTTGTGCTCCAGGATCGATCCGGCCATGCCGATGGCCTCGTCGTCCTGGTGCGGGGAGTAGAAGATGGCCGGCGGGGCGGCCGCAGAAGCCTTGGACGGGGCGAAGGCGTTCTGGGCCACCGCGGCCGCGGTCAGCGCCCCGGCGGCCAGAACCCGGCGCCGGGAGAGGACGGATGAGGTGATGCGGTTCTCGTGCGCAGGCATGTGTGTTCCCTCGACGTGGTTCGACTTGGTCGTATCGCTCGCGGTCTTCGGTGACCGCACCGGTTCGTTGACCCCGGCCCCCGCCGGCTCCGGACACCCGACGGGCCCGCCGCCGGCCCCCCGCCCGGGGCAACCGCCCCGGACCGGACCGAGTCGATCACGATGAACGGGGCCGTTCCAGGCGGTTTCACCTGCAGGATTACCGACCGGCATACTTCTGCCGGGAAGCAGTTCATCAGGCTGCGCCATACCGACCGGGGGACCCCGAGCCATGGCCGAGGACACGATGCACACTCCGGACGGACGGCCGGCCAGCGGGGATTTCGCGCGGCTGCTGCTGGGGCTGCGCCGTCAAGCCGGGCTCAGCCAGGAGGGGTTGGCGCACACCTCGGGCGTGAGCGTCCGCGCCCTCGCGGACCTGGAACGCGGGCGGACCCGCGGTCCGCAGCGGCGCACCGTACAGGCCTTGGCGGACGGGCTCGGCCTCGACCCCACCGCTGCCTCCGCGTTAGAGGAGGCGGCCCGCCCCGGCCGTCCGCGCCCCCGTACCCGCGCCCCGCGGACCGAATCGCGGACCGACTCGCGGACCGACTCGCGGACCGCATCGCGGTCGGCGACCGGAGCGGCGGCCGACCATCCCCCGGCCCACGATCCCGAGGCTCACCAGCCCCAGGCTCAACGCCCTCCGGGCCAGCACACTTTGGCCCTCCCCCGCGACCTCGGCGACTTCACCGCCCGCGGCCCCGCCCTGGACGCCCTGCGCACCTTCGCCCGTGACATCGATCCCGCCCACCCCGCGGTGAGCGTCATCTCGGGGCAACCCGGGCTCGGCAAGACCTCCTTCGCCGTCCACGCCGCCCACCGGCTGGCCCCGTACTTCCCGGACGGGCAGTACGCCCTCGACCTGCGCGGGATGGACCCGGAGCCGGTCACGCCCCGGGACGCGCTCGCCCGGCTGCTGCGGGCGCTCGGCGTCGCCGGGCAGGCGATTCCGGCCGGAACGGACGACCGGGCGGGGCTGCTGCGGTCCGTGCTCGCCGACAAACACGTGCTGCTTCTGCTGGACAACGCGGCGGACGAGGACCAGGTTTGCCCCCTGCTCCCCGGCACCGGTTCCTCGCTGACCCTGGTCACCAGCCGCCACGGCCTGGCCGGTCTCGCAGCAGTGCACCGTACGCACCTGGCCCCGCTGCGCCGCGAGGAGGCGGTGGAACTGCTGACGCGGATCCTCGGCCCCGAGCGCGTACGCGAGGAGGCACAGGCAGCCCGTGACCTCGCGGAACTCTGCGGGCACCTGCCCTTGGCCGTCCGCATCGCCGGTCAGCGCCTGGCCGCCCGCCCCGGCGAACGCCTCGCGAAGCTGACCGCCCAACTCGCCGCCACGGGCCGCCGACTGGACGGGCTTCAGGCCGGGGGCCTGCGGATACGGGCCGCGTTCGCCCTGTCGTACGAGCGGCTGCCACCGGCCGCCAGGAAGCTGTTCCGGCGTGCCGCCCTGGCGTCCGGTCCGGGATTCGGCCCCGAAGCGGCAGGCCTGCTCGCCGGAATGCCGACGGGCCGGGCGGCGGCATGCGCGGAGGAACTCGTCGACGCCGGGCTCCTCCAACCCGAGCCGGCCGCCGAACGCTACCGCTTCCACGACCTGCTCAAGCTGTTCGCCGCCGAGCGGCTGGCCGCAGAGGACGATCCCAGGGTCTGCGAGGCAGCCCGGGACCGCGCCGCCGGATGGATGCTCCGCCGGGCCACCGCGGCGGCCCTCCGCTTCGATGCGGACCACCACGGCGAAGCGCCCTGCGCCGATCCCGATCCCGCGAGCGCCCCCGCCGATCGTGGCGCTGCCCGCGCGTGGTTGGAGTCCGAGCGGGACGAGTGGCTCGCCGCACTGCGCCGGGCCGCTGAGACCGGACGGCACCGGGACGTCCTCGACGCGGCGCAGGCCATGCACTGGTTCTCCGACCTGACCCAGCACTGGGAGGAATGGGCGCAGGTGTTCCGCCACGGCGTCGACGCGGCCCGCGCCCTGGGCAGCAGGCAGGACGAAGCCGTCCAGCTCAACTACCTGGCCTGGGCCCACAACCTCTGCCTGCACGACTACCACGCCGCCCTCGCCACCGCGGACGCGGCGCTCGAGGCGGCGCGCGAGATCGGCGACGGGCTCCAGACCGGCTGGGCACTGGGCTACGGGGCGGCGGCGCTGCACCGCATCGGCCACCGGGAGGAGTCCCTCGACCGGCTCCGCGAGGCGGCTTCGCTCCTGCACTCCGAGAGCTCCGACCAGGCACGCCTCGCCGAATTGACCGTACTGAACACGCTGGGCCACAACCTGCGGCATTACGGTCGCCCCGAGGAGGCCCTGGCCATCCACCGGCGCATCGAGACGGTCTGCCTCGCCGGGGTACCCGGCCGGCAACCCGAGCTCGCCAAGCTCTACCTGGCCAGTGCCCGCCACCAGATCGGCAACGACCTTGCGGCACTTGGCCGGCTCGAGGAGGCAGAGGCACCCCTGCGGCAGGCCCTGGCCTACTTCCAGTCCGCGCAGATGCCCGCCTGGAGCGAACCGGTCCGCCTCGACCTCGGGATCGTCCTGCGCGGACTGGCCCGCGGCGGCGAAGCCCGGCAGGTCCTGCTCGCCGCCCACGACGGCCTCGCCGGCCTCAACAGCCCCCGCAGGTCAGAGGCGGCCGCGGAACTGGGCGCACTGGGCGGCGTTGCCGAGGCAGACCCGGTGCCGACGGCGCCGACGGCCTAGAGCCCGCGCCCGCGGGCGTGGACCGCCTCGAAGCGGAGGAAGGCCGTTCGACCGGGCCTGAGCCTGGGGCACGCCGTCGATCCGCTCCGGGCCCTCCAGGTGCCGCCGAGCCACCCTCGCCGCGCCGCCGGATCAGGGGGCTGATCAGGCAAAAGCAGGCCGACACCCCGGAGGCGCCCTGCGTAAGACTGCGAGGTGCGCGAACATGGTTCTTGGAAGCGCTGGCCGACACATCCGGACGATCTTGAGAGCCGGGCCGTGTAGCGCTTGGTGATCCGGCACGCACATGGCTGGAACGCGGGCGAAGGGGGAGCCCCAGCGAGAACCCGTGGTGAAGAGGAGCGGAAGATGTCCTTGCTCGTTTCAGCGATCACGGCCTCCCTGGCTGTCGTCCTGCCCTTGGGCATGGTCGCCGGCCAGGACGTGACGGTGGAGGAGTCGTTCCGGGCAGCCGACGGCCGGCCCACGCACCAGGCGGTCACCTTCGACACCAAAGCGGTGCCGGACGGCAGCAAGGTCACGGTCACCGAGCGGGTCGAGGGCGACGGCACCCACGTGGACCTGCGGCTCCACGGCGTGGCGGCGAACCGGACGTTCGGCGCCCACGTACACCAGAAGCCTTGCGGCAGCAAGCCCAACGACTCCGGGCCGCACTACCAGAACACCGTGGACCCCAAGCAGCCCTCGACGAACCCCGCGTACGCCAATCCCCGCAACGAGACGTGGCTCGACATCACCACCGACGGCCACGGCGACGGGTCCTCGGCGTCCACCACGGCATGGCGGTACCGCGACGGTCAGGCCCGCTCCGTGGTGATCCACGAACACGCCACCCACACGGACCCCGGTACGGCGGGCACGGCCGGGGCGCGGCTCGCCTGCATCAATGTGCCCTTCGAGTAGGAGGCTTCGAGTAGGAGGCAGGGGCACGCTCAGTCCGCGAGGTACCGCAGCGCCACGGCTGTATGGAGGGCCATACCGGTGGCCATGGCGTTCTCGTCGAACACGACGCGGTTGGAGTGGCAGTCCGGGGCACGGTCGGCCGGGACCACGGGTGGGCGGGCTCCGAGCAGGGCCATGGCCCCCGGGACGCGTTCCAGGACGTAGGAGAAGTCTTCGGAGGCCATGACGGGGTCGCTCAAGTGCCGTACCGGGCCGGTGCCCAGGAGGTCGGTCGCGGCCTCGCGGACCGTGTCGGTGAAGGCCGGGTCGTTGCGCACGGAGGGGTAGCCCCCGGCCGGCCCGATGTCCGCTTCGGCGCCGTGCGCAGCGGCCACGTTACGAGCCACGCGCTCGATCACGGCGCGCATCCGCAGACCGGACCCGGACGTCAACGTGCGGCAGGTGCCGTACAGTTCCGCGGTCTCGGGGATGATGTTGGTGGTCGTGCCGGCCTGGATGCGGGTGATGGTGACCACCGCCGGGTCGAAGACGTTGACGGTGCGCGTCACGGCCGTCTGCAGGGCTTGGACGATTTCGCACGCGACGGGGACCGGGTCGAGGGCGAGGTGCGGTGCCGAGGCGTGTCCGCCACGGCCTCGTACGGTGATCTGGATCAGGTCGGATGCGGCGAACATCGGGCCCGGCCGCAGGTGCACGGTGCCGGTCGCGAAGCGGGTCATGACGTGGAGCGCGAACGCCGCGTCCACGCCGCGGCCGTCCGGGGTGTCCAGGACGCCTTCCTCGATCATGTACGGGGCGCCGCCTCCCCGTTCCTCGGCGGGCTGGAACATGAACACCACGCGCCCGCGGATCTGCCCGCGGCGGGCGCAGAGGAGGCGGGCGGCGCCGATGAGCATGGCGGTGTGCAGGTCGTGGCCGCAGGCGTGCATCGCGCTGGGGATCCGGGAGGCGTAGTCCAGGCCGGTGTCCTCCTGTTGGGGCAGGGCGTCCATGTCGGCGCGCAGCAGAATGGTCCGGCCGGGTTGCGCGCCGTCGAGGGTGGCGACCACCGAGCTGAGCCGCTCCCCCGCGGTGATCCGCAGGGGCAGGCTCGTCAGGGCCTCGAGGACGGTCTGTTGGGTGAGCGGCAGGTGCAGGCCGAGTTCCGGTTCCCGGTGGAGGGTGCGGCGCACGTCGATGATGCCGGGCAGCAGCCGGTGCGCCTCTTCGAGCAACTTGTCCATGCCGGTCGCGGGCGGCTACTCGGCGATTTCCGTGCGCTCCCACCATTCGTAGACGGGCAAGCGGCCTTCCGTGCCGTCCTGGAACCGCGACGTGGCTTTGAAGTGTTCGTATCCACCGCGATGCGCGATCTTCAGGTCTTCGCCCGGCGCGCTGACCGGTACGACCCGCTCCGGCAGATCTTCCGGCCCGCCCTCGAGTACCGCCTTTGTCGTCATGGGTCCAGTCTCGCCAGCGGCCAAACCCCGCGCACCTCGACGCGCCGCCCGGGGTCCGCGGCGCCGAGTCGTGCCTGGTCCTCAGCGGGTTCGCACCGTCTGGAGCCTGGCCTCTGCGCTTGCGAGGAGCATGTCCAGGGCGACCGGGTAGGCGCTGTGGTTCATCCGGGCGGCGAGCAGCCGCCGGGTGGCCGCGATGTGCGGGTACCGCTCGGCCGGCAGCTGGGCGTACGTGGACTCCCACTGCTGCTCGTCGGAGGTCCGGGAGCTCTCGGTCAGGGCGAGGGCGCCGGCGTCGAGGGCCGCGAAGGCCAGGCTCTGGTCGATGAAGGCGTGGTAGATCAGGACCGCCTCCGGGTCGGGAAAGCCTGCCGTGCGCAGGATGCCGAGGACGGCCTCGTCGGCGGCGATCTCGCGGGGCCTGCCCGTCACGCGGCCGGCGGTCAGTACGGCGGCCTGCGGGTGGGCGAGGTAGGCCCCGTGGATGCGCAGGCCGAGTTCCCGCAGGTCACGGCGCCACTCGCCGGTGGCTTGCCAGCCGTCGAGGGCCCGGCCGATCAGCTCCTCGCCGATGGCGAGGGTGAGGCCGTCCATCCCGTCGAAGTACCGGTAGAGGGTGCTGGGGTCCGCGCCGAGGGCGGCGCCCAGCCGGCGGGCGGACAGCCCGGCGCTGCCGTGCTCGCGCAACATGCGCAGGGCGGTGTCGACGATCAGCCGTTCGGACAGGACGGTGCCCTGCCGGGTGGGTCGTCGCCGCCTGCGGGCGTCCTCGGGGACCACCTGCTTCGCCATCGGGCGCCTTCCTCTGCCGCGGACGTGCGGTCGCCGCCGGACCGGCGGCCGCGGGGCCTTATGCCAACACCATTGACCTTATCTTGCCACCCCGTCTTTGATCCCTCCCATGAGGCGCGGACCTGCGCGGACCTCACCGAGAGAGGGTTTCGTCATGCGTGTTCTGCTTGTGGGCGCCGGTGGCGTCGGTACCGCGATCACCCGGATCGCGGCCCGCAGGGACTTCTTCGACCACTTCGTGGTCGCCGACTACGACCTCGCCCGCGCCGAGGCGGCCGTGGCGGCGCTCGGCGCAGGCGCCGGCCGGTTCGTCGCGCGCCGCATCGACGCCTCCGACGAGGCGGCGGTCGCCGCACTCCTCGCCGAGGAGCGGTGCGACGTTCTGCTGAACGCCACCGATCCGCGGTTCGTGATGCCGCTGTTCGAGGCGGCCCTCGCGGCGGACAGCCACTACGTCGACATGGCGATGTCGCTGTCCCGGCCGCACCCCGGCCGGCCGTATGCGGAGTGCGGCGTCAAGCTCGGCGACGAGCAGTTCGCGCGGGCCGAGGCGTGGGAGGAGTCGGGCCGTTTGGCGCTGGTCGGCATGGGCGTGGAACCCGGCCTGTCGGACGTCTTCGCCCGGTACGCGGCTGACGAGCTGTTCGACGAGATCGAGGAGATCGGCATCCGCGACGGGGCGAACCTGACCGTCGAGGGCTACGCCTTCGCCCCGTCGTTCAACATCTGGACGACGATCGAGGAGTGCCTGAACCCGCCGGTGGTCTACGAGCGGGACCGCGGCTGGTTCACCACCGAACCGTTCAGCGAGCCGGAGGTGTTCGACTTCCCCGAGGGCATCGGCGCGGTCGAATGCGTCAACGTCGAACACGAGGAGGTGCTGCTGGTCCCGCGCTGGGTCGAAGCGCGGCGGGTCACCTTCAAGTACGGACTGGGCGAGGACTTCATCGCCAAGCTGAAGACCCTGCACGCGCTGGGCCTGGACTCGACCGAACCGGTCACGGTGCGCGGCGCGGACGGCGCCCCGGCCCGGGTCTCCCCGCGCGACGTGGTCGCCGCGTGCCTGCCCGACCCGGCCACGCTGGGCGAGCGCATGGCCGGCAAGACCTGCGCGGGCACATGGGTGAAGGGCACCAAGGACGGCAGGCCGCGCGAGGTGTATCTGTACCACGTGGTGGACAACCAGTGGTCGATGCGCGAGTACGGTTCCCAGGCCGTGCTGTGGCAGACCGCGGTCAACCCGGTCGTGGCGCTCGAGCTCATGGCGGGCGGGGTGTGGACGGAGGCCGGCGTGCTCGGCCCGGAGGCCCTTCCGCCGCGCCCGTTCCTGGACCTGCTGACCGCGTACGGCTCCCCGTGGGGAGTCCGGGAGCAGGGCTGAGCCGGGGTGACCGTGCGCGCCCGTGCGGGCTCCGGGCGGCGGTGGGCAAGTGCCCCTGGAACCGGACCTACGCGTCGCGGGGAGCCCGGCTCCCGGTCCACGGCCGGAGTTTCTCCGGGTTGCGGACCGCCCAGATACGAGTGACGCGGCCGCCGGTCAGGTCGAACGCCGCCACGGTGACGGTGACGCCGGTGTGCTGGGCCACGAGGCCGGGCCGGCCGTTGACCGTCCGCTCCAGCAGCTTCAGCCCGGGGGCCTTGGCGGCGATGTGGATCAGGTACTCGGCGATGCGCTCGCTGCCCTCGACCGGGCGCAGGGCGGTACCGACCAGTCCGCCGCCGTCGGCGATCATCGTGGCATCGGGGTCGAGGAGGTCGACGAGGGCCTCGATGTCCTTCGCCTCCCACGCCTCTTTGAAATTCCGCACGACAGCGGCATGGTCACCCGTCGCGGCCGCCGGAGCCCGCTCGGCGCGAATACGTCGTCGGGCCGAGGATGCCAACTGCCGGCAGGCTGCCGGCGTCCGGCCGACGATTTCGGCGACCTCCGCGAAGGGGTACCGGAAGACGTCGTGCAGGATGAACGCGACGCGTTCGGCCGGCGTCATCGACTCCAGTACGACGAGGAAGGCCATGCTCACCGACTCGTCCAGGGTGACCCGGTCGGCCGGGTCGGCCGGCTCGGTCCCGCTGCCGCCGACCGGCCCGCCGTGCCACTCCGTACGGTCGGGCAGCGGCTCGGGTATCCACGCGCCGACGTAGCGCTCGCGCCGTGCCCGGGCCGAGCCGAGCTGGTCCAGGCAGATGCGGGTGACCACCGTCGTCAGCCAGGCACCGGGCGCTTCGATGGCCTCCTGCCGTGCGCGTGACATCGCGTACCAGCGCATGTAGGTCTCCTGTACGGCGTCCTCGGCCTCGCTCAGCGAACCGAGCAGCCGGTAGGCGAGGTTGATCAGATGCCGCCGCTCGCCGAC
This sequence comes from Streptomyces katrae, assembly GCF_000717655.1. Lineage (GTDB taxonomy): Bacteria > Actinomycetota > Actinomycetes > Streptomycetales > Streptomycetaceae > Streptomyces > Streptomyces katrae_B. The sequence goes on from NZ_JNZY01000024.1 coordinate 158,532, forward strand.
GAGCGCGCTCAGGTTCGGCTCGGACGGGTCGTGCCCCGACTCGGATGGGTTGCTCATGGCCTCGACCGCTCCCTGGTTCTTCGGTTCTTCTCGTCCGTTTCCGCTGTCGCGACTTCGACGAAACAGCGCACCGGATGGTGAGGTCGGGGCTCTGCCTCACATTTCGCGGGCCCACGTCGTCGGACCAGCGAGACACTACCGATCCATCGCCGCAAGGCAGAAGAGGGGACCGACTCATGGCCGCAACGACGACGGCGCACCACCGCAGACTCACGTTCGTGCAGGTCGCGATCGCCCTGCAGACCTTGGCCGTCTTCTTCCAGGCCGTCACCGCCGGACTGCTGCTGTCCTCGTCCCACGGCGAGGTGCTGCACGGCGTCGGCGCGCGCGTGATGTACGGCGCGTCGATGGTGTACGTACTCGCCGCGGTCTTGGCCTGGCGGCCGGGCGGCGGCTCTCCCCGCCCCATCCTGTACTCGTCGGGCTTCCTCGTACTCGCCTCGGTGCAGGTGGTGTTGGGCATCGCGCACATACCGTCGGTCCATGTGCCCCTCGGGGTCCTGATGTTCGGGCTGAGCGTGCTGGCGCTGGGCCAGGGACACATCGCACGCGGGACGGCGCTGCCGCGCGACGGTGGGTGAAAGAGGGGCGAGGGCAGCGAGCGGCGCGCGGACACGTCGTATTCATGTCGTGCATGACTGACCGTCGCCTGGCGACGACGAGTCCTTAACGCGAGGGCTCCAGTCTTCAGCCGCCATGCCCCATGTCCGCACCCGTGTCTGACCAACCGTTGGAGACTCCCGGTGGATCCTCATCGTCCCGATCGCCCCACTCGCCCCGCCGCGGCCGCCCTCGCACTGACCGCAGCGCTCGCCGTCCTCGCCGGCCTCACCGCGGCCGCCCCCGCCACGGCACAGGGCCGCAAGAGCGGCCCGCTGCCCGCCGTCACCCCGGTGGCGGAGACCGCCACGCTGTTCGACGACGAGGAGGGCGGCAACGCGAACGCCGACGACCCCGCCATCTGGCGCAACAGCGCCGACCCCGGCCGTAGCCTGGTCGTCGCCACCGCCAAGGAGGGCGGGCTGCGGGTGTATACCTCGGCGCGCGTGAGGTTCAGGCGCTGCCCGCGCCGAGCGGGCAGGGTCCCGAGGACTCGCCGGGCCGGTTCAACAACGTCGACCTGGTCCACCGGATGCGCCTGTCCGGCGGCCGGGCGGATCTCGCCGTCGTCACCGACCGCGGCAACGACCGGCTCCGGTTCTACAGCATCGACCGCGACCGCCCCGGCGGCCCGCTGACCGACGTCACCGCGCCGACCGTTCCCCCGGTCTTCTCCGCCTCGCCGGAGGAGATCAACGACCAGCGCACCGCGTACGGTCTGGCGACCTGGACGGACCGGGCCACCGGCCGCTCCTACGCCCTGGTCAGCCGCCGCCACGAGACCAGGATCGCCCTGCTCGAACTGACCGCCGCCCCCGGCGGCACGGTCGGTTACCGCCTGGTGCGGACCCTGGACCTGCCCTCCTCCTTCCGCCTGCCGAACGGCGCGTCCTGGAGCCCTTGCGGCGAGCCGGGCGAGCGGCCCCAGGTCGAGGGCATGGTCGTCGACCCCGCCGACGGCACCCTGTACGCCGGCCAGGAGGACGTCGGCATCTGGCGGATGCGGGCCGATCTGACCTCGGTGCCGGTGCTGGTGGACCGGGTCCGCGAGTACGGTGTCCCGGCCACGTACGACGAGGAGACCGAGGAGTGCACGCCGGGCTCCGACCCGGGCTTCGGCGGCCGCCGCCTGTCCGCGGACGTGGAGGGGCTGACCATCGTCGACGAAGGCGACGGTGACGGCTACCTCATGGCGTCGAGCCAGGGCGACAACACGTTCGCCTTCTACGACCGTGAGCGCAAGGACGACCACGAGTACGAGGGCGGCGTACGGATCACCGCACGCTCGCGGGACCTCGACGGCTCGGAGGAGTGCGACGGGGCCGCGGCCCTGAACCAGCCCCTCGGCCGCGCCTTCCCCCGGGGCCTCCTGGTGGTCCAGGACGGTCACGACGCCCCCGAGGACGGCCCGCGCACCGCCACGGGCTTCAAGTTCGTGGACCTGGGCAAGGTGCTGGACGCCCTGGACGACTGACCACGGGCCGGGCCCGTCACCGAGCCCGCCCGACCGGGGCGGCGGCCGCGGCGACCACCCCGGCGCCCTCGGCGAAGAGGGCGGCAGGCGGCGGAGGCCTGCTGCTCGCCCGTGATGCGCGAGCCGTGGGGTGAAGAAGCCACCGCCGGCCTGGCCTGCTCCGAACGCCCTCGGCATCCGGGCAGCGACATGAGCACCGCCCGGCACTCGTCGACACCGGTGCCGACCCGGCGGAGCCCGTCGTCCTGCGCCCTGAGAAGATCCGGACGTGCCAAGTAGAACTGCCGAAGAGCTCGTTGCCGGAGTGCGCGGGCTGCCCCCGGACGCGCGCAGCCGATCGGTGACCGCATCGACTCGTGCCCGCGGCTGCCGGAAACGGACGGCGACATCGACGCAGTCCAGCAGCACCTCGCGGACGAAGGCATCGGCATGATCGCCCGAAACTCCCGTATCCGAACCGGCCCGCATTCCTGCGAGCACCCCACCCGGAAAGTATGCTCAAACAATGTCTGACACGACCGAGACCACGCCCGGCTGGCTGACCACCGACGAGCTGGAAACGGCCCGGGCCCGGATGCCGATTCTGTACGTGGAGGCCGTGCCCGTACGCGTGGACGACAGCGGCGAAGTCACCAGCATCGGACTGCTGCTGCGCATCGGTCCGGACGGAACGGTCAGCCGGACCCTGGTGTCCGGCCGGGTCCTGCACCACGAGCGGGTCCGTGACGCGCTGCTGCGCCACCTGGAGAAGGACCTCGGGCCGGTGGCCCTGCCCCGCGTTCCCGCCTCCCTCCAGCCGTTCACGGTCGCGGAGTACTTCCCCACGGCGGGCGTCACCTCGTACCACGACCCGCGCCAGCACGCAGTGTCCTTGGCCTACATCGTGCCGGTGAGCGGCGACTGCCGCCCGCGTCAGGACGCGCTCGACCTGGTCTGGTTCAGTCCGCAGGAGGCGGCCTCCCAAGCCGTGCAGAGCGAAATGCCCGGCGGGCAGGGGGTACTGCTCAAGCAGGCACTCGCGCACGTGGGACATACGTACTGAGCGCGGACGGTTCGCGGGCAAGCCGGGCCGCCGGACCGGCCGGACCGGCCGGTCCGGTCCATGTTGCGGGCAACTAGTGCGGGGTCCAGGTGAACTTGCCGCCTCCTACCCACCGCACCACGTCCAGGTCGTCGAGGTCGTGGATCACGATCCCCATCTCCGCGGCGAGCAACAGCACGTCCGTCATCGACATCGCCCTGCCGATGAACTCTCCGTCGACCTCCACGATGCGAAACGGCGGGGTGCCGGGTTGAACGCCCAGTACGGTGATCCGCGCCGGCGAGATGTGAGGTGTCGAGCCTTCGGTCATGCGGAAACGGTTCCATGCCGGGAGCGGTAAGCGGCGCGGCGACACGTTCTCAGGGGCCGATCGGCCTCCCTCACGGCGCCGGACGGCGCGTTCGTGGGTGGCCGTGGGCAGCAGGTGGAGAGCCGGACTCGGGCGAGCTCAGGTCGTGTCAGCCGGTGAACCCCGGCACCACCAGACCCGACTCGTACGCGATCACCACCGCGTGGGTCCGATTCTGCGCGCCCAGCTTGGTGAGTACGTTCCCGACGTGCGTCTTCACCGTCTCCAGGCTCACCGTCAGCGACTCCGCGATCTCCGGGTTGGACAGGCCGGTGGCCATCAACCGCAGCACCCCCTCCTCCCGCCCCGTCAGCGCAGCCTTGGGCAACGCCTTCGAGGAGTGAAGTGGGCGGGCTGCGACCATACGGCGCAGGGCCGTCGGAAAGAGGATCGCCTCGCCCGCGGCCACCACCCGTACCGCTTCCGTGATCTGACGGACCGGAAGGCGCTTGAGCACGAAGCCGCTGGCTCCGGCGCTGAGCGCGGCGGTGACGTAGTCGTCGTTCTCGAAGGTGGTGATCACCACCACCTTCGGCGGTTCATCCGACTCGGCCAGCAGCCGCCGGGTGGCCTCGATCCCGTTGCAACGCGGCATCCGCACATCCATCAGGACCACGTCCGGCCGCAGCCGCCTCCCCTGTTCGACCGCCTCGACGCCGTCGGCGGCCTCACCGACCACCGCGATCCCCGGCTGCGCCGCGAGCAGCGTGCACAGACCGCTGCGGGTGACCTCGTCGTCGTCCGCGATCAGGAGCGTGACGGGTGGGCCGGTGGGGCTGGGGGCGCCGGTGTCGGTCCTGGCGGCAGCACCCGTCACGATGGCGGCGCCCGCTTCCGGGCCGGGCGTGGCGGCTGCGCGTGCGTCAGAGCCGATCATGCCGACCACCGTACCGGCAGCCGGACCGCCAACCGCCAGAGCTGCGGACCGTCCGGGCCGGCGTCGATCTCGCCCTGCAGCAGCCGTACGCGCTCGGCCAGCCCGGGCAAGCCGTGCCCGGACGTCGGGAAGGCACCCGGGCGCGGGCCCGCGCCGGCCTCCGTCCGGTTGACGACACTGAGTTCCAGTCCGTCCTCGGCGGCCGCCACGCGGACCCCGATCGGCCCGCCCGCCCCGTGCCGCAACGCGTTGGTCAAGCCCTCCTGCAGTATCCGGTACGCCGCCCGGGAAAGGGTCCCCTGCACCCGCGCCAACTCGCCCGACAGTTCCGGCTCCACCACCGCGCCCGCGTGCCGCAACCGGTCGAGCAGCTCGGGCAGGTCGGCCAAGGTGCGGGTCGGCGCTGTCTGCGCCTTCTCCTCGCGCAGCACGCCCAGGACGTAGTCCAGGTCCTCCAGCGCGGCCCGGGCCGACTCCTCGATGCTGCGCAGGGCGGCCCGCGCCGCCATCGGGTCGGCGGAGAGCACCTCACCCGCCACCGCGGCCTGGATCGTGGTCGCCGTCAGCGTGTGTCCTATGGAGTCGTGCAACTCGTGTGCGAGTCGGTTGCGTTCGGCCAACTGCAGCTCCCTCTCCGCCGCCAGCGCGAGCCGCTCGGCCGATGACGGCCCCAGCAGTCTGGGCGCCAACCACCGGAGGACGTTCGTCACCACTGCGCACACGGTCGCCGCCAGGAGCAGGCACCCGAGCGCCACCACCCAGCTCTGCCAGCCTCCCTCCGCCCGCACCGACCAGCCGAACAGACTCAGCCCCACATCGGCGCCGAGCCAACCCCCCGGAAGGACCAGTCCCGACAGGAACAGCACACCGCTCACCAGGGCCCCGGTCCACCCCAGTACGACGTGCAGCAGCAGCCAGAGAGGGGTCCGCCAACGGTCAGCGCCGGAGTTTGCCGGCCGACGCACGGCCACGGGATCCGGCAGCGGCACGCTCAACAGCCGGCGGGCGGACGCGATCAGCGCCCGTCGTGTGATGCGGGCCAGCCCGACCACGCCGATGAGTGCCGCCCAGAACAGCAGGACCAGAGCGGTCTGCACTCCCTCCGGAGCGGATCGCCACGCCGCTAGCGGCAGCAAGGCGAAGGGCAGGAGCGGAAGGCTCGCCACCGCGCCGCAGTAGGCGAACAGCATGCCCGAGTACGTGGAGCCGCGCAGCAGCGGCCGGATGCCCTTGATCATAGTCGGCCAGTATGGCCGGGCAGCTCACCGGCGACCTCCCCCGATCGGGGGAGTACGTTCTCCCGCTTTCCCGTGATGTGCGTCCGAGGCCCCGGAAGTCACCATCGTGCCGTGAGCAGTTGACCGGAGGATGCCTCGGCTTCCCGACGGTTCCACGATTCCAGAGGAGTTGAGCCATGGCTGAGCAGGTAGCGCAGATGTTTCGGTCTTCCGCACGGCAGCAGAGCGGGCGGCGTGGAGCCCTGTCGGCAGCGGCCGCGGTGACCGTCGGCGTTATGGCCCTGGGGGCCCTGGCGCCGCCCGCCGCGTTCGCCGCCGGCCGCCCGGACAGCGTCCAGCAGGGCCTGAACGCCCTGGTGCGCGCCGACGGCCTGCCCGCCGCATTGGCGAGTGTCAAGGACCGTGAGGGCCGTAGCCGCACCTACACCGCAGGGGTGGGTGACCTGGCCTCCGGGTCGAAGGTGCCTGACGACGGCCAGGTCAGGATCGGCAGCACCACCAAGGTGTTCACCGCGGTGGTCGTGCTGCAACTGGTCGGTGAAGGGAAGATCGGCCTGGACACCACGATCGACGGCTACCTGCCGGGCCTCGTTCGCGGGGAGGGGTTCGACGGGCGCCACATCACCGTCCGGCAGCTCCTGCAGCACACCAGCGGACTTCCCGATTACGAAGCACTCGTCGACGACGACATCCGTCAGCACCGGTACCTCGACCCCCGCGACCTCCTGGACATCGCTTTCCGGCGCAAGGCCGACTTCGCCCCCGGGACGAGCTGGGGGTACAGCAACACGAACTACGTGCTGGCCGGCCTGATCGTCCAGAAGGTCACCGGCCGCCCCCTCGCCGAGGAGATGGACAAGCGCGTCATCCAACCCATCGGACTGCGCCACACCTACTTCCCCGCCCCGGGCGACATGGCCATCCGCGAGCCCCATCCCCGGGGTTACCACAAGGATTCAGCAGACACGCCTCCGCGCGACGTCACGGAGATGGACCCTTCGGTGGGCTGGGCGGCGGGCCAGTTGATCTCCACCAACTCCGACGTCAACCGGTTCCTCACCGCACTCCTGGCCGGCCGCCTCCTCCCGGCGGCCCAGCTCGCCGAGATGCGCACCACCGTCCCCATCGGGGACACCGGCGCCGGCTACGGACTGGGGCTCATGAGCAGGCCGTTGTCGTGCGGCGGTGTCTACTGGGGCCACGGTGGCGACATCACGGGATACGAGACCCGGGGCGGAGTCACCGACGGGGGCCGCGCCGCCAGCGTCGCGATAACCATCGTTCCGCCGGACTCCGCAACCACGAAGCGTGTCGAGAGTCTCGTGGACACGGCCCTGTGCCGCTGAAGCCGCCTCAGTCGATGGGCACTCCGGTGCGCAGCACCCAGCGGCGTGACGGGTGCGTGTCACATGTGAACTGGACCAGTGGGACGTTGTTCTCCCGCGAGACTCCGCCCGCTACGGTCGCGCACTTGCCCGTCTGAGCGTTCACGAGCTGGAAGGAGCCGGAGCTGTCGCCGTTGGTGATGCGCCAGCGGCGCGAGGGGTGTGTGTCGCAGGTGAACTGGACCAGTTCCAGGTTGTTGGCGGCGGAGACCCCGCCCGCGACCGTCGCACACTTGCCGGTCTGCAGGTTGATGATCTGCTGGGAGGTGCTGCTCGAGGCGGGGATGCGCCAGCGGCGCGAGGGGTGTGTGTCGCAGGTGTACTGGACCAGTTCGAGGTTGTTGGCGGCGGAGACCCCGCCCGCGACCGTCGCACACTTGCCGGTCTGCGCGTTCACGAGCTGGAAGGTTCCCGATATCCGGGCCGGGGAGGCGGCCGCTGTTGCCTGTGCGACCGCGGCATCGGGCAACAGGACGAGGCTCCCGGTGAGAACGACGGTCGGCACCGTCAGAAGCCGGCGCGCGTGGGTGCGATTGCGCATGGGAGTGCCCCTCTCGTGAGGCTGTGAGGGAGGTGAAGACACCGGTGACCGGGCCTGAGGACGACTTCACGCCCTGGTTCCAATGAACCGCCGCCGGCCTGCCTGTGGTCCAGTGCCAGCGGCGCACCGGCCTCTCCCACTATCGAAGCCCACCCCCGGCGCTGCAACCGGTGACCGACCCCGGGCCCACGGATACGGAACGGCAGTATCCGGTCAGCCTGGATGGCCGTTCGGTGAACCCCGCGCGGCCGATGGCAGGTCAACGGCCTGCCATCGGCACGCCTCGCCCGGTATCACCCTCCGTCCGCACCCGGTTGCGAAGGGACACGGCCCACCTGAGCAGCCAGAACGACCATTCGGTCGCCTGTGTTCGAACAGGGTGTCCGTAAATCGGTCACCGATGTGCGCGCCGCCTTCACACCGGAGAGACTCGGGAGCGTCAAGCCGACACACCGCAGCCAAATGCTGCATCCACCCTTCGAATTGAAAGTGAGTACTGTCGTGCGCTACCGCACCGCTGCTGTCTCCGCCGCCGCCCTCCTCTCCCTGGCCGGCGCCACCGGCATCGCCGAGGCACAGCCCGCGAGCCTGTACGCCCCGTCCGCCGTGGTCCTCGCCGTCGCCAAGGGCGAGGACGCGGCCACCGTCGTACGGGCGTCCGCCCTGAGCTGCGCACCGACCGCCCAGGGCACGCACCCCGACCCCAAGGCCGCCTGTTCGGCCCTCGCCGCCACCGCCGGCAGCCTCGACACGCTCCTGGCTGCCCCGGACCAGAACCGCGCCTGCCCGATGCACTACGACCCCGTCACCGTCAGCGCGGACGGAGTCTGGAAGGGCAGCCGCATCTCCTGGAAGCACACGTTCTCCAACACGTGCACGATGTCCGCGACCTTCAACGGGAACGCCGTCTTCGCGTTCTGACCGGCGGATCCGAACGGGGCGCTCAAGGCTGCCGGATGGTCGGCGAGATCGGCACTCCCGGCTCGAGCAGCCACAGACCGGCGACGCTCCCGTCCTTGTGGAACGACACGCGGAACTCCCCGGGCTCGTGTTCCATCCGCAGCGGCACACCGACCACGGTGAACTCGCCTACTGTGACGTCCCGGGGATCCCCGTGTGATCGGTAGCGCCCGAACGTGTCCTGATAGGTCTTCCAGGCCCCCGCGAGGGCGTCCGCGGTCAGCACCTTGCGCAGCGCCGGATCGAAGTGGGCCGTGGCCGCCGCGGAGTTGCCGCTCACGATGTCATCGAGCATCTGGGTCGCGGTCCGGTCATACGGAGTCCGAGCAGCCGGGAATGCTGCCGCGGCCGGGCCCGCGACCGTCGTCGTGGCGGCGCGGGCCTGCATCGCGGCCGACGCGGAACCACTGACCGGCAGCAGCACGCAGGCGGCCAGCGTGACAGTGGCCACTGCATGAACGAGTTGCCGCTTGCCGCGGCTGAGCGTTGTGACGTTGTGCGGCATCAGCACCACGACCCTCTCCGCTCGGCGGATCCGGACACGTCCATCCTGCGCCGCTCGCTCACCCCGCGCATGCCAGGGCCCGTCATCCGGACGGGCTCAGGCCCGGCTTGGGGGTTTTCCGAGCCCGTCGCGGCAGCAGGGCCTTCCAGGTCTGCACCGACTGCGGATCGGAGGTGGGGAGTTCCCGCTGGGGCGACCCGCCCGGTGAGGGGAGGCCGAGGGCAGCACCGCACCGGGCTGCCGTCCTCCGAGCCGGGGTGCGGGCCCGAGGGATCCCACGGGCCTGCGTCCGGAGCGTCCGCCGCAGGCTGCTCCACCCGGCACCATGGCTGCCGACGTGCGTCAAGCCCCGGATATCAGGGGCATGACCGGTCGTGGGTGTCCGGGGCCCAATGGATACACGGAGCCCGCCGCGGGCTCTGCCCGGGGCCCTGCCCCCGAGGCCCCCTCGCACCACAAGGAGCACCTCATGATCCGCACGACCCTGACCACGCGTCTCGCCCTCCTCGGCGCCTCCACCGCCCTCGCCGCAGGTGGCGCGCTGCTGCCCTCCAGCGCCTTCGCCGCACCGGCGGCACCGCAGGTCGCTGCCGTACAGACGGCGCCCGCCCATCAGACGCACCCTTCCGGCAACACGACGACGGTCATCGTAACGAAGACCGTCAATCGCACGCTGCCCGACGGCAAGGTCAGGGTCATCACGACCACGACGGTCACCAAGACGACCAAGCGCCACGGCAAGGTGGTCAAGCAGACCATCACGACGACCGTGTCCAAGAAGACCCTCCCGGCGCCGCAAGGCAACTGAGGCAGCACACGTTGACATGGAATGGCCCGCAATCCCCTACGGGGTTGCGGGCCATTCGTGACTGCGCGGAGTGACGGCGCTATCCGCCGGCGCCGGCGTCCGCGAGCCCGCCGGGCTCGTCGGCTCCGTCGGGGCGGTCGAGGAACGCTGCCAGGGAGCGCATGATTCCGCCGCGCCAGCCGTTGCCCATGAAGGTGCGGGCGCGCTGCTGGAGGGGGTGGTCGGGGTCGAAGCCCTCGTGGTCGAGGAGGAGGCGGGTGCCGCGGCCTTCGGGGTGCAGGGTCCAGGTGATGGTCCAGTCGACGTCGATGCCCTGGTCGGGGTCGGCGTCCTGCCAGCCGATACGGAGCATCCGGCCCGGCTCGAAGGCCAGCACCTCGGCGGCGATGGTCCCGGAGAACCCGGTGGCCGGCATCGGGATCGCCTGCATGGTGTAGCGATGGCCGACCTCCAGGCGGAAGTCACCCGGCATGAACCAGCGCGCCAGCAGCTCCGGCTCCGTCAGGGCGCGCCACACCTTCGCGGGCGGGTGCGGCAGGAACTGATCGACGTGGACCGCGGTCAGGTCCTCGCGTCCGGTCATGGGGCGTCCTCGTTTCCGTCGGGCGTGGCGGGCTGGGCGGACGGGGCGGATGGGTCAGGCGGGACGGGTGCGCCGACCGTGCCGGGCGCCGCGCCGGGTGCGGCCGGCTCGTCCGGCATGTCGTCCAGGAGGCCGGCCAGGGCGGTGAGTTTCTCGCGCCAGAACCGCTCGTAGGGGTGCAGCCACTCCTGGACCTCCAGCAGCGGCTCCGCCCGGAGGCGGTAGATCCGCTGGCGGCCGGTCTTCGTCTCGGCGACCAGCCCGCTCTCACGGAGCACACGCAGCTGCTCGGAGAAGCTCGGGCGCGCCATGTCGAAGTGCGCGGCCAGCTCGGCGACCGGCTGCGGGCCCTGTTCGCGCAGCAGTCTGAGGACCTCGCGGCGTATCGGACTGGCGAGGGCCGCGAACACCCGGCTCTCCGCCCCTTGCGCCGTCTCGGCCGCGCCGCCCCCGCCCGCCACGGCTCAGAACCCTGCCGGCACGGGTGCGGCCAGGACCCAGGTGTTGCCGTCCGGGTCGGCGAACTTGGCCTGGCGCCCCCAGGGGTGGTCCAGGGGGCCGTCGACCTCGACGCCGGCCTGGGCGAGTTCGGCACAGTCGGCGTCCAGGTCGGTGCTCTCCAGCAGGCTCGCGGCCAGATTCCCCGGGGTGAAGCCCATCTCGGCGGTCGCGAGGACGAAGCTCGTCTGGGCGTCCTTCGGGGCGACCTGGAGCCATCGGATGGGGCCCACCGCACGGTCGGAAACGACCTCGAATCCGAGGGTGTCGACGTAGAAGGCCTTGGCCCGGTCCTGGTCGGAGACGGGCACGGTCACGAAACGGGTGTGGGAGATGTTCATGCACTCCACTATAGGTAGGAGATTTCCTACCTATCAAGTCGACCACCGGGGTCCGTGCCGGGCCCGCGCCCTGAGCGGCCGCATGTGTCAAGCCACGAATATTCGAGCGAAGACGTACGGCCCTTCGATCATGCCTAGTGGGACCAGGGCCCCGCCCGGGACGCGTGAGGCTCACCACCGGACAGACAACGGAGATGAGTCACATGACTTCTGACTGCCGAACGCGATGCATGAGGGCCATATCCCAGGGTGGCTGCCTCGGAGCAGATGCCGAGAAGAGCCCCGAATTTCCGGCTCGCGGAACGTGTACTTCACGCGTGGCCGGCTTCCGGGAGGTCAGCCGCTGGGTGACCGGTGACGGCCTGACGCCCGAACTCGACGGGATCTCCCTGGCGCGGGCCGTCACGGAGCAGGCGCGGCGCAGAGGAAAGCATTTCCTGCCGAGGAAGACTCTTGTCCGACTGAGCGAGATCCGCAGCCGGAACGCTGCGGGCCGTCCGTTCCTCGAGGCATTCCTCCACTGCATGCTCGACAAGCACGAAGGCCGCTTCTGGAACCGGAGCTATCTCGCGCTGCCCCTCCTCGAGCTCCTGCTGGACGAACGGCACTCCGCACTGAGCCCTGACCGGCTGGCCACGCTCCTCATCTCCGACGTCATTCGGTTCGAGATCGAAGCAGCCGCCACGTCACCCGAGGAGCCGGGCCGGGGCCGGCCGGATCCGGCGACGCTGCGGAAGCGGCTGCGCCACGCCCTGCGGTTCGTGGGCGACCATCTCGGCGCGCCGGATACGGAGGACGTGCCGTCAAGGCCGGGCCAGCTGCCCGAATCCCGGATGGAAGGCCTCCTCCCCCACCTGCCGCGGCCTCCGGCGACGGACGCGGGCCGCTGGTTCGACGTATCCGTCCAGCCGGTGTACGTGCTCCACGACGAATACTTCTTCATCCGCGCCCTTCAGACTCATGAAATGGTCTTCACCACGATCTCGGCCGACACGCAGGCAGCCGTCGGGGAATTGCGTGACGGGCACCTGGAAGCCGCTGTCGAGCGAGTGGATCACGCGACTGCGATGTTCGAGCGTGCCGCAGCGCTGTTCCGGATGGTCGCCACGATGCGGGCAGAGCAGTTCTTCGCATTCCGGCAGTTCACCCAAGGTGCCAGCGCCATCCAGTCCGAACAGTACAAGCGGTTCGAGATGGCCTGCGGCACGCCGACCGCACCCCGCCTGCAGTCGGATGCCTTCACGAATGTGCCGGCGGTGCGTGCCGAGGCTGAACAGGCCGGCCATGACAGTCTCACTCGGGCCTGTCTCGACCTCCGCGGCGAGGGCGCATTCAGCCAGGCGCAATGGACCGTTCTCGACGCGGCACTCGGCCGGCTGGAAAGCAGGCACCAGCGCTGGAAGTCCACCCATCGCAGGCTCGCCATGCGCATGCTCGGGGACGCCCACGGGTCGGGTTACACCAGCGGCGTTCCCTACCTCACCGAATGCCTGGACAACCGCCTGTTCTGGCAGCTCGGGGAGGTCGGCTCGACAGCCTCCGCCACCGGCTGACGACGAGAGGGCCGCTCAGGCCTCGACGTACGCGACGAGGATCAGCGTGCCCAGAGCTCTCGATCTGCTCCTGCGCGACGTCGTAGAAGACGACGCGCGCGCAGCGAGGACCGTGCTTGCCCGTCAGGCGACGTCCGAGCGCGCAGCGCGTCCTGTTCCCTCTGGTCGAAGAGGATCCGCATCGGGGCCTCCCGGTATAGGGACTGGCACGAGGCTGGCGCAGCACCCCAGCCGTGCGGGCCCGTTCGGCCGGTACGAAGGGGCGTGCGCGGCCGGGCACATGGGGCGGGGAAGCGGCTGCCGGGCGTCTGACGAGGTGGGATACGTTGTGGCTCCATTCGGGGGACGATCTACGGAGCTTGTACATGACGCAGAACACAGGGTGGGGCGGCCACGGAGGCGGCTGGGGCGGCACCCCACGGTGGGGCGGCTGGGCGCCGCCCGCACCGCAGCCGGGCGTGATCCCGCTGCGGCCGCTGGCCCTCGGGGAGATACTCGGCGGATCGTTCTCGACCATCCGCCGCCACTGGAAGCAGCTGGCCGGCGTGATGCTGGCCGTGCAGGCCATCGTCCTGCCGGTCATGGCCCTCGCCACGGGCATCGCCGTCGCCGCGGTGTACCAGCACATCGAGCCCGTCTTCGATCCCCCCTTCGGGACGCGGCCCACGGCCGAGCACGTCGTGCCGGTGCTCGTCGCCGGCGGCACGCTGTTCGTGCTGCTGCTCCTCACGGGCGGGCTGGGCGTGGCGGTCCTCACCGCGCTCTGTCCGGCGGTCCTCAAGGAGGCGGTCATGGGCCGCCCCACCACCTTCCGCGCGATGTGGCGCGCCGCCCTCCGGCGCACGCCCGCGGTGGCCGGCACGATGCTGCTCACCCTCCTGATCGCCGGCTCTCCGGTGCTCGCCGTCATGGCGGTGTGGCTGCCGCTGATGTTCTCCGCGGCCTCCGGTGACGCCTCCCCGGCGATGCTCGCCCTCCTGCCGGTGTTCCTGCTGGTCGCCGTCCCCGTGATGGTGTGGCTCAGTACCCGGTTCGCCCTGGCCCCGGCCGTCGTGGTCCTGGAGGGCGCCCGCCCGGTCACGGCGCTGCGCCGCTCGGCCAAGCTGGTCCGGGGCGAGTGGTGGCGGATCTTCGGCATCACCATGCTCGGCGGGCTGATTGGCGGGGCGATCTCGTACCTGATCCAGTTGCCGTTCAACGTCATCGGCATGTTCGGAGTGATTCCCGCCGTGGCGGACCAGCCCGAGGGGAGCGGCCCGACGTCCGGCATGATCACCGCCTTGGTGGTCGCCTTCGTCGCCATGCTCCTCGGCGGCGCCGTCAGCCAGATGTTCCAGATCGGATTCACCCAGCTGGTGAGCGGCGTGCTGTACGTCGACCAGCGGATCCGCCGCGAGGGCCTGGCCGATGCGATCCTCGCCGAGCTCGCCGCCGACGCGCCGGACCCCGGCCCCGCGCCCACGGCACCGGCCCCGCCCTCGCAGCCCGAGGAGCCGACCGACACCTGACGGGGCGTTCGACGGGGACGACGACGCCTGCCGGTCAAGGTCGTTCTGGTGGCCTCCCGGCGTCCTGGGCGATCAGGGCCGGCGCCCGCTCAGGGAGCAGCGCGGCAGGCCGTCACCGCGGTCCCGTTGGTCACACTGGCCTTGGTCAGGCCGGTCACGCACTGGTCGTGGTAGCCGGTCGACCCGGCCGTACACGCCGCGCGGATGGCGGCCGGGACCTCGCCACCCTGCAGCTCCCGCTCGACCTGGTTGATGCAGGCCGAGACGTCCGCGTGGGCGGCGGGGGCCGTGAAGGCCGCGCCACCGAGTACGAGGGTCAGGCCGGTGAGGACACCTGCCATACGGGTTGACGTGCGCATGGGACGCACCTGCTTTCCGGGATCGTCGCGCGGCCCGGGGTCTGCATGTGCCGGATCCGCGTGGGAACGGCGCCGAGTGCACACGGCCGACGTGCCGCGAACAGCCCGGGCCCCGCACCGGACCGGCTCGGCAGGGCTTCCCCTCCCCGTTCGACGCTAGAGCAGCCCGCTGCCGTACGCACCCGCTGGGCGGGGCGGCGGAGCGTCGGCCTGCCCGGCCCGTCCATCACCTGAGGACTTCGAGGGCGCCTGCGCCCGGCTGTCGCACCATGTAGACGTCGACCGGGTCCTGGACTTCCACGGTGAAGCCGTGGCGCTCGTACAACCGTCGGGCGGCGCTGCCCTGCAGGACGTTCAGGCGGACGCGGACGTCGTCGGCGTCGGCCCGATCCAGCAGTGTGCGCAGGACGGCCGATCCGAGGCCCCGGCCGTGCAGGGCCGGAGCCAGATAGAAGTGCTCCAGCCACTGCCCCTCGTCGGCCGGGCGTACGGTGACGCAGCCCGCGAAGGCACCGTCGGCGACGATGACCGACGTGTGCCGCGAGGAGAAGGAATCCCGCAGCCGCTGCCGGACCCGATGCTCGTCGAACCGTCCCAGTCGCTCCAGGTCCGGGCGCATCACCGTTGCCCGCAGCTCCGCGATCGCCTCGACATCCGTCAGCTCTGCGGGACGCAGCGTCCACTGCGTGGGACGGCCCGACTCGGCCTCCGGAGCCGGGTGGCCCGGCCGTATTCCGTCCGCCCTCGCACTCGTATGCATGGCCGGAGTATCTCAACGGCCCGCGAGATCGTTCCCTGCCGGCCCGGTGATCTCAGGCCGAGCGCCGCAGGTCGTCCAGGAGGCCCTCTTGGGTGGCGTCGGGGGTGGAGACGGGCGGCGACCGCGCGGAATCCGGGGATCAAGATGATCGTGCCCCACGCGGACGGCTTCCTGCCCCATGCCGCCCACCGCTCAGGCGGTGTACTCGTTCACGCGCCCGGCCCCGGCGCGGGCCCCGGCGGGGTCGTCGGGGGCGGCGAGCGGTGCTGGGTACGAGAGGACGCCGGTGGCGATGGACCTGCGGTCCATCGTGGCGATCGCGCCCGGCCATACCGCGACTGCGGTCCTGGGGGATGAGGTGCTGGTGGACGTCGATGCGCGCGGGCCCGTCATTTCTGCCCGTGCCTCCTCGGGCGCGGGTGCCTGTCGCGGCGACAGCCTGTCCCCGGAACAGCCCCACCGCGGCGCTCGGTGGCCAGGGCGTGGGGGTGGCGGAATTCCCGCAGGTCAGCCCCCCTCTTGCGGACCGAATCCGCACCGCATGCACGTTCGGCAGCGGGCTTCTATCAAGATCCATGCACCTCGTCAAGCCACGTATTCGAGTGGCGTGACGCCCGCTCCCCCACACGGTTTATTGGAACTACGCCCCCACCGGGGAAACCCCCGGAAAACAA
>NZ_JNZY01000025.1 GCF_000717655.1 Streptomyces katrae
CCGGACATCGCGGACGTCGCCGTCGTCGGCGTCCCCGACCCCCGCCTCGGCGAGGTCGGCAAGGCGTACGCGGTCCGCCGCCCCGGCTCCACCCTCACGACCGACGACCTGATCGCCTGGTCCCGCGCCGCCAGATGGCCAACTACAAAGTCCCGCGGACCGTCGAGTTCGTCGCCGAACTGCCGCGCAATCCGAAGGAACGGTCCTGCAGCGGGAACTGCGCGCCGGGCTATGGGCCAGGAGAGGGAAGTGTCGGCACGGCACGCCGCGAGCCGTGCGGGGTGGCGGGTCCTTCCGATAGACACCGCCCGTGATCAACAGCTACCGCAGACCAGCTGTCTCCCGCTGCCGATGCGCGGGCGGGAGCGGACTTCCGAACGAGGCTGAAGGGGGGAGCCCGTGTCGATGCGACGGCCTCGCCGAATGAACCGACGTGTGAAGCGCGCGGCGCGCGGCTGGCCGCGTGCGCTGCTCCTCGCGCTGGCCGTGACGCTCACGGTGGTCGCTCCCGCTGGCGGGGTGGCCGCCGAGCCGCAGCCTAGCGTCCCGCCCACCGCCGTCAGCCCTTTGCCTTCGGACGGCGGTGGGAAGCTCTCGCGGGTCACGCCGAAGCGGCGCGTGGACGTGCGGAGGCTGCCGCGGCCGGAGCGCACCGGCGAGCCGCAGGTACAGCGCTACCTCGCCCCACCGAAGCGGCGGGCGCCCGTGGGACCGATGCGACAGCCGAGTCTGCCGGTCATCACTGCGGCGCTGACTCCGAAGGGCGCGACGCCGCGGAATGCGGTGCCTTCCTCAGCCGTCGTGGAGCAGCTGAAAACGTTCCCCACGCTTGGGAACATCGACACCATCACTCCCTCCGACACCAATCTCGCGGTGGGGCCCACCTACATCGTCCAGGTCGTGAACCACTCCGGCCAGATCTACGACAAGGCCGGCAGCGCGGTGGGCTCGCCCTTCGACCTGGGTGCATTCTTCGGATTCGCGGCGGAGACGGGCGGGGATCCACGGGTGCACTACGACGCGGGGTCCGGCCGGTTCTTCGCCTCGTACGAGGGGATCCTGTCGAACGGCGATGAGGTCGACGTCGCGGTCAGCGACAGCTCCGACCCCCGCGGACAGTGGACCGTGTACAACATCGGAAGCAACAGCTCCAACGTTCAGCAGGACCGGCCGCTGCTCGGGTACAGCAACGACAAGGTCACGCTGAGCTGGAACAACTTCGACCTCGCAGCCGACCCCGAAGTGTTCCTGGGCGCGGTGAACGTGGTCGTCAACAAGGCGGACCTGCTGGCCGGCGGCACGATCAGCTTCACGACGTTCGCACAGGACATCAGCCTGGACGACTCCGTCCCGGCCACCTCGCTGTCGGGGATCAACGATCAGCTCTCGATGAAGCACGAGGGCACCAACGTGATTGTGTCCACGATCACCGGCGTGCCCGGCGTCAGTGCGGTCAACCGCACCCTGAACACCATCGCCATCGGAACCGCACCCCCACCACCGACGTGTGGCGGCGAAAGGGGATGCGCGGCTCAGCCGCCCGGGGGCGACGCCACCATCGCGACGAACGACGACCGGATGCTCTCGGTCGCGTGGCAGAACAACCACCTGTGGGGCGTCTTCAACGTCAGCTGCACCCCCCTCGGCGACACCGCGGTCCACACCTGCCAGCGCTACGTCCAGATCGCGACCGGTGGTGGCCAGAGCCTGGCGACCAACCTCAATCTCGGCCTCGTGGGCGGAGACATCTACTACGGCTCGTTGACCCTGAACGACGAGGACGACCTGTTCTCGGGCTTCACCGCATCCTCGTCCACGATGTTCGCCACTGCCGTCGCGATCGGAGTGCCGGGCGGCAACTTCCCGGCCAGCACCTTCGGCGACTTCTACGCCGCGGGCACGCAGGCGTACGCCTGCCGCTGCAACGGCGACAGCCGCTGGGGCGACTACTCCGGCACCGCGCGCGACCCCAGCAACCCCAAGGACGTCTGGACGGTCCAGCAGATCGGAGCCACCGGCGACACCGGGATCTTCGGCGGTGACTGGGGCACCGCGATGGACCGCGTCACGCTGTCCCCGCCCACCGTCACCAGCGTCACCCCGAACCACGCTCCCGAACTCGCCCAGTGCGTGAACAGCGTGACCGTGCGCGGTACGGAGTTCCCGACGAGCGGCACCACCGTCAGCTTCGGCTCAGTGGCCGCCACGAACGTGAACGTGAGCGGGCCGGAGGAATTGACCGCGCAGGTGCCGCCGCAGGCACGGGGCACGGTGGACGTCACCGTGACCACCCCGAACGGCACCAGCCCGATCACCGCCGCCGACCAGTTCACCTACGATCCGGACACGACCGCACCGACCCTCTCCGCGAGCATCTCCCCCGCACCGAACGGCGCGGGCTGGAACACCACCAGCCCGGCCACCGTCAACATCAGCGCCAGTGAGGGGGCCTGCGCCTCCGGCGTCCAGAAGATCACCTACAGTGCGAGCGGCGCCCAGCCGATCGCATCCACCGTCGTCTCCGGCGCCAGTGCCGCCGTCCCGATCACGGTGAACGGCGTGACCACCGTGACCTACACCGCCACCGACAACGCCGGCAACACCTCCACACCGCAGACCATCACCGTGCGGCTCGACACGGTGGCGCCGTCGATCACCATCGTCCGACCGGCGGCCGGCACCTACCTGTACCGCCAGGCGGTCACCGCGTCCTACTCGTGCACGGACGCCACCTCCGGAGTGGCAAGCTGCGTCGGCACAGTTCCCAACGGCAGCCCCGTCAACACCTCGACGCTCGGCACGCACACGTTCACGGTCAATGCGAAGGACGTTGCCACGAACCCGTCCACCAAGAGCGTCACCTACACGGTGGCGTACCGGATCTGCCTGCTCTACGACCCGGCCCGCCCGGTCCGCCTCCTCGGCCAGGTCGTCATCTCCCTGCGGATCTGCGACGCCAACGGCAACAACCTCTCCAACTCCAACATCACCGTCACGGCCACCCGGATCACCGGCCCCGTCACCAGGACCGTCGGCGCCCGCATGCTCTACACCCCGCTGTCCGCCGGCTACAGCCTCCCCGTCAGCACGCAGGGGCTGCCCAACGGCAACTACAACCTCGAATTCACCATCAGCGGAGCAGACCCCACAACCCACGTAGCACCCTTCACCCTCCGCTGACACCACCACCCCACCGAAACGTGCCGGCTCGGCCCCGACCCCCGGGGCCGAGCCGGTACGCAACGGGGAAAGACGTTCGGCAGCCGCCTGCCGCCGACCGCTACACAAAGGCTCCGGACCTTCAGCGTGAAATGACAGCAACGTCACCACGCATGACCTCGGCGCCCCTCCCGCCACACGCAGAGATGCCTGCGGCGGGAGGGCTGGGCAGGCCAGAGAGTGCCTACGTTCCGGCTCGAACTGCGCTCGGCCTTCTCCAGGGTTTCCAGCACCTTGCTCGCGATCGCGACGGCCTTCTCGTCTCCTCGCGCCAGCGCTCCCTTGGCCCAGTCCACATGCTCAGTGAAGGCCTTGTCGAGGCAGGCCCTCGCTGGTGGCACGCCGTGGGTATCAAGGAAGTCGTAGAAGGCGGTCCACTGAACGTCGGAGGCGGCGCTGGCGGGTTCCGGAGTGCTGCGGGTGGCAGTGGCCCGGTCCATTGCCTCCGCGAAGTCGGGCTCACGGCTGCGGCGCTGATAGACCGTCGCGGAAGTGATGCCGACCTCAGCCGCGGCCTTCGTCGTCGCCATCCCGGCCCGCAGATACTCGAGGAACTGCCGCCGCCGCTCCGGCGGAAAACGGGAGGGGCGACGCTCCGCCCGCTTCACGGTCGCGGCGGCCACCGCGTCGCACGCGGCCGCGAACGCCGGCTGCTCACTGCGCCAGGTGTTGGCCTGCCCGCCACCGTCGAACAGGATCTGGGACGCCAGGCTGGCCGACGCGCCCAGAGCCGGCAGCCGCAGGTCGTCCGCGCGACCGACGATGCCCACTGCCTCGGCGCCGCCCGGGTCCACGCCGTGGCCACGGAGGTTTCCGTCCTCCCCGTCCGGTGCGCTGGTGGCGCAGCCCCGGCTTCAACGTATCCACCGGCCTCCTGGGCGGCCTTCCCCCGAAAGGGCGGCGTCCGGGCGGCCCAGAGATCGACGTCGGGGTGGAGGTCCAGATCCTGGTGTCGGCGTCTCGCACGGCGATAGCGTGGGCTCCATGATCGTATGGCTCAACGGCACCCACGGCGCAGGCAAGACGACGACCAGTGCACTCGTGCAGCAGCTGATCCCGGATTCACGGGTGTTCGATGCCGAAAAGGTCGGCGAGACGCTCATGGACATCAAGCCGGGACTGCCCTGGACGGGCAACTTCCAGGACTGGTCGCCGTGGCGGCCACTCGTGGTCGAGACCGCCCGCCGCGTACTCGACTACACCGGCGGCACTCTGGTGATGCCCATGACTGTCCTGGTCGAGCAGTACTGGCGCGAGATCAGCTCGGGCCTCGCCCAGCATGCGATTCCAGTACGGCACTTCGTTCTCCACGCTGACCAGGAAACTCTCCGCGGGCGCATCGAGGGGGACACGGACCTTGGTCCTTCCCCGTTCCGTCTCGCATACCTCGAGCCCTACGCCGAGGCGGCCCGCACCTGGCTGCACGGTGAGGCTGAGGTCATCGACACCACACACCTCACGCCCGCCCAGGCCGCCCTGCAGATCGCGGAGGCCGTCAAGAGTTGACGTGTGTCCGTCGACCTTCGCTACTGGTGACACATGGGGTTGCTGAATCAGCATCCGTGACAAGCCGCGTGCCTCACTGGTGACAACCAGGCTGCTTCGGCCGGTCCCATTGCCCATGTCATCCGGCTCTGCCGGTGACAACTACTGAGCTTCGGCTCACACATGTACCGCTCCGGGAAAGGCGGTGGCGGTCACCGGCACGGTGTCCGCCACCGCCGTTTCCTGCCCCGGCCTCGACCTCCACGCCGACCGCCCCACCTTGAGCTGACCTGCGACCTCACAAAGTCTCAGCGCGCGTAACAGGAGGAGTCGGGTGACTTGTTGGACGTGCGAGGTCGGTCGTTGCGGAACTCGAAGAACTTCCTTTGACCACCGCTCGGCGACATGCACCATGAGCGGCTGCTGCGGCTTGTCCTGGGTGACGAGCAGCGGGCCCGGGTCGGCAATGCGCTGGTAGCTGAGGTCGTTGGAGTCGACGTTGTAGCTGAACGAGCCCAGCTCACTCCCGTAGAAAGCCGGCGCGGGCTCGGACGGGGAGGCGCCCTTGCGCCGGAGCTCCAGACGGGCACCGTCGATAACTTCCACGGTCTCAGTGCGATGGCGCGTCGACATCGTCGGCTGCAGATACAGCCACACCTCACTCCCCTGGGCGATCCGCCAACGTGAGCCAGCGTCACGTCAGTCTTCGGCTCGGCCTGCAGGGTCACCAGGTTGTAGAGGGCGATGGCCATCGCGGCCGCACCAGTGACGGTGGTGCCCCACTGGTGCACAGCATCAAAAAGCTTATGGCCCTGTCGCTGTGAGGCCTGATCCGCGCTCCTCACCACACCAACGTGTACCGGCCTATTCGTCCTGCCCGGCAACTCAACGGGCGGGTCAAAGCGGCCTGCTGCTGCGCGACGGCGGCCCGCGCTTCGCCAGTCTCTTGAACGGGGCCACCGCCGCCTGCTCGTCAGGTTGCCCGCTCGAGGGCGAGGTCCTCGTTCGGGCAGTCGGCCGCTTACGTCGGAGGCGCCTCAGGGCCCGCTCTGGTCCACCTCCAGTCCCCGCCGATGCTCGGTGGCCACCCACTCACCGATGTACCGGCAGTGCACCGCTGGTCGGCTGGAAGTCGCCGGGTTCCGGTCTGACTGTCAGGTGTGCAGGCGGCTGTTGGCGCCGTCGGCGCTCTCGTCGTTGAACCAGTAGTCGCCCGCTGCCAGGGAGCGGAACGGCTGGATGGCCGCCCGCCAGTGCGACCGCGACCGCCCGCTTGCCGTCCTTGCGCGGCTGGAGCGTGTGGGCGCCGGGCCGCCAGTCGATGAAGTCCTCCACCACGCTCATCGGCCCCGGCGGATCCTCCCGCGGCAGAACGAACGTCACCTCGGTACCGCCCCTTCCGCGGCCTGCGCTCCAGCATGAGTGGCTCCAGTCGATGAGGAGCACAACGGAAGGCCCCCTCCTCAGGTCGCCCCGATGCCGGCCGCGCCCCCGCGTAGCCGAAGGCGTGAGCGGGGCCGTCAGCCCGTGGTCGGCGGACAGGGCCTCCAGCAGGGCGAGGCGCTCCCGGTACGGGCGGGACAAGAGCTTCACCCCGTCCAGCTGCGGCACGTCGAACGCGACGAAGTAGGCCGGCCACCGGGCGGCCAGTTCGATCCGCCGTGGCCGCGGGCGGCGGCCCGGCGCTGCAACGCCTCGAACGACAACCGGCCCCTCTCCGGGTGCCACACCAGCAACTCGCCATCGCGTACCAGGCCGCCCGGCAACTGCTGCGCGGCAGCCTCGAGGAGATCCGGGAACCGGTCCTGCACGAGGAAACCGCGCCGGGTCTGCACCACCACCCGACCTCCTAGGCTGGCCCCGGTGAACAAGAGCGCCCGTGCCCCTCGAACTTCTGCTCAAACGCCAGCGGGCCCAGCACACCCGGGCCCGGCACCGACTCCGCAGCCTGCGCCGGCATCGGCTCCACCGGCGGACAACGTCACCCAGGAACCTCCTCAAGGCCGCCCTCCCCCTTCCCGAGTCACCCTGGCCGCCGCGCACGTGTCACGAGGCGACCGTTCTTGTCGCCGCGGCCCTGCGGCTCGGGGTGAAGCGGCTCACCTGCCGTTGCAGACCCGGTTGAAGGCGCGGTTGGCCGCCTGGGTCCAGGCCTGCCAGTAGGCGTCGCTGTGCTGCTGGCCGGACTTGTCCGCCACCGGCTTGGTCTCGCAGCTCTTCTTGGCCGCCGCGGCGCCCGCCTGGGTGCCAGCCTCGCGGCCCTGGGCAGTGTCCCGCCGGGAGCCCGGCTGGACCGGGGGCGTGTTCTGCGGGTTCTGAGGCTTCGGTGTCGCCGCCGAGCCCACCTTCTTGCAGTTCACGAAGGTGAAGTTCTGGTCCTCGTTGACCGCGAGGACCGTGTAGTCGACGTTCTTCTGGAAGCGCTGCACGCGGAAGGTTCCGTCCGGGCCTATCGCCAGGTCCACGGTGCTCTCGCCGTCGTTGAGCTTGCGGGGTTCCGTGAACCCCTCGCCGGTGATCACGACGTACGTGTCGTTCGGCCCCGGCGTGACCGTACAGCTGGCGGCCGGAACTGCCGCGCCAGCGGCCGGTGCGAAGATGACGGCGCCACTGCATACGGCCGAGGAGACAAGCACGGACGTGACCACGGCGCGCCGGGTGCGTCGGTACATGAGGGTTCTCCCATCAGAAGTGGAGGGGGAGGGGGAGGGGGACATGACTTGGCAGCCCTCGAGTTCATGCTCCCCCGCCCGTCACGGGGTGTCGACCGGAGGCCCGCGCGGCTGCCGCGGCCGCCGAGCCGACGTAGCACTGGCGGCCGTCGCACCGCCCGAGCATCTCCCGCCACACCTTCGCCAGTAACGTGCGGTAGGCATCCGGACCGCGCCATCGGGGAAACGCGCGCGCACTACCGATGGATCAGCCGCTCCGTCCAGGTCCCGCCGCGGCGGCACGGACGGCAGAGCGGTTGAACGTTCCCGTCACGTCGTCGAGGGGGATCCCTGCTTGATCGCCAACGCGCCGTGCCTGATCCGGTCGTTTCGGGCCTGGCCGATGCCGGGCTGGACGTCGTCACCGCATGAGCACACCCGCGATCTCCGAAACTGATCGCCACACGTCATCCGCCCCCTTGCAGCTCGAGAGGCGGCTCCGCCAAAACCCGCCGCTCGCCCCGCCGACCACGGCCGCGTCACTCGTCCCTGACCGGGCGGGCTCGCTCCAGGGGCGTCCGCCCACGGACGGGCGCCACCCGACCGGCCCGTCGCCTTGTCCGGTGCGGTGCCGCGTGGCACCGTCGGAAAGCCTCAGCCCCCAGCCCCCACGACAGAGGAGGCCGCGCATGGCCGACGACCTGGCCGCGGACACCATCCGGAAACTGGAAGACGTCATGGCGTCCCGCTCCCTGCCGGAACACACCACCGAACTGCTTCGCGTCTCCCTCAGCCAGGCCAGGGCGGCGAAGACGGCCGGTCACGACCAGGAGGCGATCACCATCGCCGCCCAGGCCCTCCAGATTGCGGAGACCGCGTCCACGGACCGGTAGCGGCACGCCCCGGCCCCCGGCCCCCGGCGGCAGCTGGGGACCGGGGGCCGGGATCCGAGCCGGTGGGACCGTCAGCAGTGGCCGACGCTGGTCTGGCCGGCCACCAGCGATGAGTGGACGTAGCCGGTCCCCACGTAGCTGGAGACGCGGAACCAGCGGTTCGAGGCATAGTTCGAACTCGGCGGGTAGACCCACTGGCTGTCGGTCCAGCACAGCATCGTGACGCCGGTCCCGTTGGACAGGTAACCAAGCGAACCGCACCCGGTGTTCGCGCAGGTGCGCTCGTTCGCCCCGCCGCTGTTGGACGAGATGTAACTGCCGGCCGCGTCGGCGCCGCCGGCGCCGGCGAGCAGACCGGTCAGGGCGACGGCGGCCGCGGCGGCGGCCAGTCCGGCCCGGGACCGCAGGGTGGTGATCGTCATGCGCATCGTCGTTCTCCTCGGGAGACTCGCGGTGGTGTGCGGCGCCCCGGCCGATCCGGCGGCGCTCCACCAGAGAGCCATCCCGACGGCGGCGGGGGAAGGAATCAACCGCAGGTCGACCAGGCCCGTACGACGGTCCGTACAACTCCGTACAGCCCGGCGGCCCGTTCACCGGCACGGCGGCGCGTACGGCAGTCCGGGGACGAGCTGGGCCCACTCCTGAGCGGTGATGACCGTTCCCGCGCGCTCGCACAGCCTCCGGGCGATCTCCTCCTCGTCGCGGGACCACAGCAGGGCGGCCGGGCCGGCGCCGCCGGCGGCGAGGGAGCGGCCGTCCGGGCTGTACGCGACGGCGTACGCCTTCCCGCCGAGGCCGCTCAGTACGGTGCGGGGCCGCGTCCGCCGCGGATCGGCGGTGTCCCACAGCCACACGGTGCCGTCCGTACTGGCGGCGGCGAGCGTGCCGCCCTCCGGGGCGAACGACAGGGCGTACACGTAGCTGCTCGGCCCCGTCAGCGTCGGCCCGGCGATGCGCGGACGGTCCCCGCTCACGTCCCACAGCCACACGTCCCGGTCGGCGGTACCGGCCGCCAGGATCCGGCTGTCGGGGCTGAACGCGACGGACATGACGTAGCTGCCCGGCCCGCGCAGGATCGACTCCAGCACCGGCCGGCCGCCGCCCTGCGGGAGCCGCCACAGCAGCACCTGCTTGTCGACCGTGCCGGCGGCGAGCCGCCGCCCGTCCGGGCTGAACGCCACCGAATAGACGTAGTTCGTCGGCTCGGACAGTTCCGCCGAGAGCTGCGGGTGCGCCGGGTCCGCCGTGTTCCACACGCGCACCGTCCGCCCCTCGCTGCCCACGGCCAGGGTCCGGCCCGTCCGGTCGAAGGCGGCGGACTGGATGGTTCCGGTGCCGCCGGTCAGGGGTTCTCCGTAGGGCGCGGCGCGGTCGGGGTGGGAGAGGTCCCACAGCCACAGCTTGCCCTCCCGGCCGCCCACCGCGAGGGTGCGGCCGTCCGGGGTGAAGGAGACCGTCGCGGAGTACCCCGTGGGATTGGTCAGGGGCGGCCCAACCGGGCGCGGGATCCAGGGGTCGGAGACGTCCCACAGCTGTACGTCGCGCCCCGCGACGGCGAGCAGCTTCCCGTCCGGCGCGTAGCCGATCGCGTTGACCGTGCCCTGGAAGCCGCGCAGCGGGCGGGGAGGCAGCTGCCACAGGCGCACGGTCCCGTCGGCGGCGGCCGTCACCAGCTGCCGGCCGCCGGGATGGAACGAGAGCGAGGTGACCGGACCCGGGTGCGGGAACACGCCGGCGAGGACGCGCGTCCGGGCGTCGTACAGGCGCACCTGGTTGTCCGCGCTGCCGGTCGCCAGCCACTGCCCGTCAGAACTGCATGCGACGGCGTTGACGTAGCTGGCCGGGCCGTCGGGGGCGGCCGGGGCCCCGCCGATCACCGCGGGCGGGGCGGGGGCGGAGCCGGGGGCGGGTACGTCCCACACCCGCGTGGACCGGTCCTGGCTCCCGGCGACGAGCCGTGCGCCGTCGGCCGTGAAGGCCAGCCCGAACACCGGGCCGGCCGCTCCGGTCAGCGGCTGCCCGTACGCGAGCGGGTGCCCGGGATCGGCCAGGTCCCACAGGCGTACGGAGCCGTCCGCGCCCCCTGCGGCCAGCAGGGCCGCGCCGGGGCCGGGGCCGGAGCGGAACGCGACCGTGTGCACCGCCCCGGTGAAACCGGTGAGGCGCGTCCCGGTGGCGGCGCTGCTTTCGGGGCTGTTTCCGTGGTTACTCGCAGAGCTGCTTGCGGAGCCGTCCTCGGAGCTGCTCGTCGAGTTGCGTTCGGCTCCCGTCGAGGGGGCCGTCACCTCCGGGTCCGGCCACAGGTACACCCCGCCGTCGGCGCCCGCCGCGGCCAGCGTCTTGCCGTCCGGCGCGAAGGCCACCCCGTACACGGCCGAATCCGGCCCCTTGAACGACCGGGCCCCGGCCGCCGCCGGGCCGGGGGCCGACGGCTCCCACACCCGTACGGTCCCGTCCCCCGACCCGGCGGCGAGCCGCCGGCCGTCCGGACTGAAGGCGAGCGCGTACACCGTGTCGGCGAACGTGACCGGCGCCGTCCCCAGCGGTCGCGGCCGCTGCGGATCGCGCAGGTCCCACAGCGCGACCTGGTGGTCCAGGCCGCCCGCGGCCAGGGTGTGTCCGTCCGGGCTGAGGGCCACCGCCTGTACGACGCCACGGAACGCGAGGATCCGGCTCACGGCGGGCAGCGCCGAGGCGTCCATCAGCGCCTCCCGGGCCTCGGCCGTGGGTGCCGTGCGGTACGCCACCAGACCGAGTTGTGCGGAGAGGGCCAGGTCGCTGCCCCGCAGCCGTTCGGCGCGCGCCGCCACCAACCGGGACAGCGCGACGGCCTGTTGTCTCTGCGCGTCACGGCGCTGGACCACGGCGACACCGGTGAGCAGGCCGGAAAGGACGACCAGCAGCGAGAGCAGGACGAGGAGCCGGCGCAGTCGGCGGGCGCCGCGCCGCTCGCGCCGGACCCTGCCGTCCTCCGCCAGCCGGCTCGCGTCGAGGAACCCGCTTTCCCGAGCGTCGAGTTCCCGGGCGTGACCGCTGTCCCGGGCCCAGCCGGAGGCCACGGCCAGGCGGGTGCCCCGGTAGAGCAGCGAGGAGTCGCGGTCGTGCGCGAGCCAGCGCTCGGCGTCACGCGTCAGGTCCTGCCGGACGATCTGTCCGGCCCGGTCGGTGTCGATCCAGCCGCGCAGCCTCGGCCAGGCGGTGAGCAGCGCCTCGTGGGTGATCCTGGCGCCGTCGCCGTCGAGCATGACCAGGCGGCGGTCGACGAAGCGCTCCAGGACCGCGTACACCTCTCCGGCCCGGTCGGGGTGCCCCGTGGGCGGGGGCAGCGGCAGCAGCCTGCGCGCGTCGGGCACCCCGTCGCCCACCGCGACCATCCGCAGGAACAGCTGCCGCGCGCGTGCGCACTCGGCCTCCGACAGTCCTGCGTAGACCTCCTCCGCCGTCTCGGAGACGGCCGCGGACATCCCGCCGCCCGCGCGGTAGTCGGCGATGGTCAGGGCAGTGCCGCGGCCGCGTTCCCAGGTCGACAGCAGCGCGTGTGACAGGAGGGGCAGGGCTCCGGGGCCCGAGTCCCGCAGGTCGGCGAGGAGTACGTCGACGAACCCTTCGTCCAGGACGAGACCGGCCTTGGCGGCGGGGCCGCCGACCGCGGCGCGGATCTCGTCCTCGCTGAGCGCGCCCACGACGGTCTGGCCCTTCTGCAGGGCTGCGGCGAGGGGACGCTGGTCGAGGGCCTGGCCGTAGAAGTCTGCGCGCAGGCAGCCCGTGACGCGCACGTGGGGGGAGGGGAGGGCCGCGAGGCACCGCAGGAACCGCTCGCGTCCGGCGGGGTCGGGGCACGCGGTGAACACCTCCTCCAGCTGGTCGACCGCCACGACGATGCGTACGCCCTCCCGCTGGGCCACCGCTTTGACGCGTGCGGCGAGTTCGAGGGGATCGCCCGCCAGGTCCGCCCACTCCGCGGGCAGGGCGGTCTCCGCGGACAGCGCGGCCTCCCCGGACAGGGCGGACGCCAGGGCGCGCATCGGGTCGCGGCCGGGGGCGAGCAGCAGCGGTGTGCAGCCGTGCTCACCGCGTAGGACGGGCAGCACGCCTGCCCGCAGGAGTGAGGACTTCCCGGAACCGGAGGCTCCGACGAGCAGTTGCGGTACGTCGGCGCCCCCCTCGGCGAGGATCCGGTCCACGATGACCGCCCGCAGGCGCTCCCGGCCGAAGAACCAGTCGGCGTGGCGTTCCTCGAAGCCCGCGAGCCCGCGGTAGGGCGACGTGCCTCCCGCGACGCGCAGGACCCGGGACCGTCGCAGCTCGGCGAGCCGTTCCAGCCAGCGCTCAATTTCGGCCGCGTCGGTCACCCCGCAGACGTGCAGGACCCGGCGGAACAGGGGCAGGGACCCCATTGACGGCAGGTTCTGGCCGGCGAACCAGCCGCCGATGGTGCTGTGGGCGCCCGGTGCGCCGACCCGGGCGGCGACGGCGCGGACGGTCAGGTCGGCCTTCTCGCGCAGATGCGTCAGCTCGGCCGCGAACCCCTCGCGGGATAAAGGGGGTTGGGGGAGGAACGGGGTCGGGTCCATGGGGCCTCCGGGGTCCGGTTCCGCTAGGGCGGTGATGCGGTGGACCACCCTTCCCGCGCCCATCCGGCCGCGTGGCCGGAACACCTCGATCCGGTCCCTTTCTACGCCGCCTCCACACCTCTTTCCGGCCACTCACCCCCACCTCCGAGCCCCCACGCGCCCCGCCCGCCCCGGGCTCGCTGTGTCCCGGCCGGGCGGACCCGCCGCTCACGGCGCCGCACCGGACTGCCGCCCGCCCCTGCCTGTATCAGGCGTCGACACCGTCACCCGGGGAACCGGCGCCAACCAAGCAGGCGTTAGGCGTTTGCTGCGCCAAGGCCTCGAGTCCAACATCGACCTGACCCGTGGACGGTGCATTCGGGAGCCCACCAGCTCCAAGGCCGGAGGTCGCGGGACCTTGACAGCCCAAGTGATTAGCCGCCATATTACTTGCATGACGAGGGACAGCATCGATGGCGAGGCCCCCACGCTGGATCAGGCCAGGCGCCAGATCGAGCACTACGGCCTGGAGGTCGATCCGCAGGCAGTGCTGGTCGCCGTTCAGCTGATCTCGGCGGGCGCGAGGGTCGGCCGGGCGGCCGAGGCGCACTTTGCCAGGTTCGGCCTGTCAACGGGGCGTTATCGTCTGCTCGCCGACCTCGAAGGCCACGGCGGGGAGAAATCCCCCTCTCGCCTTGCAGGCGACCTCGATGTCTCCAGGGCCACGGTCACCGGCCTGCTGGACGGCCTTGAGCGCGACGGCCTGATCGCCCGTCGCCCGTCCACGGAGGACGGCCGGGGCACGGTGGCCGTTCTGACCGCGCGCGGTGCGCAGCGCTTGCGCGACATGGCATCCGAGCATTTCGGGCGGCTTGAGGAGATGGTGAGCGGGCTTTCCATCGAGGAGCGCGCGGTGTTCTTGGATCTGCTCGCCCGCGTCGTGCGTGGCAGTGCGGCTCTGGCCGCTGACTAACCCGGCTCTCGTGGCTGGTTTGGCCCCACCTCCGGGTAGGGCCCTTTTTACGAGGTAATAGTTAGCTACCTAATTATATTCCCGGGGCTGCGACCTCCGCCGCAGACCTTCGCTCCGCTCACCCGAACGAGAAAGAGGCCAGCATGCACACAAAGAAGGACAGAACCAGCCGAAACCGCGCAGCCTCCCGGCCGTTCACCCTGTGGCGCGAGGTGCTGACCGCCTACGCCGCCCCCGCGCTGATGGCCGGTACCGCCGGAGTCGTCACCGGGCAGCAGGACCTGGCCGTGGCCGCCTGCACCTCCATCGCCGGCACCTCCGCCGCGGTGGCGTTCCTGACCGGCACCTGGCTGCGGCACGGCGGGCAGCCCCGGCAGTGGACCACCACCACGCCGCGTGTCGCCCTGACCGCCGCACTCGTCATCACCGCCGCCGGCGCGGCGGCCCTGCTGGGATGGTTCACCGCCCAATGGCTGCCCGCCCACAGCCCGGTCCCCGCCACCCCACGTCTGGAGCGGCTGCGCATCGACCTGCCCGTTTCCGCAGCTCTCGCCACCACCATCGTCACCCTGCGCTGGCGCAGCAGCATCACAGCATCCCCGGCATAGCCCACTCCGGCACCGGGCCCACCCGCCCCACGAGCCCAAGCCCGACCGAGCCCGACCCGACCGAACCCACCCCGGCAGCACGCGCCGACGGGAAATCCACCCAAGGAATGAGCACACGATGATCGTTGTCATGGGAGCGACCGGAGCAACGGGGAACGCCCTGCTCCACAGCCTGCTCGCACTCGGCACACCCTTTCGCGCACTGACCCGCACTCCGCACAAGCCCATCCGCGGGATGACCGGCACACACCAACCGCCCGTCGAGGTTCAGTACGCCGACGCCACCGATCCCCACTCCCTGCACACCGCCTTCAAAGGCGCCAGCCAGCTCTACCTCGCCATGGCCAACAGCCCCGCACAGGTCGAACTCGAAACCCGCGTCATCGACATCGCCGCCCACGCCGGCATCAGACACATCGTCAAAATCTCCGCACCTGCCGCCGAACCCGACTCCCCGGTCGCCATCTCCCGCGGACACCACGCCGTCGAGGAACACCTGCGCGCCAGCAGCCTCACCCACACGATCCTGCGCCCCTACGCATTCATGCAGAACCTCCTGCGCCTGGCCCCCGCCGTCGCCCAGGGCGTCATCCTGGGCGCGACGGGCGACGCGCCTTGCAACTACATCGACTGCCGCGACATCGGCGAGGTCGCCGCAGCCACCCTCACCAGCCCCGGCCTCGCCGGCGGCACCTACACACTGACCGGACCCGAGGCCGTCTCCTCCCCCGAACTCGCCTCACGCCTGGTTGCCCTGACCGGCCATCAGATCCGTTACGTCAACCTCACCCCGAACGAACTGCGCGACAACCTCATCCACAACGCCCACATGCCCACCTGGCTCGCCGACCACGTGACGGAGATCCAGCAACTCGCCATTGCCCGACCCGAAACCCCCACCACCACCGTCGGCGACATCCTCGGCCGCCCGCCCCGCACGCTCGACGCCTTCCTGCACGAACACCACACCTCCTTCTGCCGATAGGACGCACCCTCAAGCCTGGTCACGAAGGACGATGACGGGAAAGCCACCTCAGGGCCACCCCGATGTGGACCGCTTCTGGCAGGCATTTCTCCGCCGCTTCGGTCTGGAGCACACCTTCCGCTTCACGAAACAGACCCTGGGCTTTGCGACCCCGAAACTCCGTACTGCCGAGGCGGCGGACCGCTGGACCTGGATCCTGGTCGTCGCCCACACCCAGCTCCGGCTTGCCCGGCCTCTCGCAGCGGACCTCCGCCGGCCCTGGGAGAAACCCGCCGCCTCCGACCGGCTCACCCCGACCCGGGTCCGCCGGGGGTTGAGAAGATCACGGTCTCCGGCGGGGCGGTCCCTCCTCACGGCTCACTTCTCCTGTGGTCCCTTGGCGTGGCGCGGAATGAGCAGCACGGGGCACTGGGCATGGTGCAGGAGGCTGTGCGTCGCCCGCCCCAGGGTGGGTCCCATGGAGCCAGGTGACCGTCGGCCGCCCATCACCAGCAGCTCCGCGCGGTGCGAGGTTTCGACCAGGACACCGGCCACGGATACGCCTGGGGAGGTATCCGCCTGGAGGGTCAGGTTCGGGTACTCCTCGCGGATCCGGTCGACGATCGCAGCCAGGGGCCGGACGTCATCACCGGCGTTCCCCCGCAGATCTTCGCGGGTGCCGCCCACGTTGCCGACGGACCGCAGGACGGTCTCCACATGGAGGAGGCGCAGTGGGGACTTACGTAGTTCGGCCTCTCGTGCCGCGTACCGGACACAGTCGAGGTCCTTCTCGTCCCGTACCGCGACGAGGACCGCACCGGCCTGGATTCCGTTGTCGGTGCCCCTGACCACGACGACAGGTGTCTTCGCGCCTGCGGCGACCTTCAGCCCCACCGAACCGAGCATGAGGGAGCTGAAACCGCCCAGACCCCGGTTGCCGACCACGATCGTGCCGCGGCGGCCGGCCGAGCGGTGCAGGCTGGGGACCGGTGCGCTGCGGCTGAACTCCGTGGTGACGCTGAGGCGGGGACACCGCTCGGCGAGCGCGGCAGCAGTGTCGCGGAGTAGCTCGCGGCCGACGTTGTGGATTCGTTCGATGTCCGCCGTGGACACGTAGAGGGCCCGGCCCCCCGTGTCGGCCGCGTAAAGGAGGTGAAGCGGGCGCTCGCGGCGCGCGGCCTCGTCCGCTGCCCACAGTGCCGCCCGGTGGGCGGTCAGAGAGCCGTCGATGCCGACGATGACCGAGCCGAGTTCCAGGCCGCTGACACTGCCTTCCATGGTTCCTCCTAGCGCTCGGTCCCTCGAGGTCGGCTCTCATGTCGGCTCCGCGGAGTGTGGGACGGCGAGAGGCTCGACGGGCCTCACGGCTGTACCACGCGGCGCCCGGTGATCCGGGTCGGGGTGATCTTCATCCAGTGCGTCCGCGGTCCGCCGGCCCACGGCAGTGAGTGCGCAACGGCATCGAGCCGCTGAAGCTCCTCGGGGTCCGTGACGTCCTCGGCCCCTCCCCCGGCCAGGACGCTCCGGCCCAGTCGGGCGGCGTCGTCGATGTGGTCGACCTCGAAGGCCGCTTCCGTACCGGCTGCCCGGGCCAGCGCTGCGTCGGCAGCGGTCCGGAACGCGATGGCGCTCCCCGTCACCACGTAGTTCACCGGGAAGATCGCCGGCCCTTCCGCGGTGAACACCGCCACCCTGCCGATGCCGTGGGTGGACAGCAGCCGTCGGCAGTCTTCGTCCGTCAGCTCGACCAGTTCGGCATCACGCAGAGCGGTGGCCCTACCGGGCGGGTACTCAGCCGTCGAGCCGGTCAGCTCCGCGACCGAGGTGCCCAGCGCGTCGGCGATCCTCATGAGGGAGCCGATGGCCGGTGCCGCAGCGTGTTCTTCGAGGTGGGCGACGTACGAGCCGTCGGCGCCGCAGCGTTCGCCCACCTGTTCCCGGGTAAGGCCGAGTTCCTCGCGGCGGGCGGCCAGCCGTCGCCCCAGATCGGTACGTCCCGTCGGTGCTCCTGTGGGGGCCGGGCGGGAGTGGGCACCTTCCACGTTCTTCACGTCCTCGTGTACTGAGGGTTAGTCGGGATGGCGAGCGTGTTGTGCTGCGGGCCACCGAGCACCACCTTGAGGGCGCCGGTTTCGGCGGCGCGTGAGAAGACGTCGTACGCCTCCTCCATTTGTCCCAGTTCGAACCGGTGGGTGATGAGGGATGACGTGGGCAGGCGGCCGGCCTCCGTCATCCGAAGGAGCATGGGGATGGAGGAGGTGTCGACCAGCCCGGTGGTGATGGTGATGTCCTTGATCCATAGGTCTTCGAGGTGCAAGGTGGCCGGCTTGCCATGGACGCCGATGTTGGCAACGCGGCCGCCGGGGCGGACCATGCGGGTACACGTCTCGAAGGATTCGGGCAGGCCCACGGCCTCGATGACGACGTCGGCCCCCAGCCCGTCGGTCAGGTCCTCGACGAACTGCTCAGGTTCTTCGGCGGCACCCACCGTGGCGTCCGCGCCGAGGGCGCGTGCGGCGGCCAGCCGGGTCTGGGCCGGATCGACCGCGACGATCCGGCCGGGGCTGTACAGCTGGGCGGTGGCGATGGCGGCCAAGCCGATGGGGCCGGCGCCGACCACGACGACGGTGTCCCCGGGCCGGACATTACCGTTCAGCACGCCCACTTCGTAGGACGTCGGGAAGATGTCCGCCAGCAGCACGGCGTCGTAACTGTCCACGGCGGCGGGCAGCGGGTGCACGGACAGGTCGGCGAAGGGAACGCGCACGTACTCGGCCTGGGTGCCGTCGACGGTGTGGCCGAGTACCCAGCCGCCGCCTCCACGGCACTGGCCGTAGTGGGCCTCGCGGCAGAAGCGGCACCGGCCGCAGGCGGAGATGCAGGAGATCAGCACGCGGTCGCCGGGCCGTACGGTCCGGACCTCGCCACCGGTCTCGACGACCGTGCCGACCGCCTCGTGACCGAGCACCCGGCCCGGGACGACCTCGGGCACGTCCCCCTTGATGATGTGCAGGTCGGTACCGCAGATCGTGACGGCGTCGACGCGCACGACGGCGTCGGCGGCGTCCTTCATGCCAGGGTCGGGAACGTCCCGCCACGCGGTCCGCCCGGGGCCCTGGAAGACGAGTGCCTTCATGACGTTCCCCTTCTTCCTGTGCTGTTTACCGTGCCACTGTCAGGGTGCTCGGGCCGGACCCAGTCGCGCACGGGCCGGGTCGGTCCCCTGCCAGGGCCCGTCCGGCCTTTTCAGGCCCCGCTGCCGCCTTTCCCAGCGGAGTACGCACCGGGCACTGATCGAGACGGGGCCGCCCCCGGGTTGCCGGCAGTCTCTTCCAGGGTTTCGCGGACCTGGGGCGCCGCAACCGGCAGAAGCCGCGTGCGGTCGGTTGGGTCAGTCGTGCGGCACGACCGCCACGGGAGCCGGGGAGTGGTGCACCACGGCGTGCGTGACGGCCCCGATGTGGGTGCCGAGCCGCGCGCGCCGGTTCCTGCGGCCCACCACGACCAGGCGGGCGTCGCGCGACGCCTCCGCAAGGTCCTGCGCCGCCCGGCCCTGGTGGCAATCGCGGACGACGGCTACGCCGGGGTACTTGTCCCTCCACGGGGCCAGGGCCTCATCAAGCGCCCGGCGCGCGTCCTGGGCGATCTCCGTCAGAAGCAGCGGCAGGGCACGGCCCATGTCCGGCCCGTAGACCGCCGGAACGGCCCAGCTGTGCAGCACCCGCAGTCCACAGCCGTACCGGTCGGCCGCCGCGAAGCCGAAGGCGAGCACCTCGTCCCCCGGGGCGGACACGTCCAGACCGACCACGACCTCCCCGGCCGGACCGTCCTCCCCTAGCGCCGGTCGGTTGTGCGGGCGGACAAGAACGACGGGGCGCCGCGCGCGGGCGAGCACGGACAACGAGACCGACCCGGCCAGGAAGCCTGCCAGACCGGCCAGCCCCCGGGAGCCCAGCACCAGCGGCCCCGCCTCCTCTCCGGCGGCACACAGCGCCTCGGCCGGGTCCCCGGCGACCCATGCCGTCTCGACGTCAAAGCCCGGGTGGCGACGACGCAACCGCCTCTCCGCCGTACCGAGCCTGCGCTCGCCCCAGCCGCGCGCGGTGCCCGGGTCGACGAGACGCGTGCGGGGGTCGTCGCCGCTCCACGCCTGAACCAGCCGCAGCGGCACCCTCCGACACAGTGCCTCCTCGGCGGCCCAGTCCACGGCCGCGAGGCTTTCCCGGGATCCGTCGAATCCGACCGTGACGGTGTGACGCATGGGGAGGGCTCCTTGAGAGAACGGCATCGGCACTGCACCTCCCACAGTGATCGGCCGGGGCCGCCCGCACAGCGGGCCACAGGTCCCGGTCGAGGGACCGTGGGCCCTCACGGCGGCGCAGGATCGGGGACCGGCGTCACGACGCGGCCGAACGGCCGCGACATAGGGCCGACCGGCCCTCGGCGGGCGGCCTCCGCCTCGCTGATGCTGAGGGAAGAGAGGGGGGCCAAGCGGCCGTCCCCGTCGACCGTATGGAGGCATTCCCATGACCCGCGCCATCACCGTAGGAGTGGACGGATCCCCGGAAAGCCTGGCCGCGGCCGACTGGGCGGCCCGCGAGGCCGAGCTGCGCGGGGTGCCGCTGCGCATCGTGCACGCCTGGCTGTGGCAGCCCCTGGACGTACCCGTGGTGCAGGACGAGGAGACGCAGGCCACGTCCGCCAACGCCGTGTTGCGGGAAGCCGAGACGCACGTCGCCGGCAACCACCCCGACCTCACCGTCACCGCCGAGGTGGTGCAGGACACCGCGGTCGCCGCCCTGCTGAGGGAGGCCGAGGGGACGGACATGCTGGTGCTCGGTTCGCGGGGGCACGGGGCCATCGTCGGCTTCCTCCTCGGCTCGTACGGGCAGCAGGTGATCGCCGGCGCGACACGGCCAGTGGTGTCGGTACGGGCCTGGGACGGGCAAGTGGGTCAGGCGGCGGGCGGCGAAGTCGTCGTGGGCCAGCAGGGCACGCCGGAGGACAGCGACGCGGTCCTGGGCTTCGCCTTCCAGGCGGCGGCCGCACGCGGCGCGGCCCTGCGCGCGGTACGGGCCTGGAGCCTGCCCCCGGTCTACGCCTACAGCCCAGGCTCGCTCTACCTCGCGGAGCAGGCCGGAGGACTGGAGCCGTTCGAGAAGAAGGCACTGGCAGAGGCGCTCGCTCCGTGGCGCGAGCGGTTCCCCGACGTCCCGGTGACCGAGCACGTCGAGATCGGCAGCGCGGGACAGGTACTGCTATCGGCCGTGTCCCACACGCAGCTGCTCGTGGTCGGCCGCAGGGCACGCCGCGGGCCCGTGGGCCCCCGCATCGGGTCGGTCGCCCATGCCGCACTGCACCACGCGCGCTGCCCCGTGGCGGTCGTGCCGCACGACTGATGATCTCGGCCCGCACCTGGACGGCCTCGGGGCCGTGTGTCGTCCGAGTTGATTTTCGCTCGCGCTTCAGCTGCGCGGGGGGCCTTCGAGCCCCGATGCCGAGCCGCCCTGGGCTTCTCGGGCGGCCGCTGCCTGGGTGGCGATGACGGCGGCCTGCACGCGGCGTTCCACGCCCAGCTTGGCCAGCAGCCGGGAGATGTTGTTCTTGACGGTCTTCTCCGCCAGGTAGAGCCGCTTGCCGATCTCCCGGTTGGTCAGCCCTTCCCCCACCAGGGCGAGGATCTCCCGCTCCCGCTCGGTCAGGCCGGGCAGGCCCTGCTGTTGTTCCTGCTGGGCAACTGCGTCGCCGCGAAGCCGGGCCATCACCCGCGCAGTGGCGCCGGGATCCAGCAAGGACTGGCCCGAGGCGACCGTGCGCACAGCGTGGACCAGGTCGGTGCCGGTGATCTGCTTGAGGACGTAACCGGACGCGCCGGCCATGATCGCGTCCAGCAGCGCCTCTTCGTCGTCGAACGACGTCAGCATCAGACAGGCCAGGTCGGGCATGTGCGAGCGCAGTTCCCGGCAGACGCTCACACCGTCCCCGTCCGGCAGACGCACGTCCAGGACGGCGACCTGGGGGCGCAGTGCGGGAACCCGTGCGAGCGCCTGCTCGGCCGTGCCGGCCTCCCCGACCACGATCAGGTCGGGCTCGGCGTCCAGCAGGTCGTGCACGCCGCGGCGCACCACCTCGTGGTCGTCGAGGAGAAAGACTCTGACCGGCTCCCTCTCGGTGAGGCCGCCCGTGCTGTCCGTCATCACACACTCCAGGTTCACCGCGTTCTCCGCCCCCTGCACCGACGGATCCACCCGCATCGTCTCGCGTCAGCAGGACCTTCGACCAGGGCCGGATGGCCCTCACGCGTGCGCTCGCCCGAGATGCTCGTGCCCGGTACGCCTGTTCCCCACGGTCGCCGCGGATCGACGCTCGCAGGCGGCGCATGGCCGGGCGGCGGCGCCCTGTGCGTAGCTGTTGGGTCCCCTGGCCCTTGCTCGCAAAGGGGGAACCGTCGGCGGGACCTTCGGCCCACTGGTGGGGGACGTTCCGGACCTGCCGTCCTGCGTGCGCTCTCTGGTGGACTTCACGCGCCGCCACGACCAGGGCGATCAGGGCCCCGGCCGTCACCTGTACGGAGAAAGGCCTCCGCCATGACGACGACCTACGTCAGCTTGAGCACGAACCTGTCGGATCCGAGCATGGTGGCTGTTGCCCTGGCCGGGGAGCTGGACCTCTACACCGTCGAACGGATCGAGCCGACGCTGGCCCGCCTCACGGGCGGCGGGGGGAGCGAACTGGTGCTCGACCTCGCGGGCGTCACCTTCTGCGACAGCTCTGGCGCTGCGCTGTTCCTGCGTATGCACCGGCGGTGCGTGGCGGCCGGTGTGCGCTTGAGCCTGTGCCGTATCCAGCGGCTTCCCGGCCGGGCCATCCGCGCCCTGGGCGTGGAGCGCGCCGTTCCCTGTTCCTTCGCCTGACCGACCGGTAGGCCGGAAACTGCGCCAACAGGCGGGAGCCTGGCCGCGACTACAAGGTCCGTTCGGCCCTGTTGCGGGGGTAGGCGGCGGGAGACGCTGGCTGAAGGCACCCAAGTGCCCGAGGACCGAGCCTGAGCTGAAGGTGGGCGCGATGAACGACGAAGCCACGCATC
Organism: Streptomyces katrae; assembly: GCF_000717655.1. Classification (GTDB taxonomy): domain Bacteria; phylum Actinomycetota; class Actinomycetes; order Streptomycetales; family Streptomycetaceae; genus Streptomyces; species Streptomyces katrae_B. The sequence goes on from NZ_JNZY01000025.1 coordinate 22,434, forward strand.
GCACGGTGGACGACCACCGTGAGGCGGCGCCGCGGCGCCTGGCGCAGCTCGACCGCGCCGAGGCTCTGCGGCTGCTCGGCACCGTCTCCCTGGGGCGGATCGTTTTCACTCAGCAGGCCCTGCCGGCTGTCCGCCCGGTCAACCACTTCATGGACGGGGAGGACGTCATCGTCCAGTTGCACGACGGTGGGACACTCGAATCCATCGTGGGGCCCACCCATGCGGCAGGTGTGGTGGTGGCTTATGAGGCGGACGTCATCGACCCTGAGACGCACATCGGCTGGAGCGTGGTGGTCACCGGTTACGCCCATCGGATCACCGATGACGGCGAACTCGCGCGCTTCGCCGCCCGCCTGCGCCCTTGGGTGGAGGACCCCGCCGTGAACGCCGCGCTGCGCATCCGGCCGGACCTGGTGACAGGTTTGCAACTCACCGCATAGCGCGGACGGGATCCAACGTCGGCAGCGGCGCAGCCTGCGGCTATTGGGCGCGGCCGGTGGCGAGCGGCGCTCGCCAGAGGAGCCGGCTGCCGCCCTCGGCGGGGCATTCGATCGTCAGGGTGCCACCCACGCTGTGGGCACGTTCCTCAAGGTTGCTCAGGCCGCTGCGCCTGCCGTCGGCGGGGATCCCCCTGCCGTTGTCCGTCACGGTGAGGACGACCTCGTCGGTGGTGGCTTGCAGGGCGACCTCGACCCGGGTGGCGTGCGCGTGGCGGGCGGCGTTGCTCAGCATTTCGGTGAGCGCCGCCATGACGTGATCGGCGACCTGCGGAGCGACATCCGTGTCGAGCAGGCCCTCCATGCTCAGGCGGGGTGGAAAGCCGAGCGTCGTCGCCGCTTCTCCCACGGCGCGGGCCGTGCGGGCCCGCAGGCTCGGTCCGGTGTGCTCCTCGCGGGCGCGCAGGCCGAAGATCGTGGAACGGATGATCTTGATGGTTTCGTCGAGGTCTCCGACGGCGCGCGTGACGCGTTCGGCAGCGCCCTCGTGCTGGACGAGCCGGGCCGCGCTCTGCAAGGTCATCCCCGTCGCGAAGAGCCGTTGAATGGCCAGGTCGTGCAGGTCCCGGGCGATGCGGTCGCGGTCCTCCAGGAGGGCCAGCTGCTCGGCGTCGCTGCGCCGTTCGGCCAGCTCCAGCGCGAGAGCGGCTTGGCCGGCGAAGGCCAGCAGCGGCTGCAGTTCCCCTTCGGTGAAGAGCGGCTCTGCCTCGTGCCGCGCCAGCAGCAGGACGCCTCGGGTGTCCTTGGCGGCGGTGCCCAGAGGGACGGCGACCGCTGGCCCCAGGCCGTCGAAGCGGCGGGGCCCTGCAGTGTACCGGTCGTCCTTCGCGAGGCCGGCGGTGGTCACGGGCGCGCCGGCCTGGTACGCGGCGCCGGAGAGAGTGCCCTCGACCGGGACCACCAGGCTGCGGCGCGTGTCGCCGTCGGCGCCGATGGCCAGCTCGACCACGAGGTTGTCCGTCCCCGCGACGGGCACGGTGACATCTGCGAGCGCTGCCCCCGTGATCTCCTGGGCGCGGCGGGCGATGAGCTCCAGGACCTCCAGCCGCGGGCTGCCGGAGAGCAGGCTGTTGGTGATCTCGGCGTTGGCCTGCAGCCAGCGCTGCTGGCGCTGTGAGGCTTCGTAGAGCCGGGCGTTGTCGATGGCGACACCTGCCGCGACGGACAGGGTGGAGATCACCGATTCGTCCTCGGCGTCGAAGTCCTGGCCCCCGTGTTTGTCGGTCAGGTAGAGGTTGCCGAACACCTGGTCCCGCACCCGGATGGGTACGCCGAGGAACGTGCGCATCGGCGGGTGGTGAGCGGGGAAACCGTACGACGCCTGGTGTGCGCCCAGTTCGGTCAGCCGCAGCGGCTCGGGCTTGCGGATGAGTTCTCCGAGGATGCCGTGCCCGGCGGGCAGGGGGCCGATCCTGGCGATCTCCTCTTCCGTCACTCCGACGGTGAGGAACTGCGACAGCGTCCGGCCGTCAGGGCCGATCACCCCCAGGGCTGCGTACTGGGCGTCTACCAGGAGCGCGGCGGCCTCCACGATGCGCCGCAGTACTTGGGCGAGGTCCAGCTCGCGGCCCACCGAGACGACCGCTTCCAGCAGGCTGTGCACCCGGTCCCGGGTTCCGCGGGCGGCGTTGATGCGCGCCTGAAGCTCCTCCAGCAGCTCGTCGAGCCGCATCTGAGGCATCCGCGACAACGGCTCCTCCATGCCCACCGGCCCTCCTCGCCTTGATCACCCGGTGTACACGGTTCAGCCTATCGGCATGCGGGTGATCCTACGGTCACACGAGGTGGTATTGGTCGTGGACCGGCCTGGTGGGCAGCTCCCGTGATCTCCTCCGCTGCGGCTGCGTACGAGGCCACGCCTCCGGCGGGCGTGCAGGCCGCCAACCCTGAGGAGGCGCGATTTCCCGGAAGCGCCCGGGTAGCTCTGGTACTCGGGCCGGTGCAGTGCCATGGTCCGCCGGAGGAGCATGCTTTCACCGCGAGGCCGAAAAGCCCTGGGAGCCGGGAAAGTTGGGGTTCCTCGGTATCGCTCAGCCGGTCCAGGTCCAGTCGGCGACTTCGGGCATGTCGGTGCCGTGTTCGCGGATGAAGGCGTGGTGGCGGGTGCGGGCGTCGGCCATGGCCTGCCGTACGCCCACTGCGCGTACGGCGAGTCCGGGCACCCGGTCGATGACGTCCATGACGAGGCGGTAGCGGTCGAGGTCGTTGCGTACGACCATGTCGAAGGGGGTCGTGGTGGTACCCATCTCCTTGTAGCCGCGTACGTGCAGGTGGCGGTGTCCGGTGCGGCGGTAGGCGAGCCGGTGCACAAGCCAGGGGTAGCCGTGGTAGGCGAAGATCACCGGCTTGTCATGGGTGAAGAGAGCGTCGTACTCCCCGTCGGTCATGCCGTGCGGGTGCTCCTCGTGGGGCATGAGGCGGGTCATGTCGACCACGTTCACCACCCGGACGACGAGGTGGGGCAGGTGTCGGCGCAGCAGGCCGGCGGCGGCCAGGACCTCTTGGGTGGGTACGTCCCCGGCGCAGGCGAGGACAACGTCGGGTTCGCGGCTGCCGTCGTCGGTGCCGGCCCATGCCCACATTCCGGCGCCCCGGGCGCAGTGGGCGCGGGCTTCGTCCAGGGAGAGCCAGTCGAAGCAGGGCTGTTTGCCTGCGACGACCACGTTGACGTAGTCACGGCTGCGCAGCACGTGGTCGGCCACGGACAGCAGGGTGTTGGTGTCCGGCGGCAGGTAGACGCGGACGACTTCGGGGCTTTTGTTGAGGACGTGGTCGACGAAGCCCGGGTCCTGATGGGAGAAGCCGTTGTGGTCCTGGCGCCACACGTGGGACGTCAGCAGGTAGTTCAGCGAGGGAACGGGGGCGCGCCACGGCAGGGCGCGGGAGGTCCTCAGCCACTTGATGTGCTGGTTGACCATGGAGTCGACGATGTGGACGAACGCCTCGTAGCAGGAGAACAGGCCGTGGCGGCCGGTCAGCAGGTATCCCTCCAGCCAGCCCTGGCAGGTGTGTTCGGAGAGGATCTCCATGACGCGGCCGTGCCGGTCGAGGTGTTCGTCGGTGTCCAGGACCGGCTCCTGCCATGCCTTGCCGCTGGCCTCGTACACCGCCTGCAGGCGGTTGGAGGCGGTTTCGTCGGGGCCGACGATCCGGAAGTCACGGCGGTCGGCGGTGGCGGCCATGACGCCCTCCAGCAGATCGCCGAGGATGCGGGTCGGCTCGTGCTGCGTACTGCCCGGCCGGTCCACGGAGACGGCGAAGCGTTCCAGGGGCGGCATGGGCAGGTCCCGTACCAGCAGGCCGCCGTTGGCGTGTCGGCTGGCGCCCAGCCTGCGCCCGCTCTCCGGTATACAGGCGAGCACCTGCGCCCGCGGCCTGCCCTCCTCGTCGAAGAGCTCCTCGGGGCGGTACGAGCGCAGCCAGGATTCCAGTTGTGCGCGGTGTTCCGCGTTGTCACGCACCCCTGGCAGCGGAACCTGGTGGGAGCGCCAGGTGCCTTCGACGGGCAGGCCGTCCACCTCTCGGGGGCCGGTCCAGCCCTTCGGCGTACGCAGGACGATCACCGGCCATCGCGGCCGGCCGTCCTGTCCGCCGGTGCGGGCCTCCTGTTGGATGTGCCGGATGCGGTCGAGGGCCGTGTCCATCGCTGCCGCCATGGCCCGGTGGACCCTGCGGGGGTCGTCGCCGGTGACGTGGAAGGGCTCGTGACCGTAGCCACGCAGCAGCTCGTCGAGTTCCGCTTCCGGGAGTCGCGAGAGCACGGTCGGATTCGCGATCTTGTAGCCGTTGAGGTGGAGGATGGGCAGCACCGCGCCGTCGTGGACGGGGTCGAGGAACTTGTTGGAGTGCCAGGAAGCAGCGAGCGGCCCCGTCTCCGCCTCGCCGTCACCGATGACGCACGCCACCAGGAGGTCAGGGTTGTCCAGCGCGGCGCCGTACGCGTGCGACAGCGAGTACCCCAGTTCACCACCCTCGTGGATCGAACCGGGAGTTTCGGGCGCCACGTGGCTCGGCACCCCACCGGGAAAGGAGAACTGCCGAAACAGGCGGCCCATGCCTTCCTCGTCCCGGCTCACGTCCGGGTAGGTCTCGCCGTAGCTCCCCTCCAGCCAGGAGTTGGCGAGCACGGCGGGACCGCCGTGCCCAGGCCCCCAGATGCACAGGGCATCGAGACCACGACCTCGGATCACCCGGTTGAGATGGGTGTACACGAGATTCAGGCCGGGAGACGTGCCCCAGTGCCCCAGCAGCCGCGGCTTGATGTCCTCCGCCTCCAGCGGCTTCCTCAGCAGCGGGTTGCCCATGAGGTAGATCTGCCCGGCCGACAGATAGTTCGCCGCCCTCCAGTGGGCGTCGAGCGAGCTGAGCTCGTCGTCGGTCAGCGGTACGCCCTCCGGACGCTGGTCACTGCGCATGCTTCCTCCCTCGTCGCGGTCCCCCGCGGCCTGTGGACCGGACCGCCGGCATCGGGGGCGTGTGATCCCTGCGTCTGTAACGGATTCACCCCGACACGGCACGGTGACACAGGCAGAAGGCCCCCAAGAAGGGCCGGATGGGCCATCCACAGATCCCGGCTTCCGCGCCCGGGCTCCGCGCCGTGATCACGGAACCGAACCAGCGGATACACAGGGTCACCGCCTGCGCCGTGCTCACACCCGACGCCATCCGGCCCAGCGGTTCAGCAAGGGTGGGACCGGTCGAGGGCCGGCGGGCCGTCCTGCCCCTGCCCTCACACCGGCCGAGGGACGTTCAGCCCCCCCGGACGCAGCCCTTCGGCCCCTGCCGGTTCCTCCCGGCGGGTGGAGGCTGGAGGTGTGGCCACGAAGCGCACCCCTCGCCCCAGGGAGGACGGTCATGAAAGGCAAGGTCACCGCCAGGGTCGCTGGCTCCCGGAGACCAATCGCCGCGGTGCACTGGGCTACCCCGCGAGGCGGAGCCCAGGAAGGCAGGATCACACGGCGCGCATGCCCGGGGCGGTCCGTCACGGGCGAGCGGCAGGGGCTCCTGCTCCGTGCCCGGTTCTTGACCGCCCGGCCCGAGGCTCCCCTGCACGGCGTGGTGGCGGCCGGAACGGGCACACGCACCCGGCCGCCTCGGACCGCCGCACCGGAGGGGACGCCCCCGCGGCGACCGGCGACGCCGACTCCGCGTCGACGGGGGATGTCGGCGACCGATTCACGTCGCGGTGCCCCAGCCTCGACGCCGCAGCCCATGCCCCTCGGAAGGTGACCATCATGCCCACCCGTAGACCGGACACGGACTCGGTGGAGTCCTGGGTGGCCGCTGCCACCGCGGCCCCGTCCATGCACAACGCCCAGCCCTGGCTGTTCCGCTACACGCGCGACAGCGGCGAGTTGCTGCTGACGATGGACCCGGAGCGGGCCATGCCGCAGACCGACCCCTCGACTCGTGGCCTGCACGTCGGCTGCGGCGCCGCGCTGTTCAACCTGCGCGTGGCCGCAGCCCACGCGGGTTGGGAGGCGCGAGTCCGGCCTCTGCCCGACCCAGCCGACCGGAAGCAACTGGCCGCCGTCACCTTCGCCCCTGCCGGCACCGAGGACGAAGCGACCGCTCTGTACCCGGCGATCCGCAGGCGTCGAACCAGCAGGGAGCCGTTCTCGGACGAAGCGGTACCCCAGGCCGTACTCGACGGGTTGAGCGGTGCCGCTCGAGCGGAAGGCGCGCGTCTGACCTTTCCCGGCGCCTGGCAGGTACAGGCGATGCTCGACCTGCTGCGGAACGCCGAATACGCGGAGGCGCTGTCGCCCGAGGCACGGGACGAGATCGCCCGGTGGACCGGAACCGGGACCGAGGAGGAGACGCACGAGGGAGTGCCGTCCTCCGCGTTCGGCCCTCGCCGCTACGGCGGCGCGGCGCCCGTGCGTGACTTCGCCGGTGACCGCCCCGTCGAAGGCCGCCGTTCCGCCGTCTTCGAGCACTCACCCTGCCTGGCGGTCCTCGGTACCCGGGAAGACGGCCCGCAGGACTGGCTGCGAGCCGGACAGGCCATGGAACGCGTGCTGCTGCAGGCGACGCTGGACGGCCTCTCCACCTCCCTCAACTCCCAAGCCCTCGAGTGGCCGGAACTGCGCTGGGCAATGCGCGATCCGCTCTCCCCGACCGGATACCCCCAGATGCTGCTCCGCCTGGGCTACGGCCCCGACGTGCCACCGACCCCGCGCAGACCGGTCTCCGACGTACTCGACGTCGTATAGGTCGCCGTCGGGCAACTGCTCCGCGGCGGCGACCAGGTCAAGGAAGCGGTCCTGGATTAGTAAGCGCCGCCGGGCCTGGAGGAGCACCCTGCCATCCGGGCCGGCCGGGGTGAAGAGGAGGGGCGGTGGCCGTCGAACTTCTGTTATGCGCTGCTGGACCGTCCGCCGCTTCGGCATCGCATCGCTCGGACCATGCCATGCGGAATCGACTCGTCTCTCTTCGAGAACCCTGGCACTCTGCCCCTCATGCAGCATGTAGACCCCATCGACCAGGCGCGACGTCTCGTCCGCAGCCGTTTCCCGGAAGCGCTCTCCGTCGTCCTCGCCGGCTCCACGGCTACCGGAAGAGCCACTGCCAGCAGCGACCTGGACATCGCGGTGCTCATCGAGGATGGCGGCGCGACCTGCCGCGAGACGATCCGGTTCGAGGAACGTGTCGTAGAACTCTTCGTCCACACCCGTACCGGTCTCCTGGAGCTCTTCGCCGCAGACGTCGCCGCACGGCGGGCGGTGCTTCAGAACATGTATGCCTCCGGTCTCGTTCTGGTCGACTCCAAGGGCGAGGCCGGGCGCGCTCGCGCGCTGGCCGAAGCGGACCTTCGTGAAGGTCCGCCTGCATTGGAACCAGAGACAATCGATACGAAACGTTACGGTCTGACGGATGCGCTGGACGACCTCGCTGACGCGAGCGACCCCGTCGAGCGTCTGGCCGTGGCCGGGTACGTGGTCAATGCCGCCGCCGATCTGCTCTGCGACCACCATCACGCGTGGATCGGCGGCGGGAAGTGGTTCCCCCGCCGCCTGTTGGAAGCCGACCCACACCGCGGAGCCGCCCTTCTCGAAGGACACCACCGCTTGTGCGGCTCAGGCGAGCCCACAGCACTGATCAGCGCAGCCTCGACGGTGCTCGACCTCGTCGGCGGCCCCCTCCGCGAGGGCTACCGCAGAAACTGGCACGGCACCATCGACTCGGTTGCCGCGACGCGCTAACGAGACCGCCAACACCGCAGCGGACAACTGGCAACCCCGTCCATAACTTCTGCTCCAAGGCCAGACCGCCCGCCAAGACGCCAGGACCGGGGACGGACTCGGCGGCCTGGGCGGCCTGGGCGGCCTGGGCGGCCTGGGCGGCCTGGGCGGCCTGGGCGAGCATCGGCTCGAAGGGCGGGGGCTGACCACTCGGGGGCGGCCTCCCTCACCGCTTGTTTCGGGCCTGGCACCCGACAACCTCCCCCGGCCAGGCATGCATCGCCTGCGGGTACGGCCAGAGGGCCCTGCCAAGTCAGGCTCCAGGGTGGGCCGGCTACTTCCAGCTAGCGTGATTCGTTCGAACTGCGCGTCTGGCGCAACGACCGCCTCCCCGCCGTCCCGGGGTGGCCCCCGGCCGGCTCACGCGCGGGCCCGAGTCGGGCGCGGGCCCGGTCGCCGGCCGGGGCCGGCGGGCGGGCCCGCGCCGTCGCTCTCGGCGGCTCGGGGCCGCTGGGGTCAGAGCATGTTCTTGTAGATGTTCCACCCGGTGCCGAACTTCACCCGGGGGGCGAAGGTAGCGGTGCCGCTCTTGCCCGTCGAGGTGTACGTGTACACGTCGCCTCCCGGGAGCCGGGCCATCAGGTCGCCCTTGCTGTCACCGTTGATGTCGCCCGGGACGAACAGCGTGTCGTACTGGCTGAAGCCGCTGCCGACCTGCTCCCGGGCGGCGAAGGGCGCGCTGGCCGTGCCGGTGCCCTTGTAGAGGAAGAGACCGCCGGCGGTGTCCCGGGCGAGCAGGTCGGGTCGCCCGTCCCCGGAGTAGTCGCCCGCGCCGACGAGGGTGTTGTAGGCGTTCCAGCCGGCGCCGACCTTGATGCGCGTGCCGAACTTCGTGTACGGCAGGCCGTCACCGGGGTGCAGCCACAGGACGCCGGCGGAGTCACGGCTGACGAGGTCGCCCTTCCCGTCGCCGGTGAGGTCGCCGGGGCCGGCCATCATGGTGTAGTTCCACGACGTGCTGACCTTCACGCCGCGGACGTAGAGGTCGGTGCCGATGTTCTGCACGTAGCTGGCGTGGTTGTGGCTGTTGAGGCCCGTGGCGTACGTGTTGCGGGAGCCGGGCGTCTCCCTGCCGGCCTCGTACGGCGGCGAGTAGTAGGTGCTGTTGGCCAGGGCGTGGTACTTGACCAGGACGTTGTCAGTCTGGGTCATCACGTTCTGGCCCTTGCCGAAGAGCGATGTGGTGCCCGCGCCGACGATGAACTTGTTGAGTTCGTAGCCGCTGCCGAAGTAGGCGGGTGCGGCGAACTTGCCGCCGCCGATCGACTTGAACCAGTACTCCACGCCGTCGTGGTTGCGGGCGAGCAGGTCGCTGCGGCCGTCGCCGTCGCCGTCGTCCGAGCCGGTGATCACGTTGTACGTGTTCCAGCCGGTGCCGACCTTGACGGCGGGCTTGAGCGGGGCCGTGGCGCTGCCGGCTCCCTTGTGGAACCACAGCTCGCCGGCCAGGGTACGGGTGAGGACGTCGCCGATGCCGTCACCGTCGACGTCATTGGCGCCCACGACCTGGTCGTAGATCCCCCAGCCGGAGCCGACCTTGACCCGGGAGTTGAAGGGCTTGCTGACCGTCCCGGTTCCGGTGTACAGCCACAGGTCACCGGCGGGGTCCCGGGCCAGCAGATCGGGGCGGCGGTCGCCGGTCAGATCGCCGGTGGCGATGAGGCGGTTGTAGATCTGCCAGCCGCGGCCCGACCACAGGGGCGCCGAGGTGCTCTTCACACCCGCCTCGTAGAGCGTGAGCACGCCGTCGAACGTGAGTGAGAGGAGTTCGGGCCGGGTGGTGCCGCCGACGTCGCCGACCGGCAGTAGGTCCTTGAACGAGGCCTCGGGATCCGGATCGGTCTTGATGATCGTGTAGTCGCTCCAGGCCTTGATCGATGACAGGTAGACCGCCGTGACCTGGTCGTACTCCATGACGATCATGTCGCTGACGCCGTCGCCGTCGACGTCGTGCCGCGGCTTGGCGGCGGCGGCCACTTGGGCCGGGACCCTGGCCGGCATGACGACGGTCGGGAGTCCTTGGCCGCCGGCCGTTCCGGTCACGGCCGACGGACCCGGCGCCGGCACGGCCGGGCTCGGCACGGCCAAGCTCGGTGCGGCGATACTCGGCGTGCCCAGGCTCGGCGCGGCGATGCTCGGCGCGGCGGCCAGAGCGCCGGCGGCCAGGACGAGAACGCTCCCGGCGGCCAGGGCGCGCAGCCGTCTGCGCTGCGGTGACGTGCGATGCGATGTAGTCAAGATCCCCCCTGAGGATCGAGCCGTGGGGCTCTGCCCCGGCACACGTCACATGTGTGTCCGGTATCACGCGTCCGTGCGTGAACGGCCCCCCGCTTCCGTCCGTGCACGCTGAGCCCCGTCACCGACGTTCACGCCGGCACGATCACTCCGGTTCCCGTTCCCGGCAGATCAGTTGGGCTTTCTGCACCGGGCGTGTGAGGACGACGTGCCGGCGCGTCTCCTGCTCAGGGGCCGGCGGTCAGGTGCACGTGGACGGTCTTGCCGCCCTCGGAGACCGGCCGGACCTCCACCGCGTCGGCCAGCCAGCGCGTTGCGGCGGGGGCGGGCGCCGTCCCGGCCAGTGGCCGTGGCGCCGTTGAGCGTGACGCGGTGCGCTGGCTGCCCTTGCGGGTCGTACTGCGTGACGGTCAGATCCGGGTGCTCCTCGTCGGGCTTCTGCTCCGCCAAGATCTTCTTGACCCAGCCGGTGAAGGCGGGACTCTGGTCCCTCCCGCGCACGACGGTGATGTCCGCAGGTTGCTCATGACCGGTCTGCTTCCTGGCCTGCCTTCCGACGCCTGCCGCCTGCCGCCTGCCGCCTGCCGCCTGCCGCCTTGACGATCTTGTCGGATGGCGGCTACCTTCCCTTCTTTTCGACTATTGCCCCAAATGGGGTGAAGATACGGGGAGTTCTATGTCCAAGGTCCTGAGAAGCCTTGTCGTCCTGATGTCCGCTCTGACGCTCGCCTTCGTTGCGGCGGGTCCCGCCTCGGCCGCGACCTGGGGCAGCCCCAATCTCTCGGGCAGCCGGGCGTGCAGCGCGAAGCAGTACCACCGTGGGACCCCTACGGTGGTGATGTACGCCTGCTACGTCCTGGTACCCAACTCGAGGACCAAGGTCGTGATGATTGTCGGCAACGGTGGAGGCAAGGCTGTCCCGATCGGCGGCGAGATCACCACCATGGACGGTTCGAGCGACACCTGCCCCAATAGCTATCTCAGCGCGAAGAAGAGCACCGGGTGTTATGCCCGGGCCACCGAAGTCAACTGCAACTACTTGCACGGCACGGTGACGCTGAGGATCAACGGTGTCTCGCACACGATGCGCACCCCCAAGTTCAATGCCGGGAACGGTTGCTGACGTTCAGCGCAGTGGCCGGAGGGCTGCAAGCCCGGCTTGAAGCACGGCGGCTTACCGTCACGCCGGCAAGTACGGCGAAGAAGACAAGGAGCGCTGGATTCGCATCCATGTCCGTCGGCGCATCGCGGGCACGGCCCTGACCGTTTCACGACAGCGCGGGCCGCCACCGGGTGCTGGCGGCCCGCGCTGGGGACGTCGGAGGCGGTCTCTCGAGCGGAGGACCGCAGGAGCTTTGACAAAGGGTTGCTGCCCGCCAGCTTGCCAGCTCGAAGGCCGGGTTCGCGTTCAGTGACGCATCGTCCTTCGAGAGCCGGGTGACCTCCGTGCCCCGTTCATCAGTGAAGAGGTGCCCCGTGTCTCCGTGGTATCGGCGTCGTCCGCGACGAGGGCTGAGCGACCGTCGGCCTCTACGAGTGAGTCCGAGGTCTTCGAGTGCATGAAAGCGAGGGTCTCGTTGATCCGTTTGTGACGACAGATCTCGAAACCCTCGCGACAGCGCTTTACGTGAAGAACTGCTGACGGTGGCCGTGATGCAGGCCGTCCTCGGGTTCGCCTCCGAAGCTGGGTGGATGCGGTTCGCCCGCTGCCGGCTGGCAGCAGCGTTCCTCTACGTGCCCGGCCAGTCCGGCTACGACAAGGGACGTGCTCACACTGGCAGGTGACGGGCGAAGAACGACCGTACGAGGTAGCGAACGGCGGGCACGGTGACGCGCGGGCCGGCCCGACCGACCATGGCGGCGCGTCCGGCATCGGTCATCAGGCCGGCCGTGTGGAGCTGTGGAACGAGGGCCGCGTAGTCGGTGAAGACCCAGTGCGCGGTGTCGTCGAGCTGCCGCCGGGTGACGGGGCCCGCGTGAGCGAGGAGGGCTGCCCAGGACCGGTCCAGCCTGCCGTCGGGGAAGCCGTCGGTGCCGGCCAGGAGCAGCGGCCGGTCCGTCCCCTGCCGCGCCACCGGCAACAGTTCGCCGTCCATCTGGTCGAGGTATCCCTCCAGGTTGACGGCGGCAGCGATCCGCCGGTCCTCGTGGAGCGCCTGCGCGGCCGCGGTGCCGCCCGCGGAGTGCCCGTAGACCCCGGCCCGGTCCAGCCCGAGGGTGTCGAGGACGAAGCGGAGGTCGGCGACCCGGGTGTCGATCATGGTGCGGAAGGTTGCTGCGTCGATGTCCGGGCGTAGCACGGTCGTCCGGATCCGGGGGCGTTCCGGTCGCCCGTCGGGGAACTCCACCTCGCTCGCGTCGCCGGGGTGGTCAACGGTGACGACGGTCCAGCCCTGTGAGGCGAGGTCGATCGCCAGGGAGCTGCCCATCGTGCGGGCGTCGCCGCCGCCGGGGCTGTAGAGCAGCACGGGGCGCCGGCCGGGAAGCGGCGGGGCGCCGGCTCGGGCATGGGTGAGGGTCGCCGCCCAGTCCACTCCGGCCGCCGGCAGGTGCGGACGTATCAGGTGGGCGAGGTCGGCGAACTCGCCGGCGGCGCCGGGCGTGAGCTGCGGAGCGCGCGCGAAGCCACGGCCGGGGACGGCTGGCCGCAGGACGGTGACCATGAGCTCCCGTACGCCGATTCCGGGCTCCCACGGGTCGTTGCGGGAGCGGTCCACGAGGTGAAGGACCCGGGCGCCGACGGAGTACGGGCCGGTGGGCGCCGGCAGCCGGAGGCGGGGCGCGCCGGAACGGCCTGAGGCCGAGGCGGCGCCAGGAGCGGCGGTCGCAAGGAACAGGGCGGCCGCACCGGCGAGGGCGCCCTGAACAAGGCACCGGCGACCGGGTGTGAAGGAGGAGTTCATTGACGACATCCTGAGAGCGGCGGGAAGTTTGCTATGCCGGCCAGCGCGGTGATCCGCGCGATGGCGTCCTCCCAACTGCCATCCGGCCGGGAGGGTCGCATCAGGTCCGGCCCTCGTCCCGGATCAGGCCAGGACGAGGGCTGTTCACCTGTCAAGTGGCGGTGCTCAGGCGCTAGCCTCCAGCGTTTGCCCCCAGTTCCAGGCTCCTCCATTCATGATGCCAAGGTCGCTCCAGGCGGAGTCCGTCCCGCTGGTACCCGTGCCTGTGTAGCCGAGGCATGTGGTGCGCTGGCCAGAACTCAGGTACGTGGTGGGGCAGTCAGCCGTCGTTCCGCTGAAGTCGGAGTACACGTATCCACGGATCTGGATTGCGTGCGGGGCGTCGTTCTTGACGACCAGTACGGGCTGCAGGGCACCGCCGGTGCCGCGGATGATGCATGTCTGGAAGCTCACCCTTGTGGTCAGCGGGTGGGCGGTCGTCGACGAGCACGTAACGTTGGGGTAGGCGACCCACGGCTGCCACTTCGAAGGTCCCTCGGCGGCCGAAGCCGGACTGGTGGTGAGGACGGCGAGTCCGAGGGTGGCGGTGGCGGCGGCCAAGGCGTGGGCCGTGCGATGCAAACGCATGATGGTTCCTCTCGTAGACGGATATGGGTGTGGCGACGCTCCCGGGGTGGGTCGGGCAGCCGCAGGAGGTGCGTGCCCGAAGCGCTGGGCATGCACGGCATCCTGGGGGCGGGCGCCGCACCGCGGCGAAGGTTGAGGCCAGGCCCGAAAAGCTGGCGCGGAGTGGGGGAATGTGCATGATTCGGATCCATTTCACGGCGGACGACTTTGCCAGGGTGCGGTTCGCGCCGCGGCCCTCGCCCGTGCCCGAGCTGCACGCCGCTCTGATGATGCTGGGCGCCCCGCACGAACAACTGCTCTTCGGGCGTTGGCGGAGCAGGCTGCTGCGCAGCTTGCCGGACGCGGCCGTACCGCTCGCGGACCTGGTACCCGGAGGGGTGCCCCCCGCCTTCCTCGACGTTGCCGGCGACACGCCGCAGGAGGGCTTCGCGCTGATCAGAAGCGCCCGCCCGGAACTCGTACAGGCCGGTCTCGAGCAGGTCTACGCGAGACGGCCGGCTCCGCCGTGGATCCGGGCCCTGCACAGCGGGGACACCGACGCCTGGCGGACCATGCTCCGAGCGCAGCGGGCGGCCTACACATCGGTCCTGGCCCCGGTGTGGCCCCAGCTGCAGGACCTGCACCGGGGAGAGTTCACCCGCCATGCCCTCGCCGTCGCCGAACACGGCATCGGTGCCACCCTGACCGAACTAGCGGCGGGGTCAAGGCTGCGCAACGGGATCTGGGAATGGCCTCTGCCGGGCGTCCCGGCTGTGCGCGAGATACGGCTCGACGGGCGCGGGATGATCCTGCGACCGACCTTTCACTGGCGGCGCGGCCCACTCATCCAAGACCTGCCAGACCGTCCGGTGGCCCTTGCCTACCCCGCAGGCCAGGGACTGCCGCCCGTCCCGGACGGGGGCAACCCACCGGCCGAGCCCCTCGCGGGAGTTCTCGGACGCACCCGGCTCGCCCTGCTGAGGTGCCTTGACGAGGTCCGTACCACCACGGAACTGGCGGTGCGTATCGGCGTCAGCAACGCCACGGCCTCAGCCCACGCCTCGGCCCTACGCGCCGCTGGTCTCCTCACCACGACCCGCACGGGCCGTTCGGTGCACCACGCGCGAACGCCCTTGGCGGAGCTGCTGCTGACGGGCGGCACCGCCGACGGCTGACCCGGGCAGGGTGACGCGCTTGCCGCACGCCTCCTCTCGGTATGACCCCGACCCACTCGCAGGCCACGCCGTCACCGTCGCGGTCGAGGTGTGACCGTATCCGGGATCTCCGCGGTGCACAGGGGCGGCGCCGGCTCGTCGGCCAGGAAGCCGGCGGAGCCGATGCCCTTCGCGCCCGGAGTGAGTCACTTCTTCTGGCCGTCGGCGGTGGCAGCGGGTGGTGAAGACGCGAGGTCCTACCCACGTCCTGGTGCTCCGACAGCACCCCGATCAAGTACCCCGGGGCGGATTCCTTCGCTTACGACTCCACGACGTCGGGTTGCTGTGAGGCTCGCGTCGTCCGGCCTCGCGGGATGCAGCGGGACGGTGGGGGCACAGCCGCCGGTGAATCCTTTATGCGGTACGACTGTTACGCCCGGGCGAGTGGACGGGCCGGCGTCAGGGTCGCCGAGTGCGGAGCATGCGCCTATAACAGGGCCGTCATGTTGATCAACTGATGGGTCCTCACCATGTTGCAAACAGCCTTGCGGGTCCTCGCCGCGGTCTCCCTCGTCTCGGCCGCCGCCATCACCCCGGCGACCGCCGCTCCTGCCGCACCAGCCGATGACTTGACCGCACCCTGCGGTCCGACCGTCGAGTACCGCCCCTGGGACTGGTACCGCACGACGACCAACAAGGCGATCGACCAGGACATCGCGGCCGGCGCGGCCGACGAGCGCTGGCAGTGGCGCAGCGACGTGAACACCCTGTGGCGCGGGGACACCCGGGAAACCGTCGACGAGATCTTCCGCACCGGCTTCACGCCCCGGGGTGACCAGGTGACCCCGCTGGCCGAGTACATCGTCAAGGGCGGTGGGCAGAACAGCGCGCACCTGAGCACCAGCTGCGAGAAGTGGGTGGCCCAGAAGTTCGCCACCTACGGCACGGAAAAGACCGGCTGGGTCTACGAGATCTACGCACCCGGTGGCATCGACGTGAACGCCACGGCGCGCCTGAACAACTACAACTCACCGTACCTCTGGAACAAGGAAATCGACTTCCCCGGAGGCGTGAAGGGCCAGTACATCAAGGGGGCCTGCAAGTACCACCTGACCGGTACCGACCCGGACACCAAGGTCAGCACCTGGGAGGAGCTCGGCTGTAAGAACAACGCTGGATTCGCCCCGTACAAGGTGGACGTGGCCGCGCTCGCCGCCGCACGCTGATCCCACGCCGAGGCCGGTCCGCGGGAGTCCAGCAGTCCGCGGCCCCGCCGGAGCGGTTGGTCCGAGAGCAGGCCGAGCACCAACCGCCTTGCCCGCCGGCGGGGTTCGACCCGCGTGAACCCCGCACGACCCGTTCCATCAAGGCCTCGCACGCCTCCTGCCAACGGGCATGGGCTGCACCGTGACCTGCGGCCGGCCCGTGATCGTTTGTCTTCATTCCATGCTGGAGGAGTTCGCAGAAGGGGTCCAGGGCGCGGTCGGTGCGGTGGCGGTCGCCGGTGGCCGTGAGATCGAACAGGAGGCCCCGGACGACGGCCATGCCCAGGGTGGGGGTAACGGTGCCGTCAGGGCCGGTGGCGATCTCGCGGACCGTGGCGCCGAGAGTGTGGAACCAGCCCGTGATCGCCTCGGCCCGGTCCCGGTACTTCTCCGGGTGGGCCAGGCCGTCGGCGTGCACCTCGAAGATCAGCCGGCCATACGGAGCACGCTCGGGTGCGCCCATCCAGGCCCGGAGCCCCAGGAGCAGGCCAAGGCGGGACTGCCGACCCGGAAGCCGGAACCGGCGGGGCCGACGAAGGGGGGCACCGACCAACGCCATCCGTGGGATCGCTTCTCTTCCCCCGCACCCAGCCGGCAGCACGGGCGCGGGGCTCGGCACCCCCAGCGTGGCGCACGACGAAGTCGCGGGCCGATGCCCGCGGGGGCTTCGGGGTCAGAGGGTTGCTTCGTACTCGCCCTGGATGCGCATGTGCGCGCCGGCTGCCCAGATGTACGGGATCCTGCCGGGGGGAACCCAGCCGCCGTCCTTCGGACGACTCGCGAACACCGCCGCCACGCTTCCGCCGCTCGCGATGACGGGGCTCAGCGCCTTCCAGGTGCCGCGGGTGCCGTCGCGATAGCGGCCGGTGCCCTGCCAGCCCCCTTCGGTGCCGGCGACACCCGCCGCCGGGACGGGCAGCGACGCCGTTATCTCCGCCGGTCCCAGCGTGCTGCCGACGCCCCAGGCCAGTTCGGCAACGTAGAGGACCGTCGTGCCGATCCGGGTGTACCGGCCGCCCGGAACGCAGGAGCCGAGCGCGGTCAGACCCGACCAGGTCGGGGTGTACGGAATCCAGGCCGGCTGGTATCCGCCGGTCGGATGGACGGCTGCGACCATCGCGAGGGCGCGCTCGATCGTCGGCCGGTCGGCGGGATCCTTGGCGAGCAGTGCGGTGATCAGCGAGGTCAGGGGGGTGTCGGCGCGCTGCGGTGGCGGCGGATGGTGCAGTGCCACCGCCGCCAGCGTGGCGGTGGGCGTCTCGCGCCGGAAGGGTGACCAGCCCTCCAGCGCCTCGTACAGGGTGACGCCGAGCGAGAAGAGGTCTCCGGCGCCCTGGTCCTCCATGCCGTTGAGCCTCTCGGGGGCCATGTACTCGGCCGAACCGACGACCCCGCCCGTCAGCGTGAGCGCGGTGTCGGCCTTGTGCACGGCGATGCCGAAGTCGGCGAGCAGCACATCACCGTCCGAGGCGATCATCACGTTGGCGGGCTTGAGGTCGCGGTGCACGATCCCCGCAACGTGGGCGGCCTGAAGCGCCTTGAGCAATGCGGTGGCCACCTGCGCCACACGGGCGGCGGGCAGGGGCCCCTCGGCGCGCAGGTGGGCCTCCAGGGAGCGTCCCTCCACCAGCCGCATCACGATCCACGGAATCCCCTCCTCGACCACCACGTCATGGACCGCGACGATATGGGGCTTGTCCCGAAGCTTCGCCGCGTTGCGCGCCTCCCGCGCGGCGCGGGCCAGCCGCGACGCCTGCTCACGCTCCGAGCCGACCTGCTCCGGCAGCCAGACCTCCTTGACCGCCACCTCCACGTCCAGCGCCTCGTCACGGGCGCTCCACACCCGCCCGAACCCCCCGGATCCCAGGAGCCCGACGAGCCGGTAGCGTCCCCCGACGGCCCTGCCCGGCTCCACCCGCGCTGCCAACGACCCCCGCCCTTCGCCTCATTGACCGCCCGACCGGTGTCCGAGCCGCCCGGACACGACACTACGGACACCTCCGCCAAGGGGCAATGTCCCCACGAGCGCGCACGAACTACCGAGTCGTCGGGGCCCGGCACGCGTCGTCCGCCGACGGCAAACGTGCCTTGACGTATCAGGGCCCACAGCCAGGTGTCCCCCCTCGCACCTCTGGCCCTGTTGGACCCCAGCGGCACCGCCACCCCGGTGATGACGCAGTGTCACCGCGCCGGTTCCGCGCTTACACCGACCCGCTGTGGGACGTTGGGCGGCGGCCCGAGCCGGAACGAAGGGACGAACACCGTCATGCCGGATGTCAGTGTGTTCAGTCGATGACGGCGATGGCTTCGATTTCGACCAGGTGCTCGGGTACGTCCAAGGCCGCGACGCCCAGCAGCGAGGCCGGCGGTACCGGTGCGGCGCCCAGCTTGGCGGCCGCCCGGTCGATCCCCTCCATCAGCAGGGGCATCTTGTCGGGGGTCCAGTCCACGGCGTAGAGGGTCAGCTTCGCCACGTCGTCGAAGGAGGCACCGACCTCGGCCAGGGCAGTACCGATGTTGACGTAGCACTGCTCGACCTGAGCGGCGAGGTCGCCTTCACCGACCGTGACTCCGTCGGCGCCCCAGGCGACCTGGCCGGCGATGAAGACCAGCTTCGACCCCGTCGCGACCGACACCTGCCGGTAGGCGTCGATCTCCGGCAGTCCCTTGGGGTTCACCAGGGTGATGGCCATGCTGTCCGCCTCCATTGGCATGGGCGCACGTGAGCTCGATTCCCTCGAGCCACGAGGCACCCGCTCTCTTGTGGTTACTCAGGAACCGTAGGAGAGTGGCTTCTGACATGGAAGAACGCACTTTTCAGTGACTGGGGAACCTGATGGTGACCAAGCAGTTCACGGGCTCGCCGGACGAGGCGGACCTCAGGCGCGCGGACTCGCTGGGGCGGGAGATCTTCTCGGACGTCGCCAACAAATGGGCGCTCCTGATCATCGAGGCCCTCGGGGAGCGCACCCTGCGCTTCAGCACGTTGCGTGACGAGGTCGAGGGCATCAGCCACAAGATGCTGACCCAGAACCTGCGGATGCTGGAGCGCTACGGGCTGCTCGAGCGGACCGTGTACCCCGTCGTGCCGCCGCGGGTCGAGTACACCCTCACCGAACCGGGCCAGGCCCTGCGGGCGACGATCGACGGACTGTGCGACTGGACCCACCGGTACTTCGGTCACATCGAGGCCTCACGCCGCCGTTTCGATGCCTGAGGGAAACAAAGCGCTCTCACGCGAAAGCCGTCGGGCGGCACTCGGGGCGGCTCGATGGGCCGGCATGGGTGCCAACGTGGGGATCAAGCGGGTGCGGGCGTTACTGAAGCCTCTCAGCGGGAGGCGCAGCGGATCCAGGCGTCCGTGAGGTTTTGCAGTGTCGGTCGGGTGGCACCGCAGTCCTCCAGGTGTGCCGCCGTGGCCAGAGCCTCGTAGGTGCGGCCGGATGCGGCGCCGTCAGCGCCCGGCCCGGGATCTGCCGCAGCGGCGCGGGCCCTGCACCGCGGACGTCGGCCGCCGCATACCTGGCCGGCTGACAGGCACCGCCAGGGAGGTGTTCGGACCTGAATGAGGGGCAGGTGGGTCACATGACTGATGAACGAGAACCCCACGTGCCCGGAACACCCGAACCGGAGCTGCCCCCCAAGGTTCCCGAGAACGAAGACGCCCTCACTCCTGACCTCCCCCCGCTGGACCCTCCGGCGCCCGACTTGCGGGCAGTCAAGGACTCGGAGGGTGAGCAGAACGAACCACAGACCAAGAATGATCACCCCGCCAAGGATCCCGCGCCTCAGGAGCCCACGGACTGAGGTCGCCGGTTGAGGGGCGAGGCCCCAGGGCTTCGCAGCCCCAGCGCTCCTGCGGCCACGATGAGAGCCGGGATCGGCGGCCCCGACGCTCAGGGACCCAGATCTGCCACGATCGCGCCGACGGAAACCCCGGGACTGCGGGGAGCCATCGGTCGCGGGCGGGGTGCGCACGGAAGGAAGCCGATCACCAGCCTCACCACGACCAGGCAGCCGCCCGGCCGCGAAGATGGCCCAACCGTTGTCGGCGGGCGTCGCATCGAAAGCCGTCAGGCGCGTGACCAACTCCGCCTGATGGGCCGCGGAGATGGTGGCCAGATCGAGGTGCACACGGTTCTTCGCCTCCGTCTTGGACTCCGGGACCGGAACGACGTCGACGCCGAGGGCGACCGGGGCGGCCAACCGAAGTCGCCGCCGGGTCCCACGTACGTGGTCACGCCTGAGGTCCCGGTGGAAGCAAATGTCCGACGCGCTGGCGGCCGTGGTGGTCTGCCGGGTATGGGGCACGACCTGGCCGGACTGGTCGCCGCGCTCGCGCAGATGCCGAAACGCGCACCGCTCAACGAGACCGCCGTCACCCCGGAGAACCCGTCGGCTGGCACGCTGAGGGAAAGCCGGTCGAACAGCGCCCGGCGGTGCCGTAGGGTGGGGTTCACCGACGCGGGGTGGAGCAGCTCGGTAGCTCGCTGGGCTCATAACCCAGAGGTCGCAGGTTCAAATCCTGTCCCCGCTACTACACCGGAAGGGCTCGGATCCTGAAATGGATCCGGGCCCTTCTGCCGTGCCGGAACGCTTCCGGGTGGGAGGCCCGTTCAAGCACCCGGTCCGCCACTGGCAGACACCACGGACGGCCACCACCACGCCTGTTCCCGCCCCGCTCCCACGCCACCCTCAGCAGCTTGGCGAACGCCCCATCGACAGACCCGTGAGCCTCTCCACCCACACCGGCTCAGCCCGCACCACCCCACCCCTACAGGCAAATGCCCCGAACCGGGCCTTCTGCGACGCCGTTCAGCCGAGCAGGGCGGCCGCGGACTCCTCGGCGAGGTCCTCGGCGTGCGGGGGCAGTGCGTGACCCGACCGCAGGGGGCGGCGGACCACGCCGAGCGGCAGGTCGATCAGGGCCAGGGCGATCCGGTCCCGCCCCTCGGGTCCGGTCAGGCCGAAGGCCGCGCCGAGCCTGCCGAGTCGGGCGAACACCCGCTCGTTGCCTCGATCCGCGCGTTCCCGGTGCTCCTCGGACCAGCCAGCCCGGCCGAACTCCTCGGCGCCGTACAGGAGCAGCGCCGCCTCCCGCGGGTGGTCCCGGCTCCAGGCCACGACGTGTCGGGCGCCGGCGCGGGCGGCCCTGCGGGGGTCGGGGTCGCCGTCGAGGGCGGCGAGGTAGCCCTCCTGGAAGTACTCGACGGTACGCAGCCACACCTCGGCGAGGAGCGCAGGGCGCCCCGGGAAGCGGTGGTAGACGGATCCGCTGGGCGCTCCGACGGCCTGGGCGACGGCGGACATGGTGACTGCGGCCGGGCCGCCAGCGGCCGCGAGGAGGACGGCGGCGTCGAGGAGCTCGTCGGCGTCGAAGCGGGGTGGTCTCGGCATGAATCAGAGAGTACTCTCCAATTCAATTAGAGGTTGCTCTCCAATTGAAGGAGCTCCATGCCCGTCCACAACGTCCACGAACGCCTGCTGCCGATGAGCGCGGCCGAGGCCGGCGCCCTCCTGGACTCCCTCTCCGACGGGCCGGCCGACCGGCTCTGGCCGCACCGGGCCTGGTCTCCCATGGAGTTCGACCGCCCGCTCTCGGCAGGCGCGAAAGGCGGACACGGCCCGGTCCGCTACACGGTCGCCGCGTACGTCCCGGGAACCTGGGTCCGGTTCACCTTCAGCGGTCCTCGCGGCTTCCACGGCTTTCACGAGTACGCCGTACTGCCGGTCGACGACGAGCGCACGGTGCTGCGGCACACCCTGTCCATGCGGGTCACCGGAATCGCCCGGCTGAGCTGGCCGCTGGCCTACCGCTGGCTGCACGACGCACTGCTGGAGGACAGCCTCGACCGCGCCGAGCACCCGGCCCGGCGCGCCCACTGGTCCCCGTACGTCCGGCTGCTCATGGCTATCGCCCCCAAGGAACACTGACGGACCCGGACCCCCGCTCCCGGCAAGGCGCGAGAGACGCGACCCGTTTCCTGCGACCGGGAAGGCAACGGGGGACGTCCGGGCGGTTCCCCGACCGGAGGACGCGTGGTGCTGCCACCCGGCCCGGCCGCGCATGCGGACGTTCAGTTCACCGGAATGATGTCGGGGGCGCCGAGCCGCACGGCGTCGGCGGTCCGGTCGTCCGGCTGTTGCTGGGCTTCGCGCTCGGCGGCCACGCGCTTGAGGTAGTGGTCGACCTCGCGGTCCTGGTGCGCCCGGTCCCATCCCAGGTGGGGCGCCATCAGCCGGGCCACGGTCGGCGCCGCGTCCACTCCGCGGTCCCAGGACTCGATGGAGATGCGGGTGCGCCGGGCGAGGACGTCCTCCAAGTGGCGGGCTCCCTCGTGGGTCACCGCGTACACGGCCTCGACTTTCAGGTAGTCGTCGGAGCTCGGCAGTGCCTCGCCGAGCGCGGGGTCGGCCGCCACCAGAGCGAGCAGTTCGGGCGCCAGGGAGCCGTAGCGGTTCAGGAAGTGCTCGATGCGGGCGACATGGAGCCCGGAGCACTCGGCGAGGCGGCGCCGCGAGTTCCACAGTGCCGGGTAGCCGTCGGCGCCCAGCAGCGGAACGCGGTGCGTGACGCAGTCGGGAACCTTCTCGTCCAGGCCTCGGACGGCCTCGTCGACCGCATCCTTGGCCATCACCCGGTACGTGGTGTATTTGCCGCCCGCCACCACGACGAGTCCGGGCACGGGATGGGCGACGAGGTGCTCCCGGGACAGCTTGCTGGTCTCCGCCGCCTCGCCGGACAGCAGAGGGCGTAGGCCGGCGTAGACGCCCTCGACGTCTTCGGGGACCAGGGGGGTGGTCAGGACGCTGTTGACGTGTTCCAGCAGGTAGGTGACGTCCTTGGAGCTGAGGGCGGGGTGGGCTTTGTCGAGTGTCCAGTCGGTGTCGGTGGTCCCGATGATCCAGTGCCGGCCCCAGGGGATGACGAACAGCACACTCTTCTCGGTGCGCAGGATCAGCCCGGTGCGGGAGTTGATCCGGTCACGGGGGACGAGCAGGTGGACGCCCTTGGAGGCGCGGACGTGGAACTGGCCGCGGGTGCCGGCCATGGCCTGGGTATCGTCCGTCCACACCCCGGTCGCGTTGATGACCTGCTTGGCCCGCACCTCCGTCTCGTCGCCGCTCTCCAGGTCCGTGACGACGGCGCCGACCACCCGCTCGCCCTGTCGCAGGAAGCGGCTGACGCGCGTGCGGTTGGCGGTCAGTGCCCCGTACGAGGCGGCCGTACGGGCGAGGAACAGGGTGTGCCGGGCGTCGTCGACCTGGGCGTCCCAGTACTGGATGGCACCCACCAGCGCGTCGGAGCGCAGGGCAGGTGCCTCGCGCAGGGCCCGGCGCCTGCTCAGGTGGCGGTGGTGGGGCAGACCTCCGGAGGTGCCGGAGGCCCGGGCCATCGCGTCGTACAGCAGCACGCCGCTGCCGACGTACGGGCGCTCCGTGACGCGGTGTTGCAGGGGGTAGAGGAACGGCACCGGACGTACCAGGTGGGGGGCCAGGAACCGGAGCATGAGGCCCCGCTCCTTGAGGGCTTCGGCGACGAGTCGGAAGTCGAGCATCTCCAGGTAGCGCAGGCCGCCGTGGATGAGTTTGCTGGAGCGGCTGGACGTACCCGAGGCCCAGTCGCGGGCTTCGACGAGTCCGACGCTCAGGCCCCGGGTGGCGGCGTCCAGGGCGGACCCGCTGCCGACGACGCCGCCTCCGACGACGAGGACGTCGAGTTCGCCCTGTCCCATGTCGGCGAGGGCCTGTGTACGGGCTTGGGGTGAGAGGGCCACTGGATCGACCATGGTCTCCTCCTCATTGCTGCGGGCGCGCGGCTGGAACCTATTCGACCTTGGCCCAGTCGAGCGTGCGCTCCACCGCCCGCTTCCAGCCCTCGTACCCTTCCGTGCGCCGCTCCTCCGACCACTCGGGGGCCCAGCGCTTGGACTCCTGCCAGTGGGTGCGCAGTTCGTCGGTGTCCCGCCAGAAGCCGGTGGCGAGCCCGGCCGCGTAGGCGGCGCCGAGCGCGGTCGTCTCGGCGACAACGGGACGGCTGACCGGTACGCCGAGCACATCGGCCTGGGTCTGCATGCACAGGTCGTTGGCCGTGACTCCACCGTCGACCTTGAGCACGTCGAGGTGGACGCCGGAGTCCTGCTCCATGGCTTCCACCACGTCGCGGGTCTGGTAGCAGATGGCCTCCAGGGTGGCCCGCGCCAGGTGGCCGTTGTCGTGGTAGCGGGCCAGACCGACGATCGCGCCGCGGGCGTCGGAGCGCCAGTACGGCGCGAACAGGCCGGAGAAGGCGGGCACGAAGTAGATGCCGCCGCTGTCCTCGACGGTGCTGGCCAGGCGCTCGCTCTCGGCGGCGTCGCCGATGATCTTCAACTGGTCGCGCAGCCATTGCACGGCCGAGCCGGTGACCGCGATGGATCCTTCGAGTGCGTAGATCGCGGGGCTGTCGCCGAACTGGTACGCCACGGTGGTCAGGAGGCCGTGCTGCGAGCGGACCAGTTCCGTCCCGGTGTTGAGCACCAGGAAGTTGCCGGTTCCGTACGTGTTCTTCGCCTCGCCGGGCGCGTAGCAGACCTGCCCGACGGTGGCCGCCTGCTGGTCGCCGAGGACACCGGTGATGGGGATGGCCTGGCGCAGCGGCCTGGAGGTGCGGGTCTGTCCGTACGCCTCGGGGTGGGAGGACGGGTTGATGGTGGGCAGCATGGCCCGGGGTACGCCGAAGAATCCGAGCAGTTCGTCGTCCCAGTCGAGGGTCTCCAGGTCCATGAGCATGGTGCGGCTGGCGTTGGTGACGTCGGTGGCGTGGATGCCGCCGTCGGGGCCTCCGGTGAGGTTCCACAGCACCCAGCAGTCGGTGTTGCCGAAGAGGGCGTGGCCCTGCTCGGCGGCCTCCCGCACGCCGTCGACGTTCTCCAGGATCCATTGGATCTTGCCCCCGGAGAAGTAGGTGGCCGGTGGCAGCCCCGCTTTACGGCGGATGACGTCGCCCTGGCCGCCACGCTCCAGTGCCGCGGCGATGGAGTCGGTACGGGTGTCCTGCCAGACGATGGCGTTGTAGTACGGGCGCCCGGTGCGGGGGTCCCAGACGACGGTCGTCTCGCGCTGGTTGGTGATGCCGACGGCCGCCAGGTCGGAGGCGTCGAGGTTTCCGTGCCGGAGGGCGTTCTGGATCACCGAGTTGGTGCGTTCCCAGATCTCCACCGGGTCGTGTTCGACCCACCCCGAGCGCGGGAGGATCTGCGAGTGCTCCAGCTGGTGCCGCGCCACCTCGCTGCCAGCATGGTCGAAGATCATGAAGCGGGTGCTCGTGGTCCCCTGGTCCACTGCGCCGACGAAATCAGCCATGGGGTGCCGCCTTCCTTTGGGATGCCGTGCGGGGGGCTGCCGTCCGGGGACGGAACGGGCTGTGACCGCCGCCCCGGATCGCGTCAGCTCTCGTCCGGTGTCGGTACGCGTCCGGGGGGCTCCGGTTCGGCGGTCGGCAGGAACCTGCCGATGAAGAACTTGTAGAGACCGGCTCCCAGGAGACCGCCGATCAGCGGGCCGACGATCGGCACCCAGAAGTAGAAGTTGCCGTACTGATCCCTCCATGCCGTGCCGTACCCGGTGAGGAAGCTGGCCAGCCGGGGGCCGAGGTCACGGGCGGGGTTGATCGCGTACCCGGCATTGGTGCCCCAGGCCATGCCGATCGCCACGACGATCAGGCCGACGATGAACGGGGCGAGGTTCGCACCCGGAGGCGTGTTGAGCAGGTCCGTCACCGCGAGGATCAGCAGGAGCAGGATCGCGGTGCCGATGATCTGGTCGCGCAGTGCGCCCCACTCGGTCACCGGCAGATTCGGATTTCCGTTGGCCGGCAGCGTGGAGAAGACACCCTGCGTCTTGATGGTGTGGCCAGGGTCGGCCTTCGCCAGCGCCTCGGTGTAGTTCCAGCGGACGATCAGCGCGGCGACGAAGGCGCCGGCAATCTGGGCCAGCGCGTACGGGGCCACTCTGCTCCACGGGAAGCCCTTGAAGGCGGCCAAGGCGACGGTCACCGCGGGATTGAGGTGGGCGCCGCTCAGCCTTGCCGCGACGTAGACGCCCAGGGTCACGCCGAGACCCCAGGCCCAGGCGATGCTGTCGTGGTTTCCGAGGCCGCCCGCGGGGTCCGTCAAGGCTCCGCCGGCGACCACCTGGGCCACGACACCACAGCCGAAGAGTATGAGGATCATGGTGCCGGCGAATTCGGCCGAGAGTTCACCGACCAGCCCTGGTGCTTTCAGGCGCTCCTTCATGGGTGCCCGCTTCCCGCCGGTCCGAAGACCGGCATTCGACTGCCCCGAGCCCACGGTTCAGCGTAAGACGGGTCGCCCGTACCGGAAAGGCGGAGCGGGGCCGACCCTGCGGAAGCCAGTGCCCGCACGGCATCTGGGGCCTTCTCCGGGGCATCGTCCGAGTACCCGCGGATCTCCGCGAGTACTCGCGGAGATCCGCGGTGCGGCAGCACACTGTTCGTAGGGCGTGCCCTCACGGACGCGCCTGGCCCGCGCGCGGTGATCTGTGCTCCGTCACGGTGCCGGACCACTGACCCGCCGGCTCCGACCGGGAGGCACCCGATGAAGATGCTGATCAACAGTCCCCAGACCGTGGTCGCCGATGCCCTGCGGGGGCTGGCTGCGGCCCACCCGGAACTGGAGGTGGACGCCGACGCCCGGGTCGTCGTACGGCGTGACGCGCGGCAGGGCGGGCGGGTCGGCCTCGTCTCCGGTGGCGGCTCCGGACACGAGCCCCTGCATGCCGGCTTCGTCGGACACGGAATGCTGTCCGCCGCCTGCCCGGGCGAGGTGTTCACTTCCCCCGTGCCCGACCAGATGGTGCGTGCGGCCAAGGCCGTGGACTCAGGCCAAGGGGTACTGTTCGTCGTCAAGAATTACACCGGGGACGTACTGAACTTCGACATGGCCGCTGAGCTCGCCGAAGAAGACGGAATCCGGGTCGAGCGGGTGCTGGTCAACGACGACGTCGCCGTGACCGACAGCCTCTACACCGCCGGGCGCCGCGGCACGGGAGCCACGCTCTTCGTCGAGAAGATCGCCGGTGCGGCGGCGGAGGAAGGCGCGCCGCTGGAGCAGGTCGCCGCAGTCGCCCGGCGGGTCAACGAGGCCTCGGGCAGCTTCGGCGTGGCGCTGAGCGCCTGCACCACCCCCGCCAAGGGAAGCCCCACCTTCGACCTGCCCGACGGCGAGCTGGAGCTGGGCATCGGAATCCACGGTGAGCCGGGCCGGGAGCGGCGCCCGATGATGCCGGCAGGGGAGATCGCGGAGGTCGCGGTGGGTTCTGTGCTGGAGGACATGGCGAACGCGGCTCCGGTTGACGGGCCGGTACTGGCCCTGGTGAACGGGATGGGCGCGACGCCGCTGCTGGAGCTGTACGGCTTCCACGCGGAGGTGGCCCGGGTGCTGGCGGCTCGGGGCGTTCCGGTGGCCCGGACCCTCGTGGGGAACTACGTCACCTCGCTGGACATGGCCGGATGCTCGGTGACGCTGTGCCGGGCCGACGAGGAAATGCTGCGGCTGTGGGACGCACCGGTGCAGACGGCAGCGCTGCGCTGGGGTCGCTGACTCCGAGGCCACCCGCGGCCGGCTCCAGTACGCCACCCAGCCTGTGACCAGCAGGACCGACGAGTGCGGGCCTGGACCCCTCCGGGAGGTTTCCCCGACAGGGCTCCTTCCTCCCCGGTGACGTCAGGGTCGTGCACCGGCAGAAGTCCGCCGTCTGGGCGTGTGGGTTGCTGTGGCTGAGCCTTCGTTCAGGTCAGGGCCTGCACCACGCGTGGCGCAGGCCCTGACCGACGGGCTCGCTCAGCCTGTGCAGCCGGCCACGCTGCCGGGCGGGGCGCAGTTGTTCGGGCGGTTGCCCGTGACGCGGCTGCTGGTCAGCGTTACGGCGCCCAGCGCGGCTTCGTTGAAGATGCCGCCGCCGTCGGCGCTCCCGCCGGAAGCCTTTGCGGTGTTCGCTTTGACGGGACTCCGGTCCAGGGCGGTCGTGCTGTCCGCGCCGTTGAAGACACCGGCGCCCCGCGCGGTGCCGCCTGGTGCGTCGGCGGTGTTGCCGCTGACCGGAGTGCCGGTCACCGTTGCCGTCCCACCGAGGGCATTGCGCAGGCCGCCGCCTTCGACGGTGCCGTTGGATGCGCTGGCGCTGTTGTCGCTGATGGAAGTGTTTTTCAATTCCAGCCCCGCCCGGTTGGTGATCCCGGCGCCTCCCACGATGCCCGCTCGAGAATCGACGCGGTTCTTGTCCACGGAGCCGCCGGTCACGGTGAGGCTGCCTGCATTGCCGATGCCGCCGCCCCGCGCGAACCCTCCGCCCGTGTTGGTCGCCGTATTGGCGCTGATCTCCGTCTTGGTCAGGGAGGCGTCGCCGAAGTTGTTCAGTCCGCCGCCGACCGCCTGCAGACCAGTCGCGGTAGCAGTGTTGCGGGTGATGGTGCCGTGTTTCACGGTGAGGGTGGCGAAGTTGCTCATCCCTGCGCCGATGGCCTGCCCGGAGCCGGTGTTGGTGGCCGCATTGCGGTCGATCCGCGTGTCGGTGAGCGTGGCCGTGCCCTCATTGTGGATGCCACCGCCCAGCACCGCGTCACCGACGCTGCCCGTGGCGGTGTTGCCGGTCACCCGGCTGGCACGCAACGCCAGCGTTCCTGCGTTGAGGATGCCACCGCCGCAGACCAGGTCGGGTGCGCTCGGGCAATCGGCGGCATCGGCGGTCCTTCCCCCGGCGATCGTGATCCTTTCCAGAGTGAGGTTCCCTTCCCCTGACACGGCGAGGATGCGGAAGTCCGGCGTCGCGAC
This sequence comes from Streptomyces katrae, assembly GCF_000717655.1. Classification (GTDB taxonomy): domain Bacteria; phylum Actinomycetota; class Actinomycetes; order Streptomycetales; family Streptomycetaceae; genus Streptomyces; species Streptomyces katrae_B. Next base: position 51,171 of record NZ_JNZY01000025.1, read on the forward strand.
CCGCGAGCTTCGTTTGATCGTGCTTCCGTTGCCTTGGATGGTGATCTCGGTGGTGATCAGCGGCAGGCCGTTGGCGTCGTCGCTGCTGTCCGGTGCCGTGAGGGTGTACGTGCACTTGTGGGCCAGGCGCAGTGTGTCGGCGTTCGGTGAGTCGTTGGCTTTCTTGATCGCCTCGACGAGCGCCGGGACTGAGCATGGGACGTGCTTTTCGGCGGCGTGGGCGAGCGGGGCCGGGAGCGCCGCCACACAGCCGGCTGCCAGGCCGGCCGCGGCCAGGAGGTGGCCCGGGTACGGTCGACGGAGACCGAGGAGCGGACCTTTCGTTCGGAAGTTCTGCCAGGACATCGGGGATTCCTCCTCATGCACCAGGAGGCGCCCCCTCGGACGCGCTCCACAGAGCGACCCCGGTCCGTCCTGCCGCAGACCGTCGACAAGGGGCGCCGGAACCAGCCGACCACGTCCGTCGCGCGTAGCTCCCCTTGGGCTTCCCTGACGTCGCCGTATTCATCCGATGAGCGCACTCGGTGTCGGCTCGGCGGGGGCCCGACGTCCCGCGAGGGGTCCGCCGCCACGTCGATGGGGACGCTGGTGGACTTCACACGGGCGGTGGCCGCGACACCGACCGCGAGTCGCCGGCGAGGCTCTGGCCGCCCTCTGCGTCAGCCGCTGTCTACGGCGACTTCCGCCCACCACCCCACGGGCCGGAACCCGTGTGACGGCCCCGCTCTCGATGGTCCCGGTCACAGTCACCAGCCATGCCCTGATTGACAGCCGGATCATCTGCTCGGCGACGGCCGGGGCCTCCTTGGTTCAGCCCGGTCGACGGGCACCCTCGAGCGGGCGTTTCGACTGCCGCACCGATGCCCCGGTCACTGGTTCGGCCCATCGATCGTGACGGGCAGGCGGCTCGGACGGTTGTGGGGGACGTCCGTGCCGTACTCCCTGCGGCAGGTATGAGTTCAAGGAGATCTCCATGTTTCGTATCGCCAAGGCCGTAGCCGTTACCGCCGCCGCTGGCGCTGTCCTGGCAGGCGGGGCCGGCATGGCCGCCGCCGACGCCACCGCCGAGGGCGCTGCCATCGGCTCCCCCGGTGTCCTGTCCGGCAACGTCCTCCAGGCGCCCATCCACATCCCGATCAACATCTGCGGCAACTCCGTCAACATCGTCGGCATCCTTAACCCTGCCTTCGGAAACGTGTGCATCAACGACGGCGGAGACTTCAAGGACGGCCACAAGAAGGCCGACCACAACGGCGAGAACTGACAGCACCAGAGCCTGAACCCGGCGCGCTCATCGCGCCGTACGGCCAGCGCCGCCGTCGAAAGCAGCCGCAGCGCACAGCCCCGCACAGATCGGCCTCCCCCGTCCTCCGGGGGAGGCCGATCTCATGACGAGATCCAGTGATGTTCCACATCGGCCCGTCTCGTGTACGGAGGGGGCTCTTTGTCCGGCGCAGCCTCGGCGCCCGCCTGGGCGGACGTGTCCGAGCTGGCCCGTGCTCGCCTGGATCGGCTTCACCGTGGCCCTGCTGATCGGAGAGCTCCCCTTCCCCGGCCCGGCCCACGTCGTGCACACCAAAGCCGCGTTCCTGCTCGGTTCGCTCATAGCTGCAGCCTGGCCACACCGTGCACGATGCCGCCCGTCGCATCCTCGGGAATGCTGCCCGGACCGAAGTACGGGCGTTACCGGCGGCAACGTATCGATGAGCATCACGGTCGGCAGTCGCTTCGCGGTGGTCGACGGCAGGGACGCGACGGGCTGGGGCTGGAGCGTGGAGCGCGGTGTCGGCGACGGCGACGGATTCGCCCGACGCGAGCACGGCGCGAAGACCCTCGAGGAAGCCCTCCGTGGCGTCCGCGGGAAGATCGGCTCCTGACGAGTCCCCCGCCGTCTGGGCCGGCAAGCGCTTCGCAGGGTCCCAACCCTCCTGCGCCGTGCAACAGACCACGCAACGGGGGCCTTTGACTCAAGCAGATCCAGGGTGCAGCCGGTGTGCAGCTCAGGTTTCGACGTAGGCCACGATCGTGATGGTCCGCAGGGCAGTGACGTGGTAGATGACGCGTACCCGTCGGTCTCGTCCGCGTAGTCGACGCAGCAGGGTGCCGGGCACCTCGGTGCCGAGCTTGACGCTGACGGCGACGATCGCCCGGTCCAAGCGGTGCGTCTCGTTCGTGGTGAGCTCGGCGAGCTGGGTGAGCGCCGGCTCCACCATGACGACGCGCGAGCGACGCGCGGCGTGTTCAGGCGCTACGGGGCTGCTCGTCCGCGAGACGGGCTAGATGGGCGTCGCGAGCGGTCTCCCACAGCACGCCGCTCTCCGGGGACGGGTAGCCGTTCGCGGCGATGTCCTCGAGCACCGAGGCGAGGACGTCGACCTTCGCTCGCTGGTCAGCCGCGTACGCGAGGACGGACGCGGCGGCGAGCTCGTCGAGGGGCTGGCGTTCGGGCACGGGGGCCGGCTGCTGGCTCATCCGGGGCTCCTGGGCTGTCATCTGGCGTGTGTCACCACGGTATCGCCAGGAGAGGCCGCCGGAGCCCGGTAGGGACGAATCGCCGCCCGGCGACCGCCGCGCGACCGCTCACCCGACAGCCGCCGCCCGCCCGGCCGGCCGGCGAGGTACGGCGTGAGGCGTCGCGGGCCCGGCAGGAGCCGAAAGGGACGGCCCAGAGCGGCGAGGGTACGTCCGCCGGAAGCGCGGCAACCCGGTGCCCCCGGTCCCGGGCATCGGAGTTGGCGGCCCGCGGCGATCTCGGTACAGGTGACGGCCACGGTCTCGTTCCGGACGGCAAGCAGCGTGTCCTCCTGGACGAGCGGCCCTTGTTCGTGGTGCAGGTCCGCGATTCGAGGGCGTCATTGCCGAGACCGTGCTGGGCGGGCCCACGTGGTGTCGTCGGAACCACGTCGTACGGGGAGTTCATGACCGCGGGCGGTTTGCGTTGCCCGCCTTCCCGCGCCCGCACCCCCATGCACGGCCGGCCAGGGAAAGGTGCGCCCATCCGGGCGGGGTCAGCGTGTAGCGCCGGTCGGGGTCAACCCCGGGGACATAGGTTTCGCAGCGGAATGTGCCTGGCCGGGCACCGAAGGAAACAGGAAGTGAGTGCCGGCGATGACCGAGCAGCGAACCGTCACCGTCTTCGGCGCGACGGGGCACCAGGGAGGCTCACTCGTACGGGCGATCCTCGCGGACCGGGACAGCGGATTCGTGGTCCGCGCGGTGACCCGTCGGCCCGACTCGGACCGGGGCAAGGAGCTGGAACGGCTCGGGGCCGAGGTGGTCCAGGCCGATCTGGATGACGAGGAGAGCCTGGTCGCGGCACTCGAGGGCGCGTACGGGGCGTACCTGGTGACCAATTTCTGGGAAGACATGGACGCGGCGCACGAGAAGGCGCAGGCTGCGGCCCTGTCTCGGGCAGCGTCGCAGGCGGGTGTGCAGCACGCCATCTGGTCCACCCTGGAGGACACGCGCGAGTGCATTCCGCTGGACGACGGCCGGATGCCCACGCTCCAGGGCTCGTACAAGGTCCCGCACTTCGACGGCAAGGCCGAAGCGGACCACTATTTCACCGACGACGGTGTACCGACCACCTTCCTGCGCACCACCTTCTACTGGGAGAATCTGTTCGGGGCGTTCGCCCCGGCGCGCGGCGAGGACGGCGCCTTCGAGCTGAACTTCCCGATGGGCGACAGCAGACTCTCCGGCATCGCCGTCGACGACATCGGCAAGACGGCGCTCGCCATCCTCAAGCGCGGCACCGACTTCATCCCGGCCACGGTCAGCATCGCGGGCGAACACCTGACCGTCGCCGACATGGCCGCGGCCCTCTCGGAGTCACTCGGGGAGCCCGTCCGCTACCGCCCCCTGACGCCGGACGCGTTCCGCGCGCTGGGCTTCCCGGGCGCCGACGAGGCCGGCAACATGTTCCAGTTCTACGCCGACTGCGAGGCCCGCTTCACCGGTGCCCGCGACCTCGACGCCGTCCGCGCCCTCAACCCGGCCCTCCAGGACTTCTCCACGTGGCTGGCGGCACACCGGGACGAGTTCCACTGGAGCTGAGGGCTGCGAGCACCGTCAGTGTGCAGACGGGCACGGTGGTCCTGATGCAGGCTGCAAGTGAGTGGCGCGGTCATGGCTTTCGGCCCGTCTCGCTCGACGAGGACGCTGTCCCGGTGCGGACAGCGGACGGCGCTGCTCGGGGAGCACCTCGCGCGTCGTCGTGCGTCACCGGGTACGGCACTCCTCGTCCGGGGCCTGGGAACCGGCCGCCGGGAGATCCGGCAACGGAGGCGGCCGCCCGCCGCCTGACGGGGATGACCTTTCCTCACCCGCCGTCGGCCCCGCCGCGATCCGGAGACGCGGGCCGGTGCCGGTTGCGGTACGCCCCGGGAGGCTTGCCCTCCCACCGTGTGAAGGCACGGACCAGGGCCGTCGCGCCGCTCAGACCGACGAGGGGGGCGATCCGGTCCAGCGGCAGGGCTGTGGTCTCCAGCAGCCGCCGGGTCCGGCCGTGGCGGGCCGCGTCCAGGAGCGCGCGCCACGTCGTGCCCTCCGTGTGCAGGGCCCTGCGCAGGGTCCGGACGCTGAGGTTGAGCTCCTTGGCGGGACCCTCGGGGCCCGCTCCCGCGAGTGCGGCGTGTTCCAGCCACTGCCCTACGCGCTCGGCGACCGTGGCGACCGCGGACAGCTCGTGCAGAAGCCGGTCGGCGTAGGCCCGGTGCAGGGCGTTGAGCGCCGGATCGTACAGGGGGCGACGCCTGTCCAGGTCCTCGTTGGCGACCGTGATCGCGTTTTCCGGGGCGTCGAAGGTGACGTGGCAGCCGAGGACGCGGACGTAGGACTCGGGCGACCCCGCAAGGGGGTGGGCGAACGACACGGCCAGGGGCGCCCACTCGTCCCCGGCGATCCAGCGGGCGGCTCGCACCATGCTGCTGACGATCGCCTCCACCTGCTGGGGGTGCATGTCCGCCGGGTCGACGGTCGGCCGGTAGCAGATCCGGCTGGCGCCGCTGCGGCGGTGCAGGGTCACCGTGCCCGCCTGGCTCACCAGGGGGTGGTAGCGCTCGGCCGCCTCCGCGGCGTCCGCAAGGCTGGCGCAGGTGAGGACGAGGTGGCCCAGGATGTGCAGGCCCTCCGGCCGGATGCGGTCGCCCACGAGGAGCCCCGTGTGCGGGTCGGCGTCCCGGGCGGCGAGCACCGCGTCCCACAGGGCGCGCATCTCGCCGAACTCCAGCCTGTCGGTGGGCGGGACCCAGGAACCGGAGCCGCCGGATCATCGTGCTGTTCGAACTCGAACCGGACCAGGCCATCGGACCGGACGGCGTGGAGCCGGTCGTACGCGGCGTCCACGCCGCGGGCGCGGACCCCGACACGCCCGAAGACCCACTCCCGCAGACCCTCTGCGGTCTGGATACCGACGCCATGGAGCACTCCCATTACCGACCGACCGGCCCGGGCGAGCCTTGGTATCCCCCTGCACTCCACGAACAGCGGTGCCAGCGGTGCGGGGCAGCGCTCCGCACCCTGTGAAGGCCGGGACGCGTGAAACGCGACGGTCACCGGACCCGGCTCGCCGCGCCTTACGCCGCCTCTCGGTCGAGGCCATCGCCCCCCGCCTGCTGGCCCGCGAAGCCGGTTGTGGCGCGGGCAGCTTGGCTGAAGCCGTCGGGCGGGTTAGCGTTTTGGGATGGTCAAAGAGAGCACTTCCGTGCTGGTCGACGTCCGGAAGTACGACGGCAGTCTGAGCGCGCGGTGGACTGCTGTCCGGCTGGGCGAAGACGAGCACGGCGTGTGGTTGGGCACGGCGCAGGGTGTCCCCGTCAGTTCGTCCACGGGCGAGCGGCCAGGCCGGTTCGCGTACGTGGTGTTGGTCCCACGCGGTGGGTGGTGGACGGCCACGTTCTGTGCGGACCCGGGTCCGGAGGTGTACTGCGACGTGTGCACCGTTCCCGAGTGGAACGCGGACGGGACCGTCGTGAGCATGGTGGACCTCGATCTCGATGTCGTGCGGCCCCGGGGTGGCGAGGCCCATGTCGAGGACGAGGATCAGTTCGCCGAACGGCGGATGCGCTACGGCTACCCCGACAGCGTCGCGGCCGCGGCCCGGCAGACATGCGACTGGCTGATGGAGAGGGTCCGTCGCGAAGGTGATGGTGCTGGCGTCGAACCCTTCGCCTCGGCGTACCGTCACTGGCTCGGGCTCATCGAATAGGCCCGCATCGGATCGCGCAACAGGGTGTTACCCCTGGTCTGCTTGACGCTGGTGGAGAGGGTGGCGGGTCGGACGGTGCCGTCTCCGTAGCGGGCGTGGGATCCGCGGCCGAGCATGAGGGCGATCCCGGCCTGCTGCGCCGCCTGCTCTCCCTGACCACCAGCCCGGACCGGCTCTTCCCCATCGTCACCCCCTGACAGCCAGCCCGCCCGCCCCGTCCGGACCAGCGCGCACGGCCCGTTAGCGGAGGGGGTGCCAGGCGGGTTCGAGGCGGTCGAGGAGGGTTTCGAAAGTCGTTGCGGCGCGGTCCCAGTCGCCGTCGGCAAGGGGTGCATGCAGCAGCCCCAGCAGGGAGTCGGCCAGGAGCGCGGCCTCGGCATCTGCCCTGTCATCGGGCATGCCCAGGCCCGTGAACGCGCAGGCCAGAACGTGTCTCCATTCGGTGAGGAGGCTGCGCATCACCGGGCCGTACCGGTCGGGGTTGAGCACGCTTGCGGTCATGACCTCGAAGGTGACCGGCAGGATGTCCCGCCGTTCGGGCGGCGTGGTGAACTGGCGCCAGACTTCCTCCAGCATCGCCCGCATGCCTGCCGGGTCCGTCGGCGCGCCCGCGACGTCGAGGGCCCGGCGCAGGACCAGCAGCGGGCGCCCCTCGTCACGGTCCAGCGCCTGGGCCACAAGCTGCTCCTTGCTGCCGAAGTAGTACAAGAGCATGCGGTCGCTGGTCCCGAGTGCCTTGGCAAGCGGGCGCAGGGAGAGGTCCGCCAGCCCGTTTTCGGCCACGTAGGCGCGGACCTGCCTCAGCAGGTGGTCGCGTTTCGCCTGGTCAGCCGTACGCGCCATGTCACTCCGCATCCTCGACGCCCGATATGCGAGGTATTTACTGTAGCGGGTGCTACGTGTATATTTAAATGTAGCAAGTGCTACATGTACCCGCTGGGAGTCGCCACGCGACGCGGCACCAGCCGACCAACCCGGAAGGAATGATCACGCATGGCCGGCCGGCAGACCGACCACGCAGAGGCACGGCGCAGCGGACCGCAGAAGACCCGGACTCCGAGGCGCGGATGCCTGCGCTCGCACTCGGTTCACGGCGCGCCCTACCAGAACCTCACCCGCCCGGCATGGGCCGCGCGGCAGATGGCCCTGTGGGGGCGTGTCCTGAACCCGCCCAGCGCGAGGCTCGACCGCGCCGTCACCCGGAACTCGTCCTGGCCCGTTGTGCGCGCCCCGGAATCGGTCGGCTGTACGCGGCGCCGCCTGACAGCCCAGCTGACCGCGTGGGGCCTCGAGGAGCTGGTCGACACGACTCAGCTCCTGGCCAGCGAGCTCATCACCAATGCGCTGCGACACACCCGCGGTCCCATCGGCTTCCGCGTGCACGTGCACGGCAGCCTCCTGCGGTGCGAAGCGGAAGACGCCGACCCGATCGGCCCGACCCGCCGGACCGCCCCCGCCGACGCCGAAAACGGACGCGGCATCGAACTCGTCGACGCCCTCGCCCACAACTGGGGGAGCCACCGCACCCTCACCGGCAAAACGACATGGTTCGAACTGCCCCTCCCCCACCAAAGCCATGCCGCCACGGCGGTAGGGCGGTAGGGCGGTAGGGCGGTAGGGCCCCACCCTCGAGGTCCACCTCCGCGAAGGATCCGATGGCGCCCGCCCGTGCCGGGAGCACGGCGTCGGCAAGGTAGCCCTGGGCGGCGGAGCAGTGGCGGCGGCATCACCCCGGCGCTCCGCAGCAGCATCGCCCCGCCGGCCAAGGGCGGAGCATCGGTCTGGTCGGCGAGCGCCAATCTCTCAGTGCGACCACGGTCGGCCTTGGAGTAACGGCGATCTACGCGATCCCGCCCGCCGCTACGAGCTCCTTGAACTTCCGGCGGCCGAGCTGGCCCGCGGTACGGCCCGGACACGGGGCTGCCCCAGCGGCAAGACTCCCCCGGCGGAGGCGGCGACGGCTTCAACACGGCGTCGGTGATGAGCTCGCACCCCGACGTCGTAGACGGAACCGTCCGGTGGCCCCGCTCCTTGATGGCTGCCGGGCGCCGAGCCGTATGTGTGAGACTCCCTCTGAATGATCACTCGGGGGGTTCGCGTTGAACGCGCTGTTGAAAAGGGTGTGGATCGGGCTGGCCGCGACCTTGATCGTGAGTCTGGCCGCCGTGGTCCTGCCGGACCGCATCCAGATAGACGACGCCGGGCGCATCCACCTGGGCGCGCCCGCGCCCACGCCGTCCCCGTCCACGGCGGCGCCCACACCGGAGTCCACGTCACCGCCCCTCACACGGGACGCCGTGGACGAGGTGATCCGGACCGCGGTCAGCGCGGCGGGCCTCGACCCGGCGCAGGGCCGCCCGACCGGCGCGGCCGGCGCCAACTCGAACAGGACGGGCTGGATGGCCGTCCGCGAGAAGACCGCCGCACAGTCGGAGATGAACATGATCTGCGCCGACCTGGAGCGCCAGGGCTGGACGCTGAACCCGAACGGCGATCGCCCCGACGCCTCCCGCAGCTACAAACGCGGGGGCTGGCACCTGCTCGTGAGCACGTGCGGGAAGACCCAGGCGCCGTCCACCACCTCCACCTTGACCGACTCGCAGACCTACCTGAGCCTGACCGGGCTCCAGCTGAACCTTTCCGACATACCCCTCCCCGAGATCACCATCCGCATCGGCTGACCCCTCACAGAGAAGACGGCACGTGGACCCGTCCACCCGGACCGACATCCAGAGATGCAGGCCAGGAGCCAGGCCTTCCGCGACCTTCGTGTCTGAACCGCCACGCTCCTCGCACAGCCGGTAATGCAGCCGTATCCGCGACCGTCGTACCTGTCACTCCAGGGCCGGACCGCCCGCCAGGACACCGGGGCTCTCCACCTCCCTGGACCGGGCCACCGGCCGCTCCTCCGCCCTCGGCAGCTTGCCGGTACCCGTGGGAGGTTCGCCGGAGCGCCCGCCCGGGTCCGGTCACCGGTTCGTCAGGCGTCGACGTAGTTGGTCAGGATGCAGCCCTCGACGATGGCCTGCTGGGTGGTGGATTGCGGCGGAGCCGCGTAGTGGGGCGCGCAGTTCAAGACGAGCGTGCCGCGGGACAGCATGTCTCTCTCGTCGCTGCCGGTGGCGAAAATCCGTGCGGCGAAATTCTGGCCGATGAACCAGTGGGTCCGAAGGTCGTGTCCTTCGGCTTCGTGGGGCGGATGTGCAGGTCGTGGCGTTGCTGATCAGCCGTACCAGCTCGTCCGTACGGGCCACCTTGGCGAGCCGGGCTTCTACCCGGCCGCCCGTGTCCGCAGTGCCGTCACCGTCCGAGCCGCCTCCTGCCTGCCCCCCGTTCCTGCCGGAGGGCCCCTGGTCACTCTGGCTCCCGGATGGTCCTGCGCCGTCGTCGCAGGAAGCGGTGCCCATGCGGGCCAGGAGGGCGACGGCGGCCGCGACGGCCTGCTTCGTGCGTATGGAGGGACCCTTACCTGAGGTCGGGAATGGGAAGATCCCCCGGAACCCAGCCGAAGTGATCAACGAACGGCAAAGGCCAACGACCTGACCCACGCGCTCCATACGGCACGGGCCGCGCGCATCCGATTCCCTGCCGGTCGTCCGACCGGCGTCGGTGGCGTGCCCGGCCTTGGCGATTCCGCCGGCCCAGCGAGCCGGCGAGCGACGAGTGAAGCGGGCAAGTGGGCGAGCCCGACTCTTCAGACCGCGGTCGGCCCCGCGGACGCGTCGGCCTGGCGACGGTACTCGGCGTTGATGCGCTGGGCTTCTTCGAGCTGGTCTTCGAGGATGACGATGCGGCAGGCGGCGTCGATCGGGGTGCCTCGATCGACGAGTTCCCGGGCACGGGCGGCGATGCGCAGCTGGTAGCGGGAGTAGCGGCGGTGGCCGCCAGCGGAGCGGAGCGGGGTGATGAGGCGGGCTTCGCCGATGGCGCGGAGGAAGCCCTGCGTGGTGCCGAGCATCGCGGCGGCCCGGCCCATCGTGTAGGCGGGGAAGTCGTCGTCGTCCAGGTGACCGCCGAGCGGGCCGGTCGGGTTCTCTGCTGTCATTGCACCTCTCTCATGAAACGCGTGGAGGGGCCCTAGTGCCGTACGGCACCAGGGCCCCGAAGGAACTACTACACCATCTGCCGGCCCTGATACTGCGCCGGCCTCCTGTGTCCGCGGACCCGACCGAGACGCTGTCGGGGCTGCGGGGATCGCAGTTGCTTGACCGGAGACCACCTCACTATCGATGTCCTGCGGTACCCGGGCTCAGACTTCCGCCCGGGCGATCCTGATGGCGCCCGATTCCTCCGTTCGTCCCTCGGATGATCAACTGCTTCGCGGTACTTCCTGGGCGGCCCCTGATCACTGCGGGCCACCCGGTCCGGCCGTCAGTCCCGTCGCCGTCCTGCAACCGCTCTGGCTTCGGAACTCCACCACCGCACCGTCCAACAACTGCAACTACGGGTACTACTGCCCGGCAGTTCATCTCTGCCGGGCCTTCTTGACTGGGCTACAAGAGAAACCTTAATCACACCACTGCCCAATGTCTACTCTTGCCGACGTAGATTTTCGTGCACATGCCACTGAGGTAATCGGGTGCAGTCGGGTTCAACGGCTGCGGGCGGGGGCACAGCGCCGGCAGGCAGGGCCGGACGCCGACAACGGGCCCGGAGCGCGCGACGACCACGATGAGGGCCGAGCGCACAGGCCCTCGTTCTCTGTCCGCCGCCGCCGAGGCGCGCCAGGCCGCCCGGGCGTTCCTCGAAGACCTCGGGCAGTCGGCCACCGGACCGGAGCAGACCGACACGGTCGCCCTGGTCGTCTCCGAGCTCGTGACCCACGCTCTGCGCCACGGTGGTGGCGCCTACATCCTCCTCCTCGCCGCCCACCCCGGCACGATCGAGGTCGCCGTCCACCAGCCGGCCCGCCTCCACGTCCCAGACGACCAGCTCGCCATCGAGGACCCGGCCGTGCTGCAACCGTGCCTCGGCGGCCGCCACAGGCGCCATGCCGTCCCCACCTCGCCCGAAGGGAGGTTTGGCGGACCACGCCGGTCGAGTCCGTTCCGGTCATTTATGGTGAATGGTCTAGGTTCAGCCCGTGAGCTCCTCGGACCGTCCCGCCCGCTTCCTGCTGCCGTATCCGGCAGCAAACGTGCACGGCATGCCCGATGATCTGCCGGTCACGGTGTGGGATGGCACCGGCCGGCCGGACGCGGAAAGCCTCGAAACGGTGGAGTTCTTTGTCATCCCTTACGGCTGCACCGATGCTGCTGTACCCATCCTCGCGAGCGCGCCGCGGCTGAGAGTCGTCCAGTCCCTCTCAGCGGGCGTCGACGACCTCGCGAAATTCGTTCCCGCCGGTGTGACACTTTGCAACGCCAGGGGCGTTCATGACGCCAGCACCGCCGACCTGGCCGTGTCGCTCGCTCCCGCGTCACTGCGGGGCATCCCCGACTTCGTGCGCGGTCAGGAGTCGAGGAGTGGCGGACCGGCTACCGTCCCGCGCTGGCCGACCGTACGGTCATGCTCATCGGCCACGGCTCCATCGCCGCCGCGATCGAGGACAGGGTCGCCCCCTTCGAGTGCCAGCTCCTGCGAGTCGCCCGCGGAGCCCGTTCAGCCCCGTTCGGTACCGTCCACCCCCTCGGCGAGCTCCCCGAACTGTTGCCCCAAGCCGACGTCGTGATCCTCACGGTCCCCCTGACCGAAGAGACACGCGGCCTGGTCGATGCGCGGTTTCTCGCCCTCATGCCGGATCAATCCCTGCTGGTGAACGTCTCCAGAGGCGCCGTCGTGGATTCCGACGCACTGCTCACCGAGCTCATGGCCGGCAGACTGCACGCTGCTTCGGACGTCACCGACCCGGAGCCTCTCCCGCCCGGCCATCCGCTGTGGCACGCACCCAACTCCCTGATCGGTCCGCACGTCGGAGGCAACAGTTCGGCCTTTGTGCCGCGGGCGCTTCGGCTGATCCGCACCCAGATCCTGAACCACCTCGCCGGAGAGCCGTTGCAGAACGTCGTCCAGCCCCGCAGGCCCTGATCTCGGACCGGTCGTCGCGAGGGGACCACGATTCCGGCCGGAGGCGAAGCGACCACCCATCACGAGCAATCCCTGCCGACCGACTCCGCGCGCGTCACCTGGTGCGGGTCCCCCGGCGCGGTGGACGAAGGAGCGATGACACTGCAAAGGCCCGCCACGTGACCGGACATCACTCTCCCGAGCAGACCGGGAGCCAGGAATCACACAAGTCATTCGGCGAATCCCGCTGGCCGATGGCCGCGGCGGTCATCGCTGCGATGGTGCTGACCGTGCTGCTCCCCGACAGCCTGCGCATGGCACCTCGCTGGGTATTCCCCGTTGTCGAGGGGCTGCTCCTGCTGGCGCTGATCGCGGGCGACCCGGGTCGCATCGACCGGCGTTCCGCCTTCCTGCGCGCCGTCTCCATCACCCTGGTCGGAGCCCTTGCGCTCAGTGCCGTCTGGTCGACCGCCCACTTGGTCGACGACCTCATTCACGGGGGGCCGGAGACCGCATCCGCCTCAAGCCTGCTGCAGGCCGGGGGCACGGTGTGGGTGGGCACCGTCCTGGCCTTCTCGCTGCTGTACTACGAGCTCGACGGCGGCGGGGCCGCCGTCCGTGCCCACCAGATGCCTCCCACCCCGGCACTCGCTTTCCCCCAGCACTTCAACCCAGCACTGGCTGCGGCCGACTGGCGCCCCCGCTTCATCGACTACCTCTACCTCGGACTCACCAACGCGACCGCCTTCAGCCCGACCGACGTCATGCCACTGGCCCCGTGGGCCAAGATCGTCATGAGCGTCCAGGCCCTCCTCTCCCTTCTGATTCTCGGGCTGGTGATCGCCCGCGCCGTGAACGTCCTCGCCTGACAACCTGCTGGGAGTTGTCGTCAAGGTGTCACGCCCGCATCAGGAGCGATGACGTGGCCGGGCCGCACGCGTGGCCGGCCCGGCCCGTCGCGGGGAACCCGTATGGCCTCCATCACGGCGGTGAACTGGGTGCAGTCGTTGCTGTTCCTGCCCGTCAGCACGAAGGAGAGCGGTCGGCCCGAGCCGTCGCGGGCCACGTGAACCTTGCCGGTCAGCCCGCGCCGGGACCGACCGAGAGCGACCACCCGTTTGATCACCTCTCCAGCTGTCGCAGGACCCAGAGCGCCCGAAGGTGGTATCCGGTACGGGCCGACGACCTGCCCGCCGCCGGGTCGGTGCGGTCGGCCAGACGGGGTACTTCGGTAGCGCCAGCGACCGCGGTGCCCCACGGCGTTTCTGCGGCTCGATAGCTTCCTTCCCAAGTGTCTCGGGCGTGGGTGCCCATGCGCGGCCGATGTGATGGCCCGTTGACGACAGCCCCGAAGCGAGGAGAGCGGCATGTCACGGCCTGTCATCGTGGGAGTGGACGGCTCCGAGGGAAGTGTGGCGGCATTGGACCGGGCCGCCGAGGAGATCGAGGACGGCCCCCCACAGCGTGCTGTTGGCTGCCGCGGTGGAGGTGGATTTCCGTGCATACAGGGCACGCCCGTTCACTCGGCGCCACAAAGCAGCCGGGGACGCCGACATGGCGTCGGCGCTCTCACACGCGGTACGCCCGTTCCGTGACAAGTTTCCGGCGGTGGAAGTGTCCGAGGTCTCCGCTCCGGGGCGGGCAGTCGAGCACCTCGTCGAAGCCGCTTACGACGCGCGTCTCGTGGACGTCGGCCGGCGCAGCGCGGCCAAGGGATCCCACGTCGGTTCGGTCGCTCACGCCCTCGTTCACCACGCCTCCTGCCCCGTGGCCGTCGTTCCGCACACCTGACGGACCGAGGACCGGAGCTCGGCAAGGCATCCGCCCCGCTCACGCGGCTGCGGCCACAGGGACGTGCAGCATGCAACAAGTCGTCCCTGGCCGGACCTCCACCGGAAGCCCCTCCGTCCGGATCAGAGGAAGGAACCCGCTGTGACCGACGACGAGATTCTTCTCGGACTCGCCTTGACGGTGGTGCTCGCCACCGGCTCGCAGATCCTGGCCAGCAAACTGCGCGTCCCCGCCCTGATCATCCTGCTTCCCGTCGGATTCGCCGCCGGCGCCGTGACGGACGTCGTCCACCCGGACAGACTGCTGGGGCCGGACTTCTCGAACCTGGTGTCGCTGTCGGTCGCGGTGATCCTCTACGACGCCGGTCTGGGACTCGACCTGCGCAAGCTCGCCCACCACACGCGGGGGATCGTGGGCAGGCTGCTGGTGTACGGCGTGCTGCTCACCTTCCTCGTCACAGGGGCGGTGGCGCCGGCGATGTTCGACATGCCGCTGCGCGTGGCAGCGATGCTCGGCATGATCCTCGTCGTCTCGGGGCCCACGGTCGTGGGGCCGATCCTCGACTCCGTGCGGCCGAGCGACAAGGTGCGGCGCATCCTGATCTGGGAGGGGACGCTTACCGACCCGATCGGGGCGATCCTCGGAGCCCTCACCTTCCACGCGGTCGCCTCCTCGCACCATATCGACATCGGCCGGGGCTACCAGCTGGGCCAGTTCTTCATCAGTCTTGCCTTCGGGCTGGTGGGTGGGGCCGTGGGGACCGCGCTGCTGTGGTTCACGTTGCGCACGCTGCGACTCGGCGAGACCCTGGGCACGCTGGCACAACTCGCCGTCGTCATTGGTGTATCGGCGGGCTGCGACGTCTTGCGGGACGACACGGGGCTCATCGCCGCGATCCTGGTGGGACTCGCCGCGGCCAACATCCGCGGCTTCGACATGCCCTCGCGCCGGCCCTTCTTCGAGACTCTGGTCCAGCTGATCATCGGACTGCTGTTCATCTCCATCTCCTCCACCGTCACCCCGGCGTCCCTCGTGCCGGTGCTCCTCCCCGCGCTCGGCCTGATCGCGATTCTCGTCCTGGTGGTCCGACCGCTCGTGGCCTTCGGCGCCGCGGCGCACACGGATCTTTCACGGGGGGAGCGCGCCTTCGTCGGGTGGATGGACCCACGCGGCATCGTCGCGGCGGCGACGGCGTCGGCCTTCTCCGCCGGCCTGGTCGAGCGCGGGGTGGCCGGGGCGGCGAAGGTCCTGCCGGTCACGTTCCTGGTGATCGTGGGCACCGTTCTGCTGTACGCCCTGACGGCGGGGCCGATGGCCAGACGGCTGGGCGTCGTCAAGGAGGAGGGCAGGCGCGTCCTCCTGGTGGGCGGCGCGCCGTGGGTCGTCGACCTGGGAAGGACTCTGCGCTCCGCCGGCCTCGACGTGCTGATGTGGGCCGGACTCGACGAGGAGCGGGAACGAATCAAGGGAGCGGGCCTCGAACTGGCCACAGGCGACCTGCTGGCCACGGCCATCAACCCCGGGGCGCGTGTGGAGGGCGTGACCGCGGTATTCCTGGCCACCAACGACGACGACTTCAACGCGCTCGCGTCGATCGTGATGCAGGACAACGTCGAAGGGCCCGTCTACCGGGTCGGGCCGCCGCACGACAGCCACGGCGTGGTGGCTCCGTACACCGGCGGCGACATCCTCTTCGGCCGCTCCCTCGTCCGGCACGTCCTCGCGGAGCGCTACGGGCGGGGAGCCCGGTTCGTGGTGCAGCCGGCCACCGGCCCGCTGCCGCCGGAGTACGACGCCCTCTTCGTGGTGCGGGCCGACCACCGGCTGGATCCCGTCACGGAGAGGGAACCGGCCACCCCGCAGACGGGTGACACGGTCGTCCTCCTCGGTCCCGTCCCGACGGCCGCCGGAGAGTGAGACCCGTGCCGTGGCTCGACGCCTTTGACCTGACCTCGCCTGGCTTGGTGGGGCGACGGCGACCGGTCGTTCGATTGCCCGGAGCGGCCGCAGCCGCTGGATGACCGCTCGCGGGCCCTGTGGCGAGACCCTTCACCGTCTGCCCTTCCCCGCGCCCCGGAGCATCGCGTCCAAGGTGATCGCCGCATCGATCAGAGCCAGATGGGTGAAGGCCTGCGGGAAGTTGCCCAGCTGCCGGCCCGTCAGGTCGATCTCCTCGGAGTACAGGCCCAGGTGGTTGGCGTAGGTGAGCATCTTCTCCAGCACCAGTCTGGCCATGTCGGTACGTCCGGCCCGGGCCAGGGCGTCGACGTACATGAACGTGCACAGGGAGAAGGTTCCCTCGGAGCCGCGCAGCCCGTCGGGTGACGCCTCGGGGTTGTAGCGGTAGACGAGGCTGTCGCTGACCAGCTCGCGTTCCATCGCGTCCAGGGTGGACTTCCACATGGGGTCGTCCGGCGTGATGAAGCCGACCGTCGGCATGCGCAGCAGCGAAGAGTCGAGCACGTCGTCACCGTAGTGCTGTACGAAGGCCTGCTTCTTCGGGTCCCAGCCCTGCCTGAACACCTGTGTGTAGATGCCGTCGCGGGTGTCCGCCCAGCGGCCACCGGCTGCCGGACGGCCATCGTCGTAGGACATGCGCAGGGCGCGGTCGAAGGCCACCCAGGACATTACGCGGCCGTACGTGAAGTCCTTCCGGCCGCCCCGGGTCTCCCACAATCCTTCCCCGGGCTGGTCCCAGTGGTCGACCAGCCAGTCGAGCAGCGTGTGCAGGGCCTTCCAGCCCCCGTGGTCGAGGTGCAGGCCGTGCTGGTGCGCGAAGTAGATGCTGTCGAGCGCCTCACCGTAGATGTCGAGTTGCAGCTGGGTCGCTGCTCCGTTCCCGATGCGGACCGGGGCGGAGCCGCGGTACCCCTCCCAATGGTCCAGGGTCTCCTCCACCATGTCGGAGGAGCCGTCGACCCGGTACATGATGTTCAGTGGCCCGGAGCCGTTTCCCTGTCCTCCGGCCTCCTGCTTCACCCGGTCGTGCAGCCAGTTGATGAACGCCGAGGTCTCTTCCGTGAAACCGAGGCCCAGCAGGGCGTACACCGAGAACGACGCGTCACGGATCCAGGTGAACCGGTAGTCCCAGTTGCGCTCTCCCCCCAGCTGCTCGGGCAGCCCCGCCGTGGGGGCGGCCACCAGGGCGCCGGTCGGCGCGTAGGTCATGAGCTTCAGCGTGATGGCGGAACGTTCCACCGACTCCCGCCAGCGGCCGGAGTACGTTGACTGACTCAGCCAGGAGCGCCAGAAACGGACCGTCTCGTGGAAGAGCTGCTCGAACTCCTCCACCCGGACCTCGTGCGGCGGGCCTCCGGGGAAGGATTCCATGATCAGTCCGCGTTGCTGCCCCGCCCTCAGACTCAGGGAGAAGCGCAGGTCGTTCTCGCCCGACAGGATGCTCAGCAACCGCTCGTCCTGCGGCTCGCGGACCGCATGGACGGCAAGGTTCAGGTCCGGCGAACTGAACAGGGCGCCGTGCTCCAGGATGTGCAGCTCGTGCGGCTTGCGGCCGTAGTCGAAGCGCGGAGCGATCTCCCCTTCGAACGTCATGCTGCCGCGGACACAGCGCAGCATGCGGACGAGACGGTGCCGGTCGGTGGCGGTCGTTCCGGTCACCGGCATGAAGTCGACGACCTCCCCCGCCCCGGCCTCGGTCATGAATCGGGTCACCAGAACGGCGGTGTCCGGATGGTAGAGCTGTTTGGTCGTGTAGGTCTCCGCAGCCGGCCGCACAGTGAAGTGGCCGCCCTTGCTCCGGTCGAGCAGGGAGCCGAAGACGCTCGGTGAATCGAACCGCGGGCAACAGAACCAGTCGATGGTCGCCTCGGTCGTCACGAGCGCCGCGGTCTGCAGATCACCGATCAGACCGTGGTCCTCGATCAGGGGATAGTCGTCCATCATGGACCCCTTTCCAACCGGTCGACCGCGGCCGGGCCGCCTTCACTCCCCGGATAGGTGTGGACCCCACGGCACTCGTTCAGATTAGGCCGACGGCGTCGGTCCGTCCTGGCGAGGGAGTGGCGCGGGGCGACGGCAGACTGCCACTGCGCAGGGCCGGGAATCGCCCTACCGTGAGGGAGAGGCGATCCGTCCGAGGGAGCGAGACGTTCCGTCGCGCCTTACGAGCACCTGACTCCTCCCGCGAAGGGGCGTGGCATGGGTGTCATGACGTCCTGGGCAGCCAGGTTCAGGTTGCGGCAATACGTCAAGTCCAGCCTGTGGATCGTGCCGACGCTCGGTCTCGTCTTCGGCGTCCTTCTCGCCGAAATCGCGATTGCCGCCGATGGCGAGGACTGGCCGCCGAGCGGCTGGCGCTACTCCTCGACGACGGCGAGCGGCGTGCTCACCGCCATCGTGGGGGCGATGGTGGCGCTGCTCGGATTCGTCGTCACCATCGGCGTGCTCGTCGTGCAGCAGGCCACGGGCACCCTTTCTCCCCGGTACATGCGCCTCTGGTACCGGGACCGGCTGCAGAAGGCGGTTCTGGCGACCTTCACCGCCACGTTCACGTTCGCCTTCTCCCTCCTGCGCAGCATCGAATCCGCATCGGTCCCCGACCTCGGGGTCACCCTGGCCGGCGCGGCCGTGGCCGTCAGCCTCGTGCTCCTGCTCATCTACCTCAACCGGTTCACCCACAGTCTCCGACCCGTGGCCATCGCGGAGCTGGTCACGAGCATGGGAGGGGCCGTGTTCACCAGCGGCGCGGCGGCGATCCGGGGCGCCGCGCCGCGTGAAGAGGGAGCCGAGCCGTCCGACGGTCCGGTGATGCGCGTGCGTACCGTACGGGGAGGCGCCATCCAGGGGTTCAATGTGACCGGGCTGGTTGCGGAGGCAGCGCGCCACGAGTGCGTTTTCGTCGTGACCCGGCTGATCGGAGACTTCGTACCGCCCGGCGGCGTGCTCGTCGAGGTCCACGGAGGCACGTCCAGACCCGACCCGGAACGGGTGACCCGTCTTGTCGCCCTGGGGGTCGAGCGCACCATCGAACAAGACCCCGCCTTCGCACTGCGGATCCTCGTCGACATCGCCATCAGGGCTCTGTCCCCGGCCGTGAACGACCCGACGACCGCCGTGCAGGTGGTCAACTACATCGAGTGGTTCCTGCACACGGTCGGAAAGACGCGCCTACCCGGGCGCTACGTTCTGGCCGATCGCGACGGGGACGCCCGGCTCGTGCTCCCTGGCCGGGACTGGGAGGACTACCTCCAGCTCGCCGTCTGCGAGATCCGTGACTACGGGCAGTCGTCCGTCCAGATTTGCCGAAGGATCCGCGCCGTGCTCGAGGGCCTCCTCGACGTCCTGCCCCCGCAGCGGCACCCCTCGGTGCATGCAGAGCTGGGCCTGCTGCAGGAGTCGGTCGAACGGGAGTTCACCGACCCGGCCCGCCGGGCCATCGCCCAGCAGGCCGATTCGCAGGGCATCGGCGGACAGCACTCGTCCTGACGCCTTGCACGTTCTGCGGTCCCCCTCCAGGAGGACAGCTCAGTGCAGTGACTGCCACGGCCTCAGCGCCGACACGTTCGCCAAGACCGCGCCGAAGGTGCGTTGGCACCGCCACCAACAGCCCTCGCGCCATCTTCCGCGACCTGGTCAGGCACGGACGTTCAGTGCCGGGAAGCGCCGGACTCGTCCAATTCGAGCTGGGGACGGCCTGTGACGATCAGCCAGGCAGGCAGGGAGGCCAGGCAGAGCAGAGGAAGTAGCGCGGGCTGGGGGGCGAGGATGGCGGCGGTGAAGAGGCTCACCCAGCCCTGCCGGGTGGTCGCGAGCAGCACGCCGAGCACACCTGCGGAGACGGCGACGGCCGGGGGGATCTCGGACACGAGCGCCTGGGCGAACATGCCGAAGGCGACGCCGACGAACACGGCGGGGAAGATCCGGCCGCCCCGGAAGCCGCACGAGGTGGCGATCACCAGGGCGACGAGCTTGACCACGGTCATCTTCGCCAGATCGCCGGAGGACCAGCCGCCGATATGCGAGGCGAGGTCCTTGATCTGGTCCAGGCCCTTGAAGAGCGTCAGAGGCCCGCCGAGCGCGCCCAGAAGGCCGAGGATCAGACCGCCGAGGGGCAGCATCAGCATCGGGTGACGCAGCCGCCGGAAGGCGCCGTGGACGTAAGGAAAGGCGTAGCAGGAGAGGAGGCCGAACAGGGCCGCGGCGGTGGCCACGACCATCGCGGCGAGCAGGTCGCCCCATGCGGGGTCGGTCACCTGAGGCAACGACAGGTCGAACGTGAAGTCCGTGAGCAGCGAGGTGGTCATCGCCCCGGCCCCGGCGGCGACCAGCGGGGCGAAGAGCCTGTCCCACAGCGAGCCCCGGCCGGCCGGACGGTTGGTGAGGGCCTCGGAGACGACCAGGGCCGCGGCCACCGGGGTGCCGAAGAGGGCGCCGATGGTGGCGGAGGTGGCGAGCATGGCCCACAGCGCGCCGGGCACGGTCGGGGCCACCTTGCGGCCGAGCCAGTAGGCGAGCGCGACGTTGGCCGCGATGATGGGATTCTCCGGGCCGAGGCTGACACCGCCAGCCAGCGCGAGCGTGCTCGCCAACAACAGACCGGGCACGACCGCCGGAGACAGAGGGGAACCTTCGAGCCCGGTGGAAGCCGGATCGGGGCCCGCATGCCCCGGAACCTTCCACACGACAAGTCCCACCGCGACACCGGTCACGGTCAGCACGACGATCATCCAGAGCGAGGAGTAGCCGCCGATGCCCAGCGCGTCCGGAAGGGCGTCCCACACCACGTCCTTGAGCTGCTCGGAGAGCTCGCTGATCCCGAGGTAGAGCAAGCTCGCCGCCACGCCGATCACGAGCGCGGGAAGAATCTGCGGCAGCAGCACTCGGAGCGGGGTCTCGGGGACGCCGGGCGGTGGGCCGGATGACGGGGTATCAGTGACCACCTGAACAGCATATGCACCGAAATGTCTTCGAGGAGCAATCACCGCCGCCACGCCCAAGACCCGGACGCCCGCCCGATGCCGCCGTGGGCGCAGGCCACCCACGACAGCGAACAGCCATAAATGCGGCGGCGGACACCAAGTGTTGCTGGCGGGCGCGGCGGTTGCCGTCCGGGCGACGCCGGCGAGGTCTGCCGCCCGCCCGGTGGGGGTGCGGGGTGGTGCCGAGCCATGCGCATCACGGCAACCGCCCCACGCCGCGCCGGCTGAGCGGGCGCCTTGCACCCGCGGACGGCTGCGACCGTCCGTGCCGGCGGCGCTTGAATCGTGGTTCCGGATGCACTCAGTGGGGTCCGTGCTCTGGGGCCGGGCCGGTTCTCGCCGATCCGTCCAAGGAGTTGAGGTAGCTGGATAGCTGACCGGCGGCGTACAGCTGGGCAATTCCGCGGGACGTGAGGTCGCGCCGCCACCCTTCCAGGGTCTTGGCCAGCGCATCGAGGCTGCCGGCGTCGCGGAGTTCTCCGAGGACGGTGGCGATGGTGCCCAGGGGCTGGCCGCCCCGGCGCAGCAGGTGCGCCAGTTCGGCGTCGCGCACGTCCTGCGCGAGGTACTGGCGGTGCCCGCGCGGGTCACGGGGTGGGGTGGGACTCCAGCGCGTTCCCAGGCGCGCAGGGTGGCGGGGTTGAGCGCGAGGCGGCCGGCGAGTTCACCGATGGTGTACGGCGCCCGCGCGCTGGCCGCTGCGTCCGGAGTGGAGACTCCGAGATGTGAGAGCGCTGCTTCGACGGTCTGTAGCGTGTTGCGGTCGCGCGCCAGGAGCGCGTGCCCGTCGTCGACGTACTCCAGTGCCTGGTCGAGCCGGCCGCCGGTGACGGCATGCATGATGCGTCGGCTCGTCGAGTAGCCGAAGGCAGGGACGAGCGCCAGGTAGGCCGCGAGGCCGGCGGCATGAGTGGCGGTGTAGTCCCGGTACCCCGTCCGGCTGCGGTGGGCCGGCGGGATGATGCCGGCGTCCTCGTAGTTGCGGACCGCCTGCGGGGAGAGGCCATGGCGGCGGGCCAGGTCCACGGGCCGCATGTGACCTCCGTTTGAGGGTTCCCTCGCAGGTGAGGGGAGACTTCGTCGGAAAGTCTCCACCGGGTGTTCAAGGATACGATTCAGGCTCATGACACAGAGCACGCACACCGTGTCCGGAGACTTCGATCTGACGATGGACGAGCTGCGCGTCGTGGCGCGTTACGTGGTCGGGCACGCAGAGGACGTCCTGCCGGTCTTCGAGCAGGCCGTTCCCGATGATCCGCGCCCCCGGGCGGCGATCGACGCGGCCTGGGCGTTCATCAACGGTGCCCCCAGGACGAAACTGCAACGCGTCACTTCCCGCGACGCTCACCGAGCCGCCCGGTCCGCACCCTCCGAAGCCGCCCGACTGGCCGCGCGATGCGCCGGTGACGCCGCATCGGCCGCGTACCTGCACCCCATCGCCCAGGCTGGCCAGGTCGGACACATCCTGCGGGGCTGCGCGAGCGCTGCGCGCATCGGGGAGATGGAGGCGGGCGGAGATCCCGCGATCGGGGACGCCCTGCTGGAACGCTCGCGGCAGCGTGCGACAACGGTGCTCATCGATGTGCTCTCCCGCTACCCGCCGGCGACAGGCGGCAGCAGTCGTGTCGCCCGGCTGATGTGCATTCTGGATCATTCCCTGCGCCAGGCGGCTGACCGGCCGGCAGGGCACACCGCAGCGAGCGGGGCCGTGCGCAGGAGGGAATGCACGTCATGATCCTCCCGAAGGTCCGCGACCCCCGCTTCGTGACGATCCGCCGTGGTGGGACTCTCACTGATGCGGATCACCGTCTCCTCGCCCTATGGGCTGCCGCCTGTGCCGAGCACGTCCTCGGCCTCTTCGAGTCGGCGCAGCCTGGGGACCCGCGACCGCGTGAGGCGATCGAGCATGTGCGGGCCTGGGTGCGTGGCGAGGTCAGGATGATGCAGGCTCGCGCGGCGGGCGGCCATGCGATGGGGGCAGCCAGAGACCTGCGTGGGGCAGCACGGCATGCCGCCTACGCCGCCGGACAGGCCGGGGCCGTCGCCCACGTCGCCGCGCACGAGCTCGGCGCGGCCGCCTACGCGATCAAGGCCGCACGTGCAGCGGCACCGGAAGGCGAGAGCGAGACCGCAGGACGACTCGAGTGCCAGTGGCAGCGCAATCAGCTCCCGGAGGCGATCCGCGAGCTCGTACTCGATGACCAGCGGCTACGCAACGTCATCTGCTGGTCGGTGTTCGACTGCTGAAGCCGAACCGTGCAGGCGGCGGCCTCGTTGAAGACGCGAGGGGGTGGTCCGCAAGGGACACCCGGCACTGAGGACTACGGCAGCGGCGGCTGATCAGCAGCCGAGGAGTACGGACAGCAGCCGCGCCGTGGTCACCTTCGCATCCTCACCTTGTCCGGGACTGCGGGTCATCAGCAGGTGGTGGGTCGTGCCGACGAGCGCGAGCGCGATGGTCTCGGCGTCGGCGCCTGCGGGTAGCCGGCCCTCGCGCTGCTCCGCCTGCAGGTAGACGGTGAAGGCGTGCTGGATCGCATCGAACGCGGGCGCGCCGGACCGGAAGCCCTCACGGGTGTGCAGCGCGGCTGCCGGGCGGGTCATCGCCAGTCCCACCAGGGCGGGAGGCAGCGAGTCCAAGAGGGCGAGGACGACCTCCTGGAGGTTGTCGGCAACGCCGGCCTGTCCCACCTTGGCCTGCAGCGCCTCGGCTTGGCGGGCGCTGCGGGCGAACCGGTCAAGGAGCAGCTCGGCGACGAACTCGTCCAGGCCGGCGAAGTGCGTGTGCAGCACGCCTTTGGAACAGGCCGCCTCCGCGGTGATCGCGCGGCTGGTCAGGGCCGCGGCGCCGTCGCGGACCACCACCCGCTCCGCGGCGGCGAACAGCCGCTCGCGCAAATCCGGAATCGCCACTCCACGAGGTGACACAACAGCCCCTTTCCCTCGGCCCATTGCAAGTATGGGCACACGCCCATACTGTTTGGGCACTTGCCCATATTAGGGCCGGGGCGCCGTGCCGCGCCCCGGCGGGAGGGAGTTCGCCATGGGTCACTTCGCCAACACCGCGCAGGCTGAGGCGTGGAACGGATACGAGGGCGCACAGTGGGCGCGCAGCCAGGAGCGGTGGGACGCCGTCAACGACGGCTTCAACCAGCCCCTCCTGGACGCCGCGGACATCTCCGCAACCGACTCCGTCCTGGACGTCGGCTGCGGGGCCGGCCGCACCACCCGCCTCGCCGCCCGGCGCGCCGGGCTCGGGCGGGCGCTCGGACTGGACCTGTCGGCTCCGATGCTGGACAAGGCCCGCGAGAGCGCCCTGCGCGAAGGGGTGGCGAACGTAGCCTTCGTACAGGGCGACGCCCAGGTCCACCCATTGCAGGCCGAGGGGTTTGATGCGGTCATCAGCCGCTACGGCATGACCTTCTTCACCGATCCCGGCGCAGCGTTCACCAGCCTCCACCACGCGCTGCGCCCCGGCGGCCGGCTGGCGTTCATCTGCGCAGCCGAGGCCGAGGCCAACGAGTGGCTCGAGGCGCTGGCCTCGCTCGAGGGCATCCTGCCGCTCGGCGCCTTCGGGAAGCCCGGCGGTCCCGGCATGTTCTCGCTCACCGATCCCGACCGCATCCACGACCTGCTCGGCGCCGCCGGGTTCGCCAACGTCGACGTGCAGCGCATCGAGGTCCCGGGGAAGTGGGGCGTTGACGCGGCGGATGCCGCGGCGTTCCTGCTGGACTCCGGCCCGGGACGCCACCTGCTCGACCAGGTGACCCCGCCCGGGCAAGTGGAGGCGCGCCAGGCGCTGACGGCCACCCTGCAGCGCCATGAGACGAACGGCGCGGTGTGGCTGCGGAGCAGTTCCTGGCTGGTCACCGCCGTACGCGACGGGGCCGCGCGGAACTGACCGCAGCCCGCCCGGCCGCAGGCCGATCAGGACGGGGCGCGGCGGCCGCCGTGCGCGCCGTGTTCACGGCCCGTCAGATCCCCGGCATCCCATGGCACGCGTTCGCTTCTCCGGACTCGGCACGCCGCCGCGTCCGGGGAAGCGGAATGTTCCGTTTTTGGTCGCTGGGCGAACATCGCTCCTCTCTCTCCGGACAACAACTGGTCAAATACTTGTTGCAGACCTGTCAATCAGGCGCTCTCTCCTGGCAATCTCAACGGCCTGAACCCCCCACGGCAATTGAAGGAGCAGGAGTGACCCTCCCCATGTCCTCGTCCCGCACCGCCCCCAGCCGCACCCGAGTGCTGCGCGCCGCCGCCGTCGTCGCCTCCGCGGCCATGGTCGCGATCTCCGTCCAGAGCGGCTCCGCCAACGCGTCGGCCGAACGGGAGGCGGGAGCCACCGCGCTCGCCCTGACGGCCGACGCGCGCGCCCAGGCGATCACCACGGCCCAGAACGCGGCGGCGGACACCGCGCGCGCCA
The DNA here is from genome assembly GCF_000717655.1 of Streptomyces katrae. Lineage (GTDB taxonomy): Bacteria > Actinomycetota > Actinomycetes > Streptomycetales > Streptomycetaceae > Streptomyces > Streptomyces katrae_B. Next base: position 76,537 of record NZ_JNZY01000025.1, read on the forward strand.
TCGGCCTGGCCGACGAGGAGCGCCTCGTGGCCCGCGATGTGATCAAGGACGCCGACGGTACGGTGCACACCCGGTACGAGCGCACGTACGCGGGAATGCCGGTGCTCGGCGGCGATCTGGTGGTCCACCAGAAGAAGGACGGCAGCCGCAAGACCACCAAGGGCCTCGAGGGGCGAATAGCCCCGGCAGCCGCCCGCACCTCCCTGAAGGCAGCACCCGCCGGTGCCCGCCAGGTGGTCTGGGCCGCGAGCGGCAACCCGGTCTTCGCCTACGAGGCCGTCGTCACCGGCAACCAGCACGACGGTACCCCCAGCGAGCGCCACGTCATCACCGACGCCGCCACCGGCGCGGAGCTGTACTCGTACGAGGCCATCGAATCCGGCACCGGTACCAGCGAGTACTCCGGCACCGTCACGCTCGGCACCACCCAGAGCGGGTCGGCATACAGCCTGACCGACGGTGGCCGCGGCGGCCACAAGACCTACGATCTGAACGGTGCCACGTCTACCGCCACGGGCAGCCTGTTCACCGACGCGGACGACAACTGGGGCGACGGATCTCCGTCGAACCGTCAGACGGCCGCTGTGGACGCCCACTACGGCGCGGGCGTGACCTGGGACTTCTACAAGTCCGAACTCGGCCGCAACGGCATCGCCGGGGACGGCAAGGCCGCCTACTCCCGCGTCCACTACGGCAATGCCTACGTCAACGCCTTCTGGTCCGACAGCTGCTTCTGCATGACGTACGGCGACGGCGCCAACAACCAGAAGCCGCTCACCTCCCTGGACGTCGCCGGCCACGAGATGAGCCACGGCCTGACCGCCGCCACGGCCAAGCTGAACTACAGCCGCGAATCGGGGGGGCTCAACGAGGCCACGAGCGACATCTTCGGCACCTCGGTTGAGTTCTTCGCCAACAACTCCGCGGATGTCGGTGACTACCTGATCGGCGAGAAGATCGACATCCGCGGCAACGGGACGCCGCTGCGCTACATGGACCAGCCCAGCAAGGACGGGGCCTCGGCCGACTACTGGTCCAAGAACGTGGGCCGGCTCGACGTGCACAACTCCTCGGGCGTGGCCAACCACTTCTTCTACCTGCTCTCCGAGGGCAGCGGTGCGAAGACGGTCAACGGTGTCTCCTACAACTCGCCCACGTACGACGGCTCGACGGTCAGCGGGATCGGTCGGACCAAGGCCTACAAGATCTGGTACAAGGCGCTCTCGACCTACATGACGTCGACCACCAACTACGCCGGGGCGCGGACCGCCACCCTGCAGGCGACGGCAGACCTGTACGGCTCGACGGGCACCGAGTACCAGCAGGTCGCAGCCGCCTGGAAGGCCGTCAACGTCAACTGACGGACTGAACGGCATACCTCGGCCCCCACCAGCACCTGCGGCAGCAGCCCGAGCCGGCGGTTGCTGCCGCGCTCCGCGCCTACGCCGCCAAGACGGGCGAGGAAGCCGACCGGCTCGCCACTGTCCTCGAGTACAACGCTGCCGCACCCATGACCGAAACCTGGTCCGGGGCGCCGCTGCTCGTGCCCTGCTGTCGGTCCTCCTGGACGCCGTCTCGGTGTCCAGGAGGTCGGGGCGCCGGCTCGTACCCGCTGATCCTGCGCCGGCGGTTGCCTATACAGGTTCTGCTTGGAGCGGGCTCAGGTCGATCGCGTCCGACAGCGACAGCGGCGCCCGCCCTCCCAGCCCGGCGGGTACTGCGGGAGCCGGTCCCCGGTCCGGTCAGTGGAACACGACAGCGCGACCGGTGGCGATGCTCGTGCGGCACGCCTGGTACAGCTGGTGCCAGGCGGACCTCTCCATGTGGAAGAGGTCGTCGGATGCGGTGTCCAGGCGGGCGCTCTCCTCGTCTGAGAGGTGCCGGTCCCGGTCGAGCCGGACTCCGATGGCGGAAGCGAAGCCGCACAGTTCGGTGAGCAGCTGCTGACTGGAACCGACCATCCCGCCGCCCTCCACCTGCTTCTCCGCCGGCAGGAAGAGTGGATCGTCGAAGTCGACCGGCACGTAGAAGCCCGCGCTGTCCGAGTGGCACAGCAGGTGGGAGCTCATCATCGTTGACTCGTCGAAGACCTTGTCCTCGTCGCGTTGGTACTGCTCAGCGCTGGTGGCTGATGCGGGCGTGACGGTCTCGCCCCGGGCCGCCAGTACGAAGACGCGGCGCAGGTGGTGCAGGTGGCTGGTGGGGAAACTCACGAAATGCAGACGTGACGGCTCGTCCAACGCCGGCTCCTGCCAGACGATTCCCTCATCGGCCAAGGCCTGGCCGAGCAGGTCGAAACTCTGCTGCCAGCGTACGAGCGCCTCGTGCTCCCCGACGCCGGCCATGTTCTGGAGCATGCCAACTGAAATATGAAGTCCCATGACCGGCAGGCTAGACGCCGGATCTGACAGTCAGGCCGGCAACCGTCGAGCGGCGGTCTCGGCGACCGTTTCTCGCGCCGCTTCGGCGACGAGCGGTGTGCCGGGTGAGAAAGGCCAGAGGATGACGGCCAATTCACCCGGTGGGTGGAGCAGTTCGCTGCTGAAACGATTCCGGGGGTGCGCCGGCCGTCGGGCTGCGCCGGCGTCGGGCGCAGGTGCCGCGGCTGTGTCAGATCGCGCGCAAAACCGGGTGGGTCAGCGCCGCAGGGCGTAGTGCGGGTGAGGAACGATCACGCCATCCACCGCGGTGACCGGCTTCACGGCGGGGGTTCCGATCGAGACGAGTGCAGCACCGCGCGTGTCGGGCGGCGGCTGCTGCTCCAGGACCTCACCGGCCCCCTCGGGGGGCTTCGAGCCGGCCCACGAGCTCCTCGACGAACACCTCCAGGTGGGGCGGGAGTTCGCCGGTCCGGGTGGCGCAGAACCAGGTGCGGGTCAGGGGCTTCGCGCCGATCTGCACCAGGGCAAGGCCGTGCGAGGCCACGTACGGGGCGGCCACCCAGTTGGGCAGAACCGTCACGCCCTGGCCGCCCGCCACCATCTCGACGACCAGGTCGGTCACCACGGGCATCGTGGTGATCCGGCCGGGCCGGGCCCCGGCGGGGATCGGCAGCGGCAACGACGGGATGCGCTTCTGGTCGTAGAAGTCGTAAAGGACCAGGTCGGCCCCGTCGAAGTCGCGTGCGGTCAGGTGCTTGCGACCGGCCCAGGCGTGCCCGGCGGGCACCACGGCCACCATCTCGTCGTCGAAGAGCCGGGTCAGCGACACCCGGTCGATCTGCACGTCGGGTTTGGTGACGAGCGCCACATCGACCAGGTCGGCGAGGAGCGCCGGGACCGGCGCGTCGTCGGCGACGGTCTCGATGCGCACGTCGATGCCCGGCTCGCGCTCACGGAAGGCGCGCAACACGGGCGGCAGCCACGGGAAGGTGGTGCTGCACTGCGCGGTGAAGCGGACACGCCGGTCGCGGCCGTCGCGGATCTCCCGCAGGTCGCGGGTGGCCGACTCCAGTTCACCGAGGACGTGCCGGGCGGCTACGAGCAGCCGGCGGCCCGCGGCGTTCGGCACCAGCCGGCGGCCCTCGCGGTCGAACACGGGCATGCCGAGGCGGGCTTCCAGCCGGGTCAGCCGCTGACTGAGGGCCGGCTGGCTGACGTAGAGCCGCTCGGCGGCGGCGGTCAGCGAGCCGGCTTCGGCGGTGGCGTCGAGGAGCTCCAGGTCACGCAGGTCCACATCCATAACGCTGGATTATCACATGCTCCAAACTCCGTCGTGGTGTTATGGGTTGAGAGCCCATAGCTTCGTGGTGTCAGCCGGACGAACCGATCCGACGATCCAGATCCACCTCCGAAAGGCATTCACCATGACCACTGCTCTCATCACCGGATCCTCCAGCGGCATCGGCCTGGACATCGCCCGGACCTTCCTGGCGAGCGGCGCGAACGTCGTCCTGAACGGCCGGGACGCCGACCGCCTCGCCAAGGCCGCCGCCGGCCTCGGCCATCCGGAGCGGACCGCGTGGGCCGCGGGCAGCATCGCCGACCGGGAGACCGGCGAGGCCCTCGTCCGTACGGCGCTGGAGCGCTTCGGCCGTATCGACGTGCTGGTCAACAACGCGGGGACCTTCGCTTCCAAGCCCTTCACCGAGGTCACGGAGGCCGAACTCGACGGCTTCCTGACGGGCAACCTCAAGGGCACCTACCTCACCACCCAGGCCGTGGTGCGGGCGCTGCGCGCACAGGGCGAGGGCGGCAGCATCGTCAACATCGGCACCGTCCTGGTGGACCACGGACTGGCCGGCTTCCCGGCCAGCGCACCGGTGGTCAGCAAGGCCGGTGTGCACGGGCTGACCACGAGCCTCGCTGCGGAGCTGGCGGCCGACGGCATCCGCGTCAACCTCGTAGCACCCGGCATCATCCGCACCCCGCTGCACGAGGGATCGGACGTGGACTCCTTCGGCGGGCTCGCCCTCCTCGACCGGGTCGGCGAGGCCTCGGAAATCGCCGAGGCCGTGCTGTACCTGGCGAGCGCGGGCTTCGTCACGGGCCACGCGTTGCGGGTGGACGGCGGCCACGTCACCGGCCGGGCCGCCTGAGCCGCCGCCGGGGCCGTACGTCAACGTCAAGATCACCGGCGAAGGCGCGACCACCGCCCAGAAGGCCGAGATCATCGCCGGGATCACCGACCTCCTGGTCAGGGGTCCTCGGCAAGGCCCCGGCCCTCACGTTCGTCCTGATCGACGAAGTGGCCCTGGGGGACTGGGGCATCGCCGGCTCCCGACGGACAAACAGCACGACGCCAACAGGGAGCAGGGCTCGCCGGTTCACACGGCCGTCCGTGCCGGTGCCGCGGCGGCACCGGCAGCGGATGGCCGTGCGGCGGCCTGGACCGGCGGCCACCACGTGGTCGGCCGCCAACCGCCGTGTACGGCCGGCCACGAACACGCACTGGCAACGGCACCGTTGCATCGTGACGGCCGACGGACGCCGACTGCGGCCGCTGCCCCGGGAGAACGCCTTCGCCGACGCGGCCGTGGACGCTCCCAGTACATTCTCGCGCCGTGCAGCGCCCCCGAGCCGCAGGCCTCGGTCGGCCTGCCGGCCGCCCCGGGAGCGGATGACGGGCCTGCCCCCCAGACTGCAGTTGTAGCCCGTGATCGCCGACGATCGACTCGCCAGGTCAGGGCCTGAGCGGTTCACTCGTCGTTGAGGCATCACGGAGACCGGGGGCCAAAGTTCGTGCTTCCGAGTCTGGTGCCCGGCCAGGAGGCGGGCGGCGCCCCGACGTCATTCGGATGGCGGCCTCTGGAACCAGGCCGGCATCTCGTGACCGGTGAACTCTTGGTAGGCGCGTCTGACGCTTTGCGGAGCGCCGGCGTGAGCAGCTCGTACGAGGTCCGTGATCCAGGCTCCGATCGGGTGCTCGTGTTCCTTGAGCTGCGGCGCCATGCCAAGGGCGAAGAGGAGGGGGATGACGGCTTCGGTGAATCGGCCGGCTTTGATCAGGATGTGGCCCAAGCACACGGTGTTTCGTACGTAACCGACCCGGTGGGCATCGGGGTCTCGTTCGAAGAGTTCCGTGAACATCGCGGTCGACTCGCGGCAGTGCTCCAGCGCGTCCGACCACCGTCCCGCGTCCGCGAGCCTCAGCGCGTGGTTGCCCACCGTAGCCGCCAGGTCGGGCAGGTTGGCGTCGCGGTCGGCTTGGACGCGTCCGCGTGCGATCTCGACGGCCTCCGCCGAATAGGTGAGGACGTCATCGAGCCGCCCCGCTTCTTCCAGCCATTGGGCGTGGAAGCCGGCGGCGATGGGAAGGCCCGGCGTGTCGGCCGGTCCGCCCCTCAGCTCACGGCTGCCGGCCACCGCCTCCTGCGAGCACACCAAGGCGTCGTCGAAACGTCCCATCCTCATCAGGCGCGTCGCGTGCGGGATCAGTGCACGGACCAGGTCTGCGAGGCTGCTCGAGTCGCCATCGCGGCCGGCCTTCTCCCGGCACAGGGCGACTCCTTCTTCGGACCAGACGAAGGCTTCGGCGAGGCGGTCGGCCCTTTCCAGCAGCACCATGTGCATGGCCACCAACGCGATGAGCGCCGCCAGGTGGACGTCCCGGTCCTGGTGGACCGACTCCCTGCAGGTGTGGACCGCCTCCTCGGACACGCGCAGTGCTTCCGCCCCGCGCCCGAGATTCGAGAGCAGCACCGCATGGCTCCCCAGCGCGTTCGCGAGGGCTGCCAGGTGGGGATCCCCGTCCAGGCTCGCCAACTCCTTCTGGACCTCGACCGCTTCCTCGGAGTGCGACAGGGCGTCGAGCGGGCGCCCGGTCTGTTCCAGCAGCGTCGCATGGCCACTCAGGGCTGCCGGAAGGTCGGGCAGGAACCTTGCGCGGTCCAGCCGGACAAGGTCCCTGAGCGCTCCCAGGGCCAGCCCGGAGTAGGTGAGGGCGTCCGCATCGCGCCCCGCGTTCACCAGAAGCCGCGCGTGGGCGGACACGACGCAGAACAGGTCTCGCATGGAGGTGACGTGGAGACTGCCGTCGGGCTGCACGGTGAGTTCACGCAGCATTTCGACGGCGTCCGCAGACCAGCTGAGCGCCTCCTCCTCGCGTCCCGCGTCTGTCAGCCAGCGCGCGTGGTTGTGCGTCGCCCGAGCCAGCTCGGGAAGGAATCTGTCCCGGTTCTGCGCCGTGAGAACGGACAACCAGAGCACGGCCTCATTCGAACGGGTCAGCGCATCGTCGGCGCGACCGACCTGGGCCAGGCGTACGGCGTAGTTGCCGACGGAGTACGCGAGGGAGGGCAGCCGGGCCGCGGACGGCTCGCGGTTCGCCAACTCGCGCAGGGACATGAAGGCTTCCTCGGTGAGCGCCAGGGCCCGGTCGTGCCGGCCGACGTTCGCGAGGCGGTTGGCCAGGTCTCCGCGGATCAGTGCACGTTCCTCGGCGTCGTCGGCCGCGGCGGCAAGGCGGTGGTCGAGAAGCCTGTCGGCGACGGCGGCCGCCGCGGGAGCCCACTCTCTGCGTTCCTCGGGGAGCAGTTCGTCGATGGCCTCCAAGACGTCGAGGTCCATGTGCGGGTGAGTGGCGAGAGCGACTACCGCGGCCCCGCCGGCCTGTATGGCGAGCGCAGGCGTGGTGCGCAGCAGCGGACAGAGCTGGGTTCGTGCCAAGTGGGGCCACCGGGCGGCGGCTTCCACGAGGGTGGTCAGCGCTCGACGGGTCCACACCGGGCCCTCGTCCGCGGCAGCAGGGCCAGTGCTGTCCGCGGGAGCCAGCAGACGCGCGGGGGCCTCGTCGGCCCACAGGTCAGCGGGGTGGTCGTGGGTATGGCCGGGGGTGAGCAGGGCAACGTAGTCCTCGCCCAGCCGGTCCGGGTACAGCGGCTCCAGCACGGTGGCCGGCTCCGTTCCTGCCGCCCCCGGTTGCGCGGCGGGCGGATAGCAGCGGGCGTGGTCCTTCAGCATCGCCCCCGGTGATTGCGAGCTCTCGATGTCCGCCCGGATGACGGCCCGCTTCCCGTCGGCGTAGCCGAGCGGCCCGGTGAGCGTGGCGGTGTAGACGATCTGCCCCATGTCGTTCGCCGTCACCAGGAGCGGGTCCTCACGGCGGTGGCACAGGGAGAGCCAGTGGTGGCGTTCCCGGGCCAGAAGATATGCCGAGACCTCGACGGGGTCACTCGGCGGCTCATCACCCTGGTGTACGGCGAGGACGACGACGAGGGCGGCCATGTGCACGGCCAGGACGAGCTGGTACTCCTCCCGGTCCGCAAGGCCCGCGGGGAGCCCGGCCGGCCCGGTATCGGGGATGTCCAGCAGTTCGGCGAACCGGTCCCGAGCTGCCGAGAACAGCCCCGCCCGGTCCACCGCGGGGTCGCTCTCCAAAGGCGGGAGTTCGAAGCGCTCCGCGTGCACGCCGAGGTCGTGCTCCATGCGGTAGGCGACGCTCTGCCACCACACCCCGCTCGGCCTGGCGAGCAGCAGGACCCGAACCCGGATGCCCCGCCCCGCACCCACGTTCGTGTCATCCAGCAACGTCAGCAGGTCAGGGGTGTCCCACCGCTCCGCGTAGTCCAGCACGACCAGCACGCCTGCGGCCGTGCCCAGGCCTTCCGGAACGTTGAAGGCCGGCGGAGCCTGCCGGTCTCTGCGATGGAATGCCCGCAAGACCGCCCAGCCTTGAGCGCCCCATTCGGTCGCGACCTCCATCGCGAGCCGCGTCTTGCCCTGTCCTCCCGGCCCGTGCACCAGACACACACGCAGCGTGCCGGTTGCATCGCGCCACTGCCGCAACCGCTCCCGCTCCGCCGTCCGCCCCGCGAAGTCCACCACAGCGCCGCCCGCCTGCAGCAGTGCACTCGGCTGCACGGCACCGCCGCCGAGCGCCGCTTGCGCCGGCACCCCGCCACCAGACCCGGGCGCCGGCCATGGCGCGAGCCGATACGGCTCCCCGCCCTCGTAGACCACCATGTCGCCCGCAGCCTGGAACACCCGGCCGAATCCGGACGCGACAGCACGCTGCTCCCGCCGGCGACCGAACCCCGGCTCATCGGGACGGGGCCACCTGGCTCCGGTCAAGGCCGCTCGTTCCGGTAGATCGTGATGTTCCCGCCGGCCTGGTGCACCGAACTGCTTCCGGACGCGGTGGCCGACTGGTGGACCGTCCCAGTAGCCCCGGCAGACCCCGCGCGGCTCTCCACGGCATCGACCAGGCGCTGCAACTGCTCGGCGAATCCGGCATCACGCTCGGCGTGCTCGGCCACCGCGTCGCTCACCCGGCGCACGGTCCGCTCACTGACCTCCCCGCCGCCGCGCCCGACCTCCGTGACCAGGGTCTCCAGCGCCGTGTCGCCCGAGAGCTGCCGGCTCACCAGGTCGTGGATGGCGTCCATGCCGATGTCGAAGGCCTGGTCGGCCTCCGCGTCAGCCGGTTCCGCCGCGCGGCGCAGCTTGCGCATCAGGTACCCGACTGCCGCGCCCGCCAGCAGCTCAATGCCCGTCACCGAACCTCCCCCAGACCGAAACCCGACATCCCACGAACGGCCTGTGCCAGCCCGCAGCAGTGGACGCCCACCCCGGGCCACGAGTATCTGCCAGCGACCCCGACCACACGACCAGAACGCCGAAACTGTCACCGCGCGCAGCCTCCTGATGCTTGCCGCGGTCGGAAGCTCACCCCATCGGGGGGGGTAGCCGTACGTCTGGTCGCCGTCTCCCCCGAGCGATGCGACGCGTCCCCGCCTCGTGCCCGGGCAGGGCGGCGTGTCTGGCTCGCGACGATTTCCGGCGCCAGCCACCGGTAGCCTGCGGCGACGACGGCTGCCTCACTGGTCATGCCCTCGATCTCGGCGACGGCGAGGTCATCACGGGCGGTGCGGGCAAGGAGGTCGAGGACGTCCGCCACGCCCGACGCACCGGCATGAGCACGGCGCTGACGTTCCTCGCCGTCGGCCCGGTCTGCGTACCGCGCCGCCGGATCCCGGCCGCATACCTGATGGACGCGGTCAAGGAGGCGGCATGGCTGGCAGTCTGGTGGACCGCGCGGTCCCCGACCGACGGATGAGCCGGCGCGTGCTCGGCTCCTGGGTGACGGCCGCGTGGGAGAGGTCAGTGCCGCGGGGGCAGGGGGTGGAGCGTCACGTCGTACACCTGCCCGTCAGCGACCGTCAGCGTCATGAACGAGCAGAAGGGCTGGCGTCTGCGGTCCGTGGGCGAGCCCGGGTTGAGCAGGCGCAGTCTCTCCGCAGTGGTGTCCCATGGGATGTGGCTGTGGCCGAACACCAGGACGTCCACCTCTGGGAACCGCGCGGCGCAGCGCCGCTCCCGTCCGGCGGACGCTCCCGTTTCGTGCACGACCCCGAAGTGCACTCCTTCCAGCTCGGCGTAGGCGACCTCCGGAAGCCTGCGGCGCAGTCCCGGGCCGTCATTGTTGCCGTACACACCGATCAACCGGCGGGACCTGGACTCCAACAGGTCGAGCGTGGCCTCGTCGACCCAGTCCCCGGCGTGGATGACGGCGTCGGCCTCGTCGACGGCGGCCAGGAGGGCTTCCGGGAGTGACCTGGCGCGGGTGGGGAGGTGGGTGTCCGAGGTCAGCAGGAGCCGCATGCGTTCCACGATAGGGGCTGCGCCGCGAGCGCCTCGGCGGACGCGGCCGTCTGGGCGCGGCGCCACACGGACCCCGGGAGTCACCCGCGTCGCACGGTCAGGCTCATTGCGGAGGGTTCGTCCAGACCCATGGCATCGGCCGGCCGGGCCAGAGCGGGATCGTAGGAGTTCGCCACGGCGTCCAGGGGACCGGGGGGAATCGAGGGCACGCAGGCCGCCACGACCGGAGGCGATCAGGGCGTCGAGCAGGGAACCGAGGCGACTCAGGGCTCGCAGTGACCGAGGGAAACCGGGGAGACACGGCGGGTGCCTCAGCGAGCCGTTGATGGCGACGCCCCCGTCCGGCAGCCAGAGGCCGGGGGCTTCAGCCTGCCTTGGCGACGGGAGGGACGTATTCCCCCACCAAGCTGCGGTGCCACCAGGCGCGGGTCTGCCGCAGCTCGTGGCGGTCGGTGAAGCGGTAGCGGTAGAGGCGGGCGCGCAGGAATGTGGGCGGGGAGGACGGGAAGGGATTGTGGCCCAGCAGCTTGAGGACGACGGGGTCGTTGTCGAGCAGCTTGACGAGGAAGGCCGTGAACCAGGGCCCGGCGTATGCGGGTGAGATGGCCGCGAACCACATCATCCAGTCGAGCCGCAGGTGGTAGGGGGCCACCTGTGGGGGCATTCGGCGTACGTCACCGGGTTTGCCCTTGAATCCGTATGCCTGCCACACCGTGTCGTCGGTGATCTCCGGTTCGTCGGTGCCTTCGAGCACCACCTCGTAGCGCGTGCGCTCAATGGTGCCGAAGGCTCCGTAGGTGTTCATCAGGTGGAAGGGGTTGAAGGAGTAGTTCATCACCTGGTGGCGGGAGAGCAGGTTGCGCACCGGCCAGTAGCTGAGCAGGACCATGAGCCCGGCGACGGCGAGCACCGTGCTCTCGTACCAGGTCGGCGGGGCGGCAAAGGAGGGCGGTTGGGGCAGGCCCAGCACGTCTGCGGCCCGTGCGCCGTCGATCGCGGTGACGGCGAGCAGGATGGTCAGCCAGTTGAGCCACGCGAAGTTTCCCGACGCCACGAGCCAGAGCTGTGTGACGACGATGAAGCCGGCGACCACGCTCGCGATCGGCTGTGGCGCGAACAGCATCACCGGAGCGACGAGCTGCGCCACGTGGCTGGCCGCGACCTCGACCCGGTGCAGCGGCCGCGGCAGGCGGTGGAAGCACCAGGTCAGGGGGCCGGGCATCGGCTGGGTCTCGTGGTGGTAGTACAGGCAGGTCAGGTCGCGCCAGCACGGGTCGTGACGCAGCTTGATCAGTCCGGCGCCGAACTCCAGTCGGAACAGGAGCCAGCGCAGGAGGAACAGCACCAGGACCGGGGGCGGCACATCCTCGTTCCCGAGGAAGATCGCCAAGAAGCCCGCTTCGAGCAGCAGCGACTCCCACATGAAGCCGAACCACGTCTGCCCGACGTTGACGACGGAGAGGTAGAGAACCCACGGCACTGCCCACATCAGCATCGACGCCCACAGCGGTACGCGGTCGGCCACGCCCACGGCGAGGGCCACGGAGAGCACGGTGCCCGTCCAGGCGGTGATCGCGAAGAAGCGGTCGGAGTAATGGAGCTGGAAGATGCTGGGCGATCTCCGGAAGGGAACGGACGCGACGAAACGCGGGACCGGCAGCAAACCGCGCTCACCGATGAGCGCCCGGAATTGATGGGCGGTGCTCAGGAAGGCGATGAAATAGAGCACGGCCAGACCTCGCTGGAACACGAGTCTGCTCAGCCAGTAATCACCGTCCGCGAACCACTCCACGACTCCTCCTGGCGTGGTGTCCTGCGTCCCGCTGTCCTATCCCCGCCGCATGCCGGATACCCGCTTCGCTTCCCCTACCTCTACCTTCCCCCCGGCGGGCGACCGGTGCAGCGGGTGGTCAGCCAGGGGCCACAGCCGCGCAACGGTACGAGCAGTGCGCCGGAGACCGGCATGCGCTACCGGTCATCGTCTTGCCGGACGGCACGGCCGACTTGGTTGCCGTGGATACGGGCCCACCGCTGGGCGTGGGAGGCGTGGGCTTCGAGGCCGCCGCCTTTCCTGTGGCCCTGGGCAGTCTGCTGGTGCTCTACACCGACGGCCTGATCGAGGCCCGAGGTCGTGACATCGGTGTCGGACTCCGCCGGCTGCGGGCGGCGCTCACCCACCCCGCAACGGCGCTGGACGACGTCTGCGACACAGTCGTCACGTCGCTGCTGCCGGACGGTGGGCGCCCGAGGTTTCGACGTGATCACATTCCCCATTCTTGAGTCGACTCTTGTCAATTTTCTTACTGCGCGCTATATAGGGAGTGTCGCCATGTGCATCTGTGACGAGTGGGAGAGGAGTGAACAATGATGCTCATGCGGACTGATCCTTTCCGGGAACTGGACCGGCTGACACAGCAGGTGCTGGGCGCCGCGGCCCGGCCGGCGGCCATGTCCATGGACGCCTTCCGCGAGGGTGATGCCTTCGTCGTCGAGCTCGACCTGCCCGGTGTCGACCCCGAGTCCATCGACCTGGATGTCGAACGGAACGTCCTCGACATCAGGGCGGAGCGGCGAACCACCGCGTCCGCAGAGAACAGCGACGTGCTGATCGCGGAGCGGCCCTCCGGGACCTTCAGCCGCCAGCTGTTCCTCGGCGAGATGCTGGACGCCGACCACATCGAGGCCTCCTACGAGGCCGGCGTACTGCGGCTGAGCATCCCCGTCGCCGAGGAGGCGAAGCCTCGGAAGATCGAGATCAGGGCAGACGGCCCGCGTAAGGAGATCAACGCCTGACGGGCGCGCGGCAGGAGGGTCGCAGTCTCGGGCGAGATCGACATCCTGAGCGCGCCGCAGCTTCGGGTGACCGAGGCCGTAGCAGTCGCAGAACTCGACAGCGACGGCCCTGCTCGGCCCGCCCCGCGAAGTGAACAGCCGAAAGATTCATTGATTCTGAGCTCGTTGGTTTGAGAGGAGCGGATGATGGCACGCGCAGTCGGGATCGACCTGGGCACGACCAACTCCGTCGTCGCGGTCCTGGAGGGCGGCGAGCCCACGGTCATCACCAATACCGAGGGAAACAGGACCACCCCTTCCGTGGTGGCCTTCGGCAAGGGCGGGGAGGTCCTGGTCGGGGAGATCGCGAAGCGGCAGGCGGTGACGAACGTCGACCGCACCGCCCGGTCGGTCAAGCGCCACATCGGAGAGAGCGACTGGCGGTTCCCCGCCAGCGGCGACATCGACGGCAAGCGGTACACGGCGCAGGAGATCTCGGCGCGGGTGCTGCAGAAGCTGAAGCGGGACGCGGAGGCGTACCTCGGCGAGGAGGTCACCGACGCCGTGATCACCGTTCCGGCGTACTTCAACGACTCCCAGCGCACCGCGACGAAGGAAGCCGGCGAGATCGCGGGCCTGAAAGTGCTGCGGATCATCAACGAGCCGACATCTGCCGCCCTGGCGTACGGGCTGGACAAGGAGAACGACCAGACCATCCTCGTCTTCGACTTGGGCGGCGGCACCTTCGACGTGTCCCTGCTGGAGATCGGCGAGGGACTGGTGGAGGTCAAGTCGACCAACGGCGACACCCACCTCGGCGGCGACGACTGGGATCAGAAGGTCGTCGATCATCTGGTGAAGCAGTTCCACAATGCCTACGGCATCGACCTGTCGAAGGACAAGATGGCGCTCCAGCGTCTGCGCGAGGCGGCGGAGAAGGCGAAGATCGAGCTGTCCGCCGTTACCGAGACGACGATCAACCTGCCCTACATCACGGCGTCCGCCGAGGGCCCGCTGCACCTGGACGAGAAGCTCACCCGCTCGCAGTTCGAGCAGCTGACCGCCGACCTGCTGGCACGTTGCAAGGCACCCTTCCACAACGCGGTCAAGGACGCGAAGATCAAGGTCTCGGACATCGACCACGTCATCCTGGTGGGCGGCTCGACCCGCATGCCCGCGGTCACCGAGCTGGTCAGGGAGCTGACCGGGAAGGATCCGCACAAGGGCGTGAACCCGGACGAGGTCGTCGCCATCGGCGCCACCCTCCAGGCCGGTGTCCTCAAGGGTGAGGTCAAGGACGTCCTGCTCCTCGACGTGA
>NZ_JNZY01000026.1 GCF_000717655.1 Streptomyces katrae
CTCCAGACCCCCGGGGGCCCTCACCCCCGCCCCGCGTACATCCGCGCGATCACGTCCTCGATGTCCGGCTCCCGCACCGACAGGTCCAGCAGCGGGTACCGGGCCGCCACCTCCGCCACCAGCGGCGCCGCCGACGTCCCCGCCGGGAACGCCAGCCACTGCCGCGGGCCGTCCACCTTCACCACCCGCGCCCCCGCCACGCTGATCTCCGGAAGCTCCCGCTCCAGGTCCACCACCAGCGTCCGCTCTCCGCCGCCCTCCCCCATCGAGTGCAGGCCGGCCAGGGCCCCGTCGTACATCAGCCGCCCGTGGTCGATCACCATCACCCGCTCGCACAGCTGCTCGATGTCCTGCAGGTCATGGGTGGTGAGCAGCACGGTCGTGCCGAGCTCCGCGTTCAACTGCCGCAGGAAGCCCCGTACCTTCGCCTTGCTCACCACGTCGAGCCCGATCGTCGGCTCGTCCAGGTACAGCACGTCCGGATCGTGCAGCAGCGCCGCCGCGATGTCCCCGCGCATCCGCTGGCCCAGCGAAAGCTGCCGTACCGGGACGTCCAGCAGCTCGGCCAGGTCGAGGCGGTCCACGCAGCGCTCGAGGTTCTCCTCGAACCGGGCCGCCGGGATCCGGTACATCCGCCGCATCAGCCCGTACGAGTCCTTCAGCGGCAGGTCCCACCACAGCGTGGTCCGCTGCCCGAACACCACCCCTATCCGGTGCGCCAGCCGCATCCGCTCCCGCGCCGGATCGATGCCCGCGACCCGCAGCCGGCCGCCGCTCGGCGTGAGGATGCCGGTCAGCATCTTGATCGTGGTCGACTTCCCGGCGCCGTTGGGCCCGATGTAGCCGACCACCTCGCCCCGCGCCACCTCGAAGCTGATCCCGTCAACCGCTCTGACCTGCCGTTTCTCCCGCCGCAGCAGGCCCACCCGGCGCCGTACGTCGAAGACCTTCTCGACGTCGTCCAGCTCGATCAGCACATCCGTGCCCACAGCCGCTCAGCTCCCCGTACTCCGGTACGAACGAAGACCCGCACGCCACACCAGCGACGCGGGTACGAACACCACCACCGCCACCAGCGGGCTCAGGAACGCCACCCACCCCGGCAGCCCCAGCGGATCGGGCCGCCCCAGCACGTACAGGGCGGGCAGCCAGTTCACGAAGGCCAGCGGCACGACGAACGTCACCCCGCGCAGCAGGTCCTTCCCGAACACCGTCGGCGGGTACTGGAGCATCGTGTTGCCTCCGTACGTGAAGGAGTTCTGCACCTCCGCCGCGTCCCCGGCGACGAACTGGAACGCCGCCCCGGCCACCATCACGGCCCCGAAGATCGCCGCCCCGGCCACGACCATCACCGGCATCAGCCAGACCTTCCCGGCCGTCCACTCCACGTCCAGCGCCGAGACGGCCCAGACCAGCACCGCCACGCCCTGCCCGATCCGCCCCACCCGCCGCAGCGCGAAGCGGTCCGCCGCGACCTGCGCGAGCACCGGGACCGGGCGCACCAGCATGGAGTCGAGCGAGCCGTCGCGGATCCGGAGGCCGACCCGGTCCGCATTGCCGAGGAGCAGGTCCGCGAGCCCGAGCGAGGCCGAGGCGGACCCGTACAGCAGGGCGGTCTCGGGCAGCGTGAAACCGCCGAGCACGTCCACGTGCGAGAACATGATCCAGATCGCGACGAAGTCGAGGAGCGTGATCGCCGCGTTCCCGAAGGTGGAGAGCAGGAACGACGTCCGGTACGTCATCGTCGAGCGGACCCACATCGCCACGATCAGCCCGTAGCCGCGCAACCCCTCCACGGCCCGGTTCCGCGCCGGTACCTCCATCGGTTCTCCGGGCCGCCGCGCCGCGGCCACCACCGCCTCAGCCACCCTGGACCACCGCCTTCCGCGTCGCCGCCGACTGCAACAGCCGCCCCGCGCCCAGCAGTACGAGCACCCACCCCGCCTGGAAGCCCAGCGCCCGGACCGCGCCCCCGGCGCCGGCGCGCTCGCCCATCAGCACGTCCAGCGGCACCTGGATCATCGCCGCCCACGGCAGCACGCGGACGATCTCGCCGAAGCCTCCCGGGAAGACCGTCAGCGGCAGCAGCATCCCGGAGCAGAAGATCGTGACGACGACGGCCACCAGGTTGATCCCGGCCCCGTCCATCAGCCAGAACGCCGCCAGCCCCAGCAGGTACCGGATCCCGAAGCTGACGACCAGCCCGAGCAGTACGGACACCAGGAACAGCAGCCAGCGCACCGGATCGGCGGGCAGCGCCAGCTCGAACGCCAGCGCCCCCGCGAGCAGCGGCACCACCCCGCGCCCGAGCAACTGGAAGCCGGCGCGCCCCAGATCGGCCGCTAGCCACCACAACTGCAGATCGGCCGGCCGGTACAGGTCGACGGCGATGTCACCCGTACGGATGCGCTCCTGCATCTCCTCCTGGAAACCGCCGCCGATGAGCGCGCCCGCGGCGAGCAGCGACTGGCTCACCCAGACGAAGGTCAGCGCCTGCGCCTGGTCGTAACCGCCCAGTCCGGGCCGCTCGTCCCACAGCGCGACGTACGTGTACGCGAGGATGAAGCCGAAGACGGTGTTGGTGAACACCCCTGCCGCCGTCGCCGTCCCGTACGTGGCGTAGCGCCGGAACCCGCCGGCCGCGACGGCCGGATAGAGCCACGCTCTGCGAGCCGTTGCCTGGCGCACCGTATCCCTCCGATTTCCCTGGTCGTTCCTACGTCGGCCAAAGCGCGCGAGCTTAGTGCGGAGGGGCGATCCACGCGACCGGTTTACGCCCGTCCGAAGCGGAATGAGCGGTCATCAGGTAGACAGCACGGAGTACAGATGTGGATATTTCGTACGGCATCGAGGAGTCCTGGCGATGAGCGACCAGTCACCACCACCGGGCTGGACCCCTCGTGACCCGGACACCCCCGCAACACCTCCCGCCCAGCAGCCGCCGCCGCAGGAGACGCGGAAGTCGCAGGCGCCTTCCAGCGGGAAGCAGTCGCGCAGCGCCGCCAACAAGGCCGAGCGGAAACGGAAGCGGACCGGCTGGCGCCGCCTCGTCCCCACCTGGCGCATGGTCCTCGGCACCCTCCTGCTGCTCGCCCTGCTGGTCATCGGCGCCCTCGTCGCCGGCTACCTGCTGGTCCGCATCCCGCCCGCCAACGCCGCCGCCACCGCCCAGTCCAACCTCTACCTCTACGCCGACGGTTCCCAGCTCGCCCGCGACGGCGAGGTCAACCGCGTCAACGTTCCCCTCTCGCAGATCCCCCGCACGGTGCAGGAAGCCGTACTCGCCGCCGAGGACCGGGACTTCTACTCCGAACGGGCCGTGGACCCCAAGGCGATGATCCGCGCCGCCTGGAACACGGCGACCGGCAAGGGCACCCAATCCGGTTCGACCATCACCCAGCAGTACGTCAAGAACTACTACCTGGGCCAGGAACAGACGATCAAACGCAAGGTCAAGGAGTTCTTCATCGCGATCAAACTCGGCCGCGAGAAATCGAAGGACTACATCCTCGAGGGCTACCTCAACACGAGTTACTTCGGGCGCAACGCCTACGGCATCCAGGCCGCCGCCCAGGCCTACTACGGCAAGGACGTCGGCAAACTCACCACCGCCGAAGGCGCGTACCTCGCCACGCTCCTCAACTCCCCCAGCGCCTTCGACGTCGTCGCCCACCCCCAGAGCCGCACCCGCGCGCTCGCCCGCTGGAACTACGTACTCGACGGCATGGTCAAGAAGCAGTGGCTGCCCGCGGCCGGGCGGACCGCGACGCAGTTCCCCGAACCCGGCAAGGTCCGCCCGGCCGCCGGCCTCTCCGGACAGCGCGGCTACCTCGTCGAGGCCATCAAGGACCACATCGTCGAGCGCAAGATCCTCGACGAGAAGACCCTCGCCGAGGGGGGCTACCGCATCACCACCACCATCGACAAACGCCGCCAGAACGCCTTCGTCGACGCAGTCGACCAGAAGATGGCCGACGAGCTCGACCCGGAGACGCGCAAGGCCGACCGCGTCGTACGGGCGGGCGGGGTCTCCATCGACCCGGCCACCGGCAAGGTCGTCGCCATGTACGGCGGCATCGACTACACCAAGCAGTACGTCAACAACGCGACCCGGCACGACTACCAGGTGGCCTCCACCTTCAAGCCGTTCGTGTTCGCCGCCGCCGTCGAGAACGACTCCCGCACCCAGGACGGCCGCCCGATCACCCCCAACACCGTCTACAACGGCGACAACAAGCGCCGCGTCGTCGGCACCCGGACCCCCTACGCCCCCGAGAACGAGGGCCAGTTGTCGTACGGGGACATCACCGTCAACACCGCCACCGACCTGTCCGTCAACGCCGTCTACGCCCAGATGGTCGTCGACGTCGGCACCGCCAAGGTCAAGAAGACCGCCATCGACCTCGGCATCCCGGAGAACACCCCGAACTTCGTCGCGGGCCCCGCCATGGCCCTCGGCACCATGCAGGCCAGTGTCCTGGACATGACCCAGGCCTACGCGACGCTCGCCGACCACGGCCGCCACACCCCGTACACGTTCGTCGAGAAGATCACCAAGGGCAGCGACAGCGTCCCCCTGCCCGACCGCACCCCGAAGCAGGCCGTCAGCCGAGAAGCCGCCGACACCACCACGTCCATGCTGGTCAGCGTCGTCGACAACGGCACCGGTACGGCCGCCCTCGCCGCCGGGCACCCGGCCGCCGGCAAGACCGGCACCGGCGAACTGGACCGCTCCGCCTGGTTCGCGGCGTACACCCCCGACCTGGTCACGGTCGTCTCGATGATGGGCCAGGACCCCGACACCGGCGCCCTGGAATCCCTGTACGGGGCACTCGGCGAGGCCCGGATCGGAGGCGGCGGCTACCCGGCCCGGATCTGGGCGCAGTACACGAAGACCGCCCTGGAGGGCAGCGACCCGCTGGACTTCGACCTCGAACTCCAGCCGGGCGCCGCCCCGTCCCCGCCGCCGTTCGTCCCGGGCAGCCCGGAGCCCACGGCGGACGAGGACACCCCGCAATCCCCGGCACCGCCGAGCCGGCCGAACCGCCCGAACCGGCCGAACCGGCCGACACCGCCGGACGGCGACCAGGACGAGGGCGGCCGGAACCAGGGACAGGACACCGAGGGCCGGACCACGGAAGGCGACACCACCGGGGGCCAGAGCAACGAGGGCGCCACCACGGGAACGACGTCCGGGACCACCGCAACCACCGGAGGAACGGCATCGGGCACCACGGCCGGCACCACCGCAGGCGCCCTGGGCGGCATCACCGGCGGCCGCCCGCGCGGCCGGCCCCGGTCGGATTACCTGGAATGACCGGAAGCGCGGGACTAACCCGTACGGGGGGGGATCAGTGACCGGAGGTCGCCTTCAGCCCCACCACGGCGACCAGCAACAGGCAGATGAAGAAGATACGGGCGGCAGTGACGGGCTCACCCAGCACCGCCATGCCCAGCACCGCGGCCCCGGCCGCACCGATGCCCACCCAGACGCCGTACGCGGTACCGATCGGCAGGCTCTTGGCGGCGCACGAGAGCAGCACCATGCTCGCGACGATCCCGGCACCGGTGAACACGCTCGGCCACAACCGGGTGAAGCCCTCCGTGAACTTCATACCGATCGACCAGCCGACCTCGAGCAGACCGGCGACGAGAAGCAGAACCCAGGCCATGACAGGCACCTCCGGAACGAGAGCGAACGGGGTGCGTCGTCTTGTCGTACAGCCACGGCTACCCGGTACGGCGCGTCTCGTCGGGGGTTCCCCACCACCGTAGCAAAACCCGTGCAGAAGGGCCGGTGACCCCGGTCACCGGCCCTTCAACGATCGATCCCCACAGGTTCCAGCAGTTCCGGCAGATCTCTACGGGGCTCCTACAGGTACAGCCCGGTGGAGTCCTTGGACCCCTCCAGCCGCTCCGCGGCCACGGCGTGCAGATCCCGCTCGCGCATCAGCACGTACGTCGCACCCCGCACCTCGACCTCGGCCCGGTCCTCGGGGTCGTACAGCACCCGGTCGCCCGGCTCCACGCTGCGTACGTTCTGCCCGACCGCGACCACCTCGGCCCAGGCCAGCCGCTTGCCCACGGCAGCGGTCGCCGGAATCAGGATGCCGCCGCCCGAGCGCCGCTCGCCCTCCGGCGAGTCGGACTTCACGAGCACGCGGTCGTGCAGCATGCGGATGGGCAGCTTGTCGTGGGTGGTGGTGTTGTCGCTCACGCCACGAACCTACCCGCCCGCGCCCCGCCCGTGCGCCGCAGGGTCATCAGCGCTTGCGCCGCGCCGACACCACGAGCAGGCCGATCACACCCGCCGCGAGCAGCGCGACGGGCGCGATCCGCGCGGGACGCGGCGTACCGTCCTCGTGGCGGAAGCTCGCCCGCACATCCGTCAGCAGACGGTTCACGGCGACGACGGCACGCCCGGCGGTGTGGTCCACGGTCGAGGCGACCCTGGCCTTTGCGTCCCCGATGATCGTCTTCGGGTGCATGCGCACGCCGATCTCGTCGAGCGTCTCGGCGAGCTGCTCGCGGCGGCGGACGATGTCCGCCTCGATCTGTGCGGGGGTCCTGGCTTCCGGCACCGCGCTGCCTCCGTCGTCGTGGTCGTGGTCGCATGGGGGCGTAGTCCGCCATGAACAGTCTGTCAGCTTAGTCTCGGACCGTACCGATCCCCTCCCGAGGAGACTGTTGACATGAGCGAGCGACTCCAGCCGGGCGACACCGCCCCCGCCTTCACCCTGCCCGACGCGGACGGCAACGAGGTCTCGCTCGCCGACCACAAGGGCCGCAAGGTGATCGTGTACTTCTACCCCGCGGCCCTGACGCCGGGCTGCACGAAGCAGGCCTGCGATTTCACGGACAACCTGGCGGTGCTGGCCGAGGCCGGCTACGACGTGATCGGCGTGTCCCCGGACAAGCCGGAGAAGCTGGCGAAGTTCCGCGAGAAGGAGCACCTGAAGGTCACCCTGGTCGGCGACCCGGAGAAGAAGGTGCTCGAGTCGTACGGCGCGTTCGGCGAGAAGAAGCTGTACGGCAAGACGGTGACCGGGGTCATCCGCTCCACGGTGATCGTGGACGAGGAGGGCAAGGTCGAACGCGCCCTCTACAACGTCAAGGCCACGGGCCACGTAGCCAAGATCATCAAGGACCTGGACATCTGACCCCGGCCGGCCCTCCGCACCAGCGGCCCGCACCGACACACCGGTGCGGGCCGCTCCGTTTATCGGACGTAACTGTTCACATATCGGTTCGTTAACCCGTACGAGGCCACGAACGCGTGGCCGGACCGGAGGGGCAACGATGGCGGTGCGATACACACGGGACCTCTTGGAAGAGGCGGCTCGGGCCACGACGAACTTCAACGACGCGGTGATCTGGTGCGGGGGCACCCCGACGCCGGGCTCCAGGCGTTACCTGCGCGCGAAGATGCAGGAGGCAGGCGTCGACTTCTCCCACTTCCCGACGCAGTGGGTGCGGCACACGGAAGAACGACTGCGGGAGTTGGTCGCAACCTCGACGTCCGTCAGGGAGGTGGTCTCCCGGCTCGGCATCAGCCAAGTCGGCGGCAACCACACGCACATCAGCCGACGGATAGCGGCGCTGGACATCGACACCTCGCACTTCACCACGACGCGGAAGCAAAGGCCAAAAGGATCTCTGGGCCCCACGCTCGCCGTGCGGACACCCGAAGAGGGCAGGATCCCAGGCGAGCGGCTGCGCAGGGCTCTGCTCGGGTCCGGAGTGCCGGAGGAGTGCGCGGAGTGTGGCGTCGGAGTGGAGTGGAACGGCAAGCCGCTCCGCCACGAAGTCGACCACGTCAACGGCAATTGGTGGGACAACCGGGCAGAGAACCTGCGGCTCATGTGCCCCAACTGCCACGCCGCGACCGATACCTACCGCGGTCGGAACCGGCGGCGCTCAGCATGAACAGCCGACGGTACACCCGCGATCTGCTCGCAAGGAGCGCCCGAGACGCCGCCAGCCTCGTGGATCTGATGCGCCGACTTGGCGTCTCGCTCGAGAGCGGCCCTCGCAACTACCTGCGCAAACGACTGGCCCACTACGGAATCGACACGTCACACTTCGTCGACGAGGCGCTTCCCGCCCGAATCCCGCAGTCGTACACGAAGGAGCGGCTGGCGGAGGCCGCAGCCCACTCGCACAGCATCGCGGAGATGCTCGCTTACATGGGCGTCACACCCTACGACAGCGCGTTCGGCCACCTTCGGATGAAGCTCGATCGCTTCGATATCGATACGTCGCACTTCACCACACAACTGCGCGCCAGAGAGCGGCTCTTCCCAGGCGAGGAGATCACCCGTGCCGTGGCCGAGTCCCAGAGCCTTGCGGGAGTAATGCGATCACTTGGGCACCACGAGCTCAGCGGGGCCGCTCGCGGCAAGGCGAGACGGAGCATCGAGGAGTACGGCATATCGACAGAGCACTTCACAGGGCAGGGCCACACCGCAGGACGGACCTCACCGTCCCGCAGGCCGCCGGAGGGCATCCTCCAACGGCTGGAAGCCGGCTCCAACCGCGAGAAGACAGCCGTACTGCGCCGCGCACTTGATGACCTCGACGTACCGCACGTTTGCGACGAATGCGGAATCGGCGATACCTGGCGAGGCAAACGGCTCGTCCTGGAGATCGACCACATCAACGGGGACCGGCTGGACAACCGACGCGAGAATCTCCGCTACCTCTGCCCGTCCTGCCACAGCCAGACGGGTACGTTCGCGAAACGATCTCGCCGCACAGCACAGGGGTAGGCACAGTAAAGTAGCCGCGATGGGTCCGTACCCCAGCTGGCCGAGAGGGCGCCGGTTTAGGTCCGGTGTGTCGTGGGTTCGAGTCCCACCGGGCCCACTCCACGGAGGCCCCGTGCGCGATTTCTGCGTACGGGGCCTTCGGCGTGGCAGACCCGGGCTCAGCCCAGCAAGGCGCGGATGAACGGGACCAGGGCTCGGAAGGCCTGGCCGCGGTGGGAGATGGCGTTCTTTTCCGCCGGGGTGAGTTCCGCGCAGGTGCGGGTGTCGCCCTCGGGCTGGAGGATCGGGTCGTAGCCGAAGCCGCCGGTGCCGGAGGGGGTGTGGCGGAGGGTGCCGGGGAGGCGGCCTTCCACGACGCGTTCGGTGCCGTCCGGGAGGGCCAGGGCCGCCGCGCACGCGAAGTGGGCTCCGCGGTGTTCGTCGGCGATGTCCCCGAGCTGGGCCAGCAGCAGGTCCAGGTTCGCCTTGTCGTCGCCGTGCGTACCCGCCCACCGCGCCGAGAAGATGCCGGGGGCGCCGTTCAGGACGTCCACGCAGAGGCCGGAGTCGTCGGCGATCGCCGGCAGGCCGGTGGCCCGGGCCAGGGCGTGGGCCTTGAGGAGGGCGTTCTCGGCGAAGGTGACGCCCGTCTCCTTGACGTCCGGGATCTGCGGGTACGCGTCCGCGCCGACCAGCTCGTGCGGCAGGCCGGCGTCGGACAGGATGGCGTGGAGCTCGGCGATTTTGCCCGCGTTGCGGGTGGCGAGGATCAGGCTGCTGGTCATGCCGTCCATTATCCGGTCCCCTCCGGGCGGGTGGCGGTTCAGCCCGGGGTGCAGACCTTCGACAGTTCCTGCGCCGCGTCGGCGACGGGCTGGATGTCGGGGTTCGGGTTGCCGTTCTCGATGGCCGTGCGGACGTTCTTCACCGCCGTCGTCATGGAGGAGACGGCCTTGCTGAGGTCGGCGTTGTCCGTCTGGTCGCCGACCTTCTTGAGGTTCGTCTCGATCTGGTTCAGCGCGTTCTGGGCGTCCTGCGGGCTGTTGCCGGCCTGGGAGACCGCCTGCTGGAGATCGTTCGCGCCGTCCGTGATGGCCACCGCCGTGTTCGCGCAGTCCATCGCCGTCGAGATCGCGTCACAGGACGTCAGCGCCGGGACGGCGAGAGCCGCGGCGAGCACGACCGCCGCTATGCGGTGCTTCGGGTTCATGGTTCGGGTCTCCCAGGATCGGCACGGATGCGAGGACGGGCGCACGGCTTTGACACCGTGCGCCCGTATGCAAGGGGACGCAGGAGCGCGCCCCGTGGTTCTGCTTAGAGCTGGAGCGCGCCGAGCTGGATGGCCTCGAGGTCGGCGCAGCCGCCGGCGGCCAGGTCCAGGAGGGCGTTGAGCTCCTTGCGGTCGAAGGGCTCGCCTTCGGCGGTGCCCTGGACCTCGACGAAGCGGCCGTCGCCGGTGCAGACGACGTTCATGTCGGTCTCGGCGCGCACGTCCTCCTCGTAGCAGAGGTCGAGGAGGGGGACGCCGTCGACGATGCCGACGCTGACGGCGGCGACGGTGCCGGTGAGCGGTTTGCGGCCGGCCTTGATCAGCTTCTTCTGCTGGCCCCAGGCGACGGCGTCGGCGAGCGCCACGTAGGCGCCGGTGATGGCGGCGGTGCGGGTGCCGCCGTCGGCCTGGAGGACGTCGCAGTCCAGGACGATGGTGTTCTCGCCGAGGGCCTTGTAGTCGATGACGGCGCGCAGGGAGCGGCCGATGAGGCGGGAGATCTCGTGGGTGCGGCCGCCGATCTTGCCGCGTACGGATTCGCGGTCGCCGCGGGTGTTGGTGGAGCGGGGCAGCATCGAGTACTCGGAGGTGACCCAGCCTTCGCCGCTGCCCTTGCGCCAGCGGGGGACGCCTTCGGTGAAGGAGGCGGTGCAGAAGACCTTGGTGTCGCCGAAGGAGATGAGGACGGAGCCCTCGGCGTGCTTGCTCCATCCGCGTTCGATGGTGACCGGGCGGAGCTGTTCGGGCGTGCGGCCGTCGATGCGAGACATGCGTCCGAGCCTAGTCGGTGCGCGGATACGCGAAGACCCCGTCCGGGCGGGTGCGGGACGGGGCCTCGTGGAGGGTGTGCGAGCGGGAGTTCGGCTCGCGCGGCGCTGACTGCGTGGTTACATCATGTCTTCGATGTCGGCGGCGATCGGGTCGGCGTCGGTGCCGATGACGACCTGGATCGCGGTGCCCATCTTGACGACGCCGTGGGCGCCGGCGGCCTTCAGGGCGGCTTCGTCGACCTTGCTGGGGTCGATGACCTCGGTGCGCAGGCGGGTGATGCAGCCCTCGACCTCTTCGATGTTGTCGATGCCGCCGAGCCCGGCGACGATCTTCTCAGCCTTGGTGGCCATGTGTTTCTCCCTGGAGTTCTACGAAGAACGAGTCTCGGCGGCCCTGTTCCAGCCAGCGCGGTCCGCTTTGTCACGGTAGCCCACTGTTGGCCCAGCTACGCGAGCGCGGGTCCGGCTTCTGTCGAATGATGACGATCAGCGGCAACCTGCCCTCCGGGCGGGTGAGTGCGACCGCACCATAAGTGGTCTACACCAGTGTGCCGTACGGGGCGCACCTGCCCAAACGGGCCCGCCAGGAGGACGCCGATGAGCGCGAGCAGTGCCGAAGCAGCACCGCAGCCGAAGTGGTGGAGCGGCTTGTACCCGGGGTTGCAGAAGATGGGGCGCAGTCTTCAGCTGCCGATCGCGGTGCTGCCCGCGGCCGGGCTCCTCAACGGGCTGGGGCAGCCCGGCGTCTTGGGCGAGGAGGGCCTGAACTGGACGATCGTGGCCAAGGTGATGGTGGCCGCGGGCGGCGCCCTGCTGAACGCGGACATCGGACTGCCGCTGCTCTTCTGCGTCGGTGTCGCGATCGGCATGGCCAAGAAGGCGGACGGTTCGACGGCCCTCGCGGCGGTGGCGGGCTTCCTGGTCTACCGGGGTGTGCTGCACGCCTTTCCCAACATCTGCCCGGTCGGCACCGCGGACATCGGCGGCGGCTGCCTGGGGCCGAACAACACGTTCGTGGAGTTCACGTACCAGAACCCCGGGGTGTTCGGCGGCATCGTCATGGGGCTGCTGGCCGCCTGGTTCTGGCAGCGCTTCCACCGGGTGAAGCTGGTGGACTGGCTGGGCTTCTTCAACGGCCGCCGGCTGGTGCCGATCATCATGTCGTTCGTGGCGATCGGGTTCGCCGCGCTCTGCCTGTGGATCTGGCCGCCGGTCGGCAGCGCGCTGGAGAGCTTCTCCGACTGGCTGGTGGGGCTGGGTTCTTGGGGCTCCGGCATCTTCGGCGTGGCCAACCGCGCGCTGCTGGTGATCGGCCTGCACCAGTTCCTGAACGTGCCGGTGTGGTTCCAGTTCGGCAGCTACACCAAGCCGGACGGGACGACGGTGCACGGTGACATCAACATGTTCCTGGCGGGTGACCCGAACGCCGGGCAGTTCCTGACCGGCTTCTTCCCGATCATGATGTTCGCGCTTCCTGCGGCGGCGCTGGCGATCACGCACTGTGCGAAGCCGCAGCGGCGCAAGGAGGTCGCCGGTCTGATGCTGTCGGTCGGCCTGACCTCGTTCGTGACGGGCATCACGGAGCCGATCGAGTACTCGTTCCTCTTCGTCGCGCCGGTGCTGTACGCGATCCACGCGGTGCTGACGGGCGTGTCGATGGCGGTGACGTGGGCGCTGGGCGTTCACGACGGGTTCAGCTTCTCGGCGGGCCTGATCGACTACCTCATCAACTTCGGCCTGGCGACGAAGCCCTTGCTGATCATTCCGATCGGCCTGTGTTTCGCGGTGGTGTACTACGTCGTATTCCGCTTCGCGATCACGAAGTTCGACATCCCGACCCCGGGCCGGGAGTCGGACGAGGAGATCGCGGCGATGCAGGCGGACAACACGAAGGCGTAACGGACGCTCCACCGTGTCGAGGCCCTCGGATCCACGGGATCCGGGGGCCTTCCGCTTGTGCCGGGCCGCGGGTGGCCCACTGGAGCCGAGTGTGGTGTAGACCACAGGAAATCGAAGGTTCCTTATCTATCCCCGACCATGCTACAACTGGTCTACACCACGGATTGGTGTAGACCACGCAAGCCCGGTCCGGAGCTCGCGTACCCCCGTTCTGAGACGCCGCCATCCCCCGGTTGCACCCCCTGGGCGGCGCCTTGCCTTCTGGAGGAAGCCCATGTCCACAGCCACCGCTGCGGAAAAGAAGAAGGGCGCGGGCGTGATGGCCGTCATGCAGCGCATCGGCCGGAGCCTCATGCTCCCCGTTGCGGTGCTCCCGGCCGCCGCGCTGCTCGTCCGCCTCGGCGACAAGGACATGCTCGGCGACCCCTCGCTGCCGACGTTCCTGACCAAGATCGCCGGATACATGTCCGCCGGCGGTGGCGCGATCCTCGACAACATGGCGCTGCTGTTCGCCGTCGGCATCGCCATCGGCTTCGCCAAGAAGTCCGACGGCTCGACCGCGCTCGCCGCGGTGACCGGCTACCTGGTCTTCAAGAACGTGCTCGCCACGTTCACCGACTCGAACCTGCCGAAGATCGCCAAGGCGGTCGACGGCAAGGTCGTCATGATCGACGCGCCGGTCGACGCCAAGGTGCTCGGCGGTGTCGTCATGGGCATCGTGGTCGCCCTGATCTACCAGAAGTTCTACCGGACCAAGCTGCCCGAGTGGGCGGGCTTCTTCGGTGGCCGCCGTCTGGTCCCGATCCTCTCCGCGTTCGCCGGTCTCGTCATCGGCATCGTCTTCGGCCTGATCTGGCCGGTCCTCGGCACGGGTCTGCACACCTTCGGTGAGTGGCTCGTCGGCTCCGGCGCCGTCGGCGCGGGCATCTTCGGTGTCGCCAACCGTGCGCTGATCCCGGTCGGCATGCACCACCTGCTGAACTCCTTCCCGTGGTTCCAGGCCGGCGAGTTCCAGGGCAAGAGCGGCGACATCTCCCGCTTCCTGGCGGGTGACCCGAGCGCCGGACAGTTCATGACCGGCTTCTTCCCGATCATGATGTTCGCCCTTCCGGCGGCCTGCCTCGCGATCGTGCACTGCGCCCGCCCCGAGCGCCGCAAGGTCGTCGGCGGCATGATGTTCTCCCTCGCGCTGACCTCGTTCGTCACCGGTGTGACCGAGCCGATCGAGTTCACGTTCATGTTCATCGCCCCGGTCCTGTACGCGATCCACGCGGTGCTGACCGGTGTCTCCATGGCCCTGACGTGGGGGCTCGGCATGAAGGACGGCTTCGGCTTCTCCGCAGGCGCCATCGACTACCTGCTGAACCTGGGCAAGGCCACCAACCCGCTGGGCCTGGCGGTCGTGGGCCTGTGCTTCGCTGCGGTCTACTACGCGGTCTTCCGCTTCGCGATCACGAAGTTCAACCTCCCGACGCCGGGCCGCGAGTCCGACGAGGAGCTCGCCGAGCTCCTCAAGGCCGAGGCCAAGTAGCCACGGCGCCGCCTGCGGCGAAGCCCCCGCCCTCCCTTCCCGGGAGAGCGGGGGCTTCCTCGTGCGTACGACCGCAGCGCCGCACTCAGACCTCGTAGACGGCGCCCGCGTACGCGAGGTCGACCGGACCGTCGTAGGCCGCGCGGGCGTCTGCGAGGTTCTGGCGGGCGTCCGTCCACGGCGGGATGTGCGTCAGGACGAGCCGGCCGACCCTGCCGCCGCGCGCGAACTCCCCGGCCTCGCGGCCGTTGAGGTGGAGGTCCGGGATGTCCTCCTTGCCGTGCGTGAAGGAGGCCTCGCACAGGAACAGGTCCGTGCCCTCGGCGAGCATCCCCAGCTCGGGGCAGACACCCGTGTCGCCGGAGTACGTGAGGGAGCGGCCGCCGTGCTCGACGCGGATGCCGTAGGCCTCCACGGGGTGGCTGACCCGCTCGGTGCGCACCGTGAACGGACCGATCTCGAAGCTGCCGGACTTCAGGGTCCGGAAGTCGAAGACCTCGCTCATGGAGCGCTCGTCGGGGACGTCCTCGTAGGCGGTCGTCAAGCGCTTCTCGGTGCCCTCGGGGCCGTAGACGGGGATCGTGCCGCAGCGGCCGCCCTCGTGCCGGTAGTAGCGGGCGACGAAGTAGCCGCACATGTCGATGCAGTGGTCGGCGTGCAGATGGCTCAGGAAGATCGCGTCGAGGTCGTAGAGACCGACGTGGCGCTGCAGTTCGCCGAGGGCGCCGTTGCCCATGTCGAGGAGCAGCCGGAAGCCGTCGGCCTCGACGAGGTAGCTCGAACAGGCCGATTCCGCGGACGGGAACGACCCCGAGCAGCCGACGACGGTGAGCTTCATGGAGCGAGAACCTCCGGGGACGGTCCGTGGACGGAATGCGGGCCGTGCGTGGGTCGAGCGTAAGGCGCAAAACGTCGGGTCGCTCCTCCGCGGCAGGCCGTTGTGGGGGGAATCACCTGTGCTGTCACCCGGGGGAGCGACGGTGGGCACGGGCGTGCCGGTGCACTGCCGTGCTGAGGGGTCCGGGCGCGGCTACCTTCGGAATATGGACACGTCCTGGTGGCCCGCGGCGGCCGCGGTGGTGGCCGTGGTTCTGGTCGTGCTGGTCGCGGGGCGGCGGCCGGGCATGCCCCGGCGGGCCCCGCCACCGCACGGGCCGGGTGCGGCGCCGCGGCCCCGGGCGGGTGAGCTGTGGTGTCTGGCGGACGGGCGGCTGTGCCTGGTGCTGGCCGTGTCGTCCGTGCGGGCCCACCGGGCGCGGGTCGCGTGGATCACCGGGAAGTACGACGACCGGCGGGCCGGGGTGATCCCGCTGCCCCCGGGGACGGTGGGCGCGCAGGGCCGGGCGAGCTTCCTGGAGGCGGACCGGCCGGCGGAGGTGTGGGTGTGGGAGTTCCGGAGCCGGCTGGGCGTGCTGGATCCTGCGGTGTGGGACGAGGTCAAGGGACTCGGAGGTGGCTCGTGATCCGGTTGCGGCGTGTGTACGACCCCCCGGAGCCGGAGGAGGACGGCGTACGGGTGCTCGTGGACCGGCTGTGGCCGCGGGGCCTGGCGAAAGCGGCGGCGGGGGTGGACGAATGGCCCAAGGCGGTGACGCCGTCCGGGGAACTGCGCAAGTGGTTCCACGGGGGCGGGGGCACGGCGCAGGAGTTCCGGGCCCGCTACGAGGAGGAGCTGGCGGCGCCGGACGCGGCGGCGGAACTGGACCGGCTGCGCACGCTGGCCGAGGCGGGCCCGGTCACACTCCTGACCGCGGTCAAGGACCCCGCGTCGAGCCACGCCGCCATCCTGGCGGAGCTGTTGACCGGGTGACGTTCCCTGCCGGGCACCGGGGCCTCCGTGGAGGGGCCTGGTGGCCCGGCTTTCGGGCTCATGGGCGAGGCCTCGGCCGATCACCGTCCGGGGGCCTCTCCCCGGTGCCTCGTTTCCGGCGGGGCTGCATCCGGCGGCTGGTAGGAGCACCGGGGGGTGAGGGCACTGCGGTGGTGAGTCGAGGACGAGCGGTCACCGCCGAACGCGGGCCGGATGCGGAGAGGATCCGCGAGCCGACACGAACGTCCGGAGTGGCACCGCCCGGCCGCGGACCGCTCCCGCTCCGTGAGGCGGCGCTGCGCCGAAACCTCCGCCGCGGGACGGTCCGGGCCCCGTGGGCCCCGGGCCGGTCCCGCCCGCCGCCGGACCGCTGCGCGGTGCCTGCGCCCCGCCCCGTCCTCTCGCCGTTTCCCGGGCCACGCCCCGGGCCCCGTTGCGTCTGCGGCGCCGCTGTCGGGGCGCCGCCCCCGAACCCCCGCGCCTCTGACGCCGGCGGGGCTGGATTTCGCCCGGCGGAGCGGGGCGGGCTGCGGGGCTATGCCCAGAGCTGGCCCTGGAGGGTTTCGATCGCCTCTTCCGTCGTCTTCGCCGTGTAGACGCCGGTCGAGAGGTACTTCCAGCCGCCGTCGGCCACGACGAAGACGATGTCCGCCGTCTCGCCGGCGGCCACCGCCTTGCGGGCCACGCCGATCGCGGCGTGCAGGGCGGCGCCCGTGGAGACGCCCGCGAAGATGCCCTCCTGCTGGAGGAGTTCCCGCGTACGCGTCACCGCGTCCGCCGAGCCCACCGAGAAGCGGGTCGTCAGGACCGAGGCGTCGTACAGCTCCGGGACGAAGCCCTCGTCCAGGTTGCGCAGGCCGTAGACCAGGTCGTCGTACCGCGGCTCCGCCGCGACGATCCGTACGCCGGGCACGTGCTCGCGCAGGTAGCGGCCGACGCCCATCAGGGTGCCCGTCGTGCCCAGGCCCGCCACGAAGTGGGTGATCGAGGGGAGGTCCCGCAGGATCTCGGGGCCGGTGGTCGCGTAGTGGGCGCCCGCGTTGTCCGGGTTCCCGTACTGGTAGAGCATCACCCAGTCGGGGTGCTCCGCCGCCAGTTCCTTGGCCACCCGGACCGCGGTGTTCGATCCGCCCGCCGCCGGCGACGAAATGATCTCCGCTCCCCACATGGCCAGGAGGTCACGCCGCTCCTGCGAGGTGTTCTCCGGCATGACGCACACGATCCGGTAGCCCTTGAGCTTGGCCGCCATCGCGAGCGAGATGCCGGTGTTGCCCGAGGTGGGCTCCAGGATCGTGCAGCCGGGGGTCAGCCGGCCGTCCCTCTCGGCCTGCTCGACCATGTGGAGCGCGGGGCGGTCCTTGATCGAGCCGGTCGGGTTCCGGTCCTCCAGCTTGGCCCAGATGCGCACGTCGTCCGAGGGCGACAGGCGGGGCAGCCGGACCAGCGGCGTGTTGCCGACCGCGGCCAGCGGGGAGTCGTAGCGCATCAGACGGAGCCGCCGGCGACCGCCGGGAGGATGGTGACGCTGTCGCCGTCCTTGAGGGCGGTGGAGATGCCGTCGAGGAAGCGGACGTCCTCGTCGTTGAGGTAGACGTTCACGAAGCGGCGCAGCTTGCCGCCGTCACCCTCTTCGACGAGTCGCTCCCGGATGCCCTTGTGGCGCGTCTCGAGGTCCGCGAACAGCTCGGACAGGGTGGCGCCCTCACCGTTGACGGCCTTCTCGCCGTCGGTGTAGGTGCGGAGGATGGTCGGGATGCGGACCTCGATGGCCATGGCAGGCTCCAGTTGTGAAGTGATGCGGGAGGGGCTTAAGGGCGCGCGGCGCATGGGCCCCCGCGCGAGGGGCCGTGGTGCTCAGGCGGCAGGACAGATGCTGCTGGCGAGGCGGCACAGGTCGACGTGCAGCCGCGCCACAAGCAGGAGCCTGCTGGGCGTCTCGATGCTCACGTCGTGGGGAACCATGCGGTCATGTTAACGATTCCCGGTCCCCCGTTTGGAGTGTGATCCCGCATCGTGGACGCAAACCGCTCACATCGTGGTCAATAGGCCTCGACGACCCGTACTTCCTCCTCCGTGATGACGCCTTCGACGATCCGGTACGAGCGGAACTGGAACTCCCCGAGGCCGTCGGTGTCCGCCGTCGAGACCAGCACGTAGTGCGCGCCCGGCTCGTTCGCGTACGTGATGTCCGTACGGGAGGGGTAGGCCTCGGTGGCGGTGTGCGAGTGGTAGACGATCACGGGGTCCTCGTCCCGGTCGTCGAGCTCGCGGTACAGCTTCAGCAGATCCTTCGAGTCGAACTCGTAGAACGTGGGCGAGCGGGCCGCGTTGAGCATCGGGACGAACCGCTCGGGGCGGTCGGTGCCCGCCGGTCCGGCCACGACGCCGCACGCCTCGTCCGGGTGGTCCTTGCGGGCGTGCTCGACGATCTGGTCGTACAGCGCCTGGGTAAGGGTCAGCATGAGCGACAGGATAAGCAGACGGGCCCTCCCGTACCGAGATGTGGTACGAGAGGGCCCGAATGCTGGACAGAGGTGGTTAGGCGACCGGCTCCGCGGCCTTGCCGGCCTTGTTGAAGGCGGCTCCGGCCGGGTTGCGCTTCTTGAGCACCAGGTACGAGACGCCCAGGATCAGGCCCCACAGCGGCGCGCAGTACAGCGAGACGCGGGAGTCCTTGTCGATGCCCATCATCACGATGACCATGCCGATGAACAGCAGGGCGAACCAGCTGGTCCACGGGGCGCCGGGGGCGCGGAAGGGGGACTGCGGCAGCTCGCCGCGGTCGGCCTTGGCGCGGTAGCGGATCTGGCAGACGAGGATCATGATCCAGGCCCACATGCCGGAGATGGTGGCGAAGGAGACGACGTAGTCGAAGGCCTTGCCCGGGGCGACGTAGTTGATCCAGACGCCCACCAGCATCAGCGCGGCGGAGAACGTGGTGCCCACGAGCGGGGTGCCGCTCTTGGTGAGCTTGGTGAAGAACTTCGGGCCCTGGCCGTTGAGGGCGAGGTCGCGCAGCATGCGGCCCGTGGAGTACATGCCCGAGTTGCAGGAGGACAGCGCGGCGGTCAGGACGACGAAGTTGACGATCGCGGCGCCGACGCCGAGGCCCATCTTCTCGAAGGCCAGCACGAACGGGCTCTCGCCCGCCTTGAAGTTGGACCACGGGATGACCGACATGATCATGATGAGGGCGCCGAGGTAGAAGACGGCGATGCGCCACGGCACGGTGTTGATGGCCTTGGGCAGGGTCTTCTCGGGGTCCTTGGACTCGCCGGCGGTGACGCCGACCAGCTCGACCGCCAGGAAGGCGAACATGACGATCTGGAGCGTCATCAGCGTCTCGCCGATGCCGTTCGGGAAGAAGCCGCGGTCGCTCCACAGGTTGGAGACGGAGGCGGTGGCGGCCGCGTCGGAGAAGCCGACGGTGAGGATGCCGGCGCAGATCAGGATCATGCCGACGATGGCGGTGACCTTGACCATCGAGAACCAGAACTCGAGCTCGCCGAAGAGCTTCACGGAGATCAGGTTGGCGGCGTAGAGGATGACGGTGAAGATCAGCGCGTAGGCCCATTGCGGGAAGCTGTCATGGGTCCAGTACGACATGTACTTGGCCGCCGCGGTCACCTCGGTGATACCGGTGACCACCCAGAAGAGCCAGTACGTCCAGCCCGTCGCGTACCCCCAGAAGGGACCGAGGAACTCCCGGGCGTAGTCCGAGAAGGATCCCGAGACCGGGCGGTACATCAGCAGCTCGCCCAGGGCGCGCATGATGAAGAAGATGACCAGGCCCGCGATGGCGTAGGCCAGGATGAGGCTCGGGCCGGCCTTCGAGATGGCCTTGCCGGCGCCCAGGAAGAGGCCGGTGCCGATGGCTCCGCCGATCGCGATCATCTGGATCTGGCGGGCTCCGAGTGCGCGGTGGTAACCCTCGCCGCCCTCGGCCGCGGCGCCCTCGCCGGGTGCCCTGTCGTGCTGCTCGACCTGCACAGAGGTCATGTCTTGGTGCGCCTTTCTCCACGCCGACCCGCGCCTTCGAAAGGCAGCGGATCGGGTCCTCGATCCCCCCGGATACGGATGGAGTTGCACCCGGCGGTCAGCCGGTTCAAGCGGCCGGGGGACATGGGTGGCGCCCCGTCGGCGGTCGTGAAGATTTATCACGGGCTTACGGGTGGCCGAGGCGCGAAAAAGTGATCCGGGGCACATTCAATTCAGGACAAAGGTCCTGACACGCAGCAGATCACCGCATCGCGGTGATCTGATCGTTATCCGGATTTGAGCGTCCGCTGAGCGAACAATGCGCGAACAGTGTTCCCGCTTGAGGCTTTCCTGAGGTTTCCGAGGGTTCTCAGAGGGTTTCGATGAGCGTCTCCTGGAGGCCGCCGAGCCAGAGGTAGGCCATCACCATCGGCTTGCGCGGGTCGTCGTCCGGCAGCCGGAAGAGCATCGCGCTCTCGTCGTCCTCGGTGATGTCGAGGCGCGCCGCGATGGTCAGGCGCAGGTCGTTGAGCGCCCCCAGCCAGCGCAGCGGGAGTTCCCCGGTGAGCTCGAGCACGGCCGCCCCGTCCCCGCCGGGGGTGAGCGCGTCCAGGCTGCGCACGACGGCCAGCGCGTCCTCCCGCTTGCGGGAGCGCAGGTCGTTCTCGGTGAAGCGGCGGAATTCCGCCGACCGGGCGGCGAGCTCCTCCGGGTCCACCTTCTGGTCCTCGGGGCCGGGGCCGCCGTAGGCGTCGGGGAAGAGCCGGATCAGCGCGGGGTCGGAGGGGCGCTCGGTGGGCCCCTCGTTGCCCTCGGCGAAGAGCACGGCGAGCGGGTCGGCGTCCTCGTCGGGCTCGGGCGCGCCCGGGCCGATGAGCTCCAGCAGCTGGACGGCGAGGGAGCGCAGGATGGAGATCTCGATCTCGTCCAGCGCGACGACGGCGCCGCCCCCCTTGAGGGCTTCGAACATCCCGGCGGACCGCCCCATCAGAAGCGGTCCTGGGAGAGGGTCGCCCACAGGCCGTAGCCGTGCATGGCCTGCACGTCGCGCTCCATTTCCTCGCGGGTGCCGCTGGACACGACCGCCCGCCCCTTGTGGTGGACGTCGAGCATCAGCTTGTGCGCCTTGTCCTTGGAATAGCCGAAGTACGCCTGGAACACGTACGTCACGTAGCTCATGAGGTTGACCGGGTCGTTGTGCACCAGGGTCACCCAGGGAACGTCGGGTTCGGGGACGGCGAACGTCTCTTCGGCCGACTCGGTGCGTTCGATCTCAATGGGAGCAACACTCACTTGTCCCATGCTGCCACTGTGACCGGCCGGTCGCACAAACGGGTCCCGAGATCTCGTCACTTTGACGAAATGTGCGCTAGCATCCGTGACATGAACCCTGCGGACCTGGGCCTGCCGGTGGACGTGCCGTCGACAGCGCTCTTCACGGATCATTACGAGCTCACGATGCTGCAGGCCGCCCTGGCGAACGGCACCGCCGACCGCCGCTCGGTCTTCGAGGTCTTCACCCGGCGGCTGCCCGAGGGCCGCCGCTACGGGGTGGTGGCCGGCACCGGCCGCGTCCTGGACGCGGTGGAGAACTTCCGCTTCGACAGTGCGGTGCTGGAGTTCCTGCGGGAGCGGGCCGTCGTCGACATGCGGACCCTGGACTGGCTGTCCTCGTACCGCTTCTCGGGCGACATCTGGGGCTACCCGGAGGGCGAGGTCTACTTCCCCGGGTCCCCGGTCCTGCGCGTCGAGGGCAGCTTCGCCGAGTGCGTGCTGCTGGAGACGGTCATCCTCTCGATCCTCAACCACGACTCGGCGATCGCTGCCGCGGCCTCCCGGATGGCCTCGGCGGCCGGCGACCGGCCGCTGATCGAGATGGGTGCGCGGCGCACCCACGAGCTGGCGGCGGTGGCGGCCTCGCGCGCCGCGTACGTCGGCGGCTTCACCTCCACCTCGGACCTGGCGGCCGGCTTCCGGTACGGGATCCCGACGGTCGGGACCTCGGCGCACGCCTTCACGCTGGTGCACGACACCGAGCGGGACGCCTTCCAGGCCCAGGTGGCCTCGCTGGGCAGCGGGACGACCCTGCTGGTGGACACGTACGACGTGGCGGAGGCCGTGCGGACGGCCGTCGAGGTCGCCGGTACGGGGCTGGGGGCGGTCCGGATCGACTCCGGCGACCTGCTGCTGGTCGCGCACCGGGTGCGGCAGCAGCTGGACGAGCTGGGGGCGACCGCGGCGAAGATCGTGGTCACCTCCGATCTGGACGAGTACGCCATCGCCTCGCTGGCGGCGGCTCCGGTGGACGCGTACGGGGTCGGCACGCAGCTGGTGACGGGCAGCGGGCACCCGACGTGCTCGATGGTCTACAAGCTGGTGGCGCGGGCCGCGTCGACGGACCCGAAGGCTCCGCTGGTGCCGGTGGCGAAGAAGTCCACGGGCGGGAAGACCTCGATCGGCGGCCGCAAGTGGGCTGCGCGGCGGGTCGACGCGGAGGGCGTCGCCGAGGCGGAGGTGATCGGCACCGGGCCCGTCCCGTCCGCGCTGGCGGACCGGCAGCTGCTGGTCGAGCAGGTCAAGGCGGGCGAGGTCGTCGCCCGCGAGCCGCTGGAGGCGCCGCGCGACCGTCACCGCGAGGCCCGCGCCGGCCTCCCGCTCTCCGCGACGCAGCTCTCGCGCGGCGAGCCGGTCATCCCGACCGAGTACGCGTAGCCGGTCTGCGGGCCGGGGGCCGGCGCCCCCGGTTTCGGGGAGGGGCGGGGCGGGGGAAGAGCCCGCGCAGCGGCACATACGACAACCGAAGGACACGCGACATGCACCGCGCACTGATCGTCGTCGACGTACAGAACGACTTCTGCGAAGGCGGCAGCCTCGCGGTCGCCGGAGGGGCCGACGTCGCCGCCGCGATCACCGAGCTGATCGGCCAGGCCACGGCCGGCTACCGGCACGTCGTCGCCACCCGCGACCACCACGTCGACCCCGGGCCGCACTTCGCGCGCCCCCCGGCCGAGCCGGACTTCGAGACCTCCTGGCCGGTGCACTGCGTCGCCGGCACCGAGGGCGTCGGGTTCCACCCGAACTTCGCGCCCGCGGTCGCCTCCGGGGCCGTCGCCGCCGTCTTCGACAAGGGCGCGTACGAGGCCGCGTACAGCGGGTTCGAGGGCGCCGACGAGAACGGCACCGCGCTCGCCCGGTGGCTGCACGACCGGCAGGTCACCGAGGTCGACGTCGTCGGGATCGCCACCGACCACTGCGTGCGCGCCACCGCCCTGGACGCGGCCCGCGCCGGCTTCACCACCCGCGTGCTGCTGGACCTGACGGCCGCCGTGGCCCCCCACACCGCCGCGCGGGCGGTCGAGGAGCTCCGGTCGGCCGGGGTCGAGCTCGTCGGCGAGAGCCCCCGCCAGAGCCCGTGACGGGCGAGCGGGGCGGGGCCCGCCGCGTCAGTGCCCCAGGAGGGCGCGGATGGGATGCCAGAGCTCCTGGGCCCGGTCCGGGGCGCCGCGCCACAGCAGGCCGTCCGGGTGGTGCAGGACGGCCGTGACCTCGTCCGGGGTCGGTGGCTGCGCGTTGCCGCGCAGGTAGACCGCCCGCATCCCGAGGTTCCGCAGCCTGGTCAGGGCGCGGGCCCGGTTCGCGGCGTGCACCAGCACGCGGACGTTTCCGCCCTCGCCGCACGGCCTCGGCAGCGTGAGCGCGACCACCACGCTGCCGCCTGGCAGTCTGACGAAACCTCCACCGGGCATGATCTTCAGCTCCCCCGTCAATAAGAAAAGTCGCACCCGCATCTAAACGCGATCGGCCGCCGCCCGCTAGAGGGCGACGGCCGATCATGCTTTGACCTGCGGGTTTACCGAATTACTTGACGGCGGGCCCGACCTCGATCGTCATCTGGAGACCGTCGTAGGTCTCCTTCGCGATCTTGATCTTGGTGTTGGTGTCAGCGACCTTCACCGAACCGGTCGGGTTCTCGTCGTAGTAGTACTTGCCCTTGTGGTCGTCGAAGACCAGGTTCGCGGGCTTCGGCTTCAGGAACAGCGACTCACCGTTCTTGTGCAGGGTGAACGCGTCCGTCGAGTACGCGCTGAACGTCGCGTCGTACGGCTGGATCTTGTTCCGCAGCAGGGTGCCGTCCGCCCACTTCATCGGCTTGGCGTTGGCGTCGACCGGGAGGATCAGACCCTGGCCCGGGTGCTGGCTGGTGTTGTTGTCCTTCTGGGACTTGTCCCACAGCCAGATCAGCAGGCCGTCCTGGTACGGGTAGTGCTCGACCCAGCCCGGCTTGGAGTTGGCCCAGCCGAAGTTGTACGGGCCCACCTTGAGGGTGGAGTCGTACGAGACGTAGCGGCGGTTCTCCGCGATGTAGTACTGCGGGTACTCCTTGGTGAACCCGGCGCCGATGCGCGAGAAGCCCTTGCCGGTCCAGCCGTTGTCGCCATTCTCGGCGCCGTCGGTGAACAGGTTCTGGCCGTCCGCGGTGATGGTGAAGGCGTCACCGGTGAAGCCCTTGCCGCCCGCGCCGCCGTCCGTGGCGTAGCGGAAGCGGAGGTCGATCTTCTTGCCCGCGTACGCGTCGAGCGGGAACTTCAGGTCCTGCCAGCCGCCGGAGACGTCGGTCAGACCGGCGTTGCCCGCGGCGTCGGCCGGGATGGCCTTGCCGTTGGCCGTGCCGTTCAGGACGGTCCAGGTGGCGCCGCCGTCGGTGGACACCTCGGTGTAGAGGTAGTCGTAGTCCTTCTCGATGTCCCACCAGCCCTTGAGGGACAGTGCGGCGGAGGACTTGCCGGTCAGGTCGACCGAGCGCGACAGGGTGTTCTTGAGGTCGTCACCCATGTTGCTCCACCACTGCGAGGAGCCCTCGGCGGGAGCGACGATGTCGGTCTTGACCTGCTTCTTCGGCAGCTCGACGACCAGCGCCTGCTTGTCCTTGGTGTTGTACTCCGAGACGCCCAGCTTGTGGGTGGACTTCGTCGCGGCCTTCGCCGTGTCGTAGTTCAGCCAGCCCAGCTGGAGCTTGTCCCAGGCGGTCATGTCGCCCGGGAGGTCGCCTATGGAGTCCTTGCCGTTGCCGAGCCAGGAGCCGGCGGACATCAGGGACCAGAAGCCGACCGAGTTCTCGCCGCCACCGGAGGTGTCGTAGAGGTCCGGCAGGCCGAGGTCGTGGCCGTACTCGTGCGCGAAGACGCCGAGGCCGCCGTTCTCCGGCTGCATCGTGTAGTCGCCGACCCAGATGCCGGTGTTGCCGATCTGGGTGCCGCCGGCCTTGTTGTCGGCCGGGCCGGTCTTGCCCGCGTCGGTGCCGTAGGCGTACCAGCGGTGCGCCCACAGCGCGTTGGTGCCCTGGACACCGCCGCCGGCCGACTCGTCCTCGCCCGCGTGGACGATCTGGAAGTGGTCGATGTAGCCGTCGGGCTCGTTGAAGTTGCCGTCGCCGTCGAAGTCGTTGCGGTCCCACTGGTCGTACTGGGCCAGCGTGGCCTTGATCTCGGCGTCGGTCTTGCCGGCCTTCTTCTGGGCGTCGACCCACGCGTTGACACCGTCACGGACGGTGTCCCACACGTTGGCGCAGTTGGTCTGACCGCAGTAGTTCGAGCCGTAACGGGCCTCGTTGTACGGGATCTTGACCCAGTCGGCGACCTCGCCCTCGACCGAGTAACGGCCCGAGGAGGTCTTCTCGTAGTAGGTCTTCAGCGAGTTCTTGCCCTGGCCGGTACCGAAGTACAGGTCCTGGAAGTACTCGCGGCTGAAGTCCTTGCGCCAGGCGGTGCTGTTGTTCGTGGTGCGGTCCGGCTGGGCGATCTGGTTGCGCGCCGGACCGGGGTTGCCCCCGTACTTCGGGGCGGCCGGCTTCGGGCCGTCCGGACCGTCCGGGTCGAACATGGTCGTGTTGTCGACCTGGTCCCCGAACTCGACGAGGATCGTGAAGATCTTGTCGGTCTTCTCGCGGCCGAGCTCGACGTACTTGCTGTCGTCGAGCTTGACGACCTTGGAGGCGCCCCGCTGCTCGACGGTCTTCTTGCCGGACAGCACCTGCTCCAGGGCGGCTTCCCGCGCCTGTGCCTGCTGGTCGCTGAACGGGCCCTTCAGGTTGTGCTGGACCGCCTCCTTCGCGGGGGCGGTCGGGTCCTGGCGGTCCGAGGCGGGCGCGGTCGACGGCGCCTCGGAGGCCTGGGCAGTGACGAGGAAGGCGCCGGAAGCCGCTGTCGCGGCCAGGGTCACACCGATGGCTGCGGCGCGCAGCGCTCGTCGACGGCTGGAATTGCTGGTCACTTGATGTCGTTCCCCTCCCGCGGCCGCGACACAGGTCGGAACGTCTCCATAGGAGCGGGGGGTTCCGCGCGGCGCGCGTCTCAAGTGACGACATTTGACCGGAGAGTCTAAAGAAAAGACAGACCTTGACTTCTTCCTTACAACTGCACTATGCGGTCAGGGAGTTCCGCTATCCGGACGTTCCTCTGCCATATAGGACGAAGGGCGCGTCCTGACCACACTGTGGGACGGCCGGGTGAACCCGTGCGCCCCCCGTGCTCCGGCACCGTGGGTTAGGTCACGCTTACTGGCGGTTCCGCTCGGGAATCCCCCGACGTAGAGTCGCTTGACGCGCGACCTAGTTGAGCAGACTCCCCCTCCCCGCCTTGAGGACGGAAATCGCCATGCCGCGTCCGACTGCCGCCCAGCTGTTCTACGGGTCCGCCACCGTAGTCGTGTCGACGATCGCCATGCTGCTGCTCTCGGAGACGAGCACGGGGCGCGGGATCGCCGTCATCGCCACCGTCGCCCTGGCCCTCGGACTGCTCGTCGCGCTCACCGCCGCGAGCCCCCGGCGCCGCGGCCGGCACGCCGCCCCCGCCGGAGCTGCCGCCCGTACCCCTGCCGCTCCCCCCGGTGTTGCCGAAATCACGCCCGGACCGGTCCCCGTGGACACGGCGGCCGCAGACGCGGCGGCCGCCCGGGTGCCTGAACCCCGGGCGGCCGCCGTCGAACAGCCGGTGCACCACTGAGCCGTAGGCCGCCCAGCCGTACGCCGGTCCTCCTCGTCGCTACGCCGCACTCACCACCACGGTCTTGGCCACCTTGTCGTGCAGGCCCTGCTTGTACGGTTTGTCCACGAGGATCGACACGATCAGCACGATCTGCCACAGGCAGGGGCAGCACAGGAGCGCCGGCAGCCAGAGCATGGAGGCCCGCCCCAGGGCCGCGCCGGACTGCGGGACGCTGCCGTCGTTGAGCATCGCCACGCGCAGCCCGAGCGCCTTCTTGCCGATGGTCCTGCCGTCCTTCCGGGTGAACCACCAGTCGTAGCCGACGAACAGGACGATCGAGATCAGCGTCATGGCCAGCCCGCTGCCGCTGTACGACTTGGTGAAGACCTCGCTGACGTCCTCCCCCTTGTTCGTCTCGACCACGTAGCGGTTGGTGCCGAACGCCAGCTGGATGAGGAACAGCGGGACGAGCACGACGATCACGTCGATGATGCGGGCCCCGAGCCGCTTGCCGAAGTCGGCCAGCGGCGGCATCCCCGCGAGCGGATCGGGCATGCCGTAGCCGCCGCCGTACGGGTCACCCGGGCCGCCGCCGTACGGGGGCGGCGGGGGCGGGTATCCGCCGCCGCCCGAGCCGCCGTACGGGCCTCCCGGCGGCGGTGGGGTGCCGCCCGGGGGCGGGGGCGCGCCGCCCGGCGGCGGGCCGTACGGCGAACCGCCCGACGGAGGCGTCGGTTCCTGGGGCTTCTTGAGGAACGGGTCGTCCTCGGGCGGCTGGCCCGGCGGCGGCTGATCGGTACTCATGGCCCGAGTCGAACCCGGCTCCGCGGGCCCCGCAACGGGACGGCGTCCGTTCGGGGGAAGCCGCCCCCGGCGGCCCCCGCGGCGGGGCCGTGGCCGGGTCTCAGCGGGCCACGTACGTCCCGGCCGCCCGGTCGTGCCAGCCCCGGCGGCGGGGCCGGTCCACCAGGCACCAGAGGCTGCCGGGGAGCCCGAGGAACGCGTACACCAGCCAGCGGCGCAGTGCCGCCCCGAACGTGGGCGGGCGGAGCGTGGCGGCGGACAGCACCCGGACCCCGAGGAGCTTCTTGCCCGGGG
Source organism: Streptomyces katrae (assembly GCF_000717655.1). GTDB lineage: Bacteria > Actinomycetota > Actinomycetes > Streptomycetales > Streptomycetaceae > Streptomyces > Streptomyces katrae_B. Next base: position 28,087 of record NZ_JNZY01000026.1, read on the forward strand.
TGCGGCCCCAGCGGGCCGTGGGCAGCGCCTCGTAGAACACCCCGAAGAGCAGTACGGCGCCCAGCACGAGGCCCAGGTATCCGGCGATGGTGGTGTCGAACAGCCACACGGTGGTGGTGCGGCCGCTGCCCTTCGCGGCGTCGACCTTGGCCTCGAGGTGGGCGGTGGCCACAGGGAGGAGGGGCCGGGCGGCACCCGCCGCGACCGCGCCGAGCACGAGGGTGTCCAGCGCGCGGGCCAGGGCCCGGCGCACCAGCCCGGCGGGGCGGACCGCCTGCTCCGCCATCCGCTCGAAGACGGCCCGCTCGGTGGGCCGGGGGGCCGTGCGACCGGCCTCCGGTGCCGGTGCCGGTGCCTGTGCCTGTGCCGGTGGCGCCGACGCCTCGAAGCCGTGATCCGGCTCGGCGGGGGCGTCCGTCCGGCGGGGGGCGGGGGCGGCCGCCGGGGACTGCGCAGCCGGCGACGAAGGCGCCGGTACGGACCGGGCTGCCGAAGCGGCGGCCTGGTCGCGCCGCAGCGGCGTCCCCGGCTCGGGGCGCGCCGCCGGGTCGCGGCGCAGCGGGGCCTCCGGCTCGGGCCGGGCCGCCGACTCCCAGGCCGCCGGGGCCTCCGGCTCGGGCCGGGCCGCCACCGGGTCGCCCGGTGGCGGGGTTCCGGGCTCGTGCCGCGGTGCCGGGTCGCGGTGCAGCGGGGTCTGCGGCCATGAGGAGGTGAGCCCGGACGACCCGGCACTGCCTCCGGGGGCGGCGGGCCACGCAGGCTCGACGGGAGCCGGGGCCGGGGCCGGAGCGGGCGCCGGGGCCTGTGCCGCCGGGGAGCGCGCGGACAGGATCCCCACGCCCTCGGCGGAGCCCCGGGCCGCGGCCTGCGCGGGGAACCGCTCCGCGGTCGCCGCCGCGGCGGACGGCGTACGGGCGAAGGACACCCCCGGCCCGCGCTCGGGCCGTTCGGCCGCGTCCAGCGGCTCCGGGCGCGGCCCGCGGCCCAGTGAGACCCCCGTCGAACGGGCGGCCGCGTGCCCCGCGTCGGGCTCGGGCGGCGGCGGGCTTCCCCAGGACACGCGGTGGTCGCGGGGCCCGCCGAAGCCGGACTGGTGCAGCGGGTCGGCCTGCCAGGCGGGTGCGGGAGCGGGAGCCGGTACGGCCGGCCCGGCGACGGGTTCGGGCCCGGGTTCGGGTTCGGGTTCGGGTTCGGGTTCGGGTTCGGGCAGCGCCTCGGTCACGCCGGTCTCGTCCAGGAACACCGGGCCGGTCTCGTCGGACCGCGCGGCAGGGCGGCTCGTACCCGGAACCCAGTTGAGGCCGTTCCAGTACCGGACGAACCCGGGGATGGACGGATCGGGGTAGTAGCCCTCGCGGGCCGCGTGCTCGCCGTCACCAGGGGAGGCCGTCAATGTCCCCAACTCCGATCGTGGCTTGAGGCTTGTGCAAGGGGAGGACCATAGCCAAGAACCGTGCCCCGACAGGTCCGGTAACGGGAGAATCCAAGCCTTTGAGCGAATGCCGCACCCTACGGCTGTTTTCAGTCACCCGACAGGATCAGGCCAATCCCGATGAGGTGCGCGAAGTCGCGTCATACCCGGGCACATCGGCGCTCTCTCCGGGTGTGGGGCGCGAACCCGGCCCCACGACACGAACCGGAGATCCCGAAGTGAGGCCGCCATGCACCACCCCGTCATCGAGCGCGAGCTGGAACTCAAGCTGGTCCTGTCCCCCGAGCGCAGCATCGCCGTCCCTGCCCGGCTGGTGTACCTGACGGACGACCCCTACGCCGTGCACATCACCTTCCACGCCGGCTCCAGCACCCCCGTCAACTGGACCTTCGCCCGCGAGCTGCTCGTCGAGGGGGTCTTCCGTCCGTGCGGCCACGGAGACGTCCGGATCTGGCCCACGAAGGTCGACAACAAGGCCGTCCTCTGCATGGCCCTGACCTCCCCCGACGGCGACGCCCTGCTGGAGGCCCCGGCCGGCTCGGTGTCGGCGTGGCTGGAGCGCACGCTGTGCGTGGTCCCGCCCGGCACCGAGGCCGAGCGGCTGGGCCTGGACGACGCGCTGGCGGAGCTGCTCGCGCCGACCCCGGCCGACGACCCGTGGATGCGGGACCCGTGGCCGTCGGACGAGTCGGCGGACGGCGACCTGTGATGCGGATCCGCCGCCTCGGGCTCGTACGTTCCATACCGGGCGTACGGTCAGAAGAGCTTGCCGGGGTTGAGCAGGCCGAGCGGGTCGAAGGCCTGCTTGACCGCGCGCTGCATCTCCAGCCCCACCGGCCCCAGTTCCCTCGCGAGCCACTCCTTCTTCAGGATCCCGACGCCGTGCTCGCCGGTGATGGTCCCCCCGAGGGCCAGGCCCAGCGCCATGATCTCGTCGAAGGACTCGCGGGCCCGGCGCGTCTCGTCCTCGTCGGCCGGGTCGAAGCAGACCACCGGGTGGGTGTTGCCGTCGCCGGCGTGCGCGCAGACCCCGATGAGCAGGCCGTACGTGCGGGCGATGGCGGCCGTGCCGTCCAGCATCTCGGCGAGCCGCGAGCGCGGTACGCAGACGTCGTCGATCATCGTCGCCGGGCGCAGGGTGTCCAGGGCGGTCAGCGACATCCGACGGGCCTGGAGCAGCAGTTCGGACTCGGCCTCGTCCTCGGCGGGGACGACGGCGGTGGCTCCGGCGGCCGTGCACAGCTTTCCCACGGCCGCGAGGTCGTCGGGCGCGTGCGGGGTGTCGAAGGCGGCGAGGAGCAGGGCCTCGGTGGTGTCGGGGAGGCCCATGTTGCCGAGTGCGTTGACGGCGCGGACGGTCGTACGGTCCATCAGTTCCAGCAGCGAGGGCGTGAGGCCGGCCTCCATGACGGCGCAGACTGCCGCGCAGGCGGCCGCGGCCGAGGGGAACTCGGCGGCCAGCGCGAGCTGCCGGGGCGGCGCCGGGCGCAGGGCGAGGACGGCCTGGACGACGACGCCGAGGCTGCCCTCGGAGCCGACGAAGAGCCGGGTGAGGTCGTATCCGGCGACTCCCTTGGCGGTACGCCGGCCGGTGCGCAGGAGCCTGCCGTCGGCGAGGACCACGTCGAGGCCGAGCACGTACTCGGCGGTGACCCCGTACTTGACGCAGCACAGGCCGCCGGACGCGGTGCCGATGTTGCCGCCGATCGTGCACTGCTCCCAGCTGGAGGGGTCGGGCGGGTAGTACAGGCCCTGCGCGGCGACGGCCCGTGAGAGCACCGCGTTGACGACGCCGGGTTCGACGACGGCGATGCGGTCGACTGTGTTGATCTCGAGGATCCGGTCCATCTTGACGAGGGAGAGCAGGATGCAGCCGTCGGAGGCGTTGGCGGCGCCCGAAAGACCCGTGCGGGCGCCCTGCGGGACGACGGGGACCCGTAGGGCGGTGGCGGTGCGCAGCACGTGCTGCACCTGTTCGACGGTGCGGGGCAGGACCACGGCCGCCGGGGTGCCGGCGGCGCAGAAGTTGGCCATGTCGGTGGCGTAGGAGGCGGTCACCTCGGGATCGGTGAGGAGGGCCTCGGCGGGGAGCCCCTCCAGGAGGCTCGCGCGCAGACGTACGGAGAGATCGTCGTCCATGACATCCATGAGCCCAGCGTGACACCGGGGGCCATCGGTGTGAACACGGCCGCGACGGGCTTCGGACACCTCTGCTCACTCATCATATTGACGCACAGTGACCCCATGGACCGTATCGACCGAATCGACGAGGAAGCTCAGCAGCCCGCGCCACCCGTGACCTTCACCGGCCGCAAGACGCTCGTGGCGGCCGCGGTCGCGGTGGTCCTGATCGCCGGGGCCCTGCTGATCCGGCCGGCCCGCCAGGGCGACGACGCGCGCCCGCCGGGGCCCACCGAGCGGGCCGCCTCGGCGGTCGGCATGGGTGCGCCGGCGGCGGCGGTGGACCTGACGGCGCTGGTCGCGGACCGGGAGCAGTGGGTCGCGGGGCACGACAAGGACGACGCGTCCTGGGCGGTGCTCGGGGCGGCGTACCTGGAGCAGGCGCGCCGGACGGCGGAGCCCGGCTGGTACCCGAAGGCGGAGAAGGCGCTGAAGCGGTCGCTGGAGATCCGCCCGGCCGAGAAGGGCAATTTCGACGCGATGACGGGCATGGGCACGCTGGCCAATGCCCGGGGCGACTTCGCAACCGGGAAGAAGTGGGGCGAGCTCGTACGGGCGCAGGCGCCGAAGCGGTGGACGGCCTACCCGGTGCTGGTGGACGCGTACACGGGCCTCGGCGACTACAAGGCCGCCGAGCGGTCGATGGAGCGGCTGGTGGACCTGCGACCGGGGCTGGCGGCGTTCATCCGGGCCTCGCAGGTGTACCGGGACCGCGGCTGGCGCGAGGACGCGACGATGGCGATGGAGCACGCGGCGGGTGCGGCGAAGTCGCCGGCGGAGAAGGCCTACGTGCTGTTCCGGCTCGGGGAGCTGGCCTGGGAGCGCGGGGACGCGAAGGAGGCGCTGCGCCAGTACGAGGGCGCGCTGCGGGCGGACCCGGCGCAGGCGGAGGCGCTGGGCGGCCGGGCCAGGGCGCTGGCCGGGCTGGGCCGCGGCGGGGAGGCGGTACGGGACTACCGGATGGCGCTGGGCCGGGCGCAGGTGCCGCGGCTGGCGCTGGAGCTGGGCGAGCTGCTGGATGCGCTGGGGCGCAGGGCCGAGGCGAAGGTCCCGTACGAGATGCTGCGCACGGCGGCGGCGCGGGGCGCGGCGGAGGGGGTGAACGAGGCGGTGGTCCTCGGCCTGTTCGAGGCGGACCACGGGGATCCGGCAGTGGCCGTGCAGCGGCTGACGCAGGAGTGGTCGCGGCACAAGAACATGCAGGTGGCGGACGCACTGGCGTGGGCTCTGCACAAGACGGGCGACGACGCGGGGGCGCTGGAGTACGCGAAGAAGTCGATGGAGCGGGGGGCGCGGAGTGCGGACTTCGCGTACCACCGGGCGATGATCGAGCGGAGTCTGGGCGACGACGCGGGGGCCCGGCGCCACCTGGAGGAGGCGCTGCGCACGAACCCGCGGTTCTCCCCCGCGCGGGTGCCGCTGGCGAAGGAGGCCCTCGCCTCGATCGGCCAGCCGCCGCCGGGCGGCCCGGAGAACGTGCAGCCGGCCAAGCCGTGGGTCGCCCCGGACCTCCCGAAGGCGGCGAAGCCGAAGCCGAGCCCGTCGCCCAAGCCGGCCACATCCGGCCCGGCCAAGGCCTGAGGCCGCCGGCGCATCCAGCCCCACCCGGGTGTACGGCGCGGGGGTCCGGGGGCTGCGACGGCGCCGCACCCGAAATCAACGGCAAGGCCCCCCCCCGGCGCCGACAGGCGGCGCCGGGGGGCCGGGGGGGGCCGGGACCTTCGGCCTACAGGTTGCCCCGCTTCTCCTGCTCCCGCTCGATCGCCTCGAACAGCGCCTTGAAGTTGCCCTTGCCGAAGCCCATCGACCCGTGCCGCTCGATGATCTCGAAGAACACCGTCGGACGGTCCTGCACCGGCTTGGTGAAGATCTGCAGCAGGTACCCGTCCTCGTCCCGGTCGGCCAGGATCTTCAGCTCGCGCAGTTCGTCGATCGGGACCCGCGTGTCACCGACCCACTCGCCGAGCGTGTCGTAGTACGAGTCCGGGACCGACAGGAACTGCACGCCCGCCGCGCGCATCGTGCGCACGGTCGCCACGATGTCGTTCGAGGCCAGCGCGATGTGCTGGACGCCGGGGCCGCCGTAGAACTCCAGGTACTCGTCGATCTGCGACTTCTTCTTCGCGATCGCCGGCTCGTTGATCGGGAACTTGACCTTCTTCGTCCCGTCCGCGACCACCTTCGACATCAGCGCCGAGTACTCGGTCGCGATGTCGTCGCCCACGAACTCCTTCATGTTCGTGAAGCCCATGACCTTGTTGTAGAACGCGACCCACTCGTTCATCCGGCCGAGCTCGACGTTGCCCACGCAGTGGTCGATCGCCTGGAAGGTCCGCTTGGCCGGCGCCGCCACCATCGGCTCGACGGCGACGTAACCCGGCAGGTAGGGCCCGGTGTAGTCGACGCGCTCGACCAGCGTGTGGCGGGTCTGCCCGTACGTCGCGATGGCGGCCAGCACGACCGTGCCGTGCTCGTCCTTCATCTCGTACGGCTCGTCCAGGCCGCGCGCACCCTGCTCGACGGCGTACGCGTACGCCGCCCGCGCGTCCGGGACCTCGATCGCGAGGTCGATGACACCGTCGCCGTGCTCGGTGACGTGCTCGGCGAGGAAACGGCCGTGGTCCGTCGTCGGCTTGATCACCGAGGTCAGCACGAAGCGCGCGGAGCCGTTGGTCAGGACGTAGCTGGCCGTCTCGCGGACGCCGTTCTCCGGTCCGGAGTAGGCGACGAGCTTCATGCCGAACGCGGTGGAGTAGTAGTGCGCGGCCTGCTTGGCGTTGCCTACGGCGAAGACGACCGCGTCCATGCCCTTCACCGGGAAGGGGTCTGCCTCACGCGCGGTGTGCGGGGTGGTCTCGAGGTTCACCAAAGACTCAGTCATAGCCGCAGAGTCCCGCCGATCCACAAGCTGCGCAATAGTTTCCTGTTTGGCTGTACAGGCTGACCAGTCGGGGCGGAGTATTACTGAGAGATCTGTGCAGTATGACCAGCCGATCGAGGGAAGGCTTCCATGGGCATCGACGAACTCGACGGCCGGCTCATCGTCCTGCTCGCCCGCGAGCCCCGGATCGGGGTCCTGGAGGCCTCGCGCCGGCTCGGCGTGGCCCGCGGCACCGTGCAGGCCCGGCTCGACCGGCTCCAGTCGAACGGGGTCATACGCGGCTTCGGACCGCAGGTGGACCCGGCGGCCCTCGGGTACCCGGTGACCGCGTTCGCGACGCTGGAGATCAAGCAGGGCCAAGGCGCCGACGTACGGGCGCACTTGAACGGCGTGCCGGAGGTGCTGGAGCTGCACACCACGACCGGGCACGGGGACATGCTGTGCCGGCTCGTGGCGCGGTCCAACGCCGATCTGCAGCGGGTGATCGACCGGGTCGTCGGATTCGAGGGGATCGTGCGGGCCTCGACGGCGATCGTCATGGAGAACCCGGTGCCGCTGCGGGTCATCCCCCTGGTGGAGCAGGCGGCGCACGAGGGCTGAGCCGCCGCCTCGACAGTTCCAAAGAACACGTTGCAAAGAAACCCTTGCATAGAAATCTTTGCAACTCTATGGTTGAGCCATGCCCGAAGAACCGAACACCGAAGAAGCCAACACCGAAGAACCGAACACCGAAGAGCCGAGCGCCGAAGAACCCAAGGTCCGTACGCTCGACGCCCGCTCCCTGCGCGGTCTCGCCCACCCCCTGCGCATGCGCATGCTGGCCGCACTGCGCCGCGGAGGCCCGGCCACGGCGTCGCAGCTGGCGGAACGGCTCGGGGAGTCCAGCGGCGCGACCAGCTACCACCTGCGCCAGCTCGCCGCGCACGGGTTCGTCGAGGACGCGCCGGAGCACGGCAAGGGCCGCGAACGCTGGTGGCGGGCCGTCCATGACGGCACCCGGTTCGACGAGCAGCTGCTGTACGACGAGGACCCGGCCACGCGCGGCGCGGCGGACCTCTTCCTGCACGAGCTCGCGACGATCCACACGCAGGAGCTGAGCACCTGGCTCGGCACGGCCCTCAGCTGGTCCCAGGACTGGCGGCGCGCCTCGGAGGTCAGCGACTTCACGCTGCGCCTGACACCCGGCCAGACCCTCGAGCTGATCCGCAAGATGCACGACTTGATCAACAGCTACCGCGACCTGCCGCCGTCGGAAGACACGAAGACGGTCCGCCTCCACTCGCACGTCTTCCCGCGGACCGGCGAGTAGCCACGTCCTTCCCCGCCCTCCTCGCATCCGCCGCATTCACCGCATTCGCCGCATTCGCCGTATCCACCGCTTCACTGCTTCACCGCAGAAGGAGTCCTGTCGTGCACGCCTTCACGCCCGCCGAGATCCACACCGTCACGCACGCCGCCCGTAGCGCCGAACTCGCCGCCGAGGCCGCCGCCTGGCACCTGGCCCGCGAAGCCGCCCCGGCCGCCCCCGCCCTGCGCAACCTGCTCGGGGAGGCCCTGATCAGCGCCGGGATCCGGCTGATGCAGCCCGCCCACCTCCACGCCCGCGTCCAGCACGCCGCATGAGCCGACGACCGTTCGCGGCCGTCCTGGCCGCCAACACCGTTTCCATAGCCGGTAGTTCCCTCACCCTGATCGGCGTCCCGTGGTTCGTGCTCCAGACCACGGGCAGCGCCGGCCGGGCCGGGGTCGTCGCCTTCTGCGCCACCCTGCCCGTCGTCGTCGCCGCGCTCGTCGGCGGCCCGGTCATCGACCGGATCGGCCGCCGCCGGGTCTCTGCGGCCTCCGACCTCATCTGCGCCTTCTCGGTCGGCGCGATCCCGCTGCTGCACTACGCGGGCGCGCTGGAGTTCTGGATGCTGTGCGCGCTGATGGCCGTCGGGGGCCTCGTCCACACCCCCGGCCTGACCGCCCGCGGCGTCCTGCTGCCGGACCTCGCCGAGCACGCCGGCACCACCGTGGCGCGGGCGGCGAGCCTGTACGACGCGGTCTCCCGCGGAGCCCGGATGATCGGGGCCGCGCTGGCCGGCGTACTGATCGCGGTCTTCGGTGCCGAGTCCGCCCTGCTGCTGGACGCGGCCACCTTCGCCGTGTCGGCGCTGCTGGTCACCGCCTTCCTGCGCGGGGTACCGGCCGCCGAGCCGCAGCGCGCCTCCGGGAAGATCTCCTTGGCCGGCTACCGGGCCGAACTGGCCGAGGGCTGGACCTTCCTCACCCGCTCGCGGCTGCTGGCCGGCATCACCGTGATGGTGATGATGACCAACGGCCTGGACCAGGGCTGGTCCGCGGTCCTGCTGCCCGTGCACGGCCGCGAGGCCCTCGGCGGCGCCACCGCGGTCGGCCTGCTCGTCTCCCTCTTCGGCGGCTTCGCGCTGCTGGGCGCCCTGCTCTACGGGGTGTGGGGCGAGCGGTTCTCCCGCAGGACCGTGTACGCGACTGCCTTCCTGCTGTGCGGTGCACCCCGGTACGCGGTGGCCGCCTTCACCGACACCCCGCTGCCGCTCGCGGTGACGATGGCGCTGTCCGGGCTGGGCGCGGGCATGCTGAACCCGATCCTGACCACCGTGCTCTACGAGAGGATCCCGGACGAGCTGCGCAGCCGCGTCTCGGGCGTGACCACGGCCGGCTGCGAGCTGACCATGCCGCTGGGCGGGCTCGCGGCGGGCCTGCTCGCCGACGGGTTCGGGGCGAGGCCGGCCCTGCTGCTGTTCGGCGGCGTCTACCTGCTGACCACGCTCGCGCCGCTGGTCTTCCCGGCCTGGCGCACGATGGAGCGCCTGCCGGAGACCGGCCGGGATCCGGTCGACCCGGCGGAGCTCAGCAGGACGGAACCGGCTCTCCCCGGGTCAGCGCACGCAGCGACTGCACCGCATCCGTCAGAGAACTGACGGGGACCAGACGGAGCCCCTCGGGGAGTTCGGACTGCGCATCGGCGCACTCGGCCTCCGGTACGAGGAACACGCTCGCCCCGTCGCGCTGCGCGGCCTGGGTCTTCAGGGCCACGCCGCCGACCGCGCCGACCTTGCCGTCCGCGCTGATGGTGCCCGTACCGGCGACGGTGCGGCCGCCGGTGAGATCGCCGCCGCTGCCGTCGCCGTCGAGCTTGTCGACGATGCCGAGGGAGAAGAGCAGGCCGGCGCTCGGGCCGCCCACGTCGGCGAGGTTGAGCTGGACCTTCACGTCCTTCGGGTCCTTGTGGAGGTAGCCGAGGGCGGCCTGGGCGGCCGTCGACTGCGACGTCGCCATTTCCTCCAGGTTGTGCTCCTCGATCTCCTTGTCGCTTCCGCCCGAGGGGTAGACCGCCTCCCTGGGCATGACCGCCCGGCTGCTGTCGAACCAGTCGTCGACGAGCTCGGGCAGGGTCACGGTGGTGGAGGGACCGGTGGCCTGGATGGTGGTCATCCGGAGCTGGCCCGTGGTCTGCCGGGTCGGGGCGCCCGTGACGGTGATCACGGGCTTGCCGTCGCGGGCGCCGAGCACGTCGGCCGTGGGCCCCGGCTGGGCGATCACGAAGGGCAGCGGCGCGAAGGCCGCGGCGGCGAACAGCCCGAGTACGGGCAGGGCGCAGACGGCCAGGGCGGCGGGACGCGGCAGACGTGTGAGGCGAGAGAGCACCCGCCCAATCTATCGGGCGCCCCCACCGCCCCCGCGCCCCGCCGTCCCGCCACCCTCGGCGCAGGGAGGGGGGCGCGCCTCGGCGCAGGGCGTGGCGCGCTTCGGCGCTGGACGTCAGCGCAGGGCGTGGCGCGCTTCGGCGCTGAACGTCAGCGCAGGGCGTGGCGCGCTTCGGCGCTGAACGTCAGCGCAGGGCGGACCCGCTCGGGCACGGCGTCGGCCAGCATCACGACGCCCACGCTGCCCTCCAGTCCCGTGATGCCCACGAGGGGCGCCGCCGCGCCGCTGGCGCCCGCTTCGAGCTCTCCGTGGGTCAGCGTGTAGCCGGGCTCGGTGAGCGTGCCCTGACGGGCCGCCAGAATGGCCCGCCCGGCTGCCCCGCGGTCCAGCGGGTGGCGGAATCCGGGCCGGTAGGCCACGTGGTAGTCGGTCCAGGTCGGCTCGACGACGGCCACGGCGAGCGCCTCGGTGCCGTCCACGAGGGTCAGGTGCGCGGTGGCGCCGATGTCCTCGGCGAGGGACCGGAGCGCCGGCAGGGCCGCCTCGCGCACGAGCGGGTGCACCTGCCGCCCGAGCCGCAGCACCCCGAGCCCGACGCGGGCCCGGCCGCCGAGGTCGCGGCGGACGAGGGCGTGCTGCTCGAGGGTGGCCAGCAGGCGGTAGACCACGGTGCGGTTCACACCGAGGCGGTTGGAGAGCTCGGTGACGGTCAGACCGTGGTCGGTGTCGGCGAGCAGTTTGAGGACTCTGAGTCCTCGGTCCAGAGTCTGGGAGGTTTCCGCGGTCACGACGCCTCTCCCTCTCTCGGTGAGCGGCGGTGACTCTCGGGATGGAACGACGCCGGTCCCACGGCGACGCACGGAGAGGCCGCCGGTAGCGGCCATGGCACCGGCTGCGCTCCCGCGGCGGCGCTGCCACGGGGCGTTCGATGCGGGGACAGTAGCGAGCGGGTCCGCTCAGCGGAAGGCCTCGTCCAGAATCCGGGCGCCAACTACCCCTTTATGCCGGTTCAGGAGCGCCCGCGGAGCCGGTTCGTGGCCTCGGCCCGCCGACGGCGCCTGTGCGATCCCCCGACGCCGGTGCCGCGTCCGCGGCCCCCGCAGCGCCGTACGCGGACCCGCGGACGGACACGGAACGTGACCGGGGCCCGTGCGAACCTCCGCACGGACCCGGCGTCACAGTCCGTAGAAATCCGCGGGACCGGGGACGGGACGACCGTACGAACAGGCGACCGGGGGCGGGCCACCGGGGCACCGGGGGCACCGGGCTACCGCATCCGCGTGGCCCACTCCTGCACCTTCTTGATCCGCTCCCGCAGCTGCCCCGCCGTCGCCTCCGCGCTCGGCGGCCCGCCGCACACCCGCCGCAGCTCCGTGTGGATCACCCCGTGCGGCTTGCCGCTCTGGTGGACGTACGCCCCCACCATCGTGTTCAGCGACTTCCGCAGTTCCAGCAGCTCCTTGTGCGAGACCACCGGGCGCCGGTCCGCCGGCAGCTCCAACAGGTCCGCCTCCGCGTCCGGCTTGCGGCGGCTGTGCGCGATCTGCCGCGACTGCCGCTTCTGCAGCAGCATCTGCACCTGGTCCGGCTCCAGCAGCCCGGGGATGCCGAGGTAGTCCTGCTCCTCCTCGCTGCCCGGGTGCGCCTGCATGCCGAACTCGGCGCCGTCGTACAGCACCCGGTCGAAGACGGCGTCGGACTCCAGCGCCTCGAAGGACATCTGCTCGTCTTCGCCGGTGTCCTCGTCCTCCTGCCGGTTCGCCTCGTCCATCTCCTTCTCGGACTCGGCGTACGGGTCGTCCTCGCCCTTCTTCTTCGGCTTGTCGAGGACGTGGTCGCGTTCGACCTCCATCTCGTTCGCGAAGCCCAGAAGATAAGGAATGGTCGGCAGGAACACGGAAGCCGTCTCGCCGCGCCTGCGCGACCGTACGAAACGGCCGACGGCCTGCGCGAAGAACAGGGGCGTCGAGATGGTCGTGGCGTACACCCCGACCGCGAGGCGCGGCACGTCGACGCCTTCGGACACCATCCGGACCGCGACCATCCAGCGGTCGTCGTTCCCGCTGAAGGTGTCGATGTTCTTCGAGGCGCCGGTGTCGTCGGAGAGCACCAGGGTGGCCTTCGTCCCGGTGATCTCGCGGATCAGCTTGGCGTACGCGCGCGCCGAGTCCTGGTCGGAGGCGATGACGAGCCCGCCCGCGTCCGGGATGCCCTTGCGGACCTCGGTCAGCCGCTGGTCGGCGGCGCGCAGCACGTTCGGCATCCAGTCGCCGCGCGGGTCCAGCGCGGTGCGCCAGGCCTGCGAGATGGCGTCCTTGGTCATCGGCTCGCCGAGCCGGGCGGCGATCTCGTCGCCGGCCTTGGTGCGCCAGCGCATGTTGCCGCTGTAGGAAAGGAAGATCACGGGCCGGACGACGCCGTCACCCAGCGCGTTCCCGTACCCATAGGTGTAGTCGGCGGACGACCGCCGGATCCCGTCGTTCCCTTCCTCGTAGGTCACGAACGGGATGGGATTGGTGTCGGACCGGAAGGGCGTACCGGTCAGCGCGAGGCGCCGGGTCGCCGGGTCGAAGGCCTCGAGGCAGGCCTCGCCCCAGGACTTCGAGTCACCGGCGTGGTGGATCTCGTCGAGGATGACGAGGGTCTTGCGCTGCTCGCAGCGGTTGCGGTGCAGCATCGGCCGCACGCCCACACCCGCGTACGTGACGGCGACCCCGTGGTAGTCCTTGCTCAGCGGCCCGGCGGAGTACTCCGGGTCCAGCCTGATGCCTATCCGGGCGGCGGCCTCGGCCCACTGCTTCTTCAGGTGCTCGGTCGGCGCGACGACGGTCACCTGCTGCACGACATGGTGGTGCAGCAGCCAGGACGCGAGCGTCAGCGCGAAGGTCGTCTTGCCTGCGCCGGGCGTCGCGACCGCGAGGAAGTCCCGCGGCTGGGTCTGCACGTACCGGTCCAGCGCACCCTGCTGCCAGGCGCGCAGCTTGCTGGCGGTACCCCAGGGGGCACGGCCGGGGAAGGCGGGTGAGAGGTGGTGGGAGGCGGTAGTAGTCACGGTCTCCGGTTCGGGCTCTCGGCGGCGGGCGCGGTGGTCGTACGTAGGACAACCGGGCCACCTTACCGGGGCCGGCCGGCCCCTCGCGGAGGGACAGGCCCGTGACCTCGGCGGGTGCGGTGAGCGTCACATCCGACCCGGATTCTCAGCCCGCGAACCTCGGCAGCTGCGCTGCGATCTTGGGGACGTCCAAGGCCCCCTGGCATACGTCCAGCACGAACTGCTCGGCCTCGTCCACGTCGAACGCCCGGTCAAGCGGATGGCCGTTCATGTGCAGGAAGACCCAGGTCGCGTACCAGGCGATGCGCTTGTTTCCGTCGACCAGCCCGTAGTTGCGGGCCAGTGACTCCATGAGCGCTGCGGCTTTCTGCCAGACGTCCGGGTAGGCGTCCTGTCCGAACACGATCGCCTGCGGGCGCGCCAGAGCAGAGTCGAGCAGTCCGTAATCGCGCACCTCGTTCGCACCAAGACGCTCCGCGAGGTTTAGCAGCTCGGGAAGCGTGAGGTAGTGCATCAGGCGAGCCTCCTGTTCAGCTCCGCGCTCGCCTTGAGAACGTGCTCCGCCGCCTCGTTGAACAGCCTGGAGTGTTCGTTTATGGCCTTGATGACCGCGTCGTGGGCGAATGACTGCATGCTGCGGCCCTCCGCCTCCGCGCGCTCACGCAGGGCGGCCAGCTCTTCTTCGGTGAATTTGACGTTGAGACCGGCCATGCACCAACGGATGTCAGGCGGTTTCGCGTCGAGGGACCCGCCCCCCGTCGATACCGGGCCGGCGGACGCCTCAGTCCCCCGCCGAGGCGGTCGGCGGATCGAGCCGGGTCGCGACCCAGGCCCCCGCCAACGCCACCGCGGCCATCGGCAGGAACACGACCAGGAACGCGGCGGGGTGCGAGCCCGGTCCCTCGGCGGCCACGGCATGCGCCGCCCCCACCGCTCCCCCGCCCAGCGCGGCGAACGCCGCGCCGCCCGCCGCCAGCAGCACGACATTGGCCAGCGCGTCCGAGATCTGCAGCGCAGCGGAGTTGGCCCCCGCCTCCTCCGGCGCCGAAAGCTCCAGCAGCAGCACGCTCGTCGAACCGATCACCAGCCCCATCCCCAGGCACCCCACCGCCCACGCGGCGGCCAGCGTCCACACCGGCACGGACTCGATCAGCACGGCCGGGGCCGTGGCGATGGCGAAGGCCACGAGCACCATCCCGGCGACCATCAGCCGCTCCCGGTACGGCGCCATCCGCCCCTTCGACTGCAGCCACGAACCGCCCGCCCAGGTCACCCCGCCCGCCGCCAGCGAGAACCCGGCCAGCGTCGGGCTCAGCCCCCGCTGGGTGACCAGCATCAGCGGCACGAAGCTCTCCGCCGCGATGAACGACCCCGCGGCCACCCCGCGCAGCAGCACCACCGATGGCAGACCCCGCCGCGCCAGGTAGGTCCCGCGCGGCAGCAGCCCCCGTACGGCGGGCACCAGCAGCGCCGTACCGGCCACGGCCGGAAGCAGCGACGGCCACCGCAGATCCTGGGCGGCGTACTGCAACAAGCCCGCCCCGACGGAGATCCCGAGCGCCAGCCGGATCCGCCGCCGGTCGGGGGCGGCGGGCGGCGCGTCCGGATCCACCGGCCCGGACGCGGTCCGCCGTATCGCCGGCAGGGCCACCACCAGCGGCACGACGACCAGCATCGGGATGCCGAGGAACACCCAGCGCCAGCCGAGGTGCTCGGTCACGGTCCCCGCAGCCAGCGGCCCGACGATGGACGGCACCACCCAGCTCGCGGCGAACGCGGCCATGATCGCGGGCCGCAGCCGCTCCTCGTACGCACGGCTCACCACGACGTACAGGGCGACGATGACGAGCCCCCCGCCGAACCCCTGCACGGCCCGCCCGAGGACGAACACCCACATGCCCCCGGCGGTCCCCGCCAGCACCAGCCCGGCGGCGAAGGCCCCGATCCCGACGGTCAGCGGCCCCAGCGGCCCCTGCCGGTCGGCCCACTGCCCGGACAGCACCATCCCGAAGAGGCTGGTGGTGAAGTAGGCGGAGAAGGCGAAGGCGTACAGCCCGATCCCCTCCAGCTCCCGCGCGGCGACGGGCATGGCCGTCCCCACCGCGGTCGCCTCGAAGGCGATCAGAAAGATGACGGAGATGATCCCGATACTGAGCGTCCGGTACGCGGACCCCAGAATCCCGCCCTGGGCTCGGGGCGGGACCGGCGAAGCATTGCGCTGTGGCACACGGGGTTCGAGGGCACTCATCGCCCCAGAGTAAGGCGCGTGCCGGGGTTGCGCCCCTGTCATTTCGGCGGATCCCGCACTGGTCCGCGAGACCTAGGCCCCACAGCCATGAACGCAGCATGGCAGTCATATTGCAGCCCCCACGCCCCTCTTCCCACCCCTCGGAACCCCTCGTACGGTCATACCCGTAACCACCCCACAGCCGTGTGCCCGAGTGGTTGAGGGACTCGCCTGCAAAGCGAGTTACGCCGGTTCGATTCCGGTCACGGCTTCTCCGAAGGCCGCTCAGGCTCCCCTGGGCGGCCTTCTCTTTGTCCGTCAGCAGTACGTCAAGACGCCGGGAGGGCAGAGGCGCTCTCGGGCAGTCCGCCGCCGCCCTCACACCCCAGTTCCTTGGCGATCGCGACCGCGGCGGAGTGGGCGAGGACGAGGTAGTCCTCACCCAGTACGGCGTCTCCCCTGCTGCTTCGGGACCGGTCCGTGTAGAAAGCCGTGATGCGCAGCGGCATGTCGCGGGTGGAGCCGACGCGGGTACTCACGCAGTCGAAGGCCACGCCTCGCTCCTTGTCGGCGCGCGTCACCCGGACACCCCTCTGGTCACTTCCTGGTGTGCCGGTGTTCCCGCGCTTGGCGGCGAGGCGAATCTCGCCGACCCTCTTCCCCCCGCCCACGGTTCCGGTAACCGTGCACGCGGGAGCGGCGACCTCCCCTGCCTTCGACCCGGCGCGGAAGGACTCCTCCAGGGCCTTGCCCATGGCCGTGACGCCGACGCTCTGCGCATCGTCGTTGACCAAATGCGAGGACTGCAACACCGCAGTGAGGGCCTTGCCGGCGGCATCTGTGATCAACCCTGGGCACGCCTGCGTCGGATCCACCTCCGGAGGCTTCGCCGAAAGCGACGCCTTGGGCTCGGGATCCGAGGTGGTGCATCCCGCGAGCAGGGTCACGAGCACGGCGAGTACTGCGACGCGGGCGGCGGGCGCCGTCAGAGCGCGCACTTCAGCTCCTCGTGGGGGAAGTCCTGGTCATCCTTGGGCAGCCGAACGTACATTGCGCGCCCGTCTCCCGGCCCAGGTGCGGCATGCCGTCGGCTCGCCCCGACCTCGAAGGGGACATCAAGATGCCCCCTTCGAGCTGTCCACCAAGTCACGGCCCACCGAATGCGCGACGGCCGATTCCTTGGACGCCACACCCGCGAGGGTGTCGATCTCCTTCTCTGACAGACCCGAGCCGGCAGCCGCATGCAGTACAGCCCTGCTGGCCGCATCGCTCGTGCGGCCTTCGGCGTCCGCGTACATCTTCGACACGCCCGCTTCGGTCTTGGCGGTGTTCTCCTTGCCCTTCTCCTTGGCGTCCTCGACGAAGATCTCGGTGACGTCTTCCTGGACCCATTCCACGACATCACCGGCGACCGGCACCATTTCTAGGTACTTGCCGCCCACGGCCGAAATACCGCGGTTGATCCACTTGGCGCCGTCCTCTACGCCCTTCACGTACTCCTCGTTCGTGTGGGCGGTCTCGGCGTGCATGTTCTGGGCGCGCGCTTCCGTCAGCATGCCCGCGATCTGTCCGCCGGGCTGCACGGCGTTCTCCACAGCCGCGTCCAGAAGGTCATTGCCTCCGCGATGCTGGACAACGTCGGTGATGAGGACCCCGGTGAACGCCTGATTGGCGTTCGTGATGGCACCGTAGGCCCCCGGGTCCTGGCCGACCGCGCCGAGGAATCGGGACATCGTCGACTTGTTGAACTCCGCCATGTCACCGGTGACCTTGATCTGGTTGCCGCCGTTCTCGGCGGACGCCTGGAGGTCCGGGATGTATTCCGCCGCCATGTTGCCGAAGTGCCCGGCCATGGCGCCCAGCTTCGGAGCCTTGTCCTTGTCCTCCGGGTCCGGCGCCACCAGGGACGGGTCGTCGCCGATCTTTTCGACGACGCGTTCCATGATCGCCGTCATTTCCTTGGTGTGGGGGACCGGCTTCGCGTCCTCGTCGCCCGGGACGCGGCCCGAGACGGCCGCTTCGAGGGCGCCGCCGAGGGCCTCCTGGGCCGGGCCCGCTTCGCCGTAGGGGTGTGCGGGCGTCCGGTCGAAGGCGTCGGCCCAGGACTCCTTGTCGAGCATGTAGTCGACCATGCCCCGCGCCTTGCCGTGCTGCCCGGACACCGCCTTGTCGGCCGTCGTGACGATGCCGTCGCCGTTGCTGTCCTGGCGGACCGGCTCGTTGAAGAAGGCCGTCGCCGCGTCCGGGTTGTGGGACATCGCGTCCATCAGGCCCGTCAGCGGGTAGAAGCCCCGGCTGCCGTCCTTGCCCTGGCTGAGCACCGTCTTCGGGTCGTACGGGGCGCCGTGCTCCCAGGCCTTCGGGTTCTCGCGGTCGAACGCCACCATGTCGCGGCCGACCGAGGTCAGGAACTCCTTGTCGTACTTGCCCTCGTGGAGCAGCGCGCCCAGCGCCTGGTAACCGTAGATCCTGCTGGTCAGGTCGCCGGTGACCTGCATCTCCTTGCGACCGGCCTTCATCAGGCCGGTCGTCCACGCCGCATCCAGGTGGTTCGGCGAGCTCTTCTGCGTCGCGAGACCCAGCATCGCGCCCATGTCGTTCTGGATGTTGCCGACCATCGCCAGCCGGTCCTTGCCCACATTGCCCAACGTCGACGCGTCGATGGACAGCTTCGCGTACGCCTCGAGGGTGCCTTCGGGGCCGAGCTTGCGGTAGAAGTCCGGCGCGAACTCGGCGTCGTCGCGGTTGTCGTCGAGCAGGTCCTCCAGCTCGCGCAGCATCTCGGGGTGGCGGGCCACGCCGCCCGGTTCCTTGCTGAGCTTCTTCATCAGCTCGGCCGCCCGGTCGGCCTGTTCGGCGTCCAGGGTGGTGTACTTCGGCGCGGTGAAGTCGTGGTCGTCCGCGACGTTCGTACGCAGCGCGCGGGCCAGGGAGTCGTCGGCATCCGCGCAGTCCTCGACGAGCCGGTCCACCCTCGCCTGCCAGGCCTTGCGGTTCTCCTCCTGCTTGCGCTTGAACTCCGCGTAGTCCGGGTCGTGGCGCGCCGCGTACTCGGTCTTCGGATCCATCGGAACGGCCGTGACCTTGCCGGCCGCGTCCACGCGGAACCCGGCGGCCGGGGCCTCCTCGTCGACGGCCTTCTTCAGCGCGTCGCGAGCCGTCTTGATGGTGGTGTGGCCGTCGCTGAGGAGCTGGTGGACGCCCTTGGCCTCCTTGGCCGCGTCTTCGAACTCCTTGGCCGTCTTGTCGACGAACGCCCGCCCGACGCCGGCGGTGACCCCGCTCCACTCGGCCTTGTCGGCCTTGGCCTTCATGCCGTTTCGAGCGGCCTCGGCCATCTCGTCCAGCTTGTCGGCCATGGCCTTCCAGTCCGTGACCGCCGTCTGGAGCTTGTCCAGGGGAGCGTTCATCACGTTCTCGTACGTCAGCATGGAGGCGCCGCCTACTTGAGGTACTTGTCGATCGCGGACGTGGTGAAGTCGGCGTGCAACTGCTGCTCTTCCCGGGCGTGGGACTTGAGCGAGTAGTTGAGGCCGTTCGAGATGTTCGCGCAGGCGGCCACGAGGGTCTTCACCTGGCTCTCCCACGTGGTGTTGAGCTTCAGCAGTGCGGCCCCGCTGGCGAAGCTCTCCTTCGTGAGCGCCCCGGCGGCCTCGCCGGTGGCGGTCGCGGCGTGCTTGCCGTCCGTCTGGAGCCGCGAGTGCAGCTTGTACGCCTCGGTGCCGATGGCGCCGATGTGGTCCTGGTTGAGCTCCAAGTCACCGCCGCCACCGCCGCCGGGCTCGACGGGTACGTGGTTGAGCCGCATGGAGACGTTGGCGGAGGCCGTGGCGCGTGCCGCCGACCATTCCTCGTCGAACGACATCGCGTGAACTCCTGTGAAAGAGAAGGTCCAATCAGTGGTGAGCCGTCGTCATCTGTTGCGGCGTATGACCACCGCGGTGACGGCGCCACCGATGAGCACGCAGGCTCCCAGACCGAGGGCGATCCAGGGAAGGGAACTGCCGCTCTTCTGCTCGTCGGCCTGGGGCGCCGGCTTGGGGGCCGCGGAGCCGGACGCCTTGCCGTCGGTGGACGGCGAGGGGTTCTTGGCCGCGTCGGCAGCAGCGAGGTCGGGCAGGGGGTACACATCGGCCGGCCCGGGGTCACCGGGGTTGGGCACCGCGATCCGGGGCCGGACGATGCCGTAGCCGATGTAGTCGTTGCGCTGAGAGCCGTCCGTCGGCTTGCCGGCGGTGTTCAGGAGGACCCGGAGGACCTGGTTGTTGGTCCAGTCGGGGTGCGCGGACCACAGGAGGGCGGCGGAGGCGGAGGCTAGGGCGGTTGCGTCGCTGGTGCCGTGGCTGGTGCAGAGTCCGGTCTTTCCTGCGCAAGCCGTGACAATGTCCATACCGGGTGCCGCCATGTCAAGCTGAGCGCCGTGCTGCGACTCCTTGGTCGGTTCGCCCTTGGAGTCCAAAGCGCCGACGGCCACTACTCCGGGGGTCGCGGCAGGGTACATGATCTTGTTAGTCGTATCTCCACTGTTACCAGCACCAGCAAAGATCAACTTTCCCTTGGAGAGCGCATACTTCACGGCTTCCCGACGAGATTCGTCGTCCTTCGGAGTGCCGGGGTAGGCGAGAGAGATATTGATGATCTTGGCGTCCGAGTCCGCCGCATAGCGAATTGCAGCAACCCACGATGGGGTGTCTGCCCCTTCCAACATGTCAGGAACACGGATCGGAAGGATCTTGCTACCAGGCGCAAGGCCAAAGGCGCCGTCACCGCTGGGATGGTTCCCGGTAGCGGCGATGATCGAGGCCATGCTCGTGCCGTGGCTACTGAGATCTTTCCGCTCGTCGCCTGCACCATCCCCTTGGACGAAGTCCTTACCGGACAAGACCTGTCCTTCAAGTTCCGGAATGCGATTCACACCGGAATCGATCAGCGCAACAGTAACCCCCTTGCCGTTGCTGATCTTCCAGATATCTTCGGCTTTCATGGTGTCGAGATGCCACTGCTTCGAGCGAATGGTCTCCGCGTGGGCCGGGGTCGCGGCGACCCCGGCCAGCAGCAGGCCGATAAAGGCCGCGGTCGCCTTGCGCATGTGCATCTCGTACAACGTCCGTTCTTCTCAGTCGATCACCGGCGGAGCAACACGACGGTTGCCCTGCCAGGTCTCTTCGTCCTCGACCAGGTAGTCCGGGCGCTCGCCGCCTTGGTCCTCGCGACGACTGCCCGGAGTCCGCATACCGGCACCTGCGTGGCCCATGGCGCCGCCACCGTTGCGTACGAGGCCCGAGCCGCCCTGGGTGAACGGCTGACCGCCGGTCGCCAGACGTCCGCCCGCCACAGACTGACGACCGCCCACGATGCCGCCCGGCTCCGAGGCCAGCCGACGCGCCGGGGTACCACCCAGACCGCCGGCGTGGGCACCCCCACCACCGTGAGGGCCGCCGCCCATCATGCCGCGGCCGGTCTGCGTGCCCTCGCCTCCGATGACCGTGCCGCGCGGGATTCCCGCGTTGGGGCCGCTGGTCGGTACGGCGCGTCCGCCCATGATGCCGGAATCCCGTGGGGACAAACCTGAGATCGGATTGGCCCTGCCGGGACCGCTGACGCCGGGACCGAGGGTCGGGGCCTTGCCTAGGCCGGGGCCAGGGCCCGTCTTGCCAGTGACTGGTGGAAGGCCCACAGGCGGGATGGGGACAACGGGTCCGGGGCCAGGGCCCACCGGGAGGTTGGGGACCGGTGTGCCCGTCGTCGGGGGCAAGGTCGTCGAGGGAGACGGCAGGGTTGCAACGTGGTCAAGGTCCACGTCTACGTCACGGTCCGGGATCCCGGGCAAGGACGGGTGCACCGTCGTCTGGGGCGCAGTGCTGTCCGCCTTTGACTGATGGCTTGGTCCCCAACCCTGCTCGTTCTCGGACCCCGTGTTGCCAGGCGCGTAGGACACGTGCGATGAGTTACCTGAACTCGAACCTCCCCCCGGGCGAGCCAGGTCGCCTTCCATGGAGACGTCCCTCGGAACGATCGCCGCCGGCGGCGGCGGGAACGTCGGGATCTCCGCCTTGTTCATCTCGCCGTACGACAGCTCGTACGACTGCGCCAGGTTGTTCATCAACCTGATCGACTCACGGTGATCCGCGTCGAGCTTGCTCCGCTCCTGGCTGGCGATCTGCTGCGCGTCCGGGTCGTTGTGTGCCTTGCGGGCCGCTTCCAGGTTCTCGGCGGCCTTCGTGTCGTAGGCGGGCATGTCCCGCGCCTCGATCATCTTCTGGACGGTGTCGCCCATCCACTTCGCGCCCGTCGCGCTGTACTCGCTCAGTCGCAGCGTCGCGTTGCCCGCCCGGCCCACCCATTCCTGGAAGGCCGTTGCCGCCTCGCCCTCCCACCCGGTGACCCGGTGGTTCTTCAGCTTCTCAGCGATCTTCGCGATGTCCTCGGACGCCTTCTGCAGGCGGTCGGCACGGTCCTTGACCGCCGTCGGGTCCAGTGAGGCCCGCATCTCGCGCAGCTTCTGGTGCGAGTAACCCTCGAAATTCGTCGCCATTAGTAGTCAGCCCCCTTCGGCTTGCCGTCCGAACCGGGAGTCTCGGAACCATGGTGCTTCGAGGCTTCCAGCTTGCGCTGCTCCTCGACATACGGGTCGCGCTTCGGGTCGTACTGCGCCTCCGCCGTCTGCGCCAGAGCGACCATCCGACGCTTCGTCTCGTAGTCCACGTCGGTGTAGCCGTTGCCCGCCGACAGGATCGCAATGCCCATGGCCTCGATGAGTCCGCCCAGGCCCTTCGAGAGCTTCTCCAGCTCCGTCACGACCGTCGTGTACGACTTGAACAGGGCGTCGGCCTCCGGGAAGCCCGAGCCGAGCTTGGCTGCCGGCAGGGTGTTGTTAGCCAGCTTCTTGTGGTCCGCAGCCGAGCCCGTGAGGTCGTCCAGGAGGTCATCGACCATCTTCTGGTACTCCGACAGCGTGTCGTGCTCGATCTTCAGGTCGGCCGCGGCCTGCTGTGAGACCGCCTGCCTCCTGATCGCATCCGCCAGGCCCGAACTGAGGCCACCCAGCCCCGCCAGCCCGCCCGGCGCCTTCTCCTCTGCCACGATGGCCTCCCCGACTCCCCGAAATCCCCGTGGGCGCAGCGTTTCCGCCGCGCCCCGTCCCCGTTCGCACCCGTTCGCACGCGCACGTACTACGTCTTACCGATCACTCTAGCGACCGGTTCCGACAGTCCCAAGCTCGGGGTTGCACG
The DNA here is from genome assembly GCF_000717655.1 of Streptomyces katrae. GTDB lineage: Bacteria > Actinomycetota > Actinomycetes > Streptomycetales > Streptomycetaceae > Streptomyces > Streptomyces katrae_B. Next base: position 50,764 of record NZ_JNZY01000026.1, read on the forward strand.
TGCAATGGGAGTCACACGGTCATGAGTTGGGCGCCGCGACCGCCGCCGAGGGGCGGATCGGGAGCCTGTTGACCGGGCGGCCCGTGGCCGACCGTACCGCCGAGGCTACCGCCGCCGGGGTCGTGACCACAGGGATCGCACTGGCCGCCTTCGCCCCGAACGGGGCCACCACGTCCCGCTCTTCGACCAGTTTGACGATGCGGACCACCGGGGCGTCCAGCGACGTCGGCAGCGCATAGCCCGTCAGGTCGGGGTGGCGGATCAGGCCCGAGGCCGAGCGGAGGTTCTCCGTCAGCGCCGCGCCCACGCCCTGCGTGACGCCCGCTTCGATACGGGCCTCCAGCTGGCGGGGGTTGAGGATGCGGCCCACGTCCTGGGCCACCGCCAGCTCCACCACCCGTACCGAGCCCAGCTCGATGTCCACGTCCACCACCGCGCGGATCGCGCAGAAGGCCAGGCCCACGAAGGCGTCGCCCTGGCCGTCGCCGTCCAGGGGCTCCGTCGGGTGGGGGCGGCACTGGGCCGTCGCCCAGAGTTCCTTGCCCGCCATGGCTTCCGCGACCGACATCGAGAACGCGCCGTCGTACGACGTGATCCGGCCGTCCTGGATCTGGAGGAGTTCCGTCGACATGCCCAGCTTGTGGGCCATCGGCTGGAGGAGCTGCGTGCGGACCATCTTGGCCGCGCGCTCCACCGCGCCTCCGCTCACCCACGTGTGGCGGCCGTGCGCCGCCGGGCCCGCCGGCGGCTGGTCGGTGTCGACCGGGGCCGTCACCACCTCGTCGACGCCCAGCGTCTCCTGGACGATCTGACGCGCGAGGGTCGAGAAGCCCTGCCCGGTGTCCACCGCCGCACAGATGACCGTCGCCGAGCCGTTGACGACCTTGACCGTCGCCGTCGAGACCTCGTCCGTTCCCTCCGCGCCGAGCATGTGGACCATGCCCACGCCGTACCCGACCCCGCGCCGCACCGCGCCCGGCTCGCCCGCGCCCTCCGGGCCGCCCGGCAGCAGCCAGTCCTCCTCCGGGGTGTCCTTCGGGAGGGAGGGGAGTTCGTGATCGCGGACCGCGCGCAGGAGTTCGGCCACGGGCGCCGGGCAGGTGACCGTCTGGCCCGTCGGGAGCAGGTCACCGGTCGCCAGGACGTTGCGCAGGCGCAGTTCCGCGCCGTCGATGCCGAGGGCCGCGGCCAGTTTGTCCATCTGGCCCTCGTACGCGGCGCAGACCTGCATCGCGCCCTCGCCCCGTACGTGGCCCGACGGCGGGTTGTTCGTACGGACCGCCCAGCCTTCCACGAAGGCGTGCGGGACCACGTACGGGCCGCACGCGAACGCCACCGCCGCGGCCAGCGATTCGGAGGAGGAGTCCGCGTACGCGCCCGCGTCCATCAGGATCTGGGCCTCGACCTTGACCAGGCGGCCGTCCGCGTCCGCGTGGTGGCGGTAGCGCAGCAGCGTCGGGTGGCGGTGGGTGTGGCCGAGGAAGGACTCCTCGCGGGTCGCGGCCAGCTTCACCGGGTGGCCGGTCCGCAGGGCCAGCAGGCCCAGCGGCAGCTGGAACGCCGCGTCCTCGCGGTCGGCGGTCGCGCCGGGGACGCCGGTCACCACGACCCGCACCCGGTCGGGTTCGAGGCCGAAGCACGCCGCCGCCAGGTCGCGGTCCAGGTGCGGGTCGGTGGAGGCGGTGTAGATCTCCACGCCGCCGTCGGGCCGCGGCACGGCCAGCCCGGCCTCGGCGCCGATGGGCGCGGGGTCCTGGCGGCCGATCCGGTACAGGCCCTCGACGACGACCTCGCCGGTGGCCTCCGGGTCGCCGTAGCGCAGCGGGATGTGCCGGATCAGGTTGCCGTCGGGGTGCAGCGCGGGGGCCCCGAAGGCCTGCTCGGGGTCCGTGACCGCGTCGAGCAGCTCGTACTCGACGGCGATCGCGGCGGCCGCGAGGCGGGCGGTGTCCGGGTGGTCGGCGGCGACGGCGGCGATGGGCTCGCCGTGGTGGCGTACGACGTCGTGGGCGAACACGGGCCGGTCGGCGATCCGGCGGCCGTGCGTGGTCGCGCCGGGGACGTCGGCGTGGGTGACGACGGCGCGCACGCCGGGCATGGCGGCGGCCGCGGAGGTGTCGACGGAGAGGATGCGGGCGTGGGCGTGCGGGGAGCGCAGGACGGCGGCCCAGAGCAGGCCCTCGGCCCACAGGTCGGCGGCGTACGGGAAGGTGCCCTCGCTCTTGGCGCGCGTGTCGGCGGCCGGTACGGAGGCTCCGATTCCGCGCGGTACCTCGTGCTCGCCCGCCTCGGGCGGCGCGGCCGCCGAAGCGCTCGTGGAGACCGTTACCGTCGCCGTTGCCGTGGCCGCGTCGTGCCCGCTCACGCCATGCCTCCGTGGTGGTGGATCCCGCCCTCGCCGGGCGGCGCCTGGTGCGGGATGCGCGCCTCCGGGCCGTTCCCGGCACCGGACCCGTCAGCGGGCCCGTTCCCGGACGCAGCCGCAGGCGCGTCGCCCACAGCCGCCGCCTCGCGCTCCGCGACGACCTCGCGGACGGCCTCGATGACGCCCTTGTAGCCGGAGCAGCGGCAGAGGTTCCCGCACAGGGCCTGCCGGGTCTCCAGCTCGCTGGGGGCGTGGTTGCCCTCCAGCAGGTCGTGGATGGTCATGGCCATGCCGGGCACGCAGAACCCGCACTGCACCGCACCCGACCTGCACAACGCCTGCTGCACGTCCGAAAGTTCCCCGCCGCTGGCGAGCCCCTCCACGGTGCGGACCTCGCTGCTCGCCGCCGTCGCGGCCGGGACCAGGCAGGAGGCCACGAGCCGGCCGTCGACCTGCACCGCGCACGCACCGCATTCGCCCTGCGAGCAGCCGTCCTTGGCGCCGGCGAGGCCGAGGCGCTCGCGCAGCACGTAGAGCAGGGACTCGCCGATCCACGCACCGGTGACGGGCCGGTCGGCGCCGTTGACGCGCAGGACGTAGGAAGCCAGCGGGTGCTCGTGATGGGCGACGGCCTCGGCAGTCGCTTCTTCTTCGTACGTCGGCCCCTCGAGCGGGAAACCTCCGGCCGATCCCGCATCCGGCGCTGCCACAGCGCTGTCGGCGGTGTCCGCACCCGGCGCGCCCGCAGCCCCGGCTTCGCCCGAGCCCGAGCCCGGACCCCCGACCGCCGCGGCCTGCGAAACCTCCCCGGCGGCTTCGCCCAGCCCGCCACCGCCACCGGTGCCGGCACCGCCGCCGAACTCGAAGCCGCGCCCGTCCGTGCCGACGGGCTCCGCCGTGAATCCGTGCTCACCGGCCTCACCGGCCGGCCCGGGCTCCGACCCGGCGGCGCCGTGGCCGGATGCCGTGAAACCGTGCGCGTTCGTGTCCCCCGGCTCCGCGAAGCCGCCGGTACCACCGATGCCGTCTGCGCCCGGACCACCCGCGAGGGCGTACTCCGGCGCCGCGACGGCGCTCACCTCGCGCTCCCGCTCCGCGGCCCCGGCCGCGTCGGCAGCCGCAGCCACCGCCGGCGGCTCGGGGGCCTCCGCCCCGGGATGCGGCCGCTCCGCCGTGACCGGCGTCGTCGCCGGGCCGTGGGCGGCCTCTACGTCGTGCGGAGCCGGATGTGCCGGCTCCCCCTCCGGGAGCGTGCCCACGCCGGGCCCGCCCAGCACCCTCGGACCGCGCCCGGGGCCACCGACCCCGGGGCCGCCGAGCCGCCGCAGGCCCGCGCCCGAGGTACCCGCGTCGATCGCGTCCGGACGCGCCTCGGGCAGCACGCCCGAGCTCATCCCGGCACCGGGAAGCGGATCCGGAACGGCACCAGGAACGGCACCCTGAACGGAGCCCGCAGCGGCATCCGGACGCCCGGCTGCCGCCGCCTCGAAGTCGGGGTGGGTCGCCCACGGGGCAGCCGCCCCGCCCGGCAGCGTCGCCGGAGCCTGGCTCCAGTCGGCCTCCAGCCCGCCCCGCCGGAACTCGCCCGTCTCCTCGGGGAGTTCCGGAAGGGTCCACTGGCCGGTGGTCACCGGCTCGGAGTCCTGCACGGCCTCCGGGAACCGCCACTCGGCGGTCGCACCGGGATCGTGCCCGGCGTCGGCCGAAGCCGGACCGTGGCCCGCGGCCCGGCCCTGGGCGGCGTGGCCGTGGGCCTGGCCCTGCCCGAGCTCCTGGCCATGGCCCGAAACCTGCCCCTGGCCCTGCCCCAGCCCCTGATCCGCGAACGCCGCAGCCACCGACGCCGGAATCGGGATCGAGGCCGGGATCGGCCCGCCGACCGGCGTGGGCGCGGCCGCGCCCACGGCAGCGGCGCCGCCGGACCCCGTACCGCCCTGGGGCGTCGTCCCCGCGTCCGGCCACTGCACCGGAATCGTCCACGTCCCCGTGGCCGCCGGATCGGCACTGGCGGAGCCCAGCGGCACGATCATCGGCGGCGGCACGTAGCCGTGCCCGGGCGCCGCGAGCGGCTCACCGGTGCCCAGCGCGTCCAGCATGTCCTGCGGCAGCTTCACGAAGGCCGTCGCGTCGGAGTCGTACTCGCCGCCCTGCGGCACCGGCTCCCAGCCCCAGCCGGCGCCGGTCCCGTCCGCAGGCCCTGTGGGTCCCGCGTCCCCCGTCGTTCCGCTCACGTTCTCGTTCTCACTCATGAGGTCAGCGCCCTCCCCAGGGCCCTCCGTGCCAGCACGGCCACCGTCCGCCGCAGATGCAGTACGCCGGGAGCCACCGGTTCCCCCTGGTCGGGCACGCAGGCGGCCGCGACGTACTCGCCGAAGGCCTCCAGCGCCTCGGGGGCCAGCGTCCGCCCCCCGTCCCAGTCGATCAGCGAAGCCACCCACTGCTCGGCCTCCAGCGGCCGCAGCGGCATCGGGGCGACCGCGCCGATCGCACAGCGCACATCCCGGCGCGCGGGGTCCAGTACGAGCCCCACGGACGCCACGGCGCGCCCGGGCCCCGTACGCCCCGTGGCCTTCAGGAAGACCTGCGGCGCGTGCAGCAGCGGCACCCGTACGAAACCGATCAACTCGCCGGGCCGCAGCATCTCGCGGCCGGCCAGCAGGTGCGAGACCGGGATCTCCCGGCGCGAGCCGCCCGGGCCGTGGATGACGAGGATCGCCTCCAGCGCGGCCAGTACGGGCAGTGCGTCGCCCGTCGGCGCGGCGGTGGCGATGTTGCCGCCGAGGGTGCCGGCGTTGCGGATCTGCGGCGGCCCGGCGGCGCGTGCGGCCGCGGCCAGCGCGGGGATCAGAGCGGCGAAATCCGGCCGTCCCATCCGCGCGTGGGTGAGCCCGGCGCCGAGCAGGGCGTGCCCGTCCTGGTACTGCCAGCCGCGGATCTCGTTGATCCGGCCCAGGCCCACCAGCGCGGCGGGCCGCAGCAGCCCGGCGTTGACGGCGGCCATGAGGTCGGTGCCGCCGGCGACGGGCACGGCAGCGGGCATGGCGGCGAGCGCCGCCACGGCCTCGTCGAGCGAGGCCGGCAGCGTCACGGACTGCGCCGCCTGCGGCCCCTGAGATGAATGCAGTGCATGCGGTGCGTGCGTGGTCAACCCAGCTGCCCCTTCCCGATGTCCCGGTCCCGGCGCTCACGCCTGTCCGCCGTACGGTACGTGCTCACCGCCGGGACGTGGCAACTCTGGCACATCTTCCCCACCATCCGGCGCGAGGGTCCGGCGGGCGCCCCCTGAAGCTCCCGGCCGTCCGGTTTCCCCCGTATCCACCGAATCAACCGAATCAACCGAATCGGAAGTATTCGCCGAATACGCCGAAATCGAGCAAGAGTTCCCGACAACCCCCAAGGACGAAGGACGTCCCGGAAGCCTCGAGAGTTCCGCAGAAGTCCGAAGGATTCCGAACAGTGCCGAACCGTCCGGAAGGCCGCACACGACGGCCCGCAGCCGCCGACCGCCGCCGACCGCCGCCCACGGCCGGCCGCGGCCCCCGTGAGCACCCCGCGAGACCTCACGAGGCCCCCGCGGCCGACGCGCAAGGGGCGTGCGAGGGCACGGCGGGCGCGCGGAAGGGCACGCACCGGCGCGGAAAGGTTCCGGCCACCGACGGCCGCCCACCCCCACCCGGATCACACGTTCGGGGGCTCCCCTTCGATCGGACGCCCGAGCACCCCGGGCCGCCGCTGCCACGGCAACGGCCCGCCCGGCGGCCGGTAGTCGACGCCCAGCGCGTCCAGCCGCCGGTAGTGCGCGTCCATCCGGGCCTCGAAGCCCGCGTAGTCCCGCTCCGCCGGCTCCGGCAGCCGCGACCACACCACCTCCGCGAAGGCCGCCAGCCGCGGGAACACCTGGTAGTCGACCCGGGCCTGGTTCTCCATCACCTCGGTCCACACGTTGGCCTGCGCGCCCAGCACATGGGCAGCGGCCTCCGCGGACAGCTTCGGCGGCACCGGTTCAAAGCGGTACACGTCCTCCAGCGAACGCACGTACCCGATCGGCATCGGCTCCTCGGCGCCGCCCGCCTGACGGTGGTCCAGGTACACCTGCTGCTCCGGGCACATCACCACGTCGTGCCCGGCCTCGGCGGCGGCGATCCCGCCCGCGTACCCGCGCCACGAGGACACCGCGGCCCCCGGCGCGAGCCCGCCCTCCAGGATCTCGTCCCATCCGACGAGCCGCCGCCCGCGCTCGGCGAGCCAGCCGTCGAAGTGCCGGATGAACCAGGACTGCAGCCCGTCCTCGCCGTCCACCCCCAGCTCCCGGATCCGCTCCTGCGCGACCGCCGAGGCCCGCCACTGCCCCTTGGGGCACTCGTCGCCGCCCACGTGCACGAACGGCGAGACGTCCGCCGGGAACAGCTCCAGCAGTTCCTCGAAGACCCCCTCGTAGAACCGCAGTACGGTCTCGGTCGGCGCGAGCACGTTCTCGTTGATCCCCCAGTCGTCCCACACCTCCAGGGCGGCGGTGTCCACGACGTCGGTGTTCCCGAGCTCCGGGTACGCGGCGATCGCGGCCTGCGAATGCCCCGGCAGGTCGATCTCCGGGACCACCCGGACGTGCCGCTCGGCGGCGTACGCGACGATCTCGCGGACGTCGTCCTGCGTGTAGAAGCCGCCGTGCGGGGTCTGGTTCCACAGCGGCGAGGCCCTGTGCCCCCAGCGGCTGCGCGGCCGCCACGCACCGACCTCGGTGAGCCGCGGGTGGCGCTTGATCTCGACCCGCCAGCCCTGGTCGTCCGTCAGGTGCAGGTGCAGCACGTTGAGCTTGTGCGCGGCGAGCAGGTCGATGTACCGCAGCACCCCGTCCTTGGGCATGAAGTGCCGGGCCACGTCGAGCATCATCCCGCGCCAGCCGAACCGGGGCCCGTCCTGGACGCCTCCCACCGGAAGCCGCCAGCCGCGGCCCGGCGCCGTGGGCGCGCGCCGGCAGGCCTCGGGCCCGAGCAGCTGACGCAGCGTCTGGGCGGCGTAGAAGAGGCCCGCCGGGTCGGCGCCTTCGAGGAGCACCCGCCGTTGCGTGACGTGCAGCTCGTACGACTCGGCGCCGGCGCTCGTCGCGGGCTCGGGGCGGAGCGTCAGCCGGATCACCGCGCGCTCGCCGTACGACTCCCCCGCCGCCGGCGCGGGCAGCTCCCAGCCGGTGGCGGCGCCGACCTCGCGGCGCAGCCAGCGGGCGGTGCCCTCGGCGCCGGGGCCGACGTCGAGCAGCGGATCGTCCAGCACGCACGTGCCGGCGTCGCGGGCGAATCGCGCGTACCGCGGCTCCGGAATCAACTCGGGCATGGCCTCGGCCCCTCCACCGTCCGGGCGTTGCGCACTGCGCAACGCACGTTTCGCAGGGCGCTTGGCGCCTGCGCTGCGGCCGACCTTAGCCCTCGCCCCGGGCACGGCAAAGGCTCCGGGCACGCAAAGGCTCCGGGCACGCAAAGGCCCCCGGACGCGCACCGGCGCATCCGGGGGCCTCGGCCCTGCCGGGCAGGGCGGAGGACTGCTCGAGGACTACTTGTCCTTGCCGCCCTTGTCCTTGTCCCCGCCGGGACCCATCGACTCGTAGATCTCCTTGCACATGGGGCAGACCGGGTACTTCTTCGGGTCCCGGCCCGGCACCCAGACCTTGCCGCAGAGCGCGACGACGGGGGTCCCGTCGAGGGCGCTCGCCATGATCTTGTCCTTCTGGACGTAGTGGGCGAAGCGCTCGTGGTCGCCGTCGCCGTGGGACACCTGCGGCGTCGGCTCTACGAGGGTCCCCGTACCAGTCCCGCGCTCGGGCTCAAGAGTGCTCATAAAAGCCAGGGTACCGACCCCGCCGCGGGTCAGTTGAGCGACGGGTCGTCCGGATAGGTGGCGACCATCGCGAGCTCGCTGCGCTGGCGGCGCAGCACCGCACGCCACAGCCTTTCCGGGTCGGGGAACGACACGTCCCCCGGCTCCGACTCGACGACGTACCAGGCGCCGTCCCCGAGCTCGAGCTCCAGCTGGCCCGGGCCCCAGCCCGAGTAGCCGGCGAAGATCCGCAGCGAGCCGAGGGCCGCGGCCAGCAGCTCCGGCGGGGCCTCCAGGTCGACCAGGCCGATCGCCCCGTACACGCGGCGCCATCCGAGTGGCCCTTCCTCGCCGGGGATGACCGCCACCCCGAGGGCAGAGTCCAGGCCCACCGGGCCGCCCTGGAAGACGACCCCCGGATCGCCGGCCAGCGTCGCCCAGGGCAGCAGGACGTCGCCGACGCCCACGGGGGTGGGCCGGTTGAGGACCACGCCGAGCGAGCCCTGCTCGTCGTGGTCGAGCAGGAGCACCACCGCGCGGTCGAAGTTCGGGTCCGCGAGGGCGGGGGTGGCCACGAGCAGCCGCCCTGTGAGGGAGGACACCTCGGTCATGCCGACATGATCTCGCACATTCGGCCTCCAGGGGGAGCGGGCGGAGGCATCGGATCGATCGCAGCTCAGGGGCGCACCGCAGCAGGAAGGAGCGCGCGGGGCCGGTACGGGCGGAATGCGACACTCCGCCATGGGGCGGGCACTGAGGGTGTTGTGGCTGATTCATGACAGTCCTGCGGCCGCGTCGGCCTTACGAACAAGGGGGTCGTGCCCCTTACCCTTTTCCCTGGCCCCCTGCCCACCCTCCTCTGGCTTCGCCGGGGGAGCCCCTCTCCGGAACGCGAGATTCATGACCGGCACAGACAGAGACGACGTACTACTTGTCCATGGCGGTACCCCGCTCGAGGGCGAGATCCGTGTCCGCGGTGCGAAGAACCTCGTGCCCAAGGCCATGGTCGCCGCTCTGCTCGGCAGCGGACCCAGCCGGCTCCGCAACGTTCCCGACATCCGCGACGTCCGGGTCGTGCGCGGGCTGCTCCAGCTGCACGGGGTGACCGTGCGCCCCGGCGAGGAGCCGGGCGAGCTGGTGCTCGACCCGACGCACGTCGAGAGCGCGAACGTTGCGGACATCGACGCGCACGCGGGCTCGTCGCGCATCCCGATCCTGTTCTGCGGCCCGCTGCTGCACCGTCTCGGCCACGCCTTCATCCCGGGCCTCGGCGGCTGCGACATCGGCGGCCGGCCGATCGACTTCCACTTCGACGTGCTCCGCCAGTTCGGCGCGACCATCGAGAAGCGCGAGGGCGGCCAGTACCTGGAGGCCCCGCAGCGCCTTCGCGGCTGCAAGATCCGCCTGCCCTACCCCTCGGTCGGCTCGACCGAACAGGTGCTGCTGACGGCCGTCCTGGCCGAGGGCGTCACCGAGCTCAGCAACGCCGCGGTGGAACCGGAGATCGAGGACCTCATCTGCGTCCTGCAGAAGATGGGCGCCATCATCTCCATGGACACCGACCGGACGATCCGGATCACCGGTGTGGACCGTCTCGGCGGCTACAACCACAAGGCGCTCCCGGACCGCCTGGAGGCCGCGTCCTGGGCTTCCGCGGCGCTGGCGACCGGCGGCAACATCTACGTGCGCGGCGCGCAGCAGCGCTCGATGATGACCTTCCTGAACACGTTCCGCCGTGTCGGCGGCGCGTTCGAGATCGACGACGAGGGCATCCGCTTCTGGCACCCGGGCGGCCCGCTCAAGGCGATCGCGCTCGAGACGGACGTGCACCCCGGTTTCCAGACCGACTGGCAGCAGCCGCTGGTGGTGGCCCTGACCCAGGCCGCGGGCCTCTCGATCGTCCACGAGACGGTCTACGAGTCCCGGCTGGGGTTCACCTCGGCCCTCAACCAGATGGGTGCACACATCCAGCTGTACCGGGAGTGCCTGGGCGGCAGCGCCTGCCGCTTCGGCCAGCGCAACTTCCTGCACTCGGCGGTCGTCTCCGGCCCGACGAAGCTGCAGGGCGCCGACCTGGTCATCCCCGACCTGCGCGGCGGGTTCTCGTACCTGATCGCGGCTCTGGCCGCCGAGGGCACCTCGCGGGTCCACGGCATCGACCTCATCAACCGCGGCTACGAGAACTTCATGGAGAAGCTCGTGGAGCTGGGAGCCAAGGTCGAGCTCTCGGGCGGCGACCTCGTCTGAGGCGTTTCGCCGGGCGAGTTCGAGGCGGGCGCCCCCCCAGGGTGGCGCCCGCACCCCGCGCCGCCGGCCCTGCAGAGGCCCGCAGATGCCCCGTCAAGGCCCTGCAAGGGGCCCTGGACAGGCCGAAGGGCGGCCACCCACCCGGGTGGCCGCCCTTCGGCGTTTCTCTGCGTACTGCTGCCGTCCCGAGGGCCTGTGCGGCCCCCGGCACAAGGGCGGACTACTTGCCCTTGGCGGCTTCCTTGAGCTTGGAGCCCGCGGAGACCTTCACGCTGAAGCCGGCCGGGATCTGGATGGGGTCGCCGGTCTGCGGGTTGCGCGCGGTGCGAGCGGCACGGTGGGTGCGCTCGAAGGTCAGGAAGCCGGGGATGGTGACCTTCTCGTCGCCCTTGGCGACAATCTCGCCGACGGTCTCGGCGAGCGCGGCCAGAACGGCGTCGGCGTCCTTGCGGGTCACCTCGGCGCGCTCGGACAGAGCGGCCACCAGCTCACTGCGGTTCATGTTGTACTCCCGTGTTCAACTTGCCTTAGAGGCGTGAGATCGAAGCCGATGCTGCCAGGGCCCTCGGACAGTCCCCGGACCCGGGTCTGAACGTCAGACCCTCTCGCCCGGTTACGCATCCTGCCCCCACCAGCGGCGGGAAAGCCAATCCGGCACCCGCCAGGGTCACACGAAAAGCGCCACAGTCACGCCGCGGTGACGCTCCGTCCGCACTTGGTGGACGCGGACCGCGGACCTCGCGGGCATCCCCGCAACCCTAGAGGCGGCCCGGCGGGCCCGCATCTCGCGACGCGCCGGGATCGGGAAGCCGTGAGGGCCGTCACAGCGGCCCTCACGGCCCGTGCCGGACCCCGTCGGGCCCGGGCCGGGACCCGCGTCGACCGGAGCCTGCGTCAGGTCCCGGAGGCGGCCTTGCGGACGGCTCCGGCGACCGCGCCGGCCACCTTGTCGTTGAAGACCGACGGGATGATGTAGTTCGCGTTCAGCTCGTCCTCGCCGACGACGTCCGCCAGCGCGCTCGCCGCGGCCAGCATCATGTCCGTGTTCACCGTGCGGGACTGGGCGTCCAGCAGGCCGCGGAAGACACCCGGGAAGACCAGCACGTTGTTGATCTGGTTCGGGAAGTCGGAGCGGCCGGTGGCGACGACGGCGGCGGTCTGGCGCGCGACGGCCGGGTCCACCTCGGGGTCCGGGTTCGCGAGCGCGAACACGATCGCGCCTTCCGCCATGGCGGCAACGTCCTCGCCGGACAGCACGTTGGGGGCCGAGACGCCGACGAACACGTCCGCGCCGACCACGGCCTCCTTCAGAGTGCCCGTGTAGCCCTCGGGGTTGGTGTTGTCGGCGATCCAGCGCAGCGGGGAGTCGGCGTCCGCGTCGACCAGGTCGGGGCGGTCCGCGTGCACGACACCGTGGATGTCGGCGCTGACGACGTTCTTGACGCCGGCCGCCAGGAGCAGCTTGAGGATGGCCGTACCGGCCGCGCCGGCGCCCGACATGACGACCTTGACGTCGCCAACTGCCTTGCCCACCACGCGAAGTGCGTTGGTCAGGGCGGCGAGGACGACGATGGCGGTGCCGTGCTGGTCGTCGTGGAAGACGGGGATGTCGAGGGCCTCGCGCAGGCGGGCCTCGATCTCGAAGCAGCGCGGCGCGGAGATGTCCTCAAGGTTGATGCCGGCGAAGCCCGGGGCGATCGCCTTGACGATGGAGACGATCTCGTCGGTGTCCTGGGTGTCCAGGCAGATCGGCCACGCGTCGATGCCGGCGAAGCGCTTGAAGAGGGCCGCCTTGCCCTCCATGACGGGCAGCGCGGCCATGGGGCCGATGTTGCCGAGGCCCAGGACGGCGGAGCCGTCCGTCACGACTGCGACGGAGTTGCGCTTGATGGTGAGGCGGCGCGCGTCCTCGGGGTTCTCGGCGATGGCCATGCACACGCGGGCGACGCCGGGGGTGTAGATCATCGAGAGGTCGTCGCGGTTGCGGATGGGGTGCTTGGACGCCATCTCGATCTTGCCGCCGAGGTGCATCAGGAAGGTTCGGTCGGAGACCTTGCCGAGGCTGACGCCCTCGATCCCCCGGAGCTTGCCGACGATCTCGTCGGCGTGCGCGGTGGAGGTCGCGGCGATGGTGACGTCGATACGGAGCTTCTCGTGACCGGAGGCGGTCACGTCGAGGCCGGTGACCGATCCACCGGAAGACTCCACGGCGGTGGTGAGCTGGGAGACCGCGGTTCCGCTCGCGGGCACTTCCAGGCGGACCGTCATCGAGTACGAGACGCTGGGCGCCGTTGCCATGGCCGTGTTCCTCTGTTCTGTCCCTGGTTCTTCTGTACGCACAGGGTCCCGCTGCACGCCGGGCGCGGCAGGACCTGTTGTCCGATCGTCCCACCTACCAGCCAGTACAAGGTAACCAGCTACAAATTTCGGAAAGACTCTTCCACCATACGAGATTGCTGGGGTGTGTGGGAAGCGCAGTCGGGCACGAAAAAAGGTCCGCGTCCCTCGGTGACCGAGGGGCGCGGACCTGTATGAACGCCTATGACACCGACCCGCCATGCTCGCCTCGCGGCAAGTGGTCGCTCTAAGCGACGAAGGTTGGGCCCGGGGGCTTGGATCGAGTCGGTGCCGTACCCAGGCTAACAAAGGATCGCCGGAAGCGATCCCCCTCCAGGGGCTTGACCTCGCCCGACCACGCCGTTGGCTGCGGGCCATCCGGTCGTACGGGGCGGGTTCGGCAGGACTACGGCCTCAGCAGCGCGGGGACGCCCGCCGCGTCGGGCTCGTCGCGGGCCGTCGAGACCACCGTCAGCTGCTGCGTCGCGCGGGTCAGGGCCACGTACAGGACGCGCAGGCCCGCCGGGGACTCGTCCCCGATCTCCGCAGGGGAGACGACCACCGTGGCGTCGTACTCCAGGCCCTTCGCCTCGAGGCTGCCGAGCGCCACCGCCCGCTCCCCCAGGTCCGCCAGCCAGCCCGCGGCCTCCGCGCGCCGGTCCATGGCCACGACCACGCCGACCGTGCCGTCCACCTGCTCCAGCAGCCGCCGGGTCTCCTCCCGGACCGCCGCGCCCAGATCCGCCCCGGCAGCCGTGAAGCGGGGCTCCAGACCCGTGGAGCGGACCGCCGTCGGCGGCTCCATTCCCGGCATCGCCAGCCGCAGCACCCGGGCCGCGACCTCCGCGACCTCCGCCGGGTTGCGGTAGTTCACCGTCAGGGTGAACCGCCGGCGCGGCCGGGACCCCAGGGCCTCGTCCCGCGCAGCCGCCGCCTCGTCCGGGTCCGTCCACGAGGACTGCGCCGGGTCGCCGACCACCGTCCAGGTGCCGTGCCGGCCGCGGCGGCCCACCATCCGCCACTGCATCGGCGTCAGGTCCTGCGCCTCGTCCACGATCACGTGCGCGTACTCGGTGCGCTCCGCCGCGATCCGCTCCGCCCGCTCCCACTGGGTCTCCTCGCGGGTCGGCATCAGCTCCTCCAGCCCGCTGAGCTGGTCCAGCGGGTCGAGCTGCCGCTTGCGCTTGGGCCGGGCCGGCGCGCCGAGCAGCAGCTGGAGCTCGTCCAGCAGCGCCACGTCGTGCACCGACAGCGGGCCCTTGCCGTCCGGGCCCACCCGGCGCAGCGAACGCGCCAGCTGGCGGGTCTCGCGCGGGTTCAGGACCCGCCGCGACCAGCGCCCGAGTCGGCGCTCGTCGGCCATCGCGGCCAGCACCCCGCGCGGGGTCAGCTCGGGCCACCAGGCGTTCAGGAAGTCGATGAACGCGTCCTCGGTGGAGATGTCCTCGTCGAACGCGGAGCGCAGCTCGGCGGCGAGCTCGGGATCGCTGTGCCGGCCGGCCCCGCCGGAGCGCGCGTACAGGGCGTCGAGGAGCAGCTTGCGGGCGCGCGGGCGCAGCAGGTTCACCGGCGCGGTGCCGCTGAGCACGTTCTGCCGGATCCGGTTCAGCTCGCCGGCCTCCAGCTCCTGGCGCCGCCCGAAGGCCACGACGCGCAGCCGCTCGGGCGCGTCCCCGAGTTCCAGTGCGCCCCGTACGGCCTTGTGGAGCACCTTGCGCATGCGGGAGGAGCCCTTGATGCGGGCCACGGCCGGTTCGTCGTACGTCGTCGCCTCCGCGCCGTCGACCAGCGAGCCGAGCGCCCGGATGGCGACCTGGCCCTCCTCGCCGAGGGAGGGCAGCACGCCCTCGGTGTACGCGACGAGCAGCGGGGTCGGCGAGACGATCAGGATGCCGCCGGAGTAGCGGCGCCGGTCCTGGTAGAGCAGGTAGGCGGCGCGGTGCAGGGCGACGGCGGTCTTGCCGGTGCCGGGCCCGCCCGCGACCTCGGCGACCGAGGCGGCGGGGGCCCGGATCACCATGTCCTGCTCGGCCTGGATGGAGGAGACGATGTCCCGCATCGAGTGCGTACGGGCCCGCCCGAGCGCGGCCATCAGGGCGCCGTCGCCGATGGCGGGCAGCTCCCGGCCGTCGAGGAACGCGGTGATCTCGGGGCGCATCAGGTCGTCCTCGACGCCGAGCACCTTGCGGCCCTTGGAGCGGATGACGCGGCGCCGCACGACCCGGCCGGGGTCCTTGGGCGTGGAGCGGTAGAACGGCGCGGCGGCCGGCGCGCGCCAGTCGATGACCAGCGGCGCGTAGTCGGCGTCGAGCACGCCGATGCGCCCGATGTGGAGCGTCTCGGCGATGTCGGCGGTGAGGTCCGCGCGGATCGCGTCGTCGGCGGGCTGGACGGAGGTGTACGCGCCGTCGGGCCCGCGCTCCCCGTCCTTGCCGAGGACGAGATCGATCCGTCCGAAGAGGAAGTCCTCGAACTCGTTGTTCAGCCGGTTCAGGTGGATGCCTGCCCGGAAGACCTGCGCGTCGCGCTCGGCGAGCGCGCCGGGCGTGCCGACCTGACCGCGCTTGGCCGCGTCGTTCATCAGGAACTCGGCCTCGTCGATCTTCTCCTCGAGGCGGCGGTACACCTGGTCCAGATGCGTCTGCTCGACCGCGATCTCCCGATCGCGGACGGAATCCGCCGTGCTGTCGACAGCGGCATTCTGCGCGGCCACCAAGGCCCCCTTCTGACGTGCATGGGCGACCGTCAACCGTACGCGAATCCGCACCCGGTCCGCACGCCCGTTCCGGAGACCGGGCGAAGATCACTGCCCGGGCGCCGTCCTGGCGCTACCCGGGGCGCGCCGCGAGGACCCTGCGGCGGTGCCGGGCGACCCGCTCGCGGTTGCCGCACAGCTCGCTGGAGCACCAGCGCCGCCGGTGGCCCCTCGAAGTGTCCAGGTAGACCCGGGTGCAGCCGTCCCCCTCGCAGGACCGCAGCAGGGCCCGCTCGCCGGGGTCGGTGAGCAGTTCCACCGCGTCCCGGGCGACGGCGGCGAGCAGCGCACCGCACTCCACCCCGCCGCACAACTCCCGGACGAGGTGACCCTCTTGGTCCTGGACGGCACACAGTCCCGGGGGTGGACCGGCGGCCAGCGCGTTGACCCGGGCCAGCGCGCCCTCGTCGGGGCCGGCCCCGGCGAGCTCGGCCCGTACGAGGCTCCCCACGTCGCAGCGCAGCGCCCGGAAGGCCTCCACCCAGTCGGGGCCCACCCGGGCGATCGGCGTCCGGTCGGGCACGAGCCCGGCTCCGGCGAGCCACAGCCGCAGCTCGTCGCCGTCCTGGATCTCCTCGGCGCCCGCGGGGGCGGCGAAGGTGGCCACCAGGTCCAGGCAGACCCGCCCGGAGTCGAACCACATGCCCGTCACCGCCTCTTGCGCCGGACACCCCGTGGGGGCGTGCCTCTCAGAGTGCCGCGCGCCGCTGCGATGCGGAACCCCCCGTACGGGGGCCGGGGCGCGCCTCTAGAGCGGCGGGTCGTCGTGCAGGAGGCGCTGGAAGAGCCGGTGGTCGCGCCAGGCGCCGTTGATGTGCAGGTAGCGGGGCGCGAGGCCGTACTGCTCGAACCCGGCCTTGGCCAGGACGCGCTGCGAGGCCACGTTGTCGACCAGGGTCCCGGCCTCCACGCGGTGCAGCCCGATCTCGTCGCGGGCGATCCGGCAGACCTCCTCCAGGGCGGCGGTGGCCAGCCCCTTGCCGGCCCAGGCCTGGTCGACCCAGTAGCCGACGCCGCCGCTGCGGAAGGGCCCGAGGCAGATGCTGCCGAGGTTGATCGTCCCGACGGGCGCGCCGGTGGCGGCCTCGACGAGCACGTACGGCGCGAGGCGACCGCCGTCGCGCTCGGCGAGCAGCGCCTCGATCCGGGCGACCTGGCCCTCCTTGGTGAAGAACACCTCGGACCGCCACGGCTCGAAGGGCGCCATGTACGCCCGGTTCCGCGCCAGCACATCGGCCAGCCCCCCGGCATCCCCGACCTCGACGCCCCGCATCTCCACCCCGTCAATGATCATGCCCGCATCATTGCAGCGCCGAAGACGAAAATCAGCCCGGCCCGAGCCTGAGCCGCATCCGGCCCCGCCGGCGTGCGAGGCGCGGGGTCCGGGACGGAGCCCGGCGGGGGCACCGCACCCGAGCCCGTTCAGCCGGCGGAGCCACTGGCGCACTCACCCGCGTCCAGCGCCAGCCGGTACCCCCTCTTCACCACCGTCTGGATCAGATTCGGCACGCCCAGCGCCCCCCGCAACCGCGCCATCGCCGTCTCCACGGCGTGCTCGTCCCGTCCCGCCCCCGGCAGCACCCGCAGCAGCTCCGGCCGCGCCACCACCCACCCCGGCCTGCGCGCCAGCGCCCGCAGCAGGGCCATCCCCGCCGGCGGCACCGGCCGCAGCTCCGCGTCCACGAGCACCCCGTGCCCCCGGATCTCCATCCGGTGACCCGCCACCGGCAGCACCCGGGCGCGCCCCGGCAGCTCCTGGCACAGCAGCTGCACGAGCGGGCCCAGCCGGAACCGCTCCGGCTGCACGGTGTCCACCCCGCGCGCCTGCAGCGGCAGCGCCGTCACCGGCCCCACGCACGCCGACAGCACGTCCCCCCGCAGCCCCGCGAGCACCGCCTCCGCCATCCCCCGCTGCTCCGCCCGGGACAGCAGCGAGGCGGCCGCCGGAGCCGAGGTGAAGCTCACCGCGTCGACCCCGCCGCAGGCCACCGCGTCCAGCAGCCGGTCCAGCGGCCCGAGGTCCTCCGGGGCCATCCACCGGTACACCGGGACCACGACCACTTCGGCCCCGCCGGCCCGCAGCGCCTCGACGAACCCGGGCAGCGGTTCCCCGTGCAGCTGGAGCGCGATGCGCCGCCCGGCGACGCCGGCGGTGAGCATCCGGTCGAGCACCTCGGCGAGGGACTCCGATTCCGGGGACCAGGTCTCCACCAGCCCGGCGGCCCGGACGGCGCCCTTCACCTTCGGTCCGCGCACGAGCAGTTCGGCGGCCCGCAGCCGCGCGAGCAGATCCTCGCCGATGCCCCACCCGTCGGCGGCCTCGATCCAGCCGCGGAATCCGATCGCGGTGGTGGCGACCACCGTGTCCGGCGCGCAGCCGATCAGCTCCTTCGTGGCGGCCAGCAGTTCGCTGTCGTCGGCCAGCGGCACGATCCGCAGGGCCGGGGCGTGCAGGACCGTGGCGCCCCGCCGGCGCAGCAGGGCGATCAGGTCGTCCGCCCGCCGGGCTGCGGTGACTCCCACGGTGAATCCCGCCAGCGGGCCCGCCGTCGGGGCGGTGCCGGTGTGCGTGTCGTCCATGGTGACCTGCCTTGCCCAGTGGGTCGGTATCACATCGCGCGATCACGTGTCGCGTGAACGGGACCGAGCCTGTCAAGTCGGCGTGTCAGGCTCGGTTCCGTCGTATTTCGTGTCCGTAAACCGCCGTTACACCGAGGTGAGCTGCGGCTTCGCCTCGGCCCCGGCCGCCGGGAGCACCGCGGGGGCGGGCCGGCGAAGGTATACCGCCCACGTCACCGCGCAGCACGCCGCGTAGAAGCCGAGGAAGGTGACGAAGGCGGCCGTCCCGGACCCGGAGGTCGAGAACGCCTCCCGGAACACCAGGTTGATGCCGAGTCCGCCGAGTGCGCCCACCGCGCCGATGAGCCCCATGGCGGCCCCGGACAGCCGGCGCCCGTACGCGGCGGCGGCCTCGGCGCCCATGCCCCGCGCGAGCCCCTTGGCCTGGAAGATGCCGGGGATCATCTTGTACGTGGAGCCGTTGCCCAGCCCGCTCAGCACGAACAGGGCCACGAATCCGACGAGGAAGACGGACAGCGACTTCTGGCCGGAGGCGTAGACGACGACCCCGGTCGCGGCGGCCATCGCGACGAACGTCGCGAGGGTGATCCGCGCCCCGCCGAACCGGTCCGCGAGGGCGCCGCCGACGGGCCGGATCAGCGAGCCGAGCAGCGGGCCGATGAAGGTGAGCGAGGCGGCCTGCAGCGGGGTGCGGCCGAACTGCGTCTGGAGCACGAGCCCGAAGGCGAAGCTGTAGCCGATGAAGGACCCGAAGGTGCCGATGTAGAGGAAGGCCATGATCCAGGTGTGGGCCTCCCGGGCCGCCTCGCGGACGGCGCCCGCGTCGTTGCGTACGGGAGCCAGGTTGTCCATCCGCAGCAGGGCCAGCGCGGCCGCGGTCACGATCAGCGGCAGGTAGACCGCCAGGAGCAGCCTCGGGTGTCCGGCCCCGGCGGTGCCGATGACCAGCAGGGCGACGAGCTGCACCACGGGCACGCCGATGTTGCCGCCGCCCGCGTTCAGGCCGAGCGCCCAGCCCTTCTTGCGCAGCGGGAAGAAGGCGTTGATGTTGGTCATGGAGGAGGCGAAGTTCCCGCCGCCCACGCCCGTCAGGGCGGCCACCGCCAGGAAGGTCCCGTACGAGGTCCCGGGCTCCATGACGACCAGTGCGGCCACCGTCGGCGCGAGCAGCAGCAGGGCGCTGACGACCGTCCAGTTCCGGCCGCCGAACCGGGCGACGGCGAAGGTGTACGGCACCCGGACGAAGGCGCCGACGAAGGTCGCGGTCGCGATGAGGAAGAACTTCCCGGCCGGGTCGATCCCGTACGCGGGGCCCATGAAGAGCACCATCACCGACCACAGGGACCAGATGGAGAAGCCGATGTGCTCGGAGAGCACGGAGTAGAGGAGGTTCCGGCGGGCGATGCGCTCCCCGGACTCCTTCCAGAACGTCTCGTCCTCGGGTTCCCACCGCTCGATCCAGCGGCCCCCCTTGCGCGGTGCGGTCGTACCGGTCATCACACGCCTCCACAGCTGTCGCGTCCGTTGTGAAGACCGTAGGAACGGCGCGTTTCGGCCCCGGTCCCCGCCGGATGACCGGTGGGAAACCTTGCACTCACCCACCGCCGGGGGCGCCTGTGAGCGCCGCGGGGCGCCAGCCGGCCAGGGGTACGTCCAGCCAGCCGCGCTCGGCGGCGATCCCGGCCGCGGCCTGGTGCAGTGCGTCGAGCCCGGGGTGGCTGAAGCCCTTGCGCCAGACCATCGACAGCGGGGACAGCGGCAGCGGATCGACCAGCGGCCGTTTCACGGCCCCGGGCAGGTCGAGGAAGTCCACGGTGACCAGCACCGGATTGCGGGTCTTGGCCATGACCCGGCGGAACTCCTCCTTCCCGATCGCGACGGGGGCGGGCGGCGCCAGGGCGATCCCGCGCCCGGCGAACAGTTCGCGGGCGAGCCCGGTCCACTCCAGGGTCCGCGGATTGCCGGCCCCCGCGTACACGGTCTCCCCGGCCAGCGCATCGAGCGGTACCTCGGCCCGCTCGGCCAGCGGATGCCCGACGGGCAGCAGCACCGCGAGCGGCTCGTACCGTACGGGCCGGTGCGCGAGGCGGGCCCGCAGCGCCGGGTCCAGCCCGTGGGCGTACCCGAAGGACACGTCGAGTCGCCCGGCGGCGACCTCGGCGGCGGCGTACGTCAGCCCGCTCTCGAAGCGGGCCATCAGCTCGCAGTCCGGGGCGAGTTCCCGGGCCCGCTCGAGCACCGTACGGGCGGTGCTCGGCCCGTCGGTGTTCACGTCCACGAGCAGCGGCCGGGGGACTGCGGAGGCGAACGCGGCGGCGAGCGCCTCGTGCGCGGCCAGCACCCGCCGGGCCAGCGGCAGCAGCCGCTCCCCGTCGGCGGTCAGCTCGACGGCGCGGGTCGTGCGGACGAAGAGCCCTGCGCCCAGGGCCGCTTCGAGCCGCCGCACGTCCCGGCTGAGCGCCTGCTGGGCGACGTACAGGCGGGCGGCGGCGCGGGTGAAGTGCAACTCCTCGGCCACGGCGACGAACCCGCGCAGCAGCCGGGGTTCCACATCACGGGGATTCACCCGAGGAGACTAACAACGGAAGCGGGTGAATGGCCCCGGAGCAGGTGTTGGACGCCCGGGCACCGCACGCCGGAGCCTTGGACCATGCCGCCGCTGATGACCGTGACGGGCTCGACGCTCGTGATAGCCCCCGCCCCGCACCGCCGCCGACCCCGCGCCCGGGGCCCGTACGCACGCCTGTTCTCACACCCCGGGACCCGGGCCTTCACCGCCGGGAACCTCATCGCCCGCCTCCCCATGGGCATGTTCGGCATCAGCGCGGTCATGATGATCGCCGGCCAGCGCGGCTCGTACGCCCTCGCCGGTGCGGTCACCGCCACCGGGCTGGCCGCCACCGCGGTGGTCGCGCCCTGGACGGCCCGCCTGGTCGACCGGTACGGCCAGGCCCGGATCGCCGTCCCGGCGACGCTGATCGCGGTGCTCGGCTCGGTGGGGCTGATCCTCTGCGTCCGTGCGCACGCCCCCGCCTGGACCCTGTTCGCCTCCTACGCCGCCACCGCGACCACCCCCAACATCGGCGGCATGTCCCGGGCCCGCTGGACCCACCTGCTGCGCGACTCCCCCGCCGCGCACCACACGGCGATGTCGTTCGAGCAGGCCGCGGACGAGCTGTGCTTCATGTTCGGCCCCGTGGTGGCGGCGTTCCTCTGCTCGGCCGCGTTCCCGGAGGCGGGCACCCTCACTGCGGCCGCCCTCCTGCTCACCGGCATGCTCGTCTTCACGTCACAACGGGCCACGCAGCCCCCGGTGTCGGGGCCCGGCCGGGGCACCTCCCCGCTCCGCGCGGTACGCCCCCTCCTGGCGCTCTTCCTCCCCCTGGGCGTGCTCTTCGGCTCGATGGAGGTCACTTCGATCGCCCACCTCGAGGCCCGCGGCCTGGGCGCCGCCACCGGCCTCGTCCTGGCCCTCCAGGCGGCGGGCTCCTGCGCCGCCGGCCTGCTGTACGGCGCCTTCCGCCCGCGCAGCCTGCGGACCTGCCTGATCACCCTGTCCGCGGCGATGGCCCTCCCCTGGGCGGCAGCCGCCACGGGCTCCCTCCCGCTGCTGGCCGGCGCCCTGCTCCTGGCGGGCATGGCCACGGCCCCGACGATGGTCACGGCGATGTCCCGCATCCACGCGGTCACCCCGCAGGGCCGCCTCAACGAGGGCATGACCCTGGCGGTCACGGCCATCCTGGCGGGCATAGCCCTGGGCTCGGCCACGGCAGGCCCCCTGATCGACCACCTGGGCCCCACCACCCCCTACGCCCTCCCGGCCGCCGCGGCCGTCCTGGCCCTCGCCGTCGGCAGTGCGGGCATGCCAAAGGCCCCGCAGCCGTGAGGCTGCGGAGCCTGCGGCCCCACAGTGCGGACCGATCTCACCCCAGGTCGCCGCCGCATGGGAGGACTTCCTGTTCTGGCTCTCCGCCGACCGGAAAACGGCGCGCCGGATCACCCGCCTGATCGGCGAGATCCAGCGGGACCCGTTCACCGGCATCGGCAAGCCCGAGCCACTGAAGGGCGAGCTGTCGGGCTACTGGTCGCGCCGCATCGACGACGAACACCGCCTCGTGTACCGGGCGGACGACAAAGAGGTGGAGATCCTCAAGGCCCGCTATCGCTACTGACGCCGCCGGCCCCGGGGCATGACGAAGGCCCCGCAGCCTGACCGGCTGCGGGGCCTTCGCCCACATGGGATGAGTGGAGATGGCGGGAATCGAACCCGCGTCCAACGGTGCAGAAGCAGGGCTTCTCCGAGCGCAGTCCGCTGCGCTTTTCTCGGCCCCGGAGATCACACGGACAAGTCTCCGACGGGCTCAGTCACTGTTTGGTTTCCCTCCAACCCCCGTGACCGGGGCTAGAGGTTTAGATCCCTAATTGACGCCAGGATCCGGACCGGGACCACTTCCGGGCTGACGCTCCTCACAGAGGCTTCAGCTCACTGTTATTAGGCAGCGAGGGTGAAGCGGGAGTTATCGCTCTTGGAGTTGGCGATTATTTTTTGCGACATGTGGTTAGCGAGATCATTGCCGCTTCCTCGGCTCGCTTCCCCTGCATCGACATCCGCTGTCGAAACCGATCATCCCCATGTTTTTTTAACAAGGTGCTCCACCCCGGGGGGCGGTGCTGACGCCATGGTACGCGAAGTGGACCACGGGATGCCAGGAGATTACAGCTGACCGCGCTCCTTGCGCTTCACGGCCGAGATCACCCGGTTCGTCTCGCGCGTGTCCTGCTTCTCGCGCAGGGCCTGGCGCTTGTCGTACTCCTTCTTGCCCTTCGCCAGCGCGATCTCGACCTTCGCCCGGCCGTCCTTGAAGTACAGCGAGAGCGGCACGATCGTGTTGCCCGTCTCGCCGGTCTTCGAGTCCAGCTTGTCGATCTCCTCGCGGTGCAGGAGGAGCTTGCGCTTGCGGCGGGCGCTGTGGTTGGTCCAGGTGCCCTGGCTGTACTCCGGCACGTGCACGTTGTAGAGCCAGGCCTCGCCGCTCTCCACCGACACGAAGCCGTCCACCAGCGAGGCCCGGCCCTGGCGCAGGGACTTGACCTCGGTACCCGTGAGCACGAGGCCGCACTCGTAGGTGTCGATGATCGTGTAGTCGTGCCGTGCCTTCTTGTTCTGGGCGATCAGCTTGCGCCCTTTTTCCTTAGCCATAGTGCGGTCATTTTCGCACTACGGACCCACCCCGAGGCCACCCAATACCGTGCGCGCCCGTTCCTCGACGCCGTCGCCCGCCGCGAGGTCCGGCGTGATGCCGTCGCCGTCGAGGCTGCGGCCCGCCGGGGTGCGGTACGTGCCGACCGTCAGCTCCGCCACCGAGCCGTCCGGGAGCTCCGTCGGCATCTGGACCGCTCCCTTGCCGAAGGTCCTCGTGCCCACCGCCACGGCGCGGCCGCGGTCCTGGAGGGCGCCCGTCACCAGCTCCGCCGCGCTCATCGTGCCGCCGTCGACCAGCGCCACCAGGGGTCTCGCGGTGTCCCCGCCGGGGCTCGCGTACAGGGCGCGCTGGGCCCCCCGTACGTCGTACGTGGCCACCAGCCCGCCGTCCAGGAAGGCGGAGGCGGCCGTCACGGCCTCGGTGACCAGGCCGCCCGGGTTGCCGCGCAGGTCGAGCATGAAGCCGGCGCCCGACGGGTGCGCGCGGACGGCGGCCCGGACCTGCTCCCCCGAGCCGCGGGTGAAGGAGGCGACCTTGATGACGGTGATCCCGCCCGGGAGCTCCCGTACGGTCACGGGCTCGGTGTGCAGCTGCTCGCGGCGCAGGGTCTCGGTGCGGTCGACGCCGTCCCGGGTGAGGCGCAGGACGACGGGGGTGCCGGCCTCGCCGCGCAGCAGGGCGACCACGTCGCAGACGCGCAGGCCGGCGACGGGGTGGCCGTCGACGCTCAGCAGCCGGTCCCCGGCGCGCAGGCCGGCCCGGGCGGCGGGGCTGCCGGGCTGCACCCGCTCGACGGCGATGCGGTCGTCGCTGCGGCTCTCGATCCAGAGCCCGACGCCGGTCCAGCGGCCGTCGAGGTCGTCGCTGAAGGCTGCGTACTCGCCCTGGTCGTAGACCATGCCCCAGCGGTCGCCGCTGCGGCTGACCACCTCCTGGGCGGCCTTCTTGCCGGACTTGCCCTCGGCGACGGCTTCGGCTGCGGCACGGGCGACGGCCTCGCGGTCGGCGGTGCCGCCCTCCCGGGGCGCCTCGGAACCCCCGGACGCGGGGGTCTGCGTACCGGCGGCCGTTAACCCGGCGCCGGCGGCCCCGAGGGCGTCCGCGCGGTCCCAGCAGCCGGTGCCCGCCGCGGTGCCGACGGCGGCGATGAAGGCCAACGTCAAAACGGCCCCGCAACGCAGGTCGCGGGGCCGGAGACGGAAGGCGGACAGACCCGGCATGGCGCCGAGTCTAGGACAAGCCCCGTGGGGGCACGGCGGGTTGGCCGGACCTCACACGGGGCGCTTGTCACACCTTCAGGTACTTGCGCAATGCGACGAAGGCGGCCAGCGAGGGCATCAGCACCCCGATGACCAGCACCAACGGCAGCTTGGTCAGGACGGAGTCCCAGCCGATGAAGTTGATCAGCTCCATCTTGGTGCGCAGCGAGGCGCCGTGGTCGATGACGAAGTACTGGCCGGCGCCGAGCATGACGCAGGCGAACACGCCGCCGATGAGGCCCGCGAAGGCGGCCTCCATGATGAACGGGACCTGGATGTAGAAGCTGGAGGCGCCGACGAGCCGCATGATCCCGGTCTCCCGCCTCCGGCTGAAGGCGGAGACGCGCACGGTGTTGACGATCAGCAGCAGGGCCACGATCAGCATGATCAGCATGATGCCGAGGGCCGCCAGGTTGAGGTAGCCGAGCATCGTGAAGAGGTTGTCGAGCTCCTGGTGCTGGTCCTCCACCGACTGCACGCCGTCGCGGCCCGCGAAGGCGGTGGTGATGACCTTGTACTTCTCGGGCTGCTCCAGCTTCACCCGGAAGGATTCGGGCATCTGGTCCGGGGTGATCACCGAGGCGAGCGCGGTGTGCCCGAAGCGCTCCTTGTAGTGCTTGAAGGCCTCGTCCGAGGACTCGTAGTGGACCGTCTCGACGAGGTCCATCTTCTTCAGGTCGGCCTCGATCTGCTGCTTCTGCTCGGGCGTGACCGCGCCCTTGGCGCAGGCCTTGCTCCCGCTCTCGCTGTTGTCCTCCGCGTCACTCTTGTTGCAGAGGTAGATCGAGACGTTGACCTTGTCGTACCAGTAGCCCTTCATCTGGCTCACCTGGTCGCGCATGAGCAGGGAGCCGCCGAACAGGGCCAGCGACAGGGCCACGGAGATGATGACCGCGAAGGTCATGGTGAGATTGCGACGGAGACCGACGCCGATCTCCGACATGACGAACTGGGCGCGCATGACGTCTCAAAGCCCTTCAGTGCTGGTAGCCGTAGACGCCGCGCGACTGGTCGCGTACGAGTCGGCCCTGTTCGAGTTCGATGACG
The DNA here is from genome assembly GCF_000717655.1 of Streptomyces katrae. Taxonomy (GTDB): domain Bacteria; phylum Actinomycetota; class Actinomycetes; order Streptomycetales; family Streptomycetaceae; genus Streptomyces; species Streptomyces katrae_B. The sequence continues at coordinate 76,369 of NZ_JNZY01000026.1, forward strand.
CGCTTGCGCATCTGGTCCACGATCTGCTGGTCGTGCGTGGCCATGATCACGGTGGTGCCGGTCCGGTTGATCCGGTCCAGCAGCTTCATGATGCCGACCGAGGTCTGCGGGTCGAGGTTGCCGGTGGGCTCGTCCGCGATCAGGAGGGCCGGCCGGTTGACGAACGCGCGGGCGATGGCCACGCGCTGCTGCTCACCGCCGGAGAGCTCGCCGGGCATCCGGTCCTCCTTGCCGCCGAGGCCCACGAGCTCCAGGACCTGCGGTACGGCCTTGCGGATCTCGCCTCTCGGCTTGCCGATGACCTCCTGGGCGAAGGCGACGTTCTCGGCCACGGTCTTGTTGGGGAGGAGGCGGAAGTCCTGGAAGACGGTCCCCAGCTGGCGCCGCATCTGCGGAACCTTCCAGTTGGAGAGCTTGGCGAGGTCCTTGCCGAGCACGTGGACCTGGCCGTGGCTCGCCCGTTCCTCGCGCAGGACCAGCCGCAGGAAGGTGGACTTGCCGGAGCCGGAGGAGCCGACCAGGAAGACGAACTCGCCCTTCGCGATGTCCAGGGAGACATCTCTGAGTGCAGGACGGTTCTGCTTCGGGTAGGACTTGGAGACGTTGTCGAATCGGATCACGGGTGCACCACGGTCGCCGGGAGTAGGTGTGCGGAGTCGGTGTGCGTGACCATACGCGAACGGGCGGGGGGTGGGGACCCGGCGTCCGGAGTTGCCCGATATATCCCCTGGTCCGGGAGGGGCAGGTCCGTGATTGCCCGGACGGGCCGCGCCGAATGTCGCGGGAGCTGGCACAGTGGTAGGGGAACGGACTCGTTCCGTCAGGCGTTGTTCAAGGGGACGAGAGGAGGAGTGCGCATGACATATGACCGGCTCGTGTGCGCGAACTGCGCCGCGCCCGTCAGTCAGGGCCGCTGCCCGGTGTGCCGGGCGAACCGGCAGCGCCTCCAGCAGGAGGGCCCCTTCGCCGGCCTGAACCCCATGGCGCTCATCTTGCTCCTGGTGGTCCTGGTGGCAGCCCTGGCCTGGGTGGCACAGCAGGCGGCGTAGCCTCCCCGCGCGTCCCGATCATGACATTCCGGCATGGGAAGGGCCCGGACACCTCGGGTGTCCGGGCCCTTCCTGCGTCGTTCGCCGCCTTACGCGGTCTGCTCCTGCTGCTTGCGCCAGCGGATGCCCGCCTCGAGGAAGCCGTCGATCTCGCCGTCGAGCACCGCCTGCGGGTTGCCGACCTCGAACTCCGTCCGCAGGTCCTTGACCATCTGGTACGGGTGCAGGACGTAGGACCGCATCTGGTTGCCCCAGGAGCTGCCGCCGTCCTTGAGGGCGTCCATCCTGGCCTGCTCCTCCTGGCGGCGCCGCTCGAGCAGCTTGGCCTGGAGGACGTTCATGGCGCTGGCCTTGTTCTGGATCTGCGAGCGCTCGTTCTGACAGGAGACGACGATGCCGGTCGGGAGGTGCGTGATGCGCACCGCCGAGTCGGTCGTGTTGACGCCCTGGCCGCCCGGGCCGGAGGCGCGGTACACGTCGATGCGCAGCTCGGTCTCGTCGATCTCGACGTGGTCGCTGGTCTCGACGACGGGCAGCACCTCGACGCCCGCGAAGGAGGTCTGGCGGCGGCCCTGGTTGTCGAAGGGCGAGATGCGCACGAGGCGGTGGGTGCCCTGCTCGACCGAGAGCGTGCCGTAGGCGTACGGGGCCTTGACCACGAAGGTGGTCGACTTGATGCCGGCCTCTTCCGCGTACGAGGTCTCGTAGATCTCGGTGGGGTAGCCGTGGCGCTCGGCCCAGCGCAGGTACATGCGCTGCAGGCGCTCGGCGAAGTCGGAGGCGTCGACGCCGCCGGCCTCGGCGCGGATGTTGACCAGCGCCTCGCGCTCGGCGTACTCGCCGGAGAGCAGGGTGCGGACCTCCATCTCGTCCAGCGCCTTGCGGACGGAGGTCAGCTCGGCCTCGGCCTCGGCGAGGGTGTCCGCGTCGTCCATCTCCTGGGCGAGCTCGAACAGCACCGCGAGGTCGTCGATGCGGCCGCGCAGGGTCTCGGTCTTGCGGACCTCGGCCTGGAGGTGCGAAAGCTTGCTCGTGATCTTCTGGGCGGCCTCCGGGTCGTCCCACAGGGACGGCGCGGCGGCCTGCTCCTCGAGCACGGCGATTTCTGCCCTCAGCTTGTCGAGGTCCAGGACGGCCTCGATCGACCCCATGGTCGAGGAGAGGGACTTCAGCTCTTCGGAAACATCGACGACTGCCACGGGTCCAGCGTAGCCGGTCCGCGGACGGCACTGTCCGGGCAGGCCGGATCACCCGTTCTGGTGGCCGGGGGAACGGGCGTACGCTCACGGTATGACTCTCCTCCTCGTCAAGCGCCGCCATGTGGACCACATGCGTGTCACGACGACGAGCTGTCTGCCGCCGGACCATCCCCAAGCCTGATCCACCCCGATCCGACTTGGTCCTGTACGCGGCCCAAGCGGCTCCGGCGCCATCCCTGCCGGCGGCCCTCCCCATCCGCTGCCCCGACACCCTTTGGGGAACAGGACCCCGTGACATCCGAAACGGAGCCGTCATGCCGTCCGCGCACACTTCTCTTCCCGTCATCGATCTCTCCCAGGCCGACGACCCGGCCCAGCGGGGCGACTTCCTGAAGCAGCTGCACGCGGCAGCCCGGGACACCGGCTTCCTGCACCTGACCGGGCACGGCATCACCGATGCGGAGACCGCCCGCGTCCTTGAGCTGACCAGGGCTTTCTTCGCCCTGCCCGAGGCCGACCGGCTCGCCGTGAGCAACCTGAACTCGCCGCACTTCCGCGGCTACACCCGTATCGGCCACGAGCTGACCGGCGGGGCCTCCGACTGGCGCGACCAGCTGGACGTCGGCGCCGAGCGCCCGGCGCCGGTGGTGGGCCCCGACGACCCGCCGTACCTGTGGCTGGAGGGCCCGAACCAGTGGCCGCAGGCCCTGCCGGAACTGCGTCCGGTCGTGCTGGAGTGGCAGTCCCGGCTGGCCGCGGTGGCGCACCGCCTGCTGCAGGAGCTGCTGACGTCGATCGGCGCCCCCTCCGACTTCTTCGACGAGGCCTTCGCGGACCGGCCGCACCTGCACACGAAGCTGATCCGCTACCCGGGCTCCTCCCCGACCGGCGCCGACCAGGGGGTCGGGGCCCACAAGGACTACGGCTTCCTGACGCTGCTGCTGCAGGACTCGGTGGGCGGCCTGCAGGTCCGGCAGGGCGACGGGTTCCTGGACGTCCCGCCGATGCCGGGTGCGTTCGTGGTCAACCTGGGCGAGCTGCTGGAGATCGCGACGGAGGGGTACCTGGTGGCCACGGACCACCGGGTGGTCAGCCCGCCGGGGGCGGTGGAGCGGTACTCGGTGCCGTTCTTCTACAACCCCCGGCTCGACGCGGTGGTGGAGACGGTTCCCGGGGAGTACCTGCGCTCGGCGCCGGGGGTCGCGCACGACGCGTCGAACCCGCTGCACGCGGAGTACGGCCGCAACGAGCTGAAGGGCTGGACCCGGGCCCACCCGGCGGTGGCCCGCCGCTGGCACCCGGAACTCGTCGCCTCGGGCACGTAGCCCCTGCCAGGCCACCGGGGCGCCGCCTCCGCAGCACGGGCGGCTGCGGAGAGGGCGGCTACGGCTTCGACGGGGCCGAGTGCTTGCCGTCCTGCGGGGGTGGCGGCTCGTCGCCGGAGGCGGCCAGCCAGCCGCCGACGCCGAGGGCCGCCGCCAGGGCGACGGCTCCGGCCGTCAGCGCCAGGCGCCGCTTGCGGGCCGTCTCCGCGCGATGGCGGGCCGAACCCGGCCGGTGGCCGCCCGCGGGGCGGGGGACCCGGGCCGTGCCCAGCGCGCCCCCGGCCAGCTCGTCCGGCCCCGGTACCCGCATCGAGGTGTGCGTGTCCCGGTTCGAGTCCGTCGCGGAGCCCGGCACCAGCGGGACCACCCCGCGGCGGCGGACCGGGCCGCCGCCGGCTTCCACCGGCTGCGCCGACTCCGGCTCGGGCTCCGGGTCGTCCGGCTCGTCCACGTCCAGCGGCGGCATCCCGGCCAGCAGGGGGAGCAGGTCCCGCAGCCGGACCGACAGCTCCGACGCGCGAAGGCGCGACGCCGGCGCCTTCGCGAGGCACTCCACGATCAGCTGCCACAGCTCGTCGGGGATCCCGGGGAGGGGGACGACGGTCTCCGTCACGTGCCGGCGCAGGACCGCCCCCGGGTGGCCCCCGCCGAACGGTGTGAAGCCCGCCAGCAGTTCGTACAGGACGGTCGCCAGGGCGTATATGTCCACCGCAGCCCGCGGCGGCAGGCCCTCCACGATCTCCGGCGCCAGGTAGTCCGGGGTGCCGATGATCCGGGTCGTCGGGGCCGAGGCCCGCGCGCCCGGCACCCCGGCGGCCCGCCGCGGCGAGTCGATCAGCTTGGCCACGCCGAAGTCCGTCAGCAGCGCCGGGTGGGATCCGCCCGGTCCCAGCGGCCCCTGCATGTCCAGCAGGACGTTCTCCGGCTTCACGTCCCGGTGCACGACCCCGGCCGCATGCGCCGCCGCCAGCGCGTCCGCGACGTCGGCGACGATCGCCACGGCCGCCTCGGGGGCGAGCCGGCGCTCCCGGTCGAGGCGCGTGCGCAGGTCCGTACCGCGTACGAGGTCCATGACCAGGGCCAGATCGTTGCCGTCGACGACGAGGTCGCGGACGGAGACGACGTGGGGGTGGTCCAGGCCGAGCAGCGCGCTGCGCTCCTGGACGAAGCGCCCGACCAGCTCCTGGTCGGACGCGAGGTCCTCGCGCAGCAGTTTTACGGCGACGGGCCCGTCCGGCCCCTCGCCCAGCCACACCGTGCCCGCGCTGCCGCGCCCCAGGATCTGGTGCGCGGTGTACCGGCTGCCGATCTTCCGTGCCACGACTGCTCCCTCAGCGGCTGGCGTACGCACCAAAGCTACGCGGCCGGGTGGGGGTTGGACGCCCCGGAACGCGGCGACCTTCACTTCTGGGGGCGAAATCACGTCCCAGAAGTCGACAAATCCACGAAGTCGGCGCTACGAGGGCCCGGTTCAGGGCGTGCCGGTGCCCGTTCCGCCGCCCGTGGCGTCGCCGATCGCGCCGACCCAGTCGACGATGTCGGAGCCCCAGGTCCACAGCTGGTCCCACCAGCCCTTGCCGGTGCCGACCCACTCCTGGAGCGGGGTGAGCTCCCAGACCAGCCAGCCCGCCACGACGAACAGCAGGATCATGACCAGGCAGCCCTTGAGGCAGCCCAGGCCCGGGATCTTGACCGGGTTGGCGCTGCGGCGGCGCGGCTCGCGCGGCTCCCGGGGGGCGCGCTGCGGCGGCGGGGCCTGCGGAGGCTGCTGCTGCGGGGGCGCCTGGCGCTGGGGCTGCTGCTGGTACGGGGGCTGCTGCGGCTGCTGGTACTGCTGGGGCGGCGGCTGCGGCTGGTAGTACGGCTGCTGCTGCGGAGGCTGCTGGTGCTGCGGCGGCTGGGGGCGCTGCGGCTGGTACGGCTGCTGCGGCGGGCCCTGCCGGTACTGCGGGGGCTGCTGCGGCCGTTGCTGCGGCGGCGGGGGTGCCTGGCGCTGCGGGCGCCGGCGCAGCGGGTCCTCGCTCGGGTCGAGGTACTGCATCTGCGTCTGCTCGTTGCGGTCGCGCGCGGCCCGCATCTGCGACTGCCACGGGTGCGGCTGGTCCGGCTGCACCGGGGGCATGACCGAGGTCGGGTCCGCGCCGGGGCCGCCCGCGCTGGGCAGCACCGAGGTGGCGTCGGCGGCGCCGATCGGCGGGAGCACGCTGGTCATGCCGTTCGGGTCGTACGCGCCCATCGGCGACGCGGTGGCGCTACGGCCGGGCAGGGCCTGGGTCGGGTCGGCGGCGCCGCCCGGGGTCTCGGGGACCGGAGCGGGCGAGGGGTCGGGCGCGAGCAGCGCGCCGACGCCGAGAGCCGCCTCCACCTCGGAGGGGGCGCTGTGCACGCCGATGCCGGAGGCGACCACGCGCAGTCCGCGGGCCAGGTTCTCGGCGCTGGGGCGCTCGTTCGGCTCCTTGCGCAGGCAGCGCTCGATGACGATCCAGAGCGGCTCGGGCACGTTCGCCGGGCGCTGCGGGTCCTCGCTGAGGTGGCGGTGGAGCACTTCGAGGGCGGTGCCCCCGGCGAACGGCGGGCGTCCGGTGACCAGTTCGTACAGCAGGATGCCGGCGCCGTAGATGTCGACCGCGGAGGTCTGCGGGCGGCCCTCGGCGGACTCGGGGGCGACGTAGGCGGGGGTGCCGACGAACTCGTGCGTGCGGGTCAGGCCCGGGGAGTCGGCGAGGCGGGCGATGCCGAAGTCGGTGAGCATCGGCTTCATCTGGCCGCCGCGCTCGTCCAGCAGGACGTTGGCGGGCTTCAGGTCGCGGTGGACCACGCCGTCGGCGTGGCTGGCGGCGAGCGCGTCCGCGATCTGGGCGGTCAGCAGGCTCGCCGCGACCGGCGTGAAGGGGCCGTTCTGCCGGATGTACTTGTGCAGGTCCGGGCCGTCGATCAGGTCCATGACGAGGGCGAGGAGATCGCCCTCGACGACGAGGTCGCGGGTGCGCACGATGTTCGGGTGCGTCAGGCGCAGCAGGACCGAGCGCTCCCGCAGGAAGCGCATGACGATGTCCGCGTCCTGGGCCAGCTCCTCCTTGAGGACCTTGATGGCCACGGTCTCGCCGGGCTGCCCGGCGACGGCTGCCTCCGCGCCGGCGGTCTCCCGCTGGCGGGCACGCCAGACGGTGCCCGTGGCGCCGCGTCCGAGCGGCTCCTCGAGCAGGTACTTGCTGCCGACTGGCCGCACGTCTCGCGCTCCCTGCTGTCGTCCTGCTGTGGTTCGTTTCGTGGTTCGTTTTTCCGGCCCACTCTAGGGGGTGTCCCCGGGGAAGACGCGGGCTGCCGGGGGTTGGTTGCCGCACATATATACGAAGAGTGATGTTTGCCGGGGTATGCCGGGGGCGATTTTCCCCCGGGGTTGCCCGGCAGTCCTCGGCTTTCCCCGGCTTTCGCCGGCTCGTATGTCCGGATGCGCACCCCGGGCGGACGAGGGGTGCGATCATTCAAGATCATTTATTGGCCCGTGCCGGGCGTGTTGTCCGTGACAGGTGCGAGGATGCACCCGTACGGAACGGCCGGGACGGGAGCCCCGCCTTCCGGGCAGACCTGACCGGACGACGCGCCGTGCCGGGTGGGGGGTTGATCGGGCAGGCACGCCCGTCGTACCCCTGCCGGGCGCACGCACCGCGCACCGCGCAGAAGGGACCGCTGACGGCGATGCAGATCCGGCTGACCGTCCTTGGGTCGCGCAGCGGCCACCAGACCGCGCCCGCCGGCTGTGACGTGCTCGTCACCGCGCCCGTGGGCACCGCCCTCGCCGCCGTGGCCTCCGGCCTGGCGGCGACCGTCGGCGGACCCGACACCGGCGGCACGGTCGTGCTGTACGCCGGCACGGAGCGGCTCGACCTCCAGCGGCGGGTGCTCGGTGAGCCGCCGCTCGTGGACGGGGCGGTGCTGGGGCTGCACGCGCCGGTGCCGGACGTCCTGCCGGACGGGACGGACGGCGCGCAGCTGCACGTGGTGGCGGGCCCTGACGCGGGCGGGGTGCACCTGCTGCACCCCGGGGCGATCCGGATCGGGCGCTCGGCCGACGCCGATGTCCCGCTGGACGACCCGGACGTGTCGCGGCTGCACTGCGCGGTGACGGTGATGCCGGACGGGCGGGTGACGGTGGCCGACCTGAACTCCACGAACGGCACGACGGTGGACGGTGCGGTGGTCGGGTCGCAGCCGGTGGCGCTGCCGCCGGGTGCTTTGCTCCGCATCGGGGAATCGACCCTCCGCCTGGCTCCCGACGCGGCGTCCCCGCTCCCGGTCGTCCCGGACCTGGAGGGCCACCTCTCCCTGGCGGGCCCGCCCCGCCCGGGCAGCGCACCGTCCGAGGGGGGCCCGGCGCCCTCCCGGCCGGGGGCGGCCGGCTCTGCCGCTGCCCGGCAGGGATCGTTCCCCCACCCCGCCCCTTCCCGAAACGGGGGCTCCGCCCCCGACCCCGCAGCGGACCCCGGCGCCTCCGGCGCCGACCGGACCTCCGGCCGGCCCTCCGGGCCAGGACGGGCCGGCGGAGCAGAACACGGCCCGGCGCACGGGACACCGCCCGGCGCGGGCCGGGCCGGGGCCGGGCACGGCGCCGACGGCAGTGGCCGGGGCGGCGCAGCCGGATCCCGCCCGGGCTCGGCGCCCGGCGGGCCCTCCGGGGCCGCTTCGGGGACGGGCCTGCACATCGGCACGCCCGGCGCCGGCCAGGCCGGTCAGACCGCCGCTCCGCACGGCGCCCCCGGCGCCGGGCGGAGCGGCGCAACCGAACCCGGCGCGGGCGGGCAGGGGGGGTCCGGCGAGGAGCGGGCCGGGGGTGAACAGCGCGGGGGGCTCCGGCGCGGGATCGGGGCCTGGGCGCGGAAGTGGGTCCGGGGGGACGAGGGGCCCCCGAACGGGAGCGCCGTCGCCGAGGCGGGCGTGACCGCCGTGCCCGACGCCGATGATCCTGCCGCGCTGCTGCTGGCCGCGCTCGGGCCGACCCGGCGGTTGTGGTCCCGTACCCGGGGGCAGCTCGACGTCGGCCTCGGGGCCGGCAGCCGGATCGCGTTCCAGGACGTCGGCTCGCTCGGCATCGCCGGGCCCCGCGGGCGGCTGGCCGGGGTCGCCCGGTCGGTCGTCGCCCAGCTCGCCGGGCTGCACGCGCCGGGCGAGCTGGAGATCGTGCTCCTCGCCGCCGACCGGGCGCGCGGTGCCGCCGAGCGGCGCGGCGACTGGGGGTGGCTCGGCTGGCTGCCGCACGTGCGCGCCGCGCACGGCCAGGACTGCCGGCTGCTCCTCGCGTACGACCGCGACCAGGCCGCCGCCCGCACCGGTGAGCTGACCCGCCGCCTCGACGACAGTCCCCTCGGCACGCACTGGGCCGCCGCCGAGCCCGGCAGCGTCCGTGAAGCCGCGTACGCCCACCAGGGCCCGTACACGCTCCTCGTCGTCGACGGCGATCCCGGCTCCGGGGCGCTGCGCGACATCACCGGCCGGCTCGCCTCGCACGGGCCGGCCGCCGGGATCCACGTCCTCGTGCTGGCCGAGACCCCGGCCGCCACGCCCGCCTCCCCGCTCGCCGAGACGTACGAAGCCGCCTGCGCGAGCAGCCCCGCCTTCCGGGACTGCGGGGCGGTCGCCCTGCTCAGCGGCGATGTGGCCACGACCGTACGGGCGTTCACGGTGACCGGTGGCAAGCCGGTCCCGCCCGGCACCACCGCCACCGCCGACGCCGTCTCCGCGGCCTGGGCCGAGCGGTTCGCCCGGGCCCTGGCCCCGCTGCGCGCGGAGCCCTCCCCCGCCGCGCCCCGGCGGGCCGTCGCCGCCGCGCTGCCGAACACCGCACGCCTGCTGGACGAGTTGGGGCTGGCCCGGGCCACCCCGGCCTCCCTGATGGCCCGTTGGGCCGCCGCCACCGACCAGGGGCAGGAGGTGGGCGGCCGCGCCGAGCTCGTGCTCGGCAGCGGGCGCCGCGGGCCGGTCGGGGCCGAACTCGTCCAGGACGGTCCGCACCTCCTCGTCGAGGGGCCCGCCGGCAGCGGCCGTACCGAGCTCCTGCGGGCGGTGGCCGCCTCCCTCTCCGCGGCCGCCCGGCCCGACCGGCTGGGCCTCGTCCTGCTGGACGGGGCCGGCGGCGAGCGCGGCGACGGGCTGCAGCCCTGCACCGAGCTCCCGCACGTCGCCGCCCACCTCGTGGCCTCCGACCCGGTCCGGATGCGGGAGTTCGCGCAGGCCCTCGGCGCCGAGCTGAAGCGCCGGGCCGAGCTCCTGGACGGGGTTCCGTTCGCCGAGTGGCACGCCCGGCACGAGGTGTCCGACCGGATGGTCTCGCCACGTCGGCCCGGCCCCGGGGAGCTGCTCGGCGACCTCGACCCGCAGCGCACGGGCACCCTCCGGCTGCGCACCGCCGCCCCGCGTACCGAGCCTGCCGGGCCGAGCCCGCTGCCCCGGCTGGTGGTGCTGGTGGACGACTTCGACGCGCTGGTCGCGCCGGGGCTCGGCAGTACGGGCCGCCCCGCCGCCGGCTCCGTCGTACGGGCGCTGGACGCGGTGGCCCGCGACGGCGCCCGGCTCGGCGTGCACCTGGTGGCCGCCAGCGCCCGCCCGGACCGTACGGCCGACAGCGAGCTGTCCCGTACGAAGCCGCTCCGGATCGATCTGGACGCCCCCGACCAGCCGGGTCCCGGCCGGGGCCTGCTGCGGTACGCGGACGGGCGGACGGTCCCGTTCCAGGCCGGCCGGGTGACCGGCCGGATCCCGCGGACGGCGACGCAGCGGCCGACCGTGGTGCCGGTGGAGTGGGAGCGGATGGGCGATCCTCCGGCCCGTCGGCCCGTGCGCGAGCTGGGCAACGGGCCCACCGACCTGGCGCTGCTGGCGAGCGCCCTGGACCGGGCCTCGCACCTGGTCTCGGCGATACCCGTGCTGTTCCCGCCGGCGCCGCCGGCCGCCCCGGCGCCGTGAGCCCCGATCCCTGACCCCGCGACACGCGGTGACACGGCTGAGGCGGTATTGCGGGGGTGCGCGGCTCGGCGTAGACCTTGTGGGACCAGTCACACCACGGGCATCGGGGGCAGAGCCATGCGCAGGCAGGGAACGAGCCGTACGACGAACCGTAGAAGCAGCCGCGCCGCCGCCTGGACGGCACTCGCGGCCGCGGGCGCCCTCGCGCTGAGCGCGTGCGGGGACGGCGGGGGCAAGAAGGACGGCCCGCCGCAGGGCGGGGAGGCGCCCACGGCCGGGCAGCGGGTGGAATTACCGAAGCTGAACGGCGAGAAGCTGGAGGTCGCGGCGGTCTGGACGGGGCCGGAGCAGGCGAACTTCACGAAGGTCCTGAAGGAGTTCGAGAAGCGGACGGGTGCCACGGTCACCTTCGTCCCGGCCCAGGACCCGATCGTCACCTTCCTCGGTACGAAGATCGCGGGCGGCCAGCCGCCGGACGTGGCGCTGCTGCCGCAGGTCGGGGCCCTGGTCTCGGCGGTGCAGAACAAGTGGGTGCAGCCGGTCGGCCCGGAGGCCAAAGCGCAGCTCGACAAGAACTACTCGGACGGCTGGAAGAAGCTCGGCGCGGTCGACAGCACCCAGTACGGGGTGTACTACAAGGCCGCCAACAAGTCGCTGGTCTGGTACAACGCGAAGGCCTTCGAGGCGGCGGGCGTGCAGCCGCCGAAGACCTGGAAGGAGCTGCTGACCGCGGCCGACACCCTCTCCGCGTCCGGTACCCCGGCCGTCTCGGTGGCCGGTGCGGACGGCTGGACCCTGACGGACTGGTTCGAGAACGTCTACCTCTCGCAGGCGGGCCCGCAGAAGTACGACCAGCTCTCCAAGCACCAGATCAAGTGGACGGACGACAGCGTCAAGCAGGCGCTGACCACCCTCGGCGAGCTGTTCGGGCGCAAGGACTTCCTGGCGGGCGGCCCGAGCGGGGCGCTGGCCACCGAGTTCCCGAAGTCGGTGACGCAGACCTTCACCGGGGGCGACCGGCCGGCGGCCGCGATGGTCTACGAGGGCGACTTCGTGGCGGTGAACATCGGGCAGACCGAGGCGAAGGTGGGCGAGGACGCCCTCGTCTTCCCGTTCCCGGCGGTCGGCGGCAAGGCGCCGGTGGTCTCGGGCGGCGACGTCGCGGTCGCGCTGAAGCCGTCGGCCGGGGCGCAGGCGCTGCTGACGTTCCTGGCCTCACCGGACGCGGCGGAGATCCAGGCCCGCGAGGGCGGTTTCGTCTCCCCGAACAAGTCCGTCGACCCGAAGGCCTATCCGAACGACATCCAGCGGGACATCGCCAAGGCCCTGATCGCGGCGGGCGACGACTTCCGCTTCGACATGTCGGACCAGGCCCCGGCGGCATTCGGCGGGACCCCGGGCGCGGGCGAGTGGAAGGCGCTGCAGGACTTCCTGGCGAACCCGTCGGACGTGGCGGGCATCCAGGCCAGACTGGAGGCGGACGCGGCCAAGGCCTACGGGAACTGATCCCGTGGCAGCCAAGGCCACCGCGCCCACCAAGGCCATACCCGCCTCGGCTTCACGGTCCTCGGAGGCCCGGCGCCGCCGCATCGTCGCGGCGGCGTTCCTCCTGCCCGCCCTGGTGCTGCTCGGCGCGCTCGTCGTGCACCCCATCGGCTATTCGGTCTACCGCAGCCTCTTCGACCGCTCCGGCGACACGTTCGTGGGCGGCGGCAACTACCGGGAGATCCTGCACGACGACACGATCCGCACGGCCCTGAAGAACACGGCGCTGTGGGTGGTGCTGGCGCCGACCACGGCCACCGCCCTCGGCCTGATCTTCGCGGTGCTCACCGAACGGGTGCGCTGGGGCACGGCGTTCAAGCTGCTCGTCTTCATGCCGATGGCGATCTCGATGCTGGCCGCGGGCATCATCTTCCGGCTCGTGTACGACCACGACCCCGACCGGGGGGTCGCGAACGCGGTCTGGGTCGGGGTCCACGACACGTTCGCGGAGTCCTCCGCCTTCCCGAAGGCCCGTCCGGGCCGCGACTCCCCGCTGGTCCCGGCCGCCGGAGCCGCCGCGGGCGGCTTCACCACCCGGGATCCCGTACGGGCGGGCGTACCGGTGCTGCTCCCGCTGGTCGGCGTGGCCCCTGAGGACCTGCCCGAGGGGACCCGTACGGCCCGGGCCGCGCCCGCCGAGCCCGGCAAGGTCACCGGGACGGTCTGGCAGGACTTCACCCGGGGCGGCGGCGGCCGGACGAACGGCGTCGACCCGACCGAGTCCGGCTTCGCGGGGATGCGGATCGAGGCGGTCGAGGACGGCAAGGTGGTCGACTCGGCGACCGCCCGCGCCGACGGCACCTTCGCCCTGTCCGCGAAGGCCGACGGAGCGCTGCTGCGGCTGCCGGCGTCGAACTTCCGGGAGGCGTACGCGGGGGTGGAGTGGCTCGGCCCGACGCTGGTGACCCCGGCGGTGATCGGGGCGTACGTCTGGATGTGGGCCGGTTTCGCGATGGTGCTGATCGGGGCCGGGCTGGCCGCCGTACCGCGGGAGCTGCTGGAGGCGGCGCGGGTGGACGGCGCGAACGAGTGGCAGGTGTTCCGCCGGGTCACGGTGCCGCTGCTGGCGCCCGTGCTGGCGGTCGTCCTCGTCACCCTCGTCATCAACGTGATGAAGATCTTCGACCTGGTCTTCGTGATCGCCCCGGGCTCGGTGCAGGACGACGCGAACGTGCTCGCCCTCCAGCTGTACCGCACCTCCTTCGGCACCGACGCCGATCCGGGCCTGGGCAGCGCCATCGCCGTACTGCTGCTGGCGCTGGTGGTCCCGGTGATGCTCTACAACATCCGCAGGCTGCGGAAGGAGGGTTCCCGATGAGCGCCTCCGCCCAGGCCCGCCCGGGAGCACGTGCCGGTGCCCGCCCCGTTCCCCGCGCCGGTGCGCGGGCCGGCCGGCTCGCGGCCGGCGCGGCGGCGGGGGCCGTCCGCGTGTTCCTGGTACTGGCCGCGCTGTTCTGGCTGATGCCCACCCTGGGGCTGCTGATCTCCTCGTTCCTCTCCCCCACCGGCCTGAACAAGGGCGGCTGGTGGCAGGCGCTGACCGCGCCGACGCGGCTGACGTCCGACAACTACGAGCGGCTGCTGGCCAACGACACCATCACGGGTGCGCTGCTCAACACGGTGGCCATCGCCGTCCCGGCGACGCTGCTCGTGCTCGTGCTGGGCGCGTTCGCCGGATACGCCTTCGCCTGGCTGGAGTTCCCCGGCCGGGACTGGCTGTTCCTGGTCGTGGTGGGGCTGCTCGTCGTCCCCGTGCAGGTGGCGCTGATCCCGGTCTCGGAACTCTTCGGCGCCATCGGGCTGTTCGAGACCACGGCCGGGGTGGTCCTTTTCCACACCGCGTTCGGGCTGCCGTTCGCCGTGTTCCTGCTGCGCAACTTCTTCGCGGAGATCCCGCGCGAGCTGCTGGAGGCCGCCCGCCTCGACGGGGCGGGCGAACTGCGGCTGTTCTCCCGGGTGGTGCTGCCGCTGGGCGGGCCGGCGATCGCCTCGCTCGGCATCTTCCAGTTCCTGTGGGTGTGGAACGACATGCTGGTCGCGCTGGTCTTCGCGGACTCGGCGAACCCGCCGGTCACGGTCGCCCTCCAGCAGCAGGTCCGGCAGTTCGGCAACAACATCGACGTGCTGGCGCCCGGCGCGTTCCTGTCGATGCTGGTGCCGCTCGTGGTGTTCTTCGCCTTCCAGCGGCAGTTCGTCACGGGGGTGATGGCCGGAGCGGTCAAGTGACCCGACAGCCCCACCGATCCCGTAAGACTCCGGCAGCCCGGTTGACGTGCGGCGTTGACGCTCGGTAACCCGAATGCCACACGCTGCGTAACCCGATCGCCACGCCGGGGGTTGCCGGGCAATATGCCCGCGCCGACCTCTGGATGTGCCGTGCCCCGGTTCAGCGTCATCGTGCCCGCGTACGAGGTTCAGGCATACCTCCAGGAGAGTCTGGACTCGGTCCTGTCCCAGTCCTGCCCGGATCTGGAACTGATCGCGGTGGACGACGCCTCCCCGGACGCCTGCGGCTCGATCATCGACGAGTACGCGGCGCGGGACGCCCGGGTGACCGCCGTGCACCTGGCGCACAACCTCGGCCTGGGCCCGGCCCGCAACGCGGGCCTGGCCCGGGCGACCGGCGACTACCTGATCTTCCTCGACGGCGACGACACCCTCGCCCCGGGCGCCCTGCAGGCCATCACCGACCGGCTCAAGGACACCGGCTCCCCCGACGTCCTCGTCTACGACTACGCGCGCACCTTCTGGACGGGGGAGCTGGTGCGCAACCGCCTCGCGCACCGGCTGTCCGAGGAGGGCCCGGCCAGCTTCCGGCTCGCGGACCGCCCGGCCCTGCTCGGCATGCTGATGGTCGTCTGGAACAAGGCCTACCGCCGCGAGTACGTGGAGCGCGAGGGCCTGGAGTTCCCGCCCGGGTTCTACGAGGACACCCCCTGGACCTACCCGGCGCTGCTGGCCGCCGAGTCCCTCGCCGTCCTGGACCGGGTGTGCGTGCACTACCGCCAGCGGCGCACCGGCTCGATCCTGACCACCACCAGCCGCCGCCACCTCGACATCTTCGACCAGTACGACCGGGTCTTCGGGTACCTCGCCGGCCGGCCCGAGCTGGAGCGCTGGCGCCCCACCGTGCACCGGCGGATGGCCGAGCACTTCTGCGCCCTGTACGCGGACCCGCACCGCCTCCCGCGTACGAGCCGCGCCGAGTTCTTCCACCGGGCCTCGGGGCTGCTGCGCCGCTACCGGGCCGCCGGCTCGCGGCCGCTGGCCCTGTCGCGCACCGACCGGCTCCGGCACACCCTGATGCGGTTCGGGGTGCGCCGGACGTACCGCACGCTCTCGCTGCTCCGCTCGGCCGCGCTGGCGGCGGGGCGCATGGGGGCGTCGCTGTGGCGGGGCCTGCGCGAGAGCGCGCTGCGCCTGCACTACCGCGTCCAGCGGCTGCTGCCGCTGCGCCCGGAGCTGGCGGTCTTCTCCGCGTACTGGCACGGCGGCTACGCCTGCAACCCGGCGGCCGTGGAGGCCAAACTGCGCGAGCTCGCGCCCCGGATGCGGACGGCGTGGATCTGCGACCCTCAGTACGCGGCGACGCTCCCGCCGCAGACGGCGATGATCCGCCCCGGCTCCGCCGCGTACTGGACTGCGCTCGCCAGGGCCACGTACCTCACCACGAACGTCAACTTCGACCGCGCCCTGGTCAAGCGGCCGGGCCAGGTGCTGCTGCAGACCCAGCACGGCACCCCGCTCAAGCGGGTCGGCCTGGACCTCCAGGACCGGCCCGCGGCCACTCCCACCACGGATTTCGCGGGCCTGCTGCGCGGCGCGGACCAGTGGGACTACCTGCTCTCCGCAAACCGGCACTCCACCCTGGTGTGGGAGAAGGCGATCCCCTCCTCGTACACCACGCTCGAGTACGGCTACCCGCGCAACGACGCCTTCCACCGGGCCGCCCTGGACGACGTCCTGGCGCTGCGCGAGCGCCTCGGCATCCCGGCGGGCTCGACGGCGGTCCTGTACGCGCCGACCCACCGCGACTACCGGCGCAGCCGGCCCGAGCACCTCGACTTCGAGCGGGTGCTGCGCGACCTGGGCCCGCGCTTCACGATCCTGGCGCGTACGCACCTGACGTACGCGGACGCGCCCGGCCGGCAGGTGCGCCACCCGCGCCTGGTCGACGTCTCCGCGTACCCGTCGGTGGAGGAGCTCTGCCTGGCCTCGGACGCGCTGGTGACGGACTACTCGTCCCTGATGTTCGACTACGCGGCACTGGACCGGCCGATCGTGATCCACGCGGACGACTGGGAGGCGTACGAGGCCGCCCGCGGCACCTACTTCGACCTGCGGTCGTGCCCGCCGGGAGCGATCGCCCGGACCGAGGACGAGCTGGTGGACATCTTCGCCACCGGCCACTGGCAGGGCTCGCGTTCGGCGCAGCTTCGGGCGGCGTTCCGCTCCCGTTTCTGCTCGTACGACGACGGCCGCGCGGCCGAGCGCGTCGTCCGCCGTGTCTTCCTGGGCCAGCCGGCCGCGGTCCCGCCGGTCGTCCCGCTCGCGGAGCGCCGCCCCGCTCCGACGGCCCCGTCCCCGGCCGCGTGCGCCACCCGCGAACCCATACTGGCCCCGCTGACAACTCCCGGTCTCCGGCCGTAGCCGTGCCGTTGTCCCGTTCCGATTAATCGGCCCGCGGAGCGGCTTCTTCTGGGCCACTATGGGAGCGCCTTGCTTGTGTGTCGATCGTCGGGCGTCCCCACACGGAAGAGGTATCACCATGGCGTTGACCGGACCGTGGAACGCGGAGTTAGCCAGCCGGCTCGTGGAATCGAACTTCGTTCAATGGCAGTACGGTGCACGTTTCCTGCCCACCGCTTCCGTCCCGCTGCACCCGGCGGTCGAGGAGGCGAGCCGGCTGGTCCCCGAGAGCGGCGTCGAGCGGCATCCGTTCTTCGCCCTGGCCGGGGCGTCGCGGCCGGCCCTGGAGTTCTGGGTCACGCAGGAACTGTTCGTCACCGGGGTGTTCGCGCAGCTGCTCGGCCTCACGTCGAGCGCGCTGGTCAACGTTCACCAACGGGCCCGTTTCAACCTGGTGTTGCAGGGGGAGCACGGAGGCGTGAAGGACGGGGTCGCACGGGCGTCCCACCCGTGGCTGCTGCACAAGCTGGCGCACAGCATGGGCATCGTGCCCGACTCCGTCACACCGGCCGAACCGACCTACGAGTTCCTGCGGGACCTGGCGTCCTCCATGAGCTCCCCGATCAGCGCGCTGGGCGCGCTCGGAGTGGGAAACGAGCAGATGCTGGTCCCGGAATACGGGGCCGTCAAAAGTGCTTTCGAAAACGCGGCACCGGATGTGGACCACGGCGATTTCCTGAACGCCAACATCTATGAGGATACGGAACACTCGGCGCTCATCGCGCATATAGCATCCGAGCTGATCGCGCACGATCCGTCGCTGGCCGAGGACTACTTGACGGCCGCCCGTAGCTCTGTCACCGCGCGGATGCGGTATTACGACAGGTTGGCCGATCTCTTCACATGACCATCAGTCACTATCCGACGTTTGGGGTATCGCGTGGCCGATCTGGGAAAGATCCTCGTAACGGGCAGCAGCGTGGCGCAGAAGCACCTCGACCGGCTGTCCGAGTCCGGCTTCCGGGTGCACTCGGTCCCGGGCCTGCTCAGCGAGGACGAGCTGGGCACGGAGCTGGAGTCGTGCACCGCCTACCTGCTGGGCGGGGATGAGTTCGCCTCCCGCGCAGCGCTCACCCGGGCCAAGTCGCTGAAGGTCGTGGGCTTCCTGGGGGTGGGCTACCAGTCCTTCGTCGACGCCGATGCCGCGGCCGAACTCGGCATCGCCGTGACGAACACCCCCGGAACGCTCACCAACAGCGTCGCCGAGTTCACGGTGGGCCTGCTCCTCGCCCAGCGCCGGCAGATCCCTTCGTACGCCGACGACTTCCGTTCCGGGCGCTCGGGAGGCGAGGAGAAGCAGCACGACCTCGCGGGGCACCGGCTCGGCATCATCGGCCTGGGCGCGATCGGCACCCGTATCGCCGAGATCGGCGCGCTGGGGCTGGCGACGGAGACGGCGTACTTCTCCCGGACCCGCAAGCCCGAGGTCGAGGAGCGCCTGGGCATCGCGTACAAGGACCTGCCGAGCCTGCTGTCCTGGGCCGAGAACGTGATCGTCATGGTGCCGGACACCCCGGAGACGCGGGGCATGATCGGCGTGGACGAGGTGGCGCTGCTGCCGGCCGGCGGGATCACCCTCGTCAACACGGCGCGGCCCTCCGTGGTCAGCCCGGCGGCGCTGCTCCAGGGCCTGAAGAGCGGGCGCATCCACACGGCGGCGTTCGACGGCTTCTACGATGCGGACGTCCCCGAGACGGCGGAGCTGCTGGCGCTGCCCGCATCGAAACTGCTGGTCACCGGGCACATCGGCTCGCTGACCCACGACGCCCGCGATGCGATGGCCGTCAAGTGCATCCAGTCCATCGTCAACGTGGTGACGGGAGAACAGGACTCCTACGTCGTCAACCGGAGCAGCTGAGCATGGGCTCCGCACTCGTCGTCGTCGGAGCGGGCGTCATAGGCTGCGCGGTCGCCGCGGCGGCGAGCGACCTCTTCGACAAGGTCGTGCTCCTGGACGCCCGGCCGGACACCGGGCTGGCGGCGAGCTGGGCGGCCATCGGCGGGATCACACCTCAGAGCGACGACTTCTGCCGCGGCCCGCTGCGGCAGTTCGCCGAGGCGAGCCGGCGGATGTACCCGCAGTGGCTCGCGGGGCTGGAGGCCGGATCCGGGATCGCGGTGCCGTTCCTGGACTCCGGGCTCCTCCAGGTGGCCCTGGACCCCTCGGAGCGGCAGCGGGTCCACGAGCAGCTGGTCCCCCAGTGGGTGGAACAGGGCTTCCGGGTCGAGCAGCTCGATGCGCGGACCACGGCGGATGCCGAGCCTCTGCTGTCGCCGGCCGTGCTGTCGGCCGTACGGCTGCCGAGCGAGGGGGCCCTGGAGCCACGGGTGCTGATGTCCGCGCTGCGGGAGGTGCTGCGCCGGGACCCGCGGATCGAGGTCGTGGCGCGGGCCAGGGTGCAGGCCGTGACGCCGGGCGCCCGGGGTGTCGAGGTGCTGCTGGAGGGCGGTGACGTCGTCCGGGGGGACCGGTGCGTGGTGGCCGCGGGGGCGTGGAGCTCCGAGCTCGTGCCCACCCGGCCCGGCGGGCAGTTCCCCGTACGGGGCCAGGCCGCCGAGCTGGTGGTGCCGGGCGGCGGGGGCTATCCGCTGCGCCACCACGTGTACTGCAAGGTCGCCTTGGACGACACCACGGTCTCGTCGTACGTGGTCCCGCGCCACGACGGCCGGGTGGTGGTCGGCGTGACGTACGACCAGGGCCGCTGGGACGAGGAGCCGGAGGACCATGCGACCGAGCGGCTGCTGGCCGCACTGCAGCTGGTGGTGCCGGCCTCGCGGGACTGGCGGCTGACCGGTTCCTGGGCCGGGATCCGGCCCGGGACGGCCGACGGCTACCCGCTGGTGGGGAACGCCGACTCCGACGGCAGGGTCGTCATGGCGACCGGGCACTTCGGCGTCGGGATCACTCTCGCCCCGATCACGGCGGCGCTGGTACGGAGCATCCTGTCCGGGGCCGCGCTGACGGCCGGCCAGGCGGATGCCCTGCGTGTGATGGACCCGCGGCGATTCCTGTGAGGTGCGTACCGAGTGGCGGCAGCAGACCTGAAGGTCATATGGCGTAGCGGGGCGATGCGCTGGGGGCTCCTGGCCGTGGTGGTCCTGCTCCTGTCCCTTCCGTTGTGGGGGCTGAAGCCGTACGGCAAGAAGTTCGACCACGACGCGGCGGGCACTTGGGGGGACTGGGTCAGCGGGGTGGGCCAGGTCGGTGCGGTCACGGCCGCGGTCGGCACCGTCCTGCGCTCCGAGAACCGGGATCGCAGGAGGCAGCGCACCGCCGCGGCCGCCTGGATGACGGTGCTCTCGGACGACGGCCAGCCGTACTGGGCGGTGCAGGTGGAGAACTCCACTTCCTTGCCGGTCTTCCGGTGGCGGGCGGACAGCCCGGACGGCTCGGTGCACCTGTGCCACGAGGACCTGGGGCCGCTGGTCCCGGGCCGGTCGGACTACGAGGTCCCGCTGGACGTGCAGCCGGACCAGAGCCGGGCGCTCCCGCTGAAGTTCGTGTTCGTTGACAGCGATGGGCGGTTCTGGAGCCGGTCGGAGCTGGGGGGCATCACCGCCGTCCCCGAGCCCGTGTCCTGGCATCCGGCCGGCCCGTGATGGGTGAGTGAGGTGACATGGCCCCTGAAGAGGGTTCCGGGCCCCAGGAGACGCGCCGGGCCCGGCGCATCGACCCGTCGGCGCCGCGCGGGACGGGCGGCCGCGTACCGGACCAGCCGGCTCCGGCGGGTCCGGCCGGTCCATCGGGCCCGGCGGGCCCGGCCGGTCCCGCTGCGCCGGACCCGCCTCCGGCTCCTGACCCGACCGCGGGCCCGGAGCCGCGGGAGCTTCCCGTGGAGCTGGTCCACTACCTGGGCGCGCTGCGCGCCCTGTCGGCGACCAGCCAGGAGGGCGCGGACGCCGTCGCCTTCCCCGACCGTCCGCTGGACGCGGTCTGGATCCCCCGGGAGGTGCGGGAGATCGACGCGCTGGCCCGGACCGCCCCGCCGGGCGACGAGGACACGCCGGGCCTGCCCCTCGACGGCATCGTCCTGCACGGCGCGGGCCGCTCCGTGGTGCTCATCGGGCCGCCCTGCTCCGGGCGCACCTCGATCTGCACGCACTACGCCTCGCTGCTCGCGGAGCGGGCGCTGGACGGCGATGCGGAGGCGCCCGTACCGCTGCTCGTCAACGCCCTCGACGTGCCCGCGCAGGGCGACTTCGCGGCGACCGCCGAGGCCATCACGGACGCCGCCGTCACCCGTTCGGGGATCGGGGTCTACGGCGGCACCGCACGCACCCTGCTGCGGGGCTCGCTCGACCGGGCGTTCCTCTTCGTGGACGGCGTGGAGGACGTGCCCCTGCACGGCCACGCGAGTTCCGACAACTGGTCGCCGCGTACCGTCCTGCAGACCCTGGCGCAGCTCCACGTGCACTACCGGAACCTGCGCGTCCTCGTGACCATCTCGGATTCGGGCTGGTTCTCCGCCGAGTGCGCGCGGGCGCGCGACGTCAGCGCCTACTTCCTTCGGCCGCCCAAGCAGCGCGACCTCGAGAACTACATCACCGGATGGTTCACCACCTGATGACCCCGCACGAAGGAAAGCTCTCGGAGCGGCTCATCGCCGCGATCCGGGGCGACAGCGCCCTCGCCTCGGCCGCCCGCGTCCCGTACCTGCTGCACCTCCTGGTCGTCTCCACGGAGCGCAACCACGAGGTCCCCACGTCCGTCGGGCACTTCTGCCGGCTGGCCTCGGAGGAGTTCCTGCACAAGCGTCCCCGCAGGCGCGCCGCGGCCGCCGCGGAGCCGTGCCTCCTGCGGCCCGGCTACGACACGGAGATCCAGCGGATCATCGAGGAAGTCGGCTTCTCCATCACCACGCTGAGGTCCGCGCAGGCCGAGGCGAACTCCATCTCCGCGGCGGCCGTCCACGAGCCGATCCTGCGGGCGCTGGGCGAGGAGCGGGAATTCCTCGACGCGTACCCGGCCGTGGTCGACTACGTGCAGTTCCTCAGGAAGGGTCACGGGATACTCGCGGTCGACGCGGCCACCCAGCTCTCCTTCAGGGAGAACCTCTTCCGCGACTACTTCGCCGGCTGCGCGCTGGCGCGCCGGGACTCGGAGACCATCGTCGGCCTGTGCCGCCATCCCATCTGGCACGCCCCGCTGCGCTACTGGGCCAGCGCCCAGACCACGGCCGAGGGGCACCGCCTGGTCACCGGCACGGCGGCCGAGCTGGCGGGCGCCGCGCAGGAGGCGGGGGACGAGGGGCTGCCGCTGTGGCTGCTCGCCGGCGAACTGCTCGTGATCCTCGCGGCGGCCCGGCCGAACGCGGAGCCGTCGGGGCTCGTACGGCAGCTGCGGCGCTCGGTCTCGGACGCCGTCGCCGTCGCCCGCGGGGACCGGGGGCAGGATCTGGAGACCCGGGCGCGCGCGGCCACCGTACAGGCACAGCTCAACCCGTCCACCTGGGAGGAGAGAGCGCGCACCTTCCTCGCCCACAGCTGCGTCATACCGGCGGGCGAATACCCCATCGGCTCCACGACCCCGCTCAACTCGCAGGACGACAAGTACCGGCACATCGACTGGTTCCCGCAGCGCATGGAGACCATCGGCTCCTTCCGGATCTCCACGCTGCCCGTCACCAACCGGGACTACGCGCAGTTCGTCGCCTCGGGCGGGTACCGGGACCTGGACTGCTGGCCGGACGGACCGGCGCGGCTGTGGGTCAGCCACGACCCGTCCTTCATCGACGCGCCGGACGGACCGCGCGCCGGGTCGACGGACACCCAGCGGATCCATCTGAGCAAGGAGATGCGGGAGGGCATCGTCGACGAGGAGTCCCTCCAGGAGTACGTGGACCAGCTGCTGCTGCGCCGGGTGCCGCTCTACTGGTGGGACCCCCGCTACAACCAGCCCACCCAGCCGGTCGTCGGGGTCAACTCGTGGGAGGCGCTGGCGTACTGCCGCTGGCTGACGAAACGGCTGCGCGAGCGGAACGTGCTGGACGAACACAGCTACGCGGACATCCCCACCGAGGCCGAATGGGAATGCTCCTGCCCGGGCCGGCCGGCCTCCGACCCCTACCCGTGGGGAAGCGAGTGGGAGGAGGGCATGGCCCATGTCCGCACCGCGCAGGGCTGGACCCAGCGCTCCGTGCCCGTGGGCCTGTTCCCCTGGGCGGCCGGGGAGGGCGGGCCCCAGGACATGATCGGCAACGTCTGGGAGTGGACGCGGTCCCTGGCCTGGTCGTACGGCGACACCCGGCCCGGCCGTGAGGACCTGCGGGCCCCCGGCGACCGCATCGTCCGCGGGGGCTCCTGGTTCTCCCGCGAACAGCGCGCCCGCATGGTCCAGTTCCGCTCGTACGACCCGCCCCAGAACGCGTACGTGGACCTGGGCTTCCGCGTGGCGTTCTACACCCGCTAGTCCGCGGTCCCCGGCTTCGGCGGCCCCCTCGTCCGTGTCAGGACGACGGGGCCGTGAGGCCCGCCACCACCGATCGGGCCAGGTCGTCCAGGTACTGCGCCGACACGGCGTCGCGCACGACGACCTGCCGCCAGTAGAGCGGGCCGATCGCCAGGTCCAGCGCCCGGCCCGGGTCCGTTCCCGCCGCGAGTTCGCCCCGCGCCACCGCCTCCGAGACGATCCCCTCGGCCATCCGCCGCTCCCCCTCCAGCAGGGCGCCGCGCACCGCGTCCGCGATCTCCGGATTGCGGGCCGCCTCGACCAGCAGGTCCGGGATCACCGCCGAGGCGACCGGGTGCCGCAGCACGTGGGACATCACCTCGAGCAGGGCCCGTACGTCCCCGTACAGCGAGCCCGTGGCCGGCACCGGCAGGCCGTCCACCGCGAAGGCCCCCACCAGGTCGAGCACCAGGTGCAGCTTCGACTTCCAGCGCCGGTAGACGGCCGTCTTGCCGACGCCCGCGCGCCGGGCGATCCCCTCGATGGACATCCGCGAGAACCCGACCGCGGCCAGTTCGTCCAGTACCGCGGCCCGGATCGCCTCGGTCACGTCCTCGCGCAGGACGGCGGCCCCGGCGGGGGCACGGCGGGCGGGAGCAGGGGCGGGAGCGGTGCCGGCGGCAGGGTCGGTGGTCATGCACAGAGCATAGCCGGGCACGCCGGGACCAGCCCGTCACGACGATACGGTTGCGTTCCGACGTACTGCGCCCTAACCTCGCCGTAGCGACGATACGGACCCGTCCCATCGCCGGCCGACGCCCCGACCCCGTCGAAAGCGACCCCCGTGACAGTGACCACCCACCCCGCCGAACCGGCGACGGAACCGACGGCACCCGCCTCGCTCGCAGCACTGGCGGCGGCCCACGGCCTGACCGTCAGCGGCGCCCGCCCCCCGCTTCCGAGCTACGTGCGCCGGCTCTGGGCCCGCCGTCACTTCGTGACCGCGTACGCCACCGCCCGGATGCACGCCACGTACAGCACGGCCCGGCTCGGCCAGGTCTGGCACCTGGCGACCCCGCTGCTCAGCGCAGCCGTCTACTACTTCATCTTCGGCATCGTGATGAACGCCGGCCACGACGTGCCGGACTACGTCCCGTTCCTGATCACCGGCGTCTTCGTCTGGGACTTCATCGGCAGCTCCATCAACGCCTCGACCCGTGCCGTGCACAGCAACCTCGGCCTGGTCCGCGCCCTGCACTTCCCGCGCGCCAGCCTGCCGCTGTCGACCGTGTTCCAGCTCTTCCAGCAGCTGCTCGTCACCATGGGCGCGCTCGTCCTGCTCCTGCTCGCCTGCGGCCAGACCCCGGCGCCGAGGTGGCTGCTGGCCGCTCCCGCCCTGGCCCTGATGGCCGTCTTCTGCGCCGGCGTCGCCATGGTCATGGCCCGCATCGGCAGCAAGAACCCGGACGTCAGCCAGCTGATGCCGTTCATCCTGCGCACGTGGATGTACTCCTCCGGGGTCATGTGGTCCATCGACCACATGCTCAGTAAGGACCACCTCGCGCACTGGGTCACCGTCGTGCTCAAGACCAACCCGGCAGCCGTCTACATCGACCTGATGCGCTACGCGCTGATCGACAGCTTCGACCCGCACGCGCTCCCGCACCACGCATGGGCGATCGCCGTCGGCTGGGCCCTGCTCGCCGGCGTCGGCGGATTCATCTACTTCTGGAAGGCTGAGGAGGAGTACGGCCGTGGCTGACACCGCAACCGCCCCCGCACACCGCGCACCGTCCGCGGCGGTCGACGACACGCGCGTCCCCACCGTCATCGCCGACGACGTCCACGTCGTCTACAAGGTGCACGGCTCCGGTGGCCGCAAGGGCGGCGCCACCGCCGCCCTCAGCCGGATCTTCTCCCGCAAGCCGGCCCCCGGCATGCGCGAGGTGCACGCCGTCAAGGGCGTCACCTTCGTCGCGTACAAGGGCGAGGCCATCGGCCTGATCGGCTCCAACGGCTCGGGCAAGTCCACACTGCTCTCCGCGATCGCCGGCCTCCAGCCCGTGGCACGCGGCAGGATCTACTCCCACGGCCAGCCCTCGCTCCTCGGCGTGAACGCCGCCCTGATGAACGACCTCACCGGCGAGCGCAACGTGGTCCTCGGCGGCCTCGCGATGGGGATGTCCAGGCAGCAGATCCACGAGCGCTACCGGGGCATCGTCGACTTCTCCGGCATCAACGAGAAGGGCGACTTCATCTCCCTGCCCATGCGCACCTACTCCTCCGGCATGGGCGCCCGGCTGCGCTTCTCCATCGCCGCCGCCAAGGACCACGACGTCCTGATGATCGACGAGGCCCTCGCCACCGGCGACGCCGCCTTCCAGCGCCGCAGCCAGGCCCGCATCGAGGAGCTCCGCGAGCGCGCCGGCACCGTCTTCCTCGTCAGCCACGGCATCGGCACGGTCCGCGAGACCTGCGACCGGGCGATCTGGCTGGAGGCCGGCGTCCTGCGCATGGACGGCCCCTCCGCCGAGGTCTGCGACGCGTACGAGAAGTTCACCTCGGGCCGCTGACCCCGTCGCCGCCACCCCCTACGAGAACGGGCGGCCCCGGGACCATCAGGTCCCGGGGCCGCCCGTTCAGCCGTTGCGGCGGGGCGCAGCGACTAGGCGTGGGCCCGCAGCAGCGAGCGCATCGTCCGCATCGCCACGGACAGGTTCGCCAGGTCGAAGTCGTCCGACCCCCGGATCTCGTCCAGGGTCGTCCGGGCCCGGCTGATGATCGCCGCGTTCTTCTCCTCCCACGCCTTGAAGCGCTCCTCGGGAGTCGAGTCGCCGTTGCCCACCGCCAGCACGTCGGCGGTCAGCGCCGCGTGCGCCGCGAACAGGTCCTCGCGGATCGAGGCGCGGGCCATGGACTGCCAGCGGTCGGCCCGGGGCAGCTCGATGATCCGGTCCATCAGCTGCGTGATCTCCAGGCGGTCGGCGAGGTCGTAGTACACCTCGGCGACACCCAGCGGGTCGACGCCGGTGCGGTCCGAGATCGCGACGATGTCCAGCGTCGGGAAGGCCGAGGAGAATCCGGCGACCTTGGCCGCCAGCTCCTCCGGCACGCCCTCGCCGGTCAGCTCGTCCATGATCGACTGGTACCACTCGAGGTCGGCGCCGCGCACCAGCTTGGGCACCTCGGACCAGACCGTGCTCACCCGGTCGGCGAAGAGCTCGATGGTCTCGGTGATCTGGAGCGGCTGCGGCCGGTTGTTCAGCAGCCAGCGGGTACCGCGCTCGACCAGGCGCCGCGAGTGCAGCCGCACCCGGGTCTGGACGTCGGCCGCGACCTTGTTGTCCAGCGCCTCGACCGCGTCCCACACCTCGGCCAGGCCGAAGATCTCGCGGGCCGAGAGCTGCGCCCGGACGATCTCCTCCGTGGAGGCGCCGGTCTCCTCGCGCAGCCGGTGCAGGAAGGTCGAACCACCGGTGTTGACGGTGTCGTTGACCAGCAGCGTCGTGATGATCTCGCGGCGCAGGGCGTGCGCGTCGATCTGCTCGGGGAACTGCCCGCGCAGGGCCGCCGGGAAGTACGCGTGCAGCAGGCGGCGCAGGTACGGGTCGTCCGGCAGCTCGGTGGCGATGAGCTCGTCCGCCACCGTGATCTTGGTGTAGGCGAACAGGACGGCCAGCTCCGGCTGGGTCAGGCCCTTGCCGTTGTTCAGCAGCTCGCGGATCTGCCGGTCGGGGGGCAGGAACTCCAGGCTCCGGTCCAGCAGGCCGGCCGTCTCCAGGCGGCGCATGAAGCGCTGCTGGGCGTGCAGCAGGCTGGGGGCCTGGGCGATGCCGTTGGCGAGGGCCGTGTTCTGCGCGTAGTTGTTGCGCAGCACCAGGTGGCCGACCTCGTCGGTCATCTCCGCCAGCAGCTTGTTGCGCTGCTTGACGGTCATGTCCCCGTCCGTGACGACCGCGTTGAGCAGGATCTTGATGTTCACCTCGTGGTCGGAGGTGTCCACGCCCGCGCTGTTGTCGATGGCGTCGGTGTTGACCTTGCCGCCCTCGCCGCCGGCGCCGATCCGGGCGAACTCGATCCGGCCGAGCTGGGTCAGGCCCAGGTTGCCGCCCTCGCCGATGACCTTGGCCCGGACGTCGCCGCCGTTGACGCGGATGGCGTCGTTGGCCTTGTCGCCGACGTCCGTGTGCGTCTCGGTCGACGCCTTGACGTACGTACCGATGCCGCCGTTCCACAGCAGGTCCACGGGGGCCTGCAGGATCGCCTTCATCAGGTCGGCCGGGGTCATCTTGGTGACGCCCGCCTCGATCCCGAGGGCCTCGCGGACGTGCGCGTTGACCGGGATGGACTTCGCCGAGCGCGGGTGGATGCCGCCGCCCGCGGAGAGCAGCTCCGCCTTGTAGTCGGCCCACGAGGAGCGCGGCAGCTCGAACAGGCGCCGGCGCTCGGCGTACGAGGTCGCCGCGTCCGGGGTCGGGTCGAGGAAGATGTGCCGGTGGTCGAACGCGGCGACCAGGCGGATGTGCTCGGAGAGCAGCATGCCGTTGCCGAACACGTCGCCGGACATGTCGCCGACGCCGACGACCGTGAAGTCCTCGCTCTGGGTGTTGTGGCCGAGCTCGCGGAAGTGCCGCTTGACGGACTCCCAGGCGCCGCGGGCGGTGATGCCCATGCCCTTGTGGTCGTAGCCGGCCGAGCCGCCCGACGCGAACGCGTCGCCCAGCCAGAAGCCGTACGACTCGGCGACGCCGTTGGCGATGTCGGAGAAGGTCGCGGTGCCCTTGTCGGCGGCGACGACGAGGTAGGTGTCGTCCTCGTCGTGGCGGACCACGCCGTTCGGGGGCACGACCACGCCGCCGACCATGTTGTCGGTGATGTCGAGCAGCGCCGAGATGAAGATCTTGTACGAGGCGATGCCCTCGGCGAGCCACGCGTCGCGGTCCACCGACGGGTCCGGCAGGTTCTTGGCGACGAAGCCGCCCTTGGCACCGACCGGCACGATGACGGTGTTCTTGACCATCTGCGCCTTGACCAGGCCGAGGATCTCCGTACGGAAGTCCTCGCGGCGGTCGGACCAGCGCAGGCCGCCTCGGGCGACCTTGCCGAAGCGCAGGTGGACGCCCTCGACGCGCGGGGAGTACACCCAGATCTCGTAGGCCGGGCGCGGGGCCGGGAGCTCCGGGATGGCCTGCGGGTCGAACTTCATCGACACGTACGCGTGCTGCTCGCCCGCGTCGTTGAGCTGGAAGAAGTTGGTGCGCAGGGTCGCCTTGATCAGCGTGAGGAAGGACCGCAGGATCCGGTCCTCGTCCAGCGAGGCGACCTGGTCCAGGGCCCCGGCCAGCTCCTCCAGCATGGCGTCGATGAGCTCGGTGCCGGCGGACTGGCGGCCGGGCGACAGCCGGGCCTCGAAGAGCGAGATCAGCAGCCGGGTGGTGTGGACGTTGTTGCGGAGGGTGTCCTCCATGTAGTCCTGGCTGAAGTTCACGCCGGCCTGGCGCAGGTACTTGGCGTACGCGCGCAGCACCACGGCCTGGCGCCAGGTGAGCCCGGCGCTCAGCACCAGGGTGTTGAAGTTGTCGTTCTCGGCGTCGCCCTGCCAGACCGCGGTGAAGGCGTCCTGGAAGCGCTCGCGGGCGTCGTCGCCGAGGTAGGCGGCGTCGCCGTTGCCGGCGGGCAGCGGCATCCGCAGGCCGAAGTCGTAGATCCACGCGTTGCTGCGGTCGCTGCAGCGCAGCTCGTACGGGCGCTCGTCGGTGACCTCGACGCCCAGGCGCTGGAGCACGGGCAGCACCGCGGACAGCGAGACCTGCTCACCGGTGCGGTAGATCTTGAACCGGCGCTCGCCGGGGGCCGCGCCGACCGGCTCGTACAGCGAGAGGGCGAACTGCCGGTCGCTGGCGGAGAGCCGCTCGATGTGGCAGAGATCGGCCACGGCCGCGCGCGGCGAGTGGTCGGCCTTGTAGCCCTCGGGGAAGGAGGTGCCGTACTTGCGCAGCAGTTCGGCGGCGCGCTCCTCGCCCAGCTCGGCGACCAGGGCCTCGCCGAAGCCGTCGGCCCAGGACCGGGCGGCCTCGACCAGGCGGGTCTCGAGGCGCTCGACGTCGGCGTCGGTCAGCGCGGGCAGCTCCGTGCCCTGCGGGACGCGGACCACGAAGTGGATGCGGGAGAGGATCGACTCGGTGTTCCAGGCGGTGAAGTCGACGCTGCTGCCGCCGAGCTCCTCCTTCAGGATGTCCATCAGGCGCAGCCGGACGCCGGTGGTGAACCGGTCGCGCGGCAGGTAGACGAGCGCCGAGTAGTAGCGCCCGTACTCGTCCTGGCGCAGGTACAGCCGCAGCCGGCGGCGCTCCTGGAGGTACAGGACGGAGGTGGCGATCTCGCGGAGCTTGTCGACCGGCGTCTGGAACAGCTCGTCGCGCGGGTAGGTCTCCAGGATCTGCAGCAGGTCGCGGCCGTCGTGGCTGCTCGGCGAGAAGCCGGCGCCTTCGAGGACCTCCGCGACCTTGCGGCGGATGACCGGGACGCGCCGTACGGACTCGGTGTACGCGGCGGAGGAGAACAGGCCGAGGAAGCGGCGCTCGCCCACGACGTTGCCCTCGGCGTCGAACTTCTTGACGCCGACGTAGTCGAGGTACGAGGGGCGGTGCACGGTGGAGCGGCTGTTGGCCTTGGTCAGCACCAGCAGGCGGTGCTCGCGGGCCTTGGCGCGGGCGTCGGCCGGCAGCCGGTTGAAGGACGGCGAGACCGGGTGGCCGTCGTCCTTGCCGCTGTGGTGCGGGTCGGAGCGCAGGATGCCGAGGCCGGTGCCGGGGACGGCGGCCAGCGAGTCGCCGTCGACCAGGTTGTACTCGCGGTAGCCGAGGAAGGTGAAGTGGTCGTCGGAGAGCCAGCGCAGCAGTTCACGGGCCTCTTCGAGCTCGTACTCGCGCAGGTCCGGGGCGACCGGCTCGTCGGGCAGGGCGTCGGCGATGCGCAGCGCGGCGTCGCGCATCTTCTCCCAGTCCTCGACGGCCTCGCGGACGTCGGACAGGACGCGCTTGAGATCGTCGTTGATCTGCTTCAGGTCGGCGCGGTCGGTCTCGCGGTCGATCTCGACGTGGATCCAGGACTCGACGAGGGAGTCGTGGGGGCGCGCGGTCTTGGGGCCGTGCGCGTCGCAGTCGGGGCCGAGGATCTCGATGAGCTTGCCGGTCACGTCACGGCGGACGACGACCTGCGGGTGGATCACGACGTGGATGCCGCGGCCCTGCCGGGACAGCTCGTTCGTCACGGAGTCCACGAGGAACGGCATGTCGTCGGTGACGACCTCGACGACCGAGTGGCTGGACGTCCAGCCGTTCTCCTCGACCGTGGGGGTGTGGACGCGCACGTTCGCGGTGCCCTGCGGCCGGTTCTCGGCGAGACGGTAGTGCGAGAGCGCCGCCCCGAACACGTCGACCGGGTCCCGGTCGAGGAGGTCCTCCGGGGCGGTGTGCAGGTAGTAGCGCTGGAGGTAGGCGAGAGTGGTGTCCCGGTCAGGGCGCTTTCCCTGCTCGGCCCCAGTCGGAAGTAGCCCCCCGGCCGGGCTGTGCTCAGCTACCCGGGCCGCCCGCGCGAGCAGCTCGGCCTTTGCTTCGTCCAGCTTGGTCTGCATGTCCTCTGGCTCCTGTCGCGCGCCATTGCGTGACGTAGGTGAAGGAAGGAATGGCAGGGCGCCGCGACGCGGGGTGACCGCAGGGGATCGGCGCTCTGCCGTGATGTGAGGCGGCCGGGAAGGAACTGGCCATGATCGGCTGCGGCTCCCGGCAGCAGGGATCAGCGAAGGCCCGGGCACGGTCGTGCGCCGGGCGCTGGCCGGAGGCGTCAATGCCTCCGATGACTATCGCGCTGATCACGGGTACCAGGCTATCTCGCCTGACCCCCTGTCCGTCACGCACCGGATCTGTACAAAAGCAGGTCCCGAACTTTGACGTTGTGCGCAGTGACGGGGGCATATGCAGCACGTATTTATTCGGCCAGTCGGCGAGCAGCGGATACGGCTTCTGCCAGCGTGTCGACGACGGTGACACCCGCCGATTCCAGACTGCGTCGGCTGTGCGAACCACCCGTGTAGAGGACGGCTCTCGCACCGACGTGCGCAGCGGCCAGGGCATCGTCCACGGCGTCCCCGATGAGGACCGTACGGGCGGCGGTCACGCCCGTCTGCTCCAGTGCCGCCAAATGGCGTACGAGATGTCCTGCCTTGCTCGTGTGCGAGGGGCCGGTACGGCCGTCGACGCGCAGGAAGTGCCGGTCGATGCCGTGCGCCTGTACGAGCGGTACGAGCTTCTCGTGGGGCGCCAGGGAGAGCAGGGACTGCGTGAGCCCGTCGGCCTGCCAGTCGCGCAGGAGCTCGCGGGCCCCCTCGGCGAGCCCGGCGGCGTCGGCGGCGGCCCAGTAGTGGCGGTGGAACGTGGCGTCCATGACCTCCCACTCGGCGTCGGTGGGCAGCCGTCCCATCAGCCGCTCGTAGAACTTCGGGACGGGTACGACGTACAGCTCGCGGTAGCGCTCCAGGGTGATCGGAGCGAAACCGAACTCGGCGAAGGAGGCGTTGGTGGCGACGATCACGGCGTCGATGTCGTGCAGCAGCGTGCCGTTCCAGTCCCAGACTATGTGGACGGAGGCGGCGGGGTCGGCCGGGATACCGGAAGCGATCACTTGAGCAGCCCCGGGATCTCCTGGACGCCGAACCACAGCAGCTCGTGGTCCTCGGCGCCGTCCACGGCGAACTGCGCGTCGTCGTCCCCGCTTTCAGCGGCCCCGAGGGCAGCGGCGGCGGCCGTCACGTCGCCCAGGGCGTCATCGGCGTCCACGTGCACGGCGGCGGCCACGGAGAGGCGTACGGCGGCGGCGAGGGTCACCTGGCCGAGGGTGGCCTCGTCGCCCCCGGGGGTCGCGGCGGCGGCCTTGTCGTCCACGTCGACGGCGACGACGACCCGCTTGCGCGGGGCGGCCGCGTCCTCGGCGAGCATCCGGAGGGAGGCCGCGGCGGCCCGGCCGAGGGCGGCGTACTCCAGCTCCTCCAGGTCGTCCGACACGCACCACTCCCGCAGGCCGGGCGTGACGGCGTACGCACGCAGCGGGGCGGGGCCCAGCTCACCCGCCCTGTGCGCCTCGGCGAGCCCGGGGAGGGTCAGGGGGACGTACACGCGCATGGCCGGCTGCTTTCGGTAGTCGGAAACGCCCTCAGGATACGACTTGGCGGAACTCCGCCGGGTGACGGCTCCGGTCCCCCTTCGGGCTCCCGTCCGGCGCCCGGATTCCGTCCACCGCGTGCCGCTGTGAGGCGTGGCGACCGGCCGGGGGCGGCGCGGCGCCCACCCAAATAGGTGAACGGGTCCCGGCCCGCGCGGGCCCCGCGGACGCCGTTGCGGAGGGTGGTCACGGCCCGTAGAAGTCCCCTACCAAGTTACCGCCCGGTACCGCCGGGCCCGGACTTCTCGGGGAAACCGCCATGACCAGGACCAGGAACACCACCCGGCCCCCCGGCCGCCACGACCAGCGCCGCCCCCGCATGCCGCGGGGCCCGCACGACTGGTTCGCGGAGCGGCTGCTGGCCGTGGTCAGCGGCCAACGGCCGGTCCACTCGCTGCTGGGCCACACGATCGGCCCGGCCTACGACCAGCTGGTCACCCTGGCCCCCACGGCCCCGCTCCGGGACCGGCTCCGCCCGGTCCTGCGCCAGTGCGGCCGCTTCCACCCGGGCCCGGGCGTGATCGAGGCCTTCGCCCGCATCACGACGGGCGACCGCGTCTCGGCGATGGCCTTCCGCCTGGAACAGGGCCCGGACCTCCGCTGGCGCTGCGCAGCCGTCGAAATGGCGCCCCTCCCGTGACCGGGGCCCCTACCGGCCGGTTCCGCGCGGGGGTTCGGGGGCCCGGCTCGGGGGCCGGGAAACGCCGCGGGGCCGGACACCGTCTGCGGTGTCCGGCCCCGGCGGGGTGCCCGTGGGGGCAGGGGTCACTTCTTGCGGCGGCGGCCGCCCGCGGCCTTCTGGGCCTTGCGGCGCTCGGCCCGCGTCATCCCGTCACCGGCCTCGTCGGCGTCGAAGTCGCCCTCGACGACCCCGCCCTCGCCGTCCACCGTCGGCGCCGAGAAGTGCAGCCGGTCCGGCCGCTGCGGGGCGTCCAGACCCTTGGCCCGGATCTCCGGCTTCGTCAGCGACGGCGCCGCGTCCTGCACCGGAACCTCCTCGACCTGCTGCTCGACCTGGACCTCCAGGTTGAACAGGTAGCCGACGGACTCCTCCTTGATGCCCTCCATCATGGCGTTGAACATGTCGAAGCCCTCGCGCTGGTACTCGACCAGCGGGTCCTTCTGGGCCATCGCCCGCAG
Source organism: Streptomyces katrae (assembly GCF_000717655.1). Classification (GTDB taxonomy): domain Bacteria; phylum Actinomycetota; class Actinomycetes; order Streptomycetales; family Streptomycetaceae; genus Streptomyces; species Streptomyces katrae_B. Next base: position 109,883 of record NZ_JNZY01000026.1, read on the forward strand.
GCCGATGCCCTCCTGCAGGTAGTCCATCTCGTACAGGTGCTCACGCCACTTGCGGTCCAGCACCGACAGGACCACGCGCCGCTCCAGCTCGCGCATGATGTCGGAGCCCAGCGCCTTCTCGCGCGCCTCGTACTGCTCGTGGATGTCGTCCTTGACGGACTCCGCGATGAACTCGGCGGTGATGCCCGCGCGGTCGCCCGCCGCGTCCTCGAGCTCGGCGACCGTGACCTTGATCGGGTAGAGCTGCTTGAAGGCGCCCCACAGCCGGTCCAGGTCCCACTCCTCGGCGAAGCCCTCGACCGTCTCGGCCGCGATGTACGCGTCGATCGTGTCGTCCATGAAGAAGCGCACCTGCTCGTGCAGGTCCTCGCCCTCCAGGACGCGGCGGCGCTCGCCGTAGATCACCTCGCGCTGGCTGTTGAGGACCTCGTCGTACTTCAGGACGTTCTTGCGCGTCTCGAAGTTCTGGGTCTCGACCTGCGACTGGGCCGACGCGATCGCGCGCGTCACCATCTTGTTCTCGATCGGCACGTCGTCCGGCACGTTCGCCATCGACATGACCCGTTCGACCATCTGCGCCTTGAACAGGCGCATCAGGTCGTCGCCCAGCGACAGGTAGAAGCGGGACTCGCCCGGGTCGCCCTGACGGCCGGAGCGGCCGCGCAGCTGGTTGTCGATGCGGCGCGACTCGTGCCGCTCGGTGCCCAGCACGTACAGCCCGCCGAGCGCCTTGACCTCTTCGAACTCGGCCTTCACGGCCGCCTCCGCGCGCTGCAGCGCGGCGGGCAGGGCGTGCGCCCACTCCTCGATGTGCTCTTCCGGGTCCAGGCCCTGCTGGCGCAGCTCCGCCTCGGCGAGGTCGTCCGGGTTGCCGCCGAGCTTGATGTCGGTACCGCGGCCGGCCATGTTCGTGGCAACCGTCACGGCGCCGCGGCGGCCGGCCTGGGCGACGATCGAGGCCTCGCGCTCGTGCTGCTTCGCGTTGAGCACCTCGTGCGGGATGCCCCGCTTGGAGAGCTGCTGCGAGAGGTACTCGGACTTCTCGACCGAGGTGGTGCCGACGAGGATCGGCTGGCCCTTCTCGTGCTTCTCCGCGATGTCGTCGACGACGGCGGCGAACTTCGCGACCTCGGTCCGGTAGATCAGGTCCGGCTGGTCCTTGCGGACCATGTCGCGGTTGGTCGGGATCGGGACGACACCGAGCTTGTAGATCTGGTGGAACTCGGCGGCCTCGGTCATGGCCGTACCGGTCATGCCCGACAGCTTGGTGTAGAGGCGGAAGAAGTTCTGCAGGGTGATCGTGGCGAGGGTCTGGTTCTCGTCCTTGATGTCCACCCCTTCCTTCGCCTCGATCGCCTGGTGCATGCCCTCGTTGTAGCGGCGGCCGGCGAGGATACGGCCGGTGTGCTCGTCGACGATCATGACTTCGCCGTCGATGACGACGTAGTCCTTGTCCTTCTTGAACAGTTCCTTCGCCTTGATGGCGTTGTTCAGGTAGCCGACGAGCGGGGTGTTCACCGACTCGTACAGGTTCTCGATGCCGAGCCAGTCCTCGACCTTGGCGACACCCGCCTCGTGGATGCCGACGGTGCGCTTCTTCTCGTCGACCTCGTAGTCGCCGGTCTCCTCGATGCCCTTGAGCGGCTGGCCGGCCTCGCCCTTCGTGAGGCGGGTGACCAGCTTCGCGAAGTCGGCGTACCACTTCGTGGCCTGGTCGGCCGGGCCGGAGATGATCAGCGGGGTACGGGCCTCGTCGACCAGGATCGAGTCGACCTCGTCGACCACGGCGAAGTTGTGGCCGCGCTGCACCAGCTCGTCCGCCGACCACGCCATGTTGTCGCGCAGGTAGTCGAAGCCGAACTCGTTGTTCGTCCCGTACGTGATGTCGCTGCTGTACTGCTCCCGGCGCTGGGCCGGGGACATGTTCGCCAGGATGCAGCCGACCTCGAGGCCGAGGAACTTGTGCACCCGGCCCATCATCTCGGAGTCGCGCTCGGCGAGGTAGTCGTTCACCGTGATCAGGTGGACGCCCTTGCCGGACAGCGCGTTCAGGTACGCGGGGAGCGTGCCGACGAGGGTCTTGCCCTCACCGGTCTTCATCTCGGCGACGTAGCCGAGGTGCAGCGCGGCGCCGCCCATGATCTGGACGTCGTAGTGCCGCTGGCCGAGGACGCGCTTGGCGGCCTCGCGGACGGTCGCGAAAGCCTCGGGCAGCAGGTCGTCCAGGCTCTCGCCGTCCTGGTGGCGCTGCTTGTACTCGTCCGTGAGCGCCCGCAACTCGGCGTCGGAGAGGTTGACGAAGTCCTCTTCGATGGAGTTGACCTGGTCCGCGATGCGGTGCAGTTTGCGCAGGATCTTGCCTTCGCCTGCACGCATGAGCTTGTTGAAGACGGACACCGAGGTTTGTCTCCTTGCCGGTCGGGCCTGGCACTGGTTCGTACACGGGCACGGAGGGTGGGCCCCACCGCAACGGCCATCGTAAGCGAGGACGCGGTCGCGTCGGGAGGTCCGCACCTTCCGCAGGGCGCGAGCGCCCGGAATGAGAACGTACGGGAGCCGCCGAAGGTGCCGGGGCAGACGAAAAGTGTTCGCCCCCGGCACAGCGGCGGACCAGAATCACCCCATGGAGCCCACCACCCTGAACACCACCCGTCTGGAGCTGCGCCCCTTCGGCCCGGCCGACGAGGACGAGGTCTACGCGGCCTGCCAGGACCCCGACATCCAGCGCTGGACCCTGGTCCCCTCCCCTTACGCGCGCGAACACGCCCGCGGCTTCGTCGGCGAGTTGGTCCCTGGCGGCTGGCGCGACGACACCGCCTACTCCTTCGCCGTCCGCCTCGGCCCCGGCGGCCCGCTGGTCGCGGCCGTCGGCGTCCACGTGCACGAGGTCTTCGGGACGAAGGCGTACGAGATCGGCTTCTGGGCGGTGAAGGAGCACCGCGGGCAGGGGTTCATGACCGAGGCGGTGAGCGCCGTCGCCCGCTGGGCCTTCACCGAGCTGGGCGCCGACCGCCTGGAATGGCGCGCCGAGGTCGGCAACACCGCCTCCCGGGCCGTCGCCGAAAGGGCAGGCTTCCACATGGAGGGCCTCCTGCGGGCCTCCCTGCACCGCGCCGGCTCCGTCCGCGACTCCTGGGTCGGCGCCCTGCTCCCCGGCGACCTCGGCATCACCCCCGCCGTGCCCTACCTTCCGTCGGCCTCCGGCTGACCGGCCGGCACGGTCCGGGTCCGGGGAACCGATCACGCCACTGGCCTGCGGGGCCGGAGCGCTCCTCCCCGCCGGCCTCGGGCCGGCCCCCGGCTCCCGTACGAGCCCTCTGTCAGTGGCGCCGCCTAGGCTGCGGCCATGACCTTGATCTCGCTGTCCGCCGACGAGGCACGCCGGATCTCCCTGCGCGCGCAGGGCTTCCTCGGGGCGCCCGACCGCAAGGGAGGGGTTCGGGGGGTGCTGCGGCACCTGGGGGCCGTCCAGCTCGACACGATCTCCGTGCTGGCCCGCTCGCACGAACTGGTCCCGTACGCACGGCTGGGCGCGGTGGGCCGGGACGCCGTGGAGAAGGCGTACTGGTCGGACCGGCACGCCTTCGAGTACTGGTCGCACGCGGCCTGCATCCTGCCGATCGAGGAGTGGCCGCACTTCGCCTTCCGCCGCCGGATCAAGCGCGCGCACGGCTACCGCTGGCACAAGATGAAGGACAAGGAGGCCTCCTGTCGCCTCGTCCTGGACCGGCTGCGCGCCGAGGGCCCGCTGACCTCGACCGAGCTGGGCGGCGCGAAGAACGGCGGCCCGTGGTGGGACTGGTCCGAGACCAAGATCGCCGTGGAGTGGCTGCTGGACGCCGGCGACGTGGTCGTCACCGAGCGCCGCGGCTGGAAGCGGGTCTACGACCTCCCCGAGCGGGCGGTCCCGGACGCGCTGCTCCACGACGACATGGACGACGCCGAGTGCCTGCGCCGGCTCGTCGCCCTGGCCGGGCGCTCCCTCGGCGTCGGCACCCGCGCCGACATCGCGGACTACCACCGCCTCAAGGGCGAGCAGGTCGACGCGGTGATCGCCGACTCGGGCCTGGTCCCGGTCGAGGTCGAGGGCTGGGGCAAGCCGGCCTGGGCCGACCCCGCCGCGCTGGCGGCGGCCCCACGGGGGCGCCACCGCACCACCCTGCTCTCCCCGTTCGACTCGCTCGTCTGGGACCGCCCCCGCACCGAGCGGATCTTCGGCTTCACGCACCGGCTGGAGGCGTACGTCCCCAAGCCGAAGCGGATACACGGCTACTTCGCGATGCCGCTGCTGGCCGGCGGGCGGCTCCAGGGCCGCGTCGACCCGGCCCGCGAGGGCAGCACGCTGGTGGCCCGGCAGCTGTCCCTGACCGGCCCCAAGGCGGCCCGCCCCATGGCGGAGGCGCTGCGCGAGGCGGCCGGCTGGGTCGGCTGCGACGCCGTCCGCATCGAGCGCGCGGGCTCTGCCGAGGAGGCGGCCGCCGTCACCGCGGAGCTGGCCGCCCTCTGAACCTGCATCCAGGATCAGGCCTCAGCGGATCTCGAGGATCTTCTCCCGCATCGCGTAGACCACGGCCTCCATCCTGGAGTGCAGCTGCAGCTTCTCCAGGATGTTGCGGACGTGGTTCTTCACGGTGTTCTCGGAGATGAACAACTCCTTCGCGATGTCGCGGTTGTTCATCCCCGTCGCCACCAGCTTCAGCACCTCCAGCTCGCGGTCCGTCAGCCTCGGCGCCGGCACCAGCCGCCGCTCGTCCGTCCGCTGGATCATCGACTTGAACTCCGTCAGGAGCTTCGAGGCCATCGACGGGCTGATCTGCGACTGCCCGTCGGCCACCGCCCGGATCGCCGTCGCCACCTCGTCGGTCGAGATCTCCTTCAGGAGGTATCCGGTGGCACCCGCCTTGATCGCGTCGTAGAGGTCCGCCTCCTCGTCGCTGATCGTCAGCATGATGATCTTCGCGGAGGGGGCCACCTCCTTGATCGAGGTGCACGCCTCGATACCGCCGCGCCGGGGCATCCGCACGTCCATCAACACGATGTCCGGCAGCAGGTCCGCCGCCTTGTCCACCGCCTCCGCGCCGTCCCCCGCCTCACCGACGACCTGGATGTCCTCCTCCTGCGCGAGGACGATCTCCAGCCCGCGCCGGAACAGGGCGTGGTCGTCGACGACGAGCACCCGGATCGGCTCGCCGCCCTCATCACCGCGCACCGGCCCGAAGCTGTCCGCCATCGTTCCTCCCCCTGCATGTACCGAGCTGCCGTGCCAACCGGACGGCAAAGCGCGCCGGTTGACTGCCCGCCATGATTCCATGCCCGCGCCACCCGGCGGGGAGCCTGCGACGGCCACCTGGCGCATACGAGTCATACAGAGGCCCCCGGAGACGTGCTGCGTCCCCGGGGGCATTCACCGAAATTCAGGACGCGGCGTCAGCCGCCGAGCGCCCCGCCCGCGCCGGCGCCGGGCTCACCCGAGCTGGAGGCCTGGTCGGAGTTGAGGTGGATCACGCCGTAGTCATAGCCGTGGCGCCGGTAGACGACGCTGGGCATCTTGGTGTCGGAGTCGACGAACAGATAGAAGTCGTGGCCGACCAGTTCCATCTCGTACAGAGCCTGGTCGAGCGGCATGGGTGCTGCTGAATGCGTCTTCTCGCGGACGATGAGCGGGCCTTCGCCCTGTACTTCCAGCGATCCGATCCGGGTGGTCGGGATCTCCTCCGCCTTCTCCCCCGTGAACAACTCGCCGTTCCCGTTCAGCTGGGCCACGCCCGGCACCACGTCGGCGACCTCTGCCGCCGAGAGCCGGCCGTTGCCACGGCGGGTGTAGCGCTTGTCGTGCTGCTTGCGCAGCCGGGCTTCAAGCTTCTCCTGTGCCAGGTCGAGCGCCGCATACGGGTCCGCGGCGGCGGCCTCGGCACGGATCACCGGGCCCCGCGAAATCAGGGTGATCTCCACACGGTCGGAACGGTCGGCCTGGCGCGGGTTGTGCTCCTTGGACACCTCGACGTCCAAGCTGATCACCTTGGCGTCGAGCTTCTGGATCCGCTCCGGATTCAGCTTCTCGGCCACGTGCTTGCGGAACCGCTCGGGCACCTCGGTCTTGCGGCCCTTGACGACGATGTCCACGCAGAACTCCGTTCCCGGATAGCTCCGCCTCATGGGGCGAAGCGTCTCCCTTTCGCACCAGGCCCCGGTGAACACCGGAGCCCCGGACTGGCGACTTTCACCTCCGAAACGTGCGATCCGATGCGTGTAGCCAGGACTCGCCAGTTCCTTACAACCGAACATATCCCTCCATGCCGGTTGTCGGCACCCGCTACCGGACCGTACCTCCGTTCAGGTGGCTGTTCTCTCTTACTACCTGCAACGATGCGCCTTCCCCAAGAGTTCCAAATCTATTCACAAGAGCGTTGCTCTGTACGGGTTGTCGACCGATTTCTTACGAAGGATCCTGGTGGAGCCGCCACCACCGCCGCCCCCGCCACCGCTGCGGCCGCCGTCGCCGCCCGCAGCGCCCGGGCGGCCTCCGCGAGCGTGGCTCCGGTGGTGATCACGTCGTCCACCAGCACGATCCGCGCACCGGGCGGCAGCTGCACCACGCCCCCGGGCCGCACCCCCAGGGCCCCCGCCAGGTTCTCCCGCCGCTCCCGGGCCCCCAGACCCGCCTGATCGGCGACCGGCCGGACATGGCGCAGTACGGGCGCCACCCGCGCGGGAACACCGGCCCGCCGCAGCCGTCCCGCCGCCGCCAGGGCGATCCTGCGCGCCGGATCGTGCCCGCGCGCCCTCACCTGCCGGCGCGCCGACGGCACCGGAACGAGCACCAGCTCCCGCCCCGCCCCGCCCGCGCGGACGGCCCCCCGGACGGCCACCGCCAGGGCGGCGCCGAGCGGCCCGGCCAGCGGCAGCACCCCGCGCTCCTTGTGCGCCAGTACGGCCTCACGTACGGCCTCCTCGTACACGGCGGCCGCATACACCACGGGCAGCCCCGCGGGCCCCGGAGACGGCCGCACACACCCCGCCGCGGCCCCGCTCAGCGCCTGCGCGCAGCCCGCGCACAACAGGACGCGGGCAGCACCGCAGCCCGTGCAGTCGACCGGCAGGACCAGCCCGGCGAGCTCCTGCCACCACCCCCGCATACCGACCACTGTGCCGGGCCGGCCGGGCCCCCCGCCACCCCTGTGGACAACCTGGGCGCAGGCGTAAAAATGCAGGTCAGGCGCTCAGCCCGGGTAGACCGGAGCCCGGCCGCCCGGCGCCACCGTGCGCCACTGCGCCCCCGGCGGCAGCCACACGATCCCGTCCTCCTCCGAGTACGCGACCACCGGCTTCTTCTCGTCCTCCGTCGCCGCGACCGCGTCCAGCCCGGTCGCCCCGGGCAGGCTCGCCGCGACCATCGAACCGTCGGCCAGCATGTACCGGGCCTGCACGACCCCGCCGCTCTCCCGGCCCACCACCAGCAGCCGGCCGCGCGGCGCCCAGCTCAGCGCCGTCACGCTCGCCATCTGCGGGGCCGCCGGACGCAGCTCGCGCACCGACACCGGCCCCGCGCCGCCCTTGCCCTCGGGCCGCTCGATCCGGCCGATGTACAGGTTCTTGCGGCCTTCCTTCTCCACCAGCAGCGCGATCCGCACCCCGTCCGGCGACGCCTTCAGCGCCCTGATCCGCCCGCCGTCGAGCCCGGCCACCTCGATCTTCTCCGGGGCACCGGTACCGCCCGGCACCCGGTACAGGCCCGCGTTCTGCGGATCCTGGTCCGCGATCCACAGGTCGCCCGCCGCGTCCCAGCTCGGCGCACCCAGCACGTTCGGCTTGGCGCCCTTGCCGGTCAGCACCGGCTGCGGCATGGGCCCGGCCGTCGTCAGGTTCACCATGTACAGCCCGTGCCCGTCCTCGGACACCACCGCCGCGCGCTTCTCGTCGTACGAGACCGCCGCGGAACCGATCTTGAACCCGGGGCTCGTGGTGGTCGGGGACAGCGGCCCCGGCACCGGCTCCGGCTTGTACTGCTGGTCCTCACTGGTGACGTCGAGCTTCAACCGGACGAACCGGCTGTCGCTGTCCACGTAGTACTGGTACTCGGGAGGGTTCGGCCGGTGGGCGATCGTCCCCGCGGTCGCCTCGGTCACGGAGCACAGCGAGGACCGGTCCGAGCGCAGCAGCTCGACCCGCGCCAGCCGGGAGGACGTCAGGTCCTGCACCGTGTACAGGAGTTGCGCGGCCATCTTCTGGCACTGCGGCTGCGCGACGTTGTCGGCCTTGTCGTTGAGCGGCACCTTCAGAGCGTTCTGGCCGTCGTACGCAAGGGACTTGGTGCCCTCGCGCAGTTCCGTGCCCGTGGGGAAACTCGAAGTCACCACGGGCCCCAGCCACTTGGACGGCCCGGCCAGCAGCGACTGCACCGTCTGCGTGGTCGGGTCCATCCGCGAGTCGGGGTCGCTGCGCTGGCGCACGTACACCGGATCGGCGACGAGGCCGCCTCCCGCGAAGTAGTACTTGTTGACCGGCATGTAGATGCGCTGGAAATCGGACTCGCTGAGCACGAGGCTGCTCGGCGGCGTCGAGATCCGCCACTGCTTGTTCTCCTGGACCAGCTGGAGGTACTCCTCGTAGCGCGCCCCGGTGGTCTCCGGCTGGTACGCGCTGCGCTCGTCCACCGTCGCGAGCTTCGTGCCGGTCATCTTCCAGCGGGGGCCCGAGGGCTCCTTCTCGCCCTGTACGGAGAACCGGTCGATGCCCGCGGAGAGCACGGTGACGGCGGCGCCGGGCTTCCAGTTCTTCGCCGCGTCCTCGGTGAGGTACTTCCGGGCGGTCTGCAGCTGCGGGTCGTCGCTGGTCATCGCCTCGAGGAAACCGTCGACGATGTCGGCCGCACTGGCCTTGTCGGCCGGCGGCACGCCGAACACCCGCACCTGCGAGTCGACGCCCTGCGAGGCCTTCACCTCGCGGATCTCGCCGTGGTCGGGCATGGAGGCGCAGCCGGCCAGCAGCAGCCCGGCCGCGCCGAAGGCGTACGCCCGCACCGTCCGCCACCGGCGGCGGTCGTCCCTGCGTACCCGTACCCCTACCCGTGCGGGCTCAGCGTCCACCTGCGCCATCCTCCTGTGCTGCTGCCTGATCGGCCGCGCCGGCCCGGTCGGCCGGCGCCCGGTCCGCCGCCTGGTCCGCCGCCGCCCTGTCCGCCGCCTGGTCGGCCGGGCGGGCCACGACGCGGGACCCGTTGCCCGGCAGGGCCGTCGGGTCCGCGGGCACCGGCAGCGCCCCGGCGACCGCCGACCGGGGCGGTATCGGCGAGCGGTCGGGCCTCCCCGGGGCCGGCGGCGCCTGCGGGGGCGTCACGGCGCCCGCCGCGTCGGCAGCGGCCCTGGCCCGGTTGGCCCGGGAATCCTCCGGCTCCAGCGGGATCGGGGACCCGCGCAGCGGCTCGTCGGCGGTCCGCGGCAGCGTCAGCCGGAACTGCGAACCGCCGCCCGGCTCGCCCCAGGCCTGGAGCCAGCCGCCGTGCAGCCGCGCGTCCTCGACGGCGATGGACAGGCCGAGGCCCGTTCCGCCGGTGGTGCGGGCGCGGGCCGGGTCGGCCCGCCAGAAGCGGTTGAAGACGCGGGTGGCCTCGCCGGGCTTGAGCCCGACGCCGTAGTCCCGTACGGCCACCGCGACGGCCCCGCCCGCCGACGCGAGCCGGACCACCACATCGCGGCCCTCACCGTGCTCCACGGCGTTGACGACGAGGTTGCGCAGCACCCTCTCCACGCGCCGCGAATCGGCCTCGGCTATGACGGGCTGGGTGTCGCCCAGCACCCGGATCCGGGTGCCCTTGTGCTCCGCGAGCGGTTCGGCGCCGTCGATGACCCGGCGTACGACCTCCCGCAGGTCGATCGGCTCCGCCTCCAGGGCCGCGGCCCCCGCGTCGAACCGGCTGATCTCCAGCAGGTCCGCGAGCAGCGACTCGAAGCGGTCGAGCTGCCCGGCGAGCAGCTCGGCGGAGCGGGCGGTGATCGGGTCGAAGTCGACCCGTGCGTCGTGGATGACATCGGCTGCCATCCGTACGGTCGTCAGCGGCGTCCGCAGCTCGTGCGAGACGTCGGAGACGAACCGGCGCTGCATCCGCGACAGGTCCTCCAGCTGCTGGATCTTGAGCTGGAGGTTCTGGGCCATCTTGTTGAAGGCCTCGCCCAGACGGGCGATGTCGTCCTCGCCGGTGACCTTCATCCGCTCCTGGAGCCGCCCGGCCGAGAGCCGCTCCGCGATCCCGGCGGCCATCCGCACGGGCGTCACGACCTGGCGTACGACGAGCCACGCGATCGCGCCGAGCAGCACGACCACGAACACGCCCGCGGTGGCGATGGTGACCTTGATCAGGTTGAGGGACTCCTCCTCCTGCGTGAGCGGGAAGAGGTAGTACAGGTCGTACGGGTCCCCGTTGATGTCGGTGAGCCGCTTGCCCACGACCAGCGCGGGCTCGGGCGCCTTGTCCCCGGCCCCGGCCGTGTACTTGATCTGGGAGAACGTCTTGAATGTCCCGGTGGCGTGGTTGACCTCCCGCCGCAGCCGCGGGGGAACGCTCGCCGTCGGGTCCACGTTCCCGGAGGCGCGGGCGCCCTTGACGCCCGAGACGGTGGGCCCGCCCGGCTGCCCTTCGCTCTGCCCGCCGGGGCCGGCACCGAGCGCGACCACCTCGAAGGCGGTCTGCCCGCCACTGGCCAGCTGCTTGACCAGCGAGTTCATCCAGGTGCTGGCGTCCCGCCCGACCTTGTTGTCGGTGGCGTCGGGCCCGTCGACCGTGGAGGGCGTGTTGGCCTTCTCCTGCGCGACCGCGAACCCGCCCGCCGCCTGGCTCTGCGCGGCCTCCTCCTTGGCGTCGAGGAGCCCCTTGCTGACCTGCGCGATCACGACGAAGCCGAGCGAGAGGACCACGGCCAGCGACATCAGCAGCGTGGCGGCGACCACCCGCAGCTGGATGTTGCGCCGCCACAACCGGACAGCCGGGAGCAGCGGCCGTCGTACGAGGCGTACGAACAACCGCAGCACGGGGCCGCCGGGCGCTCCGTCGGCCATCTGACGGAGCTGCCGGCCGCCCCTCAAGGCCCCCCAGCGGGACCCGCGCCGGGGCTTGCCGGGCTGCACGTCAGCTGGGTCCGGCCTTGTAGCCGACACCACGCACCGTCACGACGATCTCGGGGCGCTCCGGGTCCTTCTCGACCTTGGAGCGCAGACGCTGCACATGCACGTTGACCAGGCGGGTGTCCGCCGCGTGCCGGTAGCCCCAGACCTGCTCCAGCAGCACCTCACGGGTGAACACCTGCCAGGGCTTGCGCGCGAGCGCGACCAGCAGGTCGAACTCGAGCGGGGTCAGCGCGATCGAGGCACCGTCCCGCTTGACCGAGTGGCCGGCCACGTCGATGACCAGGTCACCGATGGCCAGCTGCTCGGGTGCGGGCTCCTCCGACCGGCGCAGGCGGGCCCGGATACGGGCCACCAGCTCCTTCGGCTTGAACGGCTTGACGATGTAGTCGTCGGCCCCGGACTCCAGGCCCACGACGACGTCCACCGTGTCGCTCTTCGCGGTGAGCATGACGATCGGTACGCCGGACTCGGCCCGGATCAGCCTGCAGACCTCTATGCCGTCCCGTCCGGGCAGCATCAGGTCGAGCAGCACGAGATCCGGCTTCGCCTCGCGGAAGGCCGCCAGCGCCTTGTCGCCGTCCGCTACGAACGACGGCTCAAAACCTTCTCCACGCAGCACAATGCCGAGCATCTCGGCCAGCGCGGTGTCGTCGTCGACGACAAGGACTCGTCCCTTCATGCTTGACATCATCCCATTAGCTAATCGTTACCCGTCGGTGAGCTGTCCCACAGCCAAAAGGGCTGGAAATCGCCCCTCGGACCTGCGTGGAGATCAGACCGACCAGTCTGCCCCGGATCCGGGCGACAATTGAAGGCGCGGGCCGCCGGAGTTCCGGGGGGACGGCCGGTCCGCTCAACGTTCCCACGTGGCACGATGGCAGCCCCTGACGCCCCCCGCCCTGCTGTGCACGTGAAGGAGCGACGATGAACGACTCTCCGGGCTGGGCCGTGCCCGGACCCTCCCCGTCCGACGGCGAGCGGCCGGGCGCCCCCGACGGCCGGGACGGCACCGAAGGAACCGAAGGCGGCACCCCGGCGCCCGCCGGCGGACCGAAGTGGTCCGCCGAGCAGCCGCCCCCCGGCGAGTGGTCGAGCCCCGGCACCCCCCAGGCCCAGAAGGCCCCGCAGCAGCAGCCGTCGCAGCCGGGCGCGGGCTGGGGTTCGTACGGCGGCCCGCAGGGCACCCAGGGCGCGCAGGGCCGGTACGGCCACCCGGGCGGCCCCGGCCAGTGGGGCAAGCCCCCGGCCGCCAAGCCCGGCGTGATCCCGCTGCGCCCCCTCGACCTGGGCGAGATCCTCGACGGCGCGGTCGCCACCATGCGCACCCACTGGCGGACGGTCCTGCCGATCACCCTGGTCGTGGCCACCGTCATCCAGGTCATCAGCGTGCTCGTGCAGAGGTACACGTACGCCGACCTCGCCGTCGTCTCCGACCCCGGCTCCCAGGACAGCCTCAAGGACGTCCTCGACGCCCTCGGCGGCAGCATGGTGGCCGTGCTCGCGAACGCCTTCGTCCAGCTCCTCGGGACCATCGTGGCCACGGCCATGCTCACGATGATCTTCAGCCGTGCCGTGCTCGGCCACGGCTCCTCGATCGGCGAAGCCTGGCGCGACGCCCGCCCCCAGCTGCTCCGTCTGCTCGGGCTGACCCTCCTGACGGCCCTCGGCGGCGTCGTCATCATCCTCGTGCTGCTCCTGCCCGGCATCCTCCTGGGCAGCGTCGGCATCGCCATCGTCGGCGGCCTCGCCGCGCTCCCGCTGCTCATCTGGCTCGCGCTCAAGTTCAGCCTGGCCTCGCCCGCACTGATGCTGGAGAAGAGCAACGTCCTCACCTCGCTCCGCCGCTCCTCGAGGCTCGTCCAGGGCTCGTGGTGGCGCATCTTCGGCATCACCGCCCTGACCGGCCTGATCACCACGTTCGTCGCGGCGATCATCGTCTGGCCGCTGACGGCGGCCGGGTTCGCCATAGGCATCGCCGACGGCGGGATGGAAAGCCTCCAGAACGGCACCGCCGCCACGGGCTGGGCGCCCCTGATCCTCTCCGCGGTCGGTGCGGTCATCGCGCAGACCATCACCATGCCGATCCAGTCGGGCGTCACCGTCCTCCTGTACGTCGACCAGCGCATCCGGCGCGAGGCCCTCGACCTGGAGCTCGCCCGGGCGGCAGGCCTCGAGAACTACGGCCCGGACGCCGCCGCACCGCCGACCGGAGGCTGATGCAGGGATGATGAGCACGGGGGGCCTCATCACGCTCTCCGCGGCGCTCCTGCCGGCCGCGGAGGAACCACCGGTGACGACACCGCGCGACGCCGCCCGCGAGGCGGCAGAACGCGAACTGTCCGAGCCGATGTACCACCAGGACGACCCGGGCCTGTTCCAGCGCGCCCTGGACCGGTTCTGGGAATGGGTCGGCAACCTCTTCGACCACGCCTCGGGCGCCACCCCCGGCGGCACCCTGGGCCTGGTCGCGATCGCCGCCCTCGTCGTACTGGCCCTCGCCGCCCTGTGGTGGCGGCTCGGCTCCCCCCGCCGGACCGCAACCACGTCGGCGGGCGTCTTCGGCGACACCTTGCGCAGCGCCGCCGACCACCGCACCGCCGCCGACGCGCACGCCGCCGCGGGCCGCTGGACCGAAGCCGTCCAGGAACGCATGCGGGCCGTCGTCCGCTCGCTCGAGGAACGCACCCTGCTCGACCCCCGCCCGGGCCGCACCGCCGACGAGGCGGCCGCCGAAGCCGCGCGCTCCCTCCCGGACCACGCCGACGCCCTCCGCGCGGCGGCCCGCACCTTCGACGACGTCACGTACGGCGGCCGCCCCGGCGACGAGGCCATGTACGCCCGCCTCCGCACCCTCGACACCACCCTGGCCCGCACGAAGCCGCTCCTGACGGGACCCCCGGCATGACCGCCCCCGGCGCCCCAGACCCGCGCACCCCCGCCCCGGCAGCCGCCCCGCAGCCCGGCGCAGCCTCACGGCCCGGCTCAGCCCCCGGCACCGCCCTCGGGGGGATCACCCCCGGCGCCGTCTGGCGGCGTTCCCGCGGGGCTCTCATCTGCCTCGGAATCCTGCTCGTCGGCGCCGTCGTTCTCGCCGCCCTCGGCTCCGGGAGCCGGCACGGACGGCTCGACCCCCGCTCCGCCGACCCCGACGGCAGCAGGGCCGTAGCCGAGCTGCTCCAGGCCCGCGGGGTCACCACCCGCGTCGTCACGACCGCCCGCGAGGCCGCCGCCGCGGCCGGCCCCGCCACCACCCTGCTGGTCACCGACCCCGACCGGCTGGGCGACACCCAACGCCGCGCCATCCGCTCCGCCATCGACCTCTCCGGCGGCCGCACCGTCCTGCTCGCCCCCGGCGGCGTCAGCCTCCCCGACCTCGCCCCGGCCGCCCGCCCCAAGGGCGACGCCCTCGACGAGAACCTCGACCCCGGCTGCGCCCTGCCCGCCGCCGTCACAGCCGGCCGCGCCACCACCGGCGGCGGCCACCGCTACGCCGGCGGAGCAACCGGCACCGCCTGCTACCCCAGTGGCGGTCACCCCACCCTCCTCGTCCTCCCCTCCGGCACCACCGGCGGCGACACCGTCCTCCTCGGCTCCGAGACGCTCCTCCTCAACAAGCAGCTCGCCACCGAAGGCAACGCCTCCCTCGCCCTCCAACTCCTCGGCTCCCGCCCCGACCTCGTCTGGTACCTGCCCTCCCTCACGGAGGTCCAGGACGAGGACCCCGCCCAGGAGAAGGGGTTCCTCGAGCTCATCCCCCGCGGCTGGGGCTGGGCCCTCCTCCAGCTCTTCACCGCCGCCGCCCTCGCCGCCCTCTGGCGCGCCCGCCGGCTCGGCCCCCTCGTCACCGAGAAGCTGCCCGTCGCCGTCCGCGCCTCCGAGACCACCGAGGGCCGCGCCCGCCTCTACCGCAAGGCCGGCGCCCGCGACCGCGCCGCCACCGTGCTGCGCGCCGCCGCCCGCGAACGCCTGGCCGCCCTGGTCGGCGTACCGCACGCCCAGGCCCACGAACCAGCGGCCCTGGTCCCCGCCGTGTCCGCCCGCCTGACGGACCGCCAGCAGGACCTCACCGCCCTCCTCTTCGGCACCACACCCACCACCGACGCGGCACTCGTCGCGCTCGCCGACCACCTCGACGCCCTCGAAAGAGAGGTCCGCACCTCATGACGGCCACCACGGACAGCGCCCGCTCCTCGCTGGAAGCGATCCGCACCGAGATCGCAAAGGCCGTCGTCGGCCAGGACTCGGCCGTCACCGGTCTCGTCGTCGCCCTCCTGTGCCGCGGCCACGTCCTCCTCGAAGGCGTACCCGGCGTCGCCAAGACCCTCCTCGTACGGGCCCTCGCCGCCTCCCTCGCCCTCGACACCAAGCGCGTCCAGTTCACCCCGGACCTGATGCCCAGCGACGTCACCGGCTCGCTCGTCTACGACGCCCGCACCGCCGAGTTCTCCTTCCAGAACGGCCCGGTCTTCACCAACCTCCTCCTCGCCGACGAGATCAACCGGACCCCGCCCAAGACCCAGTCCTCCCTCCTCGAAGCCATGGAGGAGCGCCAGGTCACCGTCGACGGCACCCCGCGGGGGCTCCCCGAGCCGTTCCTCGTCGCCGCCACCATGAACCCGGTCGAGTACGAGGGCACGTACCCCCTCCCCGAAGCCCAGCTGGACCGCTTCCTCCTCAAGCTCACCGTGCCCCTGCCCTCCCGCGCGGACGAGATCGGCGTCCTGACCCGGCACGCCGCCGGCTTCGACCCCCGCGACCTCCAGGCCGCGGGCCTGCGCCCCGTCGCCGGCGCGGCCGAGCTGCAGACCGCCCGCGACGCCGTCGCCAAGGTGTCCGTCTCCCCGGAGATCGCCGGGTACGTCGTCGACATCTGCCGCGCCACCCGCGAATCGCCGTCCCTCACCCTCGGCGTCTCCCCGCGCGGCGCGACCGCCCTGCTGGCCACCGCCCGCGCCTGGGCCTGGCTCACAGGCCGCGACTACGTCACCCCCGACGACGTCAAGGCCCTCGCCCTGCCCACCCTGCGCCACCGCGTCCAACTCCGCCCGGAAGCCGAGATGGAGGGGGTCACGGCCGACGCCGTCATCACCGCGATCCTGTCCCACGTCCCCGTCCCGCGCTGATGGCCCTCACCGGACGCGCCGCCCTGCTGGCGGCCCTCGGCAGCCTCCCCGTCGGCATCCTCGAACCCAGCTGGACGGGGATGCTCGCGGTCAACGGCACCCTCGCCCTGGCCTGCGCCGTCGACTATGCCCTCGCCGCGCCGGTCCGGAGGCTCAATCTCACCCGCACGGGTGACACCTCGATCCGCCTCGGTGAACCGGCGCAGGTCCACCTCACCGTCACCAACCCGGGCACCCGCACGCTCCGGGCCCGCATCCGCGACGCCTGGCCCCCCAGCAGCTGGCCTCCCGGCACCGAATCCGAAGCCTCCCGGCACACACTGACGATCGCGGCCGGCGAACGCCGCCGGCTCACCACCCGGCTCCTCCCCACCCGCCGCGGGGACCGCCGCGCCGACCGCGTGACGATCCGCTCGTACGGACCGCTCGGCCTGCTCGCCCGCCAGGGCACCCACACCGTCCCCTGGACGGTCCGGGTCCTGCCGCCCTTCACCAGCCGCAAGCACCTCCCCTCGCGCCTGGCCCGGCTGCGCGAACTGGACGGCCGTACGAGCCTCCTGACCCGCGGTGAGGGCACCGAGTTCGACAGCCTCCGCGACTACGTCCCCGGCGACGACACCCGCTCCATCGACTGGCGGGCCACCGCCCGCCAGGACAAGGTCGCCGTCCGCACCTGGCGCCCGGAACGCGACCGTCACATCCTGATCTGCCTGGACACCGGCCGCACCTCGGCGGGCCGGGTCGGCGACGCCCCGCGCCTGGACTCCGCGATGGACGCGGCCCTGCTGCTGGCCGCACTGGCCTCCCGCGCGGGCGACCGCGTCGACCTGCTGGCCCACGACCGCCGTACCCGCGCCCAGGTCCAGGGCCGCCCGGCCGGGGACGTCCTCCCGGCTTTCGTGAACGCCATGGCCACCCTGGAACCCGAACTCGTCGAAACCGACGCCCGCACCCTGGTCTCCACCGTCCTGCGAAACGCCCCGCGCCGGTCCCTCGTGGTCCTTCTGACGAGCCTGGACGCCGCCCCGATAGAGGAAGGCCTGCTCCCCCTCCTCCCCCGCCTCACGCAGCGTCACACGGTCCTGCTGGCTTCGGTCGCCGACCCTCACATCGAGGAGATGACGAAATCCCGCGGCACGCTCGACGCGGTCTACGAGGCCGCGGCCGGCACCCAGTCCCAGGCCGCCCGCCGCCGCACAGCGCAACAGCTCACCCACCACGGCGTCCACGTGGTCGACGCCACCCCGGACACCCTGGCCCCCGCCCTGGCAGACGCCTACCTGGCCCTGAAGTCCGCCGGCCGCCTCTAGAGCCCGTCCCTTTGACCGACCAGTGACTCGTGGTGGGGCTCGCGGACAAGGAAGATGACATGCAGGTTGCTGGTGCCGAGATCTTCTCGTGCGCCGTGTGCGGTGCCCGGTTGTCCGCGCCGGTGCGTGAGGTGCACCCGCCGGCGGAGGACGATACCTGGACACCGCTGGACTCTCCTGTGGACCCCTGCCCGCCCAGGATGGCGGCAGGCACCTTCGCACGCGACCCGCAGCCGGGACGCATCACCTGGGGCTCGCTGCCCAAGGGCTTCGGAATGTCCCGGGCGGGGCACGGGCCAGGGGTGGACCTGCTGTTGAGCCCCGGCGACCTGATCGGTACGACGAAGATCCTGAGCCGCTGGGGCGGCTGCTGTGGGCCAAGCGGGCACGAGGGGCCGAATCTGGCCTGCGCGGGGTGCGGGGCGGAGGTCGGGGTGTGGATCGGTGACTGCTACACCTGGCTGGAGGCCGTCCTCAATGGGCGCCTGGTCAGCCGTTCCGCATTTGTTTAAGTACCGACCAAGCAAATCGGTGGTCACCACCACGGCATTCTGGGATGACGGACAGCGAGCGGATCGTTGACCTGCCTGGTCGGCAGGAGCCAGCGATGCCGAGCTTGTCCGTCCACATTGCGAGGCCGCGCCACTGTTTGAGTCGGGCGATGCCCCGCTCGACGGCAACACGGTCCTTGGCGGCCTCGCCGCAGCCGATGGCCGATCTGGTCGGTGGAGGGACAGAGGCCGTGCCCCGCTGTCGCTGGCCAGGGGAACCTTTGTGCTCAAGCCACCGCGCGGGCGTCCCAGCGTGTGGTCTTCGGGCCCGGACCGGCGCCGAGCAGATGCGCCGCATGCACGATTTCGCGGAGCTGGCCGAGCACCAGGAAGACCAGTGGAAGGTTCAGACCACCGACGGTCAGATCTTCCTCACGATGATGAGCCGGACAGCTCCCCACAGCCTCAGCGTGGTGCGGTTGCGCCGCCAGATCGAGGCCCAGACGCCCGAAGACAAGCTGCACGACTACCCGGGGTGAGACCGATTGCAGCCACCCCGGCCCGTAAACGCAGAAAAGCCCCGCACCATAAGGTGCGGGGCTTTCCCACAATGATTGTTCGGCGGCGTCCTACTCTCCCACAGGGTCCCCCCTGCA
>NZ_JNZY01000027.1 GCF_000717655.1 Streptomyces katrae
CATCGCCGCCGGCCGCACCTACCTGCAGACGGCCCGCCACATGGGACTCTCCAAGCACACCGTCGACGCCTACCTCCGCCGCATCCGCGCCAAGCTGGGAATCAACAACACCGCCGAGCTCACCCGACTGGCCATCTCCATGGGTCTGTGACCCCCGACCGCCACCCGCTCGTACGGACTGGCCTAAGGGCTGTCCCGCAATCCCCGGCGGGCGCACGACGTCGGCTACGCCGCCTCGCCGCGTTGTCGGAACGCCCGAATACGCCCAGTATGCGGACGCTCCTCCGCCTTGCGATGCACCGCATCCGACGCCGCGCGCTGTCCGTGCCCGGCCGGCAGCGCTTCCGCCCGGGACGGCGGACCGACGGGCTGGGGGGCGCCGGTCGCGGTGGCGACGCGCAGGGCCGCGACGAATTCCAGGCAGGAGTCGTAGCGGTCCTCGGGGATTTTCGCCAGAGCCTTGGCCAGGACTTCGTCGACGGCGGGCGGGACTCCCGGCCGCCGCTCGGTCAGGGGAGGCGGGGGGTCGTACTGGTGCGCCCACAGCAGCGCGGCATCCTCGTCGCGCTCGAAGGGCGGCCCGCCCGCGAAGGTCTCGTACACGACGCAGGCGAGGCTGTAGAGATCGCACCTGCCGTCCAGCGGCCGGCCGGAGATCTGCTCCGGGGCCATGTAGCCGAGCGTGCCGAGGAACTCGCCGGTGGTGGTGATCCCGGTGGCCGACCGTGCGTTCTTCGTCAGTCCGAAGTCCGTGAGGTAGACGTGTTCGGGGTGCTCGCTGTCGGTGCCCGCGGCGATCAGGATGTTGCCGGGCTTGACGTCCCGGTGCACCAGATCGTGCTCGTGCGCAGCGTCGAGGGCCGAGGCCACCTGGGCGGCGATGCGGACGGCGGTCGGCACGGGGAGCGGACCGTCCCGGTCCAGCATGGCCCGCAGGTCCAGGCCGGAGACGTAGCGCATGGCGAGGTACAGGACGCCGTCGGTCTCACCGGCCTCGAAGATCGGCACGATGTGCGGGTGGTCGATCGACGCGGCGACACGCGATTCCCGGGTGAAGCGGCGCCGGAAGGTTTCGTCGCGGGCGCGTTCCGGGGCGATCAGCTTGAGCGCCACCATGCGGTCCAGATTCAGGTCCCGCGCGCAGTAGACGACGGCCATGCCGCCGCGGCCGATCATGCGCTCGACCCGGTAACCCGCGATCTGCTTCCCGATCAGGCCGGAGGGGCGGCCCGCGTAGAGGCTCAAGTCCGATGCCGTGCCCATCAGGCACCACCCTCACCCGGCCGACCTGGCGACGGCTCGCCGACGCGACGGGCCGCTCTTTCCTACCGGGAATTCTATCCAGCGATCCACCCGAGCGCCCGGTCTACCAAGATCGATTCCCGGCGTCAAGTCACGTGTTCGAGTGGCGTGACGCGTGTTCTCCCGTCGGGTTTATTTGAAGTACGCCCTCACCGGGGAACTCCCGGAGACGGTTTACCAGCCCTTTCTTATTCCGAATGGAGAATTACCATGTTCGAGCTTTTCACGACCCGTCGCATCGTTCTGGCCGGAGCTTCCCTGGCGCTGGTCGGTGGTGGCATCGCCCTCCCGGCGACCGCCATGGCCGCACCCGTCGCCGCTCCGCAGCAGGCCGTCAGCCTCCTCCAGGACGACAGCGCCGACGGCATCGGCACCGGCGGCGACGCCAACGCCGAGAACACCACCGTCGGCGGCGAGGCCACGGGCGGCAACGCCAGCACCGGCGTCGGCAACTGCGAGGGCGGGTGCGAGGTCACCACCGGCAACGCCACCGGCGGCAACGCCAGCGCCGACGCCATCAACACCGGCGACGCCACCGCCGTCGGCGGCGACGGCACCGGCACGGGCGGCCAGGTGAACAAGCAGGACATCAAGCTGCAGCTGAAGGAGAACCTGAAGCAGAAGCTCGGCAAGTGAGGGCAGGAAATCGCCCCGCACGACGGACGCCGGAGAGGCCCACGGCCTCTCCGGCGTCCGTATGTCACGTGGGGCTCGGGTAGACCCGGGACTGTTTCACGCTGCCGAATGCAAAGCTCGACTCGATCGACGCGATGCCGGGGATGGCGTGGATCCGGTGGCGGACCAGGGCCTCGTACGCCTCCAGGCTCTCGATGACCACGCGGAGCAGGTAGTCGCTGCTTCCGGCCATCAGATAGCAGTCCTGGATGTGCTCGATGACCGCGACGTGCTCCTCGAAGACCCGGACCGCCTCCTTCGTGTGCCGGTCCAGGCGTATCCGGACGAAGACGGTGATCGGCAGGCCGAAGGCGACCTGGTCGACCATGGCCGTGTAACCGCGGATCAGGCCGGCCTCCTCCAGGCGCCGCACCCGGCGCAGGCAGGGCGACGGGGACAGCCGGACCCGGTCGGCGAGGTCCTGGTTGGACAGCCGTCCGTCGGCCTGCAACTCACGGATGATCTGCAGATCGACTGCGTCCATCACCACTCCTTGGCAGATTCTGCCCCAAACGTATGCCTGGGAGGCAGAACTGGCAATCGGCTGCCCCGGCAAAAGATCTAGCGTTGCTCCATGGCCGGATCCGGCCCCTGAGGCTGGAGGAACCCCCTTGGTCACCACGAACGCCGGGCCCGCGACGGCGCCCCCACCGGGCCGCGCCACGGGCCGCTTCGGGCTCTCCCCTCAGGCGCAGGGCACCGCGGCCCTGGCCGTGACCGTGCTGATCTGGGCCGCCTTCGCGCTCAGCGCCCGGGCCCTGAGCACCTCCTCCCTGCTGCCCGCCGACGCGGCGCTCCTGCGCTTCGGCGTCCCGCTGCTCGTCCTGGCGCCCGCGCTGTGGCGGCGACGCCGGCGGATCGCCGCCGTGCGCCCGGCCGCCGCGCTCAAGATCGCCTGCGGCGCGGGGGTGCCGTTCTTCCTGGCCGCGATGTACGGCGGCTCCCTGACCTCGGCGGCGTTCGTCGGCTCGATCGTCCCCGGGATGGTCCCGCTGTTCGTCTCCGCCCTCGTGGTCGCCGGCGGCCGCGGCGCGCCCCGGGGCACGCAGGCGGCCGGCCTCGGGCTGATCGCGGTCGGCGTGGTCGCGCTGGTCTGGCGGTACGTGGTCCCGCTGGACACCCAGGTGCTGGCAGGCGCCGGCATCCTGCTCGTCGCCAGCGGGCTGTGGGCCCTGTACACCGTCGGGCTGAGGGAGGTGGACCTCGATCCCGTCGGATCGATCGGCCTGCTCTGCCTGCCCTCGTTCGCGGTGATGGCCCTGCTGGTGCTGACCGGGGTGCTGCCGAGCGGCCTGGCCTCGGCGGCCGGGAGCGACATCGCCCTGTTCCTGGTGGTGCAGGGGCTGGGCGTCGGCCTGTGCGCCGGCCTGCTGTACGCCTTCGCCATCCGCAGCCTCGGCGCCGAGCGCAGCTCCACCGTGGGCAGCCTCAGCCCGGTCGCCGTGGTCCTGCTCGCCATTCCCCTGCTCGACGAATCGCCGACCGTGGCCGTGCTCATCGGCGTCCCGCTCATCACCGCGGGCGTCGCCCTCGCCAACCGGCGCCCCCGTACCCGTACCCGCCCCCAGCCCGAGGTTCCCGTCCATGCTTGAGCTCCTCCTGCCGCCGCCCGTCGACCCGCTGTGGGACCTGACCGAGGCGTACGGCGCCGACGCGCGGCCCGAGCGCCTGAACCTCGTCCTCGGCGTCTACCGCGACCAGACGGGCGGCACCCCGGTCATGGCGGCCGTCCGCGAGGCCGAGATACGCCTGGCGGAGCACTCCGCCTCCAAGGAGTACCGGGGGCTCTCCGGCAACGCCGGCTTCAACCGGGCGATGCTGTCGCTGGTCCTGGGCCCGGGCGGGGCGGCCGAGCGGGCCGTGGCGGTCCAGACGGTCGCGGGCAGCGGCGCGCTGCGCCTGCTGGCCGACCTGATCTGCCGCACCCGGCCGGGCACGACGGTCTGGATCAGCGACCCCGCGTACGTCAACCACCGGCCCATCCTCGAGGCCGCCGGGCTGACCGTGCGGACGTACGGCTGGGTCGACGCCGAGGGCCGCTTCGACACGGCGGGCATGCTGCGGGACCTCGGGGAGGCGCGCCGCGACGACGTCGTCCTGCTCCAGGGCTGCTGCCACAACCCCACCGGGGTCGACCCCTCCGCGCAGGACTGGGAAGCCGTGGCCGGGCTGGCCGCGCGGGCCGGCTGGGTGCCGTTCGTGGACCTCGCGTACCACGGGCTCGGCGACGGACTGGAGGCCGATCTGGCCGCCACGCGACTGCTCGCGGAGCGGGTTCCGGAGATGCTGGTCGCCATCAGCTGCTCGAAGAACTTCGGGCTCTACAGCGACAGGACCGGCTGCGCCGTCGTGCTCGGCACATCGCACCAGTCGCTGCGGCACGTGGAGACGGCGCTGCAGAACGCGGCGCGCACCCTCTACTCGATGCCCCCGGAGCACGGCGCCGCGGTGGTGACGGCGATCCTCGAGGACGAGGGGCTGCGGGCCCTGTGGCGTGCGGAGCTGGACGGGATGCGGACCCGGATCGAGGACAACCGGAAGGGGCTGACCTCCGAGCTGACCGCGCTGGGCTGGGGCGCGCAGGCCGATGTGCTGGCGCGGCAGAAGGGGATGTTCTCGATGCTGCCGCTCACACCGCGCCAGATGCTGCGGCTGCGCAGCGGGTTCGCGATCTACGGGACGACCGCGGGGCGGATCAACATCGCGGGGATCCCGGCCCACCGGATCCCCTGCCTCGCGCAGGGCATCGCGGCGGTCCTCGGCGAGGGCGCCGAGTAGCGCCCCGCATCGTGGCGGGCGCCGGGGTTCCGGCGCCCGCGCACGGCTGCCGCCGCGACGGTCGTCCCGGCGGGCTGCGCCGTCCCCGGTCCTCCCCCGGGCACCTCGCGCCACACCTGACATGCGATCAGGTCATCCGTCCCGGACTCTTGACTCTGTTACCGCCGGTAGCCATTCTCGTCACACTGCCTGCGCGGGACATGACAATCAGCCGGGTCTCTCCGACGGTCTGCGTCCTCGACCGCGCCATCCGCCTCCCGATGACGTGAGTGATGACCATGACCCGAGCCCCCCGCCCCAGGCGCAGGCCCCTCGCGCTGCTCGCCCTGCTCTTCGCCATGGTGGCCATGGCCCTCGGGCCGGCGCCCGGGGCCGCCGCCGAGGGCGAGCCCGGCTGGTGGAACCCCACCGCGCGGCCCGCGCCCGACTCCCAGATCAACGTGACGGGCGAGCCCTTCAAGGGCACCGACGCCCAGGGACAGGTACGGGGCTTCGTCGACGCCCACGACCACATCATGTCCAACGAGGGCTTCGGCGGCCGGCTCATCTGCGGCAAGGCGTTCTCCGACCTCGGGATCGCCGACGCGCTCAAGGACTGCCCGGAGCACTACCCCGACGGCACCCTCGCGGTGTTCGACTTCATCACCAAGGGCGGGGACGGCAAGCACGACCCCAACGGCTGGCCGACGTTCAAGGACTGGCCCGCCCACGACTCGCTCACCCACCAGCAGAACTACTACGCCTGGATCGAGCGCGCCTGGCGCGGCGGCCAGCGCGTACTCGTCAACGACCTCGTCACCAACGGCGTGATCTGCTCGGTCTACTTCTTCAAGGACCGCAGCTGTGACGAGATGACCGCCATCCGCCTCGAGGCGCAGAAGACGTACGACATGCAGGCCCACATCGACAAGATGTACGGCGGCCCGGGCAAGGGATGGTTCCGCATCGTCACGGACTCCGCGCAGGCCCGCGAGGTCATCAAGCAGGGCAAGCTGGCCGTGGTGCTGGGCGTGGAGACCTCCGAGCCCTTCGGCTGCAAGCAGATCCTGGACATCTCCCAGTGCAGCAAGGAGGACATCGACCGCGGGCTCGACGAGCTGCACCGGATCGGCGTCCGCAGCATGTTCCTCTGCCACAAGTTCGACAACGCCCTGTGCGGGGTCCGCTTCGACGGGGGCGCCCTGGGCACGGCGATCAACGTGGGGCAGTTCCTGTCGACCGGCACCTTCTGGAAGACCGAGCAGTGCACCGGCCCGCAGCACGACAACCCGATCGGCCTGGCCCCGGCGCCTTCGGCGCAGAAGGAGCTGCCGGCGGGCGTGTCGGTCCCCTCGTACGCGGCCGACGCACAGTGCAACACCCGGGGTCTCACCGATCTCGGCGAGTACGCCGTGCGCGGCATGATGAAGCGCAAGATGATGCTCGAAGTCGACCACATGAGCGTCAAGGCCGCGGGCCGGGCCTTCGACATCCTCGAGTCCGAGTCCTACCCGGGCGTGATCTCCTCGCACAGCTGGATGGACCTGGGCTGGACCGAGCGCCTCTACAAGCTCGGCGGGTTCGCCGCCCAGTACATGAACGGCTCCGAGGGGTTCAGCGCCGAGGCCGCGCGTACGAAGGCACTGCGCGACAAGTACCGCGTCGGTTACGGGTACGGCACCGACATGAACGGGGTCGGCGGCTGGCCGGGCCCGCGCGGCGCCGACGCCCCGAACCCGGTGAAGTACCCCTTCCGCAGCCCCGACGGCGGCTCCGTCATCGACAAGCAGACCACCGGGCAGCGCACCTGGGACCTGAACACCGACGGCGCCGCGCACTACGGCCTCGTCCCCGACTGGATCGAGGACATCCGGCTCGTCGGAGGCCAGGGGGTCGTGGACGATCTCTTCAAGGGCGCCGAGTCCTACCTGCGCACCTGGGGGGCGTCCGAGCAGCACAAGGCCGGGGTGAACCTCGCCGCGGGCGCGTCCTCCTCGGCCAGCTCCGCCGAGTGGAACCCGTTCGTCAGCTACGCGCCCGGCCGGGCCGTGGACGGCAACACGAGCACCCGCTGGGCGAGCGACTGGAACGACGACCAGTGGCTCCGGATCGACCTCGGGTCCCCCGGCCTCGTCAAGCGCGTCACCCTCGACTGGGAACGCGCGTACGGGAAGTCGTACCGGATCGAGGTCTCCACGGACGACGTGAACTGGCAGACGGTGTGGTCCACGGCCTCCGGTGACGGCGGCCTGGACACGGCGCAGTTCGCCGGCGTTTCCGCCCGCTACGTCCGCGTCCACGGGGCGGGGCGCGGTACACAGTGGGGGTACTCCCTGCACGAGGTCGGCGTCTACAGCAGCTGACGGCGCCGGGGCGGCGGCCGGGGCCGGCCGGATCGGATCCTTCGATCCGGCCGGCCCCGGCCGTCCGCCGCAGTACGCGAAGGAAGGGAACAGAACCGGCATGGCACGGATGCCGTTGGCGCAGCGGCGCCGGCAGCTGACCGAGGCCGCGATCCGCGCGATGACCCGCGACGGCGTCCCCAGGACGACGACCCGCTCCATCGCCGCCGAGGCGGACGTGTCGCTGAGCGTCTTCCACTACTGCTTCGACTCCAAGCAGGCGCTGCTCGAATCCGTCATCGAGACGATCACCGAGCACTACCTGACGGTGGTGAAGGAGGCCGTCCGGCCCCGCACCACCCTCCGGGAGACCGTCCGGGCCGGCTTCCAGGCGTACTGGGACCACGTCTGCGCCCATCCCGCCGAGCACATGCTGACGTACGAGCTCACGCAGTACGCCCTGCGCGAGCCGGGGTTCGAGCATCTGGCCCGGCGGCAGTACGAGCTGTACTGCGCGACGTACGCCGAGCTCATCGAGCGGGTCCGGCTCGGCATGGAGTTCGAACTCCGCGTCCCCGTCCCCGTACTGGCCCGCTATCTGGCGGCGATGACGGACGGGCTGACCCTGAACTTCCTCGTGCTCGGCGACGCCGCCGCGGCGGCGGAGATCCTCGACATGGTCACCGACCACGTCGCGGGACTGGTCCACGCCGAGCGGCTCCGCCCGCACGCCGCAGGCGTCCCCCGCTGAGGGCACCGCCCGCGACGGGCGCCGGCCCTCACCCGAGAACCGGGTGGGACTCCGGGTGGGCATTCCACCAGGTGCGGTGGAAGGGGTTGTTGTCCACGTTGGCCAGGTACGCGCCGGCCGCCGCGCGGTAGAGGGTGTCCGCCTGTCCGGCGGAGACCGACGAGCGGTTCCACGCGAGGCGGATGCGGCCCGTGACCGGGGTGCCGCGCAGCGGGCGCATCACGGTGCCCTCCACCGCGGGGGCCGTGGGCTGGGTGAGGGATATGGCCCGGCCCCCCGCCACCAGGTCGTGGCGCATCTTGCGGTCCGTGATCCGGTAGCGCAGGGACGGGACGAAGCCGGCCTTCGCACAGGCCTCGACCAGGGCTTCGGGGCCGCCGTCGTCGTCCTCCACCAGGGTCATCCACTGCTCGTCGGCCAGTTCGGCGAGGTCCAGGACTTCGCGCCCCGCCAAGGGGTGCCGGGTGGACATCCGGATGCAGAACGGCTCCTTGGGCACCAGGGTCCGGGCCAGGACCCCCTGGGGCAGCGCGACCTCGTGGTCGTTCACCTCGCCGTAGACGATGACGTCGTACCGGCCCGCGCCGAGCATCCGTACGAGCGCGGTCACCGAGTGCTCCACGTCCACGGTGATCTCCCGCCCGGACAGGGTCAGGTCCGTCCGCGCGAGCAGGCCGTCGATCAGGACGAGCAGGATGCAGCCGAGCCGCAGCGGGGCGTCGGTCGCCATGGCGCGGGTCTCGGCACCGAGGGTTTCCATCTCGGTGAGCACGCGGCGCGCCTTGGCCAGGACGAACTGGCCCAGCGGAGTGGGTTCCACGCCGTGCCGGCCGCGAACGAAGAGCTCGCCGCCCGTGACCCGTTCGATCCTGCGCAACTGCGCGGAGAGCGCGGGCTGGGAGACACCCAGCCGGCGGGCCGCGCCGCCCAGACTGCCGGACTCCGCTATCTGGCACACGGCTTGCAGATGCCTCAACTCCAGCTGCATTCCGGCAGCTTACGCAGCGTGACCCCACGGCACCATAACGCGGGTCTTATGCGCGCAGAGATGTCCCAATCTCGCCATGTCCACGCCCATACTCGGCGCCAACACCCAGCCGCACCCCCCACACACGATCGGAGTGGACTCTTGCAGCCCACCAGATGGATGGCTTCCGTGGCGGCCATGGCGCTGACCGCGAGCCTCGCCGGCACGCTGGCCACCGCAGCATCGGCCTCGGCACAGGCCCGGTCCGCACCCTCCCCGCAGGCCAAGTCCGCCGAGCGCGCGGTCGCCGCCGCCGACGCGGCGGTCCGCAGCGGTCTCGACACCCTGGTCAACTCACCCCAGCAGCAGTACGACCGGCGCCTGGTCACCCCCTGGGTACAGGACCTGTACTCCGTCTCCTACGAGCGCAGCTACCGCGGCCTGCCGGTCGTCGGCGGCGACGCGGTCGTCCTCGCCGACGGCGAAGGGCACGTCCGCGCCCTCCAGTCGGCCACGTCCACCGTGATCGACGTGGCGACCACCCCCTCCGTCACCGCGAAGACGGCCGAGGCCACCTCGCGCGCCGAGCTGGCGAAGGTCGACAAGGTGCTCGACAGCCGGCTCGTCGTCAAGATCAAGGACGACAAGCCGGTCCTGGCCTGGGAGACCGTCCTCTCCGGCAACACCAGGACGGCGCCCAGCACACTGCACGTCTTCGTCGACGCCCGCACCGGCAAGCTCGTCGACCGCCACGACGAGGTCGTGGCCGGCAGCGGCACCAGCAAGTGGAACGGCCCGAACCCGCTCACCATCTCCACCACCGCCTCGGGCGGCTCGTACTCGTTGCGCGACCCGAACCGGCCCGGTCTGAGCTGCGCGGACTACAGCACCGGCAGCGTGTTCACGAAGTCCTCGGACACCTGGGGCACGGGCAACGCGACGTCCAGGGAAACCGGCTGTACGGACCTCATGTTCGCCGCCCAGAAGCAGTGGGACATGCTGAGCCAGTGGCTGGGCCGCAACGGCGTCAGCGGCAACGGCCGCAGCTTCCCGGGCAAGGTGGGCCTGGGCGACCTCAACGCCTATTGGGACGGCAGTTCGGTCACCATCGGGCACAACAGCGCCGACGAGTGGATCGCCGGGATCGACGTGGTGGCCCACGAATACGGGCATGCCATCGACTCCAACACCCCCGGTGGCACCAGCGGCCAGGAGTCCGGGCTCGGCGAGGCCACCGGCGACATCTTCGGCGCGCTGACCGAGGCGTACGCCAACGAGCCGGCCCCGTACGACACTCCGGACTACACCGTCGGCGAGATGATCAACCTCCAGGGCAACGGGCCGATCCGGAACATGTACAACCCGCCGGCCGTCAACAACGACCCGGCCTGCTACAGCTCCGCGATACCCGGCACCGAGGTGCACAAGGCCGCGGGTCCGCTGAACCACTGGTTCTACCTGCTGGCCGAGGGCAGCAGCCCGGGCGGCGGCAAGCCGAACAGCCCCACCTGCAACCAGTCCACGGTCACCGGCGTGGGCGTGCAGAACGCCGGCAAGATCTTCTACGGCGGCATGCTCCTCAAGACCAGCAGCATGTCCTACAAGAAGTACCGGACGGCGACCCTCAGCTCCGCCAAGTCGCTCGACCCGACGACCTGCAACCTGTTCACCAGGACCAAGGCCGCCTGGGACGCGATCAGCGTGCCCGCCCAGTCCGGCGACCCGACCTGTACCCCGAGCGGCCAGAACGACGACTTCTCGATGGCGCTGAACCCGGCGTCGGGCACCGTCCGGCAGGGCGCCTCGGTCACCACCACCGTGACCACCAACACCACCACCGGACAGGCGCAGCAGGTGACCCTCACGGCCGCCGGCCTGCCGTCCGGAGTGACCGCATCCTTCAACCCGGCCACCGTGCAGTCCGGCCAGTCCTCGACGCTGACCCTCTCCGCCACGTCCAACGCCGCGCCGGGGTCCTCCACCGTCACGGTCAAGGGCCAGGGCCCGAGCCTCGCGCACACCGTCGACTACGTCCTCAACGTCGGCAGCACCCAGCCCGGGACCGACCCGCCGAACATCGACGTGGCCAACGTCCAGGCCCACCTCGCCCAGCTGAACACCATCGCCTCGCAGAACGGCGGCCACCGCCGGGCCGGCAGCGCCGGATACACCCAGTCCGTGGCGTACATCAAGGGCAAGCTGCAGGCGGCCGGCTTCACCGTCACCGAGCAGAACTGCACCTCCTGCACCTACCCGTCCAGCAACCTGATCGCGGACTGGCCCGGCGGCCCCGCCGACCAGACGGTCATGTTCGGCGCCCACCTCGACAGCGTCTCCGCGGGTCCGGGCATCAACGACAACGGCTCGGGCTCCGCGACCCTGCTGGAGAACGCTCTCGTCCTCGCGCAGAAGAACCCCGCCCTGACCAAGCACGTGCGCTTCGCCTGGTGGACCGACGAGGAGCAGGGCCTGAACGGCTCGGAGTTCTACGTGGGCCGGCTCAGCAGCGCCGAGAAGGCCGCCATCAAGGGCTACTACAACTTCGACATGGTCGGCTCGCCCAACGGCGGCTACTTCATCAACAACGTCAACTCCACCACCGCCGCACCGCTGAAGGCGTACTGGACCTCGCTCAACCTCGCCCCCGAGGAGAACACCGAGGGCCAGGGCCGCAGTGACGACTACTCCTTCCAGCAGGGCGGCATCCCCACCTCCGGCTACGCGGCCGGGGCCAGCGCCCGCAAGACCTCGGCGCAGGCCGCGAAGTGGGGCGGCACCGCGAACGCGGCGTACGACGCCTGCTACCACAGCTCCTGCGACACGACCGGCAACATCAACGCGACGGTGCTGGACCGCAGCGCCGACGGGGTCGCCTACGCGATCTGGAAGCAGGCCGTCGGCGGCGACACCCCGGCGCAGGACTTCTCGATCGGCACCTCCCCGGCCGCCGGCTCCGCCGCCCCGGGCACCAGCGTCACCTCCACGGTGAACACCACCACCGTCAGCGGCAGCCCCCAGACGCTCGCCCTGTCGGTCTCCGGCGCCCCGTCCGGCGTGACGGCGACGCTCAGCCCGGCGTCCGTGCAGTCCGGAAGCTCCGCCACGCTCACCGTCCAGGTCGGTGCGGGCACGGCGCAGGGCACCTACACCCTGACCGTCACCGGCACGGGCACGGTGGCCCACAGCACCACCTACACCCTGACCGTCGGCGGCGGGGGGGCGTGCACCCCGCAGCAGGTCGTGGTCAACGGCGGCTTCGAGAGCGGCAGCAGCCCGTGGACCGCCACGGCCGGGGTCATCACCAACCAGTCCGGCCAGGTCTCGCACAGCGGCTCGTACATGGCGTGGCTGACCGGCTACGGCACCTCCCACACGGACAGCGCCTCCCAGTCGCTGTCCCTGCCCGCCGGCTGCGCCACGGCGCGGCTCGCGTTCTACCTGCACATCGACACCGACGAGGACGAGAACGTGGTCTACGACCGGTTCACCGTCTCGGTGGGCGGCCAGACCCTGGAGACCCTGTCCAACCTGGACGCGGCCCCGGGCTACGTACTCAAGAGCTACGACGTGTCCCGGTTCGCCGGCCAGACCGTCACCCTGAAGTTCCAGGGCGTGGAGGACCCGTCCCTCCAGACCTCCTTCGTCGTGGACGACGTCACCCTCCAGGCGAGCTGACGCCCGCCTGATCCCCTCCCGAGCGGCATGTTCCCCGGCTTCACGGCCGGGGGCGTGCCGCTCGGCCGCGTCGCCGCCGGGCGTCAGTAGTGGCGCGGGGACATGACCTGGGGGTCGGCGTCCGGGGACTCGAGGACGCAGCGCGGCAGGCCCGGACCGGGTGTCGCGCGGACGGACACCGGCATCGGCGGCTCGGTCGGCAACTCCACCTGCACGGTGACGGGCCGGTCGTGGTGCGTGGTGCCGTGTCCGGTCTC
Source organism: Streptomyces katrae (assembly GCF_000717655.1). Taxonomy (GTDB): domain Bacteria; phylum Actinomycetota; class Actinomycetes; order Streptomycetales; family Streptomycetaceae; genus Streptomyces; species Streptomyces katrae_B. Next base: position 12,727 of record NZ_JNZY01000027.1, read on the forward strand.
CTTGCCGTCGACCAGGATGTCCACCTCGACGTGGTGGCCGGTCTCGACGGTGGCACTGACGGAGTGCCCCGCGTGCTCGATGTGGAAATGATGGCGTCGTCTCATGAGATCGCCTCCGTCGGGGCACTGCGAACCGGCCCCCCGTCCAGCGTAAGCGCGGCCGCCGCCGACAGCAGGTCGACCGCGGTGGCGCCGGGGCGGGCGGGGTTCCCCGGAGCGGTTTGGTTTGGGGGTGGATCCTCAATACGATCCGGCGATGATCACAAGAAAATGGGTGGCGGCCGGGGCCTGCGGCCTGTTGGCCACTCTGGCGGTCGGGCTCTTCCCGGCGAATGCCGCCGCCGGCGAACCGGTGGCGAAGGAGTCCCCCAAGGTCGAGCTGGTCCTCGACGTCAGCGGCTCGATGCGGGCGACCGACATCGACGGCAAGTCGCGGATGGCCGCGGCGAAGCAGGCCTTCAACGAGGTGCTGGACGCCACGCCGGACGAGGTACAGCTCGGGATACGGACCCTCGGGGCCACCTATCCCGGTGACGACCGGCAGCTCGGCTGCAAGGACACCAAGCAGCTCTACCCGGTCGGCAAGCTCGACCGGACCGAGGCGAAAACGGCGGTGGCCACCCTGGCCCCCACCGGCTGGACGCCCATCGGGCCCGCCCTCCTGGGCGCGGCCGAGGACCTCAAGGGCGGCAACGCGACCCGGCGGATCGTGCTCATCACCGACGGCGAGGACACCTGCGCCCCGCTCGACCCGTGCGAGGTGGCGCGGGACATCGCGGCCCAGGGCATCCACCTGGTCATCGACACGCTCGGGCTCGTCCCGGACGCCAAGACGCGCAACCAGCTGATCTGCATCGCCGAGGCAACCGGCGGCACCTACACCTCCGTTCAGCACACCGCCGAGCTCTCCGGCCGCGTCAAGCAGCTGGTGGACCGTGCGGCCACCCCGGTCGTCACCCCGGTGGCGACCGAGGGCGCAAAGCAGTGCGCGGGCGCCCCGCAGCTCGGCCCGGGCCTCTACACCGACCGTGAGACGTTCGGCGAGCACCGCTGGTACCGGGTGGACGTCAAGCCCGGCCAGGAGCTGCGCGCTTCGGTGAGCATCGCCGCCGACCGCGCCGTCAACAACGACTACGGCGTCATGCTGCGTGCGACGACCGTGCACGGGCGGGAGATCGTCCGCGGCTCGGAGGCGGGCGACGGACGCACCGACGTGATCTCCGCCGGCCTGCGCTACCCGAAGGCCGAGCTCGACTCCGACGCCGACGAGGACGGCAAGGCGGCGGTGGAGACCGTCTGCCTGCAGATCAGCAACTCCTTCTCGGCGCCCGCCTCCGTCAAGACCGCCCCGGGCCTGCCCGTGGAGCTCACCATCGACGTGGTCGACGGGCCCGACGACGCGTCCGACGCGGCGGCGTTCGGCCTCGGCCGCGGCTGGTGGCTGCTCGGCGTGCTGGTGCTCGCCGGTCTCGTCGCCGGTCTGCTGTGGGGCTGGATCTCCCGCTGGCGTATCTCGGTCTGGAGGACCAACTGATGCGTACCGTAAGCATGCTGACCGCCGCAGCCCTCGCCGTCGGCGGTGTGCTCGGCCTGGCCGGCGCGGCCGCGGCGGACACCCCGTCGGCGAGCGCGAGCCCGAGCTCCGGCGGCAAGGCGTCCGGGCCGACCGAGGCGGGCACCGCGTTCCGTACCGCCACGGCGATCCAGCCGGGCAGGCGGGCCACGGCCGACGCGTCCACCGGTGACTACCTGTACTGGGTGGTCCCGCTGGACTCGGGGCAGCGGGCCACGGTGAAGGCCACGGTGAAACTGCCTCCGGCGGCGAACCGGCACGGCGCCTCGACCTGGCAGCTCGACGTCTACGACGGGCTGCGCCGCCGCCAGGCGTGCACGTACGGAACGCAGCAGGCCGCGGCGGCCAAGGAGGCCGCCTCGGTCGAGCTGTCCTGCACCCTGCGCACCGTCCGCCCGGGAGCCGAGCCCTGGGCCGACGACCCGCTCCCCGGCAGCTACTACGTCCGCCTGACGGTCGTCGGCGTGGCGGAGGAGGACCTCGGTCTTCCGGTACGGGCCGAGGTCGAGGCCGTCACCCGGGACACGGGAGGCGCCTACGCGGTGGACGGCGCCTTGGCGGCGCCGCTCGTACCCGGCATCGGCAAGACCGCCCAGGCGGCCTCGGGGAGTCCGGCGAAGCCGCAGCCCGCGGCGGTCGGCGAGCCGGCCGACGGCTGGTCCGGCGGCCGCTGGTCCGACCGCTGGGTCTGGACCGCGGCGGGCGGACTGCTCGGCGCCCTCGCCGGCATCTTCGGGTACTCCCTCACCCGCGGCAGGGGCCGCCCCACCCGGGTCCCGCCCCACGCATGACCACCCCGGCGGCCACGGCACCCCGCCGTGGCCGCCGCCGTCCGGGCGTGGGCCCGTGAGGGCACGGCTCTCAGTAGGCCGCCTCGGCACGGCCCGAGTCCGCCGAGATGTCCAGCCGGCCCGGCGCTGCGGGGTCGTGCATACCGGGGGCGACGTCGCAGCGGCCCGTCCCCGCCCGGTCCGTGACCCGGAACCGGGTGGCTGCGGGCACGGTGAGCCGGAGGTGGCCCGCGCCCGCCCGGGCGGTGACCTGCTGCGGCGGGGCGACGAAGCGGGCGACGGCCGAACCCGCCCCGGCCCGGAGGTCGGCCTGCGGCGAGCTGAGGCCCGAGGCTTCGAGCGAGCCGGAGCCGATGCTCGCCCGCAGCGGTCCGCGCAGCGCGGTCAGCCGGAGCTGACCGGCACCGACCTCGGCATCGACGGCGCCGGCCAGCCCGCTGATGTCCACCGTGCCGGAGCCCGCGCTCACCTTCACCGGAATGCCGGCGGGCACGGTGACGCCCAGGTCGACCGAGCAGCCGAGGCCTGATTCCACGACCGCCCCGACCGCCGGGCAGCGCGGCGTCAGCTTCAGGGTGTCGCCGAGCCAGCTCTCCTCTATCTCCGGAGCGGTGAGCGACCAGCGCACCTCGGCCCGGTAGACCACCTGCCGGTCGGAGCGGGGGGTGACGCGTACGTCGGCGCCGCCCGCTTCGATCTCCACGGCGGCCACCGGCCGTTCGCCGCTGCCACCGCTCAGCGTCCCGCTCTCGGTGGACGTGTACGCCCAGACCTGCCAGGCGGCCGGGGCGACGACGAAGACGGCGCTCAGGACCGCGGCCACGATCCACGCCAACCGCTGCGGACGCCAACCGCCTGCGTCGCCGCTTCCGCCGCCGCCTCCGCTCACGAGGTCCCGTCCAGGAAGCGCAGCACCGCCAGCACCCGCCGGTGGTCGCCGTCGGCCTGCGGCAGGTCGAGCTTGGCGAGGATGTTGTTGATGTGCTTGGCGACCGCGCTCTCGCTGATGACGAGCTGCGCCGCGATCCCCGCGTTGGAACGCCCCTCGGCCATCAGCGCGAGCACCTCCCGCTCGCGCGGGGTGAGCCGCTCCAACGGGTCGATGCCCCCGCGGCGCAGCAGCAGCTGCGAGACGACCTGCGGGTCGAGCGCGGTGCCGCCGGCCGCGACCCGCTTGAGGGCGTCGATGAACTCCTCGACATCGGCGACCCGTTGCTTGAGCAGGTAGCCGATGCCCCCGGTCCGGCCGGCCAGCAGATCGGCGGCGTAGCGCTCCTCCACGTACTGGGACAGCAGCAGCACCGAGGTCCCGGGCCACTGCCGGCGGATCATCAGGGCGGCGCGCACGCCCTCGTCGGTGAAGCCGGGCGGCATGCGGACGTCGACCAGGGCCAGGTCGGGCCGGTGTTCGGCAACGGCGGCGAGCAGGGCCTCGGCGTCCCCCGTCTCGGCGGCCACCTCGAATCCGGCCATTTCGAGGACCTTGACCAGTCCTATTCGCAGCAGCACCGAATCCTCGGCGATCACAGCCCGCACGGCAGCTCCACAGTCACGACGGTCGGGCCCCCGTGGGGGCTGTTGATCAGGATGGTTCCGTCGACCGACCCTACGCGTTTGCGCAGGCCCACCAGCCCGGTGCCGCGGGCCGGGTCCGCGCCGCCCACCCCGTCGTCGGTGACGGTGATGCGCAGCAGGCCGGCGTCCCGGCGGGCCTCCACGCGGCAGCGTGAGGCCTGGGCGTGCTTGGCGACGTTGGCGAGGGCTTCGGAGACGACGAAGTAGGCGACCGCCTCGACGGTGGGACCGGGCCGGTCCGCCAGTTCCACGGTCAGTTCGACGGGCAGGGGCGCCCGGGCCGCGATCCCGGAGAGGGCCGCGTCGAGTCCCCGGTCCTCCAGGACGGCCGGATGCAGGCCGCGTACCAGGCTGTTGAGCTCCTCGATGGCCTCTTTGGCCTCGCGGTGGGCCTCGTCGATCACGGCCTTCGCCTCGGGTGGCAGGTCGGTGAGGGTGGCGCGGGCGATCCCGAGGTTCATGGCGAGGGCGACCAGGCGCTGCTGGGCGCCGTCGTGCAAGTCGCGTTCGATCCGGCGGCGTTCGAGGTCGGCGGCGTCGAGGACGCCGGCCCGGCTCTCGGCGAGGTCTTCGACGCGGCGCTCCAGCTCCTTGGCCCGGTTGGGTCCGAGGAGGGCGGCCGCGGCGAAGGCGTCGAGCCGGGCCAGGGCGGCGGCCGCCCAGGGGGTGGCCGCCAGGAGCAGGGCGCCGAGCACGGTGACGACGTCGTAGCCCTGGGTCCAGCCCGGGTCGCGGTCCCCGACGGGCAGCAGCCACGACCAGGCGTACACGGTGACCCCGGCGACCCCGCACGCCCAGGCGAGGACGATCAGGGCCCCGCCGGATCCGGCGAGCGGGCTGACGAGCAGGTGGTACCCGTACTGCCGCCATGTCGACTCGGAGCGCAGCCGTTCGAGCAGCCCGCGCGGATGCAGCGGCCGGTGCGCGTACCCGACGGCGGGTATCTCCAGCTCCACCAGCTCCCGGAACCGGCTGCGTTGGAGCAGGGTGAGCAGCGGGCTCACGAGCAGCATCAGGAGCAGGGCGGCCGCCGCGCGGCCCGGCGCCACGACCACGCAGGTGAAAGCGGCCACGGCGGGCAGGGCCGTCGGGATCCCGGCGACGGTGAAGGCGGTGCTGCGCCAGGCCCACGCCGACCAGGGAGCGTGGGCGGCGATCCAGCTGGTGGTGCGCTGCAGCGTCCCGGAAAGTCCCATGCCCGTACGGTAATCGCACTGGTCAGAGCCGTACCACCACCCTGGTGCTTGCCCGGTGGTGCAGCCAGTGCCACCCCCGGTCCGGACAGTGCCGCTACTGATTTCGCCCTCCCGCGCGACCAGAGTGGTCGCCGTGCCCGGAGGACGGACCACCGGGGCCGGAAGGAGCTCCACCGCCATGACCCTCGTCGCCCCGCGCTTCCCCGCCCGCCGTACGCCCCGGCTGGCCATGCTGCTCAGCGGCGCCGGAGTGGCGCTCCTGCCCTGGATGGCGGTGCTGGCGAAGACGCTGCCGCAGACCGCGGAGGTCTCCAACTGGTCCACCGCCTGGATCGGGCTGGACGCCGTGCTGGCCGCCGGACTCGGCGGTACGGGCCTGCTGCTGAGGCGGCACGATGCCCGCGCGGCGCCCCTGGCCGCGGCGACGGCCGCGCTGCTGGTGATGGACGCCTGGTTCGACGTGACGACCTCGGCTCCGGGCAGCGCCCGGGCGACGGCCCTGGCCCTGGCGGTGTGCGCGGAACTGCCGCTCGCGGCGGCGTGCGCGGTGGTGGCGGCCCGCCGCCCGCACGAGGCCTAAGGCTGCGCCTGCACCGGGTGGCCGTCGGCGTCGGTGGGTTCCTTCTGGGTGGAGAACCTGGAGACGAACACGTCGAAGAGGCCGTCCGGGCGCCGGGTCAGCGTGGCCCCGTCCTGCCAGATGCCGTTGTCCGCCCACCACTGACTGCCGTACGGGTCGCCCTGGTTCTGGTGGATGTTGTGCATGCCGAGCCCCTCGTCGAAGGGCTCGCCGAAGATCAGGGCCGGCCGGCCGGGCACGAGGATCGGCTCCAGCGCCCCGGAGGCCTCCAGGCAGGAGCCGGAGATCCAGGGCCGGGGCGGGCTCAGCCGGTCCAGGATGCGCTGGTACCACTGCGGCGGGTGTCCACCGAGGAGGCAGCCGGGGCGGTCCGAGAGCGCCGGGTGCCGGAGGTAGTCGAGCGCGCCCGATCCGGAGGCCATGGCGAGGTCGTGGTAACCGGGCGACGGCGAGGCGACGGGTTCGAGCACCGAGGCGTGGAGGGTGAACACCTTCCACTGCACGCCGACCGTGGAGTTCTTGCTGTCCACGTCGACGGCACACTCGTAGCGGCCGCCGGGGGTGTCGACCTCCAGATGGACGTGGAACCAGCGGCCCTGGTCGTCGGGCCGGTCGCGGAAGTGGCGGTGCAGGGTTCCGGACAGCACTCCGTAGTTTTCGAGCGGCATCCCGCCAGTGAACCACCCGGCCGGCCCGGCGGCGGACGCCCCCGGGCGTGTCCGTACCGACGCGGCCCCATGGGAAACACTTGACGGAACGTTGACTGCCTCCGGAGCGAGCCGCCCCGGGCACGGTGGCTACGGTCCCTCCCATGCCCCTGCCTCCTCCCCTCCCTGTCCTCCCGTACCGCAAGCCGACCCGCGGGCGCGACTACTGGGTACTGGACGACGTACTGCCGGATCCGGACGCCGTACGCGAGCGCTGCCTGGCCAAGAACGACTGGACCGAGGGCTATCCGCACAAGCCCGAGAGCTGGCCGGGGCTGCGCGCCATGCCGGGTCTGGAGCCCGATGAACTGGCCCTGGTGGAACGGCTGGTGCGCAAGTCGACCGGCGCCCCGAGGATCTGGGCCGAACGGCCCGCGGGCGCCGGCACGTTCAACCACAACTGCGTCCAGGTCGTCGGTGAGGGCGAGTGCGAGCCGCGCCCGCACACCGATTCGCGGACCCTCTGCCGCTACGCCGCCGTGCTCTACCTCAACCCGAAGGCCCCGAAGGACTGCGGGACGAGCTTCTACCGCCAGAGCCTGCCCGGCGGCGCCCTGGGCGGCAACCAGGTGATCGCACCACACAACAACCTGGTCGACGCGCTGGGCACCCGCTTCGTGTCTCCCGACTCCTTCACCGAGGACGTACGGGTCCCCCACCGCGCCAACCGGCTGCTGCTCTACTCCGCGAACCTGATCCACAGCGCCACCGGGTACTTCGGGCAGACCCTGGAGGAGAAGCGGATGACAGCCGTCTTCTTCTGGCAGGCATAGACCGCGGCGCGGGACGCGGACAAGTGTGACGGAAGTCTGACGGACTGCCGCCGGGCCTGGTGCGCGGGCGCCGGCGGTGGTCGAATCGGCCCGTGAGCCCAGCACCCGCACCCCTACCTGCACCACCGCCACCCGACCCCGACGGTCAGGGCGCGCCGGTCGGCCGCCGCCTGGTCCTCGGCATGGTCGGGCTCGGCGCGGCCGGACTGGTCGGCGCCCCGTACCTCCAAGGCGGTCTCGACGGCCTCCTCGGCGCGGCCGCCGGCAAGGACCCCACCGGCCTCACCGGCCTGCTGCCGAACGGCAGCGGGTTCCGCTACTACTCGGTGGCCTCCTCCGTCCCCGGACGCGGCCCCGAGAACTACCGGCTCACGGTCGACGGCCTGGTCGACCGCCCCATGACGTACACCCTCGACGCGCTGCAGCAGCTCCCGCAGACCCGCGTCGTACGGGACGTCCAGTGCGTCACCGGCTGGCGGGTTCCCGGCACCCCCTTCGAAGGGGTGCCGCTGGCGCGGCTGCTCGACGCCGCCGGGGTGCGCCCCGAGGCCCGGGCGATCCGGTTCAGCTGCTTCGACGGCACGTACACCGAGAGCCTCACGCTCCCCCAGGCCCGCCGGGACGACGTCATGGTGGCGCTGCGCATGCAGGACGAGCCGCTGGGCCACTCCCACGGCGGTCCCGTCCGGCTGTACGTCGCTCCCATGTACTTCTACAAATCGGCGAAGTGGCTCTCCGGCATCACCGTCACCCGTGACGTCGAGCCCGGCTACTGGGAGCGCCTCGGCTACGAGGTCGACGCCTGGGTCGGCCGGTCGAACGGACGCGACGATGCCCCCACGGTCTGAGCCCGCGCCGGAGCGCGCCCCGCACCCCGGGCGGGTCCGCCGGTTCAGCCGCGCCGAGCGGTGGATCCACCGGACCACCGCCGCACTGATGGGCCTGTGCGTCGCCACGGCGCTCTGCCTGTACCTGCCGCCGCTCGCCGAACTCGTCGGCCGCCGCTACCTCGTCGTCACCGTGCACGTCTGGTCCGGGCTGCTGCTCGTCGTGCCGTTCCTGCTGGGGCTCGCCTCGCGGGCCTTCCGCGCCGATCTGCGGCGCCTGGGCCGGTTCGGGCCGCACGACCGGGTCTGGCTGCGGGCCGCCCTGCGGCGCGACCGGGTGACGGAGCGGCCCGCCGGGAAGTTCAACGCCGGGCAGAAGGTGTACGCGGGCTGGCTCGCCGGGGCGGTGCTGGTGATGGCCGGCACCGGCGTGCTCATGTGGTGGACCGGTCTCGTCCCGGTCGGCCGACGCACGGCCGCCACCTTCGTCCACGACTGGCTGGCCCTCGCCGTCGGCGTCGTGCTCGCCGCGCACATCGGCAAGGCCCTGGCCGATCCCGAGGCCCGGCGCGGGCTGCGTACCGGGTCCGTCGGCCGCGCCTGGGCCGAGCGCGAGCACCCGCTGTGGCAGCCCGGACGGACCGAAGAGTGAGGGGACCGGCCGACACGGGTCGCGTGCCGGCCGGCGCCGTTGCGGGCCCGGCCTGCCTCAGCCGCCGTCGCGGACCGCGACGATGCCGTTGAAGACGCCGACGTACGCCGTGCCGTCGGGGCCGAGGGTGATCGGCGCCCAGTTGTTGTCGTACAGGGGCCCGGTGCCGGTCAGCTGCCGCCAGCGGCGCTCGCCGGTGCGGAAGTCCACCGCGGTCAGGTACCAGGCGTCGATCCCCCAGGCGTTGGGCTCCTTCTCGTAGAAGTAGAGCAGCCCGTTCGCGGTGGACAGCTTCGGGACGACGGAGGGGGCGCGGATGCCGCTCTGCCACACCGTGTCGCAGCCGCTGCCGTCGGCGCGGACGTCGATCCGGCTGGCGCCGCCGACGACCGACTTGCCGAGCAGCAGGCTGGTGAGGTTCTCGTAGCCGTAGTTGTTCTCGACGACGATGCTGTTGCCCCAGGTGATCAGGGAGTTGTCGGTGGTCGAGGCGCCGCTGGCGAACACCGGGACCGTGCAGACCAGCCGCCGGTCGGCCGGCACGTCCGCGCCCCGCCGGTAGACCAGGACGTTCATGCGGTCGTCGGCGTTGTCGGTGATGGCGACGTAGCCGTTGCCGAACAGGTCCGGGGTGGTTCCCGAACCCTGGTTCACGGAGCCCGGTTTGGTTCCCGTACCGCGGTCGTACGTCTGGCGCCACTGCACCTCGGGGGTGCCGTCGGCGGCGGCGCGGAAGCTGTAGAGGGCGTGGTCGGAGACGATCGACACACCGTCCTCGGCGACCGAGAAGGAGTTCTGGATCTCCTCGCCGGGGAGCCGGATCGAGCGGATCCGGGAGGTCTGCGGGTCCACGGTGCCCACCCGGCCCTGGCGGGTGACCCACCAGATGCGGCCGTTCCAGTCGGGCATCACGGAGGTCACGGGGTCGCAGGTGCCGCTGGGCCGCAGGTTGGTCCAGGTGACGCAGTCGTGCGGGACCTGGCCGGTGAGGTCCCAGTCGTCGTCGACGGCGAACGTCCAGCCGCCGTCCGGCCGCTGCGTGTGCGAGAGGCGCAGGATGTGCTGGCGGGAGTCGGCCAGGACGGCCCGGTCCTCGTTGTCGAGGTAGAAGTAGGCGCCGCCCGAGGTGTCCTTGAAGATCTTCGAGAAGTCGAGGGAGGTGATCGCATCGACCGTCGAGGAACGCTGCGGGAGCTGGTGTTCCGCGAGCGTGGCCAGCGTACGGGGGTCGAGGAGCTTGACCTTGAAACCGGAGAACGTGCCGCACACCGTGACCAGCCTGCCGCCCGCGTCGAAGGTGGCGGTGGCGCATTCGCCGCCGAGGGCCGCGATCTTCTCGCTGGTCACCCGCGGTTTCCTGCCGAGCGGACCGGACCAGGGGGAGGTGGCGCTGCCCCCGGCGTCGGAGTGCATGCCGCTGCGGCCGTTGGGCGCGAGGAAGGGGTGCTGGGGCGGGGCTTCGCCGGGCAGCGGGGCGGCGGCCGCGGGGGCGCCGTCGTAGTGGCTGACCAGCCGGTGGCCGGGGGCCTGGGGTATCGGCTCGGCCTGCGCCGGGGAGATCCCGTACATCGCCGTGAACACGATGAGGGCGGGGACCACGGCGCAGTTCAGCGCTCTTCGGAACATCCGGACTTCCTCCGTTCTCTTCAGTTTTATTGACAGTGCGTATGACATCGCGCCGCCGCCAGACGCTAGATCGCACCGCATGAGGAGTCCATGGAAGAGCCGCATGGTTCACGAAGGCGCAACAGTCGATCGAGCCGGACCGGCCGCCGCCCTACGGGCGCAGACCGGAGACGACTTGGGCGGTGGCCGACAGCCCGTCGTGGATGGTTGCCGCCATGCTGCTGCTCGCGAGGTGGAAGCCGAGCAGCGCGCAGACGAGGGCGTGGGAGAACTTGAGGCCGCCGCTGCGCATGAAGATCCATGCGAGGACGAGGAGCAGTACGACCACGGAGAGCGAAATCACCATCGATACCTCCTGAGAGCGGCGCCCATCGTGGCGCAGGAGGGGGTGCCTTCGGGCGAAACCCGTGTCCGCCGTACGGGTGTTGACCGTCCGTGACGGGCGAGCGGTGCTTGACGATCTCTCCCCGGGGCTTGCCCCGCCGCCCGCGCCCGTGCCATATATGTCTAGACCTTTACGAGGAAGCGGATACGAGGAGGGCCCCGTGCGACGCACCGCCCCCCTGCTCGTCTTCCTGGCCGCCACCGGGCTCGCCGCCTGCACCGCGGCCGACGCCCGGCCACCGGCGGCCCCTGCCGGGATCACCGCGCAGGCCGGCAGCGCCACCTCCGTGCACGTCATGTGGCAGGCGGCGGCCCCTGCCGACGGGGTGACCGGCTACCAGGTGTTCCAGGCGGGCCGGCTGGTGCGCGAACTCCCGGCCGACAAGACGATGGTGGACATCAGCGGCCTCACCCCGCAGACCGCCTACGCCTTCACGGTCCGGGCGCGGGACGCGGCCGGCAACGCCTCCGCCCCGAGCGCGACCGCCGCGGCCACCACCCCGGCGGCCAAGGCCGAGGACCGCGAGGCCCCCACCGCCCCCGCCCGCACCACGGGCCGGGCCGACGGGCCCCGGGCCGCCACCCTGTCCTGGGCTGCCGCGACCGACGACACCGGCGTGACCGCGTACGACGTCTACCAGGGCGGCATCCGGATCCACACGGCCGGCCCCACCGAGACCGGCACCACGCTGACCGGCCTCCAGCCGGACACCGTCTACACCTTCACCGTCCGCGCCCGCGACGGCGCGGACAACTCCTCCCCCGACGGCCCGGCGGTGGACGTGACCACCCCGCCGTCCGCCGGCCAGGGCCCGGGCACCGCGCCCGCCGGGTTCACCGCGACCGCCTCCCCCGGCACCGTCACGCTGACCTGGACCGCGCCGGACACCGGCCGCCCGACCGGCGAGTACGAACTCCACGTCAACGGACGTCCCGTGACCGTCATCCAGTTCGGCGCCGGCGCCGTGCCCCCGTCCGGAGCCGCCGGAGTGGAGCACCGGCTCACGGTGACCGAGCCCGCCGGCACGCAGTGGACGCTCAGGCTGCGCGCCCGGCTGCCCGACGGCAACTGGGGGGCGTTCTCCGCGGAACGGCGCATCGTACTCGTGCCGTGAGGCGGACGGTCGATGTCCCGGCAACGTGACAGCAAAACGGACCGAACGGCACTACCGGACAAGAAGATCGCGCACAATACATCCGTGTTCGGTGAGTACGCGTGCAACAGCAAAGAGTCGGATCCCGCGGAGGCCGACGGCGATCCCGAGCCGGCTCCCGGCGCCCTGCCGGGGAACCTGCCGCCCGACCCCGCGGGCTTCATCGGCCGGCAGGACGAACTCGCCGAACTGCACTGCCTGTTGCGTTCCCGCAGGCTGACCACCCTCACCGGGGTGGGCGGCGTCGGCAAGTCCCGGCTCGCCCTGCGGGCCGCCACCGACCCCGAACAGGCCCGGCCCGACGGGGTCTGGTGGGTGGAGCTCTCGCCGCTGCGCGATCCCGGCCTGCTCACCATGACCGTCGCCCACGCGGTCGGTCTGGCCGACCACTCCGCCCGCCCCCTCGACGAGGAGCTGTGCGCGTGGGTGGCCGACAAGGAGCTGCTCCTCGTCCTCGACACCTGCGAGCACATGGTGGCCGAGTGCCGCCACCTCGTGGGGGAACTCCTCCAGTCCGCACCGGGACTGACGGTCCTGGTCACCTCCCGGGAACCGCTCGCCAGCCCCTGCGAGAAGGTCGTAGAGGTCTGCCCGCTGCCCTGCGACGGACCCGACAGCGACGCCCTCGCCCTGTTCCGCGCCCGCGCCGTGGCCGCGACCCCGCAGGCCGCGGCCGCCTTCGAGGACCCCGAACAGGCCGAGCTCGCGGCCGAGGTCTGCCGGCGCCTCGACGGGATCCCGCTGGCTCTGGAACTCGCCGGCGCCCGGCTGCGCCTGTGGACCCTGGAGCAGACGGCGCAGCGCCTCGGCGCCCGCTTCGCCGTGCTGTCCGACACCCGGCCCGTGCTCCAGCCCCGGCACCGGACGATGCGGACCGCGATCGGCTGGAGCCACGAGCTGTGCGAGCCGGTGGAACGGCTGCTGTGGGCCCGGCTGTCCGTCTTCACCGGGGACTTCGACGTCGCCGCGGCCCGGGCGGTGTGCTCGGGCGGCCCGCTGCCCGCCTCCCGGGTGGAGCGGGTGCTGGCGGGGCTGGTCGCGAAGTCCGTCGTGCGGCGCAGCCGGGAGCGCGGCGCCGGCACCCGCTACCGGATGCTGGACACCATCCGCGAGTACGGCCACGACTGGCTGACCGAACTCGGCGAGGTGCACACGGTCGCCGACCGGCACGCCCACTGGTACGCGGCACTCTCCCAGGCCGCCGACCGGGGCTGGCTGAGCCCGGACCAGGTGGACTGGTACCGCAGGATGACCGCCGAGCACGCGCAGCTGCGGACGGCGCTGGAACACCTCCTCGCCGCCGACCCGGCGGCCGCCCTCGAGATGGCGGGGGCCCTGTGGTTCTTCTGGTTCTCGTGCGGGCACGTCCACGAGGGCCGGGGCTTCCTGGAAAGGGCGCTGAAAACGGCCCCGGGCACGGGTGCCGCCTACGCCCAGGCCGTATGGGCCCTCGGGCTGACCGCCCTGCTCCAGGGGGACATGGAAGCGGCCCGGGAACTGGGCGCGGAGTGCACCCGCGCGGCGGCCCGGCTGGCGGATCCCGAGCCGGAGCTGCGCGCGGCGTATCTCCACGCGGTGTCGGTGCTGATGCCCGGGGATCCCGTACGGGCGCTGGAGCTGGCGGGGCCCCGGGCGCGGGCCGGCCACGGCGGGCGGACCAGCGGACCGGGCTGGCTCCTGTGCCGGCTGGCCACCAGCTACGCCCTGTGCGACCTGGAACGCTTCGAGGAGGCCGCCGAGGAGGCGCGGCGGCTGCGCGAGGCGTGTGCGGAGCTGGGCGAGCGCTGGCTGCGGGCGTACGCGGACTACGTGCTGGCGGTCGCGGCGCTCGGGCTCGGCCACCACGGGGAGGCGGCACACCACGTACGGGCGATGCTCTCGGGCAAGCGGCTGCTCGGCGACCGGTTCGGGATAGCTCTGGGCCTCGACGTGCTCGCGGCGGCGGTGGCGGCGCTGGGCGACGGGGAGCTCGCGGCGCGGCTGCTGGGCACCGGGCACGCCTGGTGGCGCACGGTCGGCCGGCCGCAGATGGGCTCACCCTCGCTGACGGCCCTGCGGGACCGGGGCGAGCGGCAGGCCCGCGCGGCGATCGGCGACGAGGCCTATGAGGCCGCGTTCCTGGGTGGTGCGGCGGCGTCCACCGGCTGACTTCCAGCCGGTGGGGCCGCGTAACGTCGGAGCTCCCGTCAGTACGGGAGGGGTCTGCCCGACGGTGTGCGCAGGTCCAGGTCTCGGGGTGCGGGTTTGGGGACGGGCTTGCGGATCAGCTGCTGGCGCATGCGGCCTCCTCGCTCAGACCAGGGCCGGGCGACGGGGTTCCACCGCGCGGCCGTCGGGGAGCAGCTCACCGGTATCGTCGAAGATCACCAGGCCGTTGCAGAGCAGACTCCAGCCCTGTTCGGGGTGGAAGGCCACGGTGCGGGCGGCGTCGTGATCGGCGCTGTCGGCGGACGGGCAGGGGGGCTGGTGGGAGCACATGGCGCACCTCCTCGCAAAGTGGGGCGGGAGGGCCGGTGGTCACCCGGTCGAATCCGCGATCCACGGTGGCGGTGAGTATTACTGATCGCCGCCCCCGGACGGAACCCATTTCAAGGGTCCAGTTCAGGGTGTGTATGCCCGCTCACCATGCGCTCATGCCCGGTATCCGGTCCGTTCACCCGGCGCCCCCTTGGAGGGGGGCGGCTTCCGTGCCCCGCAACGGGGTTCGGGGGGCGCACGGGCGTGGGCGGGATCACGTCCGGCGCGGATCCGCGCCCGGCCGCCGCGGCCGCCGGGCGGGCTAGGGTGCCGGTGATCACCGACCGCCCGGTGATCACCGCGAGACCCGAGGAGACATCCGTGGCCACTCCGCCACCGCAGCACGGCGCCGGCCCGTACCACCACCCGTACGCCCCACAGCAGGGCGGCCCCCAGAGCCCCTACGGCATGCCGCAGCAGGCGGGCCCGTACGGCCACCCACCGATGCCGCAGGCCCCGTACGGCTGCCGCGTGTGCGGGGCCGGGCCCGCCGTGCGGGCCACCGTACGCGGGCACCAGGGCATGCTCGTCCTGATGCGGTTCCTGCGCCAGGAGGGGCCGTTCTGCCGCGACTGCGGGCTCGCCACCTACCGCACGATGTCCGCGGACACCCTGTGGCAGGGCTGGTGGGGTCCGCTGTCCGTGTTCATCACGCCGGTGACCCTGCTGCTGAACCTCGGAGCGCGCTCGCGCTTCGTCAGGCTCGCTCCCCCGGCGGGCCGCATCCTGCCCTCGCTGCGCCCCGGCAAGCCGCTGTGGCGCCGCCCGCCGGCGCTGGTCTTCCTCGCGGCGACCGTGCTCATCGCCTTCACACCGCCCCTCCTCGTGCTGCTGGGCCTGATGGCCGGGGACGACGAGCTGCCGACCGGCCCGGCCATCGGGACGTGCGTGCGCGACGCGGACAAGCTGCGCAACGAGAAGCTGGTTCCGGAAGCATGCGGTTCCCCGCTGGCCAAGTACCTGGTCACCAAGCAGCGGGGCACCGGCGGCGCGGACTGCGCCGACGGCGACCTGATCAGCGTCCCCGAGAAGTGGGCCGAGGGCGCCCACTCGCTGTGCCTCACGCCCGTGCACTGACGGATCACACGCGTGAGGCGCGGCGGCCCGGCTAGCGGATCGGCATCCCCGAGAGCGTGCGGGCGATCACCAGGCGCTGGATCTCGCTGGTGCCCTCGAAGATCGTGTAGATCGCGCTGTCACGGTGCATGCGCTCCACGGGGTACTCGCGGGTGAAGCCGTTGCCGCCGAGGATCTGGACCGCCTGGGCGGTGACCTTCTTTGCGACTTCGCTCGCGAACAGCTTCGACATAGAACCCTCCGCCGAGGTGAAGGGCTTGCCCGCGACCGCCATCCAGGAGGCCCGCCACACCAGCAGCCGGGCCGCGTCGATGGAGGTCCGCATGTCGGCGAGCTGGAAGGCCACGCCCTGGTTGTCGATGATCGGGCGGCCGAACTGCGTACGGGTCTTGGCGTAGTCGAGGGCGACCTCGTACGCGGCGCGCGCGGTGCCGACGGCCATGGCGCCGACCGCCGGGCGGGAGGCCTCGAAGGTGGCCATGGCCGCGTTCTTCACCCGCTCGCCACCGCCGGCCCTGGCCCGCTCGCGGGCCCGCGCGAGGCGCTCGTCCAGCTTGTCCTTGCCGCCGAGCAGGCAGGAGCCGGGCACGCGTACGTCCTCCAGGACCACCTCGGCGGTGTGCGAGGCGCGGATGCCGTGCTTCTTGAACTTCTGGCCCTGGGACAGGCCCGGGGTGTTCGGCGGCACGATGAAGGAGGCGTGGCCCTTCGAGCCGAGCTCCGGGTCCACGACGGCGACGACGATGTGGACGTTGGCGATGCCGCCGTTGGTCGCCCACGTCTTGGTGCCGTCCAGCACCCACTCGTCCTTGGCCTGGTCGTAGACGGCCCGGGTCCGCATCGAGCCGACGTCGGAGCCGGCGTCCGGCTCGGAGGAGCAGAAGGCGGCGACCTTGACGTCGTCCGGGGTGCCGTACATCTGCGGGATCCAGGTGCCGATCTGCTCCTCGGTGCCGTTGGCGACGACGCCGATGGCGGCGAGCCCGGTGCCCACGATCGACAGGGCGATGCCCGCGTCACCCCAGAACAGCTCTTCCATGGCCATCGGGATGCCGAGGCCGGTAGGGTCGAAGAACTGCTGGGCGTAGAAGTCCAGCGAGTAGATGCCGACCTTCGCGGCCTCCTGGATGACGGGCCACGGAGTCTCTTCGCGCTCGTCCCATTCCGCGGCTGCGGGCCGGATCACGTCGGCGGCGAAGCCGTGGATCCAGTCCCGTACCTGCTTCTGGTCGTCATTGAGCTCCATGGTGAACTCCGCCATGTCCCCTCCAGCTGTGCATCCACCAGTGCGTTACTAGCGGTAACCCTTACGGTGGCCACAGTCTGTTACCGACGAGTAAGCACTGTCAAGCAGAGTCGGCTCCGAGCCGCCGGCGGGGCGGCCGATTCCCTGGCGAGGGTGGGCGGGGTGTTACGTTGCGTGGGCGTCACGCACCATCGCAAGGGCGGGGAGAGAAACACGTCATGGAGACCACTCAGCAGGCCGGCGAACCGGGAGCGGCCGAGCGCCGCAGGCGGGAGCTGCTCGAAGCGGCCGACCGGGTCGTCCTCCGGGACGGCCCCAAGGCCTCCATGAACGCCATCGCGGCGGAGGCCGGCATCACCAAGCCGATCCTCTACCGGCACTTCGGCGACAAGGCGGGGCTCTACCAGGCCCTCGCCGTGCGGCACACCGACGCCCTGCTCGACTCGCTGCGGGCCGCGCTCGACGCCCCGGCCGAGCGCCGCAGCCGGGTGGAGTCCACCCTCGACACCTATCTCACGGCCATCGAGGCCCGCCCGCAGGTGTACCGGTTCCTGATGCACCCGGCCGAGGACTCGCACGCCGCGGAGCGCGGCTTCGACGTGGGCCTGCACTCGGCCCCGCTGCTGCGCCGGCTTGGCGAGGAACTCGCCCAGGTGATCGGCGAGCGGGTGGACCTCGGCCCCGGCGGCGAACGCCTGGCCCGCATCTGGGGCCACGGCATCGTCGGCATGATGCACGCCGCCGGCGACTGGTGGCTCGGCGAGCGCCCGTGCGAGCGTGCGGAGTTGGTCACCGGACTCACCGACCTGCTGTGGGGCCGGCTGGCCACGGCCGGCAACCGCCTGGACGGCCCGGGCTTCTAGCGAACGGGGTCCCCGGCCGGGGACCCCCGCTCAGTTCTGCGCGGCCGCAGCGGCCCGCGCACCCCACGGGGTCTTGCGGATCGCCCGCCGCAGCCGCCGGGCGCGCAGCCCGGTGACCCGGTCCGCGTAGACCGTGCCGTCGAGGTGGTCGCACTCGTGCTGGAGGCAGCGGGCGAAGAACCCCGTGCCGGTGATCCGTACGGGCGCGCCGTCGGAGGTGACCCCTTCTACGACCGCGCGGTCGTACCGGACCGTGCCCGCCTCCAGCCCCGGCAGCGACAGGCAGCCCTCGGGGCCGCGGAACTCGTCCCCGTCGGCCGCCACCAGGCGCGGATTGACGATGTGCCCGACGTGGCGCACGTCCTCGTCGTCGGGGCAGTCGTAGACGAACACCCGCTGTCCGACGCCGATCTGGTTCGCGGCGAGGCCGACGCCCTCGGCGGCGTACATCGTCGCGAACATGTCCTCGATGAGCCGGTCGAGGGCCGGGCCGAATTCGGTGACCTCCGCGCAGGCCGAGTGGAGCACCGGATCGCCCAGCAGGCTCATGGTGCGGACGAGGCCGGTGGTACCGGGAATGGGGCGCTGTCGCATGGCCGTAAGGGTACGACGGGCGAATATATGAGGAGATCGGCGGCGCCCCGGGGGCGCCGCGGTCAGGGCCCCTGCCGGTACTGGATAGGCTGGGGCCGACCGACGCAAGGAGGACAAGGGACGATGGCAGGCAACACAGAGCCGCTTTCGCCGCGGGCCAAGCTGGCCGTGACGGCGGGCAAGGCCGCGGCGGCGGTGTCGCGGGCCGCGGGACGCGGAAGCGGATCGGTGATCGGTGGCAAGGTCGCACTCAGGCTCGACCCCGATCTTCTCGGAGCGCTCGCGCAGCATCTCGACGTCGTCCTCGTCTCCGCGACGAACGGCAAGACCACGACGACCCGGCTGATCGCCGAGGCCCTGCGGGCCAGCGGTCCGGTCGTCTCCAACGCCCTCGGCGCCAACATGCCGGCCGGCATCACCTCCGCCCTCGCGGGCGGCTCGGACGCCAAGTACGGCGTCATCGAGGTGGACGAGAAGTACCTCGCCGGGGTGGCCCGGGACGTCACCCCCAAGGTGATCGCCCTGCTGAACCTCTCCCGCGACCAGCTGGACCGCGCCGCCGAGACCCGCATGCTCGCGGAGAAGTGGCGCGAGGGACTCCAGGGCTCCAAGGCCGTCATCGTCGCGAACTGCGACGACCCGCTCATCGTGTGGTCGGCCTCCTCCTCGCAGAACGTGGTGTGGGTCGCCGTCGGCCAGGAGTGGAAGGACGACGCCTGGTCGTGCCCCTCCTGCGGTGGCGTCATGCAGCGCCCCGGCGACGACTGGTTCTGCGGCGAGTGCGGCTTCCGGCGCCCCACCCCGAGCTGGGTGCTGTCCGGGGACCACGTGCTGGACCCGCACGGCTCGGCCTGGCCGATCCACCTCCAGCTGCCGGGCCGCGCCAACAAGGCGAACGCCGCCACCTCGGCCGCCGTGGCCGCCGTCTTCGGCGTCCCGCCGCAGGTCGCGCTGGAGCGGATGTACCAGGTGCAGGCCGTCGCCGGCCGCTACGACGTGGTGAACTTCCAGGGCCGTGAGCTGCGCCTGCTGCTCGCCAAGAACCCGGCGGGCTGGCTCGAAACGTTTTCGCTGATCGACCCGCCGCCGACCCCGGTGATCCTTTCGGTGAACGCGCGCGGCGCCGACGGCACGGACACCTCCTGGCTGTGGGACGTGGACTACCCGCGCCTGGCCGGCCACCCGATCTTCGTGATCGGCGACCGCAAGCTGGACCTCGCAGTCCGCCTCGAGGTCGCGGGCCTGGACTTCCGGGTGTGCGAGACCCTCGACGAAGCCGTGCAGCTGGCGCCGCCCGGGCAGATCGAGCTGATCGCCAACTACACCGCCTTCCAGGACGTGCGCCGCCGCGTCGGCAACTAGTACTCATACCTCCAGAGGACACAAGAGCATGAGCGACAACAGCCTGCGTCTGGTGTGGGTCTACCCCGACCTGCTGAGCACGTACGGAGACCAGGGCAACGCCCTCGTGGTGGAGCGCCGGGCGCGCCAGCGCGGCCTGGACGTGCAGCGCGTGGACGTGCGCAGCGACCAGCCCATCCCCACCTCGGGCGACATCTACCTGATCGGCGGCGGTGAGGACCGGCCGCAGCGGCTCGCCGCGGAGCGTCTGCTGCGCGACGGCGGTCTGGAGCGGGCCGTCTCGAACGGGGCGATCGTCTTCTCCGTCTGCGCCGGCTACCAGATCCTCGGCAACGAGTTCGTCAACGACATGGGCGAGCGCCAGGAGGGCCTGGGCCTGCTCGACGTGGTCACCGTGCGCGGCGAGGGCGAGCGGTGCGTCGGCGACGTCCTCGCCGACATCGACCCGCGCCTGAACCTGCCGCAGCTGACGGGCTTCGAGAACCACCAGGGCGTCACGCACCTCGGCTCGTCCGCGAAGCCGTTCGCCCGCACCCGCCTGGGCCGCGGCAACGGCACGGGCGACGGCACCGAGGGCGCGTACAACGACACGGTCTTCGGCACGTACATGCACGGCCCCGTGATGGCCCGCAACCCGCAGATTGCGGACCTGCTGCTGAAGCTGGCCCTCGACGTGAACGCACTGCCGCCCATCGACGACCGGTGGTACGAGGCGCTGCGCGCCGAGCGCATCTCGGCGGCGACGCAGCCCGCGTAACACCGCTGCGGGCCGCTCATCGGGGCGGCCCCGCCATCATGTGTTCGGCCCGGTTTTCCCTTGGGGGAACCGGGCCGACGTGGTTTCGTACGACGAGCATGACCAGCATGTGGAGGATGGTTCAGTCCACCTCTCCACCACTTGTAGGGTGGCCGTAGTTCCAACCGGACGACGTGGTCCGGTCGTCGGCCCACGTTGCAAAGGTCTTCCTGCCATGCGCATTGGTGTGCTCACTTCCGGCGGCGACTGCCCCGGCCTCAATGCCGTCATCCGTTCCGTCGTACACCGCGCCGTCGTCGACCACGGCGACGAGGTCATCGGCTTCCACGACGGCTGGCGCGGCCTGCTGGAGTGCGACTACCGCAAGCTGGACCTCGACGCCGTGGCGGGCATCCTGGCCCGCGGCGGCACCATCCTGGGCTCCTCGCGGGTGCAGCCCGCGCACCTGCGCGACGGCGTCGAGCGGGCCCGCGGGCACGTCGCCGACCTCGGCCTGGACGCCATCATCCCGATCGGCGGCGAGGGCACCCTGAAGGCCGCGAACCTGCTCTCGCAGGCCGGTCTGCCGATCGTCGGCGTCCCGAAGACGATCGACAACGACATCGCCTCGACGGACGTCACGTTCGGCTTCGACACCGCCGTCGGGGTCGCCACCGAGGCGCTGGACCGGCTGAAGACCACCGCCGAGTCCCACCAGCGCGTGATGGTCGTGGAGGTCATGGGCCGCCACACCGGCTGGATCGCCCTGCACTCGGGCATGGCGGCCGGCGCGCACGCCATCGTCGTCCCGGAGCGCCCCTTCGACATCGACGAGCTGACGGCGATCGTCGGCGAGCGCTTCTCCGCGGGGAAGCGGTTCGCGATCGTCGTGGTCGCCGAGGGTGCCAAGCCGCGCGCCGGCTCCATGGACTTCCAGGACGGCGGCACCGACCAGTACGGCCACGAGCGCTTCGCCGGCATCGGCAACCTGCTCGCGGTCGAGCTCGAGCGGCGCCTGGGCAAGGAGGCCCGCCCGGTCATCCTGGGCCACGTCCAGCGCGGCGGCACGCCCACCGCGTACGACCGGGTCCTGGCCACGCGCTTCGGCTGGCACGCGGTCGAGGCGGCACACCGGGGCGAGTTCGGGATGCTGACCGCGCTGCGCGGTACCGAGATCGAGATGGTCCCGCTCGCCGACGCCGTGCAGACCCTCAAGACGGTCCCGGCGGAGCGGTACGACGAGGCACAGAACGTTCTGTGACGTTTCCCCCCTTCTGACCCGACCCCCGGACGAGTCCGCGTCCGGGGGCGGCACTACTGTGGTGGGGCACCACGGGTCAAGGGAGTGAACTGATGGATCACAGCGGTCACGGCATGGACATGCACATGGACATGGACCTGCCGCCGTTCACTCTCGGGCGCGGGCTGGAGTTCTCCTTCGACGCCTTCTTCCTGATCGGCTCGCTGGTGGGCCTCGGCCTGTACCTGTGGGGTGTGGTGCGGCTGCGCCGCCGCGGGGACGCCTGGCCGCTGGGCCGGACCATCGCCTTCACCGCCGGCGTGCTGAGCATCGCCCTCATGATGTGCACCAAGCTGAACGACTACGGCATGGTCATGTTCAGCGTGCACATGGTCCAGCACATGGTCATCAGCATGCTCTCGCCGATCCTGCTGCTGCTGGGCGCTCCGGTGACGCTGGCGCTGCGCGCGCTCCCGCCCGCCGCCCGCGGCCGCAAGGGACCGCGCGAGCTGCTGCTGATGCTGCTGCACAGCCGCTACATGAAGGTGATCACGCACCCGGTGTTCACCATCCCGATGTTCATCGCGAGCCTCTACGCCCTCTACTTCACGCCGCTCTTCGACTTCCTCATGGAGAGCAAGCCCGGGCACATCGGCATGATGGTGCACTTCCTGGCCGTCGGCCTGATCTTCTTCTGGCCAATCATGGGCGTGGACCCGGGTCCGCACCGCCCCGGCTACGTGATGCGGATGCTGGAGCTCTTCGCCGGCATGCCGTTCCACGCCTTCTTCGGGATCGCCGTCATGATGGCGAGCGAGCCGATGATCAAGACGTACGCGAACCCGCCGGCCTCCCTGGGCATCGACCCGCTGCTCGACCAGCAGTGGGGCGGCGGCTTCGCCTGGGCCTTCAGCGAGATCCCGTCGGTGCTGGTGCTGATCGCGCTGGTCTACCAGTGGTACCACTCCGAGCAGCGGGCGGCGAAGCGCGCGGACCGGGCCGCGGACCGCGACGGCGACCAGGAGCTGGAGGCGTACAACTCCTATCTCGCCTCGCTCCAAGCGCGTGGCCAGTAGCGGAGGAGCACCTTCGCGCGCGACCATGGGGCATGACCGGATCCGTTAAGGCGATGGCCGTCATGACCTTCGCCGCTCTGGTGGCCGTCGCCACGTACTCTGTGGCCCTCGGCAGCAACGGCTGGCTGTGGTTCGCCTGGGTGGTCCTCGGCCTGCTGACCGCCGGCATGGCCGCGTCCCGCAAGACCTGAACCGGCGCGCCCGCACCACCTTCCCCTCCTCGAGCCTGTCGCAGGCCGGGCTGGCCGCCGCCGTGATCCTGTGCCGGCTGGTCGGATTCTCGTTCGCCATGCCCATCGGGCACCGTGTACGGCACACTGACCTGACCGCCAGGTGAAGGGAAAACGCCCCGGTGTTCTACCACTTGCTCAAGCACGTGCTGCTCGGTCCGCTGCTGCGGCTGCTGTTCCGCCCGCGCATCGAGGGACTGGAGAACATCCCGCCGGAAGGGGCCGCGATCATCGCGGGCAACCACCTGTCCTTCTCGGACCACTTCCTGATGCCCGCCATCCTCAAACGCCGGATCACGTTCCTCGCGAAGGCCGAGTACTTCACCGGCCCCGGGTTGAAGGGCCGGCTGACCGCGTTCTTCTTCCGCAGTGCCGGGCAGATCCCGGTGGACCGCTCGGGCAAGGACGCCGGACAGGCCGCGCTGCGCGAGGGGCTCGGGGTACTGGCCGAGGGCGAGCTGCTGGGCATCTACCCGGAGGGCACCCGCTCCCACGACGGGCGGCTGTACAAGGGCAAGGTGGGCGTGGCCGCGATGGCGCTCGGGGCCGGGGTGCCGGTCGTACCGTGCGCGATGGTCGGCACCTTCGAGATCCAGCCGCCCGGTCAGAAGATCCCGAACATCCGGCGCGTGACGATCCGCTTCGGCCGGCCGCTCGACTTCTCGCGGTACGCGGGGCTGGAGGGCGAGCGGGCCGTGCTGCGGGCCGTCACCGACGAGATCATGTACGCCGTCCTCGAGCTGTCCGGCCAGGAGTACGTCGACCGGTACGCCGCCGAGGTCAAGGCGGAGGCGGAGGAAGCGCGGAAGAAGGCCCGGCGCAAGACGCGCTGAGCCTTCTCCCGTACTGTGACGTGCCGAGCCGTCTGCCTTAGCGGACGGCCGGCAGTTCCTCCAGCGCCGGCAGGGCCGACGACGGGGCCGCGGCGAGGGACTTCGCGGTGGCCGGGGCCGGGGCGACCGGAGTGGCGTGCGGACCGCACTTCACGTCCGCGGCGTCGACCTTGCCCTCGAGCAGGTAGGCGTCCACCCGGGTGTTGATGCAGGGGTTCACCAGGCTGGTGACACCGTGCGAGCCGGCGTTCTGCTCGGTGATCAGGCGGGAGCCGGCGAGGCGGCGGTGCAGTTCGACGCCACCCTTGTACGGCGTGGCCGCGTCACGCTCGGACTGGACGATCAGGACCGGGGCCAGGCCGCGCTTGGCACCGACCTCGATCGGCGTGCTCTGCTTGGACTTCCAGGTCGCGCAGGGGAGGTTCATCCACGCGTTGGACCAGGTCAGGAACGGGTACTTCTCGTGCAGCTTGCTGTTGTCCCTGTCCCACTTGGCCCAGCTGGTCGGCCACTTGGCGTCGGCGCACTCGACCGCGGTGTAGACCGCGTTGCCGTTCTCCGAGGCGATGTTGCCCTGGATGTCGGACATGTCCGGCGAGATCGCCTCGATCAGCGGCTTCTCGTCACCGGCCACGTACGCGCTGAACGCCTGGGCGACGGGCACCCAGGAGGAGTCGTAGTACGGGGCGCCCTGGAAGAAGCCGATGAGCTCGGCCGGGCCGACGACCCCGCCGAGCGGGTTGGCCTTGGCCTTGGCGCGCAGCTCCTGCCACTTGGCCTCGACCTTGGCGCGGGTGTCGCCGATGTGGAAGACGTTGTCGTTCTTGGCGACCCAGTCCTGCCAGTCGTTCCAGCGCATCTGGAAGGCGACGTCCTGCTCGAGGTTCGCCTCGTACCAGATGTTCTCCTGCGCCGGGTTGACGACGCTGTCGACGATCATGCGGCGCACGTGGGTCGGGAACAGGGTCGCGTAGACCCCGCCGATGTAGGTGCCGTAGGAGACGCCGATGAAATTGAGCTTCTTCTCGCCGAGGGCGGCACGGATGACGTCCAGGTCACGCGCGATGTTCGGCGTGGTCATGTACGGCAGCATGTCGCCGCTGCGCTCCTTGCAGCCGTCCGCGTACTCCGCGGCGAGCTTGCGCTGGGCGTCCTTGTCGGCCTTGGTGTCCGGGACCGGGTCGGCCTTGGGAGCCTTGACGAACTCCTGCGGGTCGACGCACGAGATCGGCGCCGAGTGGCCGACGCCGCGGGGGTCGAAGCCCACGAAGTCGTACGCCTTGGAGGTGTTCACCCAGAGGGGGGACTTGGTGGTGACCCGGCGCGGGAAGCGCATGCCGGAACCGCCGGGGCCGCCCGGGTTGTAGAAGAGCGCGCCCTGGCGCTCCTCCTTGGTGCCGGTGCTGACGGCGCGGTCGACCGCGAGGTCGATCGTCTTGCCGAACGGCTTCGAGTAGTCGAGCGGGACCTTGACCCAGCCACACTGGATCGGGGCCTCGAAGCCCCAGTCCGCGGGGCAGTCCTTCCACTCGACCCCGGTGGCGGCGGCGCGGGCGGCGGCGAGCTGGACGCCCAGCCCCTCCGGAAGCCCGCTGTTCTGGCTGGCCGGAGCCGCGGCGGCCGGCGGGGCCAGCAGCAGGCCCGCGGCCAGCGCTCCGGTGATCAGAGTGGCAGCGCTCCCCAGCGCTGCAGTGCGTATCACGTGGTTGTTCCCCCTGCGTCAGGCCCGGCCGGAGGAGGCCGGGTTGGTCGGTGCAGTGTCTGTGCAGGTGGATCCTTTCGTCTGACGTACACCTGACAACAGACCAAGGTCGCGTTCTTTGCCAACCCGATAACCGGAAAGGCGTGTACCGCTGAGCGGTGTCGCATTCGTCCCAAGTTTGCTCAGCAGTTACCAGCCGTAAGTGCGCCACGCCGTGTCGAGTACCTCGCGCAGCCGCAGCGCGTCCGGTGCCAGCGCCGTCACGAGGACGGCGGGACCGGCCAGCGGAGTGACGGCCGCGAACTCCCCGAGCACCGCGGCGGCGGGCGGCGACGCGGCGAATGCCGGGTCCACGACCAGGAGCTGACCGAGCGCCCGGTGTCCCGCCAGCCCCGCCGGCCCGTCCCAGCCGCCGGGTGCGCCCGGACCGCAGGCCAGCTCCTGGTCCAGCAGCGGGGTCCCGCCCCGGCTCACGGCGAGCCTGCTGCGCAGCAGGCCCGGCTCCTCCCCCGTCCGGCCCAGCACCTGCTCCTCGCGCAGCAGCAGCCGGGCGGTGGGGGCGAGTTCGGCCCGGGTGTGCACCCGCAGGTCGCTGCCGCGTACGGAGACCAGCGGCTCCGGCAGCCACCGCAGCGCCGCGTCCTCGGCCAGGGTCAGCCGTACGTCGTACCGCGCGGGCTCCCCACCGCGGCCGGGCAGCGCCAGGGTGGCGGCCGCCGAGGCCAGGGCGAGACGGGCCCCGGGGCCGACGGAGGCCTCCACCGCGAGGTGGTCGCCGCCGAGCGGGGCGCTCATCGCGCCGACCAGCATCACGCCGGCCTCGGCGGGCGTGCCCCGGGTGCGGCGCAGCGCGAGCGGTCCCTCACCGGCCAGCAGCGGCAGGGCGGTACCGCCGCGGCCGTCGGCGACGGCGGAGATCCGGGCGGTGGCCCGTACGCCGGCCGGAGCAGGGGCGGGCCGGGCCGGGGCCGGCGGGGCCGGGTCGGGCGGAACCGGGGCCGGCGGGGCGGCGGGAGGCGCGGGGGCCACCGCAGGGCTCACCGGGCGGCCCAGGCGGCGATCCGCTCGCGCACCCACGCGGCCACCGGTGCCACGCCGTCCTCGCCGCGCAGCGACTGGAAGGCGACGGGCAGTTCGCCGCGCTGCTCGGCGGCGTCGCGGGCCATCCGGTCCAGGTCGGAGCCCACGTAGGGGGCGAGGTCGGTCTTGTTGACGACGAGCAGGTCGGCGGTGGTGACGCCGGGGCCGCCCTTGCGCGGGATGTCGTCGCCGCCCGCCACGTCGATGACGAAGATCTGGGCGTCGACGAGGCCGCGGGAGAAGGTGGCGGTGAGGTTGTCGCCGCCGGACTCGACGAGGATCAGGTCGAGCGGGCCGACCGTCTCCTCCAGCTCCTCGACCGCCTCCAGGTTGGCGGAGATGTCGTCGCGGATGGCCGTGTGCGGGCAGGCACCGGTCTCCACCGCGCTGATCCGCTCGGGCGGCAGGACGGCCTCGCGGAGCAGGAACTCGGCGTCCTCCCGGGTGTAGATGTCGTTGGTGACGACGGCCATGGACAGCTCGGTGCGCAGGGCGCGGCAGAGGGCGGCGACCGTGGCCGTCTTGCCGGAGCCGACGGGTCCGCCGAGGCCGATCCGCAGGGCCCTGCGCGAGCCGTCGGCCCGCACCGGCCCGGCGCTGTGGGTGTGGCGTGGGGGGTAGGTCACGCCGTGGTCGAGATGCATGGGGGTCTCCGGAGTCGATCGTGGAGGCGGTCGGGAAGCGGTGAGGGGGCGGTCACGAGGCGAAGAGCCGTACCGGCCAGTCGGCATGGCTCTCCGCCGCGACGTCCAGCAGCGGGGAGGAGGCCGCGGGCAGAGCGTCCGGGCCCTCCAGCCGTGCCCGGTGCGCGGCCTGGGCGGCCCGGGCGGCGACGGCGTCGAGCTCGGGGGCGAGGCGGGCCAGGACCCCGCTCGCCTCGAAGGGGTCCAGGCCGAGCAGCCGTACGGTCGCGGTCGCCGGTCCGCCGACGCTCTCGTACGCCGCCACGTGCGCGGCGTCCAGCGGACCCAGCCCGGCGGCCCGGGCGGTGAGCCCGAGCACGACCGGCTGGTGCGCCCCGCGGGGGAAGGCCGCGGCGAGCGCGTCGAGTTCGGCGGCGGGCCAGGTGGCCCGGGCGGCCCGCAGCAGCTGCCGGCCCAGCCGCCGCGCCGCGGTGCGCAGCGCGGGCGACGGAGTACGGGCGTCGGCGGCGGTGTCGAGCACTGCCGGGTCGAGCCCGAGGGCTGCGGCCGCGGCGAGTGCGGCGGCGACGAGTCCGGCCGTGTGGAGCCGGCCCCGGCAGAACTCCTCGAGGGTGGCGGCGTCGTGGATCCGGCCCGCCTTGCAGGCGGCCTCGGCCCCGCCGGAGTGGGCGTGCCCGCCCGCGGGGAAGCGGCCGTCGGCGAGCACGAGCAGGGCGGCGAGGCTCATCGGGCCGTGCCCGTCGGAAGGGGACCCATGTCAGAACAGGAAGTAGCGCTGGGCCATGGGCAGTTCTGCCGCGGGCGCAGGTTCCACGGCCTCCCCGTCGATGGTGACCGTGAAGGTGTCGGCGTCGACCTCGACCCTCGGCATGGCGTCGTTGTTGCGCATGTCCGCCTTGCTCACCTTGCGGGTGCTCTCGATGGCCACGAACTGCTTCCCGAGCCCCAGCCGTTCGGGCAGTGCGTCGTCGAGGGCGGCCTGCGCGGTGAAGTTGACCGAGTTCAGCCCGGGGGCCCGGCCGTGGCCGCCGAACATCGGGCGGGGCAGCACCGGCTGCGGGGTGGGGATGGAGGCGTTCGCATCACCCATCTGGGCGTACGCGATCTGGCCACCCTTGATGACCGTTTCGGGCTTGACCCCGAAGAAGGCGGGCGTCCACAGCACCAGGTCGGCGAGCTTGCCGGTCTCCACCGAGCCGACCTCGCGCGCGAGCCCCTGGGCCACGGCGGGGTTGATCGTGTACTTCGCGACGTAGCGGCGGGCGCGGTGGTTGTCGGCGGGTCCGTCGCCGGGCAGGAAGCCGCGCCGCTTCTTCATCACGTGGGCCGTCTGCCAGGTGCGCAGCACGACCTCGCCGACGCGGCCCATGGCCTGGGAGTCGGAGGAGATGATGGAGATGGCTCCGAGGTCGTGCAGGACGTCCTCGGCGGCGATGGTCGCGGGCCGGATCCGGGACTCGGCGAAGGCGAGGTCCTCGGGAACGGCCGGGTTGAGGTGGTGGCAGACCATCAGCATGTCGAGGTGTTCGTCGATGGTGTTGACGGTGTGCGGCCGGGTCGGGTTGGTGGAGCTGGGCAGGATGTTCGGCTCGGAGACCACGGTGATGATGTCCGGTGCGTGCCCGCCGCCCGCGCCCTCGGTGTGGTACGAGTGGATGGTCCGTCCGGCGATGGCGGCGAGGGTGTCGCCGACGAATCCGGCCTCGTTGAGGGTGTCGGTGTGGATGGCGACCTGGGCGCCGGTCTCGTCGCAGACGCTCAGGCAGGCGTCGATGACGGCGGGGGTGGACCCCCAGTCCTCGTGGATCTTGAACCCGAGGGCGCCGCCGCGCAGCTGGGAGTGCATGGCCTCGCGGGACATGGTGTTGCCCTTGCCCAGCAGGCCGATGTTGACGGGGTGGGACTCCAGGGCCGCGAACATCCGGGCGAGGTGCCAGGGTCCGGGGGTGACGGTGGTGGCCTTGGTGCCCTCGGCGGGTCCGGTGCCGCCGCCGACGAGGGTGGTGATGCCGGAGGCGAGGGCCTCGTCGATGACGGTGGGCGAGATGAAGTGCACGTGGGCGTCGATGGCGCCCGCGGTGACGATCTTCCCGTTGCCCGCGATGATCTCGGTCTCGGGGCCGATCACGAGTGCGGGATCCACGCCGTCCATCGTGTCGGGGTTGCCGGCCTTGCCGATGCCGCAGATGCGGCCGTCGCGGATGCCGACGTCCGCCTTGACGATGCCCCAGTGGTCGAGGACGACGACTCCGGTGATCACCGTGTCGGGGGCGCCCTCGGCGCGGGTGGTCCGGGCCTGGCCCATGGACTCGCGGATCACCTTGCCACCGCCGAACACGGCCTCGTCGCCCGAGCGTCCGGGGCCGCCGCTGAGGTCCTGCTCGATCTCGACGAAGAGGTCGGTGTCGGCGAGCCGGATGCGGTCGCCGACGGTGGGCCCGAAGAGGTCGGCGTACGCGCGGCGGTCGAGCTCAGCCATCGAGCGGCCCCCCGGTCTCCCCGCGCAGGCCCGGTACGGTGCGCAGCCCGCCCAGCGGTACGAGCTCCACGGCGACCGGGATGCCCGGCTCGAAGCGCACGGCGGTGCCGGCGGCGACGTTGAGCCGCAGCCCGCGGGCGGCCCGGCGGTCGAAGTCGAGGCCGGGGTTGGCCTCGGCGAAGTGGTAGTGGGAACCGACCTGGACGGGCCGGTCGGCGGCGTTGAGCACCGTGAGGCGGGTGACGGGCCGGCCCTCGTTGAGGCGCACCGGGCCGTCCCCGTGGACGATTTCGCCGGGGATCATGCGGGTACTCCCCTTCAGACGATCGGGTCGTGGACGGTGACGAGCTTGGTGCCGTCCGGGAAGGTCGCCTCGACCTGGACGTCGTGGATCATCTCGGGGATCCCCTCCATCACCTCGGCGCGGCCGAGCACGGTGCGGCCGGAGGCCATGAGTTCGGCCACGGTCCGCCCGTCACGGGCGCCTTCGAGGATGTGCGAGGTGATCAGGGCGACCGCTTCGGGGTGGTTGAGCAGGACCCCGCGCGCCCTGCGCTTCTCGGCCACGTCGGCGGCCACGTGGATGAGCAGTCTCTCCTGCTCGTGCGGTGTCAGTTGCACTCGTAACTCACCAAGCTTCCAGGACAAGATCGACGGCGCGCCGGGCCGACCCTAGCGACCTTCAACACTTTGTTGACCTGCACATATCCGAACCAAGCATGTCTTGCCCAACGCAGAGAAAGGCTTTCCGTCCCGAGCACCGCCGCTTTACCGGCGGATGGGTGATCATTGACGGAAGGCCGTGCCCGCCACGCTAGGCGCCGCGCTTTTCCGCCGCGTTAACCCACGTTTCGGGGAGGCACCCGGTTCAACTCCCGGGCCGCCCGCAGCCGGTTCCGTATACGGACCGGACCGACGGTCCCCCGGCCACTGCCACGGGACCCGCCATCAAGGAGCTGCATGTTCGTCAACCCGGTCCGCCACATCACCTTCAACGCGCTCGAGCCGTACAAGACCGCCGAGTTCTGGTCCGCCGTGACCGGCTTCCCGATCCACCCGGACGACGTCGAGGGCGACGACGAGATCCTGCTGGACCCGGGGCAGCCCGGGGTCCCCGGTCTGTTGTTCGTCCGGGTGCCGGACGCCAAGTCCGTCAAGAACCGGGTCCACCTGGACATCCAGCCGCCCACCGGGACCCGGGACGAGACCGTCGAGCGGCTCATCGCGCTCGGGGCGGAGCTGGTCGACGACCGGCGCCGGGAGGACGGCTCCGGCTGGGCCGTGCTCGCCGATCCTGAGGGCAACGAGCTGTGCATCGAGCGCAGTGCCGGGGAGCGCGGGCAGGGCTGAGCGCGTCTCTAACAGCCGGTGACGCTCTTCGCGGGAGCCCCGACGGGCCAGGGCACGGCGATCCAGACGGTCTTGCCGCCGTCCTCGGTGGGGCTGACGGAGAGCCGGCCACCCGCTTCGGCGGTGAGCCAGCGGATGATGACCATCCCCCGGCCGTTGTCCTGCTGGACGGCGGCCGGGAGGCGCTTGGGCCAGCGCGGGTGACTGTCGGTCACCCCGACGCGGAGCCACTCCCCGCGCTCGAGGCGGATGTCCACGGTGAAGGTGGGCGACTGGCCGAAGGTGTGCTGCACGGCATTGGTGGCGAGCTCCGAGACGATCAGCCGGACACTGTCGGCGGTGTCGGCTTCGTCGGGCAGTCCCCATTCGCCGAGCACCTCCGCGACGTAGCGGCGGGCTGTGGCGACCGAGGCGGGATCGCTCGGCAGAGTGACGGATGCTTCCTGGTGGTCTGTCATGGCGACAGTCCCTTTCCCACCGGGGCGAAACCCCGGATCTGTGCTGGACGCCAGAGTGCCACCCATCGTCCCGCCGGTGCTGCCGTTCCCCCAAGATCTGCATATATCTGTCGCTCAATGCAGTGAACTCTGCTACGGAAGAGCGTATTTGGACGGCAGACTGGTGCGAGCTGTGCCGGTGGAAGGAGGCGGGTATGCAGCACGGTCCCGCGGTGCGCCGGCGCAAGCTCGGCGAGGAACTGCGCGCGCTGCGCGACCGGACCGGACTCACCAGTGGTGAGGCCGCCCGGATCGCGGGGTGGCACCAGTCGAAAATCAGCCGTATCGAGACAGGGCGCAGTGGCGTGAAACCGGAGGACATCCGCCTCCTCCTCGATGTCTACGCAGAGGTCGTCAGCCCCGAGCAGCGGGCGCTGCTGGAGGCCCTGTCGGCCTCCGCAGCCGGCCCCGTTCCCGGCGGCGACGCCGTGCGCGGCCGCCAGTGGTGGCACGACTACCGGGGGCTGCTGCCGCAGGAGTACCGGGATTTCATCAGCCTGGAGGCGGGTGCCCGATCGGCCCGTACGGTCGAACTCTCCGTGGTGCCCGGCCTGTTGCAGACCCCAGAGTACGCGCGGGCGGTGACCCGGGCCGCGCTGGGCGGGCTGCCGGAGCCCAAGGTCGACGCCCTGGTCGACGTACGGCTGGCCCGGCAGTCGGTGCTGCGGGCGGATCCCCCGCTGGAGCTGAGCGCCGTACTGGACGAGGCGGTGCTGCGGCGGCAGATCGGCGGCCCCGGGGTGATGGCGGCGCAATTGCGGCATCTGGTGCAGGTGGCCCGGCTGCCCCAAGTGCGGTTGCAGGTACTTCCGTTCAGCGTGGGGGGGCATCTCGGCCTGACCGGACCGTTCGTTATTTTCTCATTTCCGAACATCGCCGATCTGGATGTGGTGGTACTCGACCATTTGACGAGTAGCCTCTATCTGGAGCGGAAGGAAGACCTCGAGGCGTACAGCGCCGCATTCCGCACCATCCAGGCGCACGCCCTCCCGCCCCAGGACTCGTCGGATCTCATCAGCTCACTCGCTGACGACGCGTAAGGAGGCACCCCCGTGTCCGCAACCCCCCTCTCCACCAGCGGACTTCTGATCAGCGCGCGGTGGCGGCGGAGCAGCCGCAGCACCGGAATGAACAACTGCGTGGAAACCGCCGTGCTCGGTGGCGGCGGCCTGCTGGCCGTCCGCGACTCGAAGCGGACGGACGGCCCGGCCGTGCTCTTCACCGGGCCGGCCTGGGACGGCTTCCTCGCATCCGTACGGGCTGACGCGGACGTACTCGCGTGAGGCCCTAGCGGTCCGTGGCTCCGGCCGGGGCGGTCCGCAGGATCGTCTCGACGGCCCGGTCGATCTCGTCCCCCGTGAGATCGGCCCGTGCGGTCAGCCGCAGCCGGGAGATGCCGTCCGGCACCGACGGCGGACGGAAGCATCCCACGGACAGACCCGCCTCACGGCAGTCGGCGGCCCAGCGCAGTGCCGCCGAAGCCGACGGGGCCCGTACCGACACCACGGCCGCGTCCGGCCGGGCCGCGGTCAGGCCGGACGCGGTGAGCCGCCCGTACAGCCGGTCGGCCACCTCGCGGGCCCGGCCGGCGCGCTCCGGTTCCCTCCGGAGCAGGCGCAGGCTCGCCAGCGCCGCACCCGCGGCGGCCGGTGCCAGCCCGGTGTCGAAGATGAAGGTCCGCGCCGTGTTGACGAGGTGCCGGATCACCTTGGCCGGACCGAGCACGGCTCCGCCCTGGCTGCCCAGGGACTTCGAGAGCGTGAGGGTGGCGACCACCCCCGGCGCGCCCGCGAGTCCGGCGGCGTGCAGCGCTCCGCGGCCGCCCTCCCCCAGTACGCCCAGCCCGTGGGCGTCGTCCACGACCAGGGCCGCACCCTCCTCCCGGCAGGCGGCCGCGTACGCGGCGAGCGGGGCGGCGTCCCCGTCCACGGAGAACACCGAGTCGCTGACCAGCAGCGCCCGGCCCTCGTGCGTGGCGAGCGTCTTGCGCGCGGCGTCCGGGTCGGAATGCGGGATCACCTCGGTCCCGGCGCGCGAGAGCCGGCAGCCGTCGACGATCGAGGCGTGGTTGCCGGCGTCGGACACGACGAGGGTGCCCCGGTCGCTGAGCGCGGTGACGGCCGCCAGGTTGGCGGCGTAGCCGGAGGACAGGACGAGCGCCGCCTCGAACCCGCAGAAGGCCGCGAGCTCCCGCTCGAGCTCCGCATGGAGCTCGGTCGTACCGGTCACCAGGCGCGATCCCGTGGCTCCGGCGCCCCACCGCTCGGCCGCCTCGCGCGCGCCGCGCACGGTCTCGGGGTGCCGGGACAGTCCGAGGTAGTCGTTGCTCGCGAGGTCCAGCAGCGGCGAGGACGCAGGCCGGGGGCGCAGCGTCCGGACGAGCCCGGCCTTCTCACGGGCCCGCTCCGCGTCGTCGATCCAGGCGAACACGTCTTCGGGCTCGGGGCTCTGCTGGGGCATCGGCGGGTCCTCGTGTTTTGTCGGCTGTCCACAGGCGTGCCTGACCCTAACGGCCGTCACCCAAGTGCCAGGTGTGGCGATACACACACTCCGTTCCGGCCATGTTGTGCGATCTCTCCTTGGCCGGGAGTGCTCGTGTGGTCCAGGATCGGCGTCATGGACCTGCTGAACACCCTGGTGGACAAGGGGCTGCGGCGCGAGCTGCCGACCCGCGAAGAGGCGCTCGCCGTACTGGCGACCTCTGACGACGAACTGCTCGACGTGGTGGCCGCGGCCGGCAAGGTGCGCCGCCAGTGGTTCGGGCGTCGGGTCAAGCTGAACTACCTGGTCAACCTGAAGTCCGGGCTGTGCCCCGAGGACTGCTCCTACTGCTCCCAGCGCCTGGGATCGAAGGCGGAGATCCTCAAGTACACGTGGCTCAAGCCTGACGAGGCCTCCCAGGCCGCGGCGGCCGGTGTCGCGGGCGGCGCGAAGCGCGTGTGCCTGGTGGCGAGCGGGCGCGGCCCGACGGACCGCGACGTCGAGCGGGTCGGCAAGACGATCGAGGCGATCAAGGAGCAGAACGAGGGCGTCGAGGTGTGCGCGTGCCTCGGCCTGCTCTCGGACGGCCAGGCCGAGCGCCTGAAGGACGCGGGCGCCGACGCCTACAACCACAACCTGAACACGTCCGAGGCCACGTACGGCCAGATCACCAAGACCCACACCTACGCGGACCGGGTCGACACGGTACAGAAGGCGCACGCGGCGGGCCTGTCCGCCTGCTCCGGTCTCATCGCGGGCATGGGCGAGAGCGACGAGGACCTGGTCGACGTCGTCTTCTCGCTGCGCGAGCTCGACTCCGACTCGGTGCCCGTCAACTTCCTGATCCCCTTCGAGGGCACCCCGCTGGCCAAGGAGTGGAACCTCACCCCGCAGCGCTGCCTGCGAATCCTGGCGATGGTCCGGTTCGTCTGCCCCGACGTGGAGGTCCGGATCGCCGGCGGCCGCGAGGTGCACCTGCGCTCGATGCAGCCGCTCGCCCTGAACATCGCCAACTCGATCTTCCTCGGCGACTACCTCACCAGTGAGGGCCAGGCGGGCCAGGCCGACCTCGACATGATCGCGGACGCCGGTTTCGAGGTGGAGGGCGCCGGTACGACGACCCTCCCGGCGCACCGGGCGGACGCGGTGGCCGCGGCCGCCGCGGCCCAGGGGCCGTGCGGCTCCTCGGCGGCCGAGGCGGGCTGCGGCTCGGCGTGCGGCGGCTGCTCGGGGCACGAGCACGAGGCCGTCCCGGCGCAGGCCGCGGCGCAGGCGCCGGTGCCGGCGTCGGTGCAGGCTCCGGCTCAGGCTTCGGCGGGCGAGGTCCGCTCGGACCTGGTGGCGGTCCGCCGCCGGGGCGCGGGAACGGATCTCGCGCCCAATGCCTGACCAGCACCACGCGATGCCCGCCGCCGAACTGCTCGCGCTGGACCGGCAGCACGTCTGGCACCCGTACGGCCCGATGCCCGGGCGGCAGGAGCCGCTGGTCGTCTCCTCCGCCTCGGGCGTCCGGCTGCGGCTGGCCGAGCCCTCCCAGGGCCAGGACGAGCTGGTCGACGGCATGTCCTCCTGGTGGTCGGCGATCCACGGGTACAACCACCCGGTCCTGAACGAGGCCGTGACCGGCCAGCTCGGCCGCATGTCCCACGTGATGTTCGGCGGGCTCACCCACGAGCCCGCCGTCCGGCTGGCCGCCCGGCTGGTCGAGATCACCCCGCCGGGCCTGGAGCACGTCTTCCTCGCCGACTCGGGCTCGGTCTCGGTCGAGGTCGCGGTGAAGATGTGCCTCCAGTACTGGCGCTCCATCGGCAGGCCCGGCAAGACCAGGCTGCTGACCTGGCGCGGCGGATACCACGGGGACACCTGGACGCCCATGGCGGTCTGCGATCCCGAGGGCGGCATGCACGAGCTCTGGTCGGGGATCCTCCCGCGCCAGTTGTTCGCCGACGTGCCGCCGAGCGGCTTCGACGCGCCGGTGGACCCGGCGTACGTCGACCACCTGCGCTCCCTGCTCTCCGCGCACGCGGACGAGCTGGCCGCGGTGATCGTGGAACCGGTGGTCCAGGGCGCGGGCGGCATGCGCTTCCACAACCCGGGCTACCTGCGGGTCCTGCGCGAACTGTGCGACGAGTACGACGTCCTGCTCATCCTGGACGAGATCGCGACGGGCTTCGGCCGCACCGGCGCGCTGTTCGCGGCGGACCACGCGGGGATGACCCCGGATGTGATGTGCCTGGGCAAGTCTCTGACCGGCGGTTACCTCACGCTGGCGGCGACGCTGTGCACGGAGCGGGTGGCGAACGGGATCAGCAGGGGCGCCGTCCCGGTCCTCGCGCACGGGCCGACGTTCATGGGCAACCCGCTCGCCACGGCAGTGGCGCTGGCCTCGATCGACCTGCTGCTCGGCCAGGACTGGCAGCGTGAGGTCAAGCGCATCGAGGCGGGCCTGCAGGAGGGCCTGGCGCCCGCGCGGAACCTGCCCGGTGTCCGGGACGTACGCGTCCTGGGCGCGATCGGCGTGGTCCAGCTGACCCACGAGGTCGACGTGGCCGCGGCGACCCGGGCAGCGGTCCGCGAAGGCGTGTGGGTGCGCCCGTTCAGGGACCTGATCTACGTGATGCCCCCGTTCGTCACGGGCGACGGCGACGTGGCGCGCATCTGCCGTGCGGTGTGCGCGGCGGCGGAGGAGGGCTGACATGCCGGTACTGATGGTCTCGGGCACGGGCACGGAGATCGGCAAGACGGTCGTCACGTCGGCGATCGCGGCGGCCGCGGTGGCGGCGGGCCGCTCGGTGGCGGTCCTCAAGCCCGCGCAGACCGGCGTGGACGCGACCGAGCCGGGCGACGCGGCGGAAGCGGTCCGCCTGGCGGGCCCGACGGTCACGGCGGTGGAACTGGCCCGCTATCCGGAGCCGTTGGCCCCCGACACGGCGGCCCGCCGGGCGGGACTGCCCACGGTCTCGCCGACCGCCGTCGCGGAGGCGGCGAGCCGGCTCGCCCGGTCCCACGACCTGGTCCTGGTGGAGGGCGCGGGCGGCCTCCTGGTCCGCTTCGACGAGGCGGGCCACACGCTGGCCGATGCGGCCCGCCTGCTCGGGGCCCCGGTGCTGGTGGTCGCCCCGGCGGCCCTCGGCACCCTCAACTCCACGACCCTGACGGCCGAGGCCCTCCGGGCCCGGGAGCTGGAGGCCCTGGGCGTGGTCATCGGCAGCTGGCCGGCCGAGCCGGACCTGGCCTGCCGCTGCAACCTGGCGGACCTCCCGTCGTCCTCGGGGCTGCCGCTGCTGGGCGCCGTCCCGGAGGCTTCGGGGTCCCTGTCCCCGGAGTCGTTCCGTACGGCGGCACCCACCTGGCTGTCCCCCGCCCTGGCGGGCACCTGGTCCGCCGAGTCGTTCCTGACGGCCTGGCAGCCCTGATCCCGGACCCGGACCCCATCGGCCCGGCGGCGCCCAGCGGCCCGCCGGGCTTCCGTCCGCGGTGCGTTCAGTGGCCGCCGCGGGGCTCGTGGCAGCCGCCCTCCATGTACGCCCCGTGCGCCTTCACGCTCATGGGCGGGGTCAGACGGCCCGTCACACACGGGCCGCTCTCCGGGATCGACAGGACGAACGAAAGGTTGCCCGTGCTCGATGCGTACACGTCCCCGGCCTCCGGCTTGTAGCCCATCCCGGTCAGGAGCCCGCTGAGCTCCTCCGTCGACTTCGGTGCGCCCTTCCCGTCGGAACCGCCCAGCGCCTTGTTGATCCGCGCGGCGTGCGCGTCGCCCCGGCACTTGGCCGCAGGCGTGAGCGTGGCCTCGTTCTTGTACGCGTGGTTCTCCGCGTACTTGCGCGCCTCCGGGTCCGTGGGCAGTTCACCCGGCGTGGCCGACCCGGTCGGGGCCGAGCCCGCCTTGCCCCGGCACAGCTCGGCCACCTCGGGGAAGAGCTTGTCGTGGCGGGCCACGGCGGCCGCCGCCCGGGCGGCGTAGTCCGGGGTCTGCCCGGTCGCCGGCACCGGGGACGGGTCCGCAGCAGCGCCGCTCCCGGACACCGTGGTACCGCAGGCGGTCAGTACGAGCAGTCCTGCGGCGAACAGCACCGCGCCGGCGGTGGTGGTACGGGATGTCACAGGTCTCCACTTTCCCTGGGCGGGCCCCGGCATGCGGGGCGGATCCCCCGATTGTCCCCACGTCAGGTCCCGGGCTCCTGAGTACGCGTACTCAATCCCCGTGCGGGCGGTCGTCCCCGACGGGCAGTGACGTGGGGCCGCGTGAGACGGTCCGTCCCGCCGGAGGCGGTTTTGCGGGCCGCCCGGAGGGGGAACAGCCCAGCAGGGCAACCGCACCCGCCGACCCCGCCCCGGAGGCCCGCCATGGCCACACCGCACCAAGGCCCGGATTCCGTCGACCACCCGCTCTTCGCCCGGTTCTACGCCCGGTTCAGCACCACCGCCGACACCCGCGGAGGCATCGCCCGCCTCCGCGGCGAGCTCCTGCACGGGGTGTCCGGCCGGGTCATCGAGATCGGCGCGGGCAACGGCCTCAACTTCGCCCACTATCCCCGCGCCGTCTGCGAGGTCGTCGCCGTCGAACCGGAACGGAGCCTGCGGCGGCTCGCGGCCGACGCCGCCCTGCGCGCCGAGGTCCCCGTCGACGTCGTGCCGGGCGTCGCCGAGGCCCTCCCGGTCAAGAGCGAGGCCTTCGACGCCGCCGTCGCCTCCCTCGTGCTGTGCACCGTACGGGACCTGCCCCGCTCGCTCGCGGAGCTCCACCGGGTGCTGCGCCCCGACGCCGAGCTCCGCTTCTTCGAGCACGGCCGGGCGCCCACCCCCGGCATGTCCGCCGTCCAGCGCACGCTGGACCGGACCGTGTGGCCCCACCTCTTCGGCGGGTGCCACACGTCCCGGGACCCGGTCGCCGCGATCGAGGCCGCGGGCTTCCGGGCCGTCTCGTACCGCAGTTTCCGGCTGCCCGAGCGCGGACCGGCGTTGCCCACCTCGTACTGCGTGATCGGTTCCGCCCGCCGCGGTCCTGCGTAGGGGGTTTGCGGCGCCCGGCGGGCCGGGCCCTGCCCGCCGGGCCTCAGCCGCCCAGCGGTTTGACCCAGCGCGTCCAGTGCTCCTCGGGGTGGTACCCGGCCGCGTCCCACGCCCCGTGCGCCCGCTCGTTGCGGTCCAGCACCATCGCGTCCGCCCGCCGGCCGCCGAGCGCGGCGAAGCGCTCCTCCGCGGCGGCCAGCAGCGCCGATCCGATGCCCCGGCGGCGGTGTGCCGGGTGGACCGCGAGCCGGTAGAGGTGGCAGCGCCAGCCGTCGAAGCCGGCGATCACGGTGCCGACCAGTTCACCTTCGCGCCGGGCGAGCAACAGGGCGTGCGGATCGCGGGCGTGGAGCTGCTCGACCCCGGCGAGGTCGTCGCTGATACTCGTTCCCTCGGCAGCGGTCTTCCAGAAGTCGAGCACGGCGGTGAGATCGGCGGCCGGCGCGGGACCGATGTGAAGATCGCTCATGTCCGGATCCCATCATCCGGGTGCGCTCCGCCAAAAGAATGATCCGCTC
The DNA here is from genome assembly GCF_000717655.1 of Streptomyces katrae. Classification (GTDB taxonomy): domain Bacteria; phylum Actinomycetota; class Actinomycetes; order Streptomycetales; family Streptomycetaceae; genus Streptomyces; species Streptomyces katrae_B. Next base: position 52,106 of record NZ_JNZY01000027.1, read on the forward strand.
TCTTTGCCCGTACTTTACCCTTGTGGACAGCAAGCCGACCGACCCGATCGAAAGGTGTGAGCGTCCGCCCATGGGCGAGCCCCCCAGTACCCGACATCGCGCGATACCCCTCCTCCTGGCTGATCATGGAATGGAGGTGACCGACCGATGACCGAAGTGCTCCTGCTCCTCGTGGCGCTGCTGCTCTGCCTTGCCTGCGGAGCCTTCGTCGCGGCCGAGTTCTCGCTGACCACCGTCGAGCGCAGCGAGCTCGACCAAGCCGTCGAGCGCGGCGAGCGCGGGGCCGAGAGCGCCCGGGCGGCCGTGCGCAGCCTGACGTTCCAGCTCTCCGGGGCCCAGCTCGGCATCACCGTGACCGGCCTGGTCATCGGCATGATCTCCAAACCGTCGATCGCCGCCCTGCTCCAGGGCCCCTTCGAGGCCATGGGGCTGTCGGCCGCAGCCGCCTCCTCCACCGCCCTGATCCTCGGCACGGTGCTGTCGACCGTCGTCCTGATGGTCGTCGGCGAGCTGGTGCCCAAGAACTGGGCGATCTCGTCCCCGTTGGCCATCGCCAAGCGGGTGGCCACCATGCAGCGGGTCTTCAGCCGCGCCTTCCGGCCGTTCATCAGCCATCTCAACAGCACGGCGAACCACATGGTCCGCCGGTTCGGCATGGAACCGGCCGAGGAGCTGGCCTCCGCGCGCACCCCGCAGGAGCTGGTGGCGCTGGCCCGGCACTCCGCCAAGGCGGGCGCGCTGGAGAAGGACACCGCCGAGCTGTTCGTACGGACCCTGAACCTGGCCGACCTGACCGCGGAGAACGTGATGACCCCGCGCGTCCAGGTCACCGCCCTCGACGTGCAGACCACCGCCGAGGACGTGGCGAACGCGACGCTGGCGACCGGCCTGTCCCGCTTCCCGGTCTACCGGGGCAGCCTCGACACCGTCGTCGGCACGGTCCACATCAAGGACGTGCTCGCGCTGCACGCCGAGGAGCGGCGCCGCCGGCCCGTCTCCCAGCTGCTGCGCCAACCGCTGCTGGTGCCGGAGTCGCTGACCGTGGACCGGCTGCTGGACCTGCTGTCCGGCCGCCAGACGATGGCCGTGGTGATCGACGAGTACGGCGGCACGGCCGGCGTCGTCACCCTGGAGGACATCGTCGAGGAGGTCGTCGGCGAGGTGCGCGACGAGCACGACCCGCACGAGACCCCGGATCTGGCCCCGGCCGGTACGGACGCCTCCGGGCGCCGCCTCTACTCCGCCGACGGCGCCGCGCGCACCGATCAGCTGGAGCGGATCGGACTGCGCGTGCCGGACGGCCCGTACGAGACGCTGGCCGGGCTGATAGCGACCGAGCTGGGCCGGATCCCGGCCGTCGGCGACAGCATGGAGCTGGGCGGCTGGCGGATCGACGTGGTGGACGCCAGCGGACGGCGGGCGGCGCGGGTGCTGCTGCACGCGCCCGTCGAGCCGTCGCAGGACAAGGGTGGGGAGGGGGCCCGATGACGGTGCTCCAACTGCTGATCGGCCTGGCGACCCTGGTCGTCAACGCCTTCTTCGTCGGCGCGGAGTTCGCGCTGATCTCGGTGCGGCGCAGCCAGATCGAGCCGTACGCCGACCAGGGCGACCGGCGGGCCCGCGCCGTGCTGTGGGCGCTGGAGCACGTGTCGGCGCTGATGGCGGCGGCGCAGCTCGGCATCACGCTGTGCACCCTGGTCCTGGGCGTGGTGGCCGAACCGGCCATCGCACACCTGCTGACCCCGCTGTTCGACCTGTTCGGGGTGCCGTCCGGGCTGACACACGCGATCTCGTTCGTGGTGGCGCTGGCGCTGGCGACGTACCTGCACATGCTCTTCGGCGAGATGCTGCCGAAGAACGTGGCCCTCTCCGAGCCGGTGCGCACCGCGCTGCTGCTCGGTCCGCCGCTGGTGACCCTGACGCGGGCGCTCAAGCCGGTGATCTTTGCGATCAACGCCTTCGCCAGCCTCCTGCTGCGGCTGCTGAGGGTGGACGTGAAGGACGAGGTCTCGGCGACCTTCACGGACGACGAGCTGGCGCGGATCGTGCAGGACTCCAGCGAGGCGGGGCTGATCGACGGCCGGGCGAGCGAGCGGCTGCACGACGCCCTGGAGCTGGGCCGCCGGCCGGTCAACGACGTGGTGCTGCCGCTGCACGGGGTCGTCGTGGCCCGGGAGGGCCTCACGCCGGCGGGGCTGGAGCGGTTGTCGGCCGAGTCCGGGTACTCCCGCTTCCCGGTGATCGACGCCCAGGCGAGGATCCTCGGATACCTGCACGTCAAGGACGCCTTGGACGCGAACGGACCGGAGCGGGACGAGGCGTTCCCGGTGTCCGCGCTGCGCCCGATCGCCCAGGTGCGGACGCAGACGCCGCTGGACGACGTGCTGACCGCGATGCGGCGCAGCCGGACGCACCTGGCGGCGGTGCTCGGGGCGGACGGGGCGATGACGGGGCTGGTGACGATGGAAGACGTGCTGCGCGAGCTGTTCGGCAGGCCGGCCTCCGCCTGACACGGCTTGCGCGCGCGGGTTCGACCCGGTGCTGCCGGTTGCCGGCGCCCCGGCCCTGCGGGGCCGGGGTACCGCGCGGTAACATCGCTCCGCCATGGAAATGAATGCCTCTTACACCAGGTTCGTCGCGGTCGGCGACTCCTTCACCGAAGGCATGTCCGACCTGCTGCCCGACGGCTCTTACCGGGGCTGGGCCGATCTGCTGGCCGCCCGCCTCGCGGCGCGCGAGCCGGGGTTCCGGTACGCGAACCTCGCGGTCCGCGGGAAGCTGATCGGGCAGATAGCCGAGGACCAGGTCCCGGCCGCGGCGGCGATGCGCGCCGATGTGGTGACCCTGGTGGGAGGCCTCAACGACGCGCTGCGTCCGAAGGTCGACATGGGCCGGGTGCGCGGGCACCTCGAGGAGGCCGTGGGGCTGCTGGCGCCCACCTGCAAGACGCTGGTGCTGATGCGCTCCCCGGGGCGCAACGGGCCGGTGATGGACCGTTTCCGGCCGCGCATGGAGGAGCTCTTCGCCCTCATCGAGGAGCTCGCCGCCCGGCACGGAGCCCTGGTGGTGGACCTGTACGGGGCCGCCGTACTCGCCGACCCCCGCATGTGGGACGTCGACCGGCTGCACCTGACGCCCGAGGGCCACCGCCGGGTGGCCGAGGCGGTCTGGCAGACGCTGGGCCTGCCGCCCGAGCAGGACTGGCGCGCCGCCCTCCCGCCCGCGGTGCCCCCGGGCTGGGCCGTGCGCCGCTCGCAGGACCTGAGCTTCGCGCGGCAGCACCTGCTGCCCTGGGTAGGCCGCCGGCTGACGGGCCGCTCCTCGGGGGACGGCCGCCCGGCCAAGCGCCCGGAGCTGCTGCCGTACGAGGCCGTCGCGGGCGAGCGGCTCTCGTAGCAAGACACAATCCGGGGCGGGGTCCCTACCTGCGTAAACGCACAGCTGCGGCCCAAGTAGAATCCCTACACGTGACAGCCAAGCCCCGCATCCCCAATGTCCTGGCCGGCCGCTACGCCTCCGCGGAGCTCGCCGTCCTGTGGTCCCCCGAGTACAAGGTGACGCTGGAGCGGCGGCTGTGGCTCGCCGTCCTCCGCGCCCAGAAGGACCTCGGCATCGACGTCCCGGACGCCGCCCTCGCCGACTACGAGCGTGTCCTGGAGACGGTCGACCTCGCCTCCATCGCCGAGCGCGAGAAGGTCACCCGGCACGACGTGAAGGCCCGCATCGAGGAGTTCAACGCCCTCGCCGGCCACGAGCACGTCCACAAGGGCATGACTTCCCGCGACCTCACCGAGAACGTCGAGCAGCTGCAGATCCGGCTCTCGCTGGAGCTGGCCCGCGACCGCACGGTCGCCGTCCTGGCGCGTCTCGGCAAGCTGGCCGGCGAGCACGCCGAGCTGGTCATGGCCGGCCGCTCCCACAACGTCGCCGCGCAGGCGACGACCCTGGGCAAGCGCTTCGCCACCGCGGCCGACGAGCTGCTGGTCGCCTACGACCGCCTGGAGGACCTGCTCGGCCGCTACCCGCTGCGCGGGATCAAGGGCCCGGTCGGCACCGCCCAGGACATGCTCGACTTGCTCGGCGGCGACGCCGCCAAGCTCGCCGACCTGGAGCAGCGGATCGCCGCCCACCTCGGCTTCGCCCAGGCCTTCACCTCGGTCGGCCAGGTCTACCCCCGCTCGCTCGACTACGACGTGGTCACCGCGCTGGTGCAGCTGGCCGCCGCCCCCTCGTCGATCGCGAAGACGATCCGCCTGATGGCCGGCCACGAGCTGGTCACCGAGGGCTTCAAGCCCGGCCAGGTCGGCTCCTCCGCGATGCCGCACAAGATGAACACCCGCTCCTGCGAGCGCGTCAACGGCCTGATGGTCATCCTGCGCGGCTACGCCTCGATGACCGGCGAGCTGGCGGGCGACCAGTGGAACGAGGGCGACGTCTCCTGCTCCGTGGTCCGCCGGGTGGCCCTGCCCGACGCGTTCTTCGCGTTCGACGGCCTGCTCGAGACCTTCCTGACCGTCCTCGACGAATTCGGCGCCTTCCCGGCGGTCGTGGCCCGCGAGCTGGACCGCTACCTGCCGTTCCTCGCGACCACCAAGGTCCTGATGGGCGCGGTGCGGGCGGGTGTCGGCCGCGAGGCCGCGCACGAGGTCATCAAGGAGCACGCGGTGGCCTCCGCGCTCGCCATGCGCGAGCAGGGCGCCGAGCGCAACGAGTTGCTGGACAAGCTGGCCGCCGACGAGCGCATGCCGCTCGACCGGGCCCAGCTCGACGCCCTGATGGCCGACAAGCTGTCCTTCACGGGCGCCGCCGGTGACCAGGTCGCCGCGGTGGTCTCCCGTATCGAGGCGATCGCCAAGCAGCACCCGGAGGCAGCCGGGTACACGCCGGGGTCGATCCTCTGACCCCCGAGGAGCTGAGCGCCGCCCGTGACCGCGTCATCCCGGACGTGGTCGCGGGCGGTCTGCGCGTGCTGTTCTGCGGGATCAACCCGGGTCTCCTCTCCGCCGCGACGGGCCATCACTTCGCCCGCCCCGGCAATCGTTTCTGGCCCGTCCTGCACCTGTCCGGTTTCACTCCGCGACGCTTCGCCCCCGCGGAGCAGGAGGAGCTGCTGGCCTACCGACTCGGCATCACCAACGTCGTGGCCCGCGCCACGGCCCGGGCCGACGAGCTGAGCGCCGAGGAGTTCCGCGAGGGCGGCCGCATCCTGACCGCCAAGGTGGAACAGCTGCGCCCGCAATGGCTGGCGGTCGTCGGTGTCACCGCGTACCGCACGGCTTTTGGCGAGCGCAAGGCCCAGATCGGCCCCCAGGACCGGACCATCGGCTCCACCCGCATCTGGGCGCTCCCCAACCCCAGCGGCCTCAACGCCCACTGGACGGCAGAATCCATGGCCCAGGAGTACGCCCGCCTCCGCGCGGCCGCCGAGGCAACCCCCTAGGGCGGGTCGATCACCGTCACCGCGGCCATGAGCTGCGGTGAGTGGTCGGCCCCCCACCGGGCCTCGTAGATGGCGACCCAGCGGTCCCCGGCCCGCCACAGGTGCAGGTGGTCGCTCGTGTCGCCGATCTCCTGCCACGGCTGCGCCACCTCCCCGGACTCCGCCCGCAGCTTCAGGCTGCCGAGCGTGAACCGGTCGGGCTTGCCCCACCGCTCCTCGAGCCGCTGGGTCAGGGCCTCGTACTCTGCGGACACCTGGTCCTCGTGCGCCAGGCGGTCGGCCGCGTCCTCGTCCCCGTACCACCGGCTCCCGCCCAGCTCGGCGAGGTGGTAGCCGGGCCCGCTGATGCCCACTTCGGACCTGCTCCGGACATCAGGGAAGTCACGTGTCCGGAGCCGGTCGATCGTGTCGAGATGCTCTGCCGTGGTCATGCCGTCAGTATCCAGGGATGCACTGACAACTGGCTCCGCGTCACGCGTCCCGTCGGCGTACCGCCGTCCAGCCGCCGGCGAGCGCGGCCAGCGCCCACAGCGCCAGCACCCCGAGGCCGCTCCAGGGACCGAGCCGACCGGTGGAGTCCAGGTGCATGACGAGCTGCCCGGCCTGGTCCGGCAGGAACTCGGCCGCACCGCCGGCAGCCTGGCCGATGATGAACGGAACCATGACGACGAAGGGTATGAGCACACTCAGCACGACCGCAGCACTGCGCAGCACCGCCGTCAGCCCGGCCGCGAACAGGGCCATGAGCGTGAGGTACGCACCGCTGCCGAACACGGCGCGGAGAGACCCCGGGTCCCCCAGCGAGAGCGCGTGCCCACCCATCGGCACCTGGCCCAGGACGAAGGTGAGAAGGCCGGTGACCTCGCCGACCACGAAGGCGAGTGCACCCACCACGGCGATCTTCGACAGGTAGAAGCGGGTACGGTTCGGCACCGCGGTCAGCGAGGTACCGAGGGCGCCGTTGTGGAATTCGGCGGACAGCGCGCTCGCCCCGAAGGCGAAGGCCGCTATCTGGCCGAAGTTGATGCCGTAGAAGGCCCCGAGGAGCGGATCGTCCCCCATGGTGCCGGCTCCGGCCTCGCCTATCGCCGCGGCCGCGAGCACCTGGATCCCCACCGTCGCGACGAGGACGGCGATCAGCGCCCCGAAGGTGCCGCGAAGGGACCGTATCTTGATCCATTCCGAGTGCAGGACGGGGACGGTGGGCAGGGCAGAGCTCATGGCGAAGCCTCCTGAGTGAGAGGGATGGTCAGTGGGTGGCGGCGAACTGGGCGTGGTCGGCGGTGAGGTCGAGATAGGCCTGCTCCAGCGAGGCGCGTTCGTCGGAGAGTTCCAGTACGGGGATGCCCTCGCGGGCTGCCATGCCGCCGAGCTGCTCGGCCCGTATGCCGTCCACGGTCCAGCGCCCGTCGTCGGCGCTCGCCATTTCGAAACCGTCCCGGGCCAGGGCGGCCCGGAGCCGGACCGGGTCGGAGGTGCGCAGGCGTACCTTCGGGGTGCTGCGGGCTTCGATGAACTCCTCCATCGAGGAGTCGGCCAGCAGCCGACCCCGCCCGAGCACGACCAAGTGGTCGGCGAGCGCCGCGGTCTCGGACATCAGATGGCTGGAGACGAGCACCGTGCGGCCCTCGGCGGCGAGGCTCCGCATCAGCTCCCGGATCCAGATGATGCCTTCGGGGTCGAGGCCGTTGGTCGGCTCGTCCAGCAGCAGCACCGCGGGATCACCCAGCAGCGCGGCCGCGATGCCGAGACGTTGCCGCATGCCGAGCGAGAAGGTCTTGATCCGGCGCCTGCCCGCCGAGGCGATTCCGGCCTGCTCCAGTACTTCTTCGACCCGGCGCACCGGGATGCGATGGGCGGCGGCGAGGAGGCACAGGTGGTCCCGCGCGGTGCGCCCGCCGTGGGCCGCCTGTGCGTCCAGGAGCGCGCCCACCCGGTGGAGCGGGTCGGGGAGGTCGGTGAACCGCGCGCCACCGATGGTGGCCGTCCCGGAGGTGACCCGGTCCAGGCCCAGCAGCAGGCGCATCGTGGTGGACTTCCCGGCGCCGTTGGGCCCGAGGAATCCGGTGACCCGCCCGGGCATTACGTCGAAGGTGAGGTGGTCCACGGCCCGGGTCCGGCCGTATTCCTTGGTCAGTTCTCGGATCTCGATGCTGTTCATGACTCAAGACTCGCCGCCCGTCCCACACCCTTCCCTCCCCCATGCGAGGGTGCCGTCTCCCCCACGTGGGGGAGACGCGGCCAGGTCGCACACTGCAACGATGGGGGCATGTACCGACTGCTCCGTGCCCCGCTCCAACCGGTGACCTACTCACGCTGGTTGCATCTGTGCGTGCCCGTGCTGCTGCTGGCCCTGTGGATGTTCATAGAGCCTGCGTGGCCGTGGATGCCGTTGGTCATCGTCATACCGTTCGGCCTGGTGCCGTGGGTGCGGCTGGCGGAAGGACTGCAGGCGCAGTTCCTGCTCACGCCGCACGACCGCGACACCCCTGACAGCGGCATCAGTGCTGCGCCGTCGGCGCGGTGGGGTGACCGGTGGCGGACGCTGTTGTGGCTCGAGGCACGGCTCGTCATCGCGCTCGCCGCCATGGCCGCGACCGTATGGCTCCCGACGGTGACGGTCGAACTGATCGCGGCGGCGCTCGGACACCCGCTCGGCTCGGACCTCATGATCCCCTTCGCTCCGCCGCGTTGGGCCGCCGCGCTCCTCGTTCCGGTGCCGTTGGTCCTTCTCATCGTCATAGTGGTGCTGCTCGGCGAGCTGGTCACCGCGGTCGCGCGCCGGCTGCTGGGGCCTTCGGCCGCCGAGCGGCTCACCGCTCTGGAGGCCCGCACCGAGCAGCTGTTGGAGCGCACTCGCATCGCGCGGGAGCTGCACGATTCGATCGGGCACGCTCTGACGGTGGCCGTGGTGCAGGCGGGGGCGGCCCGGGCAGCCGGCGACCCGGAGTTCACCGACCGGGCGCTGAGTGCGATCGAGGAGACGGGCCGGACCGCGCTGGAGGACCTGGAACGGGTGCTGCTGGTCCTGCGGGAGTCGGCGCAGCCCGTCTCGCAGCGGCCGACGCTGGCGGAGGCCGACCGGCTGCTGGAGTCGGCCCGGGCCTCAGGGGCGGAGGTGGACGCTCAACTGACGGGACAACTGGAGCAGTTGCCGGGCCCGGTCACCCGGGAGGGCTATCGGATCCTGCAGGAGGCGCTCACGAACGTGTTGCGGCACTGCGGTCCGGTGCCGGTCCGGGTCCGGGTGGAGATGGCCGTCGGCAGGCTGGACATGGAGGTCACGAACCCGCTGCCGGACGGGCCCGCCTTCATCCCCGGCAGGGGGAGCGGGCTGCGCGGGATGCGGGAGCGGGCCGCACTGCTCGGCGGCGAGGCCGAGACCGGGCCGTTCGAGGGCGGTTGGAGAGTGCGCGCCCGACTACCGCTGGAGCGAATACGCTGACCGGATGCCGGTCACCGTTCTGCTCGTCGATGACGAACCCCTGGTGCGCGCGGGTCTGCGTGCCGTCCTGGATGCCCAGCCCGACATCGAAGTGGTGGGTGAGGCGGCCGACGGAGCCTCCGTCGTCCCGCTCGTGCGGCAGCTGAGGCCGGACGTGGTGGCCATGGACGTGCGGATGCCGCTGCTCGACGGGATCGAGGCGACGCGGGCCGTGCTGCGGACCGTGGACTCCCCTCCGAAGATCCTCGTGGTGACCACGTTCGAGAACGACGAGTACGTGTACCAGGCGCTGCGGGCCGGGGCGGACGGGTTCCTGCTGAAGCGGGCCCGCCCCTCCGAGATCGTGCACGCGGTACGGCTGGTGGCTGAGGGCGAGACGCTGCTGTTCCCGGCGGCCGTGCGGGCGCTGGCCGCCGAGTACGGGAACCGGCAGGCGCGGGCGGTGCTGGAGCGGGCCGCGCTGACCGAGCGGGAGGAGGCGGTGCTGCGGCTGATGGCACGCGGGCTGACGAACGTCGAGATCGCCAAGGAGCTGATCGTCGGCACGGAAACGGTGAAGTCCCATGTGAGCGCGATTCTGGGCAAGCTGGGGGCGCGGGACCGGACCCAGGCCGTGATCGCGGCGTACGAGTCGGGATTCGTCGCCCCGGCTTGAGCCGCCGCGGCCTGAGTCGCGCCGACCAGGGGGAAAAGCGGTTCCGGCCGATGGGGGGGGCTGGTTCTCGCCCCGGCCCCGGGGGCGCAGTACCATCCGGCAGACAAGCTCGCTAGCTGGGAGGACACACGTTGGGGCAGCTGACCGGCGGGGATCCCTCTCTGCTCCGGCGGATCAATTCGGCCGTGGTGCTGCGTGCACTGCGGGCGGCGGAATCGCCGACGCTCACCGACCTCACCCGGGTGACCGGGCTGTCCCGGCCGACCGTCGAAGGCGTGGTGGAAGGGCTGATCGGGACCGGGCTCGTCGTCGAGGCGGGCGCGGAGGAGGGTGCACGGCGCCAGGGGCGGCCGGCCAGGCGCTACCGGTTCCGGGCCGAGGCGGGGCACCTCCTCGGCATCGAGATCGGCTCGCACCGGGTCGCGGTGCTGCTGTCCGGGCTGGACGGGCGGGTGATCGGCGCCGGCACCAAGGAGGTCGCCGAGACGGCGTCCGCCGACGAGCGGCTGGAGCGGGTGCGGGCCGCGGTGGCCGATCTGCTGCGGCGGGCCGGCGTACCGCGCGATTCCCTGCGGGCGGTCGGCGTCGGCAGCCCCGGCATCGTGGAGGCGGACGGCACCGTACGCCTCGGCACGGCTCTGCCCGGCTGGACGGGACTGCCGCTCGGCGAGCGGCTGCGGCGCTCGTTCCGCTGCCCGGTGCAGGTGGAGAACGACGCCAATGCGGCCGCGGTCGCCGAGCACTGGAAGGGCGCGGCGCGGGACACCGACGACATGGTGTTCGTGATGGCGGGGCTCAGCCCCGGGGCGGGTTCGCTGATCGGAGGCCGCCTGCACCGGGGGTTCGGCGGGGCGGCCGGAGAGATCGGTGCGCTGCACCTGCTGGGCCGTGACGTCACGCCCGAGAAGCTGCTGTCGACGACCGGCGAGCCGCTTCATCCGCTGGACGAACAGGCAGTGGCCGAGGTGTTCGCCATGGCCAAGCGGGGCGACGAGCAGGCCGTGGCCGCGGTGGAGCGCTTCATCCAGCGGCTGGTCCACGATGTGGCGGCGCTGGTCCTGGCCATGGATCCGGAGCTGGTTGTGGTCGGTGGCTGGGCGGCCGGCCTCAACGGGGTGCTGGATCCCCTGCGCCGGGAGCTGGAGCGCTACTGCCTGCGCCCCCCGCGCGTGGCGCAGTCCCTGCTCGGCGAGGCCGCGGTGGCCACCGGAGCCCTGCGCCTGGCGCTGGACCATGTCGAGGAAGAGCTCTTCGCGGTGGAAAAAACGGTCACCACCCGCCGCCGCTGACGGCATCCCGGCGGCCACCTGCGATCCGTCTTCGGCCCGAGCTCGCCGCGGACGCGGTCCCAGCCCGTCTCGGCCACCACCGCCGAAAGGTTCTGGGCTCCGGCCCGGTGCCGGTCGGCGGGCTCGGGGCCCGGAGCCACCGTCGGGAGAGCCCGGCTCCCCCCGGCCCGGCCTGCCGCGGGGCGACCGGCCCTCGGGCGTCGGCCCGCCGGGGGTCGGAGAACGCGGTGAGCCCCGGGAACGCCGAACGGCCCTGGTCCGGAGGTGCCGGAGTCGGGCCGTTCAGGGGCAGGGGGTTACGAGGCGACGCGGGCCTGGTGCGAGATCTCCACCTCTCCCGTGTCTCCGAAGGTCAGGCGGCAGGTGTCCGCGCGGTATGTGGCAACCGAGACGGCTGCGGTTCCCGCGGCGGTGAAGTAGCGGGTCGTGACCACCAGCACCGGAGCGCCCGGCAGCCGGTCCAGCTCCTTGGCGTCGTCGGCACGCGCCGAGCCGAGTTCCACCGAGCGGTCCTGGCCCTCCAGGGCGAGCCGCTGGAGCTCGCGCAGCACGGCGCGGGCCCGGGCGGGTCCGGCCGGGGAATCGATGGCGGAGAGGCCGGGCACGGAGGAGGCCGGCACGTACAGCAGCTCGGCGGCAACGGCCTGGCCGTGGGAGACCCGGGTCCGGCGCACGGTGTGCACGGGCTGGCCGGGGGCGCCACCGAGGAGCTTCAGGACGGCCGCGGACGGCAGGGCGGCCTCGGCCGCGTCCACGATCTCCCAGCCGTCGGCGCTCTCGCCGGGCCAGCTGTGCCCGGTGCTGCCGACGGCCACGCCGACCCGCGGCGGGGCGACGGTGGTGCCGACGCCACGGCGGCGCTGCAGGCGGCCTTCGAGTTCGAGCTGTTCCAGGGCCTGCCGCAGGGTCGCGCGGGCGACTCCGAACCGGGCGGCGAGCTCACGCTCGTTCGGCAGGACCTCGCCCACGGAGAAGTCGCGGTCGAGCGCCTCGCTGAGGACGGTCTTGAGGTGCCAGTACTTCGGCTCCGGCACCGTTTCGAGCTGCGTGGTCCCCACCCTGACTCCTCCTGCCATCGCTGCAATCGCCGTGTTCCAGCGGCAGTTCCGCGCCTTTGTTTATTAAAGGTTCTTGCACTATCCCTGCCGACCATAGGACGGCACACCCCCTTGGTCAAGACCAATCCTCACCCCTTTACCGGGCAGATCGGGCATACGTATCAAGCCGTTCACGCGATGTTCTCGCTCACCGACGGCTCACTTTGACCGCCCACTCCGACGGCCCGCCCCGACACGCGCCGGAGGCTTGTCCCGCCGGGCTACCGGGCGGTAATCATGGCCTTAGTCATTACTGACAGCCTGTCTCACACGCGTCCACCCGACGAGGAGCAGCATGACCGCAACGGTCTCCTTCCCGATCGAATCGCCGCTGGGCCCCCGCACCGCCACCGTCGCCTACGAACGCAAGGGCGCCGGCGCGCCGCTTCTCCTGCTCCACGGCATCGGCCACCACCTCCAGGCCTGGCACCCGGTGACCGACATCCTGGCCGCCGAGCACGACGTCATCGCCGTCGACCTGCCCGGCTTCGGCGCCTCGGGGCCCCTGCCCCAGGGGGTTCCGTACGACCTCGGAACCTTCGTCCCCGCGCTCGGCGCGCTCTGTTCGGCCCTCGGGGTCGAACGCCCGCACGTCGTCGGCAACTCCCTCGGCGGGCTCCTCGCCCTCGAGATGGGCCGGAGCAACCTGGTCCGCTCGGTCACCGCGCTCTCCCCCGCCGGCTTCTGGACCGAGGCCGAGCGCAAGTACGCCTTCGCCACCCTCCGCGCGATGCGCGTCGGCGCCCTCACGCTGCCCCACTCCACTCTGGAGCGGCTCTCGCGCAGCGCCGCAGGCCGGGCCGCGCTGACCGGCACCATCTACGCCCGTCCGGCCCGGCGTTCGCCGGAGGCCGTGGTCGCCGAGACGCTCGCCCTGCGCGAGGCCACCGGCTTCGACGAGACCCTGGCCGCGGGCCGCTCCGTACGGTTCACCTCGGACGTGCCCGGCCTGCCGGTCACCATCGCCTGGGGCTCCCGCGACCGGCTGCTCCTGCCGCGCCAGGGCGTCCGCGCCAAGCGCACGGTCCCCGACGCCCGGCTGATCCGGCTCCGCGGATGCGGTCACGTCCCGATGAACGACGACCCGGCGCTGGTCTCCCGTGTGGTACTGGACACGGTGCGCGCCACAACCGGCCAGGTCGGCTGAGCGGCTGACGGCTGTTCATCCGCGGTTCGGTTGCGCGACGCGGGCGGGCCGGTGTGCGGCGGCACACTGGTCCGACCCGTCCCCGCCGGCCCCTGGAGACGCTCCGATGGCACCGATTCCGCACACCCGACGGTCCCTGCTCGGCGGTTCGCTCGCCGTGCCGGTGGGCCTCGCCCTGTCCGGCGCGCCGGCCGCGCCCGCGCTCGCCGCGCCCGTCAGCGCCCCGGCGTTCACCCGCTCCGGGCGTCCGAGCGCGCCATGGGGCGTCCAGTCCGGTGAGATCACCGCGCACTCGGCCACCGTCTGGACGCGCTCCGACCGGCCGGCGCGGATGTACGTCGAGACGTCCCCGAGCGAGTCGTTCCGCTACGGCGTCCGGCGGCACGGCGGTCCGTTCCTCGGCCCCGCCACCGACTTCACAGGCACCACCACCCTGCGCGACCTCCCACCCGGGCAGCAGATCCACTACCGGGTGCTCCTGGCCGACCCGGACGACCCGCGCCGCACCGGCGAGCCGGTCCGCGGCACGTTCCGGACCACCCCCGTCTCCCGCCGCCAGTACGTGCGCTTCGTGTGGTCGGGGGACCTCGCGGGCCAGGGCTGGGGCATCAACCCGGACCTCGGCGGCTACCGCGTCTTCGACGAGATGCGGCAGCGCGACCCCGACTTCTTCCTCTTCAGCGGGGACACGATCTACGCCGACGGGCCGATCCAGGCCTCCGTCCCCCTGCGCGACGGCAGCCTCTGGCGCAACATCACGACCGAGGAGAAGGCGAAGGTCGCCGAAACCCTCGACGAGTTCCGCGGGAACTTCCGCTACAACCTGCTCGATCGCAACCTGCGCGATTTCAACGCCCAGGTGCCGGTCCTCGCCCAGTGGGACGACCACGAGGTGCGCAACAACTGGTACCCCGGCCAGGTGATCGACGACCCCCGCTACACCGTGCGGGACGTCGACACGCTCGCCGGCCGCGCCCGCCGGGCCTTCGGCGAGTACTTCCCCGTCACCGACCTCCGCGGCGGCCGCGCCGAGGGCCGGATGTACCGGGTGATGCGGTACGGGCCGCTGCTCGACGTCTTCGTCCTCGACATGCGCACCTACCGCGACGCCAACTCCCCCGGCCGCCGGACCGTGGACCCGATCGGCATCCTCGGCCAGGAGCAGCTGGCCTGGGCCAAGCGCGAGCTGTCGCGCTCGCGCGCCACGTGGAAGGTCATCGCCGCCGACATGCCGCTGGGCATCGTCGTACCCGACGGGGCCGCGAACTTCGAAGCCGTCGCCCAGGGCGACCCGGGTGCCCCGCTCGGCCGCGAGCTGCAGATCGCCGAACTCCTGCGCCACATCAAGCACCAGCGCATCACGGGCACCCTCTGGCTCACCGCCGACGTCCACTACACCGCCGCGAACCACTACGCCCCCGAACGGGCCGCCTTCACCGACTTCGCGCCGTTCTGGGAGTTCGTCTCGGGTCCCGTCGGCGCGGGCGGGTTCCCCGCAGGGAAGCTGGACGCCACGTTCGGGCCCGGGACCGCGTACGTCCAGTCGGCCCCGTCTGCCAACATGTCGCCGTCCGAGAACCCCCCGTACTACGGGGAGGTCGACATCGACGGCGAGTGCGGGGAGCTCACCGTCCGGCTGCGGCGCCAGGGCGGCGGCGTACTCTTCACCACGACGCTCCAGCCCGGCCGGGTGGGCCAGTAGGGCTGCGGGCAGGACCGCTCCGGCGTCGGCGGGATCCCGGGTCTCAGATCCGGAGCCCGGAGTCCCGCCCGGAAAACAGGGCGAAATCGGCCAGACGGACACTTAACCAGTCGGTCACAGACCGTTCGTGATCACGCAACACCCCTGCGCCACAGTGACATGCATGACTGAACGCATCCACACCCCCGCACACCGCCACCACCGCCACCACTGGCGCCGCGACATCGTCGAACTGGCAGCGCTGTTCTGCGCCGTCGCGGTCGCCGACGGCATCGCCAATCTCGTCGTGCACGGCCCGAAGGGCCCGGCCCTGCTCGTCGCCTCGGCCGTCGCACTCCTGGTCACGGCGGCGTTCCACACCTGGTGGGCACGCCGCCACAGCCATGCACCGCCGCCGCTGAGCACGGCTCCCTCCGATACGGCCCCCGGCGCGGTCCGGGCCGGGTCGCCGCCCGGGGGCGCGCCCGGGTCCACGTCCGAGTCCGCAGCGGAGACCCCCGCCACCTGCTCCCTGTGGCGGATGCGGACGACCGTGCGGGACGAGCCCGGCAGCCTCGCCGCCGTGTGCACCGCGCTCGCCCGCCACGGCGTCGACATCCTGACCCTGCAGACCCACCCGCTCCCCGAGGGCGGCACCGTCGACGAGTTCCTGCTGCGCTCCCCGCAGCAGCTGGCCTCCACCGACCTCACCCGCGCCATCGCCGGCGCCGGCGGCCACAGCACGTGGATCGAGCGCGCCGACGCGCACGACCTGGTCGACACCCCGACCCGCGTCCTGGGCCTGGCCACCCGCACCGCCCTGGACGCCGCCGAGCTGCCCCTGGCGCTGCGCCAGCTGCTCGGCCGCTGCACCATCCACTCGATCCCGGCCACCACCCTCTCCGGCCGCCCCAACGCGGCCGCCGACGCCCCGGTCGAGGGCGTCCTGGAAGCGACCGTGATGCGGCTGCGCGACCCCTCGGGCGGTGCCATCACCGTGGAGCGCCCCTACCTGCCCTTCACCCCGACCGAGTTCGCCCGGGCCCGCGCCCTCGTCGAGCTCGACACCCGGCTCGGCCCGCGCGTCCCGCGCAGCCAGGACGTGCTGACCCTGCCCGAGGGCAACGAGATCACCGTGCGCCGCGCCGACCCCTCCGACCTCCCCGCCGCCCGCGCGATGCACGACCGCTGCTCCGAGCGCACCCTGGGCCTGCGCTACCACGG
This sequence comes from Streptomyces katrae, assembly GCF_000717655.1. GTDB lineage: Bacteria > Actinomycetota > Actinomycetes > Streptomycetales > Streptomycetaceae > Streptomyces > Streptomyces katrae_B. The sequence goes on from NZ_JNZY01000027.1 coordinate 68,084, forward strand.
GCCCGTCTCCGACGCCGACCGCTACCTCGGCCACCTGCTGAGCCCCCGCTTCGGCCGCACCCTCGCCGCCACCACGGCCTCGGGCAAGCTCGTCGCCCTCGGCCACCTGCTGTGGGACGGGGACGAGACCGAGGTCGCGCTCCTGATCGAGGACGACTGGCAGCGCCGCGGCATCGGCTCCGAGCTGCTGCGCCGCCTGATCGCGATGGCCGTCGAGACCGGCTGCGACAGCGTGTACGCCGTCACCCAGGCCGCCAACACCGGCATGGTCGCGGCCATGCGCGGCCTCGGCCTCCCGCTCGACTACCAGATCGAGGAGGGCACCCTCGTGATCACGGCCCGGCTGGACGCCACGCCGGTCGTCTCCCGCGTCCCGTACGAGCTGCCCCGCGCGCAGCACCCGTACGGGCAGCAGAGCCACCCGCACTGAACCCGGCCCGGCGGGCGGGATACGGCCGGGCGGCGTGAAATCGCCCCCGGGCGGACCCGCTTGACGGTGCGGGAGCGGCGGCCCGGTCCACCGCTCCCGCGCACGTCAGGAGGCTGACAGCGAACGGTGATGACGCGGGGCGGTCCGCCGTACGAAGATGGCCGCATGTCAGAGACCCTTCGCAGCGACAGCGCCTCCCGGCTGCCCCGCCAGGTCGCCGACGCATATGTCGACGACCTCATCGCCATCGATCCGATCACGGGCACCTATCTCGGTGTCGCCGCGAGCTCCAGCCGGCTCCCGGACTTCTCCCCGGCCGGCCGCGCGGCCGCCGCCGACCTGTCCCGCTCCACCCTCGCCCGCCTCGACGCCGCCGAGCGGCTGCCCGGCGCGGACAGCGACGCCGAGCGCCGCTGCGCCCGCCTGCTGCGCGAGCGCCTCACCGCCGAACTCGCCGTGTACGAGGCCGACGAGGGCCTGCGGGCCGTCAGCAACATCCACTCGCCCGCGCACTCCGTCCGCGACGTCTTCACCTTGACCCCGGCCGACACGGACGAGGACTGGGCGGCGATCACCGAGCGGCTGCGGGCGGTCCCCGCCGCCCTCGCCGGCTACCGCGAGAGCCTCGGACTCGGCCTGGACCGCGGCCTGTACGGGGGCCCGCGCGCCACCGGGACCTTCATCGGCCAGCTCACCACCTGGGTGGGCGAGGACGGCGACGGCGAGGCATTCTTCGGCGAATTCGCGTCCCGCGGCCCGGAGTCGCTGCGCTCCGGGCTGGAGGAGGCGGCCGCCGGGGCGACCGCGGCCCTCGCCGAGCTCCGCGACTGGATGCGCGACGTGTACGCACCCGCCGTCGCCGGCGCCTGCGACCCGGTGGGCCGCGAGCGTTACGCCCGCTGGTCGCGGTACTTCAACGGCACGGACCTGGACCTGGACGAGGCGTACGCCTACGGCTGGTCGGAGTACCACCGCCTGCTCGCCGAGATGAAGGCCGAGGCGGCCAAGATCCTGCCGGGCGCGGGCCCTTGGGAGGCGCTGAAGCACCTCGACGAGCAAGGCACCCACATCGAGGGCGTCGAGGAGGTCCAGGCCTGGCTGCAGGGCATCATGGACGAGGCCATCCGGAACCTCGACGGCACGCACTTCGAGCTCGCCGAGCGCGTGAAGCGGGTGGAGTCCATGATCGCCCCGCCGGGTGGCGCGGCGGCCCCGTACTACACCAACCCGTCGGAGGACTTCTCCCGCCCGGGGCGCACCTGGCTGCCGACGATGGGCCAGACCCGCTTCCCGGTGTACGACCTGGTCTCCACCTGGTACCACGAGGGCGTTCCGGGCCACCACCTCCAGCTCGCGCAGTGGACGCACGTCGCGGACCGGCTCTCCCGCTACCAGGCCAGCGTCGGCCTCGTCAGCGCCAACGTCGAGGGCTGGGCGCTGTACGCGGAGCGCCTGATGGACGAACTGGGCTACCTCAAGGACGCCGAGCAGCGCCTGGGCTACCTGGACTGCCAGATGATGCGCGCCGCGCGGGTCATCGTGGACATCGGCATGCACCTGGGCCTGGAGATCCCGGCGGATTCGCCGTTCCACCCGGGCGAGCGCTGGACGGTGGAGCTGGCGCAGGAGTTCTTCGGCCTGCACAGCGGCCGGCCTGCGGACTTCATCGAGAGCGAGGTCACCCGCTACCTGTCGATGCCGGGACAGGCGATCGGCTACAAGCTGGGCGAGCGGGCCTGGCTGCTCGGCCGGGACAACGCCCGCGCCGCGCACGGCGCCTCCTTCGACCTGAAGGCGTGGCACATGGCGGCGCTGTCGCAGGGCTCGCTGGGCCTGGACGACCTGGTGGACGAGCTGTCGAAGCTCTGACACCGGCGCCGGAACGCCGTACGGGCCGCCCGCTCCCCCGGTGAGGGAGCGGGCGGCCCGTACGGCGTTCCGGCGAGGAACAGCAGGCTCAGCAGCCGCAGTCGTCGGAGTCGGTCGGCGCGGTCAGGGGGTCCGCCTCGGCGCGCTGCTGGCCGCCCTGCCAGGTCTCGACCTCGAAGCCCTCACGGATCCAGTACTCGATGCCGCCGAGCATCTCCTTGACCTGGAAGCCGAGCTGGGCCAGGGCGAGGGCGGAGCGGGTGCCTCCGTTGCAGCCGGGGCCCCAGCAGTACGTGACCACGGGAAGGCTCTTGTCGAGGAGCTGCTCCGCCTGCTCGGGGATCAGGGCGGTCGGCAGGTGGACCGCGCCGGGCACGTGGGCCTGGTCCCAGGCGGGGGTGGAGCGGGAGTCGACCAGCTGGAAGCCGAGCTCGGCGCCCTGCTCGCGGTGGGCCTTGAAGGCGGCGGCGACATCGGACACGTCCGCGTGGAAGGCGAGGCTCGCGGCGAAGTACGCGGCCGCCGCGGCCGGGGTCGCCGGGGGCACCCGGAGCACGGGGTTGGTGGCGGGAGCGGGGGCGGCGGCCGGGGCGGCGGTGTTCTGTGTCGTCGTCATGGCTCAGAATCTACGAGCCGCTGATCATCTCGGGAAGTTCCTTTCCCCGGCCTTCCCCTTGTTCGGCCGGGGATTCCCCTGCTACATCTCCTTCATGACCGACTATTCCCCTGACGCCACCGACTGGCGCATCCTGACCGCCCTCCAGGAGGACGGCCGGGCCAGCTTCGCCGAGCTCGCGCGCGCCGTCTCCATGTCCGCGAGTGCGGTCACCGAGCGGGTGCGCCGCCTCGAGGAGGCGGGAGTGATCACCGGGTACACCGCCGTGGTGGACCCGGAGAAGCTGGGCAAGTCCATCCTGGCGCTGGTCCGGCTGCGCTATCCGCACGGCAACTACAAGCCGTTCCATGACCTGTTGGAGGCCACGCCGGAGATCCTGGAGGCCCACCACGTCACGGGCGACGACTGTTTCGTGCTCAAGGTCGCCGCCCGCTCGATGGGGAATCTGGAGGAGGTCGCGGGCCGGATCGCGGGCCTCGGAGCCGTCACCACCAGCATCGTGTACTCCTCGCCGTTGTCCCGCCGCCCGCTCAGCCCGTGAGAACTGCTGTGCAGAGGCGGCGCTCAGTCCGTGAGCGACGCCGTGCGGTGGCGCACCGCGGAGCCGCCGCGCTGTTTGACGATCTCCAGCTGTGCCTGCACCCGGGTCCGCAGGTCGGCGACGTGGCTCACGATGCCGACGCTGCGGTCCCGTTCGCGCAGCGAGTCCAGGACGTCGAGCACCTCGTCCAGCGCCTGGTCGTCCAGGCTGCCGAAGCCCTCGTCGATGAAGAGGGTGTCCAGGCGCATGCCGCCCGCCTCGTCGGTGACCACGTCGGCCAGGCCGAGGGCCAGGGCGAGCGAGGCGAAGAAGGTCTCGCCGCCCGACAGCGTGGCGGTGTCCCGCTCGCTGCCGGTCCAGGCGTCCACCACGTGCAGCCCGAGGCCGGAGCGCCCGCGGCCGCTCGCCTTGGCGTCGGAGTGGACGAGCGTGTAGCGGCCGCCTGACATCCGCAGCAGCCTTACCGTCGCGGCGGCAGCGACCTGCTCCAGCCGGGCGGCCAGGACGTACGCCTCCAGCCGCATCTTGCGCTCGTTGTCGGCGGAGGTGCCGGCGGTGAGCCCGGCCAGCCGGGCCACCCGTTCGTACGCCTCGCGCAGCGGGCCGAGCGCCCGCAGTTCCTGCTCCGCCTGCCGGGAGAGCCGGTCCAGCTCCGCGCAGCGCACCCGGGCCGCGTCCACGGCAGACCCTGCCGTACGAAGCTTCGCCGCGGCCCGGGCTTCGTACGCCTCGGCGGCATCCGGCGCGGCCGGGGGCAGCGTCGCGGCGGCGACGGTGTCGGTCTCGCCGCGCCGGTCCGCGAGCATGGCCTCCTCCGCCTGCCAGGCGTCCAGCCTCCTTTGGAGCGCGGTGCGTTCGTAGTCCGGAAGGACCGCGTCGGCGGCGGCCTCGACGGTGTCGAACCCGGCCTTGAAGGCGGCGTCGGCGAGTTGCGCGTCGGCCTCCTTCAGCCGGGCCGCGGTGTCCTCGGCCCGGCGCAGCGTGGCGGCCGCCCGGGTGACCATCCGTACCCGCTCCTCCAGGAGCCTGGCGCGTGCGGCGACCGTGGGCGCATCCCCCCGGACGAGGGCCAGTTCGGCCTCCAGCTTGGCCCGTTCCTGGTCCAGGGAGTCGCGCAGGGTGGCCCGGGCGGCGGAACGGCGCTCTGCGTCGAGCCGGTCGGAGCTGCGCACGGCGTGCTCGCGCTCTGCGCGGGCCAGCCGCTCCCGGGCGGAGTGCAGTCCGGCGGCCGCGGCATGGGCGGCGGCGTGCCGGGAGCTGAGGTCGGAGGTCAGCGCGAGGAGTTCCCCGGTGGTGGCCTCCCCGGCGGCGGCCGCGGCCTCGGCCCGGGCTTCCCGGACGGCGGCAAGGTTCCGCTCGACGGCGGCCCTGCGCTCCTCGGCCTGCTCGTAGCGGGCGTGGGCGGCGTCCTCGGCGGCCCGGTCCACGTGCCCGGGGGCCGGGCGCGCCGGAGCGGGATGCTCCGCCGATCCGCACACCGCGCACGCCTCCCCCGCCACCAGCGCCTCGGCGAGCTCGGCTGCGATACCGCGCAGCCGGGTCTCCTTGAGCTCCAGCCAGCGCTCCCGGGCGGCGGTCGACTCCTCGCGCACGGAGAGCAGTTCGCCCTCGAAGCGCTGCGCATCACCGTCCAGCGCGTCCCGGCGCTGGGACGCCGTCAGCTGCATCCGGGCCGGCTCCAGCCGTCCCGCGAGCTGCTCTGCCAGCGTCGCGGCCTGTTGTGCGGCGTCCACCCGCTCCACCAGCGCGGTCCGGGTGGCCTCCCAGCGGGCCAGCCAGTCCGCGGACTCCCGCAGCTGCTCCTCGGCGTCGCGGGCCTCGCGTTCCAGGGTGGCCCGCTCGCGGCCGATCTCGGCGCTGCGCTGCTCGGACCGCTGGGCGGCGCCGAGCGCGCCGAGGTCCTCGCGCAGCCGCTGCTCGACGGCGGACAGCTGCTCCGTGCCCGCCTCGGCGAGGGCCGCCGGCAGCTCCGCCCGGGCGGCCGCCTCCGCGTGGGCGGCGGACAGGTGGGCTGCGGACGCGGCTCCGCGCAGCTCCAGGGCTGGGGCCACCAGGGCGCCCCGGCGGGCCCGGTCCAGCAGGGCGCGGACCCGGTCCCGCTCGGGCTCCGCCTCGGCGAGCAGGGCGGCGCGGCGGGCCGTCTCGGCGTGCCGGCGCTGGAGGCGGTCGAGCTCCCGCGCCTCCTCGGCGGCCCGCCGGGCGGCGGCGTGCCGGCCTTCGACGGCGGCCAGCGCGTACTCGGCGACGGTCAGCCGCTCCCGGGCCGCGCAGCGGGCGACGGCCGCCCAGGCCCGGATCGCCCCGGCCAGCCCGGGGTCACCGGGCTGGTGCCCGGGCAGCGGCCAGGCCCGCAGGTCGGCGCTGTCCCCGGCGGCCTGGGCGAGGCGCTGGGCGGTGCCGAGCACCTTCTCGTCGCCGGCGCGCACCTTGGCCTCGGCGGCGCGGCGGCGCTCGGCGAGCAGCTGCTCGACGGCGGCGAAGCGGCGGGTGTCGAAGAGCCGGCCCAGCAGCCGGCCCCGCGCCACCTCGTCGGCCCGCAGGAACTTGGCGAACTCGCCCTGCGGCAACAGCACGACCTGGCAGAACTGCTCGCGGCTCATGCCGAGCAGCTGCTCGATCTCCTCGCCGATCTCCTGATGGGAACGGCTCAGCGCCTGCCACCGTTCCCCGTCGTACTCGCGCAGCCAGCTCTGCGCCTTGTCCTTGGTGGTGCCGGTGCCGCGCTTCTTCGGCCGGTCCTGCTCGGGACGCCGGGTGATCTCCAGGCGCCGCCCGCCCGCGGTGAGTTCGAGGGTGACCTCGGTCGGCGTCCCGGCGTCGGCGTGGTCGCTGCGCAGGCTGGTGCCCGGGGCCTGGCGGGGGCCGGGCACCGATCCGTACAGGGCGTAGCAGACGGCGTCGAGGACGGAGGTCTTGCCAGCGCCGGTGGGACCGTGCAGCAGGAAGATCCCGGCGCCGGAGAGCGCGTCGAAGTCGATCTCCTGGGGTTCGGCAAAGGGCCCGAAGGCGGTGATCCTGAGCCGGTGCAGCCTCATCGGTGGGTCTCCTGCCGGCCGTCGCCCGCCCGTACGTCCTCGAAGGCGTCCTGCAGCACGGCCCGTTCCGCCTCGTCGGCGACACCCCCGCGCACGTGGGCGACGAAGTCCTCGGCGATCTCCTGGTCGCTGCGCCCCTTGAGGCGCTGGGCGTACGAGGTCCCGCCGTCCTCCTCGCGGCCCTCGGGGTCGAAGGCGAGGCTGAGGGTGTGCGGGAAGCGGGCGGCGAGCCGGGCCATGGGGTCCTCGGGCCGGACCGGGTCGGTGAGGGTGGCCTCGATCCAGGAGTCCTCGTACGCGGCGTACGACACCTCCTCGAGCAGCTCGTCGAGTCGCCCCCGGATCCGGGCGAGCGGCCGCGGCACGGGGGTGTCGATGCGCTCGGCGGTGATCTCTCCGGCCGCGCCGAGTTCGACCAGCCACATGCTCTTGCGGTGGTCGGCCTCGGAGAAGGAGTAGGCGAGCGGGGAACCGGAGTAGCGCACCCGTTCGTTGATCGTCTGGCAGCCGTGGAGGTGGCCGAGGGCTGCGTAGTCGACGCCGTCGAAGACGGCGGCGGGCACGGCCTCGACCCCGCCGACGGCGATGTCGCGCTCGCTGTCACTGGCCTGCCCGCCGGTGACGAACGCATGGGCGAGGACGACGGAGCGGGTGCCGGGGGCGCGCGCGGCGAGATCGGCCCGGACCAGGTCCATGGCCGCGCCCAGCACGGCCTCGTGGCTCACCTTCTCCGCGCCGAACCGGTCCTTCACCAGGGCGGGCTCCAGGTACGGCAGTCCGTACAGCGCCACCTCACCGTGTACGTCGGCCAGCACCACGGGATCGGCGCAGCCCCCGGGGTCGGTCCGCAGGTGGATCCCGGCCCGGCCGATGAGCCCTGCGCCGACGCCGAGCCGGCGGGCGGAGTCGTGGTTCCCGGAGATCATCACCGTGGGCACGCCCAGGTCGGCGAGCCGGTGCAGGGCCCGGTCGTACAGCTCGACGGCGGGCAGCGGGGGCACGGCCCGGTCGTAGACGTCACCGGCGACGAGGACGGCGTCGACCTCGTGCTCGCGGACGGTCTCGACCAGGTGGTCGATGAAGTGGGCCTGGGCCCCGAGCAGGTTCACGCGGTGGAAGGACCGGCCGAGATGCCAGTCGGAGGTGTGCAGGAGCCTCACTCGCCGGTCCCGCCGGACGTCTCGCCGCACATGTTTCTTCCGTCCCCCTGGTCGTCCCGGTCGTCTCCCGCTCGCTGAGCCCCTCTACGCTAACGCGTCGCCGGAGCCCCCAGGACTCGTCCGCGCAGGCTCGTCCTCAGGACGCGTACGTCTCCCCGCCGAGGGTGAGGGTGGCGCTGCCCGCCGTACTGTCGGCGAGCCAGGCCTCGAAGGCGGGCAGGTCCGCCTCCGGGAGGGCGACCTCGATCTCGACCGCGGCCCCGTAGCGCAGGTCCACCACGGTCCGGCCGGTGGAGCGCAGGTCGTTCTGGGTCTTGCCGGCCCGCTGGTGGTCCACGGTGACGGTGGCCAGCCGGTAGCGCCGGCGGGTGAGGGTGCCGAGCTCGTCGAGGGCCTCGCCGACGACGCCGCCGTAGGCCCGGATCAGGCCGCCGGCGCCGAGCTTGACGCCGCCGTAGTAGCGGGTGACGACGGCCACCGCGTACCGGATGTCGCGGCGCATCAGCATCTGCAGCATGGGCACCCCGGCGGTGCCGCCGGGCTCGCCGTCGTCGCTGGCCTTCTGGACGGAGGCGTCGGCCCCGATGACGTACGCGAAGCAGTTGTGCGTGGCGGTGGCGTGCTCCTTGCGGATGCGCGCGATGAACTCCTGCGCCTCCTGCTCGGTCGCGGCGGGCGCGAGCGAGCACAGGAAGCGCGAGCGGTTGATCTCCGACTCGTGCACGCCCTCACGGGCCACCGTCACGTACTGGTCCGACTTCACCGCTCCACCCTACGGGGAATCGGACACGTGTCCTTTCGGTTGATCACGAGTGCGGCCCGGAGCACCGGACTGCGCCCGGAAGGCAACAGGAGGCGGCACCCGTGTACGGCGACCCGGCAACCATCCGCAAGATCCTCACCGAGCTCGGCGACACCTGGGCCGTGGTGGGCCTGTCCAACAACCGGGACCGGGCGGCCTACGGAGTGGCGCGCACGCTCCAGCGGTTCGGCAAGCGGGTGGTCCCCGTGCACCCGAAGGCGGAGACGGTCCACGGCGAGCAGGGCTACGCGTCGCTCGAGGAGATCCCGTTCAAGGTGGACGTGGTGGACGTCTTCGTGAACAGCTCGCTCGCCGGGGCGGTCGCCGACGAGGCCGTGGCCGTCGGCGCGCAGGCCGTCTGGTTCCAGCTGGGCGTGATCGACGAAGAGGCGTTCGCGCGCACCCGCGAGGCCGGCCTGGACATGGTGATGGACCGCTGCCCGGCCATCGAGATCCCGGCGCTGTAGCCGGCCGCTGCGCGCCGTCGAAGGGCGGGACCGGGACGGCCGGGGTGGGCTCGGCAGCGTGGTGATGCTCACAGCCGGGGCATCGCCCGGTGGTGATGCTCACAGCCGGGGCGTCGCCCGGGCTTGAACCACCGTGCGCGGTGCTCCACGCTGCACTCCACCGTTCACTGCACCGTACTGCGAGGCCCTGCCGTCATGACCGCCCTCTTCGCCTTGGCCTCGGCCGCGCTGTGGGGTCTCGCCGATTTCCGGGGCGGGCTGCTGACCCGCCGGCTGCCGGCGCTCACGGTGGTCGTGGTCTCGCAGTTCCTCGCCGCCGTCGCGCTCGGCGCGGTCGTCGCGGGCACCGGGGCCTGGCGGGAGGCGGGGCCGCAGCTGTGGTTCGCGGCCGCCGCGGGTCTGGTCGGCCCGGTCGCCATGCTCAGCTTCTACAAGGCGCTGGCCCTCGGGCCGATGGGCGTGGTGTCGCCGCTCGGCTCGCTCGGGGTGGTCGTGCCCGTCGCGGCGGGGCTGGCCCTGGGTGAACGGCCCGGGCTCGGCCAGTTCGCGGGGATCGCGGTGGCCGTCGTGGGCATCGTCCTCGCGGGCGGCCCGGAGCTGCGCGGTGCGCCCGTACAGCGGCAGGCGGTGGTGCTCACCCTGGTCGCGGCGTTCGGGTTCGGCTCGGTGATGGCGCTGATCGCGCACGCCTCCGGCAGCATCGCCGGGCTGTTCCTCGCCCTGTTCGTCCAACGGGTCACCAACGTGGCCGCGGGCGGTACCGCCCTGTGGGTGCAGACCCGGCACGGCGCCCCGGCCCTCCCGGCCGGCGTGGGCCCGCGGATCCTGTGGGGGCTGGTGCCGGTGCTGGCCTTCGTCGGCCTCGCGGACGTCGCGGCGAACGGCACGTACTCCCTCGCCGCCCGGCACGGTCCGGTGACCGTGGCCGCCGTGCTCTCCTCCCTCTACCCCGTGATCACGGCGCTCGCCGCCTTCGTCGTGCTGAAGGAACGGCTGCGGACCGTCCAGGCGGCAGGCGCCGGCCTGGCCCTTGCCGGAGCGGTCCTGCTGGCCGCCGGCTAGCCGTTTGCGGCTCGGGGCCGGGGGACAGGATCAGGCGGGTTCCGCGGCCGCGTCGGCGGAGCGCTGTTCCGCCTCCGCCAGCTGCGCCACTGCGCGCAGCTGCTCCGGCGTCACCCCGTCCGGGATCGGTACGGGCGCCGGGGTCCGCAGCGGCGGCTGCCAGCCCGTCTCCGGCTGCCACCGGCGGACGATCCGCGCGGGCGCCCCGGCCACCACGGCGTGGTCCGGCACCTCTCCCCGTACGACGGCCCCCGCGGCCACCACCACGTTGCGGCCCAGCCGCGCCCCCGGGAGGATCACCGCGCCCGTGCCGAGCCAGCAGCCGGGCCCTATCTCCACCGGTGCGCTGCGCGGCCACTGCTTGCCGACGGGCTCGTGCGGATCGTCGTAGCTGTGGTTGGTGGAGGTGATGTAGACCCCGGGCCCGCAGAAGGTGTCGTCCCCGATGGTGATCCGGGTGTCCGCGATGACGTGCGTGTCCCGGCCGAGCACCACGCCGTTGCCGAGGACCAGTACCGGCTCGGTGCCGAGGTCCAGGCCGGGCATCATCCCGGCGGTCAGCGTGACCTGCTCGGCGATGATGCAGTGCTCGCCGAGCCGGATCCACGGCTCGCCGAAGACCGTGCCCTGGGGGAAGGCGAGGCGCGTGCCGTGCCCGATCGCGCCGAAGCGCAGCCGCCCGGGGGTCTGCGCGGTGACCGCACCGGCCTGCTGCATCCAGCGCCAGCCGGCGTGGACCGCGCGGTTGGCGAGTCTGCGGCGCAGGGCCGTCAGGGATGAGAACGTGTTCTGGTTCTTCGGCACCGGGCCACCGTAACGCGCCGGGCACCCGGAGCGCGCCGTGATCTTCACCCCATCGCCGGTCGGGCCGGGCCCGTGCCCTACCGTGCCGGTAGCGCGACACGCAGGGCACTCCAGCACACAGGACTGAGGAAGAGAACATGACGTATCAGGCGGACCGGGGCCGGGCACTCGTCGCGGGCGTGGGCGGCAAGAGCCCGCAGATCGACCCCACGGCCTTCACCGCGCCCACCTCGGTCGTGATCGGCGACGTCACGATGGCCCCGGGGGCGAGCATCTGGTACTCGGCGGTGCTGCGCGCCGATTGCGGCCCGATCACGCTCGGCGCGGACAGCAACGTGCAGGACAACTGCACGCTGCACGTCGACCCCGGGTTCCCGGTCTCGATCGGCGAGCGCGTCTCCATCGGCCACAACGCCGTGGTGCACGGCTGCACCGTCGAGGACGACTGCCTCATCGGCATGGGCGCCACCGTCCTCAACGGTGCCGTGATCGGTGCCGGTTCACTGGTGGCCGCGCAGGCGCTGGTCCCGCAGGGCATGGTGGTCCCGCCCGGTTCGCTGGTCGCGGGCGTGCCGGCCAAGGTGCGGCGCGAGCTGACCGACGAGGAGCGCGAGGGCATCAAGGTCAACGCCCTGATGTACGCGGACCTGGCCGAGCAGCACCGCGCCGCCGTCCAGCCCCCGCAGTAGCCGTACGCCCGTACCTGCGCCCCGCGGCCGGCTACTCGGCCGCGGCGGCCGCCGTCTCCGAGGCGGCCGCAGCCGCCTTCTTCATGCGGCTGCGGAGCACCAGCGTCACGGTGAGGCCGATGACCAGCGCCAACACCAGCGCGACCCAGGAGAAACCCTTCAGCCAGGGCTCCGCGACGATGCCGATCGAGTAGATGACGGCCGTGGTGCCGCCCGCCCAGAGGATGCCGCCGAGGATGTTCGCCACCAGGAACCGCCAGTAGGGCATGTGCAGCACGCCGGCCAGCGGACCGGCGAAGATCCGCAGAAGCGCGACGAACCGCCCGAAGAAGACGGCCCACATCCCCCACCTGTCGAAGGCGCGCTCCGCCTGGGCCACGTGGTCCGGGCCGAAGTGCCTGGGGAAGCGCCGGCCGAGCCGGTCCAGCAGCGGCTTGCCGCCCCTGCGCCCGATCGCGTAGCCGATCGAGTCGCCGACGATCGCCCCGGTGGACGCGCAGATCCCCAGGACCACGGGGTCGATCTCGCCGTGCTGCGAGGCCAGCAGGGCCGAGCTGACCAGGATGATCTCCCCCGGCAGCGGGATGCCGAGGCTCTCGAGCCCGATGACCAGACCCACCAGGAGATAGATGCTGACCGCCGGAATCGTCTCCAGCCATTCCTGGATGTGCACCGGTACGTCCTCCCGTATCGCGGCGGCGCGTCCCCTGTGACACGCCGAACGGGCAGCCTATCTGCTCTTGACCACAGCCTTTGCCGTCAGGTGGAGTTCGCGGGAGGAACGGCCCGCGAACACTTCACGACGGCCTGAACCCAGCACCCAGGCGTGCCGTTCGGGATCCCAGGACGACAGCGTGCGGGCGTCGACGTCGAGGACCACCTGCTGCGCCTCGCCCGGCCCCAGGGTGAGCCGCCGGTAGCCGGCCAGCGCGCGCACCGGCTGGTCGAGCTTCAGCTCCGCGGAGGGGCCGACGTACACCTGGGCCACCTCGGTGCCCTTGCGGCGCCCGGTGTTGCGGACCGTGAACGCCACGCGCAGCCCGTCGCGCCCCGGCCGGACGCTCAGCTTCTCGTACTCCCACGTCGTGTACGAGAGCCCGTGCCCGAAGGGGAACAGCGGGACCACCTGCTGCGCGTCGTACCAGCGGTGGCCGACGTGGATGCCCTCGGTGTACTCCTGCCGGCCGCCCACCCCCGGGTAGCGCAGCGGGTCGCCTGCGACCGGGGTCGCGTGCTCGTCGGCCGGGAAGGTCTGGGTGAGCCGGCCGCCCGGGTCCACGTCCCCGAAGAGGATGTCGGCGGTGGCCGCGGCCCCCTCCTGGCCCGGGTAGTACATCTGGAGGACCGCTCCGGTACGGGAGAGCCACGGCATGGTCGTACTGGAGGAGGTGTTGAGCACGACCGTGGTACGGGGGTTCGCGGCGGCGACCGCCTCGATCAGCCGCGCCTGCCCGCCCGGCAGGCCCAGCGAGGTCCGGTCGCTGCCCTCGGTGGCGTCCTCGTAGGCGAACAGCACGACGCTGCGCGCCGCCGCGGCGGTCTTCACGGCCTCGGCGAGATCGGCGGCCCGGGTCGCCTTCGTGGTGTGCCGCAGCCGGAACCGCCCGCCCTTGTCCCCGCCCTCGGCGAAGACGGCGAGCCGGTGGGTGCCCGCCGTCAGGGCGAGGGTGCGGCGGCGGACGGCAAGCCCGTCGGGTGACCTGCCGAGGAGTCCGCCCGCGAAGTTCTCGGCCACGCCCTGCCGGACGGGGAACAACTCCTCGCCGTCGAGACGCACGCCCGGCCGCTTCCCGGTGTAGTGGACGAGCAGCGTCCACTCGTCGTCCGCGGCGAGCGTGAACTCGCCCTCGTGGCTCCAGTTCCGCCCGGCCTCCACCCGCCGGTCGTCGAGCTCGGCCGCCGGGGTGAGCAGGTTCGCCGGGAGCGGGCGGCCGTACACGTCCTCGCCGAGGGCGTGGCGCACCGTACTGCCGTTCCCGGCGCGCTGCCGGATCGCGTCGAGCGGGGAGAGCGCCTTGGCGGGGACCACGTGCGCGCTGCCGCCGCCGCTGACGAAGGGCACCTGCCCGGTGGGTCCGATCACGGCGATGGAGCGGGCCGCGGCGCCGGTCAGCGGCAGGGTGGCGTGCTCGTTGTACAGCAGCACCGCGCCCGCGGTGGCGACCCGGCGGGCGAACCGGGCCCCGGCGGCTGCGTCCCGGGCGGGCCGGGCCGGCTGATGCGCCGCCAGCAGCCCGAAGCGGTCCATGGTGGCCAGGATCCGGCGTACCGCCAGGTCCACGGCGTCCACGCGGACGGAGCCGCCGCGCACGGCCTCCTGCAGCGGGCCGCCGAAGTGCGTGCCGCCGGGCATCTCCATGTCGAGGCCCGCGCCGATGGCGGCGACGGTGCTGTGGGCCGCGTTCCAGTCGGACATCACCCAGCCGCCGAACCCCCAGCTCCCGCGCAGCAGTTCGTCGAGCAGCGGCTTGTTCTCGCAGGCGTACGTGCCGTTGACCTTGTTGTACGCGCCCATCACCGCGCCCGCGCCGGCGCCGACGGCCGCCTCGAAGCCGCGCAGCTCCGTCTCGTGCAGGGTCTGTTCGGCGGCCACGACGTCGACGGTGTCGCGGCCCTGCTCCTGGTTGCCCAGGGCGAAGTGCTTGACGGTGGCGATGAGCCCTTCGTCCTGGATGCCGCGGACCATCTCCGCGACGAGGTCCGCCGTGAGGCGCGGGTCCTCTGCGAAGGTCTCGAAGTTCCGCCCGGCGTAGGGGGTGCGGATCAGGTTGGCCATGGGGGACAGCAGCACGTCCTGGCCGAGCGCCCGGCCCTCGCGGCCGACGACCCTGCCGTACTCGCGGGCCAGCGCCGGGTCGAAGGCGGAGGCCAGCATCACGGGCGCGGGCAGTGCGGTGGCCGGCTCGGCGACCCGTACCCCGGCGGGCCCGTGGGCGAGCCGCAGCGCCGGGATGCCGAGGCGCGGTACGCCGGGCAGGTAACCGGCCTGGCCGAGCGGGGCCGGATCCCGGCCGCCGTGCAGCAGCGTGGTCTTCTCCTCGAGGGTGAGCCGCTCCAGGAGGGCGTCGATCCGGGCGGCGGCGCCGGGCGGGGCCTCGGCCGGGCCGGCTGCTGCGGCCGCCGGGGCCGTACGGGGCACCCCGCCGGGCGGCACCGCGGCCATGCAGCCGCCCGTTCCCAGGGCGACCCCCATGGCCCCGAGCAGCCGCATCGCGCAGCGTCTGGACACGGCCTCGCTCATGGCGCTCCCTGCGGCTCCGGTCGGCGGGAGCGGCCCGCGCCGGACCGCTCCCGCGCCCACTGTGCGCCGCCGCCCCGCCCGCGTCCGCCCAGACGCGCCAGCGCTGCGCCGAGGTTCAGCCCTGCGGCGGCGGCTCCAGGGCGTCGGCTTCGCGGCGGGGCCCGTCGTGCGCCTGGACGCGCGCCTCGGTGCGGTGCCCGCGCGCGATGTAGTCCCGTACGACGGCTTCCACGGCGTCCTGGGGCGAACCGATCCCGGCGAGGACCATCACCTCCACCACGAGCTCGGCGTCGAGACTGATGTCGACCTTGGCCACGGGCACCTCCTGATCGTCGGACGGGGACTCTAGCCTCCCCCGCCCCCGACCGCAGCCGCGGCCGCGGCCGCGGCCGCGGCCGGAGGCAACTTCCCGTGTCCGCCCCGATGTCGGCGGCCCACCCGGCCGCCCAGGAACACCGCGACGCACCGCCCACCGCACCCGGCGCCGCCGGAAAACGCGGAACCCGCCCGGGACGAGGGTTCTCCCTCGTCCCGGGCGGGTCCACGACCGGCGGCTCGGCCACACGGGCGGCTCGGGCGCGCACCGGCCGCCGGCGTGACCGGGGGGCGGCGTCGCCCGGCTACGCGGCCCGGCTACGCGTTCGGGCGCAGTGTCCAGACGACCGTCATCTCGCCCGTCACGGCCTCGTCCTCGCGCTGGATGGCGATGGTGACGGGGAACTCCGGGCGGCCGCCCGCGTCGAGTTCGGCGACGACCTCGGCGGCCGGGCGGCCGAGGGTGGCGGTGGCCGTCACGACGCCCTTGGCGAGCTTCTTGTAGCCGATCTCGGCCTTGACCGCGAGGGGCACGGCGCGCGAGAGCTGGTCGCCGAAGGCGGCCAGGACGATCGCGCCGCTCGCGGACTCGGCGAGGGTGAACATGGCTCCGGCGTGCGGGCCGCCCACGTGGTTGTGGTAGTCGGGCTGGTCCGGCAGCCGGACGACCGCACGCTCGGGGGTGGTCTCCAGGAACTGGAGGTTCAGGGTCCGGGCCATCGGCACCGTAGCGGCGAGCAGTTCGCCCACGTTCATCTGGTCTGCGCTCATGGAACGCGATGTTACCCGCGAGTAGACACCCTTGGCCAGACCTTCACACGGGGCGGACGTGCCTCCCGACACCGACTCCCACTATCGTTACTGGCCATGTGGCCAGGACAGCAGCAGCCGCCCGGGGGAGAGCAGAACCCTCAGGACGCGCATCAGAACCCGTACCAGCAGCAGCCGGGACAGCCGGGGCAGCAGCAGAACCCCTACCAGCAGCAGCCCGGCTACGGATACCCGCAGGCGGGCTACCAGACGCCCCCGCCGGTCCAGCCGTGGGGCCAGCCCCAGCAGGCCGTGCCGCCGCAGAGCGGCGGCAGCCCGTACGCGACCAAGACCGTGGCCATCGTCGCGGCGGCCGCGGTCGTCGTGGTGGCGGCCGCCACCGGCGCGTTCGTCCTGACCCGGGACGACAAGAAGAACGACGAGGCCGACAACAAGCCCGCCACCGCCTCCTCGGCCCCCGCCACCTCCGAGGCCCCCGCCTCGCCCGGCGCCAACCCGCGCGCGGGCGGCGACGTCAAGCCGGTGATCCCGGGCTGGAAGGTCGTCGTCAACCCCAAGTACGGCACCGCCTTCGACGTCCCGCCGGAGTGGGAGGTGTCGAGCGCCGGCGTCATCGCCGGCTTCGAGGACTCGGTCAAGAACGACGGCAAGCCGATCGTCAGCTTCTCGGCGCCCGCCTTCCTCAAGCCGGACTGGTGCAAGATCGACTCCAACAAGGACGGCCATGAGGAGTCGAGCGAGCTCGCCGGCACCGGCACCAAGGGCGGCCAGGGCGCCAAGGACACTGCCGAGGCCGTGAAGAACGAGGCCGGCAACTGGGCGTTCGCGGCGTTCGCACAGAAGGCGCCGAAGGGCACCGTCAAGGTCTCGGACCCCAAGGAGTACACCACCTCCTCCGGCCTCAAGGGCCACATGGCGACCGCCACGGCCACCGGCGTGCCCAAGGAGAACAAGTGCTCCTCGGACGGAAAGTCGATCGCGTTCAGCTTCAAGACCGCGAACGGTGACTTCTCCAGCTGGGTCCTCTTCGCCGCCGCGGGCGTCCAGGGAGAGGTCCCCCAGGAGACGATGGACAAGATCCTCAGCTCGGTGCGCCTGAACGGCACCGCAAGCAACAGCTGACGCACAGGTCCCACGTCACGGATCCGCCCGACCGCGATCCGCCTGTTCGCACCATCCGTTCCACCCCGCGCCCCGGGCCGTAATCCGTTTGGATTCCCGGCCCGGGGCGTGGATAGTCCGGGGGTGAGTCCTCCCCCCACCGCCCCGTCCCGTACGACCGCACACCGCCGCCGGCCCGCCTGGGCCGGCCGCAACTACACCCTGCTGACGGGTGCCGCGGTCGTGACGAACCTCGGCAGCCACGGAGCGCTCATCGCGTCGGCCTTCGCCGTCCTGGAGGCGGGTGGATCCGGCGGCGACGTCGGCCTGGTGGCCGCGGCCCGCACGCTCCCGCTCGTCCTCTTCCTGCTCATCGGCGGCGCCCTCGCCGACCGGCTGCCCCGGCACCGCGTGATGGTGGCGGCCAACGCCCTCAACTGCGTCTCGCAGGCGGCCTTCGCCGTGCTCGTCCTGACCGGGCATCCGCAGCTGTGGCAGATGATGCTGCTCACCGCGCTCTGCGGCACCGGTACGGCCTTCTTCAACCCGGCCGCCGAGGGCATGCTGCTCTCCAGCGTCTCCGGCGAGCACGCCAACCGCGCCTTCGCGCTCTTCCGGATGGCCATGAACGGCGCCGGCATCGGCGGGGCGGCCCTCGGCGGGGCCATGATCGCCGCGATCGGCCCCGGCTGGGTCCTGGCCGTGGACGCCGCCGCGTTCGCACTGGCCGGAGCCCTCCGCGCCTTCCTGGACGTCGGCCACGTCCCCGACCGGGCTCCCGGGGGCGGCCTGCTGGCCGACCTGCGCGAGGGCTGGGTGGAGTTCCGGACCCGGCCCTGGCTGTGGAGCATCGTGCTCCAGTTCTCCGTGGTCGTCGCCGTCGTCGGTGCGGCCGAGGCGGTCTACGGTCCGCTCGTCGCCCGCGACCAGCTGGGCGGGCCCGCCCCCTGGGGGCTGGCGCTGGCCTTCTTCGGCATCGGCACCATCGCCGGAGCCCTCCTGATGATGGTGTGGAAACCGCGCCGGCTGCTGCTGGTCGGCACCCTGTGCGTGTTCCCGCTGGCGCTGCCGTCGGCAGGGCTGGCGGTCCCGCTGCCGGTGTGGGGCCTGTGCGCGGTGATGTTCGTCAGCGGCACGGCCATCGAGGTGTTCGGCGTGAACTGGATGACGACCATGCACCAGGAGATCCCGGAGGAGAAGTTCTCCCGGGTCTCCGCGTACGACTGGTTCGGCTCGGTGTCGATGCTCCCGGTGGCCACCGCCGTCGCGGGCCCGGCCGAGTCGGCCTTCGGCCGCACCAACGCCCTGTGGGGCTGCGCCACGCTGGTCGTACTGGGCACCGCGGCGGTCCTCTTCGTCCCGGACGTGCGCCGGCTGACCCGCAAGCCCTCGCCCCCGAAGGCCTCCTCGGTCCCGGCCGCCGCCACTCCCGACCCGGCGGCCGCGTCCACCAAGGTCAGCCCAGGCTGAACGCGCCCTCCGGCGGCTCCGGCGAGGCAACGGCGTCCGCGTCCCCGACCGGCACCGCCCCCTTCATGAGCCGGGCCAGCGCCGCCCCCTCCTCGACCCGCGCGGGGAACGCGTCCGCCGCGCACAGCCGCGACAGCGCGGCCACCGGCAGCTCAGCGTCCGAAGCCAGCAGCACCGCGTTCCCGAACCGCCGCCCGCGCAGCACACCCGGCTCCGCGACGAGCGCGAGCTGCCCGAACGCGGCACCGAAGTTGGCGAGCTGGGACCGCAGGAAACCGAACGGCGCCCCGTCGGCCAGATTCGCCGCGTAGACCCCGCCCGGCCGCAGCACCCGGGCCGCCTCCCGCGCGTACTCCACGGAGGTCAGGTGCGCCGGTACCCGCGAGCCGCCGAACACGTCGGCGACCAGGACGTCCGCACTGTCGGCGGCCGCGCCCTCCAACCAGGCCCGCGCATCGGCGGCGTGCACCGTGACACCCGACCCGGCCGGCAGCGGCAGGTGCTCCGCGACCAGCTCCGCCAGCCCTGCGTCGAACTCCACGACCGCCTGCCGGGAGCCCGGCCGGGTCGCCGCCACGTACCGGGGCAGCGTCAGCGCGCCCCCGCCGAGGTGCAGCGCGTCCAGCGCGGTCCCGGGCTGCGCCACGCAGTCCAGGACGTGCGCGAGCCGGCGTACGTACTCGAATTCCAGGTGCTCGGGATCGTCGAGGTCCACGTACGACTGCGGTGCGCCGTCGACGGTCAGCAGCCAGGCCCGCTCCCGGTCCACGTCCGGCATCAGCTTGGCGGTGCCCTGGCCCACGACCCGGACGACCGGGATCTGTTCGTCGCTCACCGCACCATTGTCCGGCAAGCAGTACGTCAGGCCGCCCAGACGGCGGCCGCCTCGGCGGCGTGCTCCGCCGCCTGCGCGAGCCCGGCCCGCGCCGCCGGGGCCCGCCGCGCCGGGTCCAGGACGTTGCGCCCGAAGGCCTTGCGGGCCTGCGCGGACGGGGTGATCAGCAGGACCCGCGCCCCCGCCTGCCGCAGCCGCGCCGCCTGGGCGGCCGGTGAGGGGACGAGCCCGGATCCGAGCGCCAGCGGCGCGAGGATCACCACCCGTGCGCAGCCGGAGGCCAGGTCGGCGTTGGTCGCCGACCTGACCCCGCCGTCGATGAACCGGCGTCCCCCCACGGTGACCGGCGGCCACACCCCGGGCACCGCGCAGCTCGCCGAGACCGCGTCGACCAGCCCCGCCCCGCCCTTCCGGTCAAAGGCCGCGAGCTCGCCGGTGAGCGCGTCGACGGCGGTGACGACGAGCCTGCGCTCGGGCCACTCGTGCGAGACGAGCCGGGCCTCCAGCACCTTGCGCCGCTCCGCCTCCCCGCCGGTGTCGGCGGCCAGCGCGAGGGCGCCGACCCGCTTGCGGTAGCTCTCCGGGTCCCGCGAGCGCGCCATCGCTACGGCGTAGCGGGCGAAGAGCCCCGCCCCGAACCGGGCCACGGCCTCGCCGGCGGGGTCGCCGAGCTGGCGCTCGTACAGCTCCTGCGGGGTGAGCAGGCCGGAGGTGAGCTGGGCGCCCACCACCGAGCCCGCCGAGGTGCCGACGACGAGGTCGGCGGCGGTCAGGTCCACGCCCGCCTGCGCGAGCCCGTACAGGATCCCGGACTCCCAGCCGATGCCGGTGAGTCCTCCGCCGCCCAGCACCAGTGCCGTACCGTCGCCGCCCATCCCGGCCCACCCCTTCTTCGCACGCCCGTGGTGACGGCAGTCTGGCGCAACCGGACCGCCGCCACCACGGCAGGGTCGCCGCCGCGGGCGGCGGTTCAGTCGAGGACGGCCGTGACCGTCCCCGCGCCGACGGTCCGCCCGCCCTCACGGATCGCGAAGCCGAGCCCCGCCTCCAGCGGCACGTCGCGGCCGAGCTCGACGGTCATCACGACCGTCTGGCCCGGCCGGGCGAGCCCCGCCTCGCCCAGGTCCACGTCCCCCACCACGTCGGCGGTGCGGATGTAGAACTGCGGCCGGTACCCCGACGCCACCGGTGTCGTACGCCCGCCCTCCCGCGCGGACAGCACGTACACCTGCGCGGTGAAGCGGCGCCTGGGCACGACGCTCCCGGGCGCGGCGACCACCTGCCCGCGGCGTACGCCGTCCCGCGGCACCCCGCGCAGCAGCAGTGCGACGTTGTCCCCGGCCTCGGCGGAGTCCATCGGCTTCCCGAAGGTCTCCAGGCCGGTCACCACGGTCTCGACGGACTCGCCGTCGCCGCCGAGGACGCTCACGCGGTCGCCCGTGCGGACGCTCCCGCGCTCGACGGCGCCGGTCACGACCGTCCCGCGTCCGGTGATGGTCAGGACGTTCTCCACCGGCAGCAGGAACGGCGCGTCCGTGTACCGCACCGGCATCGGCACGTACGTGTCCACGGCGTCGAGCAGCGCCTCGATCGCTCCGGTCCAGCGCGGGTCGCCCTCCAGCGCGCCGAGTCCGGAGACCCGTACGACCGGAGCGGCGTCCCCGCCGTATCCGTTGGCGGTGAGCAGCTCGCGGACCTCGAGCTCGACCAGGTCGGTGAGCTCGGGGTCCCCGGCGTCGGCCTTGTTGAGCGCGACGACGATGTGGTCGACGCCGACTTGCCGGGCGAGGAGCACGTGCTCGGCGGTCTGTGGCATGACCCCGTCGAGCGCGGAGACGACGAGGATCGCCCCGTCGAGCTGCGCGGCGCCGGTGACCATGTTCTTGACGTAGTCGGCGTGCCCGGGCATGTCCACGTGGGCGTAGTGGCGGGTGTCGGTCTCGTACTCGACGTGCGTGAGGTTGATGGTGATGCCGCGCCGGGCCTCCTCGGGGGCCCGGTCGATGCGGTCGAAGGGCACGAAGGAGGCGCCGCCGCGCTCGGCCAGGACCTTGGTGATGGCAGCGGTGAGGGTGGTCTTGCCGTGGTCGACGTGACCCATGGTGCCGATGTTGAGGTGCGGCTTGGTACGCACGAAGGCCGTCTTGGCCATGATGTCTTCCCGAGTGCTTCCGAAGCTGGAGACGGGACCCCTGGAACGAACCGACCCTCCCCCTGTGGGGTCCGCCGGACGATCCGGGAAGGGTCAGCTTCGTGCGCCGTCGAATGCGGCGAAGGTGGTTGCCTCGAAGAGGAAAGCGGCAGCCTTCGGCGCGTCCGCGACTGCGGACGGCGCTGCGGGGAAGGCGTACCGGGACATGCCCCTGATCCTGCCGGACCGCTCCGGCCGCGTCGAACGAATTACCGCGCTCCTAAGGGCTGTCCCGCAATCCCCGGCGGGCGCACGACGCCGGCTACGCCGCCTCGCCGCGTTGTCGGAGCGCCCGAATACGCCCAGTATGCGGACGCTGTCCGGGTGGCCGCACTGGCGGCGGCAGTAGCCGAAGAGGCGCTCGGTGTCCGTCGCGGCCTTGTAGCGCAGCTGGTGGAGGAGGGCCGTGCGGGCGAGCCAGAGGTCCTCGTCCGCGATCCACTCGTCCATCACGGCCGTGAGTTCCGGACCGGCGGCCACGAGCGGGCCGGCCGCGTGCGCCGCGAGGTGGTCGACGGTGTCCCACCACGGGACGGTGACGATCAGCTGCCGGACCACCGGCAGGAAGCCGGGGGAGCACACCCGGACGTGGCGGCGCAGATAATCCACCGCGAAGTAGTGGTACTCACGCTCCCGGAGCTCCCAGCACCGCAGCACGAGCGCCGCCACGTCCGCCTCCGCCGGCTCCGGGGTCTGCGCGGTCACGGCTTTCGACAGCTCGCGGCGCAGCGGGGTGCGGATGCCGAGGAAGGGCGCCACGTCCTTCATGTACGCGGCCATGACCCGGGCCTGCACCGGGTCGGCGGCCGCCCCGTACGTCGTGGTGAGGCGGTCGAGGAGGGTGTCCGCGAGGGCGCTGCGCGGGACCTTCGGGGGTCGCTGGTCGTCCGGCCGCATGAGGCCCAGATTACGGCGCGACGCCGCATCGGTCGGCTAGTCTCCCGGGATGTCCCTCCTCCTCGCGCCGTGGACCCGGCTGTCGCTGCTCGTCGTGCTGCTGCTGGCCGCCGGCGTGTGCGTCGTGCTGTACGAGCCGCAGCGCATCCTGTCGGAGGGCTGGCCCCCGGGTCTGCCGGTGGGCGCGGCGGCCTTGCTGTTCGCGGCTGCGTACGGGGTGGCCACGGCCGCCCTCGTGCCGCGCCCGCTGCTCAACCTGGCGGCAGGGGCCGTCTTCGGCATCCCGTTCGGCCTGCTCGCGGCGGTCGGCGGCTCCGTCATCGGCGCAGGGATCTCCTTCGGGCTGGGCCGGATGATGGGCCGGGACGCCGTACGGCCGCTGCTGCGCGGCCGCTGGCTCCGGGCGGCCGACGACCAGCTGGCCCGGCACGGCTTCCGCTCGATGCTGGCTGTCCGCATCTTCCCCGGCCTGCCCTTCGCGGTCGCCAACTACTGCGCCGCCGTGTCCCGCTGCGGCTGGCTGCCCTTCCTCCTCGCGACGGCGATCGGCGTCGTCCCGAACACCGCCGCGTACGTGATCGCGGGCGCGAGCGCCTCCTCGCCGGACTCGCCCGCCTTCCTCGCGTCCTTCGGCTTCATCGCCGTCTCCGCGGTGGCGGCCGCAGTCGTCGGGTGGCGGGGGCGGCACCGGCTGGCGCCGGCACCGGTATGTGAAACGTACGATCATGCACCTCAGCACCCCCCTGTGGTCAGCGCCGCTCCCCACGGGCCCTAGCATCGGACCCGAACTGCCCGACGATCACAAGGACGAGCGCACCCCGACATGAGCTGGTTCGAATCCCTAATCCTCGGTCTCGTCCAGGGGCTTACGGAGTTCCTCCCGATCTCCTCCAGCGCCCACCTCCGGCTGACCGCGGCATTCGCCGGCTGGCAGGACCCGGGCGCGGCCTTCACCGCGATCACGCAGATCGGCACCGAGGCCGCCGTGCTGATCTACTTCCGCAAGGACATCGCGCGGATCATCTCCACCTGGTTCCGCTCGCTGTTCACGAAGGCGCTGCGCTCGGAGCAGGACGCCAAGATGGGATGGCTGGTGATCGTCGGGTCGATCCCGATCGGTGTCCTCGGCGTCGCGTTCAAGGACCAGATCACGGGCCCGGCCCGTGATCTTCGACTGACCGCCACCACCCTGATCGTGATGGGCGTCGTCCTCGGCATCGCGGACCGGCTCGCCGCCCGCGACGAGGAAGGGGGCCGGCACCGCGCCATCCGCGAGCGCAAGACGCTCAAGGAACTGGGCGTCAAGGACGGCCTGATCTTCGGCCTCTGCCAGGCGATGGCCCTGATCCCCGGCGTCTCCCGCTCGGGCGCGACGATCTCCGGCGGTCTGCTGCTGGGCTTCACGCGCGAGGCGGCCGCCCGCTACTCGTTCCTCCTCGCCATCCCGGCCGTGCTGGCCTCGGGCGCGTTCGAGATCAAGGATGTCGCCGAGAACCCGGGGCACATCTCCTGGGGGCCGACGATCTTCGCCACGGTCATCGCGTTCTTCGTGGGCTACGCCGTCATCGCGTGGTTCATGAAGTTCATCTCCAGCAAGAGCTTCATGCCCTTCGTGTTCTACCGGATCGCCCTGGGCATCGCACTGTTCGTACTGATCGGCATGGGTGTGCTCAGCCCCTTCGCCGCCGAGTCGGCCGGCTGACACGGCTGCCGCTCACCGCTTCGCGTGAACCGGAGGCCGCTCGGGAACGTTCCCGGGCGGCCTCCGCGTCGTTGTGCCTGAAGAGACCTGAAGAGACCGGAAGGCAAGCAGCAGGGGGTGTCCCATGGGTCGAGTGGTGCTGGAGCGGTTTCCGGCCGGAAGTCCGAGGGGAAGCTGGCCCGCCGAGGAGTACGCCGCCGAGCGGATGCGCGAGGGCGTGCCGGCCGAAGTGGTGATGGACCTGGCCACCGACGCGTTCCTCGTCGTGGTCCGGCAGCGGGAGGCGCATTCCGGTCACTGATCAGATCCGGTGCGCGCACGCCCCTTGGCCTCGCCGCCCCCCACCCCCACACTGACCCGATGACGCAGCGTGTGGACCTCGCCACGGTCATGGACCGGCTGGCGATCGACGAGGTGGTCACGGGGTACGCGGTGGCCGTGGACGACGGCGACTGGGCGGCGTACCGCGCGCTGTTCACGCCCGCCGGACGGGCCGACTACAGCTCGGCGGGCGGGATCGAGGGCCCGGCCGCCGAGGTCGCGGACTGGCTCGCGGAGACCATGAAGCTGTTCCCGGTGCGCCAGCACCTCATCGTCAACCGGCTGATCCGGCTGGAGGACCTCGGCGGCTCCCCCGGCGACCGTGCCGAGGTGCGCGCCGACTTCCTCAACCCGATGCGGCTGACCGGCGAGGAGTTCGACGGGACGGTGACCGCACCGAACTTCGTCGCCGCCGGCCGCTACGGCTTCGGTCTCGCCCGCACCGCCCGCGACGGCTGGCGGCTCACCCGGGTCACCGTGCACGAGAAATGGCGGCACACGTCCGCCTAGACCGTCTCCGGACCCTGCTCGAACGGCCGCCCGGCCGGCCCTGTTCCACACTGGAAGCGGAGGCGCGCCATGCTCTCGAAGCGGACCCGGTGCTGGCGTGCGGCGGCCGCGGCCGCCGCCGGGGCGCTGGCGTGCCTCGCCTTCCCGGCCCCCGCCCTCTGGTGGTTCGCGTACGTCGCCCTCGTGCCCTGGATGCTGCTGCTGAGGTCGGCGCCGACCGGGCGGCGCGCCGCCCTGGAGGGCTGGCTCGGCGGCGCCGGCTTCATCGTGGCCGTCCACCACTGGCTGCTGCCCAGCCTGCACGTGTTCCTGCTGCCGATGGCGGCCCTGCTGGGACTGCTCTGGATCCCCTGGGCCCTGCTGGTGCGGGAGTTCCTCGGCGGGCTCCCTGAGCCCGGCAGGGCGACGGCCGCGCTGTTCCTCGTACCGGCGGGCTGGCTGCTGTCGGAGCTGGCCCGGTCCTGGCAGGGGCTGGGCGGGCCGTGGGGGCTCTTGGGGGCGAGCCAGTGGCAGGTGGCGCCCGCAATGCGGCTCGCGTCGGTGGGCGGGGTGTGGCTGGTGAGCCTCCTGGTGGTGGCGGTGAACTGCGGGCTGGTACTGCTGATCGCGGTGCCGGGCGCCCGGGTCCCGGCGGTGGCCGGGGTGACGGGGTGCGCGGTACTGACGGGGGTGGTGTGGCTGTGGGTGCCGCGGCCCGAGGTGTCGGGCACGCTGCGCGTGGCCGTCGTACAGCCGGGCCTGGTGGCGGACGGCCCGGACAGTACGGACCAGCGGTTCGCGGCCGGGGAACGGCTGACGCGGACACTGGCCGGGCAGCCGGTGGACCTGGTGGTCTGGGGCGAGAGCAGCGTCGGGGCCGACCTGGCGGCGCGCCCGGACCTGGCCCGGCGGCTGGCTTCGCTGTCCGCCGAGGTCGGGGCGCCGCTGCTGGTCAACGTCGACGCCCGGCGCCCGCCCGGCCCGGCTGCAGCCCCGGCTGCGGCGCCGGTCCCGACGGCAGCCGCGCTGCCCGACGGCGGCATCTACAAGAGCTCCGTCCTCGTCGGCCCCCGCGGGCCGACCGGCGACCGGTACGACAAGATGCGCCTGGTCCCCTTCGGCGAGTACATACCGGCCCGGTCCCTGCTCGGCTGGGCCACCTCGGTCGGCAGAGCCGCCGGCGAGGACCGCCGGCGCGGCGAGGACCCGGTGCTGATGGACCTGCCGGGACGGCCCGGTGTGCGGTTCGGCCCGCTGGTCTGCTTCGAGTCGGCCTTCCCCGACATGAGCCGCCGCCTGACCCGCGACGGGGCCGCCCTGCTGATCGCCCAGTCGGCCACCTCGAGCTTCCAGCACAGCTGGGCCCCGGCGCAGCACGCCTCGCTCGCCGCCGTGCGCGCCGCCGAGAACGGCCGCCCCGTGGTGCACGCCACCCTCACCGGAATCAGCGAGGTGCACGGCCCCTCCGGCGAGCGGATCGGCCCGGCGCTGGCGACCTCCGCGCGTGCGTCGCAGGTGTACGAGGTCCCGCTCGCCGACGGCACGACGTTCTACGTCCTCTTCGGGGACTGGCCCGTGGGGGCCGCCCTCGCGCTGCTGGCGGCGTACTGCACGCTCGAGGGCGCCCGCTCGCTCGGGCTCAGGAAGCCTGCTCCAGAGCCGACGACACCACCTGCTCGCACAGCTCGTGGGTGAGCAGCGCGTCGCGGGCGCTGACCGTCCTGCCCGCCGCGACGGACAACAGGAACGCGTCCACGGCCTGCTCGATGCCGCGCTGGCGGGCGACCGGCACCCAGTCCCCGCGGCGCCGCACGGTCGGCTGGCCCCGGTGGTCGATGATCTCGGCGAGGTTGACGACCTGCCGCTTGGTCTCCTGCCCGGACACCTCGAGGATCTCCTCGGTGGAGCCGGACAGCCGGTTCATGATGCCGAGCGCGGTGAAGCCGGCGCCCGACAGCTGGAGGACGACCTGGTGCATCAGCCCGCCGCGCACCTGCGCCCGGACGTCGATGTGGTCGGTCTCGCCGGGCAGCAGGAAGCGCAGGGTGTCGACGACGTGGATGAAGTCGTCGAGGACGAAGGTCCGGGGGTCCTCGGGCAGCCCGATCCGGTTCTTCTGCATGACGATCAGGTCGCGCGGGTGGTCGGCGCACTGCGCGTAGCTCGGCGCGTGGCGGCGGTTGAAGCCGACGGCGAGCGACACCCCGCGCTGCTCGGCGAGTTCCACCAGCCGCCGCGATTCCGCGAGCTCGTAGGCGAGCGGCTTGTCCACATACGTCGGCACGTCCGCTTCGAGCAGCCGTGTCACGATCTCGGGGTGAACGGCCGTCGGGGCGTGCACGAATGCCGCGTCGAGGCCTTCGGCCAGCAGTCCGTCGAGGTCGCCGTGCCGGCGCGCGGCCGGGATGTGGTGCATCTCCCCGATCCGCGCCAGCGTGGCGGGAGTACGGGTCTGCAGGTGCAGCTCGACGCCCGGGCGGGCGGTGAGGACGGGCAGGTACGCCTTCTGGGCGATGTCGCCGAGTCCGATGACGCCGACCTTCACCGGGAACCTCCAGGTTGATCCATGCTGGACTTCCGAGCTTAATCCCTGGTGGCGGGGCCCGCGTTCGCCGAGGATGTCGACCATGACCACCACCACCGGATCCCACCGCACCGAGCCCTCCACCACCGCGAACGAGCGGGAGATGCTGGACGGCTGGCTCGACTACCACCGCGCCACGCTCGCCTGGAAGTGCGAGGGCCTCGGGGACGAGCAGCTGGGCCGCGCCGCGCTCGCCCCGTCCGAACTGAGCCTGCTGGGCCTCGTACGGCACATGGCAGAGGTGGAGCGGTACTGGTTCCGGGAGATCATGCTGGGCGAGGACCTCCCCGAGCTGTACTGCACGCGCGAGGACCCGGACGGGGACTTCCACTTCGGCGCGGACGACACGTGGGCCGAGGCCGAGCAGACCTGGCAGACCGAGGTCGAGCTGGCGCGGCAGGCCGCGGCGGGCCGTTCGCTGGACCTGCTCTCGGATCCCGGGATCCACCACCGCGGCGAGACGTTCAGCCTCCGGTGGGTCTACACCCACATGATCGAGGAGTACGCGCGCCACAACGGGCACGCGGACTTGCTGCGCGAGCAGATCGACGGCGCCACGGGCGACTGACGCGCACCGGCGGCGCGCGGGTGCCGGGCCGGTGTCCGGCGGATGTCCGTCACCCGTGCGGGGTCAATATCGGCTCCGGGTTTTCACAACGGGGTCCTCGCACAGCAGAGTTGCGCGAGTGCATCCAACGCGAACCACGACAAAGCTGCTGCTCGGAGTCGCCTGTGCCGTCTCGGCCGTCTCGGGCTGCGTGCATGTGACCCCCGCCCCGATGCAGCCGGCGGCCGCCCCCGGCACCACGGGGGCGCCGCCGCAGTACGAGCCGCGCGGCGGACCGGTGGCCGCGCCGGTGGCGGTCCGGGCGCCCGCCCTGGAGGCGCTGAAGGCCGTACCGGGGCAGTCCGCGCAGCCGGCCGCCTCCGCCGCGAGCCGGCAGGC
Organism: Streptomyces katrae; assembly: GCF_000717655.1. GTDB lineage: Bacteria > Actinomycetota > Actinomycetes > Streptomycetales > Streptomycetaceae > Streptomyces > Streptomyces katrae_B. Next base: position 96,422 of record NZ_JNZY01000027.1, read on the forward strand.
CGCGCCCGGCACGGCGGCGGTCCCGGCAGGCGCGGCGGGCACGGCGCCCGAGGCGTCCCCTCAGGCCGTTCCGCCGGTGCCGGACATCCCGGAGCCGCACCGGCCCGGCGCACGCCGCTCAGCGGGCAAGGGAGGCCGTACGGACCCGTCGGGGCGGGACGTGGAGGTGCCGCGCGAGCTGGTGAAGGAGCTGCCGGTCCGGCCCGCCGACGTGTGTGCGTTGGGCCGCCGGCACGGCGGCTGGCACCCGGACAGCCCGGAGGCCCGCATCTGCGCGGGCGTCCACGGCGGCTGAGCGCGCTACGGGGACTGCTCCGGGAACGGCCGGGGCCGCCTGCCCGGCTCCGCGGCGAGGCGCCGCTCCAGCCGGGCGATGGCGGCCCGTACGCCGTTCCCGTACCCGTCGTCGGCCAGGGCGCCGGTGGCGGCCCGGGCCCGGGCCAGGTGCACCCGCGCCGCCTCGGGCCGCTGCAGTTTGACGTAGTCGGCGGCCAGGCTGAGGTGCAGGGACGGATAGAACACCCGCACGGCGGGATGCGGCTCATGCTGCGCGGGCAGCCCGTCACGCAGCCCCCCGCCCAGCCCGTCGGCGGCGGTCAGGGCCCGCAGGTCCCAGGCCAGTTCGTCGGCGGGATCGTCCTGGGCGTCGGCCATGTAGTGCGCGAGCGTGCACCGGTGGAGGCCGTCACCGTCCTCGCCGATCTCGTTCCAGATCTCGCCGAGGCGGTTGCGGGCCTCTTCGCGGTCACCGGCGTGCAGCAGGATGACGGCCTGGCCGATCCTGGTCATGACGGCGTCCTCCGACGCCTCCTGCTGCTCCGTCACGGCGGCCTCCGTCTTGCTCTGCCCGACCTGCTCCGGTCTGGTTCGTCACGACGCTAACGGCAGGCACCGGCAATGGCGCCGAGGCGCGGTGGGGCGTCAGCCCAGGTCCGGGATCGTCCAGTCGATCGGCGCATGGCCCTGGGCCGCGACGGCCTCGTTGATCTGCGTGAAGGGCCGGGAGCCGAAGAACTTCTTGGCCGACAGCGGGGAGGGGTGGGCGCCCTTGACGACCGCGTGCCGCTCCTCGTCGATCAGCGGGAGCTTCTTCTGGGCGTAGGCACCCCACAGCACGAAGACGGCCGGGTCGGGCCGGCCGGCCACCGCGCGGATCACCGCGTCGGTGAACTTCTCCCAGCCCTTGCCCTTGTGCGAGTTGGGCTCGGCCTCGCGGACGGTGAGCACCGCGTTGAGCAGCAGGACGCCCTGCTCGGCCCACGGCATCAGGTACCCGTTGTCCGGGACGGGCGTGCCCAGCTCCGCGTGCATCTCCTTGTAGATGTTGCGCAGCGAGGGCGGGGTCTTGACCCCGGGCCGCACGGAGAAGCACAGGCCGTGCCCCTGGCCGGCGCCGTGGTAGGGGTCCTGGCCGAGGACGAGGACCTTCACCTTGTCGAAGGGAGTGGCCTCCAGGGCGGCGAAGACCTGCTCTCGGGGCGGGTAGACCGGCCCGTTCGCCCGCTCCTTCTCGACGAACTCGGTGAGCTCTTTGAAGTAGGGCTGGTCCAGCTCGTCGCCGAGGACGGGGAGCCAGGACTCGGGCAGCATCTGGGTCACGTCTACAACCTCCGGTACAAGTTCGTGCAACTGCGTGGTGCAACAGCTCAGAACCTACCGGGGGCCACTGACAACGCCTCGTCCGCGGGCGCCCGAAGGCGTCCGCGGACGAGGCGGGCCGGCTACCAGCTGGTCTTGCGGTACAGCTCCCACATCTGGAAGACGGTCTGCGGGTCGAGCGCCCGCTCGCCGCCCGCGATGTCCTCGCGGGCAGCTACGTACAGCTTGCCCTGCCACAGGGGCAGGAGGCGGACGTCCTCGGCGAAGATCTGCTGGGCCTGCTCGAACTCGCGGACGCCGGCGGCGCGGTCGCTCTCGCGGCGGGACTTGGGCAGCAGGTCGGTGAGGATCTGGGCGGGCTCGTACGGGGTGCCGACCGCGTTCTCCTTGCCGACGAACGGCGCGATGAAGTTGTCCGGGTCCGGGAAGTCGGGGAACCAGCCGCGGCCGAAGACCGGGTACTCGCCGTTCTTGTAGCCGACCTGGAAGACCTTCCAGGGCTGGCCGCGCAGGGTGACCTTGAAGAGCCCGCTCTCGTCCAGCTGGCGCTTGAGCTCGGTGAACTCGTCGGCGGTGGAGGCGCCGTAGCGGTCGGTGGTGTACCAGAAGGTCAGCTCCACCGGCTGGGTGATCCCGGCGTCCTTGAGGATCTTCTGGGCCTTCTTGACGTCGGCCTGGCCGTATTTGTCGTAGAAGGGCGTCTTGTGGCCCACGACCCCCTTGGGGACCATCGAGTACAGCGGCTCGGCGGTGCCCTGGTAGACCTTGGAGACGATCGCGCCGCGGTCGATGACCTGGGCGATGGCCTGGCGCACCGGCAGCTTGGCGACCTGCGGGTCCTTGGGGTTGAAGACCAGGTAGCGGATCTCGGCGCCGACGTTCTCGACGACCTGGACGCCCTGCGAGTGCGAGGCGGGGGTCTGCAGGTCCTTGATCTCGGGAGCCGACAGACCGCGGTAGGTCGCGTCGATCTCCTTGTCCTTGAGCGCCGCGATCATCTTGGTGGAGTCCGCGAAGTAGCGGATGGTCACCCCGTCGTTACGCCGGTTCGCGAAGCCGTTGTACGTCCCGTTCTTGCCGAGGACCGCCTCGCTGCCCTCCTTGTACGAGTCGAGCACGAACGGGCCGGAGCCGGTGACCTTGCCGTCCTCCCGCACCTTGTCGGCCGGGTAGTCCTTGGGGGCGACCAGCGAGGCGGCCGGCGAGCCGAGGACGAAGGGGAAGGTGGCGTCCGGCGTCTTCAGGTGGAAGACGACCGTCTGCGCGTCCGGGGTCTCGATCTTGTCCAGGCTGCCGAACAGGCCCTGCGGACCGGTCTGGGAGTTGATCGTCCGGATCCGGTCGAGCGAGTGCTTGACGGCCTTGGCGTCGAGCGCCTCGCCGTTGGAGAACTTCAGGCCCTTCTTCAGCGTGCACCGGTACGACTCGTTCGCCGCGTCGGTGAACTCGCAGTTCTGGGCGGCGTCGGGCTGGGGCTTGGTGGAGCCCGTGGGGAACGCCAGCAGGGTCTGGTAGACGTTCCGGTACAGCTCCCAGGAGCCGTCCCAGGCGGCGGCGGGATCGAGGGTGCTCGGGGCGCTCGTCGTGCCGACGACGATCCTCTTCGCGGCGTCACTGCCGTCGTCCGAAAGCAGACCGCATCCGGCGAGCAGGGATATGGACGCAAGGGCCGCAGTGATCTGCAGGCATCTGGTCCGGATGAACACGTGCACGCTCCTCGATCAGCCAGGGGTGCGGCAGACCCTACCGCAGTGCCTCACAAATCCAATGGGCAGGTTTCATGTGACACTTGACCGATTTCGTGCATATTAGGTACGCATTTGCCTCCCCTCGGGAGGCAAATGCGTCCGATTATCGATCAGTGCACTCCGGCATTGAGGAACATTCCCCCGTCGACGACCAGTGTTTGGCCGGTGATCCATTCCGCTTGTGCAGATGTAAGAAAAGCCGCCGCGCCGCCGATGTCCTCCGGCAGCCCGAGCCGGCCGAGCGGGTACGCGGCCGCGGCCTCCTGCTCGCGGCCCTCGTAGAGCGCCTGGGCGAACTTCGTCTTGACCACGGCGGGGGCGATCGCGTTCACGCGGACCCCGGGCGCCATCTCGTGGGCGAGCTGGAGGGTGAGGTTGACCATGGCGGCCTTGCTCATCCCGTACGCGCCGATGAAGGGCGAGGCGGAGACGCCGGCGATGGACGCGATGTTCACGATCGCGCCGCCGTTGTCCTTCTGCCAGGCGTGCCAGGTCCGCTGGGCGAACCCGAGCGCCGAGATCACATTCGTCTCGAAGACCTTGCGCGCGACGCCGAGGTCCAGGTCCGCGATCGGACCGAAGACGGGATTGGTGCCGGCGTTGTTGATCAGGAAGTCGACCCGTCCGAAGGCCTCCATCGTCCGCTCGACGGCGACCGCCTGGTGGGCCTCGTCGTGCGCCTTCCCCGCGACCCCGATCACCCGGTCCGCACCGAGCGCCTCGACGGCCTCCTTGAGGGCGTCCTCGCTGCGCCCGGTGATGCACACCCGGTCGCCACGGGCGACGAGCGCCTCGGCGATGCCGTAGCCGATGCCCCGGCTCGCACCGGTGATCAGCGCGACCTTGCCGCTGTCCGCCGCGTTCGTGCTGCTGTTCGTCATGAGCTGCGCCCTGCCTCTCGTCAGTTGAGCGGGCCGCCGGCCACGTACATGACCTGGCCCGAGACGAAGCCGGCGGCCTCGCCCGTGAAGAACGCGATCGCGTTGGCGATGTCGTCCGGGCGGCCGACGCGCTGGACGGGGATCTGGGTGGCCGCGGCGGCCTGGAAGTCCTCGAAGCCCATGCCCACGCGTGCGGCCGTCTGGGCGGTCATCTCCGTGACGATGAAGCCGGGGGCGACGGCGTTGGCGGTGACGCCGAACTTGCCGAGCTCGATGGCCAGGGTCTTGGTGAAGCCCTGCAGGCCGGCCTTGGCGGCGGAGTAGTTGACCTGGCCGCGGTTGCCCAGCGCCGAGCTGCTGGAGAGGTTGACGATGCGGCCGAACTTGGCCTCCACCATGTACTTCTGACAGGCCTTCGACATCAGGAACGCACCGCGCAGGTGGACGTTCATGACGGTGTCCCAGTCGTTCTCGCTCATCTTGAAGAGCAGGTTGTCGCGCAGCACACCCGCGTTGTTGACCAGGATGGTCGGGGCGCCCAGGGCGCTCGCGACTCGCTCGACGGCCGCCTCCACCTGCGCCGCGTCGGAGACGTCGCAGCCGACCGCCAGGGCCTTGCCGCCGGCCGCCGTGATCGCCTCGACGGTGTCCTTGCAGGCCGCCTCGTCGAGATCGAGGACGGCGACGGCCCGGCCTTCGGCAGCCAGACGCACGGCGGTGGCCGCGCCGATGCCCCGGGCCGCCCCGGTCACGATCGCGACGCGCTGCTCGGTGGTGGACATGGTGGATCTCCTCGCGCTCGGAATCCTCATCAGCGGTTCCTCATCGGTGAGCAACCGCTTAGTAGCTTCAGCTGAGGAGACGCTAGGAGCCCTGGCACCCGGTGTCAACGGCACCCGGCCCCAGGGCTCCCCACGTCACGACGGCCGCCGTACGGATCGCCGTACGGCCGCCTTGCGGATCAGCGCACCAGCAGGTCCAGCAGCCGTTCCACCTCGGCCTCCGGGTCGGTCGTCAGACCGGTGTGCACCGGCCCGGGCTGCACCACCGTGCTGCGCGGGGCGATCAGCCAGCGGAACCGGCGGCCCGCATCGTCGCCCGCCGCCTGGCCGGCCCACTCGCCGCCGGTGCACACGCCCTCGACCCCGTGCAGGGCGGCGCGTACGCCGGCCACGTCGGCCTCCGGGTCCAGGACGAGGAGCTTGGCCTCGTCCAGGTGGGTGCGCGCGGCCACGTAGGAGCGCGCCCGGCAGTAGACGATCACGCCGGCGTTGAAGCACTCGCCGCGCTCCATCCGGGGCACCACGCGCACCAGCGCGTACTCGAACACGTCCCGCTTGGTCACTCGCCGTCGCTCTTCTTCTTGGTCTTGTCGGTCTTGTGGGGCCATTCGGTCAGATGGTCGGTCAGCCACCCCGGCGGCTTGGAGGGCGCCTTCACCTCGGCCTCCATCGAGATCCTCTCGTGGATCGTGGCCGCGCGCGGCAGCAGCACCTCCACGTAGGCGCGGCGCACCGCGTCGGTGGAGTCGAAGCCCGGCTCGTCGACCAGCCACTCGTCGGGCACGTCGGCGACGACCTCATCGAGCAGGTCCCGGGTCACCAGGGGCGCGAGCGCGGCGGCGGCCGCCGCTACGTCCGGGCCGACGGGGGCCAGGACGTGGTCGGAGGCGTTGTACGGCTTGGCGGCGGCGCTCTCGGCGGTGGGCCAGTTGTGGTGCCAGATCATGGTGGCGCCGTGGTCGATGAGCCACAGGTCCCCGTGCCAGACCAGCATGTTCGGGTTGCGCCAGGACCGGTCGACGTTGTTGATCAGCGCGTCGAACCAGACCACGCGCCCCGCCTCGGCGGGGTCCACCTGGTACGCGAGCGGGTCGAAGCCGATCGACCCGGGCAGGTAGTCCATCCCGAGGTTGAGTCCGCCGCTGGCCTTCAGCAGCTCCTGGACCTCCTGGTCGGGTTCGCCGAGCCCGATGACGGGGTCGAGCTGCATCTGCACCAGCCGCGGGACCCGCAGGCCGAGGCGCTGCGCCAGGCGCCCGCAGACGACTTCGGCGACCAGGGTCTTGCGGCCCTGGCCGGCTCCGGTGAATTTCATGACGTAGGTACCGAGGTCGTCGGCCTCGACGATCCCCGGGAGCGAGCCGCCCTCACGCAGAGGCGTGACGTAACGGGTCGCGATCACTTCGGACAGCATCCGCCCAGGTTACGGGGGTCAGTGCGCGGGAGCCCACTGCGCGAGGAGGGCTTCGGCCGTGGTGACGGTCGCGACGAGCGCCAGGCAGTTGCGGATCACCTCGGCGGTGTACGCGGCGGGCACCCCCGCGATGGCATCGGACGGCACCACCACCCGGTAGCCGAGGTTCACGGCATCGAAGACCGTGTTCGGGATCGCGATGTTCGAGGAGACCCCGGCGACGACGAGGGTGCGGATGCCGAGGTTGCGCAGGAGGGCGTCCACGTCGGTGCCCGCGATCGGCGAGAGCCCGTGCAGCCGGCGGACCACCAGGTCGTTCCCGGCCACCTCGATCGGCGCCGCCACCTGCACCGCCCGGCTCCCCGACAGCTGCCGGACGGGCAGCTTCCCGGCAGCCCGGAACAGCCGCGCGTTGTCGTTGGCCGCGAGCCCGTCCGGCCGCCGCTCGGCGATCGCGTGCAGCACCTGTACGCCGGCCCTGTGCGCGGCGTCGACCAGCGCGGCCACCCGCCCCAGCATCCCGGAGTCCCTGGCCTCCTTCGCCAGCTCGGGCAGGGCGCTCTCCTCGCCGACGACGCCGCTCTGGCACTCGACGATGAGCAGGGCGGTGGTGGCGGGATCGAGTTCCGGCATGGCTCCCCCTGGCGTGACGACCATCGATCCCGCATGATTCCTGACACACAGTCAGATGTGAAGGGGTGCGGGACGGATGGACGGGACACAGCGGCGGGGCCGCCGCATCATGATGACCGACGCCGAAGTGGACGCCTTCCTGCGCGAGCAGCGCACCTGCCGGGTGGCGACCGTCTCCCCGGACGGCCGCCCGCACGTGGGCGCCCTGTGGTTCGCATGGGACGGCAGCTCCCTGTGGCTGTACTCGATCACGCGCAGCCGCCGCTGGTCCGACCTGCGGAAGGACCCGCGGATCTCGGCGGTCGTGGACGCGGGCGAGGCGTACGACGAACTGCGCGGGGTCGAACTCTCCGGCAGCGCCGTCTTCGTGGGCGAGGCCCCGCGCACGGGCGAGCCCTGCCCGGAGCTGGCCGAGGCGGAACGGCTGTTCCCGGCCAAGAACTTCGGCATCGAGGAGATGCCGCACGACGGCCGCCACGCATGGATCCGGCTCACCCCGGAGTCGATCGTCTCGTGGGACTTCCGCAAGCTCTGATGCCCTTGGCGCTCCGGCCTCCTAGAGCACCGCGGCGGCCTCCTGCAGGGCCTCGACGGCGGCCCGGATCGAGGGCCGCCGGTCGGCGTCCGCCCGCCAGACGACGTACACGTGACGGCGGACCGCGTCGCTCACGGGCAGCAGCCGGACCCCGGGCGGCACCGGGCCGCGCCCGAGCCGGGGCGCCACGCACACCCCCAGTCCGGCCTCCACGAAGGCCAGCTGGGTGTGGTGCTCCTCGGCGATGTGCGCGATGCGCGGCTCGATGCCGGTGCCTCGCAGCGTGTACACGAGCCACTCGTGGCAGAACTGGCCCTCGTTCCATGAGATCCAGTCGTCGTCGGCGAACTCGGAGAGGGAGATCCGGTCGCGGTCGGCCAGCCGGTGCCCGGCCGGTACGGCGATGTCGCAGGAGTCGTCGAGCAGGTGCGCCCGGGTGAGCTCGGCAGGCACCGGCATGCGCTTGTTGTGCCAGTCGATGGCCAGGGCCAGGTCGAGATCGCCGCGGACGACGGCCGCCATGCTGTCCTCGGGCTCCTGCTCCCGTACCAGGGGCCGCAGTTCTGGGTGCCCGGCGCGCAGGGCGGTGAGCGCCTGGGGCAGCAGTCCGCGCATGGCGGTCGGGAAGGCGCCGATCCGCAGCTCGCCGACGGCGCAGCCCCGCTGGGCCTCCACGTCGGCCTGGGCGAGCTCCACCTGGGAGATGATCCGGGCCGCGTGATCGGCCAGCAGCCGGCCCGCGTCCGTGAGCCGGACTCCGCGGCCGTTCTTGGCCAGCAGCGGCTGGCCGACCTCCCGCTCCAGCTTGGCCATCTGCTGGGAGACGGCGGAGGTGGTGACGTGGAGCCCGTCGGCCGCGCCGCTGACCGAGCCGTGGCGGGCGAGGGCGTCCAGGGTACGCAGGCGCTCCAGGTTCAACATGTAAGCAATGCTACGCCGTCGCCCCGAAGAAGTCTCGCTTGTCCTACGCAGTCGACCGGAGCAGAGTGCTCCTCATGAGCGCACCCGCCACCCCTCGCCCCACTTTCTTGCCGCCGGTCGCCCCCGTCCGGGCCAGGCGGGTGGACTGGCGGCTCCGCTTCGCGGTCCTCTCGGTGATCTGGGGCTTCAGCTTCCTCCTGATCAAGGTGGGCACGGATGCGTACGCGCCGTTCCAGGTCGCGCTCGGCCGGGTGCTGTCCGGTGCGCTGGCGCTGCTGGCCGTGCTCGTCGTCCGCCGCGAGCCGCTCCCCCGGGGCCGCCGCACCTGGGTCCACCTGTTCGTGGCGGCGCTCCTGCTCAACACCGCCCCCTTCTCGCTCTTCTCGTACGCCGAGCTGAGCATCCCGTCGAGCCTGGCCGGGATCTGCAACGCCACCTCGCCGCTGTGGGGCATGGCGCTGTCGCTGGTGGCCCTGTCCGAGGACCGCCCGACACGCCGCCGCTTCGCCGGCCTGGGCCTGGGCTTCCTCGGCGTCCTGACGGTCCTCGGCGTCTGGCAGGGCTTCGAGGGCATCGACGCCGAGGGCACTGCGCTCGCCCTGCTCGCCTCGCTCTGCTATCCGGTCGGCTGGATCTACGTCCGGCGCACGCTGGCCTCGGTCCCGGGTTCGCCGGTGGCGCTGACCGGCGCCCAGCTGATGCTCTCCACACTCCAGCTGCTGGCGGTCAGCGCCGTGTTCACCCCGGCCCCCGCCTCGTTCCCGCTCTGGCCGACCCTGTCGGTGATCGCGCTCGGCGCCCTGGGCACGGGGATGGCCCTGCAGATGCAGTACGGCCTGGTTGCGGAGATCGGCCCGACCACGGCCCAGATGGTCACGTACTTCATCCCGGTCATCGCCACCACGGCGGGCGTCCTGCTCCTGGGCGAGCAGCTCCACTGGAACACCCCGGTGGGCGCGGCGATCGTCCTGGCCGGGGCGGCCCTGACCCAGACCCGCCGCCGCTAGGGGGCGTCTTCGGCCCTGGAGTCCCAGGAGCCGGTCAGTCGAAGCGGCCGCCCGTCGCGGGCCGGACCGATGCCGCCACCGCGGCTGCGAGCCCCGGCACTTCGCGGAGCTGCACGCCCGACACCGTGATCCGTACGCCCGGCCCCGACTCCACCCGGAACCGGCTGCCCGGGGCCGCCGCCCAGCCCGCGGCCAGCAGCCGCGTCACCGCCCCCGTCTCGTCGGCGACGGGCACCCATACGTTCATCCCGCTGCGCCCGTGGGCCCGTACGCCCCGCTCCCGCAGGGCCGCGACCAGCCCGTCCCGCCGCTCCCCGTAGGACCTCGCGACCGCTGCCCGGTCCACCGCAGCCGAGGTCCACAGCTCGACCACCGCGTACTGGAGCAGCCGGCTCACCCACCCCGGGCCCAGCCGCTGCCGTCCGCGTACGCGGTCCAAGGTCACGGCGTCGCCGGTCAGCACCGCGAGGCGCAGGTCGGGCCCGTACGCCTTCGCCGTGGACCGCACGAGCGCCCAGTGCCGGGTCACCCCGCCCAGCGAGTGCAGCGGCAGGTCCACGATGGCGTGCCCGTGGTCGTCGTCGACCACCAGCACCTCCGGGTACCGCGCCAGCACGCCGCGCAGCTGCGCCGCCCGGTCCGCGCCGACCGCCGCCCCGGTCGGGTTCTGCGCCCGCGCCGTCACGAGCAGCGCCCGCGCGCCCTCCGCGAGCACCCGCTCCACCGACGAGACGACGGGCCCGTCGTCGTCCACCGCCACCGGCACCACGCGCAGCCCCAGCGCCGCCGCCAGGTCCAGCACGCTCCCCCACCCCGGGTCCTCGATCGCCACCGCGTCCCCCGGCCGCAGGTGCGCGGCCAGGACCCGCTCGATCCCGTCCAGCGCGCCCGAGGTCACCCCCACCGGCCCGGCCGGCACCCCGTCCGCGTCGAGGTCGGCCCGGGCCAGCCGCTGCAGCTCCGGCACCACCGGGTCGTCCCCGTACAGCGTCGGCGCCCGTGCGTACCGGCGCGCGGCCTCGGCCAGGGCCCCGTCCAGCGGGGGCAGCAGCCGTACGTCCGGATTCCCCGAGGCGACGTCCCGCGCGCCCGGCGGCACCGCCATCCGCAGCTCGTCGCGCGGCGCACTCGCCGGCCGCCCGCGTACGCGGCTGCCACGCCGCCCGTCGGTCTCGATGACCCCGCGCTCGCGCAGCGTCCGGTACGCGGCGGCCACGGTGTTCGGGTTCACCCCGAGCACTCCCGCGAGCTCCCGCATCGGCGGCAGCAACGTTCCCGGCGCGAGCGCGCCCGATCCGACGCCCGCTTCGACACTGGCCGCGATATCCGATGCGCGGCGCCCTGCAATCCGATACTCTCCTAGCACAAAGCCAAGTATGCACTAGTACAACGGAGCGCGCATCATGACCGCCCAGACCGACACGCAAGAGATGCCCGAGACGAACGGGACGACCGGCGGCTACGAGCCCACCGACCGCACCGTCCCGAGCCGCTCCCGCGAGCGGGCGCGCTACGACCGCGAGACGGTCCACTCGATACTCGACCAGGCCTACGTCTGCCACCTCGGCTTCGTCCGCGACGGCGCACCGGTGGTCCTGCCGACGCTCTACGGCCGGGTCGGCGAGACCCTGTACGTCCACGGCTCGACCGGCTCGCGCCCGCTGCTCGCCGCCGGCCAGACCGACCCGGGGCTGCCCGTATGCCTGACCGTGACGCACGTGGACGGCCTGGTGCTGGCCCGGTCGGCCTTCCACCACTCGATCAACTACCGCTCGGTGATCGTGCACGGCACCGCGTACCAGGTGACCGACGAGGACGAGCGCCGGATGGCTCTGGACGCCCTCGTCGACCACGTGGTGCCGGGCCGCTCGGCCGACTCCCGGCCCGCCAACGCGAAGGAGCTCGCCGCGACCGCGGTGATCCGTCTGGACCTGAACGAGGTGTCGGCGAAGCTCCGCACCGGCGGCCCCAACGACGAGCCCGAGGACATGGACCTGCCCTACTGGTCGGGCGTGGTCCCGGTCACGCCGGTGCACGGAACCCCGATCCCGGCCGACGACCTGGCCCCCGGGATCGCCACCCCGGACTACCTCGCCGCCCTCTGAGCCTCACGGGGCTCATGGGGCTCGCGGGCCTCGGGAGTCTCGCGGGTCCCCCGAGCGGGCCGGACCACCGGCCCGCCCGCCGGCCTGCGCGCCTCGGCCGCGATCAGCGCGCCCACCGCCGTCAGCAGCAGTACGGTGCCCAGCACCACGGCGCCGGTCAGCCGCTCGCCGAGCACCAGTACGGCGATCACCGCCGCGCTGACCGGCTCGATCAGCATGATCACGGACACCGTCGCGGCCCGCACCGCCGCGGCCCCGGTGAAGTACAGCGCGTACGCCAGGGCCGTCGGCACGGTGGCCACGTACACCAGCAGCCAGAGCACCCGCCCGAGTTCGGCGGTGTGCGGCACCAGCCCCTCCGCCGCGGCGAGCGGCAGCAGGCACACCGTGCCCACCGCGACCGACCAGGCGGTGGTGACCAGCGGCTCCCCGCCCGCCCCGCGCCGCCCCAGCGAGCGGGCCCGCAGGGTCATCGCGGCGTACCCGGCGGCCGACAGCAGGGCCCAGCCGACGCCGGCCGGCCGCACCTCCCCGCCCCCGCCGCCCAGGACCAGCACGGCGAGCCCGGCGAGCGCCCCCACGACGGCGGCCACCCCGCCCCGGCCGAGCCGCTCGCCCATCCAGTGGCGCGCCCCGAGAGCGATCAGCACCGGCCCGGCGCCCAGGGTCACCACGGTCCCGACCGCGAGGCCGGTGTCCCGTACGGCGGCGAAGTACGCGGCCTGGAACAGGGTGAACATCAGCCCCGTCCCGATCAGAGAGGCCGCCGACGGCCGCGCCGCCGGCCGCGGGCCCCGGAGCCGGCGTACGGCGAGCACCCCCAGCAGCACCACCAGCCCGCCGGCGCACCGCCAGAACGACAGGGCGAGCGGGCCGAGGTCACTGGCCAGGAAGAGGAGGGAGGCGGCCGCCCCGGCGGTGCCCCAGGCGGCTCCGGCGACGACGAGGTACAGCAGACTGCGCCCTGAAGCGGGCGAAGGATTCGACACGAGTGTGCTCCGCGCATGCGTGAAGGATGAAAGAGGAAGGTCATCGCTTCGCGGGCAGCACGAACCCGCCCGGGAACTGCCCGGGCCGGGTCCTCGTCACAAGGGGCAGCTGCCCGCGGCTACGCGGCCGGAGGCGGAAGCACGGTCGAATGCATGATCGCCACCTTAGGCCGTCATCGCCTCGCGGTCCAGAACAGCCGATTCCGGATCCGCCGCCCCCGGCGGGGTGGGCCGCGAGGACTGGGCGATGAAGGCCCCGCCGAGCACCAGCGCTCCGCCGGCGATCTGCGGGGTGGAGAGGTGCTCGCCCAGCAGGATCCAGGCGAAGACGGTGGCCACGACCGCCTCCAGGCAGGCCACGACACCGGCCACCTGCGGCGAGAGCTTGCGCACCGAGACCACGCCGGTCAGGTACGCGAAGACCGTCGCGATCAGCACCACCCAGCCGAGCAGCACCCACGCGGGCACCGTCGTGTCACCCATCGCGGCCTGCCCGCCCAGCAGCTGCCAGTCGATCTCCCACGGCCGGGAGATCACCGTCATCACCAGCGCGCCGACGAGCATGCCGTACGCGATCACCCCGAGCGGGTCGGGCACGTCGTCGGCGGCGCCGTCGGCACCGTGGTCCGCGAACACGAAGTAGAAGGCCTGGCAGCAGGCGGCGGCGAGGCCGAGCAGGACCCCGAGCAGGTCCAGGCTCAGCCCGGACCAGACCTCGACGACACAGGCGAGCCCCACGACGGCCAGGGCGGCACCCGCCGCGGCGGCCCGGGTCACCGGCTTGCGCTGCACGAACCGGATCCAGCCGAGCAGCAGCGCCGGGCCGAGGTACTCCAGGAGCAGGGCCACGCCGACCGGGATCCGGGACAGGGAGGCGAAGTAGAAGGCCTGCACGCCCGCGACGCCGACGAGCCCGAAGCCGGCGAGCAGCAGGGGTTTGCGCAGCAGGAGATCCCGGTGCCGCCAGGCCAGCGGGGACAGCACCAGCGCGGCCCCGGCCACCCTGAGCCAGACCATGTGCAGCGGGTCCAGACCCGCCTCGATCAGCGGCTTCGCCGCCACACCCGAACCACCGAACGCGAACGCCGAGACGAGCGCGAGGCCCAGTCCGGCGTTTCTCCCTGACGCTTGCATCCGGCCATCATGGCAGGGGCGGTCAGTACCGTCACAGACGTGACACCTGTTGAGACGCATCCGAGACCGGGCGTGAGCGGGCGGACCGTTCCTGACAGGTCGTCAGTATTGAATGTTCCGCCCGCCGGGGCTACGTTCCGCCGCACGTACCCGACGAGAAGGGGTGGTCGCATGGCCGAAGTCACCGCGGAATCACGCATCGAGGCGTCCGCCGCGAAGCTCTGGGCCCAGCTGACGGACTGGTCGGCGTACGGCCAGTGGAGCATGACCCACACGAATTTCCCGAAGGGCGGCCCCGGGACCCTCGCGGTCGGCGCCACCTTCGAGGAGAACATGAAGATGATGGGCTTCCCGGCCGAGGTCGCCTGGACCGTCTCGGAGCTGGAGACCGAGCGCGTTTTCGCCATCACGGGCAAGGGCCCCATGGGCGTGGCCATCCTCACCCGGTACACCCTGATCCCGGACGGCGGTGCCACCACCGTCCGCATCGACGGGGAGTTCAACGGGGCCGCCGTCTCCCTGATGGCGGGCAAGCTCAAGGACTCGGCCACCGCTGCCCTGAACGAGTCGCTCCGCAAGCTCGCCGGCCTGGTCGTCTGATCCCCTCCCCCGGCGGGTGCCCGGATACGGCGGCGCGCCCCGCGAGAGGACTCGCGGGGCGCGCCGTTTGCATTTCGCCGGCCGGCTCAGTGCTCGTCGGCCAGGATCAGGTAGAGCTTCTTGCGGGCGTCGTTGATGACCGCGAGGGCCTTCTCGCGCTGCTCGGCCGAGCCGGTCTTGAAGACCTGGCCGAAGGCCTCGAACAGGCCGATCCCGGCCGTCCGGACCTCGTGCATCGCCTCGAAGTCGAACCCGCGCCCGGCTTCGGCCCAAGGGGCCTCCGGGGCCGACTCGGCCTCGGTGCGGCCGGCGTCGGTGAGCGTGAACAGCTTCTTGCCGCCCTCGCTCTCGCTGGTGATGAGCCCCTCGTCCTCGAGCAGCTGCAGGGTCGGGTAGACCGAGCCCGGACTGGGCTTCCAGGCCCCGCCGCTGCGCTCGCCGATCTCCTGGATCATCTCGTAGCCGTGCATCGGCCGGTCCTTGAGCAGCGCCAGGATCGAGGCGCGCACATCTCCCCGCCGGGCCCGGCCGCGCGGTCCGCCGCGTCCGCCCCGCCCGCCGAAGGGCCCGCCGCCGAAGGGCGGCCCGAACGGGCCGAAGGCACCGCGCCGCCCCTGGAAATCCTCCCGACGATCGGGCCCGCAGTGACCGTGGCCCCGTCCGTGCTCGTGTTCGTGCTGTCCGTGTGAACGCATGACTGCGCTCCTTTCGTCTTCCGGTTTCTCGCTATCGCTCTTGCGATACGTAAACTATCGTCGACCCATCGCGATGCGTCAACGATATATCGGAAACTAATACCGAACAGGCCCCTGACCAGGCCGGTGTCATCGAAGGCCGAGCACGGTCGGTCGGCGAAGGCCACGCCACTCTGGGTCTCGGACCAACAAGAGCGGCCAGGCCTGCCGTCGGCCGACGTCCCAGTGCCTGACCGGCGACGTAGTCCCAGCCGATCCAGCCCACCAGCGCCAGCAGCCCGACACCCAGCACCGAA